>CAVQDK010000001.1:0-140871 GCA_963711195.1 uncultured Alphaproteobacteria bacterium
TTGCCCGCCGCCCTGCCGGGCATCGTATCGGCGCTGCTGCTGGCCGTCTCCCGCGCCGTTGGCGAAACCATGATCGTCGTCATGGCGGCGGGGCTCGCGGCGAACCTGACGATCAATCCTCTGGAAGCCGTTACCACTGTCACGGTGCAGATCGTGACGCTGCTGGTGGGGGATCAGGAGTTCGACAGTGCCAAGACGCTCGCGGCCTTCGCGCTGGGGCTCGTTCTCTTCGTCATCACGCTGGCGCTCAACGTCGTCGCCCTGCGGGTCGTTCAGAAATACAAGGAACAGTATGACTGATACATCCACCAGATCGGGCGTTACCCCCGGCGAAGCCGCGGTCGAGGCCCATGATACCGGCGCGACCCGGATTGCGCCGCCCGCTGCCGGTCATGGCGGAAAGGGGGTGTCCGATGTCGGTCGCACCCGCTCCAAGCGCACCGCCAAGCGCTTTGCGGCTGAACGGCGCTTTCGACTCTACGGCCTGGCGGCGGTCTTTACGGCCTTCGGCTTTCTTGTGCTGCTGCTGTCCACCGTCGTCGGCAACGCGATCCCGGCCTTCACCTACTACCACGTCGCACTGCCGGTGGAACTGACCGACGACGCCCTGACCGCCGAGAACGCGGATACGTTCGATTACCGCGCCGTCGTGCGCGACGCCGAGACCGGCCTGTTTCCAGAAATCACAGGACGCAACGAAACGCGTACGATCCGCGGCCTGTTCTCCACCGGTGCGCCCGTCATCGTGCGCGCGGCTGTAGCAGACAACACCGACTGGATCGGCACGACACGGACCATCGACGTGCCGATTTCCGACGACGCGGACCTTTATCTGAAAGGCCTGGTCGATACGAGTCTGCCGGAGAGCCAGCGCAATATCACCGACGCCGAAATCGCCTATGTCGACGCGCTCGTCGAACGCGGCATCGTGGAGCGCAAGTTCAACGTCCAGTTTCTCACCGGCGGTGCAAGCCGCGAGCCGGAAATGGCGGGCATCATGGGTGCGCTCATCGGTTCGGCGCTGACACTTGGCATAACCCTGTTGCTGTCCGCGCCCGTCGGCATACTGGCCGCGATCTATCTGGAAGAGTTCGCGCCCAAGAACCGGTTGACGGACTTCATCGAGGTCAACATCAACAATCTCGCAGCAGTCCCGTCCATCGTCTTCGGCCTGCTGGGCCTTGCAGTGTTCCTCAACTTCATGGAGTTCCCGCGATCAGCCCCTATCGTCGGCGGCATGGTGCTGGCTCTGATGACATTGCCCACGATCATCATCGCCTCCCGCGCCGCTCTGCGTGCCGTGCCGCCTTCCATCCGCGAAGCCGCACTGGGCATCGGGGCTTCCCGCATCCAGACCGTGTTTCACCACGTCCTGCCACTCGCCATGCCCGGCATGCTGACGGGCACGATCATCGGCATGGCCGGTGCGCTGGGCGAGACGGCACCGCTGCTGATGATCGGCATGGTCGCCTTCGTGGTCGACCTGCCCACCGGTGTGACCGACCCCGCGACCGTTCTCCCCGTGCAGATCTACATGTGGGCTGACTTCCCCGAAATCGGCTTTCAGCAGAAGACGGCGGCGGCCATCGTCATCCTTCTACTTTTCCTCATCGCCATGAACGCCATCGCCGTGTGGCTCCGCAGCCGCTTCGAACGGCGCTGGTAGGCCGACCGTGGTGCGACCCATTTCAAAGGACCGACAGTGACCCCCGCAACGAACAATCCCGTGAAGATGGAATGCCGGGACGTCTCCGTCTTCTACGGCGACAAGCAGGCGCTCAACGGCGTCGGCCTCGATATCCGCGAGAAGCAGGTCACCGCACTGATCGGCCCGTCCGGCTGCGGCAAGTCCACGTTCCTGCGCTGTCTCAACCGTATGAACGACACCGTCGATATCGCTCGCGTGGAAGGCGACATTCTGCTTGATGGTCGCAACATCTACGATGCCGACGTGGACGTGGTGGAACTGCGTGCCGAAGTCGGAATGGTGTTCCAGAAGCCCAACCCGTTTCCCAAAAGCATCTACGAAAACGTCGCCTACGGCCCGCGCATCCACGGCCTTGCAAGCGGCAAGTCGGAGATGGACGCGAAGGTGGAGAAAAGTCTCAAACGGGCGGGCCTGTGGAAAGAGGTGAAGGACCGCCTGAACGAACCCGGCACCGGTCTGTCCGGCGGCCAACAGCAGCGCCTGTGCATCGCCCGCGCCATTGCCGTCTCTCCCGATGTGATTTTGATGGACGAGCCGTGCTCGGCCCTGGACCCGATCGCCACGGCCATCGTCGAGGAACTGATCGACGAATTGCGTCAGCGTTACACCATCGTCATCGTCACCCACTCCATGCAGCAGGCCGCCCGCGTGAGCCAGGAAACGGCGTTCTTCCACCTCGGCAACATCGTGGAAACCGGCGCGACCGACGACATCTTCACCAACCCGAGAGACCCGCGAACGGAAAGCTACATTTCCGGTCGCATCGGGTAAGGAGCCGACCATGGCCGAACTGAACCGACACATTGCATCCGCCTTCGACAAGGATCTGGCCCTCATCGAGGATAAGGTCGTCACCATGGGCGGCCTGGTTGAACAGCAGATGGAAGACGCCGCCGAACTCATCGTCTCCCGCGATCAGGACGTTGCCGCCAGGCTACTGCTCGCCGATAAGGCGGTGGACGATCTGGAAGCGGAAATCGACCAGCTCGTCGTGCGCATCATCGCATTGCGTCAGCCAAAGGCTCAGGACCTGCGATCTGTTCTGGCGGCGTTGAAGGTCGCAGCCGATCTGGAGCGCATCGGCGACTACACGAAAAACCTCGCCAAGCGCAGCAAGGTGCTGGCGCAGGTGCCGCCGGTGGGCTCGTCCGCCAAAACCATCCGCCGCATGTGCCTGATGGTGCGCCAGATGGTGAAGGACGTGCTCGACGCCTATCTGACCCGCGACCTCGCTGCCGCCGAAGACGTGCGCCTGCGCGACGAGGAGGTCGATCAGATCCACAACAACCTCTTTCGCACCTTGCTGACCTACATGCTGGAGGACCCACGCCACATCACCCCCTGCATGCATCTGCTGTTCATCTCCAAGAACATCGAACGCATGGGCGACCACACCACCTCCATCGCCGAACAGATACATTTCCTCATTGACGGCCAAATGCCGGACGAAGAGCGGCCCAAAGGCGACGAGACCTCTGGTTATGTTGCATCCAGCGGAGAATGACGGCGTGTCCGCGGCGCTTGCACGACCGGGAGTGGAGCAGGCGACGATCCTGATCGTCGAGGACGAGGCACCGCAGCTGGATATGCTGCGCTACAATCTGGAACGCGAGGGATTTTCCGTCGAGGCCACGGACGATGGCGAAGAAGCGTTGCTGCTGGCCATCGAAGTCATGCCCGACGCGATCATCCTGGACTGGATGCTGCCATCCATTTCCGGCATCGAAATCTGCCGTCGCCTCAAGCAGGCGGAGGAAACCCGCGACATCCCGGTCATCATGCTGACCGCGCGCGGCGAGGAGGCGGATCGGGTGCGTGGGCTGGAAACGGGGGCGGACGATTACGTCGTCAAACCCTACGGCGTCGGCGAACTGGTGGCCCGCGTCCGCGCGCGGTTGCGCCAGTCCCGACCGGCGGCGACCGGGGCGAGCCTGACATTCGAGGATATCGTCCTCGACAGCGCCGAGCATCGCGTGACCCGCGCTGGCAAGGCGTTGCGGCTTGGCCCCACCGAATTTCGGCTACTGACGGTGCTGATGGAGCGCCCGAAGCGCGTCTGGTCCCGGGACCTGTTGATGGACCGGGTCTGGGGCCGCGACGGGGAGATCGACCAGCGCACGGTGGATGTTCATGTCGGCCGGCTGCGCAAGATTCTGAATGCCGGTGGCGCGTCGAACCTCATCCGCACCGTGCGCGGTGCCGGCTACGCGCTGGACGCCGACGGCTGAGCCTGCTCTCCCTGCACCCGTTGTTGCGGCAGAAGACGTTGGCTGCCATGGCACCACCATGTCCGAACCATCCGTCACGCCCGAACGCCTGACCCCACGCACCGTCCTGCTGCTCGCGCTGTTGTGGCTGGCGGGGCTGGGCGCGGCGGCGCAGTTTGCCAAGATCGGCACGGTGTTCGCACAGGTGCGGGCGATCTATCCGGCCAACGGGGCGGAGATCGGCTTTCTCGTATCCGCGCTCAGCATCGTCGGTATCGTGTGCGGGTTGTTCGCCGGGCTGCTGATAGCCCGCTTCGGCTTCCGCACCCTGTTGCTGCCTGCGTTGCTGCTGGGGGCCGCTCTGTCATTCGCGCAGGCGCTGTTGCCGGGCTTCGGTCTCATGCTGGCGACCCGCGTCGTCGAGGGGTTGTCGCACCTGGTCATCGTCGTGGCCGCACCAACGTTGATGGCGCAGATCAGTCCGGCACGCTGGCGTCCGTTGGTAATGTCGATCTGGAGCACGTTCTTTGGCGTGGCGTTCGCTATCACCGCGCTGTTCGGCCTTCCTCTTGTGGAAGCGAACGGGCTGCCCGCCCTGTTCCTCGCCCACGGCCTCGTCATGGCAGCGAGTGCGGCATCGCTGTCGATGATGCTTCCCAGACGGCTGATCCCCGCCGGCGGTCATGCGCCGAACATCACTGCTGGCTGGCTCTGGCGCGAGCACGTCGCAGCCTACCGTTCGCCCGCCATCGCCGCGCCGGCCTTCGGATGGCTGCTCTACACGTTGACTTACGTCGCAATCCTCACCGTCCTGCCGGACTGGCTGGACGAGGCGAACCGGGGTTGGGCCATCGCGGCGATGCCGATTGCCGGACTCGTTTCGGCTCTCGTGACCGGTCTCGTCATCTTGCGGCATGTTTCGGCGGTGACGACCGTGATGCTCGGTTTCGCCCTGTCGGCCGTCATCGCTACGGCGATGCCGTTCGTGGAGGCCCGGGCCGCGCTGGCTGTCGGCCTGTTCGCCGCACTCGGTCTCGTGCAGGCCGCAAGCTTTGCCGCCGTTCCCGAATTGCTCGACCACGCCGAAGATCAGGCCCGGGCCAACGGAGCGATGGCGCAGATGGGCAATCTGGGTAACAGCATCGGCACACCGCTGCTCTTGTTTGCCATGGTCTCACTGGGCCTGTGGGGTTTCGTCCTGTTCGCCGTGCTGGCCTATGGTATCGGCATCGCGCTGCACGTCTGGTGCGGGGCGCGGCGGGCGCGACCTTAGCCGTTGCCCCTCGCCGCGCGGCGCTTGTCGCCAACCGCCGCCGCGTGGGCATCGAAACCTTCATACTGCGCGAAGACCGCCGTTTTCGGTCCCATTTCCTGCAATCCGATGCGGTCCAGCCGTCCGATGGAGCATGCTTTCAGAAAGTTCATCACCCCCAAAGGCGACCGCGTCCGCGCTGCGCCCGACGTGGGCAACACGCAATTCGGTCCCATCATGTAATTCGCGATGGAGCCGGGCGTGTCGTGACCGAGCAGGATTTCCGAAGCGTTGCGGATGTGTGGAACATGGCGGTCGGGATCATCCGATAAAATTTGCAGATGTTCCGGCGCGTAGTCGTTGATGAAGGCGTAGGCTTCCGCGTCGTCCCGCGCCAGCACGATGCCGCCCGATGTGCCGGAAAGCACGGTGCGGGAATAGCCCGCCCGCTCGGCACTCATGTCTGCCCAGTAGCCCGGAATGGCCACGCGCGCTTCTTCGGCGATGGCCCGCGACGTGGTGACGAGAAACACGCTGGAATCGTCCCCGTGTTCGCTTTCGATGATGGTGTCCAGCGCAGCGATGCGCCCGTTGGCGCTGTCGTCGGCAAACACGATCGCCTCGCTCGGACCGGCTGGCATGCCGGGGTCGATACGGTTGGCAAGCGCCACCTTCGCCGCTGCCAGATAGGGCGAACCCGGCCCTTCGATCTTCAGGCACCGCGGTATGGTCTGCGTCCCATAGGCGACCGCCGCCACGGCCTGTGCGCCGCCGGCCTTGTACACATTGCGGCACCCGGCAATATCGGCGGCCACCAGCGTCGCCGGGTCGACCGAACCGTCCGGCATCGGCGGCGTCAGAACGACGATCTCCGGCACACTCGCAACGACCGCCGGGATGACCGACATCAGTGTGACGGAGGGAAACGATCCCTTGCCGCGCGGCGAATAGCAGGCGACCGAATCGATCGGGGTGAACCGCTCTCCGACCGTCGCACCGGGTCGGATTTCCATCGTCCATTGCAACGTTTCCGGCATCTGCCGCTTGTGAAACCGGCGGATGTTGTCGGCGCTGTAGCGAAGGACGTCGACGAATTCGGCGTCGAGCGCATCGTAGGCGGCGTCGAACGCAGCGTCCGCGACTTTCAGATCGTCGGCACGCACCTGCGCACCATCGAACCGTCCTGCAAACTCCACCAGCGCAGCGTCGCCCCGTTCCCGCACCGCGGCGACGATCGGCATCACCTTCTCGATGAACGGCGCGAGATCGTCCTCGGCCCGCGATAGCAGATTATCGCGCTCCATCGTCGTCAGTGTGGAAAGGTCATGCAGGGCGACGGTCATGGCGCAACGTCTGAACGTGTGGTTGATTGTCTTCTACACGCTCGCCCGCGCTGGGCCAGTGCACATCTGCCGCCTCGAGGGATCGAAATATGCGCGATTTTCAGCAGCCGGGCCGTTCGCCCGTCTATGCCCGCAACGGCATGGCGGCCACATCGCACCCGTTGTCCTCGCAGGTCGCCATCGACGTGTTGAAGGACGGCGGCAACGCCATGGACGCCGCCATCGCCGCTTGCGCGGTGCAGGGTGTCGTGGAGCCGGGGTCCACAGGTATCGGCGGGGACTGCTTTGCGTTATGGGCACCGGCGGGTAGCAAGGACGTCGTCGCCTATAACGGTTCGGGCCGCGCACCGCGTGCCGCCACGTTGGAGCGTTTGCGAGACGAACGGGTGGAAGCCCTCACCCGCACGTCCCCCCACAGCGTCATCGTGCCGGGCGCGGTCGATGCCTGGGCGCGACTCAATGCCGACCATGGCACAAGACCGTTCGCCGAACTTCTGCAACCGGCTGTCGAACTGGCACGCGACGGCTACCCGGTTTCACCACGGGTTCATGCCGACTGGACCAAGAACGCCGACCATTTGCGAACCAACGACGCCCTCGCTCGCATCTTCCTGCCGGACGGAATGGTGCCGGAAGTCAGTGCCATCCACCGGCAGACGGAACTGGCGGGCACGCTGGAGATGATCGCGCGCGAAGGGCGGGACGCGTTCTATCGCGGCTCTCTCGCACGAGAGATGGTCGAGACCCTCCAGGGTTTGGGCGGTCTGCACACGATGGAAGACTTCGCCGACGCCGGGGGCGATTACGTCACGACCATCACGACCGACTTCGCGGGCGAAACCATCCACGAATGCCCGCCCAACGGGCAGGGGGTCATCGCGCTGCTGCTGATGAACATGATGCGTCACGCGCCGGATATGCCGATGCTGTCGGCCGATCGCATCCATCTGGAACTGGAAGCCTGTCGCCGCGCCTATGCCGCACGCGGGATGCACCTGGCTGATCCGAAGCAGGCATCTGTCCCCGTCGAAACGCTTCTATCCGCCGACTACGCCCGCGCGCTGTTCGACGACATCGCCATGGACCGCGCCAGACCCGTCGAACGGGAAACGCTCGGCATAGAGCACCGCGACACGGTGACGATCCAGGTCGTGGACAAGGACCGTAATGCGGTCTCCTTCATCAACACCTTGTTCTGGGGTTGGGGCAGCGGCATCACCACGCCGAAATCGGGCATCGTGCTGACCAATCGCGGGCAAGGCTTCGTGCTGGAGGAAGGCCACCCCAACTGTATTGCGCCCGGCAAACGCCCTCTGCACACGATCATCCCGGGCATGCTGCGCCGTGATGGGCGGACCAGCATGAGTTTCGGCGTCATGGGTGGCGAGTATCAGGCCATGGGCCAGATGCAGTTCCTGACCCGCCATCTGGGTTACGGTCTGGACGTGCAGGAGGCGCAGGACGCACCGCGCTGGATGGTCGATCCCTTCACCGGTGCCGTCGAGATCGAAAACACCGTGCCTGCCGACATTGTCAAAGAGCTCCGCCGGCGCGGCCATGACATCGCGGTTGCCGACCATCCCATCGGCGGCAGTCAGGCCATCCGCATCGATTGGGACAATGGCGTGCTGATAGGCGGCAGCGACCCGCGCAAGGATGGCTGCGCGATCGGCTACTAGACCCGCTCCGCCATCCACCCATCGCAGCCGCGCGATCTGCTCAGCGTCCATCCGCAACAGCAACTTGCTGCGCCGTTCCACCACGTCTTCCGCGGTGCGCGCCCATTCGTTCGTCATCAGATACATCACTTCGACCTCGGTGAGACCGCTGCCGAAATCTTCGCCAAGCTGTTCCCGAGCGGTAGCATTGCCCAACACCTGCGTCACGCGCGTTCCGTAAGCGCGCACGAGACGCTCGGCCTGCGCCGCGTCAAGAAACGGATAGCGCGCGCGGGTCGCTCCGATCAGCGCGTCGATGCCCTGCGTCGGAAAATCGCCACCCGGCAAGGGCGCGCGCGCGGTCCACGGACGACCGCGACGGCCAAGTTCCGCTTCGATGGCCTCCAGCATCTTTTCCGACAATTCGCGATAGGTGGTGATCTTACCGCCGAAGATGTTCATCAGTGCCGGTTCATCCGTCGGCCCGTCGCGACGAAACACATAGTCCCGCGTCGCTTCCTGGGCGGCGGATGCGCCATCGTCGTAAAGCGGGCGGACGCCGGAATAGGTCCATACGATATCGGCGGGCGTAATCGGCTTTTCGAAATATTCGCTCGCGGCCTCGCAAAGATAGCTTGTCTCCGCCTCGCTGATCTTCGCATCGCGCGGATTGCCCTCGAAGTCCGCATCAGTGGTGCCGATCAGCGTCGTGCCCTCCCGCCACGGAATTGCAAAAATGATGCGCTCGTCCGCATTCTGAAAGATATAGGCGTTGTCGTGCTCGAACAGGGCGGGCACGACGATGTGGCTGCCCTTCACCATCCGCACATTTTGCGCATCGTTGTGCCCGAAGGCCTCGCCCAGCACCATGTCGACCCACGGACCAGCCGCATTGACGATCAGACCGGCGGTGTATTCCACCACCGTGCCGTCTTCGTCCCGCGCATCGATCTGCCAATGCTCGCCCTCGCGCTTGGCGAAGACGACTTCGCGGCGGGTGGAAATCTCCGCTCCCTTTGCAGCAGCATCCATGGCATTCAGAACGACGAGACGCGCATCGTCCACCTGACAGTCGGAATACTGAAAACCCTTGGAGAACATGTCCTTCAACGGCGCGCCGTAGGGACCGTTCGCAAGATCGACGGTCTTCGTGGCAGGCAGCAGTTTCCGCCCGCCGATATTGTCATAGAGGAACAGGCCCAGCCGCAGCAGCCATGCCGGGCGCAGGTCGCGGTGGTGGGGCAGGATGAACCGCATGGGGCGCACGATATGGGGCGCGGCTGCCCACAGCACCTCGCGTTCCTTCAACGCCTTGCGGACGAGGCCAAACTCGTAGTGCTCCAGATAGCGCACGCCCCCATGCACTAACTTGGACGACCAGTTGGAGGTGCCGGACGCCAGATCCATCTTCTCGCACAGGGCCACCGAATAGCCGCGACCGGCCGCGTCGCGAGCGATCCCGACACCGTTGATGCCGCCTCCGATGATGAAGACGTCCACGTGCTTGGTCATAGGATGCAAGGCCCGATGTGAGAACGGCATCGCCTTAACAGAAGCGTCGCCTTTTGCCGAGACATGCGGTTGCGGTCGGTCGATGGCAATGCTTCAAAAGGCGGCATATCACTGGGCCGGGGAGGGCTTGATGTATATCGGTCTCGATCTGGGAACATCCGGTCTGAAGGCTCTGCTGATCGATGTCGACCAGCGCGTCGTTGCCAGCGCCCATGCGCCGCTTTCCGTTCAACGCCCCGCAAGTGGTTGGTCCGAGCAGGAGCCGCGAAGCTGGCTCGATGCATGCGACGCGGTTATGTCCGCGCTGGATGCCGATCTGTCCGCCGTGGGGGGCATGGGCCTGTCCGGCCAGATGCACGGGGCTACGCTACTCGGTGCCGATGACAACCCCCTGCGGCCCTGCATGTTGTGGAACGACACCCGTGCGGGGACGGAAGCGGCGGCGATGGACGCCGATCCGCAATTTCGCGCCATCAGCGGCAACGTCGTCTTCCCTGGTTTTACCGCGCCGAAGGTCGAATGGGTGCGCACGAACGAACCGGAGATCTTCACCCGAACCCGCCGCATCCTGTTGCCGAAAGACTATCTGCGCCTTTGGCTGACCGGGGAGGCGGTGTCGGATATGTCCGACGCCTCCGGCACGAGCTGGCTCGACGTGGGCAAGCGCGACTGGTCCGACGCTCTGCTGGCGGCGTGTCATCTCGACCGGTCGCACATGCCGTCCCTGGTGGAGGGGTCGCAGGTTTCGGGACACCTTCGCGCCGACCTTGCGGCCCGATGGGGCATGAAACCGGTACCGGTCGCGGGCGGGGGCGGCGACAATGCGGCATCTGCCATCGGCCTCGGCACCGTAAGCGACGACGCGGCGTTCGTGTCGCTCGGCACATCCGGTGTGCTGTTCGCGGCCAATGACGGTTACAAGCCGAACCCCGACAGTGCCATCCACGCCTTCTGCCACGCGCTGCCCGGCTCGTGGCACCAGATGGGCGTGATCCTGTCGGCCACCGACGCGCTGAACTGGTGGGCGGGGGTGAACGGCACCGATGCCGCTTCGCTCGCCGCCGAAGTCACCGTCGATACGCCGCAGGGACCGCTGTTCCTGCCCTACCTGGCAGGAGAGCGCACGCCTCACAACGACGCCGCCATTCGGGGTTCGTTCATCGGCCTCGACCACGGTCACGACCGCGCCACGTTGACCCGCTCCGTCATGGAGGGTGTCGCCTTTGCGCTGGCCGACAGCAAGATTGCGCTGGCAAACGCTGGCACCACACCGTCGCGCGTGCTGGCGGTCGGCGGCGGTTCCGCGTCTCACCGTTGGCTACAGCTTGTTGCAGACGCGCTGGCGCTTCCCGTCACTCTACCGGCAGACGGCGAATTCGGTGCAGCCTTCGGCGCCGCGCGGCTCGGACTGCTGGCGGCGGAAGGGGCGGACCCGGCGGCTGTCTGCACACAGCCCGCTACCGCGCGAACCTTTGAACCGGAGCGTGACCTTTCCGATCGCCACGCGCATTACCGACATCTCTACGCGGCACTCAGCGGAGCAGGCACATGAGTTCAGGCTTTTTCGGCAACACGACATTCATCCCGTTCGAGGGCAACACAAGCACCAACCCGCTTGCTTTCCGGCATTACGACCCGAACGAGATGGTTGGTGGCAAGCGGATGGAGGACCATCTGCGCTTTGCCGTTGCCTATTGGCATTCCTTCGCGTGGGAAGGCGGCGACCCGTTTGGCGGGCAGACCTTCGATCGCCCGTGGTTTCCGCGACCGCCAACCTGACCCGATGGAAGCGGCCAAGCTCAAGGCCGACGTGGCCTTCGAGATGTTCACCGCGCTGGGCGCACCCTATTTCTGCTTCCACGACGCGGATGTGCGCCCCGAAGGCGACTCGTTTGCGGAAAACACCGAAAACCTGAACGCCATGGTCGATATCTTCGAGGAGAAGATGGAACAGACCGGCGTGAAATTGCTCTGGGGTACGGCGAACCTGTTTTCCCACCGCCGCTACATGGCCGGTGCCGCTACGAATCCCGACGCCCGCGTCTTCGCCTTCGCCGCAGCGACCGTGAAAACCTGTCTCGACGCCACCCACCGCCTCGGCGGCGAGAACTACGTCTTGTGGGGCGGGCGCGAGGGCTACGAGACGCTGCTCAACACCGACCTGAAACGGGAGGACGCGCAGCTCGGCCGTTTCCTCAACATGGTGGTGGAACACAAACACAAGATCGGCTTCAAGGGCACGATCCTGCTGGAACCGAAGCCGCAGGAGCCGACGAAACATCAATACGATTACGACGTGGCCACCTGTTACGGTTTCCTGAAGCGTCATGGGTTGGAAAACGAGATCAAGCTGAACATCGAACAGGGCCATGCCATTCTCGCGGGGCATTCGTTCGAGCACGAGATCGCACTGGCCCAGGCGCTTGGCGTATTCGGCTCCATCGACATGAACCGCAACGACTACCAATCCGGCTGGGATACGGACCAGTTTCCCAACAACGTGCCGGAAGTGGCGCTGGCCTATTACCACATCCTGCGCGGCGGCGGCTTCGCCACGGGCGGCACCAACTTCGACGCCAAGCTGCGCCGTCAGTCGATCGATCCCGGCGACCTGCTGATCGCCCATATCGGCGCGATGGACACCTGCGCCCGCGGCTTCAAGGCCGCCCATGCCATGTGGGAGGATCGGGTGCTGGAGGACATGCTCGACGAACGCTACTCCAACTGGACCCACGAGGGTGCAGTTGAAATGCTGGCCGGCAAGCAGACGCTCGCCGAGATCGCGGATTGGGTCGAGCGGGAAGGGGTGAACCCACAACCCCGTTCCGGCCAGCAGGAACTGCTGGAGAATATCGTCAACCGCTATGTCTGACTTTGCGACGACCCGCGCCGCCTTCGATCTCCCGGACGGCATCACCTATCTCGACGGTAATTCGCTCGGCCCGTTGCCGAAAGCCGCGCGCGCTCGTGTGGATGCCGTGCTGGCCGATGAATGGGGTGAAATGCTCATCGGCGGCTGGAACGGCGGCGGGCGCAGCGGCGAGGGCTGGATGCAGCAGCCGCGCGTGCTGGGAGATCGCGTCGGTCGGCTGATCGGTGCAGCGCCCGGAACCACGGTTCTGGGCGACACCCTGTCGCTGAAAGTTCATCAGGCACTCGCCGCCGCGCTCGCTTTGCAGCCCGACCGGCGCACCGTGCTGTCCGATACCGGCAACTTTCCGACCGACCTGTACATGGCCGAAAGCCTGTTCGCCTCTCTCGACAAGGGGCACGAACTGGTCTGCGTCGCGCCGGAGGATGTGGCAGGCCGTATTGACGATGACGTCGCCGTCGTGATGCTCACGCAGGTGGACTACCGAACCGGCCGCATGCACAACATGGCCGACCTGACGGCGCGTGCCCACGAAGCCGGTGCGCTCGTGGTATGGGATCTCGCCCATTCCGCAGGTGCCGTCCCTGTTGATCTGCAGGCGGTGAACGCCGATTTCGCCGTGGGCTGCACCTACAAATACCTAAATGGCGGTCCCGGCGCGCCCGCTTTCATCACCGTCCGCCTAGACCATGCCGAGGCCACCTCACCGGCGCTGGCAGGCTGGCTCGGCCACGCCCGTCCCTTCGCCTTCGAGCCCACCTATGCACCTGGTGACGGCATCGATCGCTTTCGTATCGGCACGCCGCCGGTCATCCAGATGGCAGCACTCGAAACCGCGCTCGACATCTGGGACACGGTGGACATGATCGATGTTCGAGCACGCTCCACCGAATTGTGCGAACGGTTCATCGCCCGCGTCGAAGCGGCGACCGAGCTTACCCTCGTCAGCCCGCGCAACCCCGCCGACCGAGGAAGCCAGGTTTCGTTTTCCCACTCGGAAGGCTATGCCATCATGCAGGTGCTGATCGAGCGCGGCGTGATCGGGGACTTTCGTGCCCCGGACATTTTGCGCTTCGGCTTCGCGCCGCTTTACAACACCCCTGACGATGTGGACCACGCCGCCGCAACGCTGTCGGATATCATCGCGACGTCGGCCTGGGACCTCCCGCAATACAAGACCCGCAAGGCCGTGACATGAATTCCCCGTTTCTGATTGCCACCCGCAAGAGCAAGATGGCGCTTGCGCAGTCGCACCACGTTGCCGACCTGTTGCGCGAAGCCGTGCCGGGCCTCGCCGTCGATCTCGCCCAAAACGCGCCGCGCGGGGACCGGGACCAGATTTCCAGGCTGGATCGCCACGGTGGGAAGGGCGGTGCCTTCGTTGCCGAAATCCGCGCCGACGTAGTCGCCGGGCGCAGCCAGTGCGCCATGCATTCGTTGAAGGACATGCCCGGCAACGAAGAGGTGCCGGGCCTCGTCATCGCCGCATACCTGAAACGGGACGACCCGACGGACAGCCTCGTGCTCCGGCCCGGCCTGTCGATGGCCACTCTGCAAGCCGACGGGGGGCGGGGCTTCCGCATCGGCACCAATTCCGTGCGCCGTGCCGCCTTTCTGCGCGACCTGCTGCCGAACATCGAGGTCATCCATTTCCGCGGTGCCGCCGACAGCCGCATTCGCAAGCTGGATGACGGCGAAGGCCAGCAAATGCCGGACGGGAGTGTGACCGAACCCGCCGATGCCATCCTGCTCGCCACGTCGGGTCTTGCGCGGGTCGAGATGGCGGACAGGATCGACCACACCTTCTCCACCTCCGAGATGCTACCCGCCGTCGGGCAGGGAATTGTTGCCGTGGAATGCGCCGAGACGAACTGGCAGGTGCGCGATTACCTCGCCCGCATCGACGACGCCGACGCCCGCGCCAGGGCAGAAGCGGAGCGTGAGGTGCTTTGGGTGCTGGACGGTCATTGCAACAGCCCCATCGCCGCCCATGCCACCATCGAAGGTGAGGTGATGCGCATGGAAGCGGCCGTCATGTCACTCGATGGGAGCACCATCTTGCATGAAAGCGGCGAGGGCGAAGCCCGCTACCCTCGCGAGTTGGGCCGCCGCGTCGCGCTGGCGCTGCGAGATGCCGGAGCGGATCGGCTGATTGCGGAAACACGGGTGTGAAGCGGCACCTGCGCTCCCTACATCATCCCGCATGATTGCATTCGACAACAGCTACGCCCGCCTGCCGGACAAGTTCCATGCGCGTCTAGATCCCACGCCGGTGAAAGCTCCAGCCTGGCTTGCCTTCAACGACGGTCTTGCCAGCGAACTTGGCCTGTCCGAACTGCAGTCGGACAGCGGCCTTGCAATGCTGGCTGGCAACAGCGTCGTTGAAGGCTCCGAACCGCTGGCGATGGCCTATGCCGGTCAGCAATTCGGCAACTGGTCGCCCCAGCTGGGGGACGGTCGTGCGCTGTTGCTTGGCGAAGTCATCGACACTTCGGGTACCCGCTTCGACCTGCAGCTGAAAGGCTCCGGCCCCACCCCGTTCTCCCGAATGGGCGATGGCCGGGCGTGGATCGGTCCGGTGTTGCGGGAATATCTGGTCAGCGAGGCGATGCATGCTCTTGGCGTTCCCACCACGCGGGCGCTGGCCGCTACATCGACAGGGGAGTACATTTTCCGTGAAGGTCCGATGCCCGGGGCGGTTCTCACCCGCGTTGCACGTTCACACCTGCGGGTCGGGACGTTCCAATACTTTGCCATCCGCGAAGACGTCGACGCCCTGGAACGACTGACCGCCTACGCCATCGACCGCCTGTGGCCCGATGCGGAAGGGGCGGCGGGTCTGCTCGATGCAGTCGTGGGTGCGCAGGCGGAACTGGTGGCGCGCTGGATGGCTGTCGGCTTCATCCACGGTGTGATGAACACCGACAACGTCACGATTTCCGGCGAGACGATCGACTACGGTCCATGCGCGTTCATGGACGGGTTCGACAACAACCGCGTCTTCTCGTCCATCGATACCGCCGGGCGCTACGCTTACGGAAACCAGCCCCGCATGACCCACTGGAACCTCGTGCAATTTGCCCAGGCGTTGCTGCCGCTGATGGGCGGGCAGGAAGAGGCGTTGAAGCGGGGCCAAGCCATCGTCGACACTTTCGCCCCGCGCTTTCAGGCCGCATACGAAGCGGCCATGTTGCCGAAGATCGGCATTGCGGTGGCCAGGTCCGACGATATGGCCCTGCTCGACGATCTGTTGCGGATCATGCAGGAGGGCACGCTCGATTTCACCAATACGTTTCGCGCGTTGAACGACGGTGAGGCCCCCGATGCCGAATGGGGTCGGCGCTGGGCTGAACGGCTGCGCTCCGAGGCGAACCCCGACGTGATTATGGCCAAGGCGAACCCCGCCATCATTCCGCGCAATCACCGTATCGAACAGGCCATCGCCGCGGCGGTGGACGGCGACTTGACGCCGTTCCAATCACTTCACCACGCCTTGCAAATGCCTTTCGAAGCGAATGATGAATTCGCCAAACCGCCAACGTCTTCCGAAGCCGTCACCGCCACCTTCTGCGGAACCTGACCGCCCCCCGAACGGACTATCGCCCATGCAATCCATCGTCATCCATTCCGCCCGCGACCTGCGTGTCGAGCAGCGCGATTTCCCCGAACCGGGTGCGGGGCAAGTGCTGGTGCGGGTGGCCACGGGGGGTATCTGCGGGTCCGATCTGCATTATTACAACCATGGCGGCTTCGGCACGGTGCGGCTGCGCGAACCGATGATCTTGGGTCACGAAGTCGCCGGTCATGTCGCGGCACTCGGGGCAGATGTCGGAGGGCTGGACGTCGGCGACCCAGTGGCCGTTAGCCCCTCTCGCCCCTGCAATCACTGCACCTATTGTGCCGAAGGACTGCCCAATCACTGCGAGCAAATGCGCTTTTACGGTTCGGCAATGCCGTTTCCTCACATCCAAGGTGCCTTTCGCGAATTCCTCGTGGCCGATGCCGCGCAATGCGTGAAAGCGGACGGACTGACCAGCGGCGAAGCGGCGATGGCGGAACCGCTCTCGGTCGTTCTGCACGCTGCCAAACGAGCGGGACCGCTGGAAGGGCGCAAGGTTCTGGTGACGGGCTGCGGTCCCATCGGCACGCTCGCCGTTCTGGTTGCGCGCCACTTCGGTGCCGAAAAGATCGTCGCAAGCGACATCGCGCCCAATGCCCGCGACCACGCGAAGCGATGCGGTGCCGACCGGACGATCGATCCTGTCTCGCAAGCGGATGCCCTGGAAACGTACGCCGAGGGAAAAGGCACATTCGACGTCTTGTTCGAATGTTCCGGCGCACAAACCGCGCTCGATGCCGGGTTGAGAGCGATGCGGCCGCGAGGGGTCGCGGTGCAGCTCGGTCTGGGTGGCGATATGACCGTGCCGCTGCAGGTGATGACGGCCAAGGAGCTGGATCTGCGCGGCTCGTTCCGTTTCCACGAGGAATTCGCCGAAGCTGTCGCCCTCATGCAAAGTGGCGCCGTGGACGTCAAAACGCTCATCACCCACACCGTGCCGATTGCCGACTGCGTTTCGGCTTTCGAGATTGCGGCAGACCGGTCGGTGGCCATGAAAGCGCAGATCGACTTCTCGTGATACGGGGTCCGGCCCTTCGGCTCCTCGCAACCTTTGGTCGCACTCGAAATGCTCGGTCAATGCAGCGTTCGGTCTCGTGGCCTGTTAAGGCAGTGCTATGCTGCTGTGTGTATCCAATGTGACGAAGACCTTTGCCGGCACCGATAAACCGGTGCAGGTGCTGCGCGGCGTGTCGTTCACGCTGGAACGCGGCGCGAGCCTTGCTCTGACGGGTGAATCCGGCAGCGGAAAGAGCACGCTGCTGCATCTCATTGCAGGGCTCGACGGGTTCGATGCGGGCGAAATCGAAGTGAACGGTGCCGAACTGTCCGATGCCGACGACAAGGCCCGTGCCACCCTGCGCCGCGAAACGGTCGGCATCGTCTTCCAGCAGTTCAACCTCGTGCCGTCGCTGACGATTGCCGCCAATGTGCGCCTCGCCGCGCGACTGGCGAACCGGGAGGACGTCGACTGGACGGCTTATCTGATCGATACCCTCGGCCTGCGCGACCACGTGGACTTCTACCCGGAACAACTGTCCGGCGGGCAGCAGCAGCGCGTTGCCATCGGCCGGGCACTGGCACCCCGCCCGCCGCTGCTTCTTGCCGACGAACCGACCGGCAATCTGGACGAGGAAACGGCGGACGATGTCACAGGTCTTCTTATGCGGCTCGTGGCGGAGTCCGGCGCCGGATTGTTGACCGTGACCCATTCGGAACGGCTCGCCGCAAAGATGGACCGGCGCATTCACCTGCGGGCGGGTCGCGTTTCCCCATGATCGGAAGGCTGAAGACTGCGGGCCGAACACTTTTGTCGCACTGGATGCGCCAGCCGGTGCAACTGGCGACCCTGCTGATCGGGCTGGCGCTGGCGACGGGTCTGTGGACCGGCGTGCAGGCCATCAACGAGGAAGCACGGGCAAGCTATGCGCAGGCCAGCAACGCCTTCGGGCCGGACCGGTTCGACAGTCTCGTGCGCACGGACGGCGCTGCGCTGACGATCGACGATTTCGTGGCGCTTCAACGTGCGGGCTGGCGCACATCGCCGGTTCTGGAAGGGCGGTTCCAGCGTGGCGAATTTTCGGTGCGGGTGCTGGGCATTGAACCGCTGACCCTGCCGGACTTCGGGTCCGACATGGGTTTTGCCTCCACCCCGGGCGGCGAGGTGGAACCTGGCAATCCGCTCGATTTCATCGGCAGCGATGGCGCTGGCATAGCTGCCCCGGACACCGCTCTGGCGCTGGACACGGTGCCCGACGCGCCGCCGGTACGCGTCGCGGACAATATCGCCCCGGGCCTTCTGATCGTCGATATTGCGGTTGCCGAACGGCTTCTGTCACGCTCCGGTGAAATCGACCGGCTTCTTATCGGGCCCGATCAACCGGTGGGCCGGATTGCTCTTGCCGAAACCGGAATACCGCTCGCGATACGCAAGGCCGAACAACAGGCGGATCTTGCGCGGCTGACGGACTCCTTCCACCTGAACCTCACGGCCTTCGGGCTGCTCTCGTTTGCCGTCGGACTGTTCATCGTACACGCCACGATCGGACTCGCATTCGAGCAGCGGCGCGGCGTCTTTCGCACCCTGCGAACGCTGGGGCTGACGGCTGGTGAGCTGACGCTGGCCCTTGTGCTGGAACTGTTGGCCATCGCAGTGGTGGCGGGGGCGGCGGGAGTGCTGTTCGGATACCTCATCGCCGCCGCCCTGCTGCCGGATGTAGCGGCAACGCTGCGCGGTCTGTACGGTGCCGAAGTCGGCAACGGCGTCACGTTGCGCCCGTCGTGGTGGGCGATCGGGCTGGGCATCGCGGTGCTTGGTACGTTCATCGCAGCAGCTGGCAGCCTTGCGCGCATCCTGCGCCTTCCGGTGCTGGCATCGGCGCAGCCGAGGGCTTGGGTCGTGCAATCGGCCCGGTCGGGACGGGTTCGCCTCGCTGCTGCAGGCTTGCTGCTGTCATGCGGCGCGGCCTTGCTTGCCTTCGGTACCGGCCTCATCGCAGCTTTCGCTTTGCTGGGCTGCTTTCTCGTCGGCAGCGCTCTACTGCTGCCGGACGTTTTTGCACTCGTGTTGCGGCTCGGCGAAAGCCGTGCACGGGGGGCCCTTGCACAGTGGTTCTGGGCCGATACGCGCCAGCAGATACCGGGTCTGTCGCTTGCGCTGATGGCGCTTCTGCTGGCTTTGGCCGCCAACATCGGCGTCAGCACGATGGTCGGCTCCTTCCGCACGACCTTCACCGGCTGGCTCGACCAGCGCCTTGCCGCCGAACTTTACATGCGCGTGGACAGCACTGGCCAGCGCGACGACGTGCTCGGCTGGCTGGACGGCAAGGTGGATGCCATCCTACCCATCGACAGCGCCGATTCGGACCTGGCCGGAGTGCCGGGAGAAATCTTCGCCATGGTCGATCATGCGACTTTCCGCGAGAACTGGCCGTTGCTGGCCGGTTCACCGGGCGTGTGGGACGAACTGGCGGCGGGGACCGCGATGCTCGTTAACGAGCAGCTGGCCCGCCGGGAGGATCTATCGGTCGGCGATACGTTCGCCCTGCCAGTGGGCACGTCCCTGCCGATCGGCGGCGTCTATTCCGACTACGGCAACCCGGCTCCGCAGGTCATTCTGGGCCGGGACGCCTTTCTTGCCCGCTATCCGCAAACCCGCTCCTTGCGCTTCGCCTTGCGGTTGCCCCCAGACAGGGCCGACGAACTGGCGGCGCAGATGCGCGATCGCTTCGCCCTGCGTGAAGATCAGGTGGTGAACCAGAGCGCGATTAAAAACCTGTCGATCGAGGTCTTCGACCGCACGTTCACCGTCACCGATGCGCTTAACGTGTTGACGCTGGCGGTGGCCGGGTTCGCAATCTTCACCAGCCTGCTGACGCTCGCGACAATCCGCCTGCCGCAACTGGCCCCCATGTGGGCGCTGGGGCTGACGCGACGGAGGTTGGCGGGGCTGGAACTCGTCCGCACCGTTCTGCTGGCCTGTCTGACGGGCATTCTGGCTTTACCTGTCGGTCTCGTTCTTGCGTGGATATTGCTTGCGAAGGTGAATGTCGAAGCGTTCGGCTGGCGACTGCCCATGTCCGTGTTTCCCGCCGACTGGCTGTGGCTCGGTACGCTGGCGGTCCTCGCCGCACTGCTGGCGGCCTCGATCCCGGCGCTCCGGCTGGCGCGTACGGCCCCCTCCGACCTGATGAAAGTGTTCACCCATGAACGGTAATGGACTTCGCGCTTTCGTCGCTCTCTTGACGATTTTCATCGCCACCCCCGCCGTCCCGCAGGGGTTCGGTGGGTTGGGAACGCAGGTCGAAGGCTATACTGTGCCGGAGCGCGGCACGGTCTTCCGCTTCCCTCGCGACCATGGTGCCCATCCCGGATACCGCATCGAATGGTGGTATTTGACTGCGAACCTGAAAGGTGCCGACGGGACGGATTACGGGGCGCAATGGACCCTGTTCCGCTCCGCGCTGAAGCCAGCCGAAGACCAGCAGGAAAACGCAGGCTGGAACAGTGCGCAGCTCTGGATGGGCCATGCGGCCGTCACCACGCCGGATGCGCATTTCGTTGCCGAAACCCGGGCGCGGGGTGGCGTGGGGCAGGCGGGTGCGGAGCCGACGCCTTTTCGCGCGTGGATCGACGACTGGGCGCTTGCCGGGCAGTCCGGTGCGGGTGACGCCTACGACAGGCTGAACGTGTCCGCGTCTGGAACTGACTTCTCCTACGATCTGTCGCTAAGTGCGGAAGGTCCGCTCGTCCTTCACGGCGACGGGGGGTATTCCGTCAAATCTGCGAAGGGACAGGCGAGCTACTATTACAGCCAGCCATTCTACACTGTGACCGGCACGCTGAACCTGCCGACCGGGCCAGTCGAGGTGACGGGCCGTGCCTGGTTGGACCGGGAATGGTCGTCGCAACCGCTGGCCGACGACCAGAACGGCTGGGACTGGCTGTCGCTTCACTTCGACGATGGCACCAAGCTTATGGGGTTCCAGTTGCGCCAGACCGATGGCACCACGTTCACGTCGGGTACGTGGATCATGACGGACGGCAGGACCACCGCACTGGAACCTGGCGCGGTGGAGATGCAGCCTCTGGCAACGACCAACGTGGCTGGCCGCGATGTGCCGACGAGCTGGCAGGTGACATTGGCCGAACGCGATCTCGACATCCGCGTCGACGCCATCAACGGCGACACGTGGATGGATACCAGCGTGCCATACTGGGAAGGGCCGGTGCGCATTTCGGGCAACCGCCGCGGTATCGGCTATCTGGAAATGACGGGCTACTGAGGCTGCATTCTCACGTCTGCACTGGCTCCGCCCTATCCGGTTGTCGCCCGAACCGCGCCAGCGCATAAGCGATGGCCGCAAGGGACAGGCCTGCAATATCGGTGATGAACCCGCCTTCGATCATGCATAGAGCGGCAGCACCGAGCACGAGGCGTGCGATCCAGCTCGCGCGGCCGCCGAGGAACCAGCCTTGCACCGCCGAGGATAGCAGGAACACCCCGGCAACAGCTGTAATGCCGGCGCGGGTGACTTCCATCCATGTGCCTTCCATCAGCAGGGCCGAATTGTAGAAGAACATGAACGGCACGATGAAGGCCGCGATGCCGATCTTGAACGACGTCACCGAAGTTTCCATCGGGTTCGACCCGGATATGCCCGCCGCCGCATAGCTGGCGAGGGCGACCGGCGGGGTAATGGCGCTGAGAACGGCGAAATAGAACACGAAGAAATGCGCTGTCAGAATGGGAATGCCCAATTGAACCAGCCCCGGTGCGACCACCGAGGCCGCGACAGCATAGGCCGCCGTCGTCGGCATGCCCATGCCCAGCAGGATTGCGATGGCCATGGCGAAGAACAGCGCCAGCAGCTGGCTCTGGTCCGCGATGTTCAGCAGCACCGAGGAGAAGCGCGCACCGACGCCCGTCAACGAGATCACACCCACGATGATGCCGGCGCAGGCGCAGACCGCGATGATCTGGATCGACATGATCCCGGCCAGTTCGAAGGCGCGGTAAACCGAACGCGGCCCCATCCGGTAGGGCGTCAGCCACGATACGATCGCCGCCGCGGCAGTCGCCCAAATGCCTGCCCGGATGACGGAGAAGCCCATGAACAAGGCGACGATGAGGATAACGATCGGCAGGAACAGGAACACGCGGCGATACATGTCGCGCAGTTTAGGCAACTCGTCCTCGCGCATCCCGCGCATGCCGAGCTTGGCTGCTTCGAAGTCCACCATGAAATAGACGGACACGAAATACAGGACCGCCGGAATGATCGCGGCGATGGCGATCTCCTGATAGGGAATGCCGGTAATCTCGGCCATGATAAACGCACCAGCCCCCATGATGGGCGGCATGATCTGCCCGCCCGTCGAGGCGGCAGCTTCCACGGCACCGGCGGTCTTCTTGTGATAGCCGACCTTCTTCATCAGCGGGATCGTCAGCGAGCCGGTAGCCACCACGTTGCCCGCGCTGGTGCCGTTGATCATGCCCATCAGGCCGGACGCGAAGATTGCGACCTTGGCGGGCCCACCGCGCGCGCGACCGGCCGTGGCGAAGGCGAAGTTGACGAAATAATCGCCCACTTTCGAAGCCTGCAGGAACGCGGCGAAGATGATGAAGAGGATGATGTAGGTCGAGGACACTGCTGTCGTCGGGCCGAGAATACCCGCATCCGTATAGACCTGCGAGAAGAACCGCGCCCAGGTGATATCCGGCGCATTTAGGAAGCCGGGCAGGTGCTCGCCGTTGAACGTGTAGAGCAGGAAGACGCCCGCGATGATGACCAGCGCGAGGCCTGTGACGCGCCGTGTCAGTTCCATGATGAGCGCCACGCCCGCCACCGCCGCGATCGAAATGCCGACCGGCGCGAACGGGGTGCCCGTGGAGTTGCGCATCAACGTGCCGTAGATCGTGATGAGATAGGTCGCCACCGCCACCGCGCAGACGGTGAGCACGATGTCGGCCACCGCGATGCGGCCCCGTACGCGGGCTTCTACCCAACCCAGAACGATCCCGCCGCCAGTGGCCACGAGCAGCGGAATACCGAAATGCCAGACTTCACCGTTGCGTATTTCCGCGTCAATACCGTTCCACATCGCTCCGCCGGCGATCTGGTTGGCGAAGCCGAAGGCCGTCAGCAGGGCGTAACCTGCGCAGATGACGAGCGCCCCGCCGGCCAGATCGGACCAGGCCACGGTGTTGCCGACCCGGCGTCGCGTGTCCGTTTCCGGAAAGGCGCGGGCCGAGAACAGCAGAAAACCCAGCATGAGGGCACCGGCGACGTGAACGATGCGAAAGTTCCAGGTTTCAAGCGGAAAGCTCGGCAGTCCGGGAATGTCGATGCCGGTCCACTCCCGGATCGACACGCCATAAAGCGCCGCCACGTGGAACATTGCGTAGAAGGCCGCGCATCCGATGACCAAAGTGCGCCGCCAGCCGTTGAAGATGCGCCGGTTGGACTCCACCGCATCCTCGTCGATGCCTTCCGCGAGAACCGGCCCGGCTGCATCGGCGGCGATTGCCCCTTCCTGCGCCACGCTTGCGGCATCGGAACGTCCGGTCGCTAGGTCTGTGGACTGTGCTGCATTGTCCGCGTTTGGATCGTTCGTGCTGTTCATCGAATGAACTCCGCTACCGGCAAATTGCGTCAGTTCGACGCGGGGCCGCATGGCCGGGCTGCACGACCACCAAACCGCTCGGTCGATGGCTGCCCTGTCGAAGGGTAAGCGCGATCGACCTGGATACCACACGGTTTTGCCCCGTGCTGCACGTGGGTGTCAGGCGGACCGTCCACCCCTCTGGATGCAAGGGGAGCGTCCCGCCGCAAAGCGGGACGCCCGTGCAAAGCCTATTCGGACTTGAATACCTGATCGTCGGCGATCTCCGCACCGGCATTCTCGCGGAACCATTCGGCCGCTCCGGGATGCCATGGCAGGACGCCGGTGTTCTTGGTCCAGTTTTCCGGCAGCGTGGAAGAGGCAGCCTTGTGGATGTTCACCATGCGCGCGTTGTCGCTCATAACCACATCGACCGCCGCTTTTACGAAGGAGGCAGGCAGGTCGCAGTTGGCGATGGCAAAGTTCCACATGGAAACAGAACGCGCAGGCGCGGTTAGCGTCGTGTAGGTGTCGGCTGCTATCTCGAATTCTGCCACGGGGAACGCGGCAGCGATCTTGCCCTGTTCCTCTTCGGTGAACTCGATGATGTTCACATCCGTCTGCACTTCCAGCTGGCTGACGGCGGGCACCGGCACACCGGCTGCAAACGCGATCACGTCGAGTAGCCCGTCCTGCAACTGCCCACCGAGGTCCGACCAACCGCCATTACGCCGCTCGAAATTGACGCCGAGTTCTTCCATCATGCGTGGGAAGTAGGTGTCGGAGGTCGACCCGGCGGGGCCGAAGCCGATCTTGGCACCATCGGGAATGTCCGCGATGCTGTTGATACCGGACGACGCCAGCGTCGTGACGGAAAACGGCGTCTGATACATCGGGAACATGGCGCAGGCGTTGGTCATCTCCAGACCGGGCGCGATGGGGTTCGTGCCGGCAAGAGATTCGGCAGCCGGGCCCATCGTTGTCATACCGAATTGCGCATCGCCCGTATGGACGAGTGCCATGTTCTGCATCGGGCCGCCAGTCACTTCCGCGCCGCCTGTCAGGCCCAATTCCGTTGCGACCAGATTGGCCCAGCCGGAACCGTAGGCGAAATAGGTGCCGCCCTGCGATGCGGTGCCGACGGTGAAGCTTTCGGGCCATCCCGTCTTGTCCATTTCCGCATGACTGGCGGCGTAGGCGACGGTGGCGAGCGTGGCGAAGCCGAAAGCTGCGCCGGTTGCGATAAGTCTGGTTTTCATAACAATCCTCCCATGGATGACGGGAGGGTAGTCTTACCGCGCGTGGATTGTAAAGTTGCCCAGCGCGTCGAATGTCCGAGGTCGAACACGGCCCGTAGGCACTTCGGCAATACGCCCGGTATTTGTCGTTCAGGTTTGCCCGGGTCAGACCATATCGGCGATGGTGATGGGCAGTTTGCGGATACGGCGACCGGTCGCGTTGTGTATCGCATTGGCGATGGCCGCAGCGGTTCCCACGATACCGATCTCGCCGATGCCTTTGACGCCGAGCGGGTTCACGTAGTCGTCCTGCTCATCCAGCATCAGCACTTCGACCTCCTGCACGTCCGCATTCACGGGGACGAGGTATTCGGCGATGTTGGCGTTGAGAAAGCGGGCACGCCTGGCGTCGACTTCGGTGTGTTCGTGCAATGCGGAGGACAGGCCCCAGATCATGCCGCCCATAAGTTGCGAATGTGCCGTCTTGCGGTTGAGGATCTTGCCGGCGGCGAATGCTCCATGCATGGACCTGTCGCGGATTTGTGCCGCTCCTTTGATAGCATATTCTGCAACAAAGGAGACGAACTATGGGACGCAAACAGTCTGACGAATTTCGCAAGGATGCGGTGCGCATAGCCTTAACCAGTGGGCTGACGCGCAAGCAGGTGGCTGACGATCTCGGGATTGGAATGTCGACGCTGAACAAGTGGGTCACCGAGTATGGAGATACGGATGTGGTGTCGAAAGAGGATCTGGGATTAGCGCAAGAGAATGACCGGCTCCGGCGCGAGAACCGCATTCTCAAGGAGGAGAGGGAGATCTTAAAAAAGCAACGCAGTTCTTCGCGGGTCAAAAGCCATGAGGTTCAGGTTCATCGAAGAACATTGCGATACCTTCCAGACCGCGCGTTTGTGTCAGGTCATGGATGTCAGCGAGCGTGGGCTGCGCGCTTTCCGCAGCCGTCCAGCTAGTCTCCGGCAGAGGTCTGATATGGTCACTCTGGCGCATATCAAGGAGCAATCACGGCTGAGCCTTGGCAGCTATGGCCGCCCCAGAATGACGGAGGAGCTGAAGGAACTGGGCCTGAATGTCGGCCACCGCCGTGTCGGCCGCCTGATGCGGCAGAACGGCATATTCGTTGTGAGAACCCGGAAGCACAAGGTCACGACGGACAGCAATCACACCTTCAACATCGCGCCCAATCTTCTGGACCGCGACTTCCATGCCCCCGGCCCTAACCAGAAATTGGCCAAGGGAGAGAAAACGATATCAGCTACATCTGGACCCAGGAGGGCTGGCTGTACCTCGCCGTGATCCTGGATCTGCATTCCCGGCGGGTCGTTGGTTGGGCTGTCAGCAATCGCATGAAGCGGGATCTGGCAATCCGGGCATTGAAGATGGCTATTGCGTTCCGGTCACCACCCGCCGGCTGCATTCATCATACGGACCGCGGTAGCCAATATTGCTCCCACGATTACCAGAAGATCCTGCGCTAGAACGACCTAAAAGTGTCGATGAGTGGGAAGGGAAATTGCTACGACAACGCGGCTGTGGAGACCTTCTTCAAAACGATCAAGGCTGAACTGATCTGGCGGCAGTCTTGGGAAACACGCAGGAAGGCCAAGGTGGCGATCTTCCAGTACATCAATGGGTTCTACAATCCACGGCGACGCCACTTAAAATTGGGATGGAAAAGCCCCGTCGCTTTCGAAAGAAAAGTGGCCTAAACGAGTAGCAGGGGCGGAACGGAAACGGGACAGGTCCACGCTCGTTCTTTTTCTCAAGGGCCTCCATCTCCGACAATTGTGACTTTCCCATCCCGCCAAACCTCTTGCGCCAATTGTAATACGTCGGATCATTGATGCTGGCGGACCGGCACGTCGACGCAACATCGCGTCCAGAAGTCAAATTCACTTCAATCTCACGCAGAAGACGTAGAATGTCGTCGTCCGAATGACGCTTCCTCGCCACGATCCAAACCCTCAGTACTAACTAAAACAATGGCACAGCATTAGAGGGTCGGGACACTCGAACAGGCGATCTCGCTTTATAAAGCTGTCTCTACCGAACTCTTTTACAATAATGGGAGCGAAGTGGAAGCCGCGGATCGCTGGGCTTCGTTTGCTGAATGTGATGGAAAACACATCGGCGAATGGCCGCAGTACATCCGGCGTTAGGAGGAAAGGTGCGTTGCACTCTTCCGGAACATAATTGCCAATGTAACATATCTCAGCTACAAGAACCTGCTCAGCGTCAATGCGAACGCCCCCCATTTTTGCAGAACGGCTAGGCTTCGGGTCCGATTTCTGCGCATCGCTTCCCTCGGGCCAGAATTCGCACCGCAAGATTGGAGGCGGAAGCAACGCTGCCATGAGGGAGCGGTTCATTGCGGAGAACCGTCGCGAACTGGTGGCGTTGGCCGCGGAACACGAGGAGCTTATCGGTCGCGTTCTTGCATGAAGCGCGCCTTCGCTTTGAGAACCGGTAACAAGCGCCGGATATCGCCGGTAAAGAAATCGTCACGATACCTGTTGGGTACAAAGCCGCATCGGCGCAACCGTCGGAGGACGGCTGGAGTAGCGAATGTGTACATTGCGCTGAAGCGATGCTTGTCGGGTATATGCGCCGCGGGCAGCTGCACCGGCGCGGCCGAGCGAAAAGATAGGGGGGCGCAGAGGCCAGAAACGACACGCTCGCCGAGGCGGTCCAGGGCAACATTCTGCGCGACATTCGTCCGGCGACCACGCGCTTGCCGAAGAGCCTTCAACATGACGAGCGCGGAATAGTGATACATATGGTATCCCAATGCCCTTTTCCCGCGCCTCAGTTCTGGCTCCACAAAGCCATTTTGCGAAATCGCGTTAACCGCCCCGCGCCACGTTGCATCGCCATAGCGTGACAACATCGCATCATCCTAGATCAGCAAGACAAGTTCGGTGGCCACGGCGGCGCCCAGACGGTGAGATTGGCTGGAGAGGATCGCCGTGCAGTCGAAATGCGAAACTGCCGAGCAACCAATCGTGCCAGATAGAGCGTCCATTGCCCTGACGGCGGGCGACGTTTCCACGTCGACTTGTTTCAAACGAGCTTTTGCAATGGCCACGGCTGTCAGAACACGAATGCGCAGCCGCTTCTGCTGGAAGGAACTCGGCTCGGTCGAGAAGGCCGCATCTGCGCCCAAGCTCTCCAGCATATGCGCCGCGCAGGACGGCGACTTGTCGAGCCAGCGTTCGAGCCGCCTCAACTCCTGCCTCAGTGGGGCCAGCAGTTTCTTTTGTGCCTGCTGGCGTTCCCGCGAGGAGATGGAACCCGCACTGTCCGAGATATAGACCTTGTGGCCTGCAGCTTTGGTGCCGAGAAGCGTTCCGGACACGTGGAAGCACCCGAAGCAGGTGAACCGTGGCCAGGACGATGAGTAGACCTGCCAACCAGGTGCCGGGAGACCGAAAGCGATTCAATTGAAAATCAACGCAGGTTGGATATCTGCCAGCCGATCCTCCCATAGATCAGACTGGCGTTTCTTCAAGACGTTCGTCCAGGACCTTCTGTTCTTTATCGATGTCGAAAGCGCCATTTCGATGCAACGCACAAAATCGTCGTCATCACCCTGTTTTGCGATGTAGACCCCCGTTTTGGAGCTTCCCAAATTCTGCACCGGTGTCGTGACGATCGGGAGGCCGAGTTCCTTATATAGGAAGAATTTCAGGGGGTTCATCGATTCGGTCAGCGCGTCGATTTTGTGGGGAATGATGCCCACGTCGAATCCGGCGGCCACGCTTCGAGAACGTTCGTAGGTCATGGGACCGGTTAGAGTGATACGCGGGTGTCTAGTGAGTTTCTCGACGTCTGGGTTGCCTCCGGTCGGACCGACAAGAAGGACATGCCAATTCAACGAAGCGTCTGCGATCCGAAGGAGCAAGCCGATATCAACCCGATCTCGCAGGTTGCCGAGATACCCGATGGTCGACACCCCGTCAGGCAGACCTGCCATCCGCAGAATTTCAAGCCTTGCTGGATCCACGCGTTCGACACCATTGGGAACGACGGTAATCGGTTGTTTGGTGAAATTTCGAAAGCGTTCGGCCATGACCGCATTGTTCGTGAACACATGATCCGCCATTCCAAGGGTGTGGACGTAGTTGCGCTGGCTTTGCATTCGGGCAATATCCGAACTGCCGAACTCGCGTTGGTCGTCGATGAGGTCGACGATTTGCCGTTTGAAGGGATGCGCTTTTAGAACGGCGTCGACATGGGGAACCACGGGGCAGTTCCAAAGTATTGCGTTTTGCCCGATACCATGCGTTTGCAGTGTTTCTGCAATTTCGACATCCAAGTTCGCCATGCTGGGTAGACGACGACCGAACATGGTCTCACCACTTTCGCTGGTGATGTAGCTTTTGCGCAGGAGGTTGCCCCTGTCGGCCTGCCCCAGAAAGCGGGGCACCATTGCATTGTAGACCAGGGAAGCGCTGCTGAGCGGTTGCTCCCGCGCACGTCTTTCAAGCTGGTTTACTTCCCAAGCTGATACGGGCTTGTCGATGAGGAGCACCCGATCGACCATACCGCCTTCCAAGGCGTATTTGGCAATCATATCGACGCGCCGACCAAACAGTCCGGAATCGTGCTGCTTCCATAGGATGACCAGATCTCGACTTCTGGAACGCGTAGCAACCGAGTTAAATAATACCTTCGTTGCTCGTGGAGACCTGTCAAGCAGGGTGCGAAAACACTCCTCGGGTTCATCGATCGTGTCGAAAGGTTCGTAGCGTTTAAAAAGCCCGGCCAAACGGATGGCCAGGGTATCCGACGAGAAACGACGCTCGAAGGAGCCGCGGATTTCGTCGACCGATACACGGCGTTTGGCCACTCTCGTAATCGCTTTACCGAGTGGTTCATCTTTTGCGCGAACGAAGATGCCGCTCTCGTCACGAAGATCGTCATAGGGCGGTAGGTCGTTGACGAGAACTTTCAGGCCCATGGACAGACCGTCAGCGATTTTGGATGGCAGTTGGAAGTAAGATGTCTCGGCGTCCATGTCCTGTGGCAAGCAGATTTGGTCGCCGGCGGCGAGCAGCTTGGGCAAATCGTGAAAGGGGACCTCGCCCAGAAGGGTGCACCGGCCACCGGTCAGTGCGACGATCTCCTGCTTGACTTCCTCGCTTTCGTACGAGCCGGCAACCAAGAGGTGAACCGACGATCTGGCTCTTTCGTTCAATGGCGTCGCATCATTTCGTTCAACGATTTGTCCGACAGCACGCGCGACTTCGAGAATGCCCTTGTGGCGCCGGATCGTGCCTATGAAGACTACGACATGAGCTTTCGCCGGTAGGCCTAGCTCCTTACGAATGGACGTTTTCTTGTACAGTGACGGCTTGAAAATCTCATCGGACCGTGTGTGCGGCACGATCTGCCCGCCGAACATGCGTTGAAGGGCTATGTTGGAGACGGTACGAATGTTGAACCGGTCGATGCAGCTATGCGCCAGGATCGTTGCGTCGAGATCGGGATGCTCGATCCGTCCGGCCCGCAGGGCGCCCAAGGTGTCCGGCTGTAGTTCAGCTGTCATGCGATCTCTGAAGAACGCCATTTCGTAATCATCGATGTCGAGGGCGACGCGGCAACTACTGGCCTCATGAATCTGAAGGCCGATGAACAAACCGGCAAACCTCGGTTTGCAGATCCACACGAAGTCGTAGCGCACCTTGGCAGCCTTTGTCGCGAACGCCGTAAGTTCGGCGAATGTCTTGACCGGCGCGGTAACGACGTTGAGGTCAGGCATGCCCTGCAGCGGGGCCCACAGTTCCATTCCGAACCGGGGATGACAAGGGCCGATCAGATCGACTTGGTCGTACTCCTTCGACAGGATGTCATGGAGCACGATGGCACGCCCGGCAGGGTTGTGCGCCAGATCCCAGGACACGACAGCGGCCCGTCGTACGTTGTGGCTCGTTCTCTCAACCTGGCTATCGGGGAAAGGCAGGGTGCGCGAGACGACCGTTTCGACCTTTTGCAGATCGATCGCCAGCAACTCCACCTGTTTGTTCGAGCCGTCGAGGATATCCGAAGAGAGCGAAATCTCGAAGCCGAGCATGTCGTTGTCGCTATCGACCGCCTGCGCCACGTCGGTGCGCGACACGGACGGCTTGACGGGAAACAACTGATGGCGGTCTATTCGGATGACGAATTCGACACCCTCGCGCGGCAGCAGCCAGCCATAGAGTGTCGTACCGTTGAAACCGTCGATGTGGCCGGGGGCTGCCGGTTCTGTCATCGCTTCACCTTTGGGCCGGGACGCCGGAACGCCAACAGCGCTCTAGAACGTCGCACGTGGGTACTGCCCAATATCGAAGAGAAACTCCATAGACGCGTAGATGGCGGCCTCGGCCCTCGGCGTGAGGTACTCCTGCCACGGCCCGCGTTTGGAGGCATTGTGATGCCCCAGCGGCTCGGTCGGCGTCAGGCCGAACTCGTCCATGAACGCGGCAACGTCGTCAGCCAGATGTTCGAAGCGCAGCAACCGCAACTGCGGCGGCATAGTCCCATCCTCCAACGTGCACCAATTGGCGAAGGACGCCGGACGGAACCGTTCGCAGAACGATTCGAAATCATTGTCGCGGGCGAGAATGAAGTTGGGTCGATCATCATCCGCCCGTGCGCTCTGCCGCAGGAACTCGTACTGCGAGACCATGAGGTCGTACGGGTTGCGGATCGGCAGGAGGATTGTTCTAAACTGTCCCAATATTCGCCCGTGACAGCGCAAAATATGGATCGACTGACGGAGATTTTCCGTTCCGCGGCCTGGATATAAGAAATTTCGGCTGAGACGCTCCCCCCCCGAAGTCGAGTAACTGTCGCGGACTCAACGTACCATAAATGGGGCCGGTCAATAATCTCCCAAATTGTCCGTTCAATGTTCTACTGCCAGTCCTAGGGTAGTTAAGCAGCAGTATATCAGCGCTCCAAATCATCAATAAACCAAAAACCGCAACGTTGTTGAAACGAGGTACTATGACACATGACTCAACATATTCCTAATATGCGGTAGTCTGCATCTGCTTATGCTCTACACACTAACCGGCTTGGCTTATCTTTACAGTAGCTTTAACCCATATTGCTACTTGAAAGCGAAAATATCGAGTGACTACATACCCCCTTCACATCTAGCGGGATTCGGGCGCGCTTCAGTTCAGCGTCAGTAAGATAATTCTTAGTATCTAAACGTACAACATCAACATCCTTCTGTTTGTTAAGAACGGACATTACATCGCGTGTACCAAAAATGCGGACATGATCAGCTTGACCAAATAATTGTTTTCTTTCATCAACACTTAGTTGATCGGACATATCTTCCGTTGTCACTGCGTTCTGCCGGATCGGAACAGAAAAAAGCATTGTACCGCCTGTTCGCAACATACTTTGTAGATTCGCTAGAACCAATGAAACGTTACATGAAATGTGCTCGAGAACGTGATTATGGATGATAAGGTCGTACATATCTGAAGAATCAAGATCAAGATTGCAAAGATCTATAAATTCAACAGACGGACTCCACTTCTCGTATTGCTTTGGGTCCAAGTCTGCAGCAGTATATTTATCTGTCGTCGATCTTAGGTACCGGAAAAGGCCCGGCTCGGGTGCGATATGCAGTATCCGCGTATTCGGTCGTAGAAGTCCTTGTTTATGAAGTATTAGAAAGAGAAGGCGCGTTCTCTCTAAAGAGCCGCAGTTGTTGCATCGCATCTTAAGGCGACCGTTAAAATCAGAAAATTCGACTTCGTGACATATAGGGCAGGCGTTCGGGATCAAAGGTTGTACTCCTCAGTTAATTTTCGTTCGAACAAGGAAAAGTCATTTAGTTCTATCACCCTTTAACCGCGACTACGCTGCTCGGGATATGAATGCGTTTACTCTTGATCTTTCAGGGTCTGTATGATCGTCACAGATAAGACTTGTCTCAAAACCTATTTCCGCAAGACGCCAAAGTATGTCTCTTCCAAAATCGGTGTAGACAAGCGATTTCCCTCCCCTGCCATCACCATGATAATGCGGAGGGTCTATATAGACATCAGTTGAGTTAGTAGTGTCAACCCTCACTCGAGATTCCGCAGGCATCGGAAGTAGTGTCGGGATACTGAATATATGAAGGCCTCCGTCGCGGAGGACTCGTCGAACCTCGGAGAAAGCTTCGTATGGTTTCCGTATGTGTTCGAAAATATCGCTGGTTATAACCAGATCGACAGTGCCAGAGCTGAAACTCAGGTTCATTAAGTCTTCATGAGGTACGCCACCGCGTTCATTAGTCGGAGTGGTCGGATCCCAGTAGAAAGAGTTCCGATAACCTGGCAAAATTTCAAGAAATGTGCGATAGGCACCACTGACGCCAGGCTCATAAATACTTAGCGCCGAAAAACTTGGCTGTTCGCATACCTCTTTCAACGAAGTTGAAGCGCCATCGCCGTACATTGTAACAATCGCTGACGCAGTCACCCGTTCGCGCATGGATGCTTTGCATTCACTGCACTGATACGTTTCTCGAATAGAAGGCCGTTCGTCTCGAAAGTTTGCCCAAACACCGCATACTGCACACGCACCTTGGTAAGTCGCAGGACGTACCCGGTCGCTTTTCACTGTTTTGGCGGAAGTCATTTAGAAAAATGGCTTTGTGTTATCGTTGCTGACTATTCTACCTAATGCTCATGGCTGTTGCAACCCAAAGTGAGCCGCACGGCTATTCTACCCTACGGTGCGGCCAAGAAAGGCGACAGCAACCTTGATCGATAAGAAAAAGGACGCTGGCTCAACAACCGGTTCGAAAATTCGCAACTTCCCTTTCGACGTCGGGAGCGGGTCATGCAGCGTTTCCGGTCGATAAGAACGCTGCAGAAATTCGGATCAGTCCACGCCTCCGTCCACAACCACTTCAATTAGTAACGACATCTCACCAGTCGAATCAATATCAGGGCAAACTGCGATGTCGCTTTAGGTAAGTGCCAGCAGCTGGGTACCGCCTAAAAACTTCACTTTGCTCTATTTTGAACTTCGCTCAGTTTGTCTAACAACAACGCCTGCTCAGTTGACGCCAAAATCAGACCCATGTTTGTCCACTGCTGACCGCTAATCGCATTATGGAAGCGCCATCCCGCACCACAACAATAGCCCCTTCACCCGCCACACCGGGGTCGGGCAGTGTCGCCGTTGTATAGACGCCGATGCGCACCGGCCCTTCGACGTGCAGCGGTGTCGTCGGGTTGGCGGTGCCGATGCCGACATGTCCCTTTATCGCGTCGAGCCGCATCTGTTCGAAAAAGCTGCCATTGTAGAGCATGCCGAACACCAGTCCTTCGTCGTTGTTGTTGCCATTGAAGTTGACCTGCGCCCCGTTTCCTCCCGGCGGGCGGCTGGCTTTCCGTGTGTGGTGATGTCATGCGTCGTGACATCGGCAAGCCAGGGCCGCTTGACGGAAATTGAGCTGCGTAGAACCGGCTCTGCAGGTTGAGTTGGCACCGGCTTGAAGGCAGCTTGCTGTAGGGGAGGATCGTTCATGCCGACAGGGTTCGCAGCGCCGTCGATGGCCAGGGATGTGCGTAGAGCCGCATCGTCGAGGGTGGTGCGGCTGTGAGCCGTCGACTCGTCGAGCGGTTCGCCGGCGACCTCGACCGTATCCACGCCATGTCGGGCTCCCGCAACGAGCAGGTGATCCGTGCCGCCTTCCGCGATGTGCTGCGCGACTGGGCACGCGGCGCCGATCTCATCCTGCTGGAGGAACACGAATTCACCACGGCCCGTGGTGCCAAGGTCTATCCCGACGGCACGGTGGTGCACGCCCTGCGCGTGCCCCTCGGCTACTGGGAAGCCAAGGATACGAGCGACGACCTCGACGCGGAGATCGCCGCCAAGGCGGCCCGAGGCTACCCCGCCACCAACATCATCTACGAGAATTCGCACACGGCGATCCTCATCCAGAACGGCACGGAAATCGACCGCTGCGAGATGGCGGATAGCGATGCCCTGACGGCGCTGCTCACCCGCTACTTCGCCTACGAGCGTGCGGAGATTGCCGATTTTCGCAAGGCGATCGTGCAGTTTCAGGATGACCTGCCAAGCGTCCTGTCCGCCCTGCGCGAGCGCATATCATCCGCTTATGCCGACAACGCCGACTTCAGCGCGGCTGCCGCCACCTTTCTCGGCCACGCCAAGGCGACCATCAATCCGACGATCGGCGAAGCCGACGTGCGCGAGATGCTGATCCAGCACATTCTCACGGAGGAAATCTTCAACCACGTCTTCAACGAGGGCGACTTTCACCGCGAGAACAACGTCGCGCAGCAGCTCTACGGGCTGGAACGGCTGTTCTTTCGCGGGGCCGTCAAGCGCGACACGCTGAAGGGGCTGGAACCGTATTACGCCGCCATCCGCACCAACGCGGCGCAGATCACCGCGCATGCGGAAAAGCAGAAGTTCCTCAAAGTCATCTACGAGGGGTTCTACAAGGTCTACAACCCGAAGGCGGCGGACCGGCTGGGCGTGGTCTATACGCCGGGCGAGATCGTGCGGTTCATGATTGACGGGGCGGATTTTCTGTGCCGCGAGCATTTCGGGCGCGGGTTGATCGACGAGAAGGTGGACATTCTCGACCCCTGCACGGGCACCGGCACCTATATCTGCGAATTGCTGGAAACCTTTCGCGGCGACCGGGCGAAGCTGGCGCATAAATACAAAAACGAACTCCACGCCAACGAACTGGCGATCCTGCCCTACTACGTTGCCAACCTGAACATCGAGGCGACCTATGCGGCGATCACCGGGCAATATGCGGAATATCCGAGCCTGTGCTTCGTCGACACGCTCGACAACGTGGCGGCGCTCGGCATCCGCTCGGGCCATCAGCACGACATGTTCGGCGCGGTGTCGGACGAGAACATCGCCCGGGTGAAGCGTCAGAATGAGAAGAACATCTCGGTCGTCATCGGCAACCCGCCCTACAACGCCAACCAGCAGAACGAGAACGACAACAACAAGAACCGCGCTTACGCCCGCGTCGACCAGACCATCAAGTCCACCTATGTGGCACGGTCCACGGCGCAGAAGACGAAGGTCTACGACATGTATGCCCGCTTTTTCCGCTGGGCGACGGACCGGCTGGGGGATGATGGGATCATCGCCTTCATCACCAACCGCTCCTTCATCGACTCGCGCACGTTCGACGGGTTCCGCGCGAGCGTGACGGAGGATTTTGCGGAAATCTGGATCGTCGATCTGGGCGGCGACGTGCGGGCGAACCCGAAACTGTCCGGCCCGCGCCACAACGTCTTTGCCATCCAGACGGGCGTGGCCATCGCCTTCATGGTGCGAAAGCAACGCAAGCTGGCGCGCAATGCGAAGAAGACGTCCGACAAGCCGCAGGCGGTGATCCGCTACGCAAGGCGGCCGGAACTGGAGGAAGCGCCCGACAAACTCGCCTTCCTCGCCGCGACGTCTTTGGCCGATATGGAGATGGAGACCATCACCCCGTCGAAGCGCGGCAACTGGATCAATCAGGTCGAGAACGAGTGGGACGAGTTATTGCCGATTGCCGACAAGAAGACGAAGGCGGCGAAGGGCAGCGGGCAGGACCGGGCGATATTTAAGCTGTTTTCGTTGGGGGTTTCTACGAATCGAGACGAATGGGTTATGCACTGGGACGCTGACAGCTGCAATTGATAAAGAGACGTTGCGCCAGCTTCATGCCGAAACGTTATGACAATCGGCTCAAGTCAGAGACGCAGCTTCATTTGTAGACCGGACGATCGAAGTTGAGCTGGAGATCTAGAAAGGCAAATCGCGGCCGGACAAGCGGATTGACAGAACGTCCTCGCGTGTCTATGTCTCTTTACCGTCCATTTGTCAGAAGAACATCGTCTGGTAGTCCGACTATGATGTCATCGTCTACGATGAACCACGGGAGTGTTTGCCGAATTCAGACGTTAGAGAAGCGAATCAACAATTGATTTCAGTAACAATCGGCGACCGTTTCAGATCTTTAGCGCGATCGGACTCCATCGACGTATGACTAGTGCTGTCTACTTGACGCCAGATCAGTGCTGCTCCCCCGCCACCGCTACACCCCCTCCGGCGAACGTGTCGACAACATCACCGACTGGGCGCTGAACAGGTTCCAGGCCCGCTACGGCAAGGCCAAGCGCGACGGCATCACGAAGGATGCGATCTTCCACTATTGTTATGCCGTGCTGCACGACCCGGTCTATCGCGAAACCTACGCGATCAATCTGAAGCGCGAATTTCCGCGCATCCCGTTCCATGACGATTTCCACAAGTGGGTCGCGTGGGGCGAACGGCTCATGGCCCTGCATATCGGCTACGAGACCGTCGAGCCCTGGCCGTTGGAAAGCCACGATGTGGAGAGCAAACGCGCGGCCGGAACCGCCCCCAAACCCGTCCTGAAATCCGTCCCGCCAGAAACCGAAGACGGGACGGGCACCATCCGCCTCGACGCCGATACCACGCTCACCAACGTGCCCGCGAGAGCCTGGCGGTACCGTCTCGGCAACCGCACGGCCATCGACTGGGTGCTGGACCAGCACAAGGAAAAGAAGCCGCGCGACCCGACGATCCGCGAGAAGTTCGACACCTACCGCTTCGCCGACCACAAGACCCGCGTCATCGACCTCCTCGCCCGCGTCACCCGCGTCAGCGTCGAAACGGTTGCCATAACCGACGCCATGGCGGACCTGGTGCGCCCCGTGGTTCGTACCGAGCGCGCATGATACCGCCATCGGAGCAATCCTGTCCCCAAGGCGCACCATGACCCCAAAACGCACAGCCATCGTAACCGGTGCCAATAGCGAGATCTGACCGACTGCGCTTCTTCCGTTTGGTTCTATACGTTCAGGTCGAGGTCCCTTCGGGCAGGCCCGCCGGCGGCACTGGCAGTGGCGGCCACGCTGTTCCCCCTGCCACCTATACCGCTTCCTGCATACGGCAGAACGCGCGATACTAGTTCAGCGCCTGCGGCAGGTAGAGTGCGATCTGCGGGAAGGCGATGAGGGCCGCCACCATGCCCAGCATGGCGACGACGAAGGGCAATGCGCCCAGCATCACCTCCGCCATCGACCCGCCCTTGCGCGCCGCCTGCACCACGTAAAGGTTGAGCCCCACGGGCGGTGTGATGAGGGCCATCTCGATGAGCACGATCATCAGGATGCCGAACCAGATCGGATCGTAGCCCAGGCTTACGATGAGCGGAACGACGATGGGGATCGTGATGACCATCAGCGACAGCGTTTCGATGAAGAACCCGAGCACGATATACATGCCGACCAGCACCATCAGCATGGCAAAGGGGGTCAGGCCCAGCCCTTCGAGAAAGCCGCGCAACTCGCCGGACAGGCCGGCCGCCGAAAGGGTGAAGTTCAGAAACGACGCGCCGATGACCACGAGCATGATCATCGAGGTGATCTTCACCGTGCCCAGCACGCTGTCGACGACCATCCGCCACGTCACGCCGCTGAAGATCGCGGCGATGAGAAACGCGCCGCCCACGCCGACGGACGCGGCCTCGGTCGGCGTGGCCCAGCCCTTGTAGATGGACCCGATGATGGCCGCGAACAGCAGGATGATGGGCAGCAGATCAGCCAGTCCCCGCACCATCTCCGCGACCGGGAACGTGCGCCGCGGGCCGCCCAGTCCGGGCTTTACCACGCAGATCGCAGCGGCGATCGCCATGAACAGAATGGCGAGACCGATACCGGGAATGAGGCCGGCAAGGAACAGCTGCGGGATCGAGGTCTGGGTGAGAAAGCCGTAGACGATGAGATTGATGGAGGGCGGGATCATGATGCCGAGCGTCCCGCCCGCCGCGATGGCCCCGGAAAACAGTTTCGGATCGTAGCCCAGCTTCTCCGCCTGCGGCATGGCGACGGTGGCGACCGTGGCAGCGGTGGCCACCGACGAGCCGGAGGTCGCGGAAAACATGGTGGCGGTCGCGATATTCGCGTGGACCAGCCCGCCCGGCATCCACGAGACCCACCGGTCCAGCGCCGCATAGGTGCGCCCGGCGATACCGGTGCGCACGAGCACTTCGCCCAGCAACACGAAGAACGGAATGGCGATCAGCGCCGCATTGTTGGAGGTGGACCAGACCATGGACCCCAATCCGCGTAGAAGCGGAAAGGGGGTGAAGAACTGGTCCACCCCAAAGCCCAGCAGGAACAACACGATGCCGACAGGGATGGACATCGTGAGCAGGCCGAGCAAACCGAAGGAGACGAAGGGCAACATCAGGCCTGTTCCTCCAGAATGGCTTCGTGTTCGGGAAAGACGCCGATCACCCGTTCGCTGGTTGCGAACTCCCCGCGCCAGACGAGGTTGGCAGCAGCGATGAATGTCAGCCAGGCCATGACGGCGAACCAGGCCCAGCCCAGCATCCAGGGCAGCTGGACGAGGGCAAGCGGGGTCTCCAGCGGCGTGTTGGCGCGCGACCCGTTCTGCAGGGTGGCGGCAAGCACCGGCCAGCACCACCAGGCGATCACGGACACGGTGGCGGCCAGTACCAGCATGGAGAACAGGTCGAACATCGCCCGCCAGCGCGGCGTGGCCAGATTGCGCAGGAAGTCGATGCGCACGTGGGACAGTTCCAGCAGCGCGAAGGCCATGCCCCACGCGGTGCCGATCGCCATGACGTAACCGGATATCTCGTCGGTTCCCCCAAGGGAGGAGCCGAGGCGGCGGAGCACGATATCCAGCAGGACGAGCGCGGCGCATGCGAGAAACAGCATGCCGACCCCAATCGCCACGAGGCGATTGATCCTGCGCAGTCCGGCCAGAAAGGTCTCCGCCGCCATGGCCATCGTCTTATTTGGCCGCGATGGTCACGTCGACCACCTTGCCGACGGTCTCGTTCCAACGCTGCGCCCAGTCACCGCCGGCCCGCTCGGCCCATTCCGGCAGAACTTCGCTCTGCAGGATGTCGCGCGCCCGGGAAAGGTCGGCATCGCTGACATTCACCAGTGTCATGGACCGTTTGTCGCCGGAAGCGCAGTCACCCTCGCCGGTCAGGCAGGCAATGTCGTTCTCAAGCGCGCCCTGTGCCGACGCCCATGCCGGTGCTTCGAACTTTTCGGCGATCTCCGCGGTGATGAGCGTCTGCGTGTCGGCGTCCAGCGCGTTCCACTTGTCGAGGTTCATGGCAGTGACGACCGGGTCCCAGCCACCGAGCGGAATGGTCATCAGATGGGTGGAAACCTCCCACCAGCCGGCGCTGTATCCGGAGCCGGCACCCGTGACGGCACAGTCCACCACGCCCTTCTGCAATGCCCCCGGCACTTCGGAGAAGGAGACGTTCACGCCCTCCGCACCCAGCGCTTCGAGGAACTTGGCCGTCATGCGACCCGATGCACGGATTTTCAGGCCCTGCAGATCGTCGAGATTGGCGACCGGCTTGTTGCAGAACACGACCTGAGGCGGATAGGGCGCGACGGCCAGAACCTTGGAATTGAAGCGGGTCTCGAAGATCTCGTCCACCATCGGGCGGGCGGCTTCCACCGCGGCCTTGGCCTTGTCGGCGGACATGGCGACCAGCGGCACGTCGAGGCCTTCCAGTTCCGGCGCATCGGCAACCGCATAGTCGCCCACCGTCATGCCCACGTCGAAGACCCCTTGGCCCAACAGGCGAAAGACTTCACCGACGCCCAGGTTCATCTCGTTATGCGTCGTGACGGACGTGTTGATGCTGCCGCCGGACGCCTCCGGAAGCGTCGTGCCCCAGAACGGTTTTTCGTAATCGTTGTGCAGCGACAGGCTGGACCAGCTGCCGACCACCGACAGGTCTTCGGCAACGGCCGGGGCGATGAAGCTGACCGAGGTCAGCAGTGCGATGAGCGTGGTTTTCATGGAGTGTCTCCGTTTCGGGTTTGGTTACGATGTTCGTGAGAAGGCCGCCAGAAGTCCCGCATCGAAGCGCTGACCAGCGGCGTGTCGTTGGAGGCGATGTCGGTGACCAGCATGCAGCCCGGCGCATGGGTGATGCACAGCGACGGTTTGGCGGACGCGACGGCAGCCTGCGGTGTCACCCCGCACGCCCAGTAAACCGGAATTTCGTCGTTGCGAATGTCGACCGGATCGCCGTAATCCGGCCTTTGCAGGTCCGAAATTCCCAGATCGGCAGGATCGCCCCAGCACAATGGGGCACCATGGGCGTGGGGATACCGGGCGCAGATATCGTAGATTGCGGGAATGTCCTGCGGCCGGTACGGGCGCATCGTCACCACGACCGGACCGCGAAAGACGCCGCCGGGAATCGTGTCCATGTCGGTGCGGAACATGGGCACGTTGCGCCCCTGTTCGATATGGCGAACCGTAAAGCCTTCGCGTTGCAGCGCATCTTCGAAGGTGAACGAGCAGCCCAGCACGAAGGTCACCAGATCATCCGTCCAGATGTCGGTGATATCGACGACCGTGTCGTGGTGCGCGCCGTCCCGGTGAATGCGGTAGCGCGGCACGTCGGTGCGGATGTCCAGATCGGCACCAAGTTCCGGCAACGCTCCGTGCCCCACCCGGGAAACGCCGATGAGTGGACAGGGCTTGGGATTGTTGAGACAGAATTGCAGGAAATCGGCAGCGTGGTGGACGGGAAGGATCACGACATTCCCTTGCAGCACGTCCGGCGCCTGCCCGGCAGTCTGGCCCGCAAACGCGCCGCTCCGTGCCTGTCGGCGCACTTGCAATCCCGTCGTGAACGATTGGTTCGATGACATTCCCGTCTCCTCCAGCGAACACTGGCGCAGAACGGGTGAAACAATCCAATCGAACTTGTTGTCTACGTTCGATAGATATTTTTGATGGTACGCGGCTCGAGAAAAGCCGACACTTCATCGCAAATCGCCGCCATCAACGCGCTGGACGCACTGCCCGACACGTAGGATGCGGTGAACAGAGATAGGCGGCAGGGCGAGTTTCGTGCGCAGTTCCACCAGTTCGCCGGACGCCAGTTCCGCTGCAATCGCGGGCTTGGGAACCACGCAGATGCCAAGACCGGACTTGGCCAGTCGGATCAGGGCACCGAGCGAGGTCGACGTGGTCATGTCGAGATTTCCCATCGCATGGGGTGCCAGCAATTCGCGGATCTGACGGTTGGGTTTGGTGTTGTTGGCAAAGGTGAGGATGGGCTCCCGCGCGATCTCCGCAGCACCCCAGGATCGCATGCCGTGCCCCGATCTGCGGCGTTGCAGCAAACGCCATTTCGTAGCCGCAGATGTCGTGGTTGGTCACGCTCACCTCGGCCACCGGCCCCATGAGAAACGCGATGTCGAGTTCACGCGCCACCAGCGAATTGCGCAGATTGTCGGTGGCGTCCACGGTCAGGTCGAAAGCGAGCCCCCGCCGGGACCGGTTCAGATGGCCGAGGAAATCGGGCAGCCATGTGGAGACGACGGTCTCCGACGATCCGAGCCGGATGGTCTGCTCCACGACGGTCGTATCGGCAAAGGCCGACAGGACGTCCTGGTCGAGCCGCATCAACCGTTCGGCAAACGGAAGCAGCCTGCGCCCCTCGGCGGTCAGTTCGGCATTGCGCACCTCGCGCAGAAAAACTTCCGTTCCCAAGCCCTGTTCCAGCACATGGATGCGCGCGGAAATGGCCGGCTGCGTCAGGTTGAGCTTTTCGGAGGCGCGACGAAAGCTGCCGAGCGTCGCGACCCAGTAGAATGTATCGAGGTTTCTGATCTTCATTCTGCGCCTGGCACCTGACCCATTTCGAAGACCTCGGTTTCTCGCACTACGCTGAACTCAGTCTGCACACGATACCGCGCTCGGTGGTTGCGGATTTCGCGACACCCCGCCGCTTCCCGCTCCGGCGGCGAAGACGCTATCTGCCTGCTCCGGCGGGCACATCACCGACCTTCCGCGCCAGCCAGTCCGCCGTTTGCCTGATGGCCTCGTTGCCCTGCGGAATGACGCGGGTGAGCGACATGAATGCATGGATCTGTCCTTCATAGGTCAGCAGATCGACCGTCACCCCTGCATCGCGCAACGCCTGCGCATAGGCCAGCCCGTCATCCCACAGGGGGTCATGCCCCGCAGCGATGATGAGCGTGTCCGGCTGGCCTTCCAGATGCGGCGAGAACAATGGCGCAGCCCGCGGTGCATGGCGGTCCTGATCGGCAGGCAGATACAGGTCGAGATACCAGTCGATCCGTTCCGACGGGAGAATGTAGGCATCGCGCAGATCGTGCATCGACGGCGTGTCCAGCTCCGGGTCGACGCCCGCATAGATCATCACCTGCGCGCGTGGCCGAGGCAGGTTCCCTACTCCGAGATCATGCATCAGCGTCGCGGTCAGGTTGCCACCGGCACTGTCGCCGCCAACGGCGAGTCGCGCGGGATCGACGCCCCACCTGTCGGGCGTCGTTCGCAACGCATTGTAGGCCGCCAGAACGTCGTCTGCCGCCGCCGGGAACTTGTTCTCCGGTGCCAGCCGGTATTCGAGCGCGATGACACGGATGCCGGACCACTTCGCCAGCTTGCCGCACATGCCGTCATGCGTATCTAGATCGCCCTGAATCCAGCCGCCGCCGTGCAAGAACAGCAGGGTCGGTCGCGGCACGTCGTGGGCTGCGGTCACGGCATCGTATATCCGGGCGGGCCGTTCGCCGTTGCCACCGGGCAAGGTCGTGTCCTGCTTGTGCACCCCGTCGGGGCACGGTTCGTCGAACTTCTCCGCCACGACTTTCAGCCCCCGGCGGCTTTCCTCAAGCGTCGGTATGACCCCCGGTTTGCGCAGCATGTTCGCCAACTCGCCGACCGCCTGCGCCTTCGGGTCGATCGTGCGACCGCCGACGACGCGCAGCCGACCCTTGTAAAGCAACCGCACCAGCGGTTCAGGTGCGAACGCGAGCGCCAGCTTTGGAAGAATTTGAAACTTGGACACCCTGGTTTTTCCTCACATGTTCCCGACGCCGCAGAACCGGCCTACCTGTTTCTGCTCTGGTCGACCCAGATCAGCGCATCCGTATCATAACCCAGCGCCGTGGCGCGCTTCAGAAAATCCCGGCGCACCGCAGCCGGGACGGATGGCGATTTCGACAGCAGCCAAAGGTACCTTTCGGAGCCGCCACTGACGAATGCATGGCGATAGTCGGGGGACAGTCCGAAGATGATGTAGTCGCCGTAGAACGGTCCGAAGAAGGATACGCGAAGGCTGCCCGTGGACGGTCCGTCGGCAAACTTCGCCCGACCCTCGGCCTTGTCGGTTTCGCCGGTGCGGTCGCGAAACCCCTGATTGACGACAGCGATCTGACCATCAGGACGCCGGCTGTAGGTCGCGGTCACGTTGGACAGGCCGCGTTCGAAGGAATGGTCGAGGCGGGCGATCTCGTACCACGTTCCCAGATACCGATCGGCGTCGAAACCGGAGACCGGCACGGCGTCGATGGATTTTCCCGCGCACCCCGCCAGCACCGCCGACAGCAGCAGCATGGCAAGCAATCTCATCCCGTGTCCAATAGTTCTCATACGTTGGCCTTTCGGTTTTTCGGTAGTTTCGCACCCGTTTGGAAAGGTCGAACGGATGGCTGGCGGGTTCCCGTCAGCCGTCCCCGTCTCTGGTTGCCCGGTCCATGGCGATACCCGCCGTCAGGCCGTGGATGATGGTGGAGACCAGTATGGCGAACGCTACCATGGCCCAAAGCTGGGGTTCGTTGACGAACTCGATGTGAGAGGCAGCATAGCCGAGATAGTAGATCGAGCCGATACCGCGTACCCCGTAGAAGGCCACGACCTTGCGGCCGCGCGCCTGCATCCCAGTCCCGGACAGGGACAACCAACCCGCGACCGGCCGGATGAGGAGCAGCAGTGCAAGCGCGATGCCGACTTCGCTCCAGCCGAGGTCCGTGAACAGGAGTGGAATGACGGCGCCCAGCATCACCAGCAGGGCGGCGGTCAGCGAATGTTCGATCGCCTCGGTAAAGCTGTGCAGCGCGCGGTGAAACGCGTGCTCCTTCTCGACCCTGCGGAACGCCATGCCCGCCACCGCGACCGCGATGAAGCCGTAGCCTTCCACCAGTTCCGTCAGTCCGTAGATAGCAAACACGCTGGCCAGCGCCACGACGCCGGAGCCGGTATCGGCCAGCCGCGCGCCCCGTGGCACCACGAATACGATCTGCGCGAATAGCCAGCCGAGCGCCCAGCCCGCAGCCGCGCCGACTGCAATCTTGTACACGACGTCACGCGCGAACCATTCGAACAGAAGATCGGTGGGGGCGAAGCCTTCCGCCGCAATCAGCAGACCCAGATAGACGAAGGGGAAGGCCAGTCCGTCGTTGAGTGCAGCCTCGGTCGTCAGGGTAAAGCGGACGGGGTGTTCGCCGCCTTCCTGCGGCGCACCGACCTGCACGTCGCCGGCCAGCACCGGATCGGTCGGTGCCAGCACGGCACCCAGCATGATGGCACCGGCCACCGTCATGCCGCCGATGACCACGCCCAGGGCAGCGGTGGCGAATATGGTCAGTGGCATGGCGATGACGAGCAGTCTTATCGTCGGTTTCCAGCGCGCCCAGTTGGTCACCTCGTCCAGCCGCAACCCGGTTCCGAACAGGGCGACGATGACGGCGATCTCGCTGACGATCTCCCAGATGAACGGGTCCGTGCGGGGGTCCGGTACCGTGGGAACGCCGGGCACGAAGGTGAACACGACCAGTCCGAAAGCGATGAGCAGCCCGGACGCGGCAGGCTCCCGGTTGGAGACGAACCGGGGCAGCCAATAGGCGAGAATGACCGCGGTACCGCTGCCCGCAAGCAGCATATGATAGCCGGAAAGCCCGAAGAATGCGTCGTCCGCCATCGAATGGCTCCTGCTGCGTGCGCCTGTATTACACGGACCAGTGCGAGGGACATAGCGGCAGATGCAAGTTCGAGCGCAGACGAACCTCTATCACTCGATACGACGCAGTTGCCGATACCGGGAACTGCGCTAGACACGTTTAGACTCCTGAACGGAATGTTCCACGATGCAAACCTTCTCATGCAGCCGATGCGGCCATGACCTGTTTTTCGAAAACACCTCCTGCGTGAATTGCGGTGCGCGCGTCGGTGTGCTCGACGCCATCCACGTCGTCTCCGCCGCGCCGACGCAAGAAGGCTCCGACCCATTCACCGTGACGGACCACGCCGGTGGCGAGCGGCGCGTCCAATACTGTTCCAACGCGCGATACGATGCCTGCAACTGGCTCGTCGCGACCCAGGGTGAGGACGTGTGCATCGCCTGCAGGCACAACCTGACGATCCCCTCGCTGGAAGACCCGCAGCATGTGGTGGACTGGCGGAAGATGGAATGGGCCAAGCACCGCCTGTTCTACACGCTGGCGCGTCTCGGCCTGCCCCTGACGAACCGGCACGACGACCCGGAGGAAGGTTTGGGCTTCGACTTTCTGTCGACCGATGCACCGGACACGCCCCGGGTGATGACAGGCCACAACAAGGGTCTCATCACCATCGATCTGGCGGAGGCGGACGATGGCGAACGGGAGAAGCGGCGTCTGGCGATGGGCGAACCCTACCGCACGCTGATCGGCCATTTCCGCCACGAGGTCGGCCACTGGTACTGGGACCGTCTGGTCCGCGACGGTGGCAGGCTGGAGGACATCCGCGCCATATTCGGGGACGACCGCGAAGACTACGGCAAGGCGCTGGAACGCCATTACGAGAACGGTGCACCGGATGGCTGGCAGGAAAGCCATGTCTCCTCCTATGCCACAGCCCATGCGTGGGAGGATTTCGCCGAGACGTGGGCCCATTACCTGCACATCGTCGATACGCTGGACACGATCGGCGCGCGCGGCGTCGGTATCGGCGAAGGCAATGGCCGGGCCGCGGTTTCCGTTGCGTTCGATCCCTATGACGACATCGCCTTCGACGACATGGTTGCCGTCTGGAACCCGATGACGGTCGCCATCAATTCCGTCAATCGCTCCATGGGACTGCCGGATCTCTATCCGTTCGTCCTGTCACCGGCCATCATCGACAAGCTGGCCGCCATTCACGCCCTCGTTCACGGGCGGTGAGGATCGTCGGTTCATCGTCTCGCCCTGCATTTCGCCGATACCAGCGATGGGGCGGAAGTCGTAGGGAACCGGGCGGCGTGCCACATTCGTCAAGACCTATGACGGTTGCGGCGTGGTTATCTCCAGTTCGACTATCTACACCGACAGCGTGGTCGTGCGCACGGCGGGTCGGTCGAACGACGCTCTAGACGTCGAACAGGGCAATGGCGTTCTGCTCGATGCTACCCAGGGCGACGAGGCCGTCCAGTTCACGTACGCCTGTGACCATGTGATAGATACCCGCATCGCCCCGGTGGACGGCATGGACCGTGCCGTCGGTATCGAAGACCTGCACGCGACAACATTTGACCGCCTTGGGCTGAAGCCGTTCGGGCAGGTTGGCGACGAGCCTGCGAAGGAACAGGGGCAACTTGTGCACGCCGGCCAATGCGGTGTTCGTCTCCGAGGGAATGGCGACCCAGACGCGCCCGTCGGAACCGATGGACATGTTGTCGGGGTGCCCATCGGTATCGGCAAAATGCGAAACCGTACCGCTCGCCAGGTCCACCTCGGTGATGGTGCATGTGCCGGTGGCGGCGACCAGGGCCACGTTCCGTTCCGCCAGCCAGACGACACCGTTGGCGAAGCACAGACCATCGGCCAGAACGGTCGCCGCGCCGTCGGGTGCGATCTTCAGCAAGCGCCCCGTGGATGTGTTTTCGGCCAGATCCTTCTTGTAGTCGTCCACCGGGTACTTGCTGGAACTGTCGGAAACGAGAATGGTCCCGTCCGGCAGCGCGTGGGCGTTGTTGCACAGATGGAGCCGCTCGCCGCGAACCTTGACGGGCTCGACCTTGCCGGTCTCGATGTCGATGATCTGCAGGCCGAGTTCCGTATTGCACAGCAGAATGCGGCCGTCCGGCATCCAATCCATACCCAGGGGTCGCCCGCCGGGTTCAGCGATACGGTCCACCTTCCCGGTGGCTATGGTTATGCGCACGATGGCGTTTGAATCCTTCAACCCGGTATAGATGTGGCCCTTGCCGTCGAAAAGCACGTCTTCCGGCGCGTTCCCGCCCACGTCGATCCTGCGCAAGTTCTTCATGTCTGTCGTCCCCATCATCGAAGTGGACGATCATGGCCGGATTGGTCGGTTCCGCAAGGCTCGCCGCGCCTGCACCCCTTGCGCTCGCCCCGTATCGTGGTGAAGTGGACGCAGTCACACCGGGAGCCAGCCAATGACCGAAGCGGAACATATCGACGTGCTGATCGTGGGAGCGGGCCTGTCCGGCATCTGCACGGCCTACCATGTGTCCCGCGGTCTGCCCTGGAAGTCCTACGCCGTGCTGGAGGCGCGCGATGCCATCGGCGGGACGTGGGATCTTTTTCGCTATCCCGGCATGCGCTCGGATTCCGATATGCCGACGCTCGGCTATACATTCCGTCCGTGGACCGGCGAAAAGGCCATCGCCGACGGTCCGTCGATTCTCGAATACGTGCGGGACACCGCGCGTGAGTTCGGCATCGACGAGCGCATCCGCTACCACCACAAGGTCGTCGCCGCACGGTGGTCGACGGACGATGCCCTGTGGCACCTCACGGTGGAAACGCCGGAAGGCGAGCGCCACCTCACCTGCAAATTCCTGTCGGTCTGTTCCGGCTACTACGATTACGACAAGGGTCACCGTCCGCATTTCGAGGGCGAAGAGACGTTTTCAGGCCGGATCGTCCATCCGCAACACTGGCCCACCGATCTCGACTACGCTGGCAAGGCGGTCACGGTCATCGGTTCCGGCGCGACGGCGGTCACCCTCGTGCCGGAAATGGCGAAGACGGCCCGCCACGTCACCATGCTGCAGCGCACGCCCACATGGATCGCCTCCATGCCGTCGATCGACGCCAAGGCCAACTGGGTGCATCGCCGTTTCGGCGCCAAGGCGGGCCATGCCTTCGCACGGTGGAAAAACATCGCCTACGGCATCTGGTCCTACCAGCTCGCCCAGCGCCTGCCGAACGTGGTCGGCAAGGAGATCACCAAGCTGGCCGCGAAGGAACTGCCCGAAGGCTACGACGCGGAACGTCACTTCAAGGCCCCCTACAAGCCGTGGGACCAGCGGGTTTGCCTCGTGCCGGATGGCGATCTGTTCGAGGCCATATCGCAGGGGAAAGCCACGGTCGTGACCGACCGGATCAACCGGTTCGATGCGAACGGCATCGTGCTCGAAGGCGGAGAGCGGATCGACACCGACATTGTCGTGGCCGCCACCGGTCTTAAAGTGAAGGTGGCCGGCGGCATCGAGATCACCGTCGACGGCGAGACCGTCGATATGGCGGAGGTCTATTCCTATCGCGGGGCGATGTATTCCGGCATCCCGAATTGCACGGTCGCTCTGGGCTACATCAACGCCTCCTGGACGCTCAAGTGCGAACTCATCGCGCGCTATCTCGTTCGTCTGGTCAATCACATGGAAGTCGAAGGCCACGACTACGCCGTGCCGCGGCGTCCGAGCCCGGAAATGGGTTCGCGCACGACGTTCGAACTATCGTCCGGCTATCTCGACCGCGCCCGCGACAGCATTCCCAAGCAGACCGATCGCGGCCCGTGGAAGCAGTACCAGAACTACCTCCTCGACCTGCGCCTGATGAAGTTCGGCAACGTTGCCGACGAGATGGACTTCGGTCGTGCCGGTAACGCCAGGCCGGTCAAACGTTCGAAGAATGCGTCCCGCGAAGCTGCGCAAGAGGCACGGATGGCGGCGTGAACGTCAAGTCCAGTACAGAAGATGCCCGTCGGGAAAGGTGCTGGCGATCTCCTCGCTGAAGAACGCCTTCATCTCGGCCATCAGCTCTTTGGGATAGACGTACTTGATCGAGCCGAACTTGGTGCGTTTTTCGGTTCGCACCTGTTCGTCCATCTCCAGAGCCGTCGCGGGATACCATTCGGTCAACACGGCTTTCGAACCCGGCGTGAAACGATGGGTGATGAGCTCCACGGTCACATCGCCCCGGTTCGTCCGCGACAGTGCCCGGGCGGCCCGTGCGAGCAGGTCGCGGTAATGGTCGCGCCAGCCGTCGAGGGGCATGATCGGCGCGATGGTCAGTCCGACCTTGTACCCGGCTTCCGCCAGACGGCCCATGGCGGCCAGCCGGTCGTCGAGCCGGGCCGTGCCGCCTTCGAAGCGGCGGGTGATCGGCTCCGCATTGACCGAAAAACGCGCGCGGGTTCGGCCGTGATGGGCGATCCGCAACAGGGGTTCGACGCCATCGTATTTCGTCGTGAAGCGCAGCTGCACATCGGCGTCCCACTGGCCGAACCATTCGATCGTCTCCGACAGCGCGCCGGTCATGGGCTCGATCCCCAGCGGGTCCGTGTAGCAGGACGCTTCGAACGTCGTGCCTTCCCCCGCACGATCGGCGGACCGCGAGGTGATTGTGCCCTGTCCCAGGCAGGACGGTAATCGCCCCAGTACCTCCGGCAGGTTGGCGTGAACCCGCGTGACGGGCGGCCCTTTCAGGGAGCCGGCCAGATAGCAGTACTGGCAATGCGCCGGACACCCCGTCGCCAGGTCGAAGCGGAAATCGGCCGATGGTGGGATCGGTTGAGGCCGCAATTTCGACGGGGAGGCAACCACGACGGCGAGCGTCGTCTTGGCGTTGCGGTAGGTCTCGGCCGTCGTCTCGCCCTTGAGACCGGCAATGCGATCATGCGGCAGATCCACGATCTGCGCACCCGCATCGCGCGCGCGGCTGACGATCCGGTCCGTCAAAGGCCATTGGCGCGCCGACTTCGTGACCAGCACCCGCTTCGGCACCCAGAGCCGCCCTTGCGCTTTCGGCGCGATGGCGTCGAGAACGACCGGGTCGAGACGCGGTTCTTCCAGCTTGGTCGGTTCGAGGTGCGGCGTGGCGGGCATAATGAACTATCCGGTCGACGTTGTTCTCCTAACCGACTGTCGAAAAACCGGTTCCCCTCTGGTGCGGCCGTGCGACCCCTCTCGATCTATGGAATGGGACGCAACAAGGGTGAGGTGCCAACCCTTCGCTACAGATTGATTTTTCGAAGGCCTCTAGCTGCTATGGGTTGGCCTGAAGACATCTGGCGATACAAACGTTTGACCCTGTCCCTTTGACCCATTCCGGTTCCAGCATGGTGGCCGTCGCGGTGCCGCTGCGGGGTGAATGCCAATTGCTGCCGCAACTGGTGGCAGCCCTGTCTGCACAGAAACCCGGTGGATGGTCGGGCATACGCGTGCATCTCCTGTTCGACGGTATCGAAGACAGCGACATGCCCATCGTGCAGGGACTGGCAGCGAGCCACGATGAGAGCGCGCCTGTCAGTTTTACCACCCATGTCATCGAACGCGGGGCGCAACCAAATGCCGGGCGGGCGCGGCGGCAGGCCGTGGCATACGCACTTGCCGATCGCCGACGACCGGGACCCGACATCGTCCTGACCACGGATGGGGATACGGTCCCCGCGCCCGACTGGGTGTCGCGTGCGGTCCGTGCACTCGGCGAGGTGGATGTCGTCGCCGGCCACATCGAGCGCGACCGCACAAGCGTCTCGCCCGCACGCGACGCTTTGGAGGCTTATCTGGAAGCCCTTCACACGATGCGGCGCACGGTCGATCCGATCGTCTACGACCCGCCCCCGTCCCACCCCTGGGCGGGCGGTGCCAATCTGGGCCTGCACACGGAAGTCTACAGCCGCCTCGGCGGCTTTCCCGCCATCGCGTGCGGTGAGGACAAGGCGCTGGTGGATGAAGCCCGTTTGCGCGGCTTGAAAGTCCGTCATGCGCGCGATGTCCGTGTCGTCACCTCGTCCCGTCTTGCCGGTCGCATCGAGGGCGGGCTCGCCTCTGCCCTTACCCATATGGCTGCGGAGCGAACCGAACCGCTCGTCGAACACCCGCACGACGCTGCCCGCCAATATGCCCGCCACGCATGGGCGCGGCGGTTGCGAGACGAGGGCACCGGAACGGACACGCAATGGCGGCGTTTTGCGCGGGAAGTGAACGGGCAGGCCGATGCTCTCAAAGCCATGGCCGGTCGACTGCCCAACGGGGAAGCCTTTGCCATGCACGCTGTTCCGGTGAGACCGACGACACGCAGCTTGTCCTTGTCGAGGGCATCCCGGGCGCTTGCCGAACTGGACATCGACGATGTCCGCCTTGACTGAGACCGTGGTGCCTGACCGGGATGACACGGGCCGGGACGTCGCATGGCTGGCGGACACGATCCGATCCTTCGCAGAGCGTATCGAACCGCAAGACCCGACGGACGCCGAAGGCTGGGTCCGTCTTCTGCGCATTCTGTTCCACGCGGGCCGATGCGATCTGCCTCTGGGGCGTCTGCTGGAAGGCCATGTCGATGCGCGTCAGATACTCGCCCGCCTCGGCCACGCCGTGGAACCAGGCGCGATATACGGGGTATGGAACGCCGAGGCCGAGGGCTGGCGTCTTACGCTCGACGATAACGGTCTGGAAGGCGGCAAGAGTTTTGCCTCCGGCGTCGATGTGCTGACCCACGCCCTCGTGACGACCCATGCCGGAACGGCGGATGTGCAGTTGCATCTGGTCGATCTGGAACGATCGGCCCCGACCGTCGACCGGACATGGTGGGACGTGCGCGGCATGGCCCGGTCCAGAACCCATCGCGTTCGCTGGCACGACGCTTCTGCCACCACGGTCGGTGGAGCTGGCGACTACGAACGCCCGCCCTGGTTCTTTACCGGTGCCTTGCGCTTTGCGGGCGTACAGGCCGGCGGAATTGCCGGATTGCGAGATGCCGTGCGCGATACGCTGGTCGCCGGCAGCCGGGCGCAGGATCCAATCCAGACAAGCCGGTTGTCGCATTTGCACCGGGCTGCGCAAAGCGCGGTTTCGGTCGTGCTGGAAACCGGACGCGCGCTACCGGATGCGTCCGAGGAAGCGCAGAAGGCGCTCGTGTCGAACGCGCGCAACACCGTCTATTCATGCGCCGAAGAGGCGATGACGTACGCGGCCCGGGCCATCGGCACGGCCGCCCAATTCAATGGCCACCCGGTATCGGAACGGTTGGCCGATCTGGCCATGTATATCCGCCAGCCCGGACCGGACGCACAGCAGGCTCGGGTCGGAGCGGCGGTGGCGGACGGGTCGCTGGACATCGTCGCGTGAAGCGCCCCATCTGCGGAATCAGACGGGCCGTCATCGTCGCTCCCCATTCCGACGACGAGACGATCGCGGCCCATTCCCTCATCCAGCACCTTCGGAGGCAGGGTGCGCAGGTGACCGTCATCGTCGTGACCGATGGCAGCGCCTCCCATCGCAAGTCCCGACTTTGGCCCAAAGCGAGACTGGTCGCGGAGCGGCGGCGCGAAACGGTGCGGGCGATGGCGGGACTTGGCGTGCCGCAGGGCGCGGTGCGCTTCCTCTCCATGCCCGATGGTGGGCTGGACAGCCTGACCCGACACGAGCGAAACCGGCTCGCTCAGGCACTGGGACGCGGACCTGTCCCCGATCTCGTGGTCGTACCCGATCTGCGCGACGCCCATCCCGACCACCGCGACGTCGCCGGAGCCTGCCGCAGTTGCATGGCCCCATCGGGTGCAGCGCCTTGCCTACACGGTCTGGACCGCCGATGAAGCTGGCCCCGTCCCCGCCTGGCGCGAACTGTCGCTGCCTGCAAACGGCATGCGCAAGCGCCGCGCGCTGCAGCTGTACCGAACGCAAACCGGGCTGATTGCGGACGATCCCGACGGCTTCCACCTCACCCCGACGCAGATCGCTACCATGTGCGGGCCGTTCGAAAGGTTCGTACGTGGCAGGTAACCGGGGGCGTCATGCGGACATCGCCCACTTCGAAAGCCTCTTTGCCCGGTCGAAAGACCCTTGGGGCACCCGCCACAGGCACGACGAAGCCTATAAACGGCAAACGATCATCCGTTTGCTGCCGCCGCATGCAGTCGGGCGGTTGCTGGAACTGGGGTGCGGCAACGGTTCCAACAGCGCGGTCCTGGCACGACACTGCCTTCGGCTGGATGCCTGCGACGGGTCGCTATCGGCGGTCGATCTTACCCGTGCCGAACTGAAAGCCGTTCCCCACACCGATGCCTATCACCTCGTCCTGCCCGGTCGCTTTCCATCCGGGCGGTACGATGCGGTCGTCGTCTCCGAGTTGTTCTATTACCTCACCGATAACGATCTTGCCGCCGTTTTACGTGAGATCGAACGCACCTTGCGGCCTTCGGGACGTCTGGTCCTGTGTCACCATCACCGTCAGTTTCACGATGCCCGGCAGAAGCAAAACACGCTTCACGCGCGCATCCTTCGCTATGGCAAAGGCCTGTTCCGTCTCGATAAACGTGCCCGAACCGGGCGCTGGGAGGCGATTGCCCTGTATAGAACCTGAGACGCGACCCCAATCGGTTGGCCCCGGGGAAAGATATTCTACGCTAGTCCATCTTCATGGCTTCGGTCTCGATATTGACCGTCACCACGTCGCCGACAAGGCCGTTCTCGACGCCGTAAGTCATGCCGAATTCGCTGCGCCGGACCGTCGTTCTCATGGACAGGCCCAGAACCTCGCGGCGGTGCCCGAACGGATAGTCGGCGACCTTGTTCAGCGTCACGTCGAGGGTAACGGGTCGCGTGACGCCGAGGATCGTCAGATCGCCCGTGACCGTACCCTTCGTGTCCCCCTCCGCCTGCCCGCCGCTGGCGACGAAACTGATCGTGGGATGGGTCGCCACATCGAGAAAATCGCCGTTGCGGACATGGTTGTCCCGCGCCTCGTGGAACGTGTTGACCGACGCGGCACCGATCGCCACCGCCACGTCCGCCAGTTCCTGCGTCTCAAGATCGTACCGGAAACCGCCTTCCAGTTCGGTAAAGACACCGAGTGTCTTGGCGTATCCGATATGGTCCACCGTGAAGTAGATCGCAGTATGGTCGCGGTCCAGTTCGTAACGGGCCATATCCGCGTGGGCGGTGGACGTAGCCGTGGCGATAAATGCCACTGTGGCGGTGAGAATGCGCATCGTTATCCGGTTCCTCATCTCGACTGCGCGATGTTCCGCGGAACCCGCGCCTTTGCTGCTATGATGGCCGAGTATGCGACATGGACGGGATCGAAGCCAGACCGGCTGCCGATACCATAGAGGCTGGGAACGGTGCGACACGATTGTCGCAGTTTCTACAGCAGCCCGTATCTGCCAGTATCTACCAGGGTCGAACCAAGGGTCCATCGGGAAACGAATGCGCGCGATGAAGGACTTGCAGATGTTTCGCCGCACGCCCCGTCTTTCGGTTCGGGTGCCCGAAGTCAGCGCGACACTGCGCACGTTTCTCGTGGTCGCCGTCGGTTTTGCACTGATCCTCGCCGTCGCATCATCTCACACGTTCGCAACGACGGCGCTGCCCCTTGCCATCTTCGCCATCACCGTCACGATTGCCGGATACGGCCTGCAACGCGGCTACGCCCATCCCCAACTCGGCCTGTGCAATGTCGTGACCCTTTCCCGCGCTGCAATGGTCGCCTTCATCGCCGGTGCGGTGCCGCTTGCGGCGTCACTGCCGGAAGCTGCGGTCTGGCTCGTGTTCGCCGTTGCCCTCCTCGCATTCGCCCTCGATGGAGCGGACGGTTGGCTGGCGCGGCGCTCCGGGCTGGTCTCGGATTTCGGTGCGCGCTTCGACATGGAGGTCGATGCGGGGCTTGCAGCCGTGCTGTCGTACTACCTCTGGGCGAGCGGCACCACGGGGCCGGAAATATTGCTACTCGGGCTCATGCGCTACGCGTTCGTCGGTGCTTCCTTCATGTGGCCCGCATTGCAGGCACCCCTACCGCAAGCCTTTCGGCGAAAGGCCGTCTGCGTCGTTCAGATCGCAGCCCTCATCCTGCTCATGGTTCCGCCGATGCCGGACGTGCTCGTCACGCCCGTCGTCGCAGCCGCCGTGCTCCTGCTTGCGTGGTCGTTTGCAGTCGACGTGATCTGGCTTGCAAGGAAGGCGGCATGAAGCGCGCGGCATTGCTGGCTTTGGCCGCTCTCGTCATCTACGCCGCACTGGCCCTGCCCAACCATCCCGGCATGGTGCGGTGGAGCGTTCTGAACGAATGGCCACTGGAACTGCCCGTACTGCTGCTGGCGATGGTTGCCATCGGACGGCGGTTCGGGATCACCTATGGTGTCGCAGGCATCGTTCTGGTGGCGATCGTCGTCAAACTCGCCGATTACGCCATGTTCAGCGCCTTCGACCGTCCCTTCAACGCGCTGCTCGACACGTTTCTCATCGGTTCGGGCCTGACGCTGCTGCGCGACAGCATCGGCATCGTGCCGACGATTGCGAGCGTGGTCGGTGTGGTCCTTGCCTTGATCGCGGTGCTCGTCGTGCTCGAACGCAGCCTGCGCGTCTGGGCGAACCTGCGGCCTACCGGATCGCTCCGCGTCGGTGCGGCGGTGGTCGCCATGGCAGGCGCGGCTTGGGCCGCAGTGGATGCGGCCTACCATCTCGACGGTGTGAGACTTGCCGAAAGTCCGCCCGGTTCCGCCTACACGACCCGCGTGGTGGTGCGCCGCGGCATGGAGATGCAGCGGGCGGCCACCGAATTCGCCGCCTTCGTGGAGGATGCCCGGAACGACCCCTATGCCGACAGGAGCGGCTGGCTGGATGCGCTCGACGGGCGGGACGTCATTCTCATCTGGATCGAAAGCTACGGCCGCGCCAGCTTCGACAACCCGCTCTACGCACCCACGCACATGGCCACCTTGGAAACCGCCGAGGCCGAAATTGCGTCGACCGGCATGGCCATGAAGAGCGGCTGGTTGACCTCCCCCACGGCTGGCGGGCAGAGCTGGCTTGCCCACGGTACGCTGGCAAGCGGTCTGTGGACGTCGGATAACGGGCGGTACAAGGCGATGCTGGCCAGCGGCCACAAATGGCTGTTTCATTTCGCGCAAGGCGCGGGCTACCGCACGGCGGCCATCATGCCCGCCATCACGCTCGCCTGGCCGGAAAGCCTGTCCATGGGCTTCGATCTGGTCGCCCCGGCAGCGGACATCCCCTACAAGGGCCAGCCATTTCGCTGGGTGACGATGCCCGATCAGTTCACGCTAGCCGCCTACCCGGCCCTCTTGACGCCCGATGCGCGCCCCAGCTTCGTTCAGATCGCCCTCATCTCGTCCCACGCACCTTGGACGCCCATTGCCGACATGGTGCCGTGGGAGGCCGTGGGCGACGGGTCGGTCTTCGACGAAATGGCGGCGCGCGGACCGGCTCCGCGAGATCTGTGGCGCGACCGCGATGCGGTGCGGGACGCCTATCGCCGGTCCGTCGACTATGCCCTGACGGCGACATTCTCCCATGTCGCACGGTTGGGGACAGCCGCACCGCTGGTCATCGTGGCAGGAGACCATCAGCCCGCCGGTTTCGTGGCGGGCAGCGGCAACAAGGACGTGCCCGTCCACATGATCGGCCCGCCGGAAACCATCGCCTGCATCGAGGGTTGGGGCTGGACAGACGGCCTCGTTCCCGCACCGGACGGGCCGGTTCGGCGGATGGATACGTTCCGCAACGCATTTCTCGATGCCTTCACGCGCCCTCGCTCACCGCAGGTGGCGGAGCGATGAAGCCGTTGCGGAACACGTGGTTCAAGCTGCTCGTATCTAGCGCCTGTCTGCTCGTGCTGCTGTGGTGGACGGATGTTGGCGAGGTGTCGGCACGGTTGCGAGAGGCTGACCGGGGCTGGATCGGCCTCGCGCTGCTGGCAGTGACATTGGCCACCTGTTCCATGGCCGACCGTTGGAGGCGCACCGGGCAGACCTTCGGCATTCGGCTGACCTACCCGGTCGCCCTTCGCGAATATTATCTGGCTCAATTCATTAACACGGTCCTTCCCGGCGGTGTGACCGGCGATGTCGCGAGGGCCTTTCGCGTCCGTCACGACGGACCGGGGAACACGGATTTCAGTCGGGCCGCCCAGTCCGTCGCGGCCGAGCGGTTGCTGGGGCAGATCGCCATGCTGGCACTCATGGTCACCGGCTTTGCCGCTGCACTGGTGATGCCGGGAGGACCGCGTTGGGGGCTGACGGGATGGCTCGTCGTCCTCATTCTCCCGGGCATCGCCATTGCCGCAGTCATTCTGGCGCGGCGGGACACTGCGACCGGTCGGTTTCTCGCGCATGTTCTGCGCCTCGTGCGCGAACCGGCCATGCTCGTCCATGGCACGATCACGACGCTGTGCCTGGTCTTGGCCTTCTACGCCTGCGCCCGTGCGGTCGGTACGGTGCTGCCCCTCGAGGCCTTTGCAACCGTGATACCGCTCGTCCTGTGTGCCATGCTCGTCCCCCTTTCCATCGGCGGCTGGGGTTGGCGGGAGGGTGCTGCTGCCGGCCTGTTCCCACTCGTCGGCGCATCGGCCAGCGCCGGCGTGGCAACGGGCATCGCCTACGGCCTCGTCATTCTTGCCGCCACGTTGCCTGCATGCGCAATTCCGTTCACGAACACCTTTTCCACCAAGAGGAAACCAGACCCGTCATGACCTCACTTGCTCATCTGACCCGCCGCAATCTCCTCCGCATCGGAGGCGCAAGTCTGGCAGCCGCCGCCATCGGTCCTCCCGCCTTCGCTGCCACGCCGGTCAATCTGCAGCTGTCCTGGCTGCATTCGGTCCAGTTCGGCGGCTCCTACATTGCCGCCGACAAGGGATACTGGACGGATGGCGGCCTCGACGTCGCCCTCGTCCAGGGCGGCCCCAACGCCCCGGTCGAACCGCCCGTCGTGTCCGGCACCGCGCTGGTCGGCATTTCCGCAGCCGATTACACCGCAGCCGCCGTGGCCGAAGGCGCGCCGTTCAGGATCATCGGCGTGGCGATGCAGAAGAACCCCTTCGCCATCGCCTCGCTGCCCGCCAACCCCGTCAACGAACCCGCCGATCTGGTGGGCAAGCGCATCGGCATGGCGGTGGCCAACACGCCTGTGTTGCAGGCCCTGTGCATTCTCAACGAGATAGACATCGATGCGATCGAGATCGTGCCCACCCAATACGACCCCGCCCCGCTGGTCAGCGGACAGGTGGATTGCCTGCTCTGCTGGGAGACGGACCTTCCCGTGGCCATGAGCGTGCGGGGCGTCGACAACACCACCATGCTGATGGCCGACCACGGCTATGCGCTCCATTCGCAGACCTACATCGCCACCGACGACGCCATCGCCAACCGCCGTGCCGACCTCGTCGCGCTGCTGAAGGGCGAGGCGATGGGCTGGAGCGACTATCAGTCCGACACCGATGCCGCCGCCGCGCTGACGGTCGCCATGTTCCCCGATGCGGGGCTCGATCTGGAGACGCAGAAACTGCAGGCCGCCCGGCAGGTGCCGCTGATGTTTTCCGACCTGACGGCGGCGAACGGCTTCGGCTGGTTCACCGAGGAAACCGTTGCCGCCAATATCGAAACCCTGGCCCTGCTGGGCCGCACCGTATCGGCGGACCTGTGGGACCGTTCGCTGCTCGAAGAGGTGCATGGCTGATCGGCATAGGACTGTTCGCCCGGTGGGAGGCACCGATGCAGGCATCGACATCCGCTGCACCGGCGTCACGAAAAGCTTCGGCGCGACGGAGGCGGTCGCCTCTTTCTGCGCCACCTTCGCTGCGGGGCAGACCACCGCGCTGGTGGGCCCGTCGGGCTGCGGCAAGTCCACGATACTGCGCCTGATCGCCGGTCTCGACGCGCCCGATACAGGCACCGTGACGCTCGGTTCCGACACACCTGCGCAACTGGCGCGCCGCGGGGGGTTGGCCATGGCATTTCAGGATCCCTCGCTTCTGCCGTGGCGCACCGTGCGCGCCAATATCGCCCTGGGAGCGGAACTGGCCCGCAAGCCTGCCGACCGGACAGAAACCTTGATCGACCTAGTCGGTCTTGCAGGCTTTGCCGACCACCGGCCCGCCGAACTGTCCGGCGGCATGCGCCAGCGGACAGCGATTGCGCGCGCCCTCGTGTCGGCTCCGCAGGTTCTGTTGCTGGACGAACCCTTCGCCGCCGTCGATGCCATCACGCGCAGACGCCTGAACGTCGATCTGCCGCCCCTGTGGCGGGCGCGTGGAACGACTGTGGTGCTCGTCACCCATTCGGTGCAGGAGGCCGTGTTGTTGTCGGACCGCGTGCTGGTGCTGTCGGACCGTCCTGCCCGTCTGGTGGCGGATATACCGATCCCGCTACCCGCAGAACGGGACGCGACGCTGCTCGACACACCGGAATTTCTCGAACTGTCGCGCGCCGTGACGGACGCTCTCGAGGACGGGGCATGAGGATCTTCCGCACCCTTGCGTGGACATGCGCGATCCTTGTCCTGTGGGAAATCGGCGCACGCGCGGTTCCACAAAGCGCGCTGATCGCTAGCCCTTCGGCGCTCGTCACCTATGCTCTCGACAATGCAGCGCTGCTTGCCCGCGCCAGCGGCGAGACGACGGTGAACGCGGTCTGGGGTTTCATCTGGGGCAATGGCGCGGCCATCCTGCTGGCCGCGTTGATCGCCGTCTTTCCGCGCAGTGAACGGACCGTGTCCATTCTGGCGCTGCTGGTTTTCTGCATTCCCCTCATCGCCAGCGGACCCATCCTGCGCGTCCTGTTCGGGACGGGCGACGGGCCGCAGATCATGCTGGCGGCACTCGCCGTCTATTACACGACGTTGCTCGCCCTGCTGACCGGGTTGAAGGCAGTGCCCCGTGCCTGGACGGACCTGATGCGGGTTTACGGGCGCGGACCCGTCACGACGCTCGTTCGCATACGGGGCCGGGCGAGCCTGCCCTACCTCTTCGTGGGCCTGCAGATCAGCGCACCGGCTGCGTTTCTCGGCGCGATGATCGGCGAATTCACAGGCGCCGAACGCGGCCTCGGCGTGCTGACCCTGCGGGCGATGCGGGGGCTGGACACGGACGCCACCTGGGCGCTTGCCGCCCTCGCCGCCGGTCTGGCGATGCTGGCCTACGGCCTGCTCGGATGGCTGGGCCGTCGGCTGGCAGGCTACAGCCCGGTCATCCTGCTGTCGGCCCCCACCCGCACCGCGCGACGATCTGTGCTCGACCGTGCCTTGGAAGTGGCAGGCATCACGTTGCTGGTTCTCCTCGTCTGGCAGGTCTCGATGGATGCGTTCGACCTCAACCGCTTCTTCGCCAAACGCCCCGCCGACGTGTGGACGTTCCTCGGCGAAGCGGACAATCGTACCGCCCTCCTGGCCGCTTTGGGCGAAACCCTGTCCTTCGCCGCCCCGGGCTATCTCGGAGGGCTGGCGCTGGGGGCCGGGCTCGCGGCGCTGCTGGCCGTCTGGCCCCACGCCGATCGCGCCGCCATGCCCGTTGCGGTAGCCTTGCGCGCCGTGCCGATCATCACCACCGCGCCCCTGCTGGTGCTCGCCTTCGGGCGCGGGCTGACCGGAACCATGATCGTTGTCGGCGTCATGATCTTCTTTCCCACCTTCGTCGCCTGCCGACAGGGGCTGCGGCAGACGCCAGGACAGATCGTGGACCTGTTCGCCACCTATGGTGCCGGGCGGGGACGGTTGCTGCGGTGGGCGCAAATCCCCGCGATGTTGCCCGCATTCTTCGCCTCCGCCCGCATGGCGGTGCCCGCCGCGTTGCTGGCCGTCACCACGGTCGAGTGGCTGGCCACCGGCAGGGGCATGGGCGTTCTGATGGCCCTGACGGCAAGCACGTCCAACTACAACATGCTGTGGTCCTGCGTCGCTCGTCCTCGCAGTCGTCGCGGTGGCGTTCTACGCCCTCGTCGCCGCGCTCGAACGCGCCGTGCTGCGCATCTATGCGCCCGAGCAACTCGCATGACCCGCGCGGTCTTCGCCATACCCGGCGACAAGGACCGCCGCACCGGCGGCTTCATCTACGAGGCCCGCGTGTTGCGCGAACTGAACGAGGCCGGCTTCGCCACGCGGCACCTGCAACTGCCCGACAGCTTTCCCGACCCGACCCCGGAAGACATGGCGAGCCACCCTCACTGCCTTGCGCGCCGTGCCCGCCGACCAGCCGATCATTCTCGACGGTCTGGTCTTCGGCTCCATCGATCCCGACGGGCTGGCGGACGTGCCCGCCCCGGTCATCGCCATGGTGCACCATCCTCTCGGCTTCGAGACCGGTCTGCCGGAACCTCGCGCGCGCTTCCTGCTGGCCAACGAGGCCGCCGCCCTGCGCCATATCCGCCACGTCATCGTGCCCAGCCCGGAAACCGCGCAGGTTCTCGCCCGCGAATTGGGTGCGGACCCGGCCCGCATCACCATCGCCCCACCCGGCTTCGACCGTCCGGCGGTGAACCGCACGCCCGTCGACCCACCCCTCATCCTGTCGGTCGGACTGCTGGCCCGGCGCAAGGGCCACGACGTGCTGCTGGACGCATTGGCGCGCATCGACGATGTGCCGTGGCAGGCAGCCATCGTCGGCAAGACATACGATCGGGCCTATGCCGACGCGCTGCATGCGCAGGCCCGCAGGCTGAATATCGCGCAGCGCGTGGCGTTTGCGGGCGAGATTTCGCAGGCGGCACTGACCGCGCAGTTCAACGCGGCGTCGATCTTCGCCCTTGCCACCCGCTACGAGGGCTACGGGCTGGTGCTGAGCGAAGCGATGATGTTCGGCCTGCCGGTGGTTTCCTGCAACGTGGGTGCGGTGCCGCAAACGGTGGGCGATGCCGGGCTTCTCGTTCCGCCGGACGATCCCGAGGCGCTGGCAATGGCACTGCGCCGCCTGCTTTGCGATCCGGCGGAGGCGCACCGGCTGTCCCGCCTGTCCGCCGAACGGGCGGCTGCGCTTCCCTCGTGGCAGGATACGGCGCGAATTTTCGCGCAGACCCTGACCGGAATCATCGATTAGTTCACGTCAGCCACCCGCCGCGCCCGCCTGTTCGAACACGGCCCGCACGACCGTTTCCAGATCGAGACCGTCCGCCACCACCATCCGCGACACGATGCTGATGGGCGCGAAGGTCCAGAAGCTGCACGCTTCCAGCAGGTAGGGCTTGCCTGTCTCCCCGTCGATGCGCAGGTCGTAGAGGGAATAGTCCCGCGCGCCCAGCGCCGTGTGCATGGCAAGCACCATCGCGCTCACCTCCGCCAGCGTCTCCGGCGACAAGTGGGCGGGGCACGACGTCTTCAGGCTCGGCATGTCCCAGCTGCGGCGGGTTACGGCACCGGTGTCGTCCACATCCACCTTGTCGCTGCGAACGCGAATGGGGTGCTCCTGCGTCACGTGGTATTCCAGCACCGGCAACAGCCTTGGCCCGTCCCCGGTATCGAGCACACCGGCGCGGATTTCCCGCCCGGGAATGTAGCGTTCCACCAGATGCCGTGCCGCCATGGGTCAAGGCGGAGGCGATGGCACCGGCAAGGTCGCCTTCCCGCTCCACAAGACTGAGACCGATGGAATTGTCCTCGGTATCGGGCTTCACGATGCACGGCCCCCGCCATTCGGCGGTGGGCGCGGATGCCGTCACCACCTGCGCGTCCGGCGTGGCGACACCGGCCATCGCGGCCACCGCCTTCGTGTGTTGCTTGGAGGTGGAGATGACGTTGGCGGACAGGGGCGGACCCACGACGGGCACGTCGAGGATCGTCTCGAACAGGTCGCGCCACGTCGTCATGCCGGCCGGGCAGAACATGAAGGGCACGACGAGATCGCAATCCCGCGCCAGAGCCGCGACATCCGACAGGTCGGCAACCCGTTCATCTTCCCCCGCCCGCCGGATATGCAACCCGCCTTCGGGGGACACGCGCACCACGTGGGCGACCATGCCCGCAGGCGTGACCGTGGAGGCGTGATAGGTCAGCGACAGGTCGTGATAGAACCGCGTGTTGGTCGCGCCGACGAGATGGAGAAGCTGCATGGGCCGCGTCCGGGAGTGCTCATGGGAAAAACTCCCGAGGGCGCTATGCGGTTGCTTGCGCGAGGACATTTCGAGCCCGCCAGCGATTGTCCATCAACCGTTTGCCAGCAGGCGGGTGTCGAACCCGGTTGCCAGCCACGCCTGGTCCGGCACGGCGATATCCGGCACCGGTGCGGACGCTCGCTCCGCCAGCCATTCATTCGCGCCACTGCGCTTGCGAATGCCACGATCGGTCTTCGGCGGCACCCAGCCATAGACCGGGTTCTCCCGGTAGGCCGGTTTGGAGCGCCCGAAACACCATTGCATGTTGCCATAGGTCGCCGGGTCGCGGCCATCGAGGCTCAGCCGGTCGTTGATGTAGCAGGCGGTGATCCACGCCGATTGCGGGTCCGGCGTCCAGCCGATCAGTTTCTTGCCCCAGTACATGCGCAGATTGTTGTGCATGTAGCCTTCCACCAGCCACTGGCGCTGCGCGGCGTTCCACGTCTCGTCATCGGTCCGCCCATGCAGCAGGGTGTCGAGGTCGTAGAGCACGTCCCGCTCGTCACCGGCATGAGCCTCCAGCGTTTTCCGCGCGGACGGGGGCAGGTTTTCGTAGGCTTCGGGGATCTCGGCCTGGAAGGCAAGGTAGTGGAACCACTCCCGCCAGGTCAGCAATTCGTCCAAGAATTTCCAGCGCGCATTGGCCTTCACATCGGCATCGCGCACGGCCCGCGCGATCCGGCGCGGGCCGACCATGCCGAAGTGGATGTAGGGCGACAGGCGCGAGACACCGGCCTCGTCGGCGGAATTGTTGCGCCGTGCCGCATAGGTCGGAAGGCCCTTTTCGATGAACTCGGCCAGGTGCACGTCGCAGGCGGCCTGCGTCGCCCGGAACACGGGCGACGGCGGCAGGGAATGGTCGATCGCACAAGCCGCCATCCGCGCGTCGAGCGCGTCGTCGTCGGCCTCGCCATTGGCGTGGTCGTCGAAGGGTAAATCACCGTCATAGGGGTCGGCGGAGGGGTCGAAATCGAAGGCGGCGTCCAGACAATGGTCGCGGTGCTCGCCGCTGGCCTTGCGAAAGGCCGGTGTCGTTTTCAGATTGTCCGGCAGAACACGCGTCGGAACGAGGCGGGAAGCATCGACGCCATAGACGGCAACAGCGCAGGAGCGGGCAAACCCTTCCAGCTGCCACCGACCCACGAACGCCCATTGCTCGTCGCTGACGACGGCGACCGCGTGTTCCGCCAGCCGATAGACGAGGCCTCGTTCCGCCTTGCCGGGCCGTTCCACGTAGGTGACGCACCGCACGCCGCGCGCTGCGCAATCGCGCTGCAAATCCCGCGATGCGCCCAGAATGAACCTGTGTAGGCGGTCGGAGGCATGGGGGTAGTCCGCCCGCAGTCCGTGATAGACGAGGACGGGCACACCGCGATCGTTGGCCAACGCGATGGCCGCATCCAGCGCCGGATTGTCATGAGCGCGCAGGGTCTGTTGCAACCAGCACAGCACGTAGCGCCCGGCTGCGTTTTCGGACCTGTCGTTCAGCTTGGTGACGCGATCGGACAGATCGTTGCCATCGAAGGGGTGGGCGGTATTCACGCGGACACCTCGTTTCCCGCATGGTCTGCCTTCACAGGGGCCGCCTTGCGACGGCTGCGCGCGGCCTTCTGCGCATCCTTGCGCACCTGCGGACGCTTCCGGCTGCCGTGGCGCAGATAGACGTCTTCCGCCTCCGCCTTGGCTTCCGCCGTGCGCCGAATGGCCCAGATGCGATTGCGCGCCTCCGCGGTCGCCAGTTTATGGTCGACGATGCGTTCGGGATAATCGTCCGGCACATCCGCTGCGGTCCATGGCTCGTGCAGTGCCTTGCCGTCCAGATGAGCGAGTTCCGGCACCCAGCGGCGGATGAACACGCCTTCGGGATCCTGATCGTATCCCTGCTTGACCGGCGAATAGATGCGCAGCGTGTTGATCCCCGTTTCGCCCGACTGCATCTGGCTCTGGGTCCAGTGGATACCGGGTTCGTAGTCGGTGAACAGCCGCGCCAGCACTGCGCCGGACGCCTGCCAGGGCAGGAACAAATCGTAGGAGGCGAACGACATCAGCATTGCCCGCATGCGAAAGTTGATCCAGCCCGTTGCCTTCAACGAACGCATGCATGCATCGACGAAGGGATAGCCCGTCCGCCCCTGTTCGTAGCGTTGCAGGAAGTCGCCGACATCCTGCCCGTGCCGCAGGTCCGTGTAGGCCCGCGCCATGGGCAGATGCTCCAGCTCCGGTTCCGTCTCCAGCTTCTGCATGAAGTGGCAATGCCAGTGCAGCCGACCGACGAAGGAACGCAACGCCTTCGGCCAGTCGCCCCGCTCATCGTCCGGCAGGGCGCGCACCTGCTCCTGCCGGGCCCGGGTGGCCTGATAGACCTCGCGCATGGAGATGGCACCGGTGACGAAATGAACGGACAGTCGAGAGCAGGCCGCAGCGCCTTCAAGCGGGCTCGACATGGCCTTCTGGTAGGGTTCTCCCCTTTCGTGCAGGAATGAATGGAGCGTATCGAGGGCGGCCTGCCGTCCCGCAGGTTGCAGCCATTCGATCCCGTCATCGACAAGCCCAAGACGGTCCGGCAGAGGCCACCCTTCCGAAGGCCCGGCGTGCCATTCGATCTGCGGCACGGGCAACAGGGGCTCGCTCATCATGGCGTCCCACCGTTTGGCCCAGCGGTCGCGGTCCGCCTCCCGTCCGCGCCAGACCCCGAACTGGCGGTGCTCCGTGAAGCACACCCCGTTACCGCGGCACCATGCCCGGACGGCCTCGTCCCGCGCGTAGGTCCATGCATTGCCGGTTTCCATATGGGCGTGAAGATCGAAGCCGCCGAGGTCATCGTGCAAGGCCTTGAAGGTGTCGACGGCCTCGCCGGTAAAGACCCGCAAACCGCCGCCATGGTCGGCGATCATCCGCTGCAATTCCTCCGCCGCCCCGCGCAGGTGCTCGTATTGACGCCAGCTGGTGTCGTCGAGCGTCCAGTAGCCTGGCTCCACGATCATGATCGGCAGGACAGGACCGGCGCTCGCGGCGGCGACCAGTGCGGCATGGTCGTCAAGCCGCATGTCGCGCTTGAACCAAAGAACTTGTGTCGTCATGCGTGCGGCCTCCTGCACCTTGGCTCAACGATCCGCATCCGACGGGGTTGCCTGCGACAACGATCTCCTTTGCTGTTGAAAAGTCGCGGAGAGCGGGTTGACTCCAACAAGAACAAAACGGGAATATAATCCGAGTTTCGCGTACCGGAAGCCGCCCATGACCGACAAGCCCGCTTTCCTCTATCTCGATTTCGACAGCTTTTTCGCCACCGCCGAACAGCATTTCAACCCGGCCCTGCGCGGCAGACCGGTGGGCGTCGTGCCGCTCGACACCCTGCATACCGGCTGCATCGCGGTCAGCCGGGAGGCGAAGGCCATGGGGGTGAAGTTCGGTGCGACCATCCGCGATGCCCGCGCCACCGTGCCGGAGATGATCTTCGTCGTCGCGCGACCGGACGCCTATGTCCGGCTGCACCACCGTATCATCGCTGCCATCGAACAATGCCTGCCGGTGGACAAGGTTCGCTCCATCGACGAGGTCGTCTGCCGGCTCCTGCCCAGCGAAACCGTGCAGGCAGCCGCGCTGGCCCGGCGTATCAAGGCCACGTTGCGGAGGGAATTCAGCGATGGTCTCACCTGTTCCATCGGCATCGCAAGCACCGAATTGCTGGCCAAGGTCGGTGCGGAACTGAACAAACCCAACGGGTTGGTGGTGCTGGCCGATGCCGACCTTCCCGGGCGACTGGCGCATCTGAAGCTGCAGGATCTTCCCGGCGTATCGGACGGCATCGAGAAACGGCTGAATGCCGCCGGAATTGCCGATTTCCCCGACCTCTGGCGGATCGGTGCCAAACACGCCCGGGCCATCTGGGGCAGTGTCGAAGGCGAGCGGTTCTGGAACGGCCTGCACGGAGGCGAAAGCGAACGACCGCCAACCGTCAAGCGCATGATCGGCCACAGCCGCATGCTGCCCCTCGACTGGCGTAACCCGGCCCGGGTGCGGGACTGTGCACGCCAGCTGGCCCTGAGCGCCGGTCGGCGGCTGCGGCGCACCGATCTTCACGCCACGAAACTGACCGCCTCCCTGCGCGGCGGTGGCCTGCGCACCCGAAGCGGCAGCCGCAAGGACGACCAGCGCTGGTCGCACGAGGTGACGATCGAGCCCAGCCGGGACGACCACACCCTGCTGGCAGCTCTGGACGACGTTCTCGCGCGTGCATCTGCGGCCACGTTCAAGCCACGGTCCGTCAGCGTCATGTTGCACGGTCTGGTCGCAGAGGGCGAACGTCAGGCCGACCTCTTCGCCACCGGCACGGCGTCCCCGCACGACGATTGCGCAAGCAGCAAGTGGAACAGGGTGAGTACCGTTATGGACGATCTGCGCGACCGCCATGGCCCGTCCGCCATCTCTCTCGGGCCGAAGGTTGCCGTACCGGGCGGGTATCTCGGCTCCAAGATCGCGTTCGGGCGCATACCCGACCTCGCCGATTTCACCGAGGCCCCCACCGCGGACGGTGCCACCCATTTCTGCTCGTTTTCCGGCACGGCGACAGGCGAAGATGGCCAACGGGCAGCGGCGGGCTGACGGTGCGCCCGTTGCTGATGGGGCCCGCAGCACGTGATTGGTTGAAACCTGACCGGAATTGTCACATTTGCAGGGAAACGAACCTGCGAGATCGTCCGTGCCATCGTCTCTTCAACCCCTGGTCGCCTTTCGGGGCGTCTCGAAGAGCTACGACGGCACGTCCCTTGCCGTGCGCCATCTGGACCTCGACATCGCACCCGGTTCCTTCTTCACGATGCTCGGCCCATCCGGTTCGGGCAAGACCACGAGCCTGATGATGCTGGCCGGGTTCGAGCAGCCCAGCGGCGGCCGCATCGAGATTGCGGGACGCGACGTGGACCGGCTGCCGCCACACGACCGCGGCATCGGGATGGTGTTCCAGAACTACGCCCTGTTCCCCCACATGACGGTGGCCCAGAACCTCGCCTTCCCGCTGGTCGTGCGAAAGCTTTCGCGGTCGGAGACAGATACCCGCTTGCAGCGCATCCTCGACATCATGCAGCTCGACGGACTGCGCGACCGCAGGCCGGCTCAACTGTCGGGCGGGCAGCAGCAGCGGGTGGCGCTGGGCCGCGCGCTGGTGTTCGAACCGCAGCTGGTGTTGATGGACGAGCCGCTGGGTGCCCTCGACAAGCAGCTGCGCGATGCCATGCAGCGCGAGATCACCGAACTGGCCCATACGCTCGGCATCACCGTCCTCTATGTCACCCATGACCAGAGCGAAGCGCTGGCCATGTCGGACACGATCGCGGTTTTCAACAACGGCCGGGTGGAACAGGTCGCCGCGCCCCGCGCGCTCTACGAGCACCCTGCCAACAGCTTCGTCGCCAATTTCATCGGCGAGAACAACAGTCTCACCGGCACCGTGGTCGATGTCGCGGGCGACATGGCGCATGTTCGCCTGAGTGACGGGACGCGGCTGGAGGCCCGCAACGTGGAGGGTCTGGAACCGGGCGATGCCTCCACCATTGCGATCCGCCCCGAGCGGGTCGTCATCGGTGCGGCCAGAACCGGCACCGCGTATCACACATGCAAGGCACAGGTGCTCGGCCAGCAATTCATGGGCGACGGCATTCGCACCCGGCTACGCATCGCCGACAACGACCGTTTCTTCGCCTTCCGTGGCAACGGGCCGGACTGGGAACCGGTCACGACCGGCGAGACGGTCGATGTCAGCTGGCGCAATCAGGATTGCCACGCCTTCAGCGCGTGAGAACTCGGGTCGCATGAATTTGCATGGCCAGCCGTTCGGAAATTTTCCAAACTAGAGTGTTTGCCGCGCCGGACCGGCTTTAATAGGACTTTGAACATCCACTTTAGAGGAGTTCGTTCATGTCCTTCCCCACGATGCGCACACTTTCCCTCGCGGCCCTTCTCGCCAGCACGGCCTTAGTCGCACCGTCCTATGCCGAAGGCGAACTGAACCTCTATTCCTCGCGCCACTACGATACCGACGAACGCCTCTATTCCGATTTCACGGAACAGACCGGCATCACCATCAACCGGATCGAGGGCAAGGCGGACGAATTGATCGAACGCATGAAGGCGGAAGGGGCCAACAGCCCGGCCGACGTCTTGCTTACGGTCGACACGACCCGGCTGGAACGGGCCAAGAGCGCCGGCGTGCTGCAGCCGACGCAATCCGCCGTGCTCGAAGAGCGTATCCCTGCCAACCTGCAGGATTCCGACAACCAGTGGTTCGGCTTGTCCCAGCGCGCGCGCATCTTCTTCTACGACAAGACCGACGTGACCGACCCGCCACAGAGCTACGTCGCGCTCGCCGACCCAAAATATAAGGGTCAGGTCTGCCATCGCTCGTCCACCAACGTCTATACGCAGACCTTGCTGTCCGCTGTCATCGAGAACCACGGTGCGGAGGCTGCAAAAGCCTGGGCGCAGGGTGTCGTCGACAATTTTGCCCGACAGCCCCAGGGTGGTGATACCGACCAGCTGCGCGGCCTCGTATCGGGCGAATGCAATATCGCGGTCTCCAACACATACTATTTCGCCCGGGCGCTGCGCCAGGATGTTGACGGTCTTCCCCGGGACGCCATCGCCGAAATCGGCTACGTCTTTCCGAAGATGACGGAGACTGCCGGTGCCCATGTCAACCTGTCCGGCGGTGGCGTGGCCGCCCACGCGCCGCACAGGGAGAATGCGGTCAGGTTCCTCGAATACCTCGCGTCCGACAGCGCGCAGGAATACTTTTCAGCCGGCAACGACGAGTATCCCGTCGTGCCTTCGGTGGCGCTGAGCGAGTCGGTGCAGCAGCTGGGCACGTTCGAGGCAGACCCGGTCGATCTGTCGAAAGTCGCAAAGAACCTTGCGACGGCGCAGGCCATCTTCGCCCAGGTGGGTTGGAAATAGCCGCTTCCGATCCCGTCGCTGGATCCTAGACCCTGCCGCGCAGCCCGTTGCAGACGAGAATGACGGGCAACAGTCCGATGGCGACGATCAGCAGGCTCGGAATGGCCGCGCCGGCGAGCCGTTCGTCGGCGGCCAGCCGATAGGCCTGCACGGCTAGCGTGTCCCACCCGAAGGGGCGAATGATGAGGGTGGCCGGGAGTTCCTTGATCGCGTCCACGAAAACCAGCAACGCCGCCGTCAGCACCGCCGGGCGCAGCAACGGCAGATGAACCCGGCGCAGCGTCGTGCCAGCCCGGGCACCGAGATTGGCGGCGGCGTGGTCGAGATCGAGGGTCACCGTCACCTCCCCCGCCCGCCATGCACCCAGAGCGGCGGAGAGAAACCGGATCATGTAGACCATCACCAGCAGTACGATCGAGCCTGACAGAAACAGGCCCGTGGAGACGTCGAAGGTCGCGCGCATCCAGCCGTCCAGCGCGTTTTCGGCAAATGCCACCGGCACGAACAGTCCGAGCGCGATGACGGCACCGGGCACGGCGTAGCCCATGCGCGCAACCCCTACTGCAGCCCGTGCACTGCGGCTGCCGGTCAGGCGGCTGTTATAACTGAGCACGATTGCCGCAATCACCGTCACGACCGCCGCAATTCCAGCCACAGTGAGGGAGTTGGCAAGAAAGCCCAGATACCGCTCGCCTAACCAGTTCTGGTCCGAGCGCCGGGCGAGCGTCACCAGCATGATGACCGGCACGATCGCCCCCAACAGGACCGGCAGGAAACAGGCGGCGAACGCCGCGAGCCCGCGCCATCCGCTCAACCTGATGCGCGGCCATCGGGACCGGTTCGGGTTCTGCGCCAGGGCCGCCTGACTGCGCGCGCGGCTGCGTTCCAGCAGCAGCAGCAGCAGCGCGATGGCGAGCAGGCTCAGGGCCATCTGCGCAGAAGCCACCCGGTCGCCCAGCGTGAACCACGTCGTGTAGATGCCCGTCGCCAGCGTCTGCACGCCGAAATGTGCCACGGTGCCGAAATCGGCGATGGTCTCCATCAAAACCAGCAGCAGCCCTGCCGTGATGGCTGGGCTGACGAGGGGCAAGGCGATCTGACGAAACGCCTGCAACGGGGGGCAACCGACGCTGCGGGCCACGACATAGGGCGCCACCCCCTGCATGAGAAAGGCGGTGCGCGCAAGCAGATAGATGTAGGGGTAGAGCACCAACGTCAGCATGACGCTTGCGCCCCCCAGGGAGCGGATTTCCGGAAACCAGTAATCCCGCGCACCCCAGCCGGTCAGGGCGCGCAGCTGGGTCTGCACGAGGCCCGGATGGTCCAGCAGATCGGTATAGGCATAGGCCAGCACATAGGCCGGGAACGCGAGCGGCAGCACCAGCGCGAATTCCAGCCACCGCCGACCGGCGAACTCGCACGCCGCCACCAGCCACGCCGTGGCGGTGCCCGTCAGAACCGTGCCCAGAGCCACCAGCCCCATGAGGACGATCGTCGTCGCCCCGTAGCCGGGCAGCAGCGATGTGCCGAGCCGCGCCGTCGTATCGAAGGAACCGCTCAACGCCTCGACCACGACCGCCACCAGGGGCAGCAGGCATAGGATGGCGACGATGGTGGCCGCAATCGACAGCATGCGACGACCGGTGACCCTTGCCAGAACGGGCAGCTTTCGCTGCACGCCCGTATGCCATTGGCGGTCGGTCACGCGGCGGTGCCCGTCTTCGAACTCTGGCATGGATTATGAAGCATGGAACGCGACACCCTGGCCGTGACCGGGCGCGCCCTGAAATAGCGGGTTCATTTTGTCCACTTTACAATGACGGGCTCCCTTTTGCCATTGGCGGATGGGTGAAATCGCCTCGAACGTGACGCTTGAATGTCGCCACCATGCAGTCCAAGACTGAGCGATGCAGATCACCAAACAGACCAACTACGCGTTGCGCATGCTGATGTATTGCGCAGCCCGCGACGGCGCGGTGCGTCTGGTGGACGTTGCCGGCTTCTACGGCTTGTCGGAAACCTTCATGTACAAGGTCATGCAGGCCGCCCGCGAGGCGGGCCTGGTCGAAACCCTGCGCGGCCGGTCCGGCGGCGTCAGGCTGGCGCGGCCTGCAAGCGAAATCACGGTGGGCGATGTGGTGCGCGCCATGGAACAGCGCATCGAACTGGCCGAGTGTTTTCGCGACGATTCCGGTTGTCCGCTGGAACGGTCCTGCGGCCTCAATGGCGCGCTGCACGAGGCGCTCGCTGCCTTCTTTTCGGTCCTCGACCGGTATTCGATTGCCGACGTGACGGACGAGCGCGCCAACATTCACGTGCTTGCGACACTGGAAGCGATGATGAAAATTCCCCTCGACGAACGTGTGCGCCCCGACGCGCACTGAACGCGTTCCGAAACGGCAAATGCCGGGAAGACGTCCATGAACGCCGCACCAGAACATGCAAGCTACGACATCGTCATCGTGGGCGGGGCGATCATGGGTGCGTCCACCGCGTGGTTCCTGACCGAGCAGGCAGGCTTCGACGGGCGTGTGCTGGTGATCGAGCGCGACGGCACCTATGCCAACTGCTCCACCATGCACACCAATTCCTGCATGCGGCAGCAATTCTCCACGCCGCTCAACGTCAAGATCTCTCAATTCGCCGCAGACTTCGTGAAGAACCTGCCGCGCTACATGGGCGACGACCCACGGGTGCCGAACCTTGCCATCCGCTCCTTCGGCTACATGTATCTGGCCGACAACGAAGCCTTTGCCGACGTGCTGCGCGACAACCAGCGCATCCAGCTGGCCGAAGGTGCCGCCACGCAGCTGATGGATGCCGCGCAGATCGAGGCGGCCTACCCATTCTACAATGTGGACGACATCGTGCTCGGCTCCATCAATCTGGTGGACGAAGGGCTGTGGGACGCGACGGCGGTGTTCGACTGGTGGCGCCGGTCGGCGCGCGAACGGGGGGTGGAATTCGCGGCGGGCGAGGTCGTGTCCATGGCGAGGAATGCCAGCAGCACGAAGGTCGAGAGCGTCACGCTGGCCACCGGCCAGACCATCGCCTGCGGGCAGGTGCTGAACGCCTCCGGGCCACGTGCGGCGCGCACCGCGGCCATGGCCGGGATCGACATTCCGGTGGAACCGCGCAAACGCTATTCGTGGATCTTCAAGGCCGACCGCCCCCTCGACCGCGACCTGCCGCTGACCATCGACCCCTCCGGCGTGCATGTGCGCGAGAATGGCGGCGGGACGTATCAATGCGGTGCCCATGCCGGGATCGACCCTGCCGTGGAGCCGGACGATTTCACCTTCGACCACGACCTGTGGGAAAACCATGTCTGGCCCGTGCTGGCTACCCGCATTCCCCAATTCGAAGCCATCAAGGTGACGTCGGAATGGGCGGGGCACTACGCCATGAACACGTTCGACCACAACGCCATCATGGGTCCGCATCCGGACGTTACCAATTTCCATTTCCTCAACGGCTTTTCCGGTCACGGCCTGCAGCAGAGCCCGGCCATGGGGCGTGGCACGGCGGAATGGCTGGTGCACGGGGAGTATCGCTCCCTCGACATGACGTCCTTTCACTACGACCGTATCGTCGCCAATGAACCCATCATCGAACGGGCGGTCATCTGACCGCCTGCAGGAAACGCCCATGACCAAACTCGTTCTCACCGGTGCCGCCGGTCGTCTCGGCTCCCACCTGCGCGAACCCCTGTCGCGGATGTGCGACGAGCTGGTCTGCTCCGATCTGGCCGACGACATCGGCACGCTTTACGACGGCGAACGCTACGTGAAGGCGGACCTTGCCGATCTCGACGCCATGGTCGCCCTGCTCGACGGTGCGGACATGGTGGTGCATTTCGGGGCCATCGGCGACGAAGCGCCGTTCGAAGACCTGCTCGGCCCGAACTTCATCGGAGCCTACAACATCTGGGAAGCCGCCCACCGCAATGGCTTGCGCCGCGTCGTCTACGCCTCGTCCATCCACGCCGTCGGCATGCACAAGAAGACCGATTTCATCGGCACCGACGCCCCGCACCGGCCCGATACGTTCTACGGCCTCGCCAAATGCTTTGCCGAAGATCTGGCCTCGCTCTACTGGGACAAGCGGGGGCTCGAAAGCGTGTGCATGCGCATCCTGTCCTGCGCGCAAGTGTCGAACCCCCGCGCCGTCGGCACATGGCTGTCCTACGATGATCTCATCCAGCTGGTGCAACGCGCCATCGATACGCCCGTTACCGGTTTCACCGTCGTCTACGGCGTTTCCGACCAACGACCGGGTGACGGTGGACAATGCAGGCGCATCCCATCTCGGCTATCGCCCGAAGGACAATGCGGAGCAGTTCGCCAGCGCCACGTTCGCGGAAGCCGGACCCCTCGACCCCCAAGACCCGGGCAATGCCTGCCAGGGCGGGCCGTTCGCCAGCGTCGAACTGGGCAACAGCGGTACGGCGACGATGAACATCATCGACGATACGAAGAAGACCTGACGGTCAGCCAGCCAGCCCCACCTCTTCCAGAATGCGCGGCAGCTGCTTCTTCACCTTGAAGAACCCGGCAGTCGCGTGGGGCCAGATGGCGCTGTCCCAATCCCGCCGCCATTCGCACAGCGCGATGCCCTCGCGGTCCAGCGCAGGTGCGGCCTCGTCCAGCCAGTCGCGCAGCGGGCCGGTGGTGACGTAGGGCGTGGCGATCTGCACGGCACCGGCTTTCGCGGCCCACACGGCCAGTTCGGCGGGCACACCGGCGCGCAGAGCGGTCACATCGCCTTCGACCCGTTCGGCCGCATCGGCAAGGGCGGCTTCCTCGAACCGCACCACATGGTCAGCCACCGGCAGCGGCGAGCGCAGATGACTGGCCGCCAGCGTCGCCTTGGCGACAATATCCAGACCGGCCAAATCGAAATCCTCCACCCGGCAATCCTCGTCCGTCAGCAGCAGGGCGGTCGGCTTGCCCGGTTCGGGCACGGTGAACGGGCGCAACGGCTGGACTGGCGGCAGACCGTCCGGCTCGCTCGCCTCCAGCCCCTGCGTCACCTCCGCCAGATCGGCCGGGCGCGGCGTGAACCGCCCGTCGGTATAGGTGGCGATGTTGTCGGCGCGCGCCGCGTAAGGTTTGCCGCGCGTGTGCAGACCGGCGACCCAGCGCCAGCTCAGCGTGTTCGACGCGGCGTCACCGTCGAGCAGGTGCCGGTAGAAGAAATCCGCCCCCAGCCGCCACGGCAGCTCGAGCGTGAAGATCCAGATCGAGGCGAACCACATGCGGGCATGGTTGTGCAGATAGCCGGTCTCCACCAGCTCTTCCGCCCAGGCATCGAAGCATTCCAGCCCCGTCTCCCCATCCGTGGCGCGGGCCACGTCCCGGCGCAGGCGGCGGTCTTTCTCCAGCGCCGCTAGATCGTTGCCCAAGCCTTCCCGATAACTTGCCCAGACCTGCGGTCGCCGCTCCAGCCAGCCCTTGAAGTATCCGCGCCAGACGACCTCCTGCACGAACTTCTCCGCCGCATCCGGCCCGTGGGCGTCGATCGCCGCCCGCACCAGATCGGGCTCCGATACCAGCCGCCGCCGGATATAGGGCGACAGGACGGAAACCGCCTTATGCTGTCCGGGGCCGTGGTCGCTGTTGCGCCCATTGGCATAGCGCCGTCCCATCCGGGGCGCGAAGTCTTCGGCAAGGCGTTCGCCCTGCGCGCGTGTCGCGATCAAATTCATCGTATAAATACCCTTATCGCGCCGAACGCGAGGCTCTGTTCCACAACGCCCAACTGCGCTACACGATGCGTCGATCCGAACCTTCAGGACCACACCCCATGAAAGCCGTCGGTTTTACCCGCACCCTGCCGATCGAGAACCCGGACGCTTTCATCGACCTGACCCTCGACAAGCCCGTACCCAAAGGCCGCGACATTCTCGTCGCCGTCCATGCCGTGGCCGTGAACCCGGTGGACACCAAGGTGCGCGCCCAGAAAGGCGAGGCAGAGAGCGAGCCGCGCGTTATCGGTTACGACGCCTCCGGTGTCGTCGAAGCCGTCGGCCCCGACGCAACACTGTTTCAGCCGGGGGACGAGGTCTACTACGCCGGTGATATCACCCGGTCCGGCACCAATGCCGAGTTCCATCTGGTGGACGAGCGCATCGTGGGCACGAAGCCAAAAACCCTCTCCCACGCCGACGCCGCCGCTCTACCCCTCACCACCATCACCGCCTACGAGGCCTTCTTCGACCGCCTCGGTATCGACCGCGACGGGGCCAACAGGGGCGAGACGATCCTCATCATCGGCGCGGGCGGCGGTGTCGGCTCCATCGGCATCCAGCTTGCCAGACATGCGGGCCTCACCGTCATCGCCACCGCATCGCGCGACGAGACGAGCCAATGGGTCCGCGATCTCGGCGCCGACCACGTGGTCAATCACCGCAAGGACATGGTGGCGCAGGTGCGGGCGCTCGGGTTCCATCATGTCGATCACATCGCGATCTTCAACGACATGCGCCACTGGGACGCCGCCGTGGACCTGATCCGCCCGCAGGGCGGCATCGTGTCCATCGACAATACCGACCAGCCCATGCCGATGGCGGGCATGAAGACCAAGGCCGCCAGCCTGCACTGGGAGTTCATGTTCGCCCGCCCCATGCACGGCACACCCGACATGATCGAGCAGCACCGCCTGCTGACATGGGTGGCAGGCGAGGTGGACGCAGGCCGCATCCGCACCACGGGCACGCAAGCGCTTTCGCCCATAAACGCCGCCACGATGCGCGAGGCCCATGCGATGGTGGAGACGGGCTCCACCATCGGCAAGGTCACGCTGGAAGGCTGGGGCTAGGCGATCTTACGCCCCGACGATCATGCCGCCATTGGGATGCAGGGTCTGACCGGTGATGTAGCTGGAATCCTTGCATGCCAGGAACAGGTAGCAACTGGCCACTTCCCACGGCTGGCCAGCGCGACCCATCGGCGTGCCGGACCCGAAATCCTCCACCTCATCGGCGGGCATCGTGCCGGGAATGAACGGCGTCCAGATCGGTCCCGGTGCCACGGCGTTGACGCGAATACCCTTGTCCACCAGCTGAGAGGACATGGAGCGGGTGAACGCCAACGACGCGCCCCGCGTCGTGGAATAGGCGACGAGCGAGCCCATACCGGCAAAGGCGTTGACGGAGGTGGTGTTGATGATCGCATCGCCCTCCGACAGGTGATCCATGGCCGCCTGCGTCACGTAGAAATAGCCATAGACGTTCGATTTCATCGTCCGGTCCAGCTTCTCCGGCGTCAGGTCGCGAAGGTCGGCGTCGAGCCATTGCTGGGCGGCATTGTTGACCACGATGTTGAGGCCGCCGAACTTTTCCACGGTCTGCTCGATCATCGAGCGGGCCATGTCCGGGTCGGCATGATCGCCCTTGATCAGCAGGCACTGCCCGCCCTCGCCTTCCACGATTTCCTTCGTCGCTTCGGCGTCGCGGTCCTCTTCCAGATAGGCGATGGCCACATTGGCCCCTTCGCGGGCATAAAGTGCTGCCACCGCACGGCCAATGCCGCTGTCGCCACCGCTGATGAAGGCGACCTTGCCGTCGAGGCGGCCCGAACCGGGATAGCGCGGCGTGTAGTCCGGCGCGGGTTCCATCTTGTGTTCGTCTGCAGGCATGCCGTCTTGCGATTGGGCTGGGATTTCCGGAAATTCGGACATGTGCGTCTCCGTTTGGGGTGTTTCGATCCAGGTCGCGCAACAGTGTGCCGCAGCAAAAGTTCCCCGAATGATTGGACCTGTCGTCGGGCAACGGATACCGACGCTGCAAACCGTCCCCGGCATCCCCCCCAATGAAAGCCACCTCCGACCTTCCGGACCCGATCGCGCAGCTTCTGTTCGTCGGCGACCAGCGCACCGTTTGTGCCATCGGCGCGGACGGGTCGATCCCGCTCATGTCGTTTCCCGATCTCGACAGTCCGACGATCTTCTCCGCCGCCCTGTCCGGCAACGCGCGCAATGCGATGGCGTTCGAAACGCAACCGGCCAGCGAACCGGTGGACAGGGAGCTGATCGACGGCACCAACCGTCTCATCACCCGCCTGCGCTGCGGGGATAGCCGTTGGCAGGTCGAGGATTTCATGGTGCCCGGCGACAGCGTGCTTCTGGTCCGCTTCGTCACGGCAACCACCGGACCGCTCGACGTGACGATGAAGGCAACGGTAAAGCCGGACTACGAGCGCGAGGGGACGAAACTCGAAAGCTACGGCCCACGCATCATGGCCGCTTCCAACACCGAAGGCGACGTGATCTTCAGTGCCGCTTTCGACCTGAGCAAAGCGGATGGCGGTATCATCGGCCGTATTCGCTTGCAGGAGGGCGAAACCGCATGGGTCATAGTCGGTCAGGAAGCCCACGACACGGTCGACATCGACGCGCTGCGCCGCCGGACAGACACGTTCTGGCAGACCTTCCGCACCCCATCGGCAAGCGACGCGCCCCTTACCCCCTTCCTGCAACGGCAGATCCTGTCGACCGGCCTGTTGCACAATGCGGCCAACGGAAGCGTTGCCGCGGCGGGCACGTTCGGCTTTCCCGAAGCGCCCCATGGCGAGCGCAACTGGGACTACCGGTTCGTCTGGGTCCGCGACAGCGCCATCGGGGCCAAGTCGATGGCGCGCCTGGGCTTCACCGCCCTTGCCCGCACATGGCTGCGCTTCGTCCTGCTCAACAATTCCAGCTGCGACCGCTCGCCCCTGAACCTCATGCTGACGATGGATGGCAATGTGGTGGACGAAGAAAGCAAGCTCGACCATTTCCACGGCATGTTGGGCGCCCGCCCGGTGCGGGTCGGCAACGAAGCCGCCGGGCAGTTGCAACTCGACATCTTCGGCGAACTGGCCTTCGCGCTCCGTGCCCTGTGCGAAGCCGGTGAACGGCCCGACGAGGCCATGCTCGACCGCTTCGCGGAATTGCTCGACTGGCTGGCCGACAACTGGAAAACCCCCGACAGCAGCATCTGGGAACTGCGCGGTGAGGAGAAGCACTATCTCTTCTCCCGCCTCATGTGCTGGGTCGCCTTCCGCGATGCGCAGGTGATTTTCGATACCTGCGACCGCGAACCCGATCCACGTTGGGCCGAACTCGAAGACGAGATCGCCGCCAACATCCGCGACGAATTCTGGTGTGACAAGACGTCCAGCTACATGCAGACCAGCGATTGCAGCGTGGTGGATGCGGCCGTCATCGCCATGCGCCTCTACGGCTTTCTGGAACGGGACGACGAACGCTGGCAGCAATCGAAGACCGAAATCCGCAATCAGCTCGTCAAACCGGCAGGCGTGCTGCGCTATCCCCACCATGCCGATGACGGGTTCGACAGCAATGACGGCACGTTCGTGCTGTGCACCTGCTGGTGGATCGAAGTGCTGTGGATGGACGGCGAGACCGACGAGGCGCGCACGGTCTACGACGACCTGCTGCTGCGCTTTCCCCACGGCCAGGCCAGCGAAGAGATCGGCGAGGACGGCAGGCTGCTCGGCAACATGCCGCAACTGTTCAGCCATGCCGGCCTGATCGAGGCGACGTTGCGTCTTGGCGAGACCGGCTGAGTGCCAGCCGGTCTCGGTTGATCCTAACGATCAGCGATGCGTGGGTAGTCGTCGTCATACGCCACTTCGTTGGACCGCGCGGTCACGCGGTTGCCGATCAGTACGCCGAGACCCACGGCGAGCGCGGCGCCGCCTGCGAAGATCGCGCGGCGCATGACGTCGGCATCGACGATCATTCCGCTGTCGGCGGCTTCATCGTCGTAGCTGCCATGGGCACCCTGATTGCCGGAGACCGGTTCCTTCAGGTTGCCGGTCGTCACGCCCGGATCGGGCTCTTCGGAGTGCTGCCCGTCCCAGCCGGCATCGGCCAGCTTGTGGTCGAGATAATCGGGCACCACCATCTGCCCGAACATCAACTGCGCCGCCGACCGGCCCACGATGATTTCGCGCGCACCGGTGTCGATGGCTTTCAGAATGCCGTCGGCTGCCACCTCCGGCTGGAACACCGGTGCGGCCGGCCTCGGCACCCGGTCGAGCTTGGAACGTGCCCAGTCGAATTGCGGCGTGTTGACGGCGGGAAGCTGCACCAGCGAGATGGTGATGTCGTCGTAGCCGTCATGGATCAGTTCCGACCGCACCGACGACGTGAAACCGTTGATGGCGTGCTTGGCCGCGCAATAGGCCGATTGCAGCGGCACCGAGCGGTAGGACAGGCCGGAACCGACATTGACGATCGCGCCGTGGCCGTTCGGCTTCATGACCGAAAGCGCCGCGCGCGTGCCGTTCACCTGCCCCATGAAGGTCGTGTCCATGACGGCGCGGAACTCCCCGTCGTCCAACGTGTCGAACGGGCCGAACACGGTGGCCATGGCGCAGTTCACCCACACGTCGACCGTGCCGAACGTGTCGATGATCTGCGCGCAGGCCGCATCGACGGCATCGGCCTTTCCCACGTCGCAGGAAAGCCCGAGGGTGCGTACGCCGTGGCTGCGCAGGTCACTTGCCGCCCGCTCGACCCGTGCCCGGTCGCGGGCGAGAATGGCGACATCGTAACCCTGGCGGGCGAGCGCGGAAGCGGCGGCGCGACCGATACCGGCGGAACCGCCGCTGATGACGGCGACTGGATTGGACTGGGGCATGAATACTCCGTTGGATGGGAATTGCGGGATGGATTGCGTGTCCAACAATCCGGCGGGGCAGAGGGTTCCCGACCACGCTTGCGGCATTCTTTTCAATGCCATGCGGTGTGGCCTATGGTGGCCGTCCCGACCGGCGGAACGATCCGCCTTCCCGACCGGACCCCACGCCCATGAAGTCTCGGCCCCTCCCCGTCCTGCTGCTCGTCGCGTTCATGGCCCTGGTACAGGCTTCGGCGCTCGCGCAGGAAAGCGGAACCGATGCCGCGCCTGCCGCACCGATCGCCGTCCAGCCTGCCGGACAGATGGACCAACAGATCGCCGACCGGTTGCGCGCCGTGTTCGGCCAGATCGAAACGCTGGAGGACGTGACCATCACCGCCGCGCAGGGCGTGGTGGCGCTTGGTGGCACGGCTGCCAACGACAGCGCGGCCAAGCGCGCCGCCGATCTCGCCCGCCGGGTCGAAGGCGTCGTTGCGGTAGAGGATTCCATCACCCGCACGTTGAGCGTGGAGGACAATCTCAACCCGATTCTCGACCGGGCGCGCGGTGTCGTCGATACCGTATCCAACGCATGGCCGCTCTATGTCGCGGCCCTGCTGGCCTTCCTTGCCATCGCGTTGGCAGGACACCTGCTCGCGTCGGCGCAAAGGTTCTGGCGCATGGTCGCGCCCAACCCGTTCGTGGCGGACCTCATCGGACAGTCCGTCCGGGTCGTCGGCATTCTGCTGGGCCTGCTGCTGGCGCTGAGCATTCTCGACGCCATGGCCCTGTTCGGAGCAGCGGCAGGCAGCGCCGGGCTGGTCGGTCTGGCCGTCGGCTTTGCGCTGAAGGACACGATCGAGAACTACGTCGCCAGCATCATGCTGAGCCTGCGCCAGCCGTTTCGCGCCGACGACCACGTGGTCATCAATTCCTACGAGGGTATCGTCGTGCGGCTGACGTCGCGCGCCACCGTGCTGATGACGCTGGACGGCAACCACCTGCGCCTGCCCAATGCCGACGTCTTCAAGGGCACCATCCTCAACTACACCCTCAACCCCCAGCGCCGCTTCACTTTCAAGCTGGGGGTGGACGCCGAGGACGACCCGATCGACGCCTCCGCCGCCGGGCTGGAGGCCATGCGTTCGCTGCCCTTCCTGCTCGACCGACCGGCCCCGTCCGCCGTGGTGCTGGAAGTGGGGGATTCCAACATCGTCATCGAGTTCGGTGGGTGGATCGACCAGAGCCAGGCCGACTTCCTGAAGTCGCGCAGCGCGGCCATCAACGTCGTCAAGTCCGTTCTGGAGCATGACGGCTTCACCCTGCCGGAGCCGATCTACCGGCTGCGGCTGGAGGGAATGCCAGCGTCACCGTCGATGAAGGGCGTCGTGCAGGCGATAGAACAGCCCAAGGCAAAGGAGGCGGCACCCGCGCCAAAATCCGCATCTCGCCCCGCCGTGCCGGTCGACCTCGATGTCTCGCCGGACGAGACCGTGCGTCAGCAGGTCGCCGAGGAACGTAGGAAAAGCGGGCAGGAAGATCTGTTGAACAACGACCGGCCCATGGAATAGCCGACGCAGCTGTCAGGCCGTGTCGGACTCCCATTCCAGACCCGCCGGCATAGCGGGTCATCGTACCCGCCTCGTCGAGGGCGAACAGGTGCAGCCATCGGTTGTCGAACAGTGCGCGTACCCCGTCGTGCTTGTCCAGAATGTCGGTGATCGCCTGCTGCGGCGCGGCGATCACGACGGACAGGCGCAGCGGGTCGTGGGCGAGCTTGTCGCCGTCATGGACCGACTGCCACGGCAGGCCGGGGCGCAGCACGCCGCCATTGCCTTCCAGCACACCGATACCGCCCACCACGTTGTGCAGCAGCTTGTTGCCCGCACCGAACGTGTCCGGCGCGACGGTGGAGCCGTAATATTGCAGACTGATCCAGCTTGCCACCACGACCGGCGCGGTGAGGATGAGTTCCAGCACCCCGAACCCTTCGTCCTTCTGCCAGACATAGTCGTGCAGGAAGGCGCGACCGGCGAGGTCACGCCCCCGGGTCCACGGACGGGGGGCCGCGATGAAGGCCTGACAGCCCGCGAGCCCCCATTCGGGCCGCACTTCCGACCATTGGCGCGAGCGCCCGTCGATCGTGTCCCGCGAGGCACCGGGCAGGCGCAGGGCCCGTTCGGTGCGTGCAAGGCCCGCCGCCCCTTCGAACCACGCCCGTGCCCGTTTCAGATCGCCCGTATGGCCGGAGGCTTCCACGTCTTGATCATACAGGGTGACGGTATCGGTGGTCGTGTCGTGCAAACCGGCCACGAAGAGGGTGTCGGTGGGCACGGTGATGCCCTTGTCCACCAACCCTTCGCGCACGGCGGGTTCGTTCAACAGCCCGGCAAGCAGACGCGCGTTCACCTCGCCCGAATACCCACCGCAGGCGCCGCAATGGAGCGCGCTTGCATGGGGGTTGTTGGTGACGTTGGCCCCATGACCCGCCACCACGATCAACCGGGCGAAATTTTCCGTCAGCGACATGGCTCCGAGCACGCCGGCGGCGGCGGCGATCCTGTCCGGCAGGTCCGGTTCCGGCACCAGCCGGGGGGCGGGGCCGCCGGGCACGGGGCGGGCGCGAAGGGCAAACGAGTCCCGGAACAGGCGGAAGGCGTAGATCGGGCCGGTGGCCTCCACGAAGGCGAAGGAGGAGACCGCCGCCAGCTTGAAGCGCCCCCATGCCCGTTTGGCCCGCGCCAGATAGCGTTTCGCCAGATCGGCCTCCGCATCGCTCTTGCCGCCCGAACAGGACTGGAACGAAGGGTTGATGAGCACCGGCAGCCGGTGTTCCACCACGTCCGAAGCAAAACCCTTGTGAGCCGGTGTGATCCCGAAGAAGCCGGCAAAACCCAGCGTCTGAATCGTCGGGTCGAGACTTTCCAGCGCGCGACGGAACACTTCCGAACGCACGTCGATGCAGAACGCGGCCTGCAGGGCGGGACGGATGTCGGGTTCGACGGCATCGTCCTGCCGGAGCAGCTGACCTGCAAGGCCACGCTGGGCCGCCCGCTCCGCAGCTTCCTGCAACACGGCGTCGATCCGGTCGTCGGTCGAGGGCGTAATCGGCTTGCCATAGGCAGCGATCGCCGCCTGCCAGTCCGCGTCGATCTCGTCCTTCGTCAGGGTCCAGAGCGCATCTTCCCAAACGAGGCGGATGGCGAGCAGCTCGATGGCGGTGCGGTCGTCGCCGCCAGCCAGTTCGGCCTGCCACAATTCGTAGCGCCCGAGCTGCGCCCAACCACCGAGACCGGACAGCAGCGAATGGAAATAGATCGGCAGCGCCGCGTCCGGCACGCCCAGCCGTTCCACGATTGTCGCTATCGCCTCCACCGCATCCTGCGGCGCGTCGGCCACCCGCTGCGCGAACCCCGGCAAGCCCATGATCTCCGGCGTCAGGTCGTTGACCGCCCCCTGCCGCCAGGCATTGTAGGCACCACCCCGTTTGGGAGCCGCCCACAGCGCCTGCCCGCCATCGAAATAGACGGCGGCCCAGAAGCCGATCCGGTCGGCGATGATCGCCTGCCAGTCCCGTCCCGTGGTGCGGGCTGCAAGCTGCGCCACCGTGGCGATACGTTTCGGCGCGGGCGCGGCTTCGCGCGCGGCCCGTTTCAACGCGTCGACGTCCATATCGTCGAGGCTGGAGACGGAGAGCGCCGCCGACAGATCGGCATCGGTGATCGTGCCATCGGTGATACGTTCGCCAAACCACGCGCGCGGCATGAACACCCGTTCGCCGGCCACACGCGCCAGACGGGCGGCGGTGGTGGCGAGATCGTCGCCCGTCTGGCCGACGAACGGGTTGACGGCGACGCTGGCGGCCAGCGGCCAGACCGGCGGTATCATTCGCACGGCCCCGTCGGCTGCGGTGAAAACGGTATCCTGTTTTGCGGAAAGTCCGGTCATTTCGCGCCCTCATCGGTTGGCGTGGGCCTGGTGAACGTCGTCCGCCAGCCGCCCACCATGCGGTCGGCGATGGCGTTGGCGTAGAGCCCGTTGGCCAGATGCACCCGCAATCCGCGCGAGGCGGGATGGTAGGCCCATAGCGGGAATGTCGACTGCGCGACGGCCACCACGCCGAAGCTGATCAGCGCGCAGACCATCAGCACCCATTCCAGCGGTCCCGGTCGGGGCGCGGGCGGCAAGGTACCGGTGGTCAGCCATTCGGCGATCGTCTGCAGGGTGAAATACCCGATGGTCGCCCCCAGCGAATAGACCGCCGTGCGCCATGTCAGTTCGCGGGGCGCGGCATCAGCCAGCCCCTGTGCCAGCAGATAGGCGACGCCGAAGATCAGGATCGCTCCCAGTGCGATCGTCTGCACCGATTTCTCGCCAACCCCGAACAGGGCAGCGATCAGCGCGTAGATGGCGATGGCGATGACGAAGGCCATGCCCACGGCTCGCCCGTCGGCGATCGCCACCGGCCCCGGTCGGGCAATGGCGGCGACGGATTCCACCGCGCTGCCGGACGTGAGGAACCCGTGGGCCTTGTAGAACGAGTGCGCCACGATGTGCAGCAGCGCCAGCGGAAACAGGGCCAGCCCGCACTGGAAGATCATGAACCCCATCTGCGCCACGGTGGACCAGGCAAGCGACGTTTTCACCGCAGGCTGTGTCAGCATGACGAGGGACGCGATCAACGCGCTGAACCCGCCGACGACGACGAGCGCGGCCAGAATGCCCGGCGCGAGCAGCATAACATCGGCGAACCGGATGAGCAGGAAGCCGCCGGCATTGACGACGCCCGCATGGAGCAAGGCCGAGACCGGGGTCGGCGTTTCCATCGCCTCCGTCAGCCAGCCATGGGCGGGAAACTGCGCCGACATCATGATGGCGGCCACTGCTAGGCAGGCGGCGGCGAAGGGCGCTTCGGCAGGTATGAGACCGGACTTTGCGCTTGCGAGAATTGCCCCGATGTCCTGCGTTCCGTAGCCGGACCACAGCAAGATGGCGGCCAGCACCAGCGCCGCTTCGCCGATCCGGCTGCTGATGAATTTCTTGCGCTGCGCCCGCCGCGCACCGGCACGATGGGCGTAAAACAGCAACAGCCGGTCCAGCGAGATCGTCGCCAATATCCACGCCAGCACCAGCTGCACCAGCGTGCCCGCCGATACGAACAGCAGGATCGCCGCCAGCGTCAGGCAGATCCAGCCGATGAACCGGCTTTGACCCGCCTCGCCGCGCAGATAGGTGGCCGAGTAGCGCACGACCACCCAGCCTATGGTCGAGACCAGCAGCAGCATAATGACGGAGACGATATCGGCCCGCGCGGCCAGCAGGCCACCGAGGCCCGATGCCGTCGCCGGGCCCTCTACCGCCAGCCAGACGGCACCCGCCACGGCGGCAACGATAGCGACAAAAGCCGCCCCTTCCGCCAGTCGCAGACGGATGGCCAGACTGCCGGATTGCAGGAAGGCGACCGCCGCAGCGGCACCGAGCGCAAGCGCACCGAGATAGGAAAACAGGGCGATCAGCATCGTGAACTCAATCCGGCGGAGATACTCGCAAACCGAATAGGCCATCCTGGGCGATAAGCAAAATAGATTGAATACCTATTGCTGATAGCAAGAACGATACGAAAGACCGGTGCGCGGTCATGCGACCATGGTGCCGCCTGCAAAAAACTCAGGTAAGCCGCCCCGGCTCGCGTTGATCCTCGGCGATCAGCTTGACCAATTCCAATATCTGCTCTTTCAGCGCCGCATTGCCTATGGCCTTGAACGAGTTGACCAGTTCCTCGGTACCGTCGCCCTGAACCTCGTATTTCGCCATCGGTGCCTCGTTGAATCCGGACATGTGCTGCGCCTCCCCTTGCAATCCGTCGAAAAAATAGTCGGCACCCGCCCCGAACATCTGCATGATCTCGAACATCTTGCTGGCGCTGAGACGGTTGGTACCCTTTTCGTATTTCTGAACCTGCTGGAAGGAAATGCCGAGGGCTTCGCCCAGCCCCTGTTGGGTTATCCTCCTGACCGAGCGAAGACGGCGCAGACGGTCGCCCACATGGACGTCGACCGGGTGGGGCGCTGCAGAGCCTGTCGTATCTTTCGCCATTATCGTCGGTCCCAGCAGCCGTTCATCCGTATCGTCGGTTTGCAACCGCAGATAGAACCAGCGTTAGCAGAAGCAGCGCGAATGTGAAAATGACGATCGGGCCATTTCCCGTTCTGGTAAACGCGGTCACCCCCGCTTCCACCGGCAATGCGCTGTCCACGACACCGCGCACGCCGAGCGGCAGGTCGGCGATGCGGCGGCCATAGCCGTCGGTCACCATCGAGATGCCGTTATTGGCGGCGCGGACGAGGGGCAGTCCCGTCTCCACCGCCCGCACCTGCGCCTGATGGGCGTGCTGGTAGGGTCCGGGAGTATTGCCGTACCACGCATCGTTGGTGAGGTTGACGATCCATGCGGGCCGTTCCCCGCCTTCGGGCAACACCCGACCGGGGAAGATGATCTCGTAGCAGATCAGCGGCAGCAGGGAGGGCGCGTCCGCCAGTTCCAGCGTCCGCCGCCGGTTGCCGGCCGCAAAGCCGCTTCCGGCCACCACCTGTTGCAGCCCCAGCGGTTCCAGCAGTTCGGCGAAAGGCAGATATTCGCCGAAAGGCACCAGATGCGTCTTGTCCCGCGCGCCCAGAAGCGACCCGTTGCCGTCCACGGCCAGGATCGAATTGTAGATGCGCGCCGGCTCGTTGCCGAGCGCCGGTTCACGCCGCATGGCACCGGTCAGCAGGGTGGTGGTGGCAGGCAAGAGGTCCGCGATCTGCGCCAGCCGGTCGCGCCGTTCGGTTAAAATGAAAGGAAAGGCGGATTCCGGCCAGATGACATGGGTGAAGGCGGCCGCCGACGCCGTTTCCGGGCCCGGTATTGGCGTTGGTGCCGTCGAGATAGAGCGCCATGATGGCGTCTTCGTTCGTGCCCAGCCACTTGTCGCGCTGGTCGATAGCAGGCTGCACGATGCGGATGACGACGTCGCTGCGCAGGTCGGTCGCGTTCTGCGCCAGACGCACGCTGCCATAGCCCAGATGCCCGCCGATCAGCACCGCGAGTGCCGGCAGAGCGATGGTCCACCCACCGCGCCGCGCCATGATTGCCGGCAAGACATGCGGCCAGAAGCGTCAGAAACGTGACGCCATAGGCACCGATCAGCGCCGCACTCTGCATGGCGACCGGCGACGGCATGGCGGCGTAACCCACGAGGTTCCACGGAAATCCCGTCAGCACCGTGCCACGGGCGAACTCCGCCAGCGCCAGCGCCGAGGCCAGCGCGATGACGCGCAAAAAATGCAGCCGCCCCACATCGCGCCATGCGATGCGCGCCACCGCGCATGCGACACCCCAGAACAGGGCGAGACCGGCGGGCAGAGCCGTGACCGCGATCGGCAGCAGCCAGGCAAATGTCTCGGCTTCCACCAGCAGCGCGTTCCCGATCCACCAGAGCCCGGCCAGGAAATACCCGAACCCGAACAGCCAGCCGATGCGGAAGGCGGGCCAGATGCGGCGGATCAGACCCGGTCTGCGGTCGCCGAACCTGGCGGGCGGCAGGGCACCGTCAAGCAGCCACACGAGAATCGGAAACGTGACGAAGATGACCGGCCAGACATGCAGCGGCGCGAGTGCCAGTGCCGTCGCCGCACCCGCGAGCACGGCCAGAAGGTAGGCGCGCCAGCCGTGCAGCAAAATGATGGCGTTGGCGAAGCGTTCGATCATGGCGCTGGAAGGAAACCTGCCGTCTGTGCGGTCCGAGGGCTGTCCTGCCAATGGGCGAGGGGTCGTTGCGCGTCAAGCATGCGCCGTACCTTCAGGCCGCGTCAGTCGCCCATCTTCAGCGCTTCGATGAACGCCGTCTGCGGAATCTCCACCTTGCCGAACTGGCGCATCTTCTTCTTGCCCGCTTTCTGCTTGTCCAGCAGCTTGCGTTTGCGGGTGGCGTCGCCGCCATAGCATTTTGCGGTCACGTCCTTGCGCAGGGCAGAAATCGTTTCGCGCGCAATGACGTTGCCGCCGATCGCCGCCTGAATGGGAATCTTGAACATGTGCTTGGGGATCAGATCCTTCAGCTTCTCGCACATGACACGCCCACGCGGTTCGGCGACCGACCGGTGCACCAACATGGACAGCGCGTCCACCGGCTCGCCGTTGACGAGTACCGACAGCTTCACCAGATCGCCCGCGCGGTATTCCTGCAACTGGTAGTCGAAGGAGGCATACCCCCGCGAGATCGATTTCAGCCGGTCGTAGAAGTCGAACACCACCTCGTTGAGCGGCAATTCGTATTCCAGCATGGCGCGGGTGCCGACATAGGTCATGTTGAGCTGGATGCCGCGCCGGTCCTGACACAGTTTCAGGATCGGCCCGAGATACTCGTCCGGCGTCAGGATGGTGGCCTTGATCCACGGTTCATGGATTTCCATGATCTGCATCACGTCCGGCATGTCGGCCGGGTTGTGCAACTGCATCACGGTCTCGTCGCGCATGTGCATGTCGTAGACGACGCTGGGCGCGGTGGCGATGAGGTCGAGGTCGAACTCGCGCTCCAGCCGCTCCTGAATGATTTCCAGATGCAGCAGGCCGAGAAAGCCGCAGCGGAAGCCGAAGCCGAGCGCTGCGGAGGATTCCATCTCGTAGCTGAAGGACGCATCGTTCAACCGCAGCTTGCCGACGGCGGAGCGCAGGTCTTCGAAGTCGGCGGCATCGACCGGAAACAGGCCGCAGAACACCACCGGCTGCGCGGGCTTGAAGCCGGGCAGCATCGTGGCCGTCTCACGCTTGTCCTCGGTGATCGTGTCCCCCACGCGGGTGTCGGCGACCTCTTTGATGGAGGCGGTGATGAAGCCGATCTCGCCCGGGCCGAGGCTTTCGACCTCCACCAGCTTCGGCGCAATGACGCCGACCCGGTCCACCGGGTGCTTGGCATCGGTTCCCATCATGCGAATGGTCTGACCCTTGCGCAGCTGGCCGTCGATGATGCGCACCAGCACGATGACGCCGAGATACTGGTCGTACCAGCTATCCACCAGCAGCGCTTTCAGCGGCGCTTCCGCGTCGCCCTCCTTCGGGGCGGGCAGGCGGGTGACGATGGCCTCCAGCACGTCTTCCATGCCGAGCCCCGTCTTGGCGGAAATCTCCACCGCGTCGGAGGCGTCGATGCCGATGACTTCCTCGATCTGCTCCTTCACCCGCTCCGGTTCGGCGGCGGGCAGGTCGATCTTGTTGAGAACGGTGACGATCTCATGGTCGTTGTCGATGGCCTGATAGACGTTGGCCAGCGTCTGCGCCTCCACGCCCTGCGAGGCGTCCACCACCAGCAGCGAACCTTCGCAGGCCGACAGGGAGCGGGAGACCTCGTAGGCGAAATCCACGTGGCCGGGCGTGTCGATGAGGTTGAGGATGTAGTCCTCGCCGTCCTGCGCCGTATATTTCAGGCGTACCGTCTGCGCCTTGATGGTGATGCCGCGCTCGCGCTCGATCTCCATGTTGTCGAGCACCTGCTCGGACATCTCGCGCAGTTCCAGCCCGCCGCACATCTGGATGAGACGGTCGGCAAGCGTCGACTTGCCGTGGTCGATGTGAGCCACGATCGAGAAGTTGCGAATGCGCGCGAGAGGCGTGGGGGATGATTTCAGCATCCCTGCTATGTAGCAGGGCGCGCGGTGGCGGCAAGCGAAACCGGCAGGCGGACCGCGCTAGGGGTGTCGCAGCATGTCCTCGATGGTGCGCGTCAGCAGCGCGATGTCGGCCTCGCGGGAAAGCCGGTGGTCGCCCCCCTGCACCATCGTGAGGCTCACGTCGTCCTGCGCCAGATGGGAAACCAGCTTTTTGGCATGGGACGGCGGCACGTCCGGGTCCGCGCTGCCCTGCAGGATACGCACCGGCACGCCAAGCCTCATGCCCGGTTTCATCACCCGGTTTGCCCGCCCGTCCTCGATCAGCGCCCGGGTGATGATGGTGGGCTCGTCGCTGTATTCTGACGGTTCTTCTATCTGCCCGTCGCGTTCAAGCGCCGCGCGCTGTTCGGCGCTAAAGGCAGGTTCCATCAGGTCCATCGTGAAGTCCGGCGCGGGGGCAATGAGCAGCAGGGCGGCAATGCGGTCGTCACCGGCGAGTTCCCCGACGAGCCGCAGTGCGATCCACGCCCCCATGCTCGAGCCGACAAGGATTTGCGGCCCCGCCGTTTGCGCACGGACCACGGCGGCAGCTTCCTTCACCCATCGGGAAATCGTGCCGTGGGTGAACGCGCCACCGGATTCCCCGTGGCCGGAATAGTCGAACCGCAGGCTGGCGTGGCCGAGACGCGCGGCGGTATCAACCATCGTTTGCGCCTTGGTGCCCGTCATGTCGGACCGAAACCCGCCGAGCCAGACGAGACAGGGCGTCGCGCCTTCCTGCTTGCGATAGGCAATGGCATTGCCGCCCACGTCCAGTCTGCCGGATTTCTCGTCGCTCATCGGGCGCTCCCTGTTTCGTCGCAAGCCAATTTGCGGCACATATCGCCAATGAACGCCGTGAACCAGACCCCGCGTAACCGCGCAACCGTGCTGCAGATCGTGCCAGCCCTGCATACCGGCGGGGCCGAGCGCACGGCGGTGGATATCGCCCACGCGCTCGACGCGGCAGACTGGGGTAGCGTCATCGCCAGCGCGGGCGGTGCGCTGGTGCGCGACCTGCCCGCGTTGACCCGCCACGAGACCCTGCCGCTGGATACCAAAAACCCGCTCACCATCTACCGCAACGCCACCCGCATCGCCCGGCTGATCGACGCGACGGGGGCCGATATCGTCCACGCCCGCTCCCGTGCACCAGCTTGGTCCGCGATGATCGCCGCGCGACGCATGAAGGTGCCGTTCGTCACCACCTATCATGGAGCCTACAGCGAGGGTTCGCGTGCCAAGGCGCTCTACAACTCCGTCATGGCCAGGGCCGATGCGGTGATCGCGAACTCCAAATGGACCGCCGATCTCGTGGCCACACGCTATCCGTGGGCGCGCGACCGTATTGTGGCCATTCCCCGAGGCACGGACTTTTCCCTGTTCGACCCGGCGCGCTTTTCCGATGCCGACGTGGCGGCGCAGCGGGCGGAATGGGGCGTGGAGCCGGACGATTTTGTCCTGCTGCATCTGGCCCGCATGGGTAGCTGGAAGGGGCAGGATGTGGTGGTCGACGCGACCGCCCAACTGGAAGCGGAGCGTCCCCGCGTGGTGGCCGTGCTGGCCGGGGCGCTGGCGGGCAAAGGCAATTTCGATGACAACCTCCAGCAGCGCATCAGGACTGCCGGGGTGGGCGCGCGCATCGTCATGCCCGGCCATTGCATGAACCCGGCGCTGGCCCTGGCGGCAAGCGATTGCGCGGTCGTCGCCTCCACCCGCCCGGAAGCGTTCGGCCGCGCGGCGGTGGAAGCCGGTGCGATGGAGCGCCCTGTCGTCGCTACCGATCTGGGCGCGGTGCGAGAGACCATCGTCACCGACGAAACCGAGCGCACCGGATGGCTGATCCCCCCCGGCGATGCGGACGCGCTGGCCGGTGCTACACGAACCGTCATGGCCCTGGCCCCGGAAGAACGCCTCGCAATAGGTGCGCGTGCGCGGGCGCGCAGCGACGCTCTGTTTTCGATCGCGACCATGCAGGAAGCCACGCTTGGCGTTTATGAAGACGTGTTGAGCGCCAAAGACATTCAAAGGAACGCTTCGGTGGTGTAATTGCCGTCCGCCCGTGCTATATCGCCCTTCCAGAGGTGCCGACATCCGGTTGCCGAGCTAGGAGATGCCTGCCATTCGCCGTCCACACAGAGCCGCCCCGTCGCAAAAGAGCGGCCCCCGCGCCAACAATGAAATTTCCGCCCCCGAAGTGCAGCTGATCGACGCCGAGGGCACCAACCACGGTGCCGTCCCGACCGCCCGTGCCATCGAAATGGCCCAGGATGCCGGTCTCGACCTCGTCGAGATTTCGCCGTCCAACAAACCGCCGATCTGCAAGATCCTCGATTTCGGACGCTACAAATACGCCGCCCAGAAGAAGAAGGCGGAGGCCAAGAAGAAGCAGAAGGTCATCGAGGTCAAGGAGATCAAGATGCGCCCCAACATCGACACCCACGACTACGAGGTGAAGATGCGCTCGGTGCGCCGGTTCTTCGAAGAGGGCGACAAGGTGAAGGTGACCCTGCGGTTCCGCGGCCGCGAAATGGCGCACATGAATCTCGGCATGGACCTGTTGAAGAAGGTCAAATCCGACACCGAGGAAATTGCCAAGGTGGAGGCCGAACCGAAATTGGAAGGCCGCCAGATGATGATGGTGCTCGCCCCCCGCTAACGGGGTTCGCTGCAATCCGGATGCTTACGGCGCGGTGGCTTCCATCGCGCCGTTTCTCGTTTGGCCCACTCGTGACGCGCGAGCGTTCACACGCATCCGGTTGCCCAGCGCCAGCAGAAACAACGCGGTCAGCACCATCACCACGGTGGGAGCGGAGGCGGAATCGAGAAAGAAGCTCGCATAGACGCCTACCAGCATTGAAAACAGGCACACGGCCACGGACACGACCAGCATCCAGCCGAAGCTGCGCACCGTCAGGAACGCGATGGCCCCCGGCGTCACCAGCAGCGCCACCGCCAGCACCAGCCCGACGGACGACAACGTCGCCACGATGGTCAGCGACAGGATGGCGAGCAGGCCGTAATGCAGCCAGCCCGTATGCAGGCCGGACGCCTGCGCCTGCGCCGGATCGAAGGCGTGGAGCAGAAAATCCCGCCATTTCACCAGCAGCACTGCGCACACGACGATGGAAATCACCCCCGCCGTCCACAGATCGCCGGTGCCGACACCCAGCATGTTGCCGAACAGGATGTGGTCGAGATGGGCGTCGGTCGGGAAGGCCACGAACAGGATCAGCCCGATGGCGAACATGCCGGAAAAGACGACCCCCATCACCGTGTCCTGCTTCACCCGGCTGTTGGCCGACAGGTAGCCCGTCAGCAGGGCGCAGCCCATGCCGGCGACGAAGGCTCCGACGAGCAGCGGAATGCCTGCAATATAGGCGATGATGACACCCGGCAGAATGGCATGGGCCACCGCGTCCCCCATCAGCGCCCAGCCCTTCAGCACGAGATAGCACGACAGCAGCGCCGTCGGCGGGGCGACGAGAAACGCGATCAGGAATGCGTTGTGCATGAAGGGAAACTGGAACGGCAGCAGGAGAGTATCCATGGTCAACGCGCCGCTCTTTCCATAGCCGCCTTCGGCTGGGCCAGCGCGGCCTTCGCCTTCGCCCGCGCATTCAGCAGGCCGTGCTTCGGCGCGAAGATGAAGGCCGCCATGAAGACCAGCGTCTGCAGCACCACGATGATGCCCCCCGTCGCGCCGTTCAGGAAGAAACTGGCATAGGCCCCCACGAAGCTCGTCACCGCGCCGATCGCCACCGAAAGTGCCAGCAGGCGCGGAAACCGGTCGCAGAGCAGGTAAGCCGTCGCCCCCGGCGTGATGACCATGGCGATGACCAGAAACGCCCCCACCGTCTGCATGGCGGCGACCACCGAGGCCGACAGAAGCACGAAGAACACGGCCTTCAGACACGTCCGGGCGCAGCCCGATGGACCGAGCGTGGTTCTCGTCGAAGAACGCCACCAGCATGTCCTTCCACAGCACCGCCAGCACGGAAAGCGACACGACCGCGATGATGACGAGCTGGATCGTGTCTTCCGGCGAGATCGCCAGAATGTTGCCCATGGTGATGGTCTGAACCGACACCGCGACCGGGTTGAGCGAGATCATGAACAGCCCGAGCCCGAAGAAGGAGGTGAAGATGATGCCGATCACCACGTCCACCTTCAGCCCGGAGCGTTGCGACAGAAACAGCATCGCCCCCGCCGCCAGCCCGCCCGCGATGAACGCACCGAAGGCGAACGGCAGGCCCAGCATCACGGCGCCCGCTACTCCCGGCACGACGGAATGGGACAGCGCATCGCCGATCAGCGACCAGCCCTTCAACATCAGATAGGCGGACAGGAACGCGCAGACCGCGCCGACCAATGCCGAGACCCACATGGCATTGACCATGTAGGAATAGCCGAACGGTTCCAGCAAAACGCTCATTGCGACGACTTCTGTCGGGTATCGTCGCCATAAACGACGAAGGGACGCTCGTCGTCGGTAATGATGCGCACTTCGCGGGCGTCGTCGTCATCGTGCAATTCGTCGCCGCCCAGCGTGAAGTGGCGCAGCACGCCGCCGAAGGCGAGTTCGAGATTGTCGCGGGTAAACACCGTTTCCGTCGGCCCGTGGGCGATGATCGTGTTCTTCACCAATACGGTTCTATCGCAATATTCCGGCACCGAACCGAGATTGTGCGTGGCCACCAGCATCACACGGCCCTCGTCGCGCAGTTCACGCAACAGGCCGATGATCTGGTCCTCGGTTTTTACATCCACCCCGGTGAACGGCTCGTCCAGCAGGATGACCTGCCCGTCCTGCGCCAGCGCCCGGGCGAGAAAGACCCGCTTGCGCTGACCGCCGGACAATTCGCCGATCTGCCGTGCGCGAAAGTCGCTCATCCCGACGCGGGACAGCGCCTGTTCGACGGCCTCATGGTCGGCGGCTCGGGCGCGGCGCAGAAAGTTCATATGGCCGTAGCGTCCCATCATCACCACGTCTTCCACGAGCACTGGAAACGACCAGTCGACCTCTTCCGACTGCGGCACGTAGGACACGAGATTGGCCTTCAGCGCCTCCCGCACCGTGCGCCCCAATAGTCTGATTTCACCCCGCGCAGCCGGGACAAACCCCATGATCGCCTTGAACAAAGTCGATTTACCGGCACCGTTCACCCCCACGAGAGCGGTGATCGTGCCCTTGGGCACGGTAAAGCTGGCATCGTGCAGGGCCGTATGGCCGTTGCGATAGGTGACGGTGACGTCCTTCGCCTCGATGCCTAGATTGCTCACTTGGCCGTCAACCCGTCGGCAACAGTCTGCGATGTGACGCGTAACAGGTCGAGAAAGGTCGGCACCGGACCGCCCGCCTCGCTGAGCGAATCCACGTAGAGTTCACCACCGTAACGCGCACCGGTTTCCCGCGCGACCTGGCGGGCCGGATCGGTGTTGACCGTGCTTTCGCAGAACACGACGGGGATGGCATTGTCGCGCACCGTGTCGATGACCCGCCGCACCTGCTGCGGCGTGCCCACCGCATCGGCGTTCATCGGCCACAGATACAGTTCGCGCAGCCCGAAATCCCGGGCCAGATAGGAGAACGCGCCTTCGCAGGTGACCAGCCAGCGTTTCGTCTTCGGGAATCGCGGCGATCCGTTCGCGCAAAGGCGCGATGGTGGCGGTGATCTGCGCCTTGTAGGCCTCGGCGTTGGCGGCATAGACGTCGGCATTGTCCGGGTCGTGTTGCGCCAGCGCATCGCGGATATTGTCCACATAGACCAAAGCCGCTTCCGGCCCGATCCAGGCATGGGGATTGGATTTGCCCTCGTATGCCCCCTCGGCGATGGCGATGGGCACGATGCCCTCGCTGATCGTGACGGAAGGAATGTCGCCCAGATTGCCGATGAACTGCTCGAACCACAGTTCCAGGTTGAGGCCGTTCCACAGGATCAGATCGGCACCGCTGGCGCGCACCAGATCCTGCGGGGTCGGCTGATAGCCGTGGATCTCCGCCCCCGGGCGGGTGATGGAAACGACCTCTGCCGCATCCCCAGCCACGTTCTGCGCCATGTCGGCGATCACGGTGAAGGTCGTGACCACCTTCAACGGCTCCGCCCGCGCGGGCAAGGCGAACGCGGCAAGGACGACGAGCGTGGCGACGAACCGTAACGACATGTGGGGCGACCATCTCCAGTTAGGAACCGTTCGCAACAATGGGGCACCGGCGAAGGCGATACAATACGCTTCGCCGATTTACGCTGGAACGAACGCCGTCGCTTCCCGTTTGAAACCATATCCGACCGGGCGCGAACCGGCCATTCTCAGGAGCCCTCCCATGTCCCTTCAAAACACGGTCGATTCCGTGCGCGGTCTCGTCAGTGACGGTATCCTGCTCCTCCAGCAGGAACTGCAGCTGGCCCGCGCCGAAGCCGGTGAGAAACTGGACAATCTGCGCCACGGCGTCCTCTACCTCATCGTCGGTCTGATGCTGGGTGTGTGCGGGGTTCTCATTCTGGCCCAGGCGCTCATCATCCTGCTGGCGGCGATCCTCGGGCCCTTCGCGCCGGTCATCGTCGCCCTCATCTTCCTCGGCTTCACGGCCTTCTTTCTCATGCGCGGTTCCGCGCTGATGAAGTCGAAGAACCTCATGCCCCACCGCACCGTCGCATCCGTGAACCGGACCGCGGAAACCATTCGGGAGAACGTATAATGCCGATCCGCAACGACAGTCCGGAATATATCGAAGATCAGATCGCTGAAACCCGTGCCCGGTTCGACCGTCACGCTTCACAGCTCAGCACATCGCTCGCGCCGGACAGGCTTTTCAACGATGCCATCGGCGCGCGCAGCGATGCCCCTGCCGATACGCTCGATGCCCTCGTGCACGCCGCGAGAAGCGCACCCGTATCGTTCCTGCTGGCCGGCGTCGGTCTGGCCGGCATTCTCATGAACAACCAGAAACGCACCGTCACCCGCGACCATCCGCTGCCGGTGGCGACCGATCCGGCCGAACGTACCGGCAACCATCTGCACGCCCTGAAGGCGCAGGCTTCCAGTCTCGCCGACGGGGTGGGTGATGCGGTCGACACGTTGCAGGACAAGGCGGGTGCCCTCGTCTCGGGGGCCACGGATACGGCATCCGGTGCCGGACGATCCGCCTCCACATACGCCGACAGCGCCTATCGCAGCGGCGTTGCCGGTTACAAGATCTCGCGCAACCACGCCGCCCACTACGCACGACATGCGCCGGAGACCGGGGCGCGCATGGCCGGAGACGCAGGTTCCTGGGTTCGCGACAATCCTGTCACGGCCGGACTGGCAGCCCTTGCCGTCGGCGCAGCCGCAGCGTCGTTCCTGGCCTACCGCAACGACGACGAACGCCACGATGACGCATTCGATCATCACGAAGATTTCCCGCCAAGCCCGGACCCGACGGTCGCGCCACGGAAAACGACGGTTGCACAGGCGAAGCCACGCAAACCGTCCACGGCCGGCACCAGTGCCCCGTCTTCACCGGACGTGTCCTCCGCAATTCCCAAGGGCAGATCGAAGGTCGGCAGCAACGTGATCGCCTCCACCTCCGTGCTGGGGGTGGCCGAGGACGAGAAGAAGGACTAGGAGCCTACCCCTCATGCGAGAGGGGTCCCCATGGAACAGCCCGAACACCGGTCCGGCAAATACGCGACCTCACCCTTTCAGATAAGCCTGAAAGGGTGGTGGCCGATCGTGAAGCGCGGGGTCGCCCGGTTCGGTGAAGCGGACATCTCGATCCGCTGCGCGGGCGTGGCGTTCTTCACGTTCTTTTCCATCTTTCCCGCCATCGCCGCAGCCGTTCTGACCTACGGGTTGTTCCTCGATCGAAGCATGTTGCGGACGCAGCTCGACACGCTGCAACCTTTCGTGCCGCCGGAGGCATTCACGATCATCGCCGAACGGCTGGACGCCCTGCTTTCCCAGCCCGAAACCGGATTGGGGCTGGGGCTCGTGCTCGCGCTCGGCATCGCCCTGTGGAGCGGGTCGCGAGGCGTGGGCTCGCTCGTCGGTCTGATCTCGGAAGCCTATCGCGAACACGACAACCGCAGCTTCATCGTCTCCGCATTGCTGTCGATCGGTCTGACCTTCGGTGGGATGGTGTTTCTCGCAGTCGCCATCCTGACGGTCGCGGCCCTGCCAGCGATATTCCTCGCGCTGCCGTTCGGTGCGTCTTTCGAATGGTTCGTCCTGCTGCTGCGCTGGCCGCTCCTGTTCCTGTTCGTCATGTTCGCACTGGTGGTGCTCTACCGGCTGGGGCCGGACCGGAAGGATGCCCGTCTCGTCTGGCTCGTGCCCGGTGCGGCCTTCGGCACGATCGCCTGGCTGCTCCTGTCGGCGCTGTTTTCCTTCTACGTGCAGAATTTCGGCAATTACGACGCCACGTTCGGTTCCCTGTCGGTCGCCATCGTCACCATGTTGTGGCTCTATTATTCGATTCTGATCTTTGCGGTGGGCGCAATCCTGAACGCAGAGGCCGAATACCAGACCCGTATGGATTCGACGACCGGTCCACCGAAACCGCTCGGTTATCGCGGAGCGGTGGTGGCCGACGAGGTTCCGGAAGCGCGGGGCTGATCGTCACTCTGGTCCGGTTTTGTCCACCTTGCCAAGCCCCGCCTGCCTGGCCCGTTCATCGAGACCGGCCCACCACTCGGCGTGGGAACTGTTCCACGGTGCCTTGCGGTTTTCATCCGGTGCTCCGTCGTCCCACCACACCGGCCCCCGCTCACCCAAGGTGCGCTTGGCCGCGTCGACCGCGTCCCGCGCTTGCCGCATGTCCGCATCGCCAGCGGCAAACCGTACCGCCCGCCGCGCCTGCATGAGCGCCTTCACAGCCGCCCGCCGTTCGCTTTCGCCGAGGGCCGGGTTCGTCTTGCGCCAGAGCCTGCCCTTGGAGACGAAGTAGCGCCCGTCGGGGGTTTCGGGATAATCCTTCTTCATCGTCTCTGCCTTCCGCCAAACCGTGCCGCCGCCAGTCGTAGCATGAGGATGATACGACGCGGCCTGTCCTGTAGCTATGGGCGCGTGGATGGTGCAAAGGGGCACCGACGCCTGCCCAACTGCACGGCGCGCCCCGCCCGTGGAGATGCCGACTTGTCCGTAACGAGCCTTGCCAAGCCCGACGATACCATACGTGCCCTTGCGCGTCATTGCATGAACTACCGCGATGCCATCGACCGGCGTGCCTGGGGCCAGCTGGCCGTGACGTTGACCCTCTATCTGGCCCTGTGCGCCGTGATCCTGTTTGCCGTTCAGGCCGGTTACTGGGGCGCGGTCGTGCTGTCGCTGCCTGCCGGAATGCTGCTGGTGCGCCTGTTCACCTTCCAGCACGATTGCGGCCACGGCTCGTTCTTTACCGACAAGCGGTTGAACAATGCGGTCGGGCGGGTGCTCGCCGTCTTCACCTTCACCCCTTACGGTTTCTGGAAGCGCACCCATGCGCTCCACCATGCCAGCGCTGGCGATCTGGGTCGTCGCGGCATCGGGGACGTGGACACGTTCACGGTCGCCGAATACGAGGCGCTCAGCCCGTCGGCCAAACGCTGGTACCGCATCTACCGCCACCCGCTGATCCTGCATATCATCGGCCCGCCGGTCTATTTCATCCTGCATGCTGCGCTCCCCGTGGGGCCAGCCCCTGACGCCCGCCGAATCCTGGCGGTCGATCATGGCGCTGAACGTGGCGCTGGTCGTTCTCTATGGCACCCTGTCGCTGATCTTCGGGTTCGGCGTGACGATGCTGTCGCTGCTGCCGGTGGCCTGCGTCACGTCCTGGGTCGGCGCGTGGCTGTTCTTCGTGCAGCACCAGTTCGAACACACCCATTGGGAGCAGTCGGAAGACTGGCATCTGCAGACGGCGGCCTTGCACGGCTCGTCCCACTACATCCTGCCCGCCTGGATGAACTGGCTGACGGGCGATATCGCGCTCCACCACATCCACCACCTGAACAGCCGTGTGCCGGGCTACCGGTTGCGCGAATGTTTCCGGGCCGAACCGAAGCTGGCGGAGATTTCCCGACTGACGGTGCGGGACTCGATCGGCTGCATCGGCCTGTCCCTGTGGCACGAGGGCGAGAAACGGCTGATGTCGTTCAAGGACGCCGCGCGGGCCTGAGGACTATACGCCGAGCACCGCGCCCGGGTTCATGATCCCGTGCGGATCGAGCGCGGCCTTGACCGCGCGCATCGCGGCCAACGCCGCCGGATCGCCGAGCCGCGCCAGATCGTCGGCCTTGAAGCGCCCGATCCCGTGTTCCGCACTGATCGCGCCCCCCATCGCCGCCACCATATCGTGCAACCGCGCAGTCAGGGCTTCGCGCGTGTCGGCATAATCCGCCTTCGTGCGCCCTTCGGCGGGGAACAGATTGTAGTGCACGTTGCCGTCGCCGACATGGCCGAACGTGTTGAAGCGGATGTCGGGGGCGATCTCCCGCAACGCCGCCCGCCCCTCCGCAATCAGCCGCGGTACGTCGGACAACGGCACGCTGACATCGTGGGAAGCAATGGCCCCGATGGCCCGGTTGGCTTCGGGAATGCTCTCGCGCACGGCCCAGAAAGTCTCGCGCTGCGCTTCCGAACGGGAGACCGTGCCGTCGATGACCATGCCACGCTCAGCGGCGAGCCCCGCCACTTCCTCCAGCAGATCGGCGGCGTCCCCGTCGAACAGCCCGGCCTCCAGCAGCACCGACCAGTCGGGAACCGGGTCCAGCACCTGCCGGATCTGCGGGTGGGTCTGCGCCAGCCAGCGCAGGCCCTGCCCGTCGATCAATTCGCACCCGCTGACCGCATTCCCCAACCGGTCGCGCGCCAGTGCAAGCAGTGAAAGGGCGTCTTCCGGCGCCCGCACCGCGAGGAACGCCGCCGCCCGTGAGCGTGTTTCGGGAAACAGGCGCAACGTGGCTGCCGTGATGATGCCGAGCGTGCCTTCCGATCCGATCAGCAGATGGCGCAGATCGTAGCCCATGTTCGATTTGCGAAGCCGGTGCGCCGTGTCCATCACCGAGCCGTCCGGCAGCACGGCTTCGATCCCCAGCGTCAATTCCCGCATCGTGCCGTAGCGAAGCACCGCCGTGCCCCCCGCATTGGCCGCCAGCAGACCGCCGAGCCGGGCGCTGCCTTTCGACGCCAGCGACAGCGGGAACATCAGCCCCGCATCCTGCGCAGCCGCATGAATATTGGACAGGATGGCCCCGGCTTCCACCGTCATCGCCCCCTCTTCCCGCCACAGCCCGCGCACCGCGTCCATCCGTTCCAGCGAGACGGTCAGCGCTGCAACGCCACCCGCGACCTGCCCGCCGACGAGGCCCGTACCGCCGCCATAGGGCACCACGGCCACCCGCTCCGCCGCACAGGCCCGCACGATGGTGGCAACCTCTTGGGTCGTGCGCGGCAAGGCGACATGGGTGGCACTGCCCGCCGCCAGCTTGCGCAGTTCCTCCCGGTACCGGTCGTCCGCCTCGCGCAACGTATCGGGTGGCAGACATGCGCCCAGGCGTTCGATGAACGCGCCGGAGGCAGGAGCGAGCGGCATGACCTAGCTGTCCGAAACCCGCAGCAGCACCTTGCCCTTCACGTCGCGCGCCGCGATCTTGTCCAGCGCAGCCGCGCCCTCTTCGAGTGGGAAGACCGAATCCACATGGGGCTTCAGCGTGCCGTCGGCGAGCCAGCCCAGCAGGTCGTCGATGTTCTGTCTGTTGCCCTTCGGATCGCGCATGGTGAACGAGCCCCAGAACACCCCGCGCAGGTCCGCGCTTTTCAGCAGCGGCAGGTTGAGCGGTATCTTCGGGATCGGCCCCGCCGCGAAACCGATGACCAGAAACCGTCCGCCCCAAGCTATGGAGCGAAACGCGGCTTCCGAGAAATCACCACCCACCGGATCGTAGATCACATCGACGCCTTTGCCGTTCGTCGCCTTCTTCAGCGCGTCCTTCACGTCGGCCTCGCTGTAATTGATGCCGATGGATGCGCCGCATTCCTTGGCAAACGCCACCTTGTCATCGGTGGACGCCAGCGCGATGACCTCCGCGCCCATGATGCGCCCCAGTTCCACCGCCGCCTGACCGACGCCGCCGGATGCGCCAAGCACCGCCAGCGTCTCGCCGGATTTCAACTCACCCCGGTCCTTCAGCGCATGATAGCTAGTGCCGTAGGTGACCATGATGCAGGCCGCCTGCTCGTCGCTCACCCCTTCGGGTATCTTCGACAGGGCGAAAGCCGGGGCGGCAACGTATTCCCGCGCGGTGCCCGTCTGGACATAGCCGCAGACCCGGTCACCCACCGCGAAGTCCTCCACCCCGTCACCCACAGCGTCGACCACGCCGGACATTTCCGCACCGATGGAGAAGGGCCGCGGCGGTTTGATCTGGTATTTGTCCTCGATGATGAGGCAGTCGAAGAAGTTGAGCGCCGCGATCGTCACGCGCACCAGCACTTCGCCCTTCTTCGGGTCGGGCTTCGCCACATCCTCCATCACCATGGTGGAGGGCGGGCCGGGTTCCTTCGACAGCAGGGCTTTCATGTCAGTTCTCTCGTCTCGACTTGTTTGGCCCGTTTCAATCGGCGTGCCTGCCCTTTGGCAAGGGGGAGCGATCGGGCTGCATTCTAAAAACGGCCCGATTTGCGAACCAAGGAACGGAGGCGGTCGCATGACACGCTGCACGCAACGGGAAATTAACGGTGCCGTTTAGCTTTTTGTAAGGCAATGGCGGCATGGTTGTTGAAACTTGACCGGCGAGATACGCTTTTGCCGGTTCGCTTACGAGACTGACAGGTTGGGACCCCTTACATGACACTTCGCACGACAGCCCTTGCACTCACGGTGGCCACCGCATTCGCCGCACCCGCTCTGGCGCAGGCGGCTCCCAAGCCGATCAAGCAGCACAAGGCCTGGGGCGCGTTCAGCTACCAGGACACCAATGCCGGCAAGATCTGCTATATCCTGTCCATTCCCACCGTGAAGGAACCGGCGGACCGCAACCACGGCGACGTCTTCTTTCTGGTGTCCCAGAAGCCTGACGGCTCCACCGGTTTCGAACCGCAATTCGAGGTCGGTTATCCGCTGAAGGCCGATGCCGGTGTAACCGTGACGGTCGACGGCAAGACGTTCGACATGTTCTCTTCCGGCAACAATGCCTGGTTGAAGGATGTCGGCAAGGAACCGGACCTAGTGGCCGCCATGCGCGCCGGTTCGTCCATGAAGGTGTCGGGCCAGTCCACCCGCGGCACCAACACCGTCTACACCTATTCGCTGTCCGGCGTAACGGCGGCGCTCAACGAAGTGCAGAACTGCAAGTAGGTTCTGGTTAGACGAAAAGTCTGAGGACTGCGACGACCGCAAGCGTAGCGGTCGCTCCGATCGCAATTGGGTAATATACGGATTCTTTCCGCATTTTCTCCGCTTCGACAGCGAGCTTGCCCGCTTCGTTGATCAATTTCATGGTGGTCGCGCGCATTTGCTCGATTTCCATGTCGTGTCTCTGCTTGTCGTCGTCGGACATTGCCCAGGCACCTTTCTCATGTTCAACTCAATGTGGCGATTGTTCTATCATCGGGCAAGTGTTTGCTCTGCCGATAATGCTGCCCCATATAGCGGTCCATGGCACTTTCCCTCGACCTGACCGATCCGGCCAAACGCCCGAAGATCGACGCTGAGCCCGCGCGTGCAAACCTCGTCGGCATGTCCAAGCCCGAGATGGTTGCCGCGCTGACGGATGCCGGCGTGCCGGACAGGCAGGCGCGGATGCGCGCCTCGCAGCTGATGAGCTTCATCTACGTCCACGGCCACGCCGACTTTACCGCCATGCACAATGTGGGCCGCGACACGCGCACGTTGCTGGAGGACAGGTTCACCGTCGAACGCCCCGAAATCGTCGAGGAACAGATCTCGCAGGACGGCACCCGCAAATGGCTGTTCCGGTTCCCCTCCGGCGGCGCGGGCAAGCCGGTCGAGGTGGAGACGGTCTATATTCCCGAAGCCGATCGCGGCACGCTGTGCATTTCCTCGCAGGTCGGCTGCACGCTCACCTGCACGTTCTGCCACACGGGCACCCAACGGCTGGTGCGCAACCTGACGGCGGGGGAAATTCTCATGCAGCTCATGGTCGCCCGCGACCGGCTGGGGGACTTCGGCCGCCCGCCCCATGAGCGCCGCGTCACCAACATCGTGATGATGGGCATGGGAGAGCCGCTCTACAATTTCGACAATGTCCGCGATGCGCTCCTGCTGGCATCCGACGGCGACGGACTGGCGCTCTCCAAACGCCGCATCACGCTATCGACCTCCGGCGTCGTGCCCGGCATCACCCGCACCGGCGACGAGATCGGTTGCGGTCTGGCCATCTCGCTCCACGCCGTCACCGACGCCTTGCGCGACGAACTGGTGCCGATCAACCGCAAGTACCCCATCGCCGAACTGATGGAGGCCTGCCGCACCTATCCCGGCGTCTCGAACGCCAAGCGCATCACCTTCGAATACGTCATGCTCAAGGGCGTGAACGATTCGCTTGCCGAGGCGAAGGAACTGGTGCGCCTGCTCAAGGGCCTGCCCGCCAAGATCAATCTCATCCCGTTCAATCCCTGGCCCGGCAGCGCCTATGAATGTTCCCACCAGGCGCAGATCGAAAAGTTCGCGCAATTCGTGAACGACAACGGCTACGCCTCCCCCATCCGCACCCCCCGGGGCCGCGACATCCTGGCGGCCTGCGGGCAGTTGAAGAGCGAATCGGAACGGCTGAAGAAGGCGGATCGTGCGGCCTTGGAGAAAGCAAGCGCGGCCGAAGCGGCTATGGCGAGCTATCCCGCCGCCATGGCGACCGGCTACGGTGAGTAGAGCCGTTCGCCTCGAAGCGAAAAGCGAGGAGGCCAAGCGGCCGACCGGCACCCATGTGCCGCCCCTCGGAGCATCATGCAAAGCCTGATTGCGTGAGAGCAATCAATCCCTAGCGACTTTCTTCAAACAATATCCGCACCGCGAACACGGCAAACACCGTCCCGAACAGGTAGTCGATCGCGCGACCGATTCGCGGATTGCGCGATAGCGCGGATGAAAACCGTTCGGCGGTGAAGATCAGCGCCACCAGCGGCGGGGCGCAGATGACCACGAAGAAGACGCCGAGAAACGCCATCTTGCGGGCTGCGAACGGGTCATCGGCGCTGACGAATTGCGGCAGGAAGGTCATGAAGAACAGCACGATCTTCGGGTTCAGCAGGTTGATGCCGATGCCGGTCAGAAACGCCCGCTTCAGGCTGACCACCCGCGTGCCGCGCTCACCCGCTTCCGGCATGGAAAAGGACGACCCTTTCCAGACCGCCTCGACCGCAAGCCAGAGCAGGTAGGCTGCCCCCACCAGTTTCAGCACCGTGAACGCGGTCGCCGATGCTGCGATGATGGCCGACACGCCCAGCACCGCCAGCGCCGTATGCACCAGCGTGCCGGTGGAAGCCCCCGCCAGGGACACCAGTCCGGCGGCACGTCCGCTATGCAACGTGCGGGAAATGAACAGCGTCATGTCCGGCCCCGGCGTTGCCGCCAGCAGCCACGCCGCAAGGGCGAAGGCGACGAGGACGGGAGGATCGGGAATGAAGGGCATGAAAGGCATGACCGGCGTTGCAGGTTTGAGATCGACGCGACAATCGGTGTAAGACCCGCGCGACGCAAGAGTGTCCCGAACGTGCGTGGGACCGGTTCTCGAAGATGTCGGAACACGGATGACAGATGCAATGCGACGGCGCACCCCTGGCAACACCCCAGGTAACACCCATGCGCCCGACCCATCGGCCTGGAAGCTTGCCGACAATCCTGCCCGCACGACCATCGGTCTGCTGGTAGCAGGTATCGCAGCTCTCATCGTCTTCCGCCTGTTTCCGACGCTGGATGTATGGGCGACGGGCCTGTTCTACGCCGGCGAAGCCTGCCTGCCGGGCCCGTGCGAGGCGTTCCCCATGTCCGTCGATCCATTCTGGAACGCCGTGCGTGAAATCGGCATGGGCATTCCGCGTGCGCTCATCGTCGTCGTCGTCGTCTGGCTGCTCTGGTCGCTGCTGTGGCCGGCCCGAAAGCGTGCGGCCACCATCGCCGCACCGCTGCTGGCCGCGATATCGGGGCTTCTCGCACCCCTGCTGATCGTCAATCTGATCCTGAAGGAATTGTGGGGTCGTCCCCGTCCGTACCAGACCGACGGTTTCGGCGGCGACGGGGTCTACGTCGCACCGGGCACGATCAGCGACCAATGCGAAAGCAACTGTTCCTTCGTGTCCGGCGAGGCGTCCGGCGCTTTCTGGTTGCTGTGGATCGTCTTCATCGTGCCCCGCCCGTGGCGGCAGGGAGTCTTTGCGGTTTTGATGGTGTTTGCCACCGGCGTCTCGGTCCTGCGCGTGGCCTTCGGACGCCATTACCTGTCGGACATCACGCTCAGCGCCTTCATCACCGTCGCCTGCGTGACCGGCACCGTCTGGGCGCTGCAAAGCGCTGCCGGTCGGCGGATGGTGAACAGGCTCGCGGCCTGGTCGAACGCCCGGGCGTATCGCTGACTTGCGCGCCGATGGCGCTGCTGTCTAAGAGCATCACGAACCCACGCTGCCGGACGCCCCCATGCCCAAGATCGACAAGAGCCAGGTGAAGAAGGTCGTACTCGCCTATTCCGGCGGCCTCGACACATCCATCATTCTGAAGTGGTTGCAGACCGAGTATGGAGCCGAGGTCGTCACCTTCACCGCCGATCTTGGGCAGAGCGAGATCGAGGGCGGGGCCGAGCTGGAAGAGGCCAAACGCAAGGCGGAGCACCTCGGCATCGAGGAAATCTACATCGAGGACGTGCGCGAAGAATTCGTGCGCGATTTCGTCTTCCCCATGTTCCGCGCCAATGCCGTCTATGAAGGCGTCTACCTGCTCGGCACCTCCATCGCCCGTCCGCTCATTTCCAAGCGGCTGGTGGAAATCGCCCGCGAGACGGGGGCGGACGCGATCGCCCATGGGGCCACCGGCAAGGGCAACGATCAGGTGCGGTTCGAACTGGCAGCCTATGCGCTCGACCCCAACATCAAGGTCATCGCACCGTGGCGGGAATGGGAGTTCAAGGGCCGCAACGACCTCGTCGCGTTTGCCGAGGAGCATCAAATTCAGGTCGCCAAGGACAAGCGCGGCGAAAGCCCGTTTTCGGTGGACGCGAACCTTCTGCATTCGTCCTCCGAGGGCAAGGTGCTGGAAGACCCGGCCGATCCGGCCCCCGAATACGTCCACATGCGCACCATCTCGCCGATGGACGCCCCCGATACGCCGATGCAGATCACGGTCGGTTTCCACCTCGGCGATGCGGTATCGATCGACGGTGAAACCCTGTCCCCTGCCGCGTTGCTGTCGCGCCTCAACACGCTGGGCAAGGAAAACGGCATCGGGCGGCTCGACCTCGTGGAAAACCGGTTCGTGGGCATGAAATCCCGCGGGGTCTACGAAACCCCCGGCGGCACGATCCTACTGACCGCGCACCGGGCGATGGAATCGATCACGCTGGACAGCGGCGCGGCGCATCTGAAGGACGAACTGATGCCGCGCTATGCGGAGCTGATCTATAACGGCTTCTGGTTCTCGCCGGAGCGCGAGATGTTGCAGGCTGCCATCGACCTTTCCCAGCGCCATGTGGAAGGGGAGGTTACGCTCACCCTTTACAAGGGCAACGTGATTGTGACCGCCCGGTCGTCGCCAAAATCGCTCTATTCGGAAGAGCTGGTGACGTTCGAGGACGATGCGGGCGCCTACGACCAGGCCGATGCCCATGGTTTCATCCAGCTCAACGCCTTGCGTCTGCGCACGCTGGCCGCCCGCAAGGCGCGGTTCGGGACCAATGAATAGGCGGTTTGACCGTTAACGATAGACTTCATCAATCGACCCGGTAGCGACGGTGCGCCCCTTGTGGTGCAGCGCCAACCGCCACATATTAGGCGGGAACGGGGCCCCGTGGTTCCGCACGCTACTTCAATCAACCGTTCTTGAGAGGACATCATGGCTGATTTCAACCAGTACCAGTCGGCGCAAACGCGCCCGGCAGGCATGGACCAGGCGCAGATCGATCAGGGCCTGCGCTCCTACATGCTCGGCATCTACAACTACATGGCCATCGCGATGGTCATCACCGGCGGCGTGGCCCTCGGCCTTGCCGGTATGGTGATCGCCGACAGCGCGGCCACCACCGTTGCAACGCTCCCCAACGGGGTGGCTCTGAACCAGCTCGGCTTCACGCTGTATGCGACACCGCTGAAGTGGGTTGTGATGCTCAGCCCGCTGGCTTTCGTGATGGTGCTGTCCTTCGGCATCAACAAGCTGTCGGCATCCGCTGCCCGCGCACTGTTCTTCCTGTTCTCCGCAGTGATGGGCGTGTCGCTTTCGTCGATCTTCCTGCAATATACCGGCCAGTCCATCGCGCAGACGTTCTTCGTCACGGCCACCGCATTCGGTGCGCTGTCGCTGTACGGCTACACGACGAAACGGTCGCTTTCGGGCATGGGTTCGTTCCTGTTCATGGGCCTGATCGGCATCATCATCGCGATGGTCGTCAACATCTTCCTGCAGTCGTCCGCCCTGATGTTCGCCATCAACGTGCTCGGCGTGCTGATTTTCGCAGGCCTCACCGCCTACGACACCCAGCGCCTGAAACACATGTATGACGCGGTCGCCCACGACGCGACGATGATGGCCAAGACATCCATCATGGGTGCCCTGTCGCTCTACCTGAACTTCATCAACATGTTCATGTTCCTGCTGTCCTTCATGGGCAACCGCGAATAGGTTCGTCGACAGACTGAATGAAAAAGGGCGGCCCGAAAGAGCCGCCCCTTTTTCTTGCCCTATTGCGGCAGCTAGTCGCCCCGTGCCAACGCGTCGTGGATCATCGCAACCGTCGCGTCCTGGCCGTAAAGCGCGGCGAAGGAGCCGAAGCGGGGGCCCTGGTCCTGCCCCAGCAGCACTTGATAGAGCGCCTGGAACCAGTCGCGTAGCGGTTCGATCCCATGCGCCTTGCCCGCGGCGAAGACCTCCGTCTGCAATGCCTCCCCGTCCGCATCGTCCGGTGCTTTCGCCAGCCGTTCGGCCAGGTCCGCCATCGCAGCGCGCTCCACATCGGTCGGTGCACGAAACGTCTTGGCCGGTTTCACGAAGTCTTCGAAATAGCGGATGGCGAACCCGACCAACTCGTCCAGTTTCGGATTGTTCTGCGGCGTCGCATCGGCATCATATTGCGAGATGAAGCCCCACAGGGTCGCCTTGTCGGACGCATTGGCCGCGCTGACGAGATTGAGGAGCATCGAAAACGTCACCGGCATGTCGGCTGCCGGGGGCGACCCGGCATGAATGTGCCAGACCGGATTGGCCAGCCGCGCCTTGGCGTCCTGTCCCTCATAGGCCGCCCAATAGGCAGATAAGTGCTGGAAATACTCGTCCACGGCGCGCGGAATCACGTCGAAGAACAGCCGCTTGGCCGTGCGCGGCTTGGTGAACATGAATAGCGACAGGCTTTCCGTCGGCGCATAGGCCAGCCAGTCCTCCACCGCGATGCCGTTGCCGGAGGTCTTGGAAATCTTCTCACCGTTCTCGTCGAGAAACAGTTCGTAGATGAAATGTTCCGGAGCGCGTCCGCCCAGCGCGCGGCATATCTTGTCGTAGAGCGCCGAATTGTTCTGGTGGTCCTTGCCGTACATCTCGAAATCGACGCCGAGCGCCGCCCAGCGCATGCCGAAATCCGGCTTCCATTGCAGCTTGGCCTTGCCGCCGAGGAACGACTGCGTCACCTCCTTGCCGTCTTCCATGAAGGTCAGCGTGCCCGCTTCTGCGTCCACCGCGATCATCGGTACGTAAAGCACCTGCCCGGTGGTCTCGCTGATCGGCAGAAACGGCGAGTAGGTTGCGCGGCGATCCGGCCCGAGCGTCGGCAGCATGATGTCCATGATCGCATCGTAATTGCGGGCCGCAGCCTTCAGGGCGTCGTCGAACCGGCCGGAGGCATATTCCTCGGTCGCGGACGCGAAGTCGTAAGCGAAGCCGAAGCGGTCGAGAAATTCCCGCAGCTTGGCGTTGTTGTGGTGGCCGAACGAGGGTGCGTCGGAGCCGAACGGGTTCGGCACCCGGGTCAGCGGACGGCCCAGATGGGGTTCCAGCATATCGGCGTCCGGCACGTTGCCCGGCACTTTGCGCATTCCGTCCATGTCGTCGGAAAAGCAGATCAGCCGCACGGGCACGGCATCACCCGTCAGCAAGCCGGAAGGCGTTGATGACCATGGACGTGCGCGCCACTTCGCCGAACGTGCCGATATGGGGCAGGCCGGACGGGCCGTAGCCCGTTTCGAACAGCACGCCGGTTTCCGGAAACTTTCCGCGATACCGCTTGACGATCTTGCGCGCCTCCTCGAACGGCCAGGCCTTGGAGGTCTGCGCGGCCTCGACGAGTTCGGGCGCGGTGTCGAGGGGCGGAAAATCGGGGTTGGTCATGGTGGCGAACACGTGTTGCGGAAAGTCGGCTAGGTCTAGAAGTGCAGTCCCGGACTATCAACCACGTTGCAGGCCGAGCGTCCCGCCCTTACCGTAGGGCAAACGAGACAGGACGCTGCACATGACCTCCGCCATTTCCGTTCAGGACACCATCGTCTACGTCATGGTTTCCATTTCCGCCGTCGACAGTTCCATGAGCGATGAGGAAATGCTGCATATTGGCAATATCGTCAAAACCCTGCCGGTCTTCGACGGCTATTCCTCCGACCGGCTGGTGGAAGCCGCCAAGACCTGCCGCGACATTCTGCAGGAGGAAGAGGGTCTTGCCACGGTGCTGGGCCTTGCCGCTGCGCTCCCCGCACGTCTGCAAACCACCGCCTACGCCCTGGCTGCGGAAATCGCCGCCAGCGACCGCAGCGTTACCGTTGAGGAATCGCGCTTCCTTCAGATGCTGCGTGGCCGCCTGGGCCTCGACCGCCTGACGGCGGCCGCCCTGGAACTGGCGGCCCATGCGCGCCACCAGACCGATTCAACGCAAGGCGCATAATTTTTTCCAGCTTTACGCACCGCTCTGCGGGGCAGAATGCGCCAACCCGACAGCGGCGGATCCCGGACAACGATGTGGGAGCAGGATCAAAAAACGCCCACCGGGAAATAACGCAGGTACAGTTCCGCAAACCGCCCGTCGCGAAATATCGTGGCCAGCGCATAGTCGATGGCATCGCGCAATTCGTCGTCGTCACGGGCAACGGCTGCGGTCAACCCGGCGCCGAAATAGTCGATGGAGAAATAGGGCGGGCCGGCGAATGCCAGCGCTCGGGGACCGGTTTCCTGCATCGAAAACGACAGGTTCACCGCATCGCCGAACAAGGCGGCCACCGAACCGGCGCGCAGGGCTTCCAGCGCCCCGGCCTGGTCGGCAAACAGGCGCAGCCGTACATCGTCGAACCAGGCCCGCGCGAAGGCCGCATGGGCCGTTCCGTTCACGATCCCGATCTCCATGCCATTCAACTGGGTGACGAACGGCACCGCCCCTTCGCCCCGGCCTGCCAGTGAAGAACCGGCTGGAACGACGAATCGTGCAGGCAGACGGAAATAGGCGTGGCTGAAATCCAGCACTGCCCGCCGCGCCGGCGTGGTGCGCAACCCCGCCAGGGCCGCCTCGCCATTGCCGGCAAGCAACTCGGCCTCCAGTTCCCCCAACGGCACAGCCTGTATCTGGCACAGATCGAGCAGATCGAGCGTGCGGCAGATCTCTCGCGCGAGATCGACGTGAAAACCGGTCAGCCGCTTGCGGGAATCGATGAACGAAAATGGCGGAAAATCCGTCACCGTCAGGAACCGCAGCCGCGTGCGGTCGGACAGGTCGGGCCGGGTCAGGCGAAAGTTCGGGTCCACGAAGGACGGGATGACCGGACCGTTGACGACGGGCGACGGACCTGCAGTCTGCGCGGCCACGCGGTTTATCGGCAGGGTAGCACCGAGACCGATAAGGACGGCGAGAAGGACACGAAAGATCATTCTTCCTGCCTAGCCCCGACCGCCGCGCAATTCCAGCGTCCATCCGCCCAGTGCCATCGCCAGTGTCCATTCGCCCAGTGCCCATTCGCATGGGCACACCCTTGCGCCCGACGCCCGATATGCTACATCGCCCGCGCTGCACCCATATCGTGTGCGGTAACCCCGGCAGGCCCATTGGCATGCCTCGTCGGGACTTTCGGGCGCAAACGACAGCGTCCTTCAACCATACCGGTCCGCTGCACGACCCGCCGAGGGTCTCGCATGGCCGTTTCAGGAGTATGAAATGCCCAAGATGAAGACAAAGGCTTCTGCCAAGAAGCGATTCAAGATCTCCGCCACCGGCAAGGTGATGGCCGCCCAGGCAGGCAAGCAGCACGGCATGATCAAACGGTCCAACAAGTTCATCCGCGACCAGCGCGGCACCACGGCCCTGTCCGAGCCCGATGCCCGTATCGTGAAAAAATTCCTGCCATACGGCGCGAAGTGAACACCGCTTTTTCAAGGAGATAGACAATGGCTCGTGTCAAACGCGGTGTAACATCGCATGCTAAACACAAGAAGGTTCTCAAGGCTGCCAAGGGCTACTACGGCGCCCGCCGCAAGCAGATCAAGACCGCCAAGCAGGCCGTCGAAAAGGCGCAGCAATACGCCTACCGCGACCGCAAGGCGCGCAAGCGCACGTTCCGCCAGCTCTGGACGCAGCGCATCAACGCCGCCGCCCGCGAGCATGGCCTGACCTATTCGCGCCTGATCGACGGGCTGACGAAGGCCGGTATCGAGGTCGATCGCAAGGTTCTCTCCGACCTCGCCATTCATCAGCCGGAAGCGTTCGAAGCGCTGGTCGGCAAGGCGAAGGCGTCGCTCGAATATCTGAAGGACACGACACCCGGTGCCTTCGAAGGCGCAGTCGCCTCCTAGGCTTCGCGCTCTTGCACGTTTAAGAGAACCCGCGAAGGCTTGTGCTTTCGCGGGTTTTTGCATTTTCAGGCTGAATCAATGACAGATATCGACACTCTCGAAGCCGGCGTGATGGCCGACATCGAAGCAGCATCCGACGAGGCTGCGCTCGAAGCCGTTCGCGTCGGTGCGCTCGGCAAGAAGGGCACCGTCTCCGCACAGATGAAGACGCTCGGTGCCATGAGTGCCGAGGAGCGGCAGGTAGCCGGACCGGCTTTGAACGGTTTGAAGGTACGGGTCGGGGAAGCCCTTTCATTTCGCCGCGAAACGTTGAAGCGCGCGGCCCTCGACGCCCGGCTGGCCGCCGAAACCGTCGACGTCACACTGCCGGCCCGGCCCGACCCGCTTTCGATCGGACGCATTCACCCGATCAGCCAGGTGATGGACGAGATCACCGCCATCTTCGCCGATATGGGGTTTTCCGTCGCCGAAGGGCCGGACATCGAGACCGACCACTACAACTTCACCGCGCTCAACTTCCCCGAAGGCCACCCGGCGCGGGAGATGCACGACACGTTTTTCCTGAACGCCGACGAGAACGGCGAACGCAAGGTGCTGCGCACCCACACGTCACCGGTGCAGATCCGCACGATGGAAGCGCAACAGCCGCCGATCCGCATCGTCATTCCCGGCAAGACCTACCGGCAGGATTCCGACGCCACCCATTCCGCCATGTTTCACCAGCTCGAAGGGTTGGTCGATCGACACGAGTGCCAACGTCGCCAACATGAAGTGGGTGCTGGCGGAGTTCTGCAAGACCTTCTTCGAGGTCGAGGCGCTCGACATGCGCTTCCGCCCCTCCTTCTTCCCCTTCACCGAACCGTCTCTGGAAGTCGACATCCAGTGCGACCGTTCCGGCAACGAGGTGCGGCTGGGCGAAGGGTCCGACTGGATGGAGATTCTCGGCTGCGGCATGGTCCACCCCAATGTTCTGACGGGCGTGGGCCTGGACCCGGACGTCTATCAGGGCTTCGCCTGGGGCATGGGCATCGACCGCATCGCCATGCTCAAATACGGCATGCCCGACCTGCGCCCGTTCTTCGAGGCGGATCAACGGTGGATCGACCATTACGGGTTCCGCCCGCTGGACATGCCGACGCTGTTTGGGGGGTTGAGCGGGTGAGTGAGGAGAACTAGATGCCAGATACAATAGATTTCTCAACTTTAGAAAACCAAACCGCTATCAATCTCATTAGGGAGTTTCTTCAAGCGCGATTGGCAGACTACGGACACATTGAGACAGCTGTAAGTCAAAACCTAGATTTTGATCACGTTCCAATTTTCCGTGTTATCTCAACCGTATCCGATCGACGTATCGTCACAGGAACGAATTCACATTCTTGGTGAATTGCACGGGCATCTTCGAGAACGTGGTGAAGACCGCTTTGTTTACCTCGATATCTTGATGCCTCAAAATACTAAAACGGATGAAGGAAACGATGATGATGAGGACGACTCACGATGAGCAGTCGCTCGTTTGCTCGTCGTTTATTAAAGGCTGCAGAGACATTACTTGATAATGGTAGCTATTCGTCGGCGATAAGACGGCGCGCAATAAGTACGTCTTATTTCGCAGTTTTCCATGCTTTGGCTAAAATATGCGCTGACTATGTAACACAGGGTGCGCCGCGTGAAAGTGAGGCGTATATGAGAGGCGTTATCGCGCTTGGATCACGGTCCGCTTAGGAACGTCTTTACTCAGTCTGCGCTTGCCAAGGATGAAGATTGTTAGAGCGATTTGGCGCTGTAATTGTTCGCTTGCAGAATGCTCGTCACGAAGCCGATTACTAACCCGCCAATACCAGGCAACACTGCGCTGGATTTCGCCCGTGAACGATTAGATGAGGCAATCGCAGTGGTTGATCGTCTGGAATGCTTTGGACGACCCAGAAAGGAAACGTCTGCTTGTCACGAGTTTGATGTTTAGAAAATCGTAAATGAAATTCACCCTCTCCTGGCTGCGCGATCATCTCGAGACCGACGCATCCCTCGACACCATCTGCGACACGCTCACCATGATCGGCCTTGAGGTCGAGGCCGTGGACACGCGCGAGCATTTCGCGCCGTTCGTCATCGCCAAGGTGATCTCCGCCGAAAAGCATCCGGATGCCGATAAGCTGCAAGTGCTGTCCGTCGATACCGGAACCGGTGATCCGGTGCAGGTCGTGTGCGGTGCGCCGAATGCCCGAGAGGGCCTGGTCGGTGCCTTTGCCGCCCCCGGCACCTACGTGCCCGGCATCGACACGACGCTCAGCGTCGGCAACATCCGGGGCGTCGAATCCCGCGGCATGATGTGTTCGGAACGGGAACTGGAACTGTCCGACGCCCATGACGGCATCATCGACCTGCCGGACGACGCCCCGGTCGGCACGGCGTTTGCCGACTATGCGGGCCTGTCCGACCCGGTCATCGAAATCGGCATCACCCCCAATCGGCCCGATGCGCTGGGCGTGGCGGGCATCGCCGCCGACCTCGCCGCCGCCGGTCTCGGCACGGTGAAGACGCCCGCCGTGCCAGCTATCGCGGGCGAAGGCCCGTGCCCCGTTTCCGTCGATCTCTCGGCGGCGCAGGATTTCTGCCCAGCTTTCGGACTGCGCCTCGTGCGCGGCGTGAAGAACGGCCCGTCGCCGGACTGGATGCAGCGCCGCCTGCGCGCCATCGGCCTGCGCCCGATTTCCGCGCTCGTCGATATCACCAATTACATGACCTTCGACCGGGCCCGCCCGCTGCACGTCTTCGACGCAGCAAAGGTTCACGGCAATCTATCCGTCCGCCCCGCCAAGGATGGCGAAACCTTCGTCGGCCTCGACGACAAAACCTACACGCTCACGCCCGCCCACAACGTCATCGCCGACGAAAACGGTGCGGAATCGCTGGCCGGCATCATGGGCGGCGCGTCGTCCGGCGTGGACGAGACCACCACCGACGTGCTGATCGAAAGCGCGCTTTGGGACCCTCTCACCATCGCCCGCACGGGCCGCGATCTCGGCATCATCACCGATGCCCGCTACCGTTTCGAGCGGGGCGTCGACCCGGCTTTCATGGTCGATGGTCTCGATATGGCAACCCAGATGGTGCTGGACATATGTGGCGGCAGCGCGAGTGAAAAGGCCGTTGCAGGCACCGTGCCGACGCCGCACCTCGTGATCGACTTCCCTGTCTCCGAAACAAGACGCCTCACCGGCATCGACGTGGCCGAAGATCGCTCGCGGGATATTCTGAACCGGCTCGGTTTCAAGACCGACGGCAGTGGCGACCGCTTCACCGTGTACGGTGCCGAGCAACCGCCCCGACGTGGAAGGCAAGGCCGACATCGTCGAAGAGATCATGCGGATCAACGGCGTCAACGAGATCGCCCCGCAGCCGCTACCCGCGCTCACGTCCGTCGGCACGAAAATCCTCACCACCGGCCAGACCCGCACCCGCGACACGCGCCGCACGTTGGCCGCGCGCGGCATGAACGAGGCGGTGCTGTACTCGTTCATCCCCCACGCCCATGCGGAAGCCTTCGGCGGCGGCGCGGACGCGCTCACCCTCGCCAACCCCATCGCCGCCGACATGTCGGACATGCGACCATCGCTCCTGCCGGGCCTGCTGGCCGCAGCGGCGAGGAATGTGGCGCGCGGCACCGGCGATCTGGCGCTATTCGAGGTCAGCCACATCTATCGCGGCGATAGGCCAGAAGACCAGCATCGCGCCGCCTCCGGCATCCGCCGCGGCACGGCGCGGCTGGACGGTGCCGGTCGGCACTGGTCGGCGAAACCGCAACAGGTGGGTTGGTCCGACGCCAAGGAAGACGCGCTTGCCGTTCTCGCCGCCTGCGGCATGGATACGAGCAAGGTGCAGGTCGAAGCTGGTGGGCCCGACTGGTTTCATCCCGGTCGCTCCGGCACGATCAAACTCGGTCCGAAAGTCACGCTCGGCCATTTCGGTGAGTTGCACCCGGCCACCCTGGAAATGCTGGACCTGACCGGCCCGGTTTGCGGCTTCGAGATCATGCTCGATGCCATTCCGACACCGAAAAAGAAGGGCAAGACCAGCAAGGGCGCGCTGGCGCTTTCCGCGCTTCAGCCCGTGCGACGCGACTTCGCCTTTGTCATGGACCGCGCGGTTCCCGCCGCAAAGGTGCTGCGCGCTGCCAACGGGGCCGACAAGAAGCTGATTTCCGGCGTGACGGTGTTCGACATGTTCGAAGGCGCATCCCTTGGCGACAACGCCAAGTCGCTGGCAATCGAGGTGACCCTGCAACCGAGCGGCAAGAGCCTGACCGACGAGGAGATCGACGCCGTGGCTGCAAAGGTCGTCGCCAACGTGGAATCATCCACCGGCGGAAAGTTGCGCGGCTAGGACACCGCCAGCAGGTTTTCATTGCGCAGGAAAGGCAGTTTCCGCGAAAGCGTTCTCTCGCAGTCCCCCGCGGGCACCCTATATTGGGGGCAACGGCCCACCATTCAGGAGAATCCCATGACCAACGCCCTTCTCATCGGCGACGACGCGCCAGACTTTACCGCCCACACCACCGAGGGCGAGATCACGTTCCACGATTTCATCGACGGCAAGTGGGCCGTGCTGTTCTCGCACCCGAAGAACTACACACCGGTCTGCACCACGGAGCTAGGCTACACCGCCAAGCTGAAGGACGAGTTCGAGAAGCGCGGTGTCGTGGTGATGGGTCTGTCGGTGGACAAGATCGAGAACCACGACGGCTGGTTGGCCGACATTACCGAGACTCAGGGCTCCTCCGTCAACTTCCCGCTGATCGCAGACGACGGCACCGTCGCCAATCTGTACGGCATGATCCACCCGAACGCCTCCGACACGATGACCGTACGCTCCGTCTTCGTCATCGGGCCGGACAAGAAGGTGAAGCTGAAACTGGAGTATCCGGCTTCCACCGGTCGCAACTTCGACGAGATCATCCGCGTGATCGACTCGTTGCAGCTGACAGCCAACCATCAGGTCGCCACGCCCGTGAACTGGAAGGACGGCGAGGATGTCATCATCGTGCCTGCCGTGTCCGACGAGCAGGCGAAGGAAAAGTTTCCCGAAGGTTGGAAGACATTGAAGCCCTATCTGCGGGTCGTACCCCAGCCGGGGAAGTAACCTGGACACTCCGTCATCGTCGGCCCTTGTGCCGAGGATCTGGAGCCCGTCAACCAGCCGAAACCGACCAGATCCTCGGGACAAGCCCGAGGATGACGATCTTATAGCTAAGCCGGAACTTCGCTCCCGTCATAGGCGAACACCTTGCCGCTATCCGTAGCCGACAATCCGTCCAGCACATCCAGCATTGCACCCGCCGAATAGGCTGCATCGAACAGCTTGCCATCCGCCACGTTGCGCTGGAACGGCTTCGACAGACCCGTATCCACCGTGCCGGGGTGCAGCCCGACGACCACGCCTTCCGGCCAGCGGCGGGCGTGTTCGATGGACGCGGTCTTCAACATCTGGTTGAGCGCCGCCTTCGCCGCGCGATAGCCGTACCAGCCACCGACGCCATTGTCCGAGATCGACCCGACCCGCGCCGACAGGGCGGCGAACACGCTTTTGCCGTCGCGCCGCATCAGCGGCAGAAAATGCTTCGCCACCAGCGCCGGGCCGATCGTGTTGACGGCGAAAGACCGCGCGAGAGCATCGGCGTCGAGGTCGCGCAAACTCTTCTCCGGTCCAAATTCCCCATCATGGAGCAACCCGGTTGCCACGATCACGAGATCGAGTGGTCCGCCAATGCTACCGGCGGCTTCTGCAATCGTGTCCGGTTCGGCGTAGTCCAGCCGCAACGGTCCGCTTCGCGACAGGCGCACGACCGTCGTCGACGCCATCGCGGGCTTCCAGCGCATCGGCAAAGGCATTGCCGATCCCGCCGGTCGCACCGACCACGACGCAGCGGCGCGGAGTCCAACGGTTCACTGCGGCACCGCGTGTTTCGACACGGATCTGTATGGTTACGGATCATGGAAACCGACCTTCAGGTCTTGCTGCCCGTACCAGCCTAATTTTCCCGGTCGGCCCCGTCCATGTTGCATATGGCTGCAAACGTCGTTTCAGTGTCGCACGCATCGGGGAGGGTGGGGCATGAGCAGACTTGAAACGAGAGGCGACAGCATGCCACCGGTGTCGAAACGGGGCATCTGGGGCTGGATGCTGTTCGACTGGGCCGCGCAGCCCTTCCACACCCTCATCATCACCTTCATCTTCGCCCCCTATTTCGCGTCCTCCGTCGCCAGCGACCCTACGACCGGGCAGGCACAATGGGGCTATGCGGCGGCCATCGGCGGTATCCTCATCGCCGTCCTGTCCCCCGTCCTTGGTTCCATCGCCGACGCCTCCGGCCCGCGCAAACCGTGGATCGGCGGGTTTTCGGCACTGGCCGTAGTCGGCGCGGTTTCGCTTTGGTGGGCCGTGCCGGATGCGGGCACCTCCGGCGTCCTGTTCGCGCTCGCCGCTTTCGTCATCACCATGATCGGGTTCGAGTTCGCCGCGGTTTTCAACAACGCCATGATGCCGGACCTCGTGCCCCGCGCCGAACTCGGTCGCCTGTCGGGCAATGCCTGGGCATTCGGCTATATCGCAGGCCTGCTGACCTTGGTTGTAGTGCTGACGGCCATGGCGACGAATGATGCCGGGAAAACACTGCTGGGAACGAACCCGCTTTTTGGCATCGACGCCAGCGCCAAGGAAGGCGAGCGCGCTTCCGGGCCATTGACTGGCCTATGGTATCTCGTCTTCGTGCTGCCCCTGTTCCTATTCACGCCGGATGCGCCGAAACGCATTCGCGCTGCCGGAGCGGTGAAACGCGGCCTGCAAGGGCTTGGCAACACGATCCGCACCCTGCCGTCCAACCGTTCGCTGTTCGCCTATCTCGGCTCGTCCATGATCTACCGCGATGCACTGAACGGGCTGTACACGTTCGGCGGTATCTATGCGGTCGGTGTGCTGGGCTGGTCGATCGTGGAAGTCGGCATTTTCGGTATTCTGGCCAATCTCACCGGTGTCATCGGCGCATGGACCGGCGGCAAGGCGGACGCGGCGCGTGGGCCGAAATTCGTGGTCGTCACCTCCGTGCTCGTCCTGATGCTGGCCAGCTTCACCGTGGTGACCACCACACCGACGGAAGCCTTCTTCATCCCGCTGGGCGAAGGCACGTCAGTACCGGATATCGTGTTCTACGTCTGCGGCGGGTTGATCGGCGCGGCGGGCGGCGCGTTGCAGGCGGCATCGCGCACGCTGATGGTGGACCAGGCCGAACCCGACCGCATGACGGAGGCTTTCGGCCTTTACGCCCTGTCCGGCCGGGCCACGTCGTTCCTCGCACCGGCCCTCATCGCCATCGTCACCGACCTGACCGGCAGCCAACGCCTCGGCGTAACCCCCATCGTCGTCCTGTTCCTGCTTGCGCTGCTGCTATTGCCAATGGTGAAGCAGAAGACACCGGCCTAGCCTGTCCGTCAAAGGAGAATCCAAACGCGCACAGCGCGGGAGGCGACTGCCGACCGGCGCGAACGCGCCGCCCCTCGGAGCGCAGCGCGAGAGCCATTCAGTGCCGAAAGTGCCGCATTCCCGTGAACACCATCGCAAGTCCGGCTTCGTCGGCAGCGGCGATGACCGCGTCATCCCGCATAGACCCTCCGGGCTGAATGACAGCCGTCGCACCGGCTTCGGCGGCGGATAGCAAACCGTCGGCAAACGGGAAGAAGGCATCGGAGGCGACCACGCAATCGCGCAGACCATTCTCGCCAAAAGCTTCCAGACCCTTGCGTGCGGCGATCCGGGAGGAATCCACCCGGCTCATCTGCCCCGCCCCGACGCCAAGTGTGGCTCCATCACGCGCGTACACGATGGCGTTGGATTTTACGTGCTTGGCGACGCGGAAGGCGAAGCGCAGATCGGCCAATTGTGCATCGCTTGGTGCGCGCGCAGTGACCACGCGCAGGTCGAGATCATCCACCTGACCGGCATCGCGGCCCTGCACGAGCATCCCGCCCGCCACAGTCCGCACGGTGAGCCCCTGCGCCATCGGATCGGCCATATTGCCGGTCAGCAGCACCCGCAGGTTCGGTTTGGCTGCCAACAGTGCCAGCGCGTCGGCGTCTGCATCGGGCGCGACGATCACCTCGCTGAAGACAGCGATGATGGCCCGCGCCGTTTCCGCGTCCAACGTCCGGTTCAGCGCGACGATACCGCCGAAAGCCGAGACCGGATCGCAGGCCAGCGCCTTTGCATGTGCTTCGGCGAGCAAGTCACCGCTGGCCACGCCGCACGGGTTGGCATGCTTGATGATCGCCACGGTGGGTTCAGTGAAATCGCTGACCAGTTCGAAGGCCGCGTCCGTGTCGTTGATGTTGTTGTAGGACAGCGCCTTGCCCTGCACCTGCCGGGCCGTCGTAACACCAGCGCGGGGAACGCTGGTGGCATAAAGCGCGGCCTGCTGGTGCGGGTTCTCGCCGTAGCGCATTTCGGAAACCAGCCGCCCGCCGAACGTGCGTGCCGGTGGCGTGGGGATGGAGAAGGCATCCGCCATCCAGTTGGAAACGGCACTGTCATAGGCCGCCGCACGGGCAAACGCCGCCTGCGCCATACGCTTGCGAAACGCGAGACCGGTCGTGCCGTCACCCATATCGTCGAGCAGCACGCCGTAATCGTCCGGCGACGTGACGACCGTCACATAGGCGTGGTTCTTTGCCCCCGCGCGCAGCATGGCCGGGCCACCGATGTCGATATTCTCCACGATCGCCGCCTCATCGGCACCGGACGCGACGGTTTCCTCGAACGGGTAGAGATTGACCACCAGCAGGTCGATCCCGCCGATGCCGTGTTCCTCCATCGCCGTCACATGGTCATCGGCATCGCGGATCGCGAGCAGCCCGCCGTGAATGGCCGGATGCAGGGTCTTGACCCGACCGTCCATGATTTCGGGAAAACCGGTGACGTCCGCCACGTCGACCACGGCAAGCCCCGCATCTCGCAACGCCTTCGCGCTACCGCCGGTGGACAGCAATTCCACGCCCTTGCCAGCCAGCGACCGCCCCAGCTCCACCAGCCCAGTCTTGTCGAATACCGAGAGCAGCGCGCGGCGGACCGGTACCCGGTCGGGGGCGGGAATGGAGCGGGTCGGGATCATGGGAAGCGTCTGCGGGGAACGTTCGTGGGCCTGTCTTCACCCGCCTGCCCTTGGCGGACAAGAGGCAACGCGCTACGGCCCACAACATGAGTGACCTGACCATCCTGGGCATCGAGACGAGCTGCGACGAGACCGCCGCCAGTGTGGTGCGGCTTGTCGACGGCGAAGCGAAAATTGCATCCAACATCGTCGCCAGTCAGATCGAAGACCATGCCCCCTTCGGCGGCGTCGTGCCGGAAATCGCGGCCCGCGCCCATCTGGAAACCCTCGACGGCATCATTGCCGCCGCGATGAAGACGGCGGATGCGACCTTCGCCGACTTGGATGGCGTCGCCGTCACCTCCGGGCCCGGTCTGGCGGGCGGGCTCATCGTCGGCTCCATGACGGCACGCGCCATCGCCATGGTCCACGGCAAGCCCCTGCTCACCATCAACCATTTGGAAGGCCATGCGCTCACCGCGCGGCTGACGGACGGCATCGACTTTCCCTATCTGCTGCTCCTCGTCTCCGGCGGCCATACGCAGATTCTGCGCGTCGACGGGGTCGGCGACTACACCCGTCTGGCGACCACCATCGACGATGCGCTGGGCGAGGCCTTCGACAAGACGGCCAAGCTGCTCGGCCTGCCCTATCCCGGTGGCCCGGCAGTGGAGCGCGCCGCACTGGACGGGGACGAACGCGTGTTCTCGTTTCCACGACCGCTGGCCGGTCGGGAAACGCTGGACATGTCGTTCTCCGGCCTGAAAACCGCCGTGCGCAACACCGCGATGCAAACGCCCAACCCGCCGGTCGCCGATATCTGCGCCTCGTTCCAGGCCGCTGTTGGCGACGTTCTGTCCGACCGGTTGGCGCGGGCGATGGACGGGTTCGGCCATCCTTCCGCCCTTGTCGTGGCGGGCGGGGTCGCAGCCAACGAATATCTCCGCGAGAAATTGGAGGCGGTGGCACGGACCCGTGCCTGGCGCTGGATCGCACCGCCACCGTCGCTGTGCACCGACAATGCCGCCATGATCGCCTGGGCCGGGCTAGAACGGTTGCGCGTGGGATTGGTGGAGGAGGACGCCGGTATCCGCCCCCGGTGGCCGCTCGACGCCGACGCGGCGGCCGGTTTCGGCTCGGGTCGCAAGGGGCGCAAGGCATGAAGGCAGGTCCGCGCATCGCCGTCATCGGTGCAGGCGCATGGGGCACGGCACTCGCCCAGTCATGGGCAGAAGGTGGCGCTCCGGTCACGCTGATCGCCCGCACGGAAGAGGCAGCCGGAGCGCTGCGCGCGACCCGCGAAAGCCCGTATCTGCCGGGAATAACCATCACGCCGAAACTGACGATTACCGCCGATCTTGCCGCACTGGGTGAAGCGGATATCGTTGCCATGGCAGTGCCTGCGCAAACGCTTTCCAGTGTCGCTGAGCACATCAGCACCCACCTTAAACCTGGCACCACTCTCGTCCTGTGTTGCAAGGGCATCGACCGCGTGACGGGGCGCACGATGGCGCAAACTGCCACGACGATCCTGCCCGACCATCCCATCACCGTCCTGTCCGGCCCCTCCTTCGCCCACGACGTTGCCCGTGGCAGGCCCACGGCGGTGACATTGGCCGCGCATGATCTGGCAACGGCCACCGCCATCGCCGCAGGCCTGTCGACACCCTCGCTGCGCCTCTATGCCAGCGACGACGCGGCGGGCGTGGAGGCCGGCGGTGCCCTGAAGAACGTGCTGGCCCTGGCGGTCGGCATCGCCCGCGGTCTCGATCTTGGGGCCAGCGCGGAAGCCGCCCTCATCGCCCGCGGCTTTGCCGAGATGACCCGGCTGGGCGAAGCGATGGGCGCGCAGCCGCAAACGCTGGCGGGCCTGTCCGGGCTGGGCGATCTGGTGCTCACCTGCTCGTCCCCCCAAAGCCGCAACTTCGCCTATGGCATGGCCATCGGGCGGGGCGAACCTCTAGACGGTCGCCCGCTCGCCGAAGGGGTCCACACCGCCCGCGCCGTCGTGGACATTGCAGCGCACGAGAATATCGACATTCCTATCATGACGACGGTCACGGACATTCTCGACGGCGAACTGTCGCCCCGCCAGGCCGTCACGGCCCTACTGTCCCGTCCGCTCAAAGCCGAATCCTAGGAGTTTCCATGCGCTACTGGCTGTTCAAATCCGAGCCCTTCAAATGGTCATGGGCCCAGCAGAAGGCGAAAGGCGCGGCGGGCGAGGAATGGGACGGCATCCGCAACTACCAGGCGCGCAATTTCATGCGCGAGATGGAGATCGGCGACCGGGCCTTCTTCTACCATTCCAACGAGGGTCTCGAAGTGGTCGGCGTGGCGGAAGTCAGCGCCACCAGCGCGCAGGACACGACCACCGACGATGAGCGCTGGGACTGCGTCCATATCCGCGCGCTGGCCGATATGCCGAAACCGGTGACGCTGAAACAGGTGAAGGCGACGCCGGAACTGGAAGAGATGTCCTCGTCACGTCGATGCGCCTGTCCGTTCAGCCGGTGAAGCGCGACGAGTGGGAAACCGTCTGCGCCATGGGTGGCATCGATCCGGACACGCTGAAGGCGCTTTAGATTCTACCCCACGCGGCACTGTCCATCTCCCGCAGGCGCGAGATCGTGCGGCGGAACTCGAAGGCCTCGGTGCCGCTGGTCGCCGTATAGAGATCCTCCGGCATCGCCTCGGCCTCGACGATCAGCACGCGTCCGCCGTCGTAGAGCGTGTCCACCAGCGCGATGAACCGTTTGACCGCATTGCGATCCTCCGGCCCCATCACCGGCACACCGGATAGGCACACCGTGTCGAACCGTTTGACGATGGCCAGATAATCCGACGCACCGAGCGGCGTGCGGCACAGATGGTCGAACGTGGTGCGCACCTGCCGCCGCGCCGTTCTGTCGAAGTGCAGGGCGCGACCCGAGACGGTGAGATCGACCGGCTCCTCGGCACCGTCCCCCACCATGTCGTCCCAGACCGCCTCGAACGCCTGCCCCGCATCCGGACCGGTTAGATAGCGGGTGCCTTGCGCCAGCCGGGTCATGCGGTGGTCCGTGGACGATGCCAGCTCCAGCACCACCATGCGCTTCTGCATCAGCCGGATGAACGGCACGAAGAACGAGCGGTTCAGACCGTCCCGGTACAGGTCGTCCGGGGCGACGTTAGAGGTGACGATCACCGTCACGCCCCGCTTGAACAGGGCGGTGAACAGGCGGGCGAGGATCATGGCGTCGGCGGCGTCCGTCACCGCGAATTCGTCGAAGGCGAGCAACTGTGCTTCCCGCGCCAGATCGTCCGCCACCGGCTCGATCGGGTCACCGTCGGTGGTCTCGTCCTGCCGGAAGGCGTGGATGCGGGCGTGAACGTCCGCCATAAAGGCGTGAAAATGCGCACGACGACGAGGCGTGGCGCGGGGCAGGCCTTCGGCGAGCGCGAAGGCCGTGTCCATCAGCATGGTCTTGCCGCGCCCGACACCGCCGAACAGATACAGACCGCGGGTGGAACCGGGCGACTGGCTGCGGCGGCGTTTGCCGAACAACCAGCCGAGCGCATTGCCCTTGTTGGCGACCTTGGGTTTCGCCAGATCGCGCAGCAAATCGTCGAGGGCGGCAATGGCCCGATCCTGCGCGGGGTCGGCCGTCAGGTCGCTACGAGCGATACGCCCGTCGATCGTGGTGCGCAGGGACGTCATCGCAGGGACATACGGCGTCTAGCGGGAGAAGGATATCGCCTTGCCCTGTGCCGTCGACCCGTCGAACCGTTCGTCGGAAGAACGATAGAGCGTGGCGGCCTGCGAGCCGGATTTGTCCACCAGCACCACCTGCTTGCCCGCCAGACGCCAGGCCTGCACGTCGCCGATATCGGTGCCGCCGCAGCCTTTCACCGCCGCGCGGTTGCCGCCGGACCATTTGGTCGTGGACATGAAGATCTGGCATCCGCCGCCGCCGACGGCGACGGTCCATGCACCCACCAGCGCACCGGTCGTGACCGGCTGCGCCGCGTCGGCTGCGTTGACCGACGCCACCTGAACCGGCGGGTCTGGCTGGATCGTTCCATCCAGGGAGGGCTGGAGATCACCCGTCGGCGCGGTTGCAACGGCGGGCGGCGTCTGCACGGCTGGCGGCAGTTGGGTTTGCTGAACCGGCGGCAGGGGGGCCGGTGTCAGCGGCGCAGGCTGCACCTGCTGTTGCGAGAAATTGCTGCCCGAGAACGGGCCGGTCCGCGTGCAGGCGCTTGCCGCCACGGCGAGGCCGAGAACCGCGATCAGGGGCACTGAACGGCGCAGGCCGATGGGCAGGGAAGAGGTGTCGGTCATCATACGCTTCGCTTGGTTTGGCGCACCGTCGACCGCGAAATCCATCCAGGATTCCGCCGGCATCGGTCCACGTCCGGCATACGGCTGCGAGCCGCCCGCCTGTTAGGGTTGTGTTGACTATGCCCTTAAGGCGTAACCATGACCATAACACCCCGCAACAGAGGCATTTCGATGGAATTCATGGTTAATGCGACCATCGTGTTTCTGCCGCCGGCCTACTCGGCAATCGCGGCGTCCATCAGCGAGTCCAGCGCCTTGCCCATCTGATCGAGGCTATCGGCGGCTTCACCGACATCGTAGCGTTGCGCAAGCGTGTCCGGTGCGAGTGCACCGATGCGGGTGCGACCCTCTTCGTTCCAGACCAGCACACGCACGGGAAGATCGATACCGGCCTTCGGATCGGCCTGCATGATGGGCGTGCCGACCTTCGGGTTCCCGAAGATGACCAGCGTCACGGGCGCAAGTTCCATATCCGCGCCCGCAGCGTTCGCCTGATGGTCGACCACGGCGAACACTTTCGCGCCGGCTTTTTCGATGGCGCCGACCAGCTGGTCGGCGGTTTTGCTCACATCGTGGGGGCTGGTGCGGGTGATCCACGTGCCCGGTTCACTCGCCTGAACCGACGCGATCGGCTGGCTGGCAAGCATGGCAGCGGCGGCACTGACGAGACCGAGACGGCGGGCAGCGTTCATGGACTTTCTCCGGCATTCCATTTTGTCGAGTTCGCTGAACCGGGAACCGCTGGAACGGTTCCACGCAAGAGGACGGGGCCTAGCTGGAAGCATCCTTGATTCCGGTATAGGCGGCATCACCCCAGACTTCCTTCACCCCTTTGTCCCGCCCGCAAGCCGCGCGGTAATAGGTGTAACGCAGGGTGCGCGTTTCGTAGTAATTCTGGTGGTAGTCCTCGGCGTCGGTGAACGTGCTGGCCGGTTCGATCGGGGTAACGATGGGCTTGCCCAAAGCCTGTTCGGCTTCCGCCTTCGCCTTTTCGGCAGCCGCTTTCTGCCCATCGTCGAGGGCATAGACGGCAGTGGTGTAGGAGAAGCCGCGATCGCAGAACTGTCCGCCCCCGTCGGTCGGATCGACCGAGCGGAAGAAGATGTTCAGCAGCGTGGCATAGTCGATCTTGGTGTCGTCATAGACGATCTTGACGGCTTCCCGGTGGCCGTATTCGGTGTGGTTCTCGTAGGTCGGATTGTCGTTCGAGCCGCCGATATAGCCGGATTTCACCTCGACGACGCCGTCCACGTATTTCTCGAAATCCTTCTCGATGCACCAGAAGCAGCCACCGGCGAAAATCGCCTCCTGCTGCGCGGCCATGACAGGCAACGTGGCGAAGAGGGGCAGGGAAAGGGTTGTTGCAAGGAGTGTCTTTGTGAACGGTCGGGTCATGACGGACTGTCTTTCGTGCTTGCGGTCGCGTGAATGGCGGTTTGCATCAGGTAAGTCGCAATAGGCCTAAATCGAGGCCGATGCGGTCAAGGCTGCGTGAACCGGCCGTGACGCAGCGGTGGGTCAGCGTTTAGAAGCTGGTATTCGTCGTCGATCACGTCGGCATTGGGTGCCAGCAGAACGAGTTCCTCCCGCTCGAACACCTCGAACCAGGCGTCCCACTCCACCATCTCGCGCAACTCGGTGGCGTCGGTATTGTTCTCGTCGCTGTCGTGGATGCCACGCTGACCGAACACGAACGACAGGGCCTGCGTGGTGTCGCCTGTACCTGTGGGAACCTGCGTGATCGCGGGCCGTCCCGTGCGGGCAGCGGCCCAATCACGGATTTCCTGATGGTCGGTCATACGGGCTGTCTCGGACATGGTTCGCTCCTGAAAATGAAGATGCACCGGCGCAACGATGCCGGGCGTGTCGGGTGCAAACGCGAACGGGCCGGAGCGGTTGCTCCGGCCCGTGGCAATCTCGCCTTCGTCCAGACCCTAGTGGCGCGACCAGCCGTCCGCCAGATAGACGCCGAGCAGGTCGTTGCGCACGTGGATGCAGCGTTTCACCTTCACCTTGCGCCCGCTATAGGCCTTGATCCGGTACTCGAAACGGCAGAACTCCGTGCGGTTGGCGTAGGGATCGGCGACGTACCGGTGCTTTCTCGGATGCCGTACCTGCCGGTGGGGAGCGGTGCGATACGAATCCCGGTAGCCGGGCCGCTCGTAGTGGTGGTTGGCACCGACGGACAGTTCGACACCGACGCGGGTGCGGTGATGGACGTAGCGGTCGTAACCGACGCCGCCTCCCACCTGCTGGGTGCGGTAATTGTCGTAGCCGTCATTGTAGGAATGGGCATGGTCGCCCGCCTGGGCGGGGGTCGCGACAGCAAACAGCGCAAAAGCGCCGGCCGCGATGGAAATGGACTTGAAGATCATGGCAGTCACCTCGTTCCTGCAAGGCGTCATCGCCCCGGTCATCGGAAAAAACTGCCACAAATCAGACACAAGCCCTATCGATTGCCGGATTCACCATGAACGGGGCGCATTGGACCATTTGCGGCAACACATCCTCAACCATCGCTTTGACGGATTCCGAACCGCGCGCTAGATGGAGGACCACACGTCCGCCAACGGATTTCGGCAGTCTTTTCATGAGCGATCTCACCACCGTCGATCCGGTGACGCGCAAGCCGCGCCCCCTGTCCCCTCACCTGATGATCTACAAGCCCATCCCCACGATGGTCATGTCGATCCTGCACCGCATCACCGGTGCGGCACTGTATATCGGCACGCTGTTCGTCGTGTGGTGGCTGGTGGCCATCGCTTCCGGGCCGGAAGCATTCGAGACGGCGTCCGCCTTCTTCGGCAGCATTTTCGGCGTCGTCATCCTGTTCGGCTACACCTGGGCGTTGATCCACCACATGCTGGGCGGGCTCAAACACCTGATGCAGGACACCGGCACCGGCCTGCAACGCGATTTCACCACCGCGCTCGCCTACGCCCACATCATCGCCTCCGTCGCGCTCACGATCCTGTTGTGGATCGTCGGCGCGATCGTCGTCTAGGACCACGTCTATGCCCATGCTCGATCAGGATTTCCGCACTCCGCTTTCCCGCGTTCGCGGCCTCGGCTCCGCCAAGGATGGTACGGAGCACTTCTGGCGTCAGCGCCTGACGGCCATCGCCAATGTGCCGCTGATGCTGTTCTTCGTGTGGTCGATCATCCACCTGTGGGGCGCGGGCCATGTCGAAACCGTCGCATTCTTTTCCCACCCGCTTGTGGCTATCGTGTTTGCGGTGATGATCGGCGTTGCGGCCCTGCACATGAAGCTCGGCATGCAGGTCATCATCGAGGACTACGTTCACGGGGCTGCCGGCAAGGTGCTTCTGATCGCCAACATTTTTCTCAGCGCAGGAATTGCGGTCGCCGCTTTGTTCGCCGTGCTGAAACTTGGATTTGGAGCCTGATATGGCCGACAAGACAGCCGAAACCCAGAGCAAGACAACGGAAACCATGAATGGCCAGCACGGCCTGAAGGGTGCCTACACCTTCATCGACCATACGATCGACGTCTGCGTCGTCGGCGCGGGCGGTGCGGGCCTGCGGGCCACTTTAGGCGCAGCGCAGGCCGGGTTGAAGACGGCTTGCATTACCAAGGTCTTCCCCACCCGCTCGCACACTGTTGCGGCGCAGGGTGGCGTTGCGGCCTCGCTCGGCAACATGGGCAAGGATACGTGGCAGTGGCACATGTACGACACCGTGAAGGGCTCCGACTGGCTCGGCGATCAGGACGCCATCGAATATCTGTGCCGCGAAGCGCCCAAGGCCGTCTATGAGCTCGACCATTTCGGCGTGCCATTCAGCCGGACAGAGGAGGGCAAGATCTACCAGCGCCCGTTCGGTGGCATGACCACCGAATATGGCGAGGGCCCGCCCGCCCAGCGCACCTGCGCTGCGGCCGACCGCACCGGCCACGCCATGCTTCACACGCTCTATGGGCAGTCGCTCAAATATGACGCGGAGTTCTTCATCGAGTATTTCGCCATCGACCTCATCATGGAAGACGGTGCCTGCCGTGGTGTCGTCGCCATGGACCTCGCCACCGGCGATATTCACCGTTTCCGCGCTCACAAGGTCATTCTGGCGACCGGCGGCTACGGCCGCGCCTATTTCTCCTGCACCTCCGCCCACACCTGCACGGGCGACGGCAACGCCATGGTGCTGCGCGCCGGCCTGCCGCTGCAGGACATGGAGTTCATCCAGTTCCACCCCACCGGCATCTATGGCGCGGGCTGCCTCATTACCGAAGGCTCGCGCGGCGAGGGCGGCTATCTTGTGAACAGCGAAGGCGAGCGGTTCATGGAGCGCTATGCGCCCAGCGCCAAGGACCTCGCGTCCCGCGATGTGGTCTCCCGCTCCATGACCATGGAAATCCGCGAGGGTCGCGGCGTGGGCGCAAAGGGCGACCACATCTTCCTCCACCTCGACCATCTGGATTCCGAATTGCTGGCCGAGCGCCTGCCCGGCATTTCGGAGAGCGCGAAGATCTTCGCCGGTGTGGACGTGACGAAGGAGCCGATCCCCGTCATTCCGACGGTTCACTACAATATGGGCGGCATTCCCACGAACTATCACGGCGAGGTGCTGACCAAGGTGGACGGTAACCCCGACACCGTGGTGCCGGGCCTGATGGCCGTGGGCGAAGCCGCTTGCGTCTCCGTCCACGGGGCCAACCGCCTCGGTTCCAACTCGCTGATCGACCTTGTCGTCTTCGGCCGTGCCGCGGGATCTGCGCTGTGCGGAGACCGTGCAGGCCGGGTCCAGCCACGCTCCCCTGGCATCGGACGCGGGGCAGAACTCGCTCGCCCGTCTCGACAAGTTCCGTCACGCTTCCGGCGACACGTCCACCGCCGAACTGCGCGATGCGATGCAGGAAACCATGCAGTCCAACTGCGCGGTGTTCCGCACGACGGAGATCCTCGATGAAGGTGCGGAAAAAATCCACAAGGTCTGGAAGGGGTCCGACGACATTTCCGTCACCGATCGCGGCCTCATCTGGAACACCGATCTGGTGGAAACGATGGAATACGACAACCTCATCGCCCAGGCGGTGGTGACGGTGGATTCCGCTCGCAACCGCAAGGAATCCCGTGGCGCCCACGCCCACGAGGACTTCCCGGACCGCGACGACAAGAACTGGATGCACCACACGCTGGCCTTCGCCGATGTCGACGCGAAGTCCGTCACCCTCGGCGACCGTCCGGTCCACACCTACACGCTGTCCAACGAAGTCAGCTACATCAAGCCGAAAGCGCGGGTGTATTGATGCGCATCGTAGCGAAGGCCTTTGCGACCGGAATGGCACTCGCCACGGCGACGCTTGCCTTTCCAACCGCCGCCCAAGCCAAGCAATGCGGTTGGTTTGCGGTAGGTGGCTGTGCTAAAAAGCCGATCTATCCTGCCAACCCCATGGGCTATTTCATCTTCGATACCAATGACGTCGAAGGTTTTCGCAATGGCCTCCACTGCATTGCCTCTGGTCCGCAGACACGCAACGGTGCAATACGCGACCGCAATGTTCTACGCTCCGACTGGGGGGTGAAGGACGCCTACATCAAGCGTGGATGCGATCTGAAACCACGGGAATGATGCGGTTGGTCTCGCTCTGTAACCCGTTGGCAAAACAAACCGCTGTCATCTGAAAGCCCTGCCCCATGGTTGAACTCGCACTCCCCAAAAATTCCCGCATCGAAGACGGCAAGGTCTGGACGGCAGTTAGCGCCGATCAGAAGGCGCCCACGCGAGAATTCAAGATCTACCGCTGGTCGCCGGACGATGATGCCAACCCGCATGTCGACACCTACACCGTCAACACCGACGATTGCGGGCCGATGGTGCTGGACGCGCTGATCTGGATCAAGTCGAACATCGACCCGACGCTGACCTTCCGCCGCTCCTGCCGCGAGGGCATTTGTGGCTCCTGCGCCATGAATATCGACGGCACCAACACGCTGGCCTGCACCAAGGGCATGGCGGAAGTGTCCGGCGCGGTCTCCATCTACCCGCTGCCGCACATGCCGGTGGTGAAGGACCTGGTGCCGGACCTGACGCACTTCTACGCCCAGCACCGCTCCATCGAACCGTATCTGAAGACGACGACGCCGAAGCCCGAAAAGGAATGGAAACAGTCGCCGGAGGACCGGGAGAAACTCGACGGCCTTTACGAGTGCATCCTGTGCGCTTGCTGCACCACGTCGTGCCCGTCCTACTGGTGGAACGGCGACCGCTATCTCGGCCCGGCGACCCTGCTGCAAGCCTATCGCTGGCTGATCGACAGTCGCGACGAGGCCACCGGCGAACGTCTGGACAACCTCGAAGACCCCTTCCGCCTCTACCGCTGCCACACGATCATGAACTGCGCCCAGGCCTGCCCGAAGGGTCTGAACCCGGCCAAGGCAATTGCTGAAATCAAGAAGATGATGGTGGAGCGGCGGGTTTAGGGCAGAGCGTTCGACGAATGCGTTAGACCATGCCACTAGATCGGTAGTTGATGAAGCAGTGTCGGCTTTGAGCCCTAGTTGGACATCGAATTTACGGTTGGTGTATTATTATTCGATGATGCGGTTCGACATTTTCAAGGTTTCCGAGGCAATGATGGGGATGAGCGCCGATGTTTGGGCTCGTCACGCGAACCCATTGAGTGTTTACAGTCGGATTATAGGCGGAACCTTTGTATTTTTCGCACTCTGGAGCCCTTTTTGGATCGGCTATTGGGGTATTCCTCTGATCATTTTGGCCGTAGCGTGGGTGAAACTGAACCCACGTCTTTTTGAAGCACCACGCAACACTGAGAGCTGGGCGACTCAAGGGGTCTTGGGAGAACGCGCATTCATGCAGCGAGCGCAAAACCCTATACCAAAGCATCATCACCGAGCTGCCTTCGTGACCGCAGCCTTAGCCGGGATATTCTTGCTTATCACCGTCGTTGCGTTTGTTCTTCAAGACTTTTGGTTGGCCTTCGTCGGGTGGCACGCCGCTACCTGGGCTAAACTCTGGTTTTGCGATCGCATGGTGTGGTTGTGGGCGGACATGAAGGATGCAACGCCGGAGTATCGCTCGTGGGAAATGGCGAAGTGGTAGCACAAAACTAAAAGCCGCTTCGTCCGCATAGCCGACATTCAGCGCCTACCCGCCCCCACCCCGCCGTTTCATCCGCCGTTCCAGCGCCCGCAGCCCCAGCGACAGGGAGATCGTCAGCAGCAGATAGACGAACGCGACCACGTTATACGTCTCGAAATAGCGAAACGAGCCTGCCGCATAGACCTTGCCCATCTGGGTGATGTCGGCGACGCCCAGCACCGAAACCAGCGATGAGTCCTTGGTCATCGCCACGAAATCGTTGCCGAGCGGCGGGGCGATGGTGCGGATGGCTTGCGGCATGGTGATATGGCGAAACCGGTGCCATGGCCGCAGGCCGAGCGCCTTGGCGGCTTCCAGCTGGCCCTTGTCGACGCTCTGGATACCAGCGCGAAACACTTCGGCGATGAAGGGGGAATAGGCCAGCATCAGCGCGATGGAGGCCCGCCATGCAAGCGGAAAATCCCGCGTGCGCATGGGTGAATCCATTGCCCAACCGAACGCGACGTTGATACCGGCCACCAGGGCCGGAGCACCGACGAAGGCGATGTAGAGCAGCAGCACGAGCGTGGGGATGCCGCGCATCACCTCCACGTAGAACCGCGCGATCTGGCGCAACGCCACCGAACCGGACAATGCCATGACGGCCAGCAGCAGGCCCAGCGCGCTCGCCAGCGCAAAGCCGAAGACGGTTACGGTCACCGTAATCCAGACGCCGGCGGAGACCGTGGTGAATATCTGGCGATACTGACCCGATAGCAGGATGGAAACCGCTGCCAGAGCGCCCAGCACACCAATCGCCGCCAGCCAATAGGGAAAGTCCGGGCGGACGGTACCTGCCCGCCTCGGGGTCATCGCTTGTGTGTCAAATCAGCGAAGGCCGACCGGCCTTCATTCACCGAACTTGTAGTCGAGAAACCACTTCTGGTTCAGCGCATTGATCGTGCCGTCCTCGGTCATGGACGCGATGGCCGCGTTGACGGGCTCGACCAGATCGGACCCTTTCGGGAAGATGAAGCCGAAATCCTCTGCACCCAGCGCCTCGCCGACCAGCTTCAGCTTGCCGTCGGAGGCTTCCACATAGCCGTTGCCCGCCGTGCCGTCCGTCAGCACCATGTCCACGTCGCCGGACTGAAGCGCCTGCACCTGTGCTCCAAACGTTTCGAACAGCTTGATGCGCGGGTTCTGCTCGTCCCCGTCCAGCACGGTATAGACACCGACGTAGAACGGCGTGGTGCCCGCCTGCGCGGCCATCAGCGCGTCGTCCATGGCGGCAAAGGTGGTGGCGTCGGTAAACCGCTCCTCGTCGCCCCGCACCAGCATGAACATTTCGGACCGCATGTAGGGGTCGGAGAAATCGACCTGCTCGGCCCGGTCTTCCTTGATGGTGATGCCGGTCATGCCGATGTCGTATTCGCCCTGATTGACGGCGGCGATCATCGCGTTCCACGAGATGTTCTCGTATTCGACGCTCATGTTGAGCCGCTTGGCGATTTCCGCCATGGCGTCGTATTCCCACCCGATGGCTTCCGACGTTTTCGGATCGACGAATTGCAGCGGCGGATAGGCGTTTTCCGTGACGACAGTCACGGTGCGCCCCTCGAGGTCCGGCAGACTCTGGGCGTTTGCGGAAAACGTGAAGGCCGCGAGCGCGGCGGCGGCGATGGTGGTGAGAAGGCGCATGGCGGTGTCTCCGTTGGATGACGTGAGGCAAGTCTGCCAAAGCGCTGCGCGCCGGTCCAGCGCTGATTAAAGTTCGTGCACGGCCAATGCTTAGGCGGACGATCTCTAGGCGGACAGGCCGGAGATCGACCGTGCAAAATCCCGCGCCTCGAATGGCTCCAGATCCTCCACCTGCTCGCCAACCCCGATGAAGTAGACCGGCAGACCGTATTTCGCCGCGATCCCCACCAGAATGCCGCCCCGCGCCGTGCCGTCGAGCTTCGTCATCACCAGCCCGTTGACGCCAGCGACATCCTTGAAGATTTCCACCTGATTGAGCGCGTTCTGCCCGGTGGTCGCATCCAGCGTCAGCAGGACAGTGTGAGGAGCACTGGGATCGAGCTTTTTGAACACGCGGATGATCTTTTCAAGCTCCGCCATCAGTTCGGTCTTGTTCTGCAAGCGGCCAGCCGTGTCCATCAGCACCACGTCGCGCCCCTCGTCGCGGGCCTGCACATAGGCGTCGTAGGCCAGACCCGCCGCATCGGCCCCGTCGGGCCGGTAGATGACGGGAGAAAGCGTGCGCTCCCCCCATATCTTCAACTGCTCGACGGCGGCCGCCCGAAAGGTGTCGCCGGCGACGAGGAGGGTGGAGAAGCCCGCGTCGTACAATTTCTGCCCCAGCTTGCCGATGGTCGTGGTCTTGCCGGACCCGTTGACGCCAACGACGAGGATGACGTGGGGCTGGTGGTCGAGGTCAAGTTCCAGCGGCCCGGCCACGGGGGTCAGCACCCGCTCCACTTCCTCGGCCATGAGCGTGCGCACGTCCTCGTCCGTCACGTCGCGTCCCATGCGCTGGTCGGCGAGACGGTCGGTGATGGCAGAGGCGGTGGCGACGCCGAGATCGGCGCGGATGAGGATGTCCTCCAGTTCCTCCAGCGTCTCCTCGTCCAGCTTGCGCTTGGTGAAGACGCCGGAAATGCTGGTGGTCAGCTGGCTGGACGTGCGGGACAGCCCTTCCCCCATGCGCTTGAACCACGACACGTTTGGCGGCGCGGACAGGTTGCCGTCCTGCGCCACCGGTGAGCGTGTATCGAACGAGGCGACGGCGTCGTTCTTCGCGGGCGGAAAGTCGTGCTCGTGCTCCGGGTCCGCCGCCGGGGGCGGCGGTTCGGGCGTGTCGCTTAGGGGAACGGCGGGTTTACCGGCCGCCCCATCGCGCGTTTCCACATGGGTTTCGCCCGGCGCTTCGAATATCCCGTCACCAGGGGCATCGGCAACGGGTGCGACGGGTATTGCTGGCTTGGCATCGGGATCGGGAAAGGGCTCGTCGTCATGGCCCGGAACGGACTCGCTCGTCGCTGGCGAGTCGTCCGGGCTATCGGACTTTTTTGGCGGTGCGCCCTTTGCATCATCCGCGGACGGGGGCGGAGGCACGTCCTTGATCGGCTCTATCCCGCCACCCTGATCGGTCACATCGGCCCCGGCCTCGGAATCGGCCACCACGTTGGCCGCAGCCTCCGCATGGGCCACGGGGTCCGGCTGGTCGCCGGTGCCGAGCGCCGTGTCGGTGGTTGCGTCCGGCACCTCGTCGAGGTCACGGTCCTTCTTGCCGAAACGGAACATCCGTTTGAAGAAGCCGTCTTGCTTGTCTGCCATAATGTCTGTCTTTCAGATGGACTGTGATGCGGGCACGGCGTCCAACCGCGCGCCGTCATGGCCGGTGATGGTCACCTGCTCGAATGTGTTGGCACCCGCTTCCGTTCCCGAAACGGTGACCGGCGTGAACTGGGCCGTGCGCCCGCGCCCCTCCGGTTCCATCAGCACGGTGTGCGTTTCGCCCACGCGGGCATCGAGGAAACGCGACAGGGCGGTCTGCCCTTTCGCGCGCAAGGCGGCCGCACGCTCCTTCACCACCCGCCGGTCCAGCTGCGGCATCCGCGCGGCGGGCGTGCCGGTGCGGGGGCTGAACGGGAAGACGTGCAGCTGCGTCAGGTCCGCCTCGTCCACGATGGCGAGCGAATTGCGCGAACATGGCGTCGGTCTCGGTCGGGAAGCCCGCGATGATATCGGCCCCGAAGACCGCATCCGGCCGCACGGCCCGCACGGCATCCACGAAGGCCAGCGTGTCGGCACGGGAATGGCGGCGCTTCATACGCTTCAGGATCATGTCGTCGCCGGATTGGAGCGACAGGTGGAAGTGGGGCATGAGGCGCGCGTCCCCGCCGATCACCTCCATCAGCGCCGCGTCCACCTCGATGGAATCGATGGAGGACAGGCGCAGGCGGGCCAGCCTCGGAACCTGTGCCAGAATGGCTTGCACAAGACGGCCAAGCGAAGGCTTGGCGGGGAGATCGCCGCCCCAGCTCGTCAGGTCCACGCCCGTCAGCACGATTTCCTTGTATCCGCCCTCGTCCACCAGACGCCGAACCTGCGCGACGACTTCTCCGGCGGGCACGGAGCGGGAATTGCCGCGACCATAGGGGATGATGCAGAAGGTACAGCGGTGGTCGCAGCCGTTCTGCACCTGCACGAAGGCACGTGTGCGCCCTTCGATGGCATCGACCATGTGCGACGCGGCTTCCCGCACGTCCATGATGTCGTTGACGCGCACTTTCTCGAACAGGTTGACGCCGAAATCCGGCAGCGCACGGTAATTGTGCGCCTCCAGCTTTTCGGCATTGCCGAGCACGAGGTCGACCTCTTCCATGGCGGCGAAGGTTTCCGGTTCCGTCTGCGCCGCGCAGCCGGAGACGACGATGCGCGCATCGGGACGGGCGCGGCGCGCACGGCGGATCGCCTGTTTCGCCTGTCGCACGGCTTCCGCCGTCACCGCACAGGTGTTGACGATGATCGCCCCGCCCTCGACCGCATCCAGCCCGGCTTCGCGGGCCGCACGGGTCATCTGCTCGCTCTCGTAAGTGTTGAGGCGGCACCCGAATGTGAGGGTCTGCAAACCGGTCATGCGTCCACCATGACCGCACCGGTGGCCGGATCGAACGTGCCGTCGAATTCGTGCTCCGCCGCGCCGGTCATCGTCACACCATCATCGCTCCAGGTGATATCGAGCGTGCCGCCGGGCAGCCGCACGGCGACGTTGCGTCCGGTAAACCCCCGCCGCGCCGCGCTCACGGCAGCGGCGCAGGCAGCGGAGCCGCAAGCCTGCGTCAGCCCGACGCCGCGTTCCCATGTCCGCAGGTCGAGCGACACCTTCGACGTTACCCGCGCCACCGAAACATTCACGCCTTCGGGGAAATACGGATGATGCTCGATCATCGGCCCGAACCGGTCCAGCTCATAGTCCTCCACCGGCCTGTCAGCCCAGAACACCACATGGGGGTTGCCCATATTGGCGACGGAAGGCGTGTGCAGAATGGGAGCACCACGCGGCCCGACTTCCAGTTCGATGCCGGACGTGTCGGCGAACTCTTCAGATAGGGGAATTGCGTCCCACTCGAAGCGCGGATGCCCCATGCCGACCGAAATGCGCGCGCCATCGATGGCGGCGGGCAACAGCCCGGCCTGCGTTTGAAAGGTGAACGCGGATTGCTCGCCCGCCATGAACAGCGTCAAGCACCGCATCCCGTTGCCGCAGGCACCGGCGCTGGAACCGTCGTTGTTCAGGATACGCACGAGCGCATCGGTGCCCTCGGTCGCAGGGTCATGGATCGCCATCAGCTGATCGAACGGGACTGCCCCGTTCAAAGCGACCGCCGCCTGCGCCGTCACCACGTCCGAACGCCCGCGCATATCGGCCACCACGATCCGGTTGCCGATGCCATTCATTTTCGCAATGGGTGCGGTTCTGCTCATGGGCCGCTATATGGCGAAGGCGCGGCTCTTATGCAAAGGCTGCCGCCATGTCCTTCCAAGCCGATATCCTCACCCTCTACCCCGCCATGTTCCCCGGCCCTCTCGCCCATGCGCTGGCGGGGCGGGCGCTGGAACGGGGAGACTGGTCGCTGGCGGCCCATGACATTCGCGCCCATGCGACTGACAAGCACTCCAGCGTCGACGACACACCGGCGGGGGGCGGTGCGGGCATGGTGCTGCGGGCCGATGTGCTGGCCAGCGCCATCGATGCCGTGGAAACGGCCGGGCCGAAGCTTCTGATGAGCCCACGCGGAACACCGTTGACGCAGGCGCGGGTGCGCGACCTCGCCGCCGGTCCCGGTGTCACCATCGTCTGCGGACGGTTCGAAGGGGTCGACCAGCGCGTCATCGACGCCCGCGGCTTGGAAGAAATTTCCATCGGCGACTACATTCTGGCAGGCGGCGAGATGGCGGCGTTTGTGCTGCTCGATGCCATCGTCCGCCTGCTTCCGGGCGTCATGGGCAACCGTGCCTCGGGCGAACATGAAAGTTTTGAAACTGGCGCGGACGGGCGCAAACTGCTCGAACACCCCCACTACACCCGCCCGGCTGTGTGGGAGGGGCATGCGATCCCGTCCGTCCTGACCTCCGGCAACCACGCGGCCATCGACGAATGGCGACGGCAACAGGCCGAGGCGCTGACGCGCGAAC
>CAVQDK010000002.1:0-37608 GCA_963711195.1 uncultured Alphaproteobacteria bacterium
CCCTATCGAAGCTGGACAGATTGTCTTCGGGAAGGCTCTCGAACGCCGCCACCTCCACTCGCTTACCACCCTTTACTACGTGATCAGCTGCGGTTGGACGGGAAGCCTTGAGGTTCTGCGTCAAGCTGGGCTCATCGATGAAATGACAGCAGAACGTCTGCAAAGAGCTGTTATCGTTTCAGCCGACGCTGCCGTATCAGCCATACGAGAAGCCGACAGCTCTCTGAGCATCGTACAAGCTGGTGAGCGCCTCGGACTTTCACGATATCCTGCGGAAGATCTAGTTTCCGAAGGACTTCTGCAGATCGACTTGAAATGGAGCCGGACGGATCACGCCCGCATCAAACCTTTGACGGTCGAGAAGCTTGTTCGTCGCCTTTTCGACAAAGCCGAGCTTGTCGTTGAAGGTTAGAGTGACGCGGTTTGGATCGCTGCAATAGCTCACCTTAAAGGCGTATCTATCAGCAAGATGGTGGCATCAATTCTAGCCGATCCGCCCGCATGGCGTGGAAGCACCGGCTCCCGAAAAATTTCTGACCTGCATATTACGAGGCAAGAGGCCGACTATCGATTTGATGCTTCTGCAAGCAACGGTAAAAACCACATCCCATCTGGAAAATTGGCCGTCGAGCTACGGCCGACCTCGTTCGCATATCGAGTAAAGCCATCCCGCGGCTGGTCGATAGGCAGCTTCTTGTTGAGTCGACGACCACTGTCACGGCGAAGGGCACGGTAGCCTTGGTCGTTTCTTCGGTGGTGGATTTCGTCGACCGCTTCATAACAGCAGGAGAACTGAACGTTGCAAATGGTCGAGCGGCGAACTCATCGAGAACGGTTGCACTCCTTCCGGCTTACGATCCGAAGGAGCTCGGTGCTCGCCTTTATTACAGAAGCCAGGCGGCCGCTGCTGGCCTGATCCCAACAGGCTGTGCCGACCCTGACGTCCCGACCTTCCTAAAGGAATATGAAGCGTGACGATAATCGGGACCATCATTTCTGGTTTGGGATCAGCTTTATGATCTTTGGACGGGCTTTTGATACAGCTTTCACCGCATCGCTCTTTAAAACCCTTGAATTTCTTGCGTTCTTTCAATGCATGTTGGGACGAGCTTTTCTTGGTTTTAGAATTTCTACAGAATGAAACGAGCTGGCCCCGGTCGTCCGTGCAGCGACAGGCTTAAACGGGTATGGATCGAGAGCGGTCTGCGCTTTCCCGGCGTCGTGGGGGCGCGAGAACGGCTTCTCAGCGTTCTCCGAGGAATGTTCCCACGGCCTGCCGGGTCGCGTCCTGCAAGCCGAACTCGCCGAGCACGCCTTTGGCGATGTCAGCGCCGTCATTGGCGAAAGCACCGGCAACCTGCCCACTGATTCCTGCACCGGACAGAATGGCGTCGAACTGCGCAAAATCGTTGGCATCGTCGCGAACGGCAAAGGCTCCGGCGGCTGACATGTTGCCATCGAAATTGGTGATGGCGAAATAGCCCGCACGACTTGCGAAGTCGACGTTCATGTTGACATCCACCGGTTGCGATGTAGGCGGCGTTCGTTGAATTGCGACGTGTCCAGCACGGTTCCCATGGCCGTCCCGGAATAGGTGGCCGAGCCTACCGTCGGCAGTTCGGGCGTCACTGGTCAGATCACCAGCGACCCACGATCCCATATGGACGTATTCGCGGGTGGTGTCTGTTCTGGAACGACCGCTGGTTCCATCATTGCAACGGAAACACGCGTGCCCCACCAGCCCCAGTCCATGAACGTGCAGGTGGTGCAATGCTCATAGCCGGATATCGGGTTGGCACGCCCGGACAGGACGAATGTTCCGGGATTGGAACTGTCGTTGGCCAAGTTCGCTCCGGTCTCGGTTATCAGGCGCGTGCGTGTGTTGTCGCTGGCATCGACGGCGGCGAAGATGTCGTCATCGACGAACGTGCTGCCGCCGTTGCCGTCGAAGGAGCCGAACGGAATGTCGAGGGCGGCATACGAAAGGCTGCGTGTTGACACCTGTCCCGACGAAGATATTCCCGCCCAGGCTGTTGTTGACTGCGTTGATGCTCAGGAACATGTTGGGGGTGAAATTGAACTCGTTCGGGTCGATCAAACCGATCTGACCGGTTCCGAAGTACGAGGCCTGCAGTCCGCCCAATCCCTGGGATTCGATCAGACCGTTGGCGAAACCCTGGTGGAACCGCGATGTGCGCGAGAACTCGGCGGCCGACCTTTGGGATGTCAGGTCGGCGACGTGGAAGCTGCCAAACACGCCGTCGTCGGCATATCCGCCCGCTGCGTTGTCCGTCAGACCGAACTCGGACTCGTTTGCCGCGACATCGAAATGCGCGCCTTGCGTACCCGTGACGCTGGTTGAGCCCAGTACGAGCGTTTCGCCGTCAAGGCCGAAGATGGAAATGTTGTCCGGGCCGTCGAAAGTTCCCAAATTGCCACGCAGGTTAAACGACGACCGCACCGCATCCGGGCGCATGCTTCCCCGGCGTCCACCATTCAATTGGGCAAAGTTGTTGGCTGGGTTGCCTGTTATCGAGAACGTATGGACGACGGTCGCAGAACGCTGATTGCTACCTATGCCGGATATATCCACGAACGAATAATACGTTTCGATCTCGCTGTTTGTCGATTGGTCGGGTTCGACGATGTAGAACGGCGTCGCGCTGAAATTGCCGGGCTGGCCGTAGAAATCGGTGGCGAAGAAGGCGGCAGGGCTAGGCCGGATCGGATCGGAAGTCAGGCTGTAGCTGCGGATATCGGAACCGAATGCGAACGGATTGATGGCGTTCGGATCGGCCGGTGAGCCGGTAATGGAATAGATCGGATTGTTCATGTCGCCGCCGGGAAACAAAACGTAAGCCGCGAAATCCCCTTGCCCGGCATAGGCTACGCCGGTTGCAGCGACACCGTCGACCGTCGCGTCCGTCAGCACGGTCGTGGACAAGCCGTCATCGCCCTGGGTACCCGTAACGTCCGGCACGTCGACGCTTATCCCGTCGATCGTTCCGATCAGACGGCCGTTCTCCTGCTGCGCCTGAACGACGAAGTCGCTTGCGGGCGTGGAACCAACCAGACCGCGCGAACCGGCATTTCCATAGGCCCGGGAGAACGATCCGTCTTGCACCTGATAGAAGTCAGGCGTCGTTCTCACCCTTACCGACCGGGTCGGCGGAACCGGAACCGCAGCGCCCGGTTCGTCGTCGATCGAAGACACTTCGCGCTCCTCGACTGCACTACCGGCAACCGGTTCCGCGCTTATCGGGATCTCGCTGGCGGGTGTCATTCTGACCTCCGTGGACCGGAATGTCGGAAGGGGAACGACGATGTCGGGTTCTTCGTCGATCGAACGCGGTTCGTTGCGCCGCTCAATCGCAATGATCGAACGCGGTTCGTTGCGCTGCTCGATCGCAATATCGGCAACCTCTTCCGCGATGGTTTCGATCTCGCTGGATTGTACGGCCACCGGCCGGAACACCGGGGTGGTCACGCGTACGGATGCGCCGGAATTGACCTGCGTTATCGGGCTTTGCTGCACCACCGCATCGGTCGGGCTGGTGCGTGCGCCGCCCGTTCGTCCCGCCGTGCCGCCGAGCGCCACGCGGAAGCCCTCCGCGTCCGCGGAGGTACGCCTGCGGATCGTGGTTTGGCCACCGACTTCCACGACGAGAGTGTAGCCCGGTTCATACAGCCGGGTCGTCTTGCCGTTATTGGCCGTGAAACGGGCCTCATCACCGAAAACGAGGGAGAATTGCGTGCCCTGCGCACCACCGACGATGCCTTCGAGCATCGCACCACGAATGCCGATGGAGCCGGACGGGGTGTTGACAGTCGCCCCGCCCCGCCGTTTGGAAGCAAGCCCGCCGATCATCCGGAAGGCGCCTTTGGTGATGGTGGCTGCAACTTCGGCAGTTCCACGGTCCGGGTCATACACGAACCGGTCGATAACCAGCGACGTGCCGGGCCCGACGGTGAATGTCGTGCCATCGTTGAGCAGCACCTGCACGAGGCCAATATCGCTCGTATCGATGCGTTCGTTGGCAATGACGTCCTTGCCGATCGTGATGACCGTGGGGGTGCCGCCGGGGCGAACCCCTTCGGCGGACTGGTTCACCGCGGCAGCCACGCCAACCGCCGCCCCGGCATTTGACGCCGGGAGCGCGACACTTGCTGCAAGAGCCAGCGCCAGGCCTGTCGTGGTGGGGCGAAAACGGCGGTGAGTGCGGGAGGAACGGGTCATGGAACTTACCACCTTTTGGAAACGTAGACGGAGACGGACAGGTTGTCGTGGTCGCGCAGATCGTAGTTGGAACTCACGTTGCGGTATTCGGTATCGATGCCGAAGGACCAGTCAGGCTGGTTGAACGGAATTTCCAAACCGGCGCGCAGGAAGAATTCGTCGTCGTCTTCCTCTTCCGTTAGGCTGACGAGAGGGTCGGGATCGCGGTAATCGCGGAAGAGTAGCCCGCCGCCGAGGTTGACGATCCAGTCGCGCTCCAGCGCCGCGACGGGGCTGTCGAAGGCGTGGCGGTAATTGGCGAACACGGACAGTTCCGAATAGGCGAAGAAGTCCCGTTCGGCGGTGGTGTACTGATAGTTCGCGCCAAGAGTAATGAGCTGGTTGGGGCTCAGTATCCTGTTCACAAGACCGCCGAAGCGATACTCGTTGCCGTCCCGCAAGGACGCGAACGGCGTGTCGTCGGTGTCGTGGTAGGTTCTTCGACGATACTCCGCCTTGAACGCGACGCCGATGTCCGGCCGGACCTGCGCAACGTATCGCGACCCGATACCGAAGGCATGCGCGTAGACGTCGTCGTCGAGAACGACCGCAGAAGCGATGCCGAAAATGCCCAGCTTGGCATCATCGATGTCGAACCGACCGAGATCGAACGAGGGACCGACCGTTATCTCCGCCGTAGCGAGATCGAGTTCGGTACGGTCGACCTGCCGGGAACCATACCCGATCAGATCGACATCGAACGTGTCGCCCTGCGACTCCAGATCCTTGGCGAAGTGAGCGTTACCGGAAATGAAAGCGTTGAAATCGCTGTCCTCGGTGGAGTCTGCCCCGAGCGTGAAGCGGCGCTGATTGAGGAGGACGTCCTGCCCTTCCGGTGCCCTGTTGGCGTTCGTCTGAAATCGGATGCCGGTGCGCACTTCCGCGCGGAACACGTCGCGCTCTTCGGTTTGCTCGATACGCGCCAGAATGGCATCTACGCGCGCGCGCACCTCGTCGGGTGCGTCGTTGGCGATGGCCGCTTCCAGATAGCTTCGCGCGGTCAGGTTGGCGTTGAGACGGTAGTAGAGCAGGCCCAGTTCGAGCTGCAGCCGGGGAAGCCCGGGAGCGTAGATCAGCATACGTTCCAGAGTGGCGATTGCCCCTTCGAGATCGCCGATGCGCACGGACAACGTGGCGTAGGCGAATGCGGCATCGAGATCATCGGGACGCTGCAACATGCGCTGGAACAGAACCCGCCGCTGACGCTCGGCCTCTTCGGCCGACATTCCGTCGAGGTTTGCCGGTGCAGTCGCCTGCACGGACTGGGCACTCGTTTGCGCAAGTGCCGGATTCGAAAGCAATATCGCCGCTGCTACAAACGACGACACCGCAACCATGCGAATAGATATAGACAACATACCGTCTTCATTCCCCAAAACCCCTATTACTTACTAGCGTCTGCCGGGATGTATTAGATGGATCGTCACGATGATATTCGATGTTTGACTCATCATATGTTGTATAATGGCCACAACAGCTGAATTTCAGGGGCGACGAGTGCCGGTGTAAGGTTTGTTATCAATATGTTTAGACAATCGACTTGCTTTGATCGATCGCCTCTCATGAAGATGCTGAGAACTGCAAACGATGTGTTTTCAGACGTTTGGCGGAATCCGTCGCATGCTTGTGGAAACGGGAGCGCCTGAATTATGACCCCGTTCCGGCGGAAAACCGCCATCATCTGGTTGTGCGGGCTGATCGCCGCTTCCCTCGTATGGTTGCTTGCAGCCTTGCCCGCAGCGCCGTTGTCGCCGCTGAACCTGCTGGTCTTCGACACCTATCAGCGGATGAAACCAAGGGTCTGGGCAGGGTCGGACGTGGTCATCGTCGATCTCGACGAAGCATCCATCCGCGCCATCGGGCAATGGCCGTGGCCCCGCACGGTGCTCGCGCGGATGACCGACCGTCTCCAAGAGCTCGGGGCGGCTGCCATCGTGTTCGACATCGTCTTTTCCGAACCTGACAGGACGTCGCCATGGCGCGCAGTGGACGATCTGCGCAGGGCGGGCGTTTCGGTGGCGCCTCTTTCCGACATCCAAACGCTCGACAACGATCTGGTCCTTGCGCGCAGTTTCAAAGAGGCGACGGTGGTCACGGGAATGCAAATTTCGCAGACTGCAACCGAAGCGCCGCCGAGACCGAAGGCCGGGTCGGGCCTCATAGGCACCCCGCCCCCGCGCCTGATGAGGCAGGGTGTGTCGGCGGTTCGCAATCTGCCTGTTCTCGACGACGCAGCCGTGGGAACCGGAGAGTTCAGCTTCGACAGCAGCAGGCAGACGGACGCCGTGGTGCGGTTCACCCGTCTGATGCGCGGTGCGAACGATGCCTGGTATCCCTCGCTCGCGCTGGAAACGCTGCGGGTCGTGCAGGGTGCCGGCGGCTTCAAGATCAAGAGCACCGACGGAAGCGGGCAGGCCAATACGGCCGATCTGGCGCTGGTCGCCGTTCAGGTGGGTGCGCTCGACATTCCCGTGAACGCCGATGGCGCGATCGCCATCTACCATTCGCCCGTGGGAGAAAAACCCGTCCTGTCGGCACGTCATCTCGTGACGAGCAGCGACACCAGTCCGTCGAACGAAGAGCTGCTGGAGACGGTGGCCAACCACATCGTGCTGGTGGGAACGTCGGCAGCCGGTCTTCTCGACCTGCGCGCGACGCCGCTGCATCCCATCGTGCCCGGGGTCACCATACATGCCGATATCATCGACCAGATCATCGCCGGGGATTTCCTCAACCGGCCCGACATCGCGGTCGGCGTCGATCTGGCGGTGGCCGTTCTCGTCGTCCTGATCCTTCTTGCCGTCGCGCCGGTCCTGTCCGGTCCGAACACGGCCAGCGTAATGCTGGTTCTCGCCATGAGCGTGGTGGCCGGTTTCTGGTACGCCTTTGCCGAGCACGGATTGCTGTTCAGCCCCGTCATCGCGATCCTGTCCCTCATCGCCGCCTATGCGGTGGCCGCCGCAGTCGATCTGCTGGTCACCGAGCGCGAAGGCACCTTCGTGCGCGAAGCGTTCGGGCACTATCTGGCGCCGGAACTGGTGGCGGAACTGGCACGTAATCCCGGCAAGCTGTCGCTGGGGGGCGAAGAGCGCGAGCTGACGGTTCTGTTTTGCGACATCCGGGGTTTCACCAGCCTTTCGGAAGGGCTTGGAGCGGGCGAACTGACAGAGCTACTCAACGACTTCCTCACACCCATGACCACGGCCTTGCTCAACCGCGGCGCGACGATCGACAAATATATGGGTGATGCGATCATGGCATTCTGGAATGCGCCGATCGATCAGGAGGACCACCGAACGCTGGCCTGCAAGGCGATGATCGACATGCGCAGGAAACTCAAACGCCTCAATGCGAGCGCCACGCACCCCATCCGCATCGGCGTCGGCATCAACACCGGCTTGTGCTGCGTGGGCAACCTGGGGTCCGACCAGCGCTTCAACTATTCGGCCATCGGCGATGCGGTCAACATCACCGCGCGTATCGAATCCCTGACGAAGACCTATGGCGTCGACAACCTTGTGACGATGGAAACGGTGGCAGGATTGAAGGACCCGAAATTCCTCGAAATCGACACCGTGGTCGTGAAAGGCAGGGAGGCACCCATCACAGTCTGCACTCTGCTCAATCGCATTCGGCGCTTGAACAAGGCCGATTTTCTCCAGCTACGCGAAGAACACACGATAGTGCTGGAAGCCTATCGCGATGGCGATGTTTCGAATGGACTGGCTGCCGTTGCCCGATGCCGGGAACTGGCGAGACAGGTGTGCAACGACAATCTCGATGCCGTCTACGCGCTCTACCAGGCGCGCTTCGATGACCTTCGGGCCCACCCGAAAACGGAGGGGTGGGATTTCATCTACCGGCCGGACGACAAGTAGTGAGCGTAACCGACGAACCTGCAATGGACGGAGCGATGTGGCTATCGTTGCAAGAAGAGGTTTCACCTCGCGAACCCGGTCATCAGACTTTGTGCCTACTTGCGCGGTGCCGGATTAACGTCTGATATCCTTCCACGCGCCGCTGTTGGCGCCAAGGAGATCGACCGCATGATGAAACAAATCGCGTTGGGGGCCGCCCTCGCCCTGTCGCTGACCGGCTTTGCCTTCACGAACAATGCCGCCGCGCAGACCGCGGTGCCGTTCGCGCTGGACTGGAAGTTCGAAGGACCGTCCGCGCCCTATTTCGTCGCCATCGACAAGGGTTACTTCGAAGCCGAAGGGCTCGATGTTACCGTGACCGCAGGTCAAGGCTCCCTCGACGCCATTCCGAAGGTGGCCACCGGAGCGTTCCCGGTCGGATTTGCCGACATCAACTCGCTGGTGAAGTTTCTCGATTCCAACCCCGGCGCGCCGGTGACCGCCGTCATGATGGTCTACGACAAGCCGCCATTCGCCATCGTCGGTCGCAAGTCGCTCGGCGTCACGGTGCCGAAGGATCTTGAAGGCCGCACGCTGGGCGCACCGCCGCCGGATGGGGCCTGGGCGCAGTTCCCGGCTTTCGCGGCAGCAAACGAGCTCGATGTCGACAAGATCACCGTCGATCCCGTCGGCTTCCCGACTCGGGAGCCTATGCTGGCCGAGGGCAAGGTGGACGCCATCGCCGGGTTCTCGTTCTCCAGCTATCTGAACCTGGTGCGTCTCGGGGTGCCGGAGGACGATATCTCGACCATCCTGATGGCCGATAACGGGCTGAAACTCTACGGCAACGCCATTATCGTGAACACGGACTACGCCCAGGCCAACCCCGAGGTCGTCACCGGCTTCATCCGCGCCGTGGCCAAGGGCTGGAAGGACGCGATTGCAGACCCGCAGGCCGCCGTCACCATGATGCAGTCGCGCAATCCGGCCGCCGATGTGGAACTGGAAACGCGGCGTCTGCAACTGGCGATCGACGCCAACGTGCTGACCAATCACGTGAAGGAAAACGGCATGGGCGGCATCGACGATGCCCGGTTTGCCGAGGCGCTGGAACAGGTGAAATCCAACATGGCCATCGAAAACGAAGTCGATGCCAGCCTGTATTTCGACGGTTCCTACCTGCCGGATGACGGCAGCCTGAACCTCCAGTAAGCAGAACGATCAAACCGGGTGGCTCGCGCCGCCCGGTTCCACACTCTGGCAGACCAGCCGCATGTCGTCGCGCATTCCTGCGCTGCGCCGCCCGGTGCCGAATACGGTCATTGGGAAATACGTTCATGGCTGCCGACGCAATACAGATCGAACTGGCAGGCGTCAGCCATGCCTACAAGACAGCCGCGGGTCCCCTTCCCGTCCTTGACGACCTATCGCTGGAAATGCAGGCCGGGTCGTTCACCGCCGTCGTCGGCCCGTCCGGGTGCGGCAAGTCCACGCTGACGCGGCTTATCGCGGGGCTGCTCATTCCCGATCACGGTGAGGTGCGCCTTCATGGTGAGCGGGTGACGTCTCCCCGCTCCACCGTCGGCATGGCGTTCCAGAACCCCGTGCTGCTGGAATGGCGCAACATTCTCGACAACGTCCTGCTGCCGCTCGAAATCGTCCCCAATTCCCTGTCGCGCGCCGACCGCGAGGGGCGGGCGCGGGAGCTGCTGTCGATGGTCGGGCTGGAAGGTTTCGAGGACAAGAAGCCGTCGGAACTGTCCGGCGGCATGCGGCAGCGGGCATCGCTCTGCCGTGCCATGGTGCATCGGCCCGAAGTTCTCATTCTCGACGAGCCGTTCGGCGCGCTCGATGCCTTCACCCGCGAAGACCTGTGGCAGATCATGCACGCCCTGCGCATGAAGGAGAAGACGACCACGCTGCTCATCACCCACGATCTGCGGGAAAGCGTGTTTCTCGCCGACCAGATCGTCGTGCTGTCCGGCCGCCCCGCAACGGCGCAGCACGTCGCGCGCTCCCCGCTCGGTCCGGACCGGGTGGTGGAAGACCTCTACACACCCGAACCGACGGCCCTGCTCGCCGAATTGCGCCATGAGATCCAGATCGCGCAGGGTCGGTTCGGAAAGCGCGGAGGCGGTCCAATGAACAACAATCTCGTGCGCCAGATCGGCATTCCGGTCGCGGCCATCCTCATCTTCGTGCTGTTCTGGGAATGGCTGGTATGGGTGAACGGGTGGCCCAACTACAAGATGGCCTCCCCGTCCGACCTCGGCCCGGCCTTCTGGCAATATCGCTGGCTGTTTCTCGAATATGGCTGGCAGACCCTGTGGCGCACAATCGTTGGCCTGTTGCTGGCCGTCGTGTTCGGGTCGTTGATCGGCATGGTCATGGGTTTTTCGCGGATCGCGCGGGAAGGTCTCTACCCGCTGCTGGTGGGCTTCAACGCCATTCCAAAGGCCACGGTGGTGCCGGTCATCGCGCTGATGTTCGTCGGGCAGGACGATTTCAACACCGTCCTGATGGCGTTCATGATCTCGTTCTTTCCCATCGCGGTCTCGGTCGCCATCGGCCTGTCGACGCTGGAGCCGGAATACCGCGACATCCTGCGCGCGCTTGGCGCGAGCCAGTTCACCATCTTCCGCAAGATCGCGCTGCCGAAGACGCTGCCGGAGTTCTTCGGCGCGTTGAAGGTGGCGGTGACGCTTGCCTTCATCGGCACCAATCTGGTGGAAATCATCCAGCCCCACGGCAAGGGTCTGGGATTCCTGTTCGACAGCGGCAAGATCAGCGCGGATTATCCGCTGATGTTCGCCGTTCTCATCGCCTTGGCGGTGCTCGGCATCATGCTCTACTACGCCGTTGTCTTTCTGGAATCGGTCTTTGCGGGTTGGGCGGACCGCAGCCAGACATGACGCACTGCGTCCGGGGCGCGCCGGTAGTGATGGACACTTTGGATGCCAGCGTTCCCGGCTGTTGTTGCGCTTGCTGCCGGTAGACCTTAAAGTCGACGGAACTGATCGGCCCGCGGACTGTTAAGGGCCCAACACCAGTCGCCTCGCGGCGCTAACAAGGAGCCTTCATCATGTTGCGCATTGTCGCCCTCGTTCTCTCCCTCTTCATGCTCGCCGCCTGCACCAATGCGGAAAGAGGCGCGGTTGCCGGTGCTGCAATCGGCGGCGGTGGTGCGGCCCTCGCCGGTGCCAATACCGGCGGTATCGTGCTCGGCACGGCCGGCGGCGCGGTTGTCGGTGGCCTGATCGGTCGTTCGGTCGATCGTCGCGGCTACTGCCGCTACCGCGATGGCAATGGTGCAACCTACGAAGCGCCCTGCTCCTAAGACGACGTTCGGCATCCTGACAGCGGGTGCCGGAAAACACGCTTTCCAACGCCGGTCATGCTTCTCGCATGGCCGGCGTTTTCGTGTTGCTGCCGCATTCTGATCCTACGACATTCGTCGGTATCGTGTCGGAGTTCATCCATGTCCCGTGACTTGCGCAAGGCCCAGACGGGGCTGGAGACCATGACGGGCGCGACGCTCGCCATTCTGGCGCTTGCGTCCGGCGTCTATACCTATCTCGGTGTGCGGGAATTGCTGAACGGGTCGGCGACGATCATTTTTCTCGGTGCCGTCATCTATTCGGTCGCCGTATCGGTCGGCATTTTCGGCTTCTGGTCCTACCTGATGCGCTTCATGCCCCACGTGAAGGCGGGTCAGGGACGGCGGTATCTCTACCTCGCCATGGCGGTCGGCAGCGCGATGATCATCGCGATGTCGTCCTGGCTGAATGCGGCGGCATTGGCCGGTGGTGCGGCTCTGGAACAGCATCTGGCCAACACGACGGAAGAGTATCAGCGCAAGCTGGAACAGGCGCACGACAACGCGCTTGCCGCCCAAAGCCTGTTGACGGACACGCAGCTGGCTGCGCGGCGGTTCGACCAGCTTGCGACGGAAGAAGCCGCCACCGGCGCGCTGACCGGCACGTCCGGGTCCGGCACCGTGGTGCAGCTTCTGTCCCAGATGTCGCGGCAGCTGACGGGACTGTCCAGCCAGATCGAAAGTTCGCGGGAAACGACGCAGACGCTGTTCGAGGAAGGCGGCACGCGGCTGGCGGCCATGCGCACGCTGGTCAGCCAGTCCGGCGCGGTCGATCTGCGCGCCAACGCCTATGCGGAGGAAGCCGTCGCACTGGCAGGCACCATCACCGCCTTGCAGCAATCATCCATCGCCCCGGCGGTGAAGCGGGCTGCCGAGGACCTGTCGCGCTCCTTCATCGCGCCCGTTGCCAGTGGTGGCGACGCAGACCTCGCCTCGCGACAGACGGACGTCGTGGGGCGGGTGGAAACCAGCGTGCAGGGCCAGTCGCAGGCGTTGGCCGCGGCGGCGGACGACATCATCGCCCGCCCCGCCGTGGAGCCGGTGCGGTTCGTGCCGCTATCCGCTCCGGAGGCCGTCCTGCGCTATGCCAGCGATTTTCTGCCATCCTGGGCAGGCGCGATCTCCATCGACCTTTTGCCGGCGGTGCTGATCTTCGTGCTGTGCATCGTGCAGGCGGCGATCAGGACCGAGGATGGCGTGGATACGGGCGCCAACGAGATTACCGCAGCAGAGATGATGCGCGCCGTGCGCCTTCACCGGCAGATGAACGCGCTCGACGATGAAGCGCCGCCACCGCCGGAACCCGAACCGGAGGTGGTCGAACGACCTTCGGTGGTCACGCCCATCAAGGGGCCGCAGAGTTCAGCGTGAGCGAGGTCAACTCCAGACCGCTGGAACGACCGCTGACGGCGCTTGTCGCCACCATACAGGACGGGCGGTTTCTCAAACTGGTGTTCCTGTCGCTGCTGGCCCTGTCCGTCGCCACGGTCTTTCTCGATCTGAAGGATCTGAGCGAACGCAGTCCGTCCGGCACGCCCGGATCGCAGACGCTGGAGCCGGCTCCGATGGAACTGCCGCAACCCGGCGACCAGACGCGCCCCTATCTGCCGCGCACCATGCCGCTGGGACCGGGCCGCGAAAAGCCGGACCTGCCGGGCTATTTCGGCCCCCTCGACGGCACGGTCATGGGGGAGCCGTTGCAGTTTCACCTGGGAGACGACGGTCGGGCATCCGCACTCGGGCGCATCGACCCCGGCGCGGCGGACCGTTTCGAGGCCTTTCTCGACGACAATCCGAAGGCCATCGGCGAGTTGTTCCTGCATTCCCCCGGCGGGTCGGTGTCGGATGCTCTCGCCATCAGCCGCCTGATACGCGAGGCGGGCATTTCCACGCGCGTACCGAAAGCGGGCTATTGTGCATCCTCCTGCCCGCTGCTGCTGGCAGGTGGGCTGTATCGCAGCGCGGGGGAACCGGCCTTCATCGGTGTGCATCAGGTCTACGCACCCGCGCCCGGCCAGTGGCACGTTGCAGCGCGGTATGGCGGATGCGCAAACGGTCAGTGCCGTCGCGCAGCAACTGCTGGTCGACATGGATGTGGACCCGAGCCTGTGGATCAAGGCGATGGAGACCGCGCCTGCGGACCTCTACGTGTTCACGCCGGAAGAATTGCTGCGCTACAACCTCGCCAACGGGCGGCGGGCAACGACCGTGCCGCAACGACGTCCGGAACCAGCGTTCTAGCGGACCGGGCGTTCTAAAGCCGCTCGATCCAGTCCACGATCCGTTTCGTGCCTTCCGCAATCTGCGCCGGGTCGCGCATGAAGCACAGGCGCAGGAACGGTTTGCCGCCGGTATAGAAACCGGTGCCGGGCGCCAGCCCCACATTGGCCTCCTCGATCAGCCGCATGGCGACGGCCTTGCTGTCCTCCAGACCCTCGACCTGGAAGAACAGGTAGAACGCTCCGTCCGGCCGCGCGAGGCGCACGCGACCGGTCGCTTCCAGCGCGTCGCACAGCACGTCCCGGTTCAGCCCCGCGCGCTCCACCTGGAAGCGCACGAACTCCTCGCCCTCGTTCATGGCTTTCGCGGCGGCACGCTGCGTGAAGGTCGCCACGCCGGAGGTGGAATACTGGATGAGGTTCTCGAATACCTGCCCCAATGCGGGTGGGGCGGAAATCCATCCCGCCCGCCAGCCGGTCATGGCCCAGTTCTTCGAAAACGTGTTCACGTAGATGACCGGATCGTCCGGCTCTGCCACATCGTAGAACGATGGCGACCGGCCCTTGGGAAAGCGCGTCCCGTCGTAGACGAAACGGTGATAGACTTCGTCGGCGACGATCCATATGCCGCGATCCTTCGCAAGCGCCAGCACTGCGCGCAGGTCGTCTTCGGTCGCGGTCCAGCCGGTGGGGTTCGACGGGGTATTGAGGAATATGGCACGGGTGCTGTCGGTCACGACGTCCGTCAGCCGGTCCATGTCGAGGGACCAGCCGTTTTCGGAAAAGTCCAGTTCCACATGCACCGGGGTCGCCCCGGCGACATGACACGCTGCGTGGATGTTGGGCCAGCACGGTGTGGTCATGACCACCTCGTCGCCCTGTCCCGCCAGCGCCTGAAGCGCAAGCTGGATCGCCTGCATTCCCGAGCCGGTGACGAAGAAGCGGGCCGGATCGTGGGCGATGCCGAAATGGCGCACGTGGTAAGTCGCGAGCGCCTCGCGCAGGTCGGGGATGCCCCGCTGCCATGTGTAGAATGTCTCGCCGTCGGCCAGCGACCGGGTGGCGGCGTCGATGATGAATTGCGGGGTCGGCAGATCGCCCTCGCCGACCCAGAGCGGCACGATATCGGGCTTGTCGCGCGCGGCATTCATGATGCCGACGATATCGCTGTCGTCGAGGGTCGTTGCCTGACGGCGCAATCCGGCTGTCATTTGTCTGTCCAAACATAAAGGGCTGCACCGGCCTTACGCCGATGCAGCCCTCTTTGAAAAGTGGCGGTTTGTCTTAACGACGCAGTGCGTCGCGGATCTCCGTCAGCAGTTCGATGTCCTTGGGCGGAGCGTCCGGCACTTCAGGAGCGGGCTCTTCCTCACGGCGCATGCTGTTCACGGCCTTGACCATCATGAAGATGATGAAGGCGATGATGACGAAGTTCAGCGCCACGGTGATGAAGTTGCCGTAGGCCAGAACCGCACCCTGCTCGCGCGCCGCTTCCAGCGAATTGGCGGTGACGCCATCGGCAAGCGGGAAAAAGTAGTTGGAGAAATCCAGTCCACCGAAGATCGCACCGACGATCGGCATGATGATGTCGTCGACCAGCGATTTCGTAATGAGCGCGAACGCGCCCCCGATGATGACACCGACCGCCAGGTCCATGACATTACCCTTGGATATGAACTCCTTGAATTCAGCGAACATGATGAGAAAGTCCTTTCTTAAATCCGGTAGACGGTATGCCCCGGCAACGAGAGTGGCATTCTTCACGAAGACTTAACCAAGCGCGCAAGGATTTCCCTGCCGCTTGGTTAACGCCGACCCGCCTTGTTTTGCCAGGGGGTGCGTGAAACGGTTGGGCGTCGGAGAAGGATGAGGGGGAAAGGATGCCGGGCTGGACTGTTCTTGCAATCGCGGTCGGCTATCTGCTGTTCCTGTTCCTCGTCGCCTATGTGGGCGACAGGAACCGCGTGCCACGTCCGGCGCGCGGTCACCGGCCCCGCCCGTTCATCTACGCCCTGTCGCTGGCGGTCTATTGCACCTCGTGGACGTTCTTCGGCTCCGTCGGTCTGGCAAGCCGGACGGGGTTCGAGTTCCTCGCCATCTATCTGGGGCCGATCCTCGTCATTACCGTGGGATATCGGTTCTACGCCCATATCGTTGCGGTGGCGAAGCGGGAGAACATTACTTCCATCGCCGACTTCATCGCCGCCCGCTACGGCAAGTCCGCCGGCGTAGGTGCGCTCGCTGCCATCATCGCCGTGTTGGGAACGGTGCCCTACATCGCGCTGCAGCTGAAGGCGATCACCACATCGGTCAACACGATGGTGGTCTCCGCAGGCGCACCGCTGATGAGCGACGCTGCCGACATTCCCCTCGATACCGCAGCTTTCGTCGCCGTCTTCCTGGCGGTGTTCGCCATCGCATTCGGCACGCGGCATGCGGATGCGCGAGAGCATCAGGGGGGGTTGATGCTGGCGGTGGCGACGGAATCTCTCATCAAACTGGCGGCCTTCCTCATCGTCGGCACGTTCACGGTCTTCATCCTGTTCGAAGGGCCGGCCGACCTGCTGGCACAAGCTGCGCAATCGGAGTTGGCCACGGCCACGTTTTCGCGCCCGTTCGATGCCGGACGGTTCGTGGTCATGACACTGCTGTCCTCGCTCGCCTTTCTGCTGCTGCCGCGCCAGTTCCACGTCGGTGTGGTGGAGAATGCGGGCGAGGCGGAAGTGCGCGCGGCGCGGTGGCTGTTTCCAGGCTATCTCGTGCTTATCAACCTGTTCGTGGTTCCCGTGGCACTCGCCGGAATCGTCACCTTCGGCACGACGGTCGATCCGGACACATACGTGCTGGCCTTGCCGATTGCGGCCAACGCCCAGTGGACGTCGGTGCTGGTCTTCGTCGGCGGGTTGTCGGCTGCAACTGCAATGGTGATCGTGGCCTGCGTGGCGCTCGGGATCATGATTTCCAACAACCTGGTATTGCCCTTCGTCCTGTCGCGCGGACGCGAGATGCGGTTCGACGCCAATATGGGGCCGACGCTGCTGGCGATCCGGCGGGTTGCGATCTTCGGCGTGCTCGTTCTCGCCTATGCCTATGTGCGTATCGCCGGAGATACGGCGGCGCTGGCGTCCATCGGTCTGCTTTCGTTTGCGGCAATCGCCCAGTTCGCACCGCCCTTCTTCGGTGCCGTGTTCTGGCGCAACGGCACGTATCGCGGGGCGGCCTGGGGGATGGGCGCGGGGTTTGCCGTGTGGGCCTACACCCTGTTTCTGCCGACCATCATCGCCCCGGGTTCGGGGCTGCTGGAGAACGGGCCCTGGGGCGTTTCGGCGTTGCGACCCGAAGGACTGTTCGGGCTGTCCCTGTCTTCGCTGGAACACGGCGTCGTCGCCAGCCTGTTCGTCAACGTCGTCGTGTTCACGCTTGTTTCTCTTGCGCACCGTCCGAGCGGGTTGGAGCGCGTGCAGGCCGCCGCCTACGCCTTTCGCAGCGGCGAACGCCTGCACGCGACGGCACCGCCGAAAACCCCTGTGAGCATGGCGGAACTGCAGGCGACGGTGGCGAGCTATCTGGGGCGGGAGCGGACGCGGCGGGCCTTCGCGGCGCATTTCGGCGAACTGGAACCCGGCACCCGCGACCGTGTCGACCAGGACGCCCTCGATTTCGCCGAACAGACGCTGGCCTCGGCCATCGGTTCGGCCTCGGGCAGGCTCGTCATGTCGTTGATGTTGAAGCGCCACGATACCGGATCGGACCAGACGTTGCAGTTGCTGGACGACGCATCGCTGGCGCTTCAGCAGAACCGCGACCTGCTGCAGACCGCCATCGACCAGGTCGACCAGGGCATCAGCGTTTTCGACGAACGCTACCGGCTATCGAACTGGAACCGCCAGTTCAGAACGCTGCTCGACCTGCCGGTCCAGTTCGGTGCCGCCGGCACGGCCTTGTCGGACATCGCCGAGACTATCCTGCCGCGGGTGGTTCACCTGCCCGACGGGGCGTTCGCGGACGCGGCGGCCTTCATGCAGCGGCTGACGGAAACCGGCGTGCCCTGGCGGATGACCGTTGCGGGCCAGCACCCCCGCACCATTGAGGTTCTGGCGCGCCCGCTGCCCGGCGGCGGCACCGTCGTTTCCTGGAACGACATCACCACTTTGGTGACCGCCGCACAGGCCCTGCAGCAAGCCAACGAAACGCTGGAAGAACGGGTGGAGGAGCGCACGGTGGCGCTGAGCAATGCCAACACCGAACTGGCCGCCGCACGGGAAATGGCGGAAGCCGCCAATGCGGGCAAGACGCGGTTTCTCGCCGCAGTCGGGCACGATATCCTGCAACCGCTCAACGCGGCGCGGCTCTACACATCCAGCCTCAACGAGCGGCTGGTGCACACGCGCGATGCGCAGCTTGCCCGCAACATCGACAATTCGCTGGAATCGGTGGAGGACATCCTGGGTGCCGTCCTGGCGATCTCCCGGCTGGACGCCGGTGCTCACGAACCCGTACCGACACCGTTCGCACTGCAATCGCTGCTCGACCGTCTGGCACTGGATTTCGCACCGTTGGCCGAGCAGGCCGGTCTGAGCCTCGATGTGGAACGGACCGACCTGTGGGTGCGGTCGGACGTCGGGCTGCTGCGTCGGTTGCTGCAGAACCTGCTGTCCAACGCCATCAAATACACCCCTGCCGGAACTGTCGGCATTCGCGTTTCCGACGCAGGCGAACAGGTGAGGGTGGAGGTGTTCGACAGCGGACAGGGCATCGGTCTTGACGATCAGGCAATCGTCTTCAAGGAGTTCCACCGCCTGAAGGCAGGGCGTGACGTGGCGCAGGGTTTGGGTCTTGGGCTTTCCATCGTGCAGCGCCTGTCCCACACGCTCGACCATCCCGTCAGTCTGCACAGCGTGGTCGGGCAAGGATCGACCTTTACCGTCGCCCTGCCTGCTGCGACCGCTGTTCTAACCCTTGCTCCCATCGTGGAACGACGCTCTTTGCCGCGCAGTTCGGCTAGGCTGCAAGGGCTGACAGTGCTGTGTGTCGACAACGAACCGAACATTCTGGAAGGCATGACGGCGCTGCTGGGCGGCTGGGGCTGCCATGTGGTCACGGCAACGGATGTGCAGCATGCGTGCAGTTTTACGCAGACGCCCAGCGTCGTCGTCATCGACTATCATCTGGATGCGACCACCGGCATCGACGCCATCATGCGGATCCGTCAGCATTACGGTGCCGACCTGCCCGCAGTGCTCGTCACAGCCGACCGCAGCACCGAGGTCGCCGTCGCCGCCCGCGAAAGCGACATGCTGTTGCTGAACAAGCCGCTCAAACCCGCTGCCCTGCGCGCCTTTCTCAATGGCGTCGCAAAGTCTGCACGGCCAGCCGGCAGGCAGGCGGCCGAATAGGCAAGGCTTGCTAGGTCAGCGCCGGCGGGAGGATGTCGGCACCAAGTTTGTTCAGGCGGATGACCGCCTGCGTGCGGCTGTCCACGTTCAGCTTCGACAGCACCGCAGAGACATGCGCCTTCACCGTCGCTTCGGAGACGTCGAGTTCGTAGGCGATCTGCTTGTTCAGCAAGCCCTGTCCGAGCATCGCCAGAACCCGTGTCTGCTGCGGCGTGAGCGTTTCGAGCTGCGACAGAAGCAGCGCGATATCCGCGTCCGTCTCCTCGCCGGTTTCCAGATGGTGCGGCACCCATATATCACCGGACAGCACAGCACCGACCGCCTCCCGCATCGTCTCGATCGTGCTCGATTTCGGCACGAAACCCGACGCGCCCAGATCGAGGGCCCGGCGGATCGTCGTGGCGTCGTCGGAGGCCGAGACGATGACGACCGGCAGACTGGAATGCAGCGCGCGCAGCCCCATCAGGCCTGCAAAACCGCTGACATTGGGCATGGCGAGATCGAGAAGAACGAGATCGGTGCCCGTTTCGCTTTCCAGCAACGCCAACAGGGCGGCGTAGTCACCGGCTTCCAGGATGCGAAAGTCCTGCGGAGCGCCCTTGAGCGCCTGGGCCAGCGCACCGCGAAACAGCGGGTGATCGTCCACGATGATGATCGTTGCCGAGGACGGCTCGGGGGCACTTCCCGTATCCCTGTCATGCACGGCCACTTCCGATCCCCCCGTTGCGCGAGCTCATCCCATGATAGTCGCACGGGTTGGGTTAGAATACCGTTGTACACGTGTCCATGCGTGGTCCGATACGCTCTGGCATCGGCCAGCGCCTTGGATGTTGCGTGCACCCGTGGCATTGGGCACACCATAGGGGCAGCGCTTCCAGTTTGGCTGGCAGCAATCGCTAACGCAGGCACAGTCGATGATCGGTATTCTCTACAGGGGCAGCAGGCACGGCACGGGCTGGTTTTCCCGGGCGCGGCTGGTTGCGGGGCTCGCGTCGCTCGCCATGCTCGCAATCGCGCTGATCGGATGGGTCGGTCTTGGTGTCGGCTGGATGGAGCCTGCGATTGCGTCGTGGTTCGGCTTCTCCCTGTTGCCGCTTGTCGGGCTGATCGTGATGCAGGCCACGACCCGGTTGCAGGAATCTCTCACCATGCGTTTCGGCGGACGGCCCGTGGCCGTAGAAGGCGGCGAGAAATGAAGACGGCGTTCGTGCGCGCCCGCTTCGGGACAGTTGATCGGTGAGCCTTTCCGGCGACGTTTCACGCTGCGTTCCGACCGGGCGACGGTCGGTCGACAGTACGCGCGTCCACGTGACGACATGGGTCTGCTGCGTCACCTTTCTGGCGGCGTACGCGGTCGTGCTGCTGCTCGAACGGCTCGGAACGCCGATCGGTACCGCCATCGGTCTCCTGATCGCCCTGCTGGCCGGTTTCGTCGTTCTGCTGAGCTGGCAGGGACGAACGATGACCGCGGGCAGCTTCTTCTACAGCGACCGGATGCCGGGTTCGGCGTCGGTCGGGTTGTCGAGCGTCGGCGACTGGACCGGTGGAGCAGTGCTGGTCGCGCTGCTGGCCCTGTCGGTTCAGGACCGACTGGCCCTCGCCTTTGCCATTCCCGCCGCCATCGTCACCCACGGTGCGGCCATCGCGCCGGTCATGCAACGCTCGGGGGTTGTCACCGTCCCGGGCTTGCTGGCATGGCGTACCGGCACCCAGCGCACCGGATTGCTTGCGCTTATCGTCCTGTTGCCGGTTCTGGGGCTGCTGGCTTTCGCGGAGGCGCGTATTGCGGTGTCCATCCTGGCGAACCTGTCCGGCTTCGGGGTCGGAACGCTCGCCATCGCCGTTCTGGCGCTCGCCGTGGTGCCAGCCCTCGGGGGCGGATGGCTGGCCCTTGGCTTCGTCAATCTGGTGCTGGGCATGTGCGCGATTGCGGGTCTGCTGGTGCCATCTCTTGCGCTGGCGTTCATGGCGCCTGACCTGCTTCCCCCGGTCGCAATCGCACCGCTGGCGATGCTGCCGGATACGGGAATGCAGGCTCTCGGCGTATCGCCGGTGGTTGCCGGCATCGTGGTGACGGCGGGCCTTGCAGCGCTGCCGATCGCGGTGTCCCGCGCCGCGCTGACGATCCATCCGACTGCGGCGATGCAGGCTTCGAGCTGGATGGCGCTGGTCGTCTTCCTTGTCATGGCCGCCCTGCCCCTGTCGCTGTTCCTGCTCGGCGACGGGGCGGCGCAGGACCGGCTGAGCAGCCGCCCATTGCTGGCGATGCTGCCGATGCTCGCTCTGCTGTTGTTGGCCTTCAACAGCCTCAGCGCATGCCTGTTCGTGGCCGCGACCAGCGTGGTGCGCGCGTTGCGTCGCACACAGCGCAGAGATCCCAGCGAACGGTCGATGGCTTCGATCCGGTTGCTCGTCCTTGCGTTTGCCCTGTTCTGCGGCAGTGCCGTTCGGTTATCGCCGTCCGACACTCTGGCGGACAACGTGCCTGTGCTGCTGTTGGCGATCAGTCTTGCCGCCGGTGGGCTGTTCGCGCCGCTGGTCGCCGTGGGCTGGGTGTCGCGCCTGTCCTGGGTGGCCTATTCGAGCGCGATCGTGTTCGGCGCCCTCGCGGTCGGGTTGACGGCCGGTTTGGGTGGCTCGTCGCCCGCCTCCATCGTCACCGGCGGCCTCGTCGGGCTGGGCGTATCGGCGGCCTGTATCGCAGTCGGTCGCTTCTGGCCGGAACGGGCAAAGCGAACCGTTCTGGACCCGCGGCTCGGCATGTTGCGGATGCCGGATGGAGCGTGACGGAGCATGACCATGACGATCGATACGACCCTTTTCAAGCCGGACGCCATCAGCGAGGAGACCCGCGCCTTCAATGTGAAGATGCGCGCCTTCAACGCCGCGATGCCGGATACGTGGTCCTACACGCCGGCCCAGGTGCGGGCGGCGCGGCGGGAGGGGAACGGCCTGTTCCCGGTCGAACCGTTCGATCCGCATGCCGAAACCCGTCGTGTCCACGCCCTTGGCCTCGATGTGCCGGTGCGCATTCTGAGACCGGCCAACGGCACTGCACGCGGTACCTATCTGCATCTGCACGGCGGCGGCTGGACGCTGGGGTCCGCTGACAGCCAGGACGTGCGTTTGCGCCAGATCTGCGAAACCTGCCAGCTGGACGTCGTGTCCGTCGACTACCGCCTCGCGCCGGAACATCCCTACCCGGCGGGGCCTGACGATTGCGAGGCCGCCGCGTTCTGGCTCGTCGAGGGTGTGCACGATCTGGCGACCGACGTTGTGACCATCGGCGGCGAGAGCGCAGGAGCGCACCTGTCCGTCGTCACCATGTTGCGGCTGCGGAAGCGCATGGGCAATGTGCCCTTCCACGGTGCCAACCTGACGGCAGGTGCCTATGACATGGGCGGTTCGCCCAGTGTTCATCTGTGGGACAGGGCAAAGCTCATTCTGGAACCCCGCGACGTACGCATGTTCCGCGCCTGCTTCCTGCCGAACACGAGCGATTACCGGCTCCCGGACATCTCGCCATTCTACGCCGATCTGACAGGCATGCCGCCCGCTTTGTTCGAAATCGGAACGGAAGATATCCTGCTGGACGACAGCGTGACGATGGCTGCGCGATGGCAGGCGGCAAACGGCAATGCGCGGCTGGAAGTAACGCCAGGGGGGTGCCACGTGTTTCAAGCGTTCTTCGACACGCTCACGATCGCCAAGGAAAGCTGCGACCGGATCGACGCCTTCCTGACCGACCCTGCCGCCTAAAGCGCGTCAGGGTCGTTCCGGTCGGTTTTCAACGTTTCCACCATGTCGAAGAAGCGGCGAAAGAAGGTTTCGGCCATCGTCCAGGCCTGTTCCATCTCCTCCACCGTGCCTGGTGCCGAGCGTTCGGCGCCGGTCGGCACCCCATCCCGTTCCAGCCGCGCAATGCGCTTTTCCAGCGCGGATACGGTGTCCGACAGGGCGTCCGTTTCCCGCTGCCACGCAAGGCGCTCGTCGGCGGCGAGTTCGCATGCCAGCCGACCCGACACGTCGCGGCAGCGGTCAATGGCACCGGTGGAGCGGTCGACACGCACGATCCCGTCCTCGTAAGGCACGACCGTGTAGCGGTCCTCATCCGCGGCGTGAACGGACGAAGCGCTCGCGAAAAGGGCGAGTGCAAGGGCGGGAGTGGCAAAACGCATGGGGGAAGCTCCTGATTGGTCCCTGTCGTATGGCATCGGTTTGTGGCAACACGCTGCCAGAACCACTTGCGCAGGTTAGAACGCCATGAGCGACAATCCGTTCATCTACAAGATCATGTCCCGCGGGGAGTGGCAGGACGCGGAGGCCGCAGGCCGTTACGAAGGTGCGCCGATCGACCTGCAGGACGGCTTCATCCATTTCTCCACCGCGGCGCAGGCTGGCGAAACGGCGGCGAAGCATTTTGCCGGGCGCGACGATCTGTTGCTCGTTGCCGTACGAAGTGCGCAGTTTGGTGAGGATCTGCGGTGGGAGGTTTCGCGCGGCGGCGCGCTGTTTCCCCATCTCTACACGACATTGTCGACGGAGGCCGTGGCATGGGCCAAACCGATGCCGTTGCGCGATGGCATCCACCAGCTTCCATTGGGACCGGACGCCAAGTGAACGTCTACAGGTCCGCCCGGCCCTTGCTGTTCGGCCTCGACCCGGAACGGGCGCACACCCTGTCCATTCGAGCCGCCCAGGCGGGCCTGCACCCGATGGTTTCGCGCCATGATCCGCGGTTGGAGACCAAGGTCTCCGGGTTGACCTTTGCCAACCCGCTCGGCGTCGCTGCGGGTTACGACAAGGGGGCGGAAGTGCCCCGCGCCATGTGGGCATCCGGCTACGGCCATGCGGAAGTCGGCACGATCACGCCCCGCCCGCAGCCAGGCAACCCGCGCCCCCGCGTGTTCCGGCTGGCGGAAGACCGCGCCGTCATCAACCGCTACGGCTTCAATTCCGAAGGCGCGGACGTGGTGCGAGAGCGGATCGAACGCATCGGCAAGCGGCGCGGCGTGCTCGGCATCAATGTGGGGGCCAACAAGGACAGCGAGGATTTTGCAGCGGATTTCGCGGCGGGCATCGAAACCTTCTCCCCGTTGGCGGACTATCTGACGGTCAACGTCTCTTCCCCCAACACGCCGGGCCTGCGCGGCCTGCAATCGGCAGCGCCACTGCGCGACCTGATTGGGCGGGTGCAGGAAGCGCGGCGCGACGACCCGACGCCGGTGTTCCTGAAGGTCGCACCCGATCTGGAGGCGCACGAAATAGAAGCGATTGCCGACGTGCTGCGCGAGAGCCGGATGGACGGGTTGATCGTGTCCAACACGACGCTGTCACGGGACGGTCTGACCTCGTCTTACCGGTCCGAAACCGGCGGTCTTTCGGGTGCCCCCCTGTTCGAACGGTCCACCATCGTGCTGGCCCGCATGGCACGATTGCTCGACGGCATCATGCCGTTGGTCGGTGTTGGCGGCGTCAGCAACGGGCAGCAGGCGCTTGAAAAGCTGCGCGCCGGAGCTTCGCTGGTACAGGTTTATACCGGCATGATCTACGAGGGGCCAGGTCTGGCCCGGCAGATCCTGCGTGACCTTTCGCGCATTTGCGACGAACGCAGGCTGACGTCACTGTCCGAGATCGTCGGCGAAGGCCGCGACGACTGGGCCGACCGGCCGCTCTAGTCGAAAGCCTGGCGCGCCCGCACCCCCAGGCGCAGATAGAGCGTCAGCCCCCGGGCCGCGAGGAACACGTTCAAGGCCAGCCACAGGCCGTGGTTGCCAAGAACCGGCGTCGCCAGCCACCAGACCATCAGATAGATCGCCACCGATACCAACATCATGTTGCGCATATCGGCGGTCCACGTCGCCCCGATGAAAACCCCGTCCATCTGGAATGCGACCAGCCCGGCCAATGCCGTGATCGCCGCCCATGGCAGGAATTCCCGCGCCACGTTCCGCACTTCCGGCGCTGTCGTCAGCAGATCGATGACCGTCGGGCCGAATGCGAAGAACATGGCGGTAGCGAAGGCGGCCAGCACCAGACCCCAGACGAATGTCAGCCGCACCGTCGCGTCGAATGCAGGCCTGTGGCGCGCGCCTACCGATTTGCCGGCAAGCTGCTCGGCGGCTGTGGCGAAACCGTCGAGAAAGTAGCCGGACACGAGGAAGAAGTTCATCAGAACGGCGTTGGCGGCCAGCGTCGTCTCGCCATATTGGGCGCTGCGGGAGGTGAAGAAGGCGAAGGCGAACAGCAGGCAGAATGAGCGGATCATGATGTCGCGGTTCACGCCGAACAGGCGTTGCAACGCGATACGGTCGAACAGACGCGCGCGCGTCGGCCACGGTATCGCGCGCATGGTGTCGCGCGGCGATGACAAGACCGACCAGCGCCGCCAGCGCCTCGGCGGCGACCGTCGCCCAGGCGACGCCCTCGCAGCCCCCATCCGAGCGACAGGCCGAGCCAGACCGACAGGGCGACGTTCGTGCCGTTCAGCAACGTCTGCAAGGCAAGCCCCAGACCCGGCACGTCCGAGGCCCAGCGCCCAGCCGAGGATCGAATAGTTGATGAGCGTGAGCGGCGCGGCGAGAATGCGGATCGTGAAATAGTCTTGCACCGCGTCCTCGACCGCGCCGGGCACGTTCATCGCCCACAAGCCGCCGACCAGGATGAACGGCGCAAGAACGACGATCGCGAGACCCACGGCGATGGAGATCAGCAACGCGCGCAGCAGCACGACCTTCTGTCGCTCGTCGTCGCCTTCCCCCTGTGCCTGAGCCACGAGCGCCACGGTGGAGGCGCGCAGGAAGTTGAAGGTGGTGAACACCACGTCGAACAGGACGGCCCCCACGGCCAGCCCGCCGATCAGCGCCGCGTCCCCCATCCGCCCCACGACGCCGGTATCGACGATGCCGATCAGCGGCGTGGAGATGTAGGCCAACGTGGTCGGTGCCGCGATGGCAACGACCATACGGTTCGTGACGGTGAAGGGGCGGGGTTGCGCGGGCGTGTCAGTCCCCACGCGAGCGGCCAAGGCGCAGCAGACGGCTTATCAGAAAGACGGGAACGACGATGGCCGCGCCCAGCAGCAGGTAGTCGATCGTATCGGCGAAGAACAGGTAGCCCTGATCGTAGATCCAGCGCCCCAGGTCGACGATCCAGTAGAAGATATCGAGGGGCGAGAAGCCCGACCAGCTGAGCACGAAGCCGACGATGAGAGACAGCACCAGAAGGCGGATGAACACCCGCAGCGGGCTTCCGCCGAGAAATCTGGAAAAGCCTCCGGCCATGTCGCGTCTCCGTTATTCACTCACCCGGTTGTTTGGGCACCCGGTTGGTCAGACACCGGTTGTTCGCAAATCCGGTTTCGCTGTCGGAATATGCCCCCATCGCGAAAGGGGCAACCGGCTTCCCAAACTCGGATCGCTTAGGCGGACCCGGTGAGCGTGGCGGTGGTTGCAAGAATGAGGCAGGCCACGACAAGGGCGGAAAGGGTGACGCGCAGGTTGATGAACCAGTCCGGCAGGGCGTCGGACCGTCCCGCCTGCCAATCCCACACCCCGTGCAAGGCGAAGCCTAGAGCCTGCACGGCGAAGGGGAACGGCAACGGGAGAGCCAGCGCGAACCAGCCGAGCAGGGGCGGTACCATGGACAAGGCGAAGACGAGCGCAGGTTCGTCCTGCGAAAGCGCCGCGCCCCAGCGCACTCCTCCGAGAAAGGACAGGATCACGGCGGAATAGGTCGCAAGAGCCAGCGCCGCAAAACCGCGCTGGACGACATCCGGCGCGACGAAGAGGAACATGGTCAGCCCCGCGAAGGGGATGAGACCTGCCAGCGAGAGCGCCCAGGCAATCGTGCGGGAACGGGCGGACACGGCCATCAGTCTTTCCTCAGAACAACGCTCGCCAGCCAGCCGGTCAGCATGGCCATGAGAACCGCAAAAATGCCGTAGAGCAAGCCGTTGCGGTATGCCAGATCGTAGATCCCCTGCTCCAGCCCGCTTTTCTTCACTTCCAGCAGGACGGAGCGGGTGGTGATGAACCGGCCATCCTTGAACAGGTAGGCCCGGGCGCGATGGTGACCGATGGGCACGTTGGCGGGCACGTCCAGACGGGCGCGAAACAGCGTGGGGTTGAGAAATTGCACCCCGCCGTCGCTTTGCCGGTAAAGTTGTTGGCTTTCCTTCAGACGCACGAGCGACCGCCGGAATGTGGCGACCTTCGCGTCGTCTTCGCCCGGTGCCAGTCCGACGGGACGGGCATCGATGTAGTCGACCCCGAGATGCAGCGGGCCAAGGACGTCCGGCGCTGCGATGGCGTCGATCGGGGCGGACGTTGCCACCGAATAGGACGATGGCACATTGCGAAAGGCGAGCGCGTTGCCGTTGATCCAGATGCCTGCACGCCGTTCCTTCTGACGCACGATGATGCGTTCGCGCGGCCCCGCCAGCACGACGGCAACCTGATAGTCGCCCACATTGACCGTTTCCCGGTCAACGCCTTCGACGGTGCCGAACACGACCACGCTCGTGCCGTCGAAGCCGGAGGTGATGACGATTGCATCCTCGGCCAGCCCGATGAGCACGTCGCCGGACGGGCGGTCGTCTTCGCTGACCTGCCCGTATGCGAAGGGAGCGAAGAGCAGGACGAACAGGACAACGAGAAACCTCAATGGACCGCTCCCGATCCCAGCGAGAACAGTTCGGCCGGCGTCGCTACCAGGTCCCACCCCATGCGCAGGCAGACCGCCAGCACGATGAGACCGAGCAAGGCGCGCAGCTGTTCGCCCTTCAGCTTCGCGCCGGCCTGCGCACCGAACTGCGCGCCGATGACACCGCCGACCATCAGGATGAAGGCCAGCACCACGTCGACGGTCTGGTTCGTGGCGGACTGGGCGATGGTGGTGAAAGCGGTGACGAACATGATCTGGAACAGGGACGTGCCGATGACCACGTTCGTCGGCACGCGCAGGATGTAGATCATGGCGGGCACCATGATGAAGCCCCCGCCGACGCCCATGATGGACGCCAGAATGCCGACCAGCGCGCCGAGCAACAGGATGGGAATGACCGAGATGTAAAGCTGCGAGCGTTTGAACCGCATCTTCAGCGGCAGTTTCATGATCCACCCGGCCTGCTTGGCGCGGGGCTGCGGTGCCTCGGGAGCCTTGCGGCTCTTGCGGATGGCATTGAGGCTTTCGATCACCATCAACGTGCCGATCGTGCCCAGAAAGGCGACGTAGAGTATGGAGATGATGAGATCGAGCTGCCCGGCTTCGCGCAGCTGGGAAAAGATCATCACCCCCAGCGCGGACCCGGCTATGCCGCCAGTTAACAGCACGACGCCCAGCTTGATATCCACGGTGCCGCGCCGGAAATGGGCGAGCGCGCCCGAAAACGATGAGGCGACGATCTGGTTGGCTTCCGTGGCAACGGCAACGGCGGGCGGGATGTTGTAGAAAATCAGCAGCGGCGTCATCAGGAACCCGCCGCCGACACCGAACATGCCCGACAGGAAACCCACGCCCGCACCCATGGCGAACAGGACGAGGATGTTCACCGACATTTCCGCGATGGGCAGATACAGGGTCAACGGCGCGCTACCGGTATGATGGGGGAACCTGGGACAGGCCGGACCGCGAAAACGGCGCTCCGGTGCCCGGCGTCATGCGCCCGGTTGTGCCCCATGTCAAACGAGCTGCGGGGGCCCGTCCATGCCGACCTGCCTCGTTCGACGGGTCTAGATCTTGAGCGCGTCGAGAAGCGTGTCGTCCACCTGCCCGGTGACCGGAATGCCCGTGGTCTTCTGGAAATCCATGATCGCGCGCGTGGTTTTCGGACCGACGAGACCGTCCGGGGAACCGACGTCGAAACCGCGCTGGTTGAGTAGCGCCTGGGCCGACTTGATCTGCTCGGCAGCGGCTGCGACGGGGGCACCGGGACGGCCCTTCCAGCTTTCGGGAATCGTGACGCGGTTGGCGGCTTCGTCGAGTGGCCGTGCGGTCCAGCTGTTGGCCACGCTGCGGGCACGGTCCAGATCGCCCTGCCCCATGGCTTCGGCGACCTCGTCGCGTTTGGCCGCGGCGTCGGTATCGCCGGTCTTGGCTGCAATGGCGAACCACTTGTAAGCCTCTTCCAGATTCTGCGGCACGCCCATGCCCTGACCGTTGAGAATGCCGAGATTGAACTGGCTGTCCTTGATGCCGAAGTCGGCGGCCTGTTTGAACCATTCGACGGCACGGTCCATGTCGGGCTGCACTTCCGGCGGGTTGCCCATGGCGTTGATGACGGCGAGGTTGTGCATCGCCCGGGCGTTGCCCTGCGCGGCGGCCTTCTCGTACCAGCCGGCGGCGGCGGGCACGTCGCGTTCCACGCCGATGCCTTTCTCCAGCAGCGAGCCGTAGGAATATTGCGCGGGCGCGAAGCCAAGATCGGCGGCAGCCTTGAACCACGTTCCGGCCTGGACCATGTCGCGGGTCACACCGCGACCGTTCGAATAGCGCATGCCGACCTCGAAGAGCGCCTTCGGCTCTCCGGCGCTGGCAGCGGCGACGAGTGCTTCGGAACCGGCGCGGCGGGGAACATCGAAGGCCACAACGGGGGCTGCAGGCTGTGGTTCGACGGTTGCCGCGGTGTCGATCGGCACCTCGATCTGCTGTGCGACGGGTTCCTGAACGTCGATCGCCTGCTGTTCGACAGCCTGCGGTTCGAGGGTGCGCGGGGCATCGTCCTCGGCAAGGCGCTCGGCCAGCGTTTCAGGAGCGGGTTCGGTGGTCGGTTCGGTTGCCGTGTCGCCGCCGAAGGTGAACGTCTGATCGGGGCCGGTGGTCGTGACGGTTACCGTGTCGCCTGCCGTATTGCCGGAAACCGCGACGGGTTCGTCCAGATCGATTTCGCGAACGGCTACCGCCCCGTCGGCGATGGCATCGACATCGGCCACGGCCGTGCCGGACTCGTCGATCGACATCTCGATGGTCGCCACGTCGGCATCGCCGCCCGAGCCTGCGAACATCTGAACGCCCTGGAATGCGACGAGTGCGAGCAACACGGCAGCGGCCGCGATCATGACGGGCTTGCGGTATTTCGCGGTCTTGTCGGTGCTGTCCGCGGCTTTCGGATCGAGCGTTTCGGAGTTGGATTTGGATGCCAGTGCGGCCAGCTTGTCCTTCAAGCCGTCCAGTGTGTTGGCGGACTGTGCGCCCTTCGCCTTCTTGCCCTTGGCAGGTTGGACGGGCGTATCGCGGGTTGCCGTCATCTCGGCCGATGTGGCCTGAAGCGCACGGCGGGCGGCGGCAACGGCGTTCGGGCGGGCACTGTCCCCGGCGGGTTTGGCGGAAGGTGCGGGTGCGAACGCGGCGAGCGGATCCCTGCTGCCATTGGGTTCCAGCGGGGCGTGGTCTTCGGCACCATCGCCCGCGTCGAGCGGCGGCAGGCCATCGAGATGGTCGGTCGGATCGACGGATGGAGCCGACACGAAGGCAGGCTGACCGTTATGGCGCTGGTCGCTTTCGGCGACATCCAGCAAAGTATCGGCAGCAGCGAAGGTCTGTTCCGCCTGTGCGGCCATCTGGTGTTCGTGGGCGTAGGGGTTGCCGACCGGCGCATCGTGCAACTGCGAGGCCGACGGCATGTGGGTAGCGGCACCGAAGGGCACCGAGTTGCGGCTGTCATTACCACGCTCGACGCTGTTTTCGATCGCATCGAGACGTCCCATGACGGCCTGCAGGGTCTCCTGCAGCTGGCCGGTGCCGGCGTTGCCGGTCTCCGCCATCCGCTGCAGCTGATTGAGATGGTCAGACAGGGCGGCGACGATCTGCCCCTGTTCGGAGTTCTCACCCACCATCGCGATGGCCTGACGAGCAGCTTCCTGCGCGGCGTTGACCGTCAGGTCCGGCGCCTGCTGCAAGTGGGATTCGATACCGGCAAGGCGCTGTTCCAGCGGCGCGAAGTCCACTTCGCCGGGGACGAATTGCGGTTCGCGGTCCAGCATCTGCATCATCTGCGCGACCTGCGCTTCGAGGCTGGCCATCTGCGCGCCGGTCGAGTTGGCGGCAGCGGCCTCTTCGACCCGGACGGTCAGATTGCGCAGCTGCTCTTCGATCTGGCCGGTATCGGGAGCGGAGAACATCGCGCTCGCGTTGCCGAGATCGCCGGAGCGGGCGTACTTCTCGAACGACCCGAGACGGTCGGTCAGCCCTTCGATGCGAACGGCGATATCGTCCAGTGCGGGATCGCGCTGCGGCTCGGAATTGGCGACGGTGGCGATTTCGTCCACCGTCCGCGCCAGTTCCGACATGCGCGCTTCGATACGGTCCATGCCCGACAGGTCGATCGCGGGCATTTCGACATGGGGCGCTTCGCGGCTGATGTTGGAGACGGCAACGACCGCGCGGGCAATTTCATCGAGCCTACTTTCGATTTGCGACAGGTCATCCTGCGACAGCGTTTCCCGCTGGGAGGATTGGTCCAGGAAGCTTGCCTGGGCGGAGGTGGAAGCGGCGGTCGCCTCGCTCAGCTGCTCGATCTTGCGGGTGACGGCGTCGAGGGTTTCCTCGAGACGGCCGATTGCCTGCGTCTGTGGAGCCAGCGTCTGCGGCAGTTCGCCGACAGAGGAGCGCAGAGCTTCGATGCGACCGGCGAGTTCGTCGGTGCGGTTCGATTCGCCGGTCGTGAACTGGCTGGCCAGATCGTCGAAGCGGCGCGACAGGTCGTCGGTGTAGCCGTTGCCCGACGATGCGATCTGCTGCGACAGTGCCTCGAGACGCCGCTCCAGATCGTCGGTGCCCTGGCTGGCACCGGTCGCGATCTGGCTCGACAGTTCGTCCAGACGCCGTTCCAGATGTTCGGCGCGGGTGTTCGTGCCGGATGCGACCTGATTGGATAGGGCATCGATCCGGCGGGCGAGATCGTCCTGCCGGGCGATGTCTTCGCCATGATTCTCGCCGTAGCTGGCGGTGTGCAGGGCAAGCTGCTCCATCTGCCGGGCCAGATCGTCGATGCGCCCGGCCACGTGCCCGTCATCGCCGGCCGTTTCGAGGGCAGCTTTCTGTGCGGCGGCCAGACCGTGGGCGATATGGTCGAGCTTCTGGCTGACGGCACGGGCGTTCTCGGCCTCGTGGTCGGCCTGTTCGGCGACCGTGCGGCGAACTGTCTCTTCCACGTCGGATTTCATGGCGGAGCGCAGGCCGTTCAGGTCTGCGGTGAGGCGGTCGAAAGCCTGCGGGTCGATGCGGTCCTTGCTCTGCATCGCAGCGATGGCGGAGGCGATGCGATCGACTTCTTCCTGGGCGACCGACGTCTTGACGGAGACGGGCTTGGCGACCTCCTCCTTCAGGCTCGACAGTTCCTGCCGCAGGTTCTTCATCTGCTTCGTGATGGCGCTCAGGTCCACTGTCGGTTGCTGCGGCTGCATCTGCTGCTGGGGCATCTGCTGCTGGGGCACATGTTGCGGCTGAGGCTGCTGACGGTTCGGTGCCGCGGGCGGGCGGCGCATGGCGGTGTTGGCCTGCCCGACCTGCGTTGCAAGGCGGTTCAGCTGCTGCTGCATGGTCTCCACAGGCTGTTCCGCCGAAGCGTAGGGCTGGGCATAAGGACCGGGGTGGGGCGCGACGCCGGAGCGCATGGGTGCCGTCGGCTGGAACTGCGGGTCGTGCTGCCCAGCGTGGGGCGGCGACATTCCGCCGATGCGCTGCTCGATGGACGCAAGCGCGTTGCGCAACCCGTCTATGCGCTGGAAGGAAGCGGGACCGATATCGGCGTCCTGATAAGGCGCGCCATAGCCGTGCTGGTAGGCCGTGTGCTGACCGAACTGCCGACCCGGTGCCTGATGGCCCGACTGCTGCCCAGCTGGAGCGTAACCGTAGGGATTGGGATGAGCCTGCCGCATGTTGGGTCCGCTTCGTTCGTTCACTCGGGTGGCCGAACCGGTACAAACGCAAATCAGGCGTCCGAACCTATGGCCGTCGGACAAAACATGGGCGAAACATGGTAAACAGCGCGTTAACCGAAGTTACCGCCGATCGCGCAAACGGCTGCGCGCAACCCATCTGAACATTTTGATTGACGTAAACGTAAGAATTTGGCTTCATGCAGCCTGTCAGGCCGGTCCGCGTTAGGATTGTGTCCGACGCTTCATCTTGCAAGTTCGATTCACGACGACCGACCATCGCTCCGGGAGATATTCATGCCGACCTATCGCGCGCCAGTGGAAGATTCGCTCTTCATCCTCAACGACGTTCTGCATATCGAACGCTACAACAATCTGCCCGGCTTTGCGGACGCCACGCCGGACATGGTCGAGGCAATTCTCGGCGAAGCGGGGAAACTGGCCGAGGAGGTGTTGCAGCCCCTTAACGAAGTCGGCGATAAAGAAGGCTGTGTGTGGAGCGAGGGCGAGGGTTTCGACAACACGGTCAAGACGCCCACCGGCTTCAAGGCCGCCTACGACCAGTATTCCGAATCCGGCTGGGGCGCACTGCCCTTCCCCGAAGCCTATGGCGGGCAGAACCTGCCGGCCACGCTGAATGCCGCTGTTCAGGAATACGTCTCGTCGGCCAACATGGCTTTCGGCATGTATCCGGGCCTGACCGCCGGTGCGGCAGCCGCGTTGGTCGAACATGCGACCGAAGAGCAGAAGCAGGCCTACGTGCCGAAGATGCTGTCGGGCGAATGGTCGGGCACCATGAACCTGACGGAGCCCCATTGCGGCACCGACCTCGGCATGATGCGCACGAAGGCTGCCCGCAACGACGACGGCACCTTCGCCATAACCGGCCAGAAGATCTGGATCTCGGCCGGCGAACACGACATGTCCGTCCAATATCGTGCATCTCGTGCTGGCCCGCATCGAAGGCGAGCCGGAAGGCGTGGACGGCATTTCGCTGTTCATCTGCCCGAAATACATTCTCGATGCCGACGGCAACCCGGGCGAGCGCAACAAGCTGTCCTGCGGTTCGCTGGAACACAAGATGGGCATCAACGGCAACGCCACCGCCGTGATGAACTACGAAGGCGCCACTGCCTATCTCGGTCGGTGCCGAGAACAAGGGCCTGAAAGCCATGTTCGTGATGATGAACGAGGCCCGCCTCGGCGTCGGCGTGCAGGGGCTTTCGCAGTCGGAAGTCGCCTACCAGAACGCCGCCGACTGGGCGCGGGAGCGCATTCAGGGCCGGTCGATCTCCGGCGTCAAGTTTCCTGACATGAAGGCCGACCCGATCATCGTCCATCCCGACATCCGCCGCGTGCTGATGACGGTGCGCTCGTTCAACGAAGCGGCGCGGGCGCTGGTCCACTGGACGGCGCTTGCAGGGCGACATTTCCCACCGCGCCGACAGCGACGACGAAAAGCAGGAAGCCGATGATTTCATGGGCCTGCTGACGCCGATCGTGAAGGCGTTCGTGACCGACAAGGGCTTCGACAACGCCGTCATGGCCCAGCAGGTCTTCGGCGGCACGGGCTATACGAAGGACCAGGGCGTCGAGCAGTTCGTCCGCGATGCGCGCATTGCCATGATCTATGAGGGTGCCAACGGCATTCAGGCGCTCGACCTCGTCGGCCGCAAGCTGCCTGAACGGCGGCCGCGCGGTGCAGGCCTACTTCAAGGAAGTCGGCTCGCTCTGTTCGCAGCACAAGGACGACGAGGCGATGAAGCCCTTCGTCGAGCCGCTGTCGAAATGGCCTCACCGACCTGCAGACGGCCACCATGTGGCTGATGCAGAACGCCATGAAGAACCCGGACGAAGCCGGTGGCGCATCGACCGACTACCTCCACCTGTTCGGCCTCGTCGACCTTCGGCCACATGTGGGCGCTGATGGCGAAGGCCGCGCAGGACAAGCTGAAGGCCGGCGCCAACGGCCGACGTCGTTCATGGAGAAGAAGCTGGTGACGGGCAAGTTCTTCGTGGAACGGATCATGCCGGAGATCGGCCATGGCGTGCCTCACCGGCGCATCCAGACCGGTTGCGCCGACGCCATGAGGCGGGAGGGCGTCCGGCAGCGGCGGCCACGCCTTGGCGCTGCCGGGTGGCCATGTCGAGGCGACCGGACCTGCACCCGTCGCGCCCTGGCGACGGGCCGACCCGGCCCAAACGGCCGGGTCCATGAGGATTTCATCGCGGCATACGGCGCGCCGCCCGCAGGCGGCCTCGGCGCACGGTTCAGGAGGCACATCATGGCTGACGCCTTCATCTACGATCACGTTCGCACGCCCCGCGGCCGGGCAAGAAGGACGGCGCGCTCCATACGGTGCCCACCGTCCGCCTCGCCGCCAGGTTCTGGAAGCCATCCGCGACCGCAACGATATCGACACCAGACGGTCGACGATATGGTCTTCGGCTGCGTCGATCCGGTCGGCGAGGCCGGCGGGCGTGACCCGCGCGCCAGCGCCTTCGAGGCCGGCTACGACTTCGCCGCTCCGGGCATGCAGATCTCGCGCTTCTGCGCCTCCGGTCTCGACGCGGTGAATCTCGGCGCCGCCAAGATCGCCCAGGGCGCCGAGGACATCGTCATCGCCGGCGGCGTGGAATCCATGTCGCGGGTCGGCATGGGCATGTCCGGCGGCGCCTGGATCATGGATCCGTCCGTGGGCATTCCGTCCTATTTCATGCCGCAGGGCGTCTCGGCCGACCTGATCGCCACCAAATACGGCTTTTCGCGCGACGACGTCGACGCCTATGCCGTCGAGAGCCAGAAGCGTGCCGGCAAGGCTTGGGAAGAGGGCCGCTTTGCCAAGTCCGTCGTCCCGGTCAAGGACCAGAACGGTCTGACCATCCTCGACCGTGACGAGCACATGCGCCCGTCCACCGACATGCAGTCGCTCGGCAGCCTCAACGCCTCCTTCGCCATGCATGGCGAGATGGGCGGCTACGACGCGGTCGGCATCCAGGCCCATCCCGAGATCGAGGAGGTCAATCACGTCCACCACGCCGGCAATTCCTCCGGCATCGTCGATGGCGCCGGCGCCGTCCTGCTCGGCTCCAAGGCCGGCGGCGAGGCCCTCGGCGTGAAGCCGCGCGCCAAAATCAAGGCCTTCGCCAATATCGGCTCCGATCCGGCGCTCATGCTCACCGGCCCGGTCGACGTGACGGAAAAGCTCCTGAAGCGCGCCGGCATGACCATCGGCGACATCGACCTGTTCGAGCTGAACGAAGCCTTCGCGGCCGTCGTCCTGCGCTACATGCAGGCCTTCGACATCGACCATGACAAGATCAACGTGAATGGCGGCGCCATCGCCATGGGCCATCCGCTCGGCGCCACCGGCGCGATGATCTTCGGCACGGTGCTCGACGAGCTCGAGCGTCAGCGACAAGCAGACCGCGCTGGTCACCCTGTGCATCGGCGCCGGCATGGGCACCGCCACGATCATCGAGCGGGTCTGAACAGCGCGCGCGTCGGACCGTTTCGCCGACACGCCGTTGGAAAGTTGAACCGTTTCAACGAAGGATCTGGCCGATTACACCAACTTCACCGTCGAAACCGACTCCGACGGTATCGCGCTCGTCACATGGGACATGCCGGGACGGTCGATGAACGTCATCGACCGCACGGTGGGCGAGGAACTCGCTGCCATCATCGAGACCGTCAAGACGGACGACGCCATCAAGGGCGCGGTTCTGTGCTCCGGCAAGAAGACCTTCGGGGCCGGTGCGGATCTTTCCATGCTGGAACAGTTGCTCGATACCTACGCCGAGCAGAAAGCCGACGATCCCGAAGCCGCCGCCGAAGCGTTGTTCGAGAATTCGATGGCGCTGAACCTCAACCTTCGCAATCGTGGAGACCTGCGGCAAGCCGTGGGTCGCAGCCATCAACGGCGTGGCGCTGGGCGGATGTTTCGAGATCACGCTGGCCTGCCACGCGCGGGTCATCGCCGATACGGACAACTCGTCCGTCGGGCTTCCGGAAGTGAAGGTCGGCCTGCTGCCCGGTGGCGGTGGCACCCAGCGCGTCATTCGCATGATCGACCCGCAAAGTGCGGTGGAGATGCTGTTGCAGGGCAAGAACATTCGTGCGGCAAAGGCCAAACAGCTCGGCCTCGTCACCGAAGTGGTGCCCGAAGGCGAAGTCGTGGAGAAAGCCAAGCAGCTTATCCGCGACGGGCTCAAAGCCACACAACCGTGGGATCAGAAGGGCTTCAAGGCACCACTGAATCTGTGGTCTCCCATGGGTGTGCAGATGCTGTCGGCGGGTAACGCGATCCTTCGCAAGAACACCTATGGCAATTATCCCAACGCGCTCAACATCATGCGCTGCGTCTATGAAGGCATCCAACTGCCGATCGACCGGGCGCTGGAAGTCGAAAGCCGTTACTTCACGCACACGCTGACGACGCCGGAAGCTAAGGCGATGATCCGCACTCTGTTCATGTCCATGCAGGATCTGAACAAGGGCGCGCGCCGTCCGGATGTGGCGAAGACCGACGTCAAGAGGATCGGCGTACTCGGTGCCGGTTTTATGGGTGCTGGCATCGCTTACGTCTCCGCCAAGGCGGGTCTCG
>CAVQDK010000003.1:0-45000 GCA_963711195.1 uncultured Alphaproteobacteria bacterium
GCCCCACCCCCGCATCGGGCGAGGTGCTGATCGACGTCGCTGCTGCCGGGGTCAATGGCCCGGACCGGCTGCAACGGCGCGGACTTTACCCGCCACCGCCGGGCGCCTCCGACCTCATGGGGCTGGAAGTGTCCGGCCATATCGCTGCCCTTGGCGACGGCGTGACGGGCTGGTCGCTCGGAGATGCGTGCTGCGCACTGACCAATGGCGGCGGCTACGCGGAGTGTGTCGCCGTGCCTGCCGGGCAGGTTCTGCCGGTGCCGGATGGTGTCGATCTCATCGACGCGGCGGGACTGCCGGAAACATTCTTTACCGTCTGGAACAACTTCTTCCTCGACCTCGACCACGTGAAAGGCTCGTCGTTTCTCGTTCACGGCGGCTCCGGCGGCATCGGCTCCACGGCCATCCAGCTGGGCCGCGCCCATGGCCTGCGGGTCTTTGCGACAGCCGGGTCCGAAGAAAGCTGCGCCTGGTGCGAAGAGCTCGGTGCCGAACGGGCGATCCGCTACGATACGGAGGGTTTCGTCGAGGTCGTGAAGGCCCTCGGCGGTGCCGATCTCGTCCTCGACATGCGCGGCGGGGACTATGTGGAACGCAACATGGCCGCGGCCAATCCGCAGGCTCGTATCGTCCAACTGGCCTTCAACGCGGGATCGAAGGTCGACGTGGACCTGCTGCCGCTCATGCTGAAACGTCTCGTGCTGACCGGCTCGACACTCCGCCCCCGGGACGCTGCCTTCAAGGCGCGTGTTGCCGCCGATTTGCGCGAGCGGGTCTGGCCATTGTTTGCGACCGGCAAATTGCGTCCGACCACATTCGCGACGCTTCCCTTCGAGCGCGCGGTCGAAGCCCACGCGATGATGGAAGCCGGCGGTCTGCGTGGCAAACTGATCCTGACATCCTGAACTCTAGCTCGCAGCCGGTTTCGGCGTGCTGCCTGTTGGCAAAGGCGATGAATTCGTATGTCTGGTCTTCTCCCATTCGTGAGGATCGGTGAACAACTGCCACAGTGCCCGCCAGGCGGCGACGGAAATGGCGAGCCAGTAGAACGGCAGCCCCCATAGCCCGGTGCGCACCAGCCCCAACCGGCGCACCGGCAGCGTAACCCAGGCCAGTCGCGCCATCGCCAGATAGCCCAGCGATACGGTGGCCACATCGAAGAAGAACAGCGGGTCGAAGACGAGAAACGACCAGCCGAGCGAGAACGCCGCGACGAGCTTCACGATGATGAAATAGAGCAGGAACGGGTGGATGATCGCGCTGACCACCATCCCGGTGACCATGATGTGGAACACCACCGTGCCCTTCAGTCCCAGTTCGCGGGTCAGGCGGACGGGTTGGCGCATGTGGACGAGCCACGTCTGATACCAGCCCTTGAACCATCGCGTCCGCTGCTTCAGCCACACGCTGAACAGCAGCGGAGCCTCCTCGTAGGTTGGATGGCGCAGCACCCCGATCCGGTATCCGTGCCGCGCCAGACGCAGGCCGAGATCGGCATCCTCGGTCACGTTGTAGGCGTCCCACGCCCCCACCGCCTCCAGCACGATGCGGCGGAAATGGTTGGACGTTCCACCCAGCGGCAGGGGTGCGTTGTGGCGGGCGAGAAACGGCAGGATGCCTTCGAACAAAGCCGAATATTCCGCCGCAAACATCATCGGCAGAAAGCCCCGCCGCGCATTGTGAATGGTGAGAGGTGCCTGCAGGCACCCCAGGTCCAAATCGGATGTATAGAAACGCGCAAACGCCTCGCGCAGCTGCAATGGGTCCGGCCTGTCCTCGGCATCGTAGACGACGACGAACTCGCCGCTGCACAGCGGGAGGGCGAAGTTCAACGCCTTGGGCTTCGTGCGCGGATGGCTGGGCGGAACGGTCACGAGGTCGGCCAATCCCGGCGGCACGGTGGCCAGGCAGCTTCTGACCGCGTCGATGGTCTCGAGGTCGTCACCCTCGCAGACAAGCTTGATCTCCAGCCTTTCCTTGGGCCAGTCCAGCTTCAGCAAGGCGTCCATCAGTGCAGGCACTTCGCCCGCCTCTCCATAGAGGGGGATGAGGACGCTGTAGACCGGCAACAGATGGTCCTGCCCACGGTCGATACGGCGCTTGTGCTGCGGCACAACCGCCCGATCCTTCTTGCGAAACGCTGCGGCCGCGACCAGCCGCAGGGCAACGCAACTGAGATAGAACACGCTGGCTGCCAGATGCAGGCCGAGAACGAGGGCTTCGGGGGCAAACCATGTGAGGACGAACAGGATTTGCAGCACGATGACGAGAATGACTGCCTGCCTCGGCTCGATGACCCGCCGCGCGCTGGCCTTGGGATGACGGTCCTCCAGGCCGGCTTCAGCGTTGCTGACCAAACTCGGCTCGCACTGTTTTTCCAGCACAGCCCGGTTCGCACTGCGTGGCGAGATGGCCAATTCTCCCCGCAACTGAGCGCCCCCGCCATTCGCCAGTCCGGCGCGCAGGACGTCAATCATCTCCGCGTCCGGCGCCACATGCCCCTGCCACTGGCCGCTTTCCACGCCAAGGCCGCGAATATAGCGCGCGGCACCTGCGATCTTGTCGGCAGGCCAGTGGTGGAAGAACGGTTCGGGTGCCGCCGGGGTCGTTTCCGTGAAGGACAGGCCCAGATGGTGGGCAAGACAGCGATAGTAGACCAGTTCGGGCACGATGCCGTGCCGGATGACCATATCGGCAGCCGGTATGCCGAACCGTTGTGCGTGGTTCTGGACCTGTCTCAGGGTCTCGAGGTCAATTCCATACCGAACGAGGAAGTCGATATCCGCGTCCAGCCGGATGGTCGAATCCCTCGCCGACCCGGGCGCACGCGTCGGCCTTCGATCATCGGCGTGTGGCGGCGGGTGCCACATTTCCCCCATGGACGAACGGCCCCCCAGCCGATCATTCGCGCTGAGGAACGGAAAGGAACACCCCGCCTACCCGTCAGGGCGAACAGGAAATATAATCCAATGAATTGATTGAAAATGGCAACAGGCCGCCGCGTGTATGCGACGGCCTGTCGCAGTGAAGCCTGCCTTACAGGGACCGTTCGATCAGCTCCACGCGGAAGCATTCGATCTTGTCGCCCACCCGCATGTCTTCGTATTTCTTGAAGGCCATGCCGCATTCGGTGCCCGAGCGCACTTCCGCCACTTCATCCTTGAAGCGTTTGAGCGTCGCCAATTCGCCCTCGTGGACCACGACATCGTCGCGCAGCAGGCGCACACCGGAACCGCGCTCCACATGGCCTTCGGTGACGAGGCAACCGGCAACCTTGCCAACCTTCGAGTGGGTGAAGAGCTGCAGAATGTCTGCGTAACCGATAAAGGTCTCGCGACGCTCCGGCGGCAACATCCCCGACAGGGTCGATTTCACGTCGTCGATCAGATCGTAGATGATCGAATAGTAGCGGATCTCGATGCCTTCGCGTTTCGCCATGTCCCGGGCAGCCGGGTTGGCGCGCACGTTGAAGCCGATGATCGGCGTCTGCGACGCGATCGCCAGCGTCACGTCGGCTTCGGTGATGCCACCGACGCCGGAATGGACAATGCGCGCCTGCACTTCGTCCGTGCCCAGCCCGGCAAGAGAGCCCGCGATGGCTTCCACGGAACCCTGCGTGTCGGCCTTGACGACGAGAGGAGCCTGATCGGCGCTCTTCTCCTGCAGGCTGGTCATCATCTGTTCCAGCGAACCGCGCTGACCGGCCTGCGATGCGACGGACAGTTCCCGCGCCTTGCGTTGGCGGTAATCGGCAATTTCGCGGGCCTTGGATTCGTTTTCCACGGTCGTGATGAGATCACCCGCAGACGGTGCACCCGACAGGCCGAGGATTTCGACCGGCGTCGCCGGTCCGGCTTCGGCCATCTGTTCGCCGGAATCGTCGATCAGCGCCCGCACGCGGCCCCATTCGGACCCGGCGACGACGATATCGCCGCGCTTCAAGGTGCCGGAGGTGACGATGGCGGTGGCGACTGCTCCGCGCCCCTTGTCGAGGCGGGCCTCGATCGTTACGGCCTCGCCTTCCCGGTCGGGGTTAGCGGTCAGTTCCAGCAGTTCCGACTGCAGGTTGATGGCGTCGAGCAGGTTGTCGATACCGTCTCCGGTCTTGGCGGAGACTTCGACGTCGAGAATTTCACCGCCCATACTTTCCACGAAGACCTCGTGTTGCAGCAATTCGGTGCGCACCTTCTGGGCGTCAGCACCGGGCATGTCCATCTTGTTGATGGCCACAATGATCGGCACTTCGGCCGCCTTGGCGTGATTGATGCTCTCGATCGTCTGCGGCATGACGGAATCGTCGGCCGCGACCACGAGGATCGCGATATCCGTCGCCTGGGCACCGCGCTGGCGCATGGCGGTGAAGGCTTCGTGGCCCGGCGTGTCGAGGAACGTGATCTTCCTGCCGTCGCGCTCTACCTGGTAGGCACCGATATGCTGGGTGATGCCACCGGCTTCGCCGGCTGCCACCCGTGCCTGACGAATCTTGTCGAGCAGGGACGTCTTGCCGTGGTCCACATGACCCATGATGGTGACGACCGGCGGACGGGCTTTCAGATCTTCGGCTTTGTCCTCGGTGCGTTCCAGCGAGGTTTCCACGTCGGATTCGGACACGCGCAGCACGGTATGGCCCATCTCTTCGGCAATTAGCTGAGCCATATCGGCGTCGATGATGTCGCCCGGTTTCAGCATCTGGCCCTGTGCCATCAGCAGTTTCACCACGTCCACGGCCCGTTCCGTCATGCGGTTGGCGAGTTCCTGAATGGAAATCGTGTCGGGTACGGTGACTTCGCGCATGACCTTCTCCCGCGGACCGGAATTGACCGACCGTTTCTGCTTGTCGCGCTGGCGGCGCATGGAGGCGAGGGAACGGGACCGGGCATTGTCCGTGTTCAGGGCGTTGGACAGCGTCAGCTTGCCGCGACGGCGCTCGTCGGTGCGTGGCTTCGCGGTGGCCTTGTCGTCCTCCGGTTTCCGCGCGGGTGCCGCACGCATCATGGTCGGCCCGCCGGGCTTCTTGGTGATTTCGACACCCTCTTCGGCGCGGGCAGCAGCGGCGGAGGCGTCGGCTGCCGCGATGCGGGCGGCTTCTTCCTCGGACTTGCGTTTGGATTCGGCTTCCGCCTCGCGCTTCTTGGTGGCTTCGGCCTCTTCGGCTTCACGCTTTTCGCGCGCCGCCCGGGCGGCGACATCTTCCGACGCGCGGCGCTCGGCCTCTTCGGCAGCCTTCTTGGCGTCCTCGACTTCGCGGGCGCGGGCTTCCTGCAACGCCCGGGTGCGAGCATCCATCTCGCCAGCCGACAGACGGCTCGACGTCGTGCCGGACCGCACGACCGGTGCGCCGGCACCGGGTGTCGGACGCGGCACGGGTGCCGGAGCCTTCGCAACGGGTGCGGCGAGCTTCTCAGACGCTGCAGCCGGCGCTTCGGCCGCGGGCTTTTCCTCGCCCGGACGCACGATGCGGCGTTTCTTGGTTTCCACGACGACGGAATTGGTGCGCCCGTGGGAGAAATTCTGCCGCACCGTTCCTGGCCCGCGCGGGCGCAGGGAGAGGGTGGGTCGTCCGGCTGGTTTCTTGTCGTCGTCGCTCATCAGTCGTCTTTACCTTGCCCCGGCGAAGCCGGTTTCATGTCGTTCCGGCAAAACCGGATTTCCGGCCCCTGTGGCCCTGTTATTCCATAGCGGTGGCACTGGTATGGCACCCCCGCGCGAAACTATCCGTCGCGGTATGTCACCAGTCTCGATATTCGCGCCAGAGCGTTCCGCCCGGCACCGCCCTGCATGATGGCTGCATGTATCACATGACTCGTGCCCAAAGCCAAACTCAATTCGGCGGTGGTGAAAGGGCGCAGGATCGCGATGTCCCGCTTGTAGCCTTCCGAACCGCTGAACGCCCACTGTCCGAGCTTGCGCAACCCGTCTTCCGCACCATCGCTTGCATGGAGAAGAGCCAGCGCGGAATGGCTGCGCGCCGCACTTTCCACCTTGCCCGCGCCGGTGATGCACTCTCCCGCCTTGCGCGCGAAGCCGAGCGCGCCCAGTGCGGATTCGGCCAGCATCCGGTCGATCGTCCCGTCCAGATCGTCCGGCAAGGTCACCTGCCGCTTCAGCCCCCGCGCGAACGCCTTGCGCTTGATCGCCTGCGCCACGACGGTCCGCCTGGGCGCGACCCACACCCCGCGCCCAGGCAGCACCGCCTTCACATCCGGCACGACCGAGCCGTCCGGCCCGGCGACGAACCGCAGCAGATCGTCCCGGGCGCGGGTTTCCCGGGTGACGACACAGGTGCGCTGTGGCCCGGTCTGTTCGGGCATGTCCGTCTCGTCGATATGGGTCGCGTCCGCCATCAGGCCCGCTGTCGACCGTCCGATCAGACGGTCGTGTCCTCGATGACATTGACGACGGAGGCTTTCAGATCGACCTCTTCCTCTTCGATCTCCGGTTCGGGTTCCGGCGGGTTGAGGTCTTCCTCGGTAATCCAGCCAGCGGCGAGACGCGCCTGGATGATCATCTCGTCGGCCTGGGCGCGGGACAGCTCGAAGCCCGTCAGCACGCCTTCGTGGCGGATCAATTCGCCGTCCTTGCGCTCGTTCCAGCCGATAAGATCGTCGGCAATGGTGCCGGCGAAATCTTCCAGCGTTTTCAGGTCTTCGTCGGACTTGCCGAGCGCGACCATCATGGGCGTCGTCATGCCGGGCACCTGACGCAGATCGTCGGCCACGCCGAGCGCGCGACGCTCCTCGTCCAGCTCGCTTTCCTTGCGTTCGAGGAACTCGCGGGCGCGGGTCTGCAGTTCGAGCGCGGTGTCGTCGTCGAAGCCTTCGATCATCGCCAGTTCGTCGAGCTCCACATAGGCGACCTCCTCCAGATCGGTGAACCCCTCCGACGCCAGCAACTGGCCGACCATCTCGTCCACGTCCAGCGCTTCCACGAAGGCGTTGGTGTTGGAATTGAACTCTTCCTGACGGCGACCGGACTCTTCTTCCTCGGTGAGGATGTCGATGTCCCAACCGGTCAGCTGCGAGGCGAGGCGCACGTTCTGGCCGCGACGGCCGATGGCCAATGAAAGTTGATCGTCCGGCACCACGACCTCGGCGCGTTCCTTGTCCTCGTCCATCACCACCTTGGCGACTTCGGCGGGCTGCAGCGCATTCACGAGGAAAGACGCGGTGTCCAGCTGCCAGGGTATGATATCGATCTTCTCCCCCTGCAACTCGCCCACCACGGCCTGGACGCGGGAGCCGCGCATGCCCACGCAGGCACCGACCGGGTCGATACCGGAATCGTTGGAAATGACCGCGATTTTCGCGCGCGAACCGGGGTCTCGTGCCACGCGACGAATTTCGATGACGCCATCGTAGATTTCCGGCACTTCCATCTGGAACAGCTTGGCCATGAAATCGGGATGCGTGCGCGACAGGAAGATCTGCGGCCCGCGCTGTTCGCGGCGCACGTCGTAGATATAGGCACGGATGCGGTCGCCATACTTGTACATTTCGCGGGGTATCAGCTCGTCGCGTCGGATGATGGCTTCGGCCCGCCCCAGATCGACGATGACGTTGCCGTATTCGACGCGCTTGACGGTGCCGTTGATGATCTCGCCGACCCGGTCCTTGAACTCGTCGAACTGCCGGTCGCGCTCGGCGTCCCGCACCTTCTGCACGATGACCTGCTTGGCGGATTGCGCGGCGATGCGGCCGAAATCCATGGGCGGCAGCAATTCGCCAATATGGTCGCCGATCTTGGCGGCGTCGTTCTTGGCCCTGGCGTCGGGAAGCGCGATCTGCGTGTCGTAATCCTCGACGGACTCCACCACTTCCAGCAGCCGTTGCAGCTTGATGTCGCCGGTCTTCTCGTCGATCTGGGCGCGGATGTTGGTTTCCAGCCCGTAACGGGCCTTGGCCGCCTTTTCGATCGCGTCGGCCATCGCGTCGAGCACGATATGCTTGTCGATGGACTTTTCGCGCGCGACCGCATCGGCGATCTGCATCAGTTCCAGTCGGTTGGCGGAAACGGCCATGATATTCTCCAGTTATGGTCCAGGCGAAGTACCGATCAGTTGTCGGTAGACGTGTCGTCTTCGGATAGTCCGTTCGCGGCCCGCAGCGCCTTGTCGCGCTTCAGGGCTTCGCGGATGAGGTCGTCGGTCAGCACGAGGTTGGCGTGCGATATGGCGTGGAGCGGCACTTCCACGTTCGCGTCTTCGCCGCTCGCGGCATTGTCGCGTCGCATGTGGAGGTTTTCGCCTTCGACCCGCACGAGCTGGCCGCGGAAACGCTTGCGCCCGCCGACCAGATAGGCGGTCTCGACCTTGGCCACGTGTCCGGCCCATGTTTCGAAATCGGACCGCCGCACGAGGGGGCGGTCGATACCGGGGGAGGAGACTTCCAGACTGAATGCAGATGAGACCGGATCTTCCACATCCAGCACAGGGGAAATGGCTTTCGAGACCTGCTCGCATTCGCCCACCGACATGGTGCCGTCGGGCTTTTCGACCATGATCTGCATGGTCAGGCCGTTATGGTCGTACATGCGGGCGCGCACGAGCCGGAAGCCGAGATCCTCGATGACCGGCGCGACCACATGGGCCACATTGGCGTCCTGTCCCTCTTCCATGACGAGGCGGCTCTTGTAGTCGATATTCGGATCGGTCTCGGCCAAGGCTTCGCTTTCGGGCATAAAAAAGAGCGGGTCTCCGAAGAGCCCACTCTGACGAGGTCAAAGATGTTGATCGGGATATAGTCGCGGACCCAGACGAACGCAAGTCGTGTTTGAAGCGCCAGAGCAGATCACGCACCAGCGTGACCTGCGAGAAGGCCAAGCGGCCGACCGGCGCTTATGCGCCGCCCCTCGGAGCGAAGGGCGTAGCCCGACAGCAGCCTGCCCCGGACCCCGATCCGGGGTGAGAGCCCAGCCATACCAGAGCTAACCGACCAACCCCAGCCGCTCCCGCCGCTCGAACCTCCATGTCAGCGCCACCGCTGCCACGGTCAGCCCGATCACCAGCCCGCTCCACACGCCTACCGCTCCGAAGCCCAGCACGAAGGCGGCGACATAGGCGGACCCCAGCCCGATGACCCAGTAGGACGCGACCATGATGAGCATGGGCACCTTCGTGTCCTGCAGCCCGCGCAGCGATCCGCCTGCCGTGGCCTGCAACGTGTCGGCGATCTGGAACAGGGCGGCCATGAACAGCAGCGGCACGCCGATGCGGATGATGGCATCGAGGTCGGGGTTGGTGTCCTCCAGCCACAGCGAAATCAGGAAGTCCGGCACGAGCGCGAACAGCAGTGCTGCGCACAGCGCGAAACACAGTGCTAGCACGATGACGGCGTGGCCCGCCCGGCCCACCGCCTCGTTGTCGGCCCGCCCTGCCGCATTGCCGACCCGGACGGAGGCCGCCTGCGCCAGCCCCAGCGGCACCATGAAGGCGATGGACGCCAGTTGCAGCGCCACCGAATGGGCCGCCAGTTCGATCACCCCGATCCAGCCGACCATCAGCGAGCAGGTCAGGAACATGCCGACCTCCGCGAAGATGCCCATCGAGATGGGTACGCCGAGCCCGACGATGCGCTTCAACGCCTCCCATTCGGGCCGCCACATGTTGCGGAACAGGTCGTAGGGTTTGCAGTCCGCATCGCGCAGCACATAGACGATGAGCGCCAGTGCGCCTGCGATGTTGACGACGACGGTTGCGACCGCCGCGCCCCGCATTTCCAGCCGCGGCGCGCCCCAGTTGCCGAAGATGAAGGCATAGTTCAGCAGTCCGTTCAGCACCGCCATGGCGACGGTGAGCCACAGCACGGCGTTGGCCTTTTCAAGTCCCGTCAGGAACGAGCGCAGGCCGACGACGACGAAGGCCGGGATCATCGACCATTGGGCGATGCGCATGTAGTCCTGCGCCAGCGCCGCCAGTTCGGCGTCCTGACCGAAGGCGATCAGGATCGATTCCGTGTAGAACAGCGGTATCTGGAACAGCACCCCCAGCGCCATCAGCGCCCACATCCCCATGCGGGTGGCACGGCGCACGGCGGTCGCATCGCCCCGCCCCAGGGCGTTGGCGATGAGCGGTATCATCGCCGCCCCGAAGCCGAGGCCTAAAATCATGAGAATGAAGAACGACTGGAAGGCAAGTGTGCCTGCCGCCAGCTCTCTTGTTCCAAGCCAGCCAAGCATCACCGTATCGGTGACGTTGATGAGCATCTGCGCCACCTGCGCCCCGACAAGCGGAAGGCCGAGAATGAGCGTGGACCGCAGATGGCCCGCGAAGGTCGAGGCAGTCGGTGCGGTTTGCGAGAAGGCGGTCATCCCCGCCTTCTGCGCCTCTCATCCAAGCGATGCAATCGCGGACTTCATGGCAGTCACCTGAGCAGTTTTCGCCCGAGCGAAACCGCGAGGAGGCGAAGAGCCGACCGGGGCCTGTGCCCCGCCCCTCGGAGCGCAGGGCGTAGCCCGATAGCGTGAGAGCCAGACCAGCGAGAGCCTACTTGCCCGCTGCCTTCACCGCTTCCTCGACCATCCGCATGGCGTCGTCCACGCCGCCCCAGCGGTCCAGTTCGACCCATTTGCCGTCTTCAAGATCCTTGTAGCGCTCGAAGAAATGGGCGATCTGCTTCATGCGCATTTCCGGCATGTCGTCGATCGTCTTGATGGCGTTGTAGTTGGGCGACACGCTGGAATGGGGCACGGCGATCAGCTTTTCGTCGCCGCCCGCCTCGTCCTTCATGAACAGCACGCCGATGGGGCGGCATTTCATGACGCAGCCGGGCACCAGCGGGCGGGTATTGGCGATCAGCACATCGAGCGGGTCGCCATCGTCGGACAGGGTGTGGGGCACGAAGCCGTAATTGCCGGGGTAGCGCATGGAGGTGTAGAGAAACCGGTCCACGAACATCGCGCCGGACGCCTTGTCCATCTCGTATTTGATCGGCTCGCCGCCGACCGGCACTTCGACGATGACGTTGATGTCGTGGGGCGGGTTGTCCCCGATGGAAATGGCGTCGATCCGCATGGCTGGTCCTGCATTCGTGTTGGAGTTGGTCCGTGGTGACCGGGTTAGATGTGAGTGCGTTCGTGTGGCTTTCGCCCTATAGCCGCTAAATGAAATGTTTCGACAGTTTCAGGCCCTGCGCCTGATAGTTGGAGTTCAGATCGAGACCGTAGAGCTTTTCGGGCCGTTCCTGCATGCGCTCGTAGAGCAATCGACCCACGGTCTGCCCGTGTTCCAGAATGAATGGCACTTCGTGGGAGCGCACTTCCAGCACCGCCCGTGCGCCTTCTCCGCCCGCTGCCGTGTGGCCGAAGCCGGGGTCGAAGAAGCCCGCATAGTGGACGCGAAACTCCCCACCAGCGGGTCGAACGGCACCATTTCGGCGGCATAGTCCGGCGGCACATGAACGGCTTCGTTGGACACGAGAATGTAGAATTCGTCCGGATCGAGAATGAGGTCGTGGCCGCGTCGCGGAACTGAGGTCCGAGCGGCGCGACGTGATCGGTTCCCAGTAATCCAGCACCGAACAGGCGGCCTTCTTGTCCACGTCCACGACGCCGGTATGGCGCTTGCCGCGATAGCCGACGAGACCGTCCGCGTTGCCCTGCCGGGAACCCGGACAGGTCGATGGACAGGGCGATGCCGCCATTTTCGATGTCCGGCGTGGCGCGAAGCCACCAGCGTTTCCCGCTCGTGCAGCGCCGCCAGTTCTCGTTGTCGAGCAGCGCGGAACCGATGCGGAACCGGATCTGCGACAGCCGCGAGCCCTGCCGCACCACGATGGGAAAGGTGCGCGGCGAGATTTCCAGATAGAGCGGGCCTGAATATCCGGCCGGCACCTGATCGAACCGCTCGGCCCGGTCGGTGATGACGCGGGTGAAGATATCGAGACGGCCCGTCGAACTTTTCGGATTGGCCGAGGCCGACATGTCGTCCGCCAGATCGAGGCTTTCCAGCAGCGGCACGATGTAGACGCAGCCCGTTTCCAGCACCGCGCCCGTCTTCAGCGAGAACGTGTGCAGCCCGAAGCGTTCGAGCTTTTCCGCCACCGTCGCACCACCCGGCAGGAACGACGCCCGCACCCGCCACGCCTTCGCGCCCACGCGCAGGTCGAGGGACGCTGGCTGCACCTGGTCGGCATCGAAGGCGGGCGCGATGATGCGCCCGCTTTCGTGCAGCGCCACAATGCCCGTATCGTTGACAATTCCCTCTCTCATGCTCCTGCCTTACCTGCGAACCGTTGACTCTTTGCTAACCACGTCGCATCTGTTCAGCCGTTCGCGAGAACACGTGGTGATTTGGCCGGCCGGCTTGCAGCCACGATAAACAAGTCGCTAAAGGGCCGCCAACGGAATGGAGTGGGATCGTGCCCATTCGTCGCAACCGGTTCCGCAGCGATGCGAGCCGGTTTTTTGTTGGGAACGACTGTTCATGTCCGATAGCTGGAAGCCTGCCACCAAACTCGTCCATTGCGGCACCCACCGCTCCGAACACGGCGAGACGTCCGAGGCGCTCTACCTCACGCAGGGCTTCGTCTACGACAGCGCCGAAGCCGCCGAGGCCCGTTTCAAGGGCGACGAGGACGGCTACATCTATTCCCGCTACAAGAACCCGACCGTCGCCATGTTCGAGGAGCGCATGTGCGCGCTGGAAGGGGCGGACGCGGCGCTGGCCACCGCCTCCGGCATGGGCGCGGTGACGGCGGCGCTGATGTGCCAGTTGAAGGCGGGCGACCATATCGTGGCCGCCCGCGCCCTGTTCGGCTCCTGCCGCTGGGTGGTGGAGAAACTGTGCCCGCAATACGGCATCGAGGCGACCCTGGTGGACGGCCGCGATCTCGACGCATGGCAGACGGCGATCCGCCCGAACACGAAGGTGTTGTTTCTGGAATCCCCCACCAACCCGACGCTGGAACTGGTGGACATCGCCGCCGTCGCTGCGTTGGCCGAGGAGTACCGGCGCGCGGCTGGTGGTGGACAATGTTTTCGCCACGCCGATCCTGCAGAAGCCGCTGGAACTGGGCGCCCATGTCGTCGTCTATTCCGCCACCAAGCATATCGACGGGCAGGGGCGCTGTCTGGGCGGCGTCGTGCTGGCCGACCACGATTTCATCAACGAGACCATGTGGGACTATTTCCGCCACACCGGCCCGTCGCTTTCGCCCTTCAACGCCTGGGTGTTGCTGAAGGGGCTGGAGACCTTGCCGCTGCGCGTGGCGCAGCAGACGGCGACGGCCGGTCGGCTGGCCGATTTGCTGGCCGGAGCCGATGGGGTCGAGCGACGTGCGCTATCCCGGCCGGGCCGACTTTCCGCAGGCCGACCTTGCCGCGCGGCAGATGACAGGGCGGCTCCACGCTCGTCGCCTTCACGTTCGGCGGCGACGCGGTGACCGCCAAGGCGAAAGCCTTCGCCTTCGAGAACGCGCTGCAGATCGTCGCCATCTCCAACAATCTGGGCGACGCCAAAAGCCTCGTCACCCACCCCGCCACCACGACCCACAAGAACCTGTCCGAAGCCGACCGCGCCGCGCTGGGCATCGGCCCAGGCCTGGTGCGCCTGTCGGTCGGGCTGGAAGACGCCGACGATCTGGCGGCGGATATCGAGGCTGCGCTGGCAGCGGCGGCGCGGGTTTAGACGGGGCTAGCGTAGCGGATTATCTGCCTCGCCCTCTCGTCCGTCGTCATCGCTCGGGCATGTCCCGGAAATCCGGTCGGATGTGCCTCGGCAACGAGAAGTACCAGGTCAGCTCGGGTCGAGCCCGAGGATGACGGAGTCTGCGGGAGCGCAGTGCAAGGGCCGAAAGCCGCCGCACGGTGGGAGCCGTCGGATCGAAGGTCGTGTGAACCGGCGGGACGTGATGCCAGACCGTATGCCGTAGTGTCGGCGATGGATGATCTCGCACCACGCCCCGCCCGGTTGCTCTGCGCTGATCGCCTCGCTCCCGACGCCGTCTCCGACAAGGTTTTCACCTTGCCTCGACCCCTGCCTTGGCATTGGTTCATCGAACCAGACCTCGACACTGGCACCCGGACGGAGCAGCCACCTGTTCCAGTCTGTCGGAACAGCCCTCCTTACGAGAGGACGGGATTTCACACCCGCGTCTTACCCCTGAAGCCTGCGCTCCCCCCGGATGAGCCGTTAATCTCACCCGACAGGACAACCGCCCCCACGCGGCGAAGATGACGGTCATGATCCGCCGGTTCCTGCGTGGGAAGGGGGTTAGGGTAGCAGGGGTGGGAGGGGGTGGATAACTATCTCACGGGAATTTTGGTTTGGCATAACAGAAAGATTCGGACCGTTGCAGTTGGATGCGATTATTGGCAACATGGACTGAAATGTGTCAACGATTCAGGCATCCGTCAATGAATAAACCCGTATCGAATGCCCCATCGACCACGATTAACAACACCGCGAACCGTCTTTACTACGGTGACAACCTCGACGTGATGCGACGCAAGATTGACGACGAAAGCGTCGATCTATGCTACATTGATCCGCCATTCAATTCGAAGCGAAACTACTTCCAAATTTACAACAACGTTGGGGGTGAAGACCGTGCGCAGGCACAGGCATTTGTGGACACGTGGGAATGGGGCGATGAGGCCGAAGCGGGTCTATTGTGGATTACGCATATTGAACAACTTCAGTCTGGCAAGCTTACTGAGCAAACTGTCGAATTGATGCGCGGGTTAGGAAAAGTGCTTGGGAAAGGTAGTCTGTTAGCTTATTTGGTTAGCATGACACTTCGGATAATTGAAATCCACCGAGTTCTTAAGCCAACCGGTAGTTTTTATCTCCATTGTGACCCGACTGCCAGCCATTATATTAAATTGATACTAGATACTGTGTTTGTCTCCGATGGAAGAAGTGGAGATTTTCTCAACGAGATAGTTTGGCATTATCGGAGGTGGACTGGAAAATCGAAAAAATTTCAGAAACTGCACGATATTGTATTTTACTACGTTAAAGATCGAAATAAGTATAAATTTAATGTGTTATACACTCACTATACTGAAGGATCTGTCGACAGAAAGATGCAGGGTGTTTTGCGCCGATTCAAAAAGGGTGAGGAGCCACATTTTGTTAGTGATGGAGAAATAGATAATAAAGGCGTTCGAGAGAATGATGTTTGGCAAATCCCATTCATTGCGCCTTCGGCAAAAGAACGCCTTGGCTATCCTACTCAGAAGCCTGAAGCACTTCTCGAGCGTGTAATTAGTGCGTCTTCAGACGAAGGCGATGTTGTGTTGGACGCTTACTGCGGCTGCGGAACTACTGTCGCTGTCGCGCAACGTCTGAACAGAAATTGGATTGGTATAGATATAACTTATCAATCAATATCTCTTATTTTAAAACGCCTCGTTGATCAGCATCCTGAACAATGGTCAAAAATTGAGGAGAATCTTCTCCTTGATGGCGTACCTCGTGATCAGGCTTCGGCGATCGCTCTCGCCAACCGCAAAGATGACAAAACGCGCAAGGAGTTTGAAAAGTGGGCAGCGCTGACATTCTCAAACAATCAAGCCCGCATTAACGAGAAAAAAGGTGCGGATGCTGGAATTGATGCCATTGCCTATTTTCTGATTGACAAGGAAAAGAACGGCAAGGCGATATTCCAGGTCAAGTCCGGCGGAGCGAACCGCGCCACCCTAGCCACGCTCAACAGCGACCGTCAGCGTGAGAATGCGGAGTTTGGGTTTTTACTGACGATGGACCCGCCAACCAGCGCAATGCGCAGGGAAGTCATCGCTGCAGGTAAATACAAGCATCCGATGCTGAACCGGGAGGACGACCGTATTCAAGTTGTAACTATCGAGGAAGTGTTAGCAGGCAAAAGGCTTGATCTGCCAATGGGAAGGCAAGACGCTGTCAAATCCGCAAAAGCTGCTCATGAGGATGATCGGCAAGCATCGTTAATTTGAAGAGTCTTGACTTTACAGTAAAAAATGAATGCTGGATATCTAATGGTCAGAACGATCTTTTAACCCCCTAGAAATCCAAATTTGCCACGCTCAACGCATTGTCCGTAATGAACGCCTTCCGTGGCTCCACCTCTTCCCCCATCAGCCGCGTGAACAGGTCGTCGGCGTCCGCCGCGTCGCGCACCTTTACCTGCAACAAAGACCGCGCGTCCGGGTCGAGCGTCGTTTCCCACAGCTGGTCGGCGTTCATTTCGCCTAGACCCTTGTAGCGCTGGACGGAGATGCCTTTTTCACCTGCCGCGAACACGGCCGATAATAAAGCGCGCGGGCCGTGGACGGGTTTGTCGGTGCCGCGGCGGGTCAGCGTGGCGGCCTCTGCGTAGAGGGCGTTGAGATGGGCCGAGTGGCCGTTCAGCGCGCGGGCGTCGGGGGACTGGATGAGCGCCGGGTCCAGCGTGTGGACCTCGCGCACGCCGCGCACGGTGCGGGCGAAGACCAGCGCACCGGCATCGGGTTGGCCCGCCTCGCGGACGGACCCTTCCCAGCCGGTTTCGGTTTCTTCGGCCAACGTGTCCAGTCGCCGCGCCACGGTCGTGGCGATGCGATCGGCTTCAGCAGGCTCTGCCATCCGACGCACATCCAGCCCACCGGCCACCGCCGCCTGTTCCACGATGCCCCGGTCGTAGCGGGTGTGCAGGTCTTCCAGCAACTTGCGCACCGCAAGCGCCGTGTTCACCGCCGCGCGCAAGTCCGGCCCGGCCAAGACTTCGCCGGAGGCCAGCTTGAGCGATGCCTCTTCCAGACCGGCCTCGATGAGATAATTCTCCATCGCCGCCTCGTCCTTGAGGTATTGCCCGGACTTGCCGCGCTTGACCTGATAGAGCGGCGGCTGGGCGATGTAGAGATAGCCCGCGTCGATCACCTCCCTCATTTTACGGAAGAAGAAGGTCAGCAGCAGGGTGCGAATATGCGCGCCGTCCACGTCCGCATCCGTCATGATGATGATCTTGTGGTACCGCGCTTTCTCGATGTTGAACTCGTCGCCGATGCCGGTGCCGAGCGCGGTGATGAGGGTGCCGATCTGTTCCGAGGCCAGCATCCGGTCGAAGCGGGCGCGCTCCACGTTGAGGACCTTGCCTCGCAACGGAAGGATCGCCTGGTTCTTGCGGTCGCGGCCCTGCTTGGCGGAGCCGCCTGCGGAATCCCCCTCCACGATGAAGATTTCCGAAAGCGCCGGATCGCGTTCCTGACAATCGGCGAGCTTGCCGGGGAGCGAAGCAATGTCGAGGACGCCCTTGCGGCGCGTCAGTTCCCGGGCCTTGCGGGCGGCCTCGCGGGCCGACGCGGCCTCGGCCACCTTGGAGACGATGACCTTTGCATCGGTCGGGTGTTCCTCGAACCATTCGGCCAGCGTCTGGTTGACGGCGGATTCCACGACCGGCCGCACTTCGGACGAGACCAGCTTGTCCTTCGTCTGGGACGAGAATTTCGGGTCCGGCACTTTTACCGACAGCACGCAGGTCAGCCCCTCGCGGCAATCGTCGCCGGTCAGCGAGACCTTCTCCTTCTTGGTGACGCCGGAGGCCTCCGCGTAGCCCGTCACCTGCCGGGTCAGCGCCCCGCGAAAACCGGCCATGTGGGTGCCGCCATCCCGCTGGGGGATGTTGTTGGTGAAGGCGAGGACGTTCTCGTTGTAGCTGTCGTTCCACCACAGGGCGACTTCCACGGTGATGCCGTCGCGTTCGGAATTGAGATAGACCGGCTCGGTGATGAGCGGCTGCTTGGTACGGTCGAGATAGCGCACGAACTCCTTCAGCCCGCCCTCGTAGAACAACTCGGTCTCACGGCCCTCCGCCCCGGCACGTTCATCGCGCAGGATGATGCGGCAGCCGGAATTAAGGAAGGCAAGTTCGCGCAGCCTATGTTCCAGCCGGTCGAAATCGAACTTCACCATCGTGAACGTGTCCTGCGAGGGCAGGAACGTCACTTCGGTGCCGGTATGGTCGCCTGCATCGCCGACCTCCCGCAGCCGCCCGTCGGCCACCCCGTGGGTGAAGGAAATCTCGTGCCACTTGCCGTCGCGCGCGATGCGCAGTTGCAGGGAGACGGACAGCGCATTGACCACGGACACACCGACCCCGTGCAGGCCGCCGGAAACCTTGTAGGAGTTCTGGTCGAATTTTCCGCCCGCATGCAGCTGGGTCATGATGACCTCGGCAGCCGAAACCCCTTCACCGGTATGCATGTCGACGGGAATGCCGCGGCCATTATCGGTGACGGAAACGGACCCGTCATCGTTGAGCGTCACGTTGACCGCATCGGCATGGCCCGCCAGCACCTCGTCGATGCCGTTGTCGACCACCTCGTAGACCATGTGGTGCAGGCCGGACCCGTCGTCGGTATCGCCGATATACATACCGGGCCGTTTGCGCACGGCGTCGAGCCCCTTCAGCACCTTGATGGAATCGGCCCCGTAAAGTTCGGGCGCAACGGGGTCGGTGAGGGGCGCAGTCGGTTCGTCGGTCATGGAAAGCCTTGGCATGGAGCGCGGTGAGCCTCGCGCAAATCGTCGCGAAACCGTGCATTCCATATAGGCTTTCGCGCCCTCTTTACCAAATCCTGCGCTGCAATAAGCACGGGACAGAACAGGACGGGATCAGACCTTCAGCGCGGCTTCCAGACCGGACGCGGCCTTGCGCAGGGTATCCAGCCATCCGACGGCGGCGCGCAGGTCCATCCGCTGGGTGGGTGCGTGGAAGGACAGGGTGGACACGAGGCGCGCAGTGCCGCTCGCTCCGTCCTGGCCCGTGCCGTGAACGGGCACGGCGATCGCCACCATGCCATCCATGAACTCCTCGTCGTCGGTCGCGTAACCGCGTTCCCGGACGATGGCCAATTCCGCGCGCAACGCGGCCGCTTTCGTCAAAGTCCGCCCCGTATGGCGCTCCAGCGACGCCACCGACAGCCACGCGTCCAGACGCCGGCCATCGAGACCGGCAAGATAGAGTTTGCCCGAGGCCGTGGCGTGGAGCGGGACGCGCGTGCCTGTAGGAAGCTGGATACGCAGCGGCCACTGGGTTTCCACCCGGTCGAGATAGACCATCGCATCCCCTTCCGGCAGGGCGATGTTGCAGGTCTCGCCGATCTTGTCGGCAAGGTCCGTCAGGATGGCCAGCCGCACCGTGCGCACGCGCTGCGAGGAGACCACATCGATGGCCAGCCGGTTCAGCCGGTCTCCCGGCCCGTAGGACCGCCCGTCATGGGAGCGTCGCAGATAGCCTTCGCTTTCCAGGGTCTGGAACAGGCGGTGCAGGGTCTGTTTCGGCAGTCCGAGCTGCCGGTTCACTTCGGTAGGCGTGACGGGAACGCCCGCACGGGCCACCTCTTCGAGGATCGCCATGGGCCGCAGGTTGGGCGCGGTCGTCTCGGCCGTCAGCCCCGCCAGATCAATGTTGCGTTTCGTATTGCGACCATACGGCATGGCTTAACCACCGAAACCGAACGACCGGGCAGAGCGATGAACGTCGATCGGGGTCATGTCAGTCCGGTTTGGAAGCAATGGTGCGCCCACTATAGGCACACGCCGCGAAAGGGAAAGCGAGCGACAGGCGCGCCTTCGCGGCGAACCAACGGCGTCGGCCAATAATGCGTTCGGACCGTTTCGGGGTTTCCCGCGCTCGGTGCCTTGGCTAAACGGTCGAATAATGAGACTGCTAGTCCCGCCCAGGGGCCAAACTGCCATAGCCCAACATAGCCGGACCGTCGAGAGGAACCCCCATGACCCTGATGACCACCGAAGAAGCCTTCGTCAAAACGCTCCAGATGCACGGCATCGAACACGCCTTCGGTATCATCGGATCGGCCATGATGCCGATTTCCGACCTGTTCCCCAAGGCGGGCATTCACTTCTGGGACTGTGCGCACGAAATGACGGCGGGCATGATGGCGGACGGCTACACCCGGGCCACCGGTGCCATGTCCATGATGATCGCCCAGAACGGGCCAGGCATCACCAACTTCGTCACCTCCGTGAAGACCGCTTACTGGAACCATACCCCGTTGCTGCTGGTGACGCCGCAGGCGGCCAACAAGACCATCGGGCAGGGCGGCTTTCAGGAAGTCGAGCAGATGAAGCTGTTCGAGGACATGGTCTGCTATCAGGAAGAGGTGCGTGACCCGACCCGCATCGCCGAAGTGCTGAACCGCGTCATCGACAAGGCGCGGCGCTCGTCGGCACCGGCGCAGATCAACATCCCCCGCGATTACTGGACGCAGGTGGTGGACATCACCCTGCCGCAGATCATCGAGCGTGGCCGCAAGGCACCCGACCCCGATCGCATCGCAGCCGCCGCGAAATTGCTGGGCGAGGCGAAGTTCCCCGTCATTCTCAACGGTGCAGGCGTCGTGCTGGCAGGCGGCATCGAGGTCTCCGCCAGTTTGGCTGAAGCGTTGGGCGCGCCGGTCGCCTGCAACTACCAGCACAACAACGCCTTTCCCGGCTCCCACCCGCTCGCCGTCGGTCCGCTCGGCTATAACGGGTCGAAGGCCGCGATGGACCTCATCAAACGCGCCGACGTTGTGCTGGCGCTGGGCACCCGCCTCAATCCGTTTTCCACCCTGCCGGGCTACGGCATGGACTATTGGCCAAAGGACGCCAAACTCATTCAGGTGGACATCAACGGCGACCGCATCGGCCTGACCAAACCCGTCACCGTCGCCATCGAGGCGGATGCGAAACTCACCGCCGAACAGCTTCTCGCCGCCCTGCCAGACGGCGATAAGAAAGCTATCGGCGAGCGCATGGAGCTCGTCCACCAAGAACGCTCCAAATGGTTGCAGACCCTGTCGTCCATGGACCATGAGGACGACGACCCGGGCACCGACTGGAACGAACGGGCGCGCAACTGTGAACCCGACCGCATGTCGCCCCGTCAGGCATGGCGCGCCATCCAGCAGGCGCTGCCGAAGGACGCCATCATCTCCACCGATATCGGCAACAACTGCGCCATCGGCAACGCCTATCCGACCTTCGACGAGGGCCGCAAATACCTCGCCCCTGGCCTGTTCGGCCCCTGCGGCTACGGTTTCCCCGCCATCATCGGTGCCAAGATCGGCAAGCCTGATGTGCCGGTCGTCGGCTTTGCAGGCGACGGTGCCTTCGGCATTTCCATGAACGAGATGACGGCCATCGGACGCGACCCGTGGCCGCCGATCACCATGGTGATCTTTCGCAACTATCAATGGGGTGCCGAAAAACGGAACACGACCCTGTGGTTCGACGACAATTTCGTCGGCACCGAACTGGACCTCGACGTGTCCTACGCGAAAATCGCGGAAGCCTGCGGCATGAAGGGCGTGATGGTCGCATCCATGGACGACCTGACCGCCGCCCTCGACAAGGCCGTCGAGGCGCAGATGAAGCATGGCGAGACCACCTTCATCGAATGCGTTCTCAACCAGGAATTGGGCGAACCCTTCCGCCGCGACGCCATGAAGAAGCCGGTGCCCAAGGCGGGCGTGTCCGATGCCGACATGGTCAGCCAGCTGGTTGATGGGTAGCGGCTGGATGATCAAGAGCGGTTCGGGACCACCCGAACCGCGAGGCGGCGAAAAGCCGCCCGGCGCTCGCTGCGCCGCGCCTCGCAGCGCAGGGCTCAGCCCGACAGCGTGAGAGAAGACACCATAGAGGCGGCGAAAAGCCGCCCGGCGCTCGCTGCGCCGCGCCTCGCAGCGCAGGGCGCAGCCCGACAGCGTGAGAGAAGACACCGTAGAGGAGGCCAGACGGCCGACCAGCGCCTGTGCGCCGCGCCTGCGCCCCTCCACCCGCGCATAGCCCACGCCGAAACAGCGGTACGGGCTTGTAAGCGCTGCAGACCGCGCCTAAGACGCCCTGACCACGTGCCGGGGGGCTGTGGACCCGTCCGGCCATGACTTGCGCCCCGAAACGACAAGCCCGCGCTCTTGCGGCATGATCGTGGTCTGGGGAGTCCGTCCGGTTGGAATATTTTCTGCAACAGCTCATCAACGGCCTGACGCTCGGGTCGATCTACGGGTTGATCGCCATCGGCTACACCATGGTCTACGGCATCATCGGCATGATCAACTTCGCCCATGGCGACATCTTCATGGTCGGCTCGTTCATATCGCTGATCGTCATCGTCGGCTTCGGCCTGACGGCGGGCACCTCGATCGCCATTCTTATACTAGCGCTCATTCTGGTGCTGGTCATCGCCATGATCTTCACCTCGATCTGGGGCTGGGCGGTGGAACGGCTGGCCTACCGGCCCCTGCGCGGGTCGTTCCGTCTGGCACCCCTCATCACGGCCATCGGCATGTCCATCGTGCTGCAGAACTTCGTGCAGATCGTGCAGGGCGCGCGCGTCAAGCCGCTGCAACCGCTGGTCTCCGGCGGTTACACGGTGATGGACGGCAACGGCTTCGACGTGCAGTTGTCCAACATCCAGATCCTCATTCTCGTCACCACCACCGTGCTGATGCTGGCCTTCACATGGATCATCGCCAAAACCTCGCTCGGGCGCTCACTGCGTGCCTGTGAGCAGGATAGCAAGATGGCCTCGCTGCTGGGCATCAATGTCGACAAGACGATCTCCATCACCTTCATTCTCGGCGCGGCTCTGGCCGCCGTCTCCGGCTTCATGTTCCTGCTCTATTATGGCGTGATCGACTTCTACATCGGCTTTCTCGCCGGCGTGAAGGCGTTCACCGCAGCCGTGCTGGGCGGGATCGGTTCGCTGCCGGGCGCGATGCTGGGCGGACTGCTGATCGGGCTGATCGAGACCTTCTGGTCCGGTTATTTCTCGGTCGAGTATAAAGACGTCGCTGCCTTCCTCATCCTCGCCATCGTGCTGATCTTCCGCCCCTCCGGCCTGCTCGGCAAGCCGGAAGTGGAGAAGGTCTGACATGGCGCGCGAGAACCTCACCGCCACGTCGCCGGACGTGCCGGACAACATGGCGCCGGACCCGACCCTGTCTTCCGCACCACCGGCGGATGTGCCTGAAATCCCGGAAACGCCCCGAAGCGAGCGGATCGCATCGTCCCTGAAGGATGCAGCCGTCGCCGCAGGGATCGCGCTGGTCATGTTCGTCTTCATCGTCGGGCTTGAAACGACGACGACGACCGGCGGGCTGGAACTTCAGTCCAACTGGCTCACCGTGCTGGAACTGGTGGCCATCGTGTTCGTCGGACGGTTCGCGCTCAACATCTTCTTCTGGAAGAACGAGACCACGCTCACTGCCCAGCTCGAACGCTTCCTGCCCAAGGGCGACAGGGCCGCCAGCGTGAGCAAATACGCGGCACCGGCCCTGTTTTTCCTGGCCGTCGCCATGCCGTTCATCATCTCCTGGTTCGCGCCCGGCCAGTCCCGCTACGTCATCGACATGGGCGTGCTGATCCTCACCTACGTGATGCTCGGCTGGGGGCTGAACATCGTGGTCGGCCTCGCCGGTCTGCTCGATCTCGGCTACGTCGCCTTCTACGCGGTGGGGGCCTATTCCTACGCTCTGCTGGCGCAGTACTTCGGCCTGTCCTTCTGGATCTGCCTACCGCTGGCGGGCATTCTGGCCGGCTTCTGGGGCATCATCCTGGGCTTTCCGGTGCTGCGTCTGCGGGGGGACTATCTCGCCATCGTGACGCTCGCCTTCGGCGAGGTGATCCGCGTCGTGCTGCTCAACTGGTACGAATTCACCGGCGGCCCGGACGGCCTGTCGCGCATTCCCCGCCCATCCTTCTTCGGGCTCGAATTCAAGCGCGGCGAAGGCGGGTTCGCCGATTTCTTCGGCCTCGACTATTCCTCCATCCACCGCATCATCTTTCTCTACTACCTCATTCTGGTCCTTGCGCTCATCACCAACTGGGTGACGATGCGCCTGCGCAAGCTGCCGGTGGGCCGGGCCTGGGAAGCGTTGCGCGAAGACGAGATCGCCTGCCGGTCGCTGGGCATCAACACGACGAACGTGAAACTGTCGGCCTTCGCCATCGGAGCGATGTTCGGCGGCTTTGCCGGTTCCTTCTTCGCCACGCGGCAGGGCTTCATCTCGCCGGAATCCTTCACCTTCATCGAATCGGCAGTCATCCTGGCCATTGTGGTGCTTGGCGGCCTCGGTTCCCAGATGGGGGTGGCCATCGCAGCCGTCGTGCTGATCGGCGGGTTCGAAGTGTTCCGCGGGCTGGAGGAATACCGCATGCTGGTCTTCGGCCTGGCCATGGTGCTCATCATGGTGTGGAAACCCCGCGGGCTCATTTCCTCGCGCAATCCGTCCGTGTTCCTGAAGAAGAAGAAGTCGGTCTCGTCCGATCTGGTCAGCCAGGGGGAGGGACACTGAAATGAGTGACAGCACCTTTCACGTGGCCGACCCGGTCCTGAAGATCGACCACCTGACCATGCGTTTCGGCGGGCTGGTGGCGATCGACGACTTCTCTTTCGAGGTGGGACGCAACGACATTACCGCGCTCATCGGCCCCAACGGGGCGGGCAAGACCACCGTGTTCAACTGCCTCACCGGTTTCTATAAACCGACCGAGGGGCGTATTTCGATGGCCCATACGGCGCAGGCTTTTGCCAATCTGGAGTCCCATACCCGCATGGGCCAGCGCTTCGACAAGGAAGATGGACTCTACTTTCTCGAACGCATGGCCGACATCGAGATTGCCGCCACCGCCAAGGTCGCCCGCACGTTTCAGAATATCCGCCTGTTCGGCGGCATGACACTGCTGGAAAACCTCATGGTCGCCCAGCATAATAAGCTGATGATCGCCTCGTCCTTTACGGTCGGCGGCCTGTTCGGCCTGCCGTCCTATCACAAGGGCAACCGGCAGGCGCTCGACCGTGCGAAATACTGGCTCGACAAGACCGGCCTCATCGACCGCGCGGACGACCCCGCCGCCGACCTGCCCTATGGCGACCAGCGGCGTCTGGAAATTGCCCGCGCCATGTGCACCGGACCGAAGGTGCTGTGTCTCGACGAACCGGCGGCGGGCCTCAACCCCAAGGAATCGGCCGATCTCAACCAGCTGCTGCTCGACACCCGCACCGAGGAAAACGTCGCCGTGCTGTTGATCGAACACGACATGAGCGTGGTCATGGAGGTCTCCGACCATGTCGTCGTGCTCGACTACGGTCGCAAGATCGCCGACGGTACACCGGACGCCATCCAGTCCGACCCGAAAGTGATCGCCGCCTATCTCGGCGTCGACGACACCGAGGTCGACGACGTGGAGGCTGAAGTGGGCGTGACGCACAAGAAGGCGTCCGAACGGGCGACGGGAGCGACGACATGAACGCCGCTGCAAAGACCGCCGAAAGCGTCAAGGCCCACGCCGCCCCGGACCCGCTGCTGGCGGTGCGGGGCGTCCATACGTTCTACGGCAAGATCCAGGCGCTCAAGGGCGTCGACATGGATGTCCATAGGGGCGAGATCGTTAGTCTCATCGGCGCCAACGGTGCCGGTAAATCCACCCTGATGATGACGATCTGCGGCAATCCGCGGTCCCGCGCAGGCACGATTCACTACGACGGCCATGCGCTGGAAACGATGCCGACTCATGACATCATGCATCTTGGCATTGCCGTCTCCCCCGAAGGCCGTCGCATCTTCCCGCGCATGACCGTGCAGGAAAACCTCCAGATGGGCGCATCGGTTCTGGAAGGCGCATTCTACGAGGAGGACGTGGAGAAGGCCTACGCCCTTTTCCCCCGCCTGAAGGAACGTCGCAACCAGCGCGGCGGCACCCTGTCCGGCGGCGAGCAGCAGATGCTCGCCATCGCCCGCGCGCTGATGAGCCGCCCGAAGCTGCTGCTCCTCGACGAGCCGTCGCTGGGCCTCGCACCAATCATCGTGCGCCAGATCTTCGATGCCATCGGCAAGCTGAACCGCGAAGAGGGACTGACCGTCTTTCTGGTGGAACAGAACGCCTATCACGCATTGAAGCTGGCCCACCGCGGCTATGTCATCGTCAACGGCAATATCACGCTGACCGGCACCGGCGCGGAACTTCTCGCCAGCCCGGAAGTGAAGGCCGCCTATCTGGAAGGGGGGGCGCACTGATGGCTCTTTTGGGATCCGCGGGCTTCTGGCCGTTCTTCTTCGTGGTCATCGTCATCGGCGGCGGGTCCGCCTGGATGACGGGCCGCTCCATCGCGCAAGGGTGGCAATCCTACGCCTTGCTCGCCTTCTACGTGCTCCTGCTGGCCTTCGCCGCCCGCTTCCTGATGTTCGCCCTGTTCGAGGAACGGCTGATAAACGTGATCGCTTTTCTCACCGGCTATGTGGTGCTGCTGGCTTTCGCGCTTCTCGGCCACCGCACGGAGCGTACGCGACAGATGGTGACGCAATATGGCTGGTTGAACCGGCGTTCGTCGCCCCTTTCGTGGAAGGATGCCTGACGCTTCCATAGGGCCCGGTTCGGACCCGATAGCGCTGACCGTTCACTAAAGTGCTAGAGTGCGGTGCCGATTGGCCCTTGTGAATTGGTGCATTTTCCATCACCATGCGGCCAAGTTTGCCCCTTGCCTGTGGCTTTGGTGCAATACGACGACCAAGCGGGCGATCCGCAGGGATCAAGACCCGCCCAACCTTTCAGGGAGACTCTTTTGAAAAAACTTCTCGTAACCGGCGCAGCCGTTGCAGCCCTCATGGGCACCACCGCCCTTTCCTATGCCGAAATCGTCATCGGTACCGCCGGTCCGATGACCGGTCAGTACGCATCCTTCGGTGCCCAGATGAAAGCCGGCGCCGAACAGGCCGTGGCCGACATCAACGCAGCCGGTGGCGTGAACGGCGAAATGCTGACGCTGGAAATCGGCGACGATGCCTGCGATCCGAAACAGGCCGTTGCCGTCGCCAACCAGATGGCCGGCAAGAACGTCGTCTTCATGGCCGGCCACTTCTGCTCGGGCTCCTCGATCCCGGCCTCGTCCGTCTATGCCGAGGAAGGCATCATCCAGATCTCGCCCGCGTCCACCAACCCGAAGCTGACCGACGAGCGCGCCGGCCCCGGCGTCTACCGCGTCTGCGGTCGTGACGACCAGCAGGGCGAAGTCGCAGGCAAGTTCCTGTTCGACAATCACGGTGACAAGAAAATCGCCTTCATCGACGACAAGACCGCCTACGGCAAAGGTCTTGCCGATGCGACACGCGCAGCTTTCGAAGCAGCCGGTGGCGAGCCAGCCCTGGTGGAATCCTACAGCGCCGGTGAAAAGGACTACACCGCGCTCGTCTCCAAGCTGAAGGAAGCCGGGATCGACGTGCTGTATGTCGGCGGCTACCACACCGAAGCCGGTCTGATGAAACGTCAGATGAAGGATCAGGGCATGGAAACCCTGCTCGTCTCCGGCGACGCGCTGGTCACCGACGAATACTGGTCGATCACGGGCGATGCCGGTGAAGGCACGCTGATGACCTTCTCGCCGGACCCGCGCAAGAACGAAGGTGTCGAGGAACTGGTGAAAACCTTCCGCGACATGGGCGTCGAGCCTGAAGGCTACGTGCTCTACACCTACGCTGCCGTTCAGGCATGGGCGCAGGCCGCTGCCACCGCCGGCAACACCGAGTATGACGCCGTCGTCGGCGCGCTCGATTCCGGTACCTTCTCCACCGTGCTGGGCGATCTGTCCTTCGACGACAAGGGCGACGTGACGCTGCCCGGCTACGTCTTCTACGAGTGGAAAAACGGCAGCTACGACTACCTGACCAACTAAGGTAGGCTGCCGCACCGTCTTGCGACGGTACGGTGTGCAACGATCGAGCAACACCCGCGTCATGCATATGGCGCGGGTGTTTTGCTGCGGGCCGGTGGGTGGACGTCAGACGGCCTGGGCCAGTCCCGTCAGTTCCTGGTGGCGGGCCACCCACACTTCCAGGTCCGCCGGTGGGATGGCGCGCGAAAACAGAAAACCCTGAAGTTTCGCGCAACCCTGGGCGTTGAGATGGCGGGCGTGGCTTACGCGCTCGACGCCTTCGGCCGTCACCGAAAGCCCCAGCTTGCGCGCAACGGCCAGCGTTGCATCCACGATTGCCCGGTCGCCCTCGTCCTGGTCGAGATGCTGCACGAAGGACCGGTCTATCTTCACCTCGTCCAGCGGCAGCTTCTTCAGGTAAGTCAGCGACGAGTAGCCGGTGCCGAAATCGTCCAGCGCGAACCGCAGACCGCGGGCGCGTAGCTGGTTCAGCTTCTCGATGACACCATCCATATCGTCCAGCACGCCAGTTTCGGTAATTTCCAGCACGAGGCGGGAGGGCGGAATGCCCTCCTCATCGAGAATGGCCATCACCTGTTCGACGAAATCGTCCTGCTGCAGACAGGTCGGCGAAACATTGACGGACACGGTCGCCCCGTCGAAATCCGGCAGGCTTTCCCAGCGATGGATGACCGCGCAGGCGCGGCGCAGCACCCAGCGCTGCAGTTCCTGACAGGCACCCATTTCCTCCGTCGCCTCCACCAGCAGGTCCGGGCGAACGGCCCCGCGGGTGGGGTGGAACCAGCGCAACAGGGCCTCCGCGCCGAGGAAATGCCCGCCGCGTGCGCTGACCAGCGGCTGCAGGTGCAGTTCCAGTGCATCGTTGTCGAGCGCCTCGCGCACATCGGCGTGAAACCGGGCTTCCTCCTCGATGGATTGCTGCATCTTCTCATCGAACCGTGCCACGCCGTCCCGACCGGTGGATTTGACGCTGTACATGGCGACGTCGGCGCGTTTCAGAAGCTCTTCCAACGTCATCGCGTGACCGAAGAACAGCTCCAGCCCGATGGACGGCGTCGTGCGGTGACTGATAGCCTCCAGGGCGAACGGGTCGCTGAGGCGGGCGTGAACGTCCCTGGCCAGTGCCATGGCATCGGCATTGGGTGCCCGCGCATCGAGGTTCTCGACCAGCACGACGAACTCGTCCCCGCCGAACCTGGCCACGCAACCCCGGTCTCCGACCACATCCTTCAACCGGTCGGCGACGAGGCGCAGCAGCTGGTCGCCCATGCCGTGCCCGTGCAGATCGTTCAGTTTCTTGAAATTGTCGAGATCGATGAAGAAGAGCGCGCCCGGCAGCCCGGCGGCACAGCTGCGGTCCATGGCGCGCTCCGCCTCGTCGATCAGTGCGACCCGATTGGGCAACCCGGTCAGGGAGTCGCAATAGGCGAGTTCGGCGATCCGCTCCTGCGCCTTGCGCCGTTCCGTGATGTCGCTGATGAACCCGTGCCACACGATCCGCCCGTCGTCCTGCAGTTCCGGTGTCGCCGTACCGCCGACCCAGATATCCACCCCGTCCGTGCGACGCATGCGGAAGTCGGTGTTCCATGGCAGCATCGTCTTGGAACTGTCGTAGATCGACTGGAACAGGGGCAGGCGGTCATCGGGGTGGAGGCGCCTGACCATGGTCATGTGGTCGTTCAGGACGCCTGAAGCGGTCAGCCCGCACAATGCTTCCACACCATCGCTGATATAGGTGAATTGCGGGACCTCGCCGCCGGGAAGCAATTCGGACTGGAACAGCAGCCCCGGCGCTTGCGCCGCGATCTTCGCATGACGCTCCTTCTCCGAAAGCAGGGCCATGCGCCCCGTCACCTCGCTCACGGTGCCTTCGTAGTGCAACGGTTCGTTGGTATCGGGATCGGACACGAGCCGCGCATTTTCGGAGATCCAGATGCGTTCGCGGGTCTTGTGGCGGTATATCTCGGACACGAAATCGCGCACTACGCCATTGTCACGCAGTTCCGCCTGGAACTGGTCGCGCCGGTTGGGCAGCACGTACCATTCGCGTGCGATATTGTTGACCGAGAACAGCATTTCCTCCTCGGTCTCGTAGCCGTTGAGGCGCACGAGAGCGGGGTTGGCGCTCAACTGGATGCCGTCGAGAGACGACATGTAGATGCCTTCCGCCGCGTTTTCGTAGATCGAACGATAGCGATGGCCGTCGGCGTCGGCCTTGCCCTTGGTTTCCTCGAACTCGAAACCCAGAATGATGTTGGGCACCGTCGCAAGCAAGATGACCTCGGCCGGAATGCGGGAGCCATCGGCATGTTTCAACGCAGTGCCGCGGCTGGGAACGATAGTCCGCCTGGCCCCGAACTTGCCGAGCAGGGGAACGAGAAACGCCCCATCATCGCCGGCAAGGAGATCGCTGAGATATCGACCGGGCAGCGCGTCGAGAGCGATGCCGAGCTTGCGTGCAAGCGTACCGTTCGTGCGCAGGATCGCATCGTCCTGCAGGACCATGACGCCGATGCGCGAACGTCCGAACCCGGACACGCTCGCGCTTGCCTGCTCCAGTTCGCCGCCGGTGGTGTCTGATCTGTCCATGCGCGGTAAACGTTGGCCGACAACCGTTACGATTTGTCTAAGTGTCGTTGTATCTTCTACGAAAGTAGCGCCATACCTTGCCTGTACCCGCCTGTTTGGCATTCACACCTTTGCGCTGGCCATACCGCACCGGTCGTTCGCCGGACGCAACGATGTGGTATACGGGTGGGTGGACAAGGCGAGAACGAGTGAATGGTGTCATGAACGATACGCGCACGAGCACCGACGTCATCGTCGTCGGCGGTGGACTGGCCGGGCTGGTGGCCGCCGCCGAACTCGGCGACCGGGGCAAGCGGGTCGTCATCGTCGATCAGGAACCGGAAAACTATCTAGGCGGACAGGCCTTCTGGTCGCTCGGTGGCCTGTTCATGGTCAACACGCCGGAACAGCGCCGTATGGGTGTAAGGGATAGCGCGGAACTGGCGCTCAACGACTGGATGGGATCGGCGCAATTCGACCGCGACGATGATTTCTGGCCGCGCCGCTGGGCGGAACGCTATATCGACTTCGCGGCCGGCGACATGCGCCCGTGGTTGCACGCCATGGGCATGCGCTGGTTTCCGGTGGTCGGCTGGGCGGAGCGTGGCGGCGGCTTTGCCGATGGCCACGGCAATTCAGTACCGCGCTTCCACATCACATGGGGCACCGGTCCATGTTCCATGGAACAGTTCGAGCGGCGCGTGCGCGAGCATGTCGGCAACGGCCTGATCACGCTGAAATTCCGCCACCGCGTCTCCCGTATCGACATGACCGATGGTGTGGCCACAGGCGTGTCCGGGGAGATACTGGCCGACGACGTGAAGGAACGGGGCGAAAGCACGAACCGCGACGTGATCGGCGACTTCGCCTTCACCGCGCCCTCCATCATCGTCTCATCCGGCGGGATTGGCGGCAATTTCGATATGGTGCGCAGGAACTGGCCTCGCGACCGCCTCGGCGAACCGCCTGCTACGATGGTCGCCGGTGTGCCTGCCCATGTGGACGGGCGCATGATCGGCATCGCCCAGGAGGCGGGCGGCAATCTCATCAATTCCGACCGCATGTGGCACTATGTGGAAGGGGTGCGGAACTGGGACCCCATATGGCCTTCCCACGGCATCCGCATCCTGCCCGGGCCATCCTCCATGTGGTTCAGCGCAACCGGCGACCGGCTTCCCGCGCCGAACCTGCCGGGTTTCGACACGCTCGGTTCGCTGAAGACGATCATGGCAACGGGGTACGATTATTCTTGGTTCGTGCTGACGCAGAAGATCATCGAAAAGGAATTCGCCCTGTCCGGTTCCGAGCAGAACCCGGATTTCACCTCGAAGAAGTGGAAGAACGTGCTGACCGAGCGGGTGTTCGGCAAAGGCGCGACGGCGGCGGTGGAGGCGTTCAAGGATCACGGAGCCGACTTCGTAGTGGCCGACGATCTGCAAACGTTGGTGGCCGGAATGAACAAGGTCGCAAACGACAGTTTGATCGACTACGATCGGCTCCACGCGCAGATCAGGGCGCGTGATCTGCAGATCGACAATCCGTTTTCCAAGGACGCGCAGATGATGGCCATCCACGCGGCGCGCAACTACCGCGGCGACAGGCTTATTCGCACGGCGAAACCTCACAAGATACTGGACCGCGACAACGGTCCGCTGATCGCGGTGAAACTGAACATCCTGACCCGCAAGACGTTGGGCGGCCTGCAGACCAATCTGGAGTCGCAGATGCTCGACGCATCCGGCACCCCCATCCCCGGCCTGTTCGCGGCGGGGGAAGTGGCCGGTTTCGGTGGCGGTGGCTACCACGGCTACAATTCGCTGGAAGGCACGTTTCTCGGAGGGTGCATTTTCTCCGGGCGCAATGCGGGGCGGTCGAAGGAAATCGCCTGAAGCGGGTTTCCCGGCGGCCGTCCCACCTTCCCGTGTCATCCCCGCAGCAACGGGAATGACAAGGAGTTTATTGTCACTTCTCACCGCGCCATGTCATACGGCCCGCCCTTTTCCAGCGCGCGCCGATATGCGGGCCGGGCGTGAATGGCCTCGACGAACGCCTTCAGCTTGGGAAAGTCGTTGCCCCGCTTCTGGCGCATGGCGACTTCGGCCGGGAACGACAGCATGATGTCGGCGGCGGACAGGTCGTCCAGCACGAAATGCCCGCTGGCGCGCAGGCCGCGTTCCATGTGGGCGAAGTGGCTGTCGAGTTGCTCGCGGATGCGCGGCCCCAGCGGCTTCGCAGCGTCCCCGAGACGGCTGGTATAGAGCCCGAGCAGGATCGGCATCATCGCCGACCCTTCCGCGAAATGCATCCATTCCAGATGCTCGACATGGGCGTCCGTTCCCACAACCGGCACCATGTGCGGGGCGTGACGGGCGCAGATCAGTTCCACGATCGCACCGGACTCGACGACAAGCCGACCGTCCATCTCCACCATCGGGGACTTGCCCAACGGATGCACCGCGCGCACTTCCGGCGGAGCCAGGTTCGTCACTGCATCGCGCTCGTAGTGGACGATCTCGTGGTCGAGTTCCAGTTCCTCCAGAAGCCACAGGATGCGCTGGGAACGGGAATTGTTGAGATGGTGTAGGGTAATCATGGGGTGCCTTTCGTCGATGGTCGCGCCAGCCTATTCCATTGCCAGCATGATCGTCTAAGGCTGATTGGCACCCACCCGCGAAAGGCTCGTCCGTGAACCCCCTGCGCGGTATCGTCTACAAGATCATTTCCGTTGCCATTTTCGTGGCGATGGCTTCCTGCATCAAGGCGGTCGCGCCGAACATTCCCCCCGGCGAGGCGGTGTTCTTCCGCTCCTTCTTCGCCATTCCCGTCATTGTCGTGTGGCTGATCTGGCAGCACGATCTGGCCCACGGTCTGGAGACGGACAACCCGATGGGCCACGTGTGGCGCGGTCTCGTCGGCACCTGCGCGATGGGATTGGGCTTTGCGGGGCTCGGCATGTTGCCCCTGCCAGAAGTGACGGCCATCGGCTACGCGGCTCCCATTCTCACCGTCATCTTCGCTGCCATGTTTCTAGGCGAAACGGTGCGGATGTTCCGCCTCGCCGCGACCGTCCTGGGCTTGTTCGGCGTCATCATCATCCTGTCGCCGCGCTTGAGCGTGTTGTCGAGCGGGGCCGACGAAGTGGCGACTTTGGGCGCGATGCTGGTTCTGATGAGCGCGGTGTTCGCGGCATTGGCACAGGTGTTCGTGCGCAAGCTGGTGGCGAGCGAGCGCACCACGGCCATCGTGTTCTACTTTTCCGTCACGGCTTCATCGCTGGCGCTGATGACACTGCCCTTCGGCTGGGTCTGGCCGACATGGTGGGAGGCGTTGCTGCTGGTGTCAGCCGGTATCCTCGGCGGCTTCGGCCAGATATTTTTAACCAACTCCTACCGCCACGGGGAAACGTCGGTCATCGCCCCGTTCGAATACACGTCCATGCTGCTGGCGCTGATCGTCGGCTACACCGTGTTCGGCGAGGAGCCGACGCTGGTGATGCTGGCTGGCGTCGCGCTGGTCATCGCCGCCGGTCTCATCATCATCTTCCGCGAACGCCAGCTGGGCCTCGAACGCAACCGCCAGCGCCGGGCGATGACGCCGCAAGGCTAACGCCTTGCTGTTTGTTCGCTCTCACGCTGTCGGGCTTCGCCCTTCGCTCCGAGGGGCGGCACAATGGTGCCGGTCGGCTGGTCAGCCTCCTCGCAATTCGGCGTAGTCGCCGAACCGCTTGCGCACTAGCCTTCTTCGCCATCCTTCGGACCGATCTTGTCCCAGGTCTGCGTGTCGAAATCGCCAGCGTCATGGCGCTCGCGCAGCTGGCTCGACGGTTCGCCGAAGGCGCGGTTGACCATGCGGCCCCGCTTGACGGCGGGGCGAGCGGCGATCTGGTCGGTCCAGCGGATGACGTTGGTATAGGTATGCGCCTCGATGAATTCGGCCGCGTCGTAGACCAGCCCTTTCACCAGCGCCCCGTACCAGGGCCAGATCGCCATGTCGGCGATGGTGTAGTCGGTGCCCGCGAAGAACTCGTGCTCCGCCAGATGCCTGTCCAGCACGTCCAGCTGGCGCTTCACCTCCATGGTGAAACGGTTGATCGGATACTCGTATTTCTCCGGCGCATAGGCATAAAAGTGCCCGAACCCGCCGCCGAGATAGGGGGCGGACCCCATCTGCCAGAACAGCCAGTTGAGGGTTTCGGTGCGGGCCGTGTGGTCGGTCGGCAGGAAGGCTCCGAATTTTTCCGCCAGATAGAGCAGGATCGCGCCGCTCTCGAACACGCGCGTCGCCGGGTCCGTGGTATGGTCCATGAGAGCCGGAATCTTCGAGTTCGGGTTCGCCTCCACGAAGCCGGACCCGAACTGGTCCCCGTCGCCGATGTTGATAAGCCAGGCATCGTATTCCGCACCCTCGTGACCAGCGGCCAGCAGTTCTTCCAGCATCACGGTCACCTTCACCCCGTTGGGTGTGGCGAGCGAATAGAGCTGCAGCGGGTGCTTGCCGACGGGGCGGTCCTTGTCGTGGGTCGCGCCTGCGATGGGGCGGTTGATGTTGGCGAACTTGCCGCCGGATTCGGCGTCCCATGTCCAGACTTTCGGGGGCGTGTAGGTGGGGTCGCTCATGGGTTCGTTCCGTTGCTCGGTCGCGGTCGTCTTATCCCAGTTCGTTGCGACCGTCACGGTTCGGCCCGCGTCACGTTTTCTCGACTTCGCTGTGTCGAACGCCTAGAAAACCGTATTCGAATCCGGCGACCGCCGCCATGCCAGACCCCAGCTTTCACCTCTTGCCGGACGCCCCCCGCCCGGTCGCTCCGTTTTCCCATGCCGTCGAGACGGGGGGCACGGTCTATCTGACCGGCCAGATGCCCACCGACCCCCTTGCGGACCCCCATGCGCCCGATGCGCCACTGCCGGATGGGATCGTGGCGCAGACGGAGCGGGTGATGGCAAATCTGGAGATCGTGCTGGGCTCGTTCGACCTCGATTTGTCCCACGTCGTCCAGTGCCGGTGCTACCTGACGGCCTTCGAGCGCGACTACGCCGCTTTCAACGAAACCTATGCGGCCCATTTCCCTACCGACCGTCTGCCCGCGCGCACGACTGTGGGGGTGACAGCGTTGGCGGTGGGTGCACTGGTGGAAATCGATATGATCGCCGTAAGGCCAAACCCATGATCGTCACTTGCGGCGAGGCATTGGTCGACATGGTGCCCGGAACGACGACGGACGGGCGCGAATCCTTCGTGCCGGTCTGCGGCGGTGCCGCGTTGAACAGCGCCGTGGCATTGGGGCGGTTGGGAGCAAAGGCGGGCATCGTGTCCGGCGTGTCGACGGACCTGTTCGGCGCAATGCTGGTGGATGGCTTGCGCGCCGCCGACGTTTCCACCGACCTTCTGGTCCGGACCGACCGCCCGACGACACTCGCCTTCGTGCGCCTGATCGACGGCAATGCGAGCTACACATTCTACGACGAGGCAAGTGCTGGCCGCATGGTGCAGCCGGACGATCTGCCGGACCTGCCGGCCTCCGTCGAGGCGCTGGCTTTGGGTGGTATTAGCCTCATTCCCGAACCCTGCGGCTCGGCCTACGAGGCTCTGGCGCAGCGGGCCGTGCGTGACCGGATCGTCTATCTCGATCCCAACATCCGCACCGGCTTCATCCGCGACGAGACTGCCTATCGCGCACGGCTGGAACGGCTGCTGGCCATCGCCGACATCGTGAAAGTGTCCGACGAGGAGGTGGATTGGCTGGACGCCCGGCCCGAAGACTGGCTGGCCGCGGGACGCTCGGTCGTCATCGTGACGCAAGGCGGCGATGGCGCGACGGTGCACACGAGAACGGGCACGATCCACGCCGCGCCGCCGAAGGCCGACGTGGTCGATACGATCGGCGCGGGCGATACGTTCAATGCGGGCTTTCTGTGCGCCCTGTCGGAAGCCGGTCTGCTCGACAAGGCAAGGCTGGCGAAGGCCGACCGCGAAGACCTCCGCGCGGCTCTCGATCTCGGCAATGCGGCAGCCGCCGTCACGGTGTCGCGGGCGGGCGCGAACCCGCCCCTGCGCTCCGAACTGCTCAGCTCTAGGCCGCGACGCTCAGGCTGGCTCGCTTGCCTGCAACATTAGGCACGGCGACAGGGCCGCGCTTGCCCGTCGCCTCCTCCGGCTTCGTCACCAGCCGGTAGCCGAGAAAGCGCTTGGAGCAGATCGGATCGTAGCCCAACGTGGCACGCAATTTCTTGCGCAGTTTCGAGATGTGGCTTTCCACCACCGTCTCCTCCACGTTCTCGTTGAACAGCCCGTAGATGGCGCTGTAGATCTGCGCCTTGGTCGCGCGGCGGTCGCCGATGGAGGCGAGATATTCCAGAATGCGCCGCTCGCGACGGGGCAGGGCAAGCGTCACGCCGTCCACCTGCGGGTCGCGTCCGTCGAGGAAGACCTGCAAGCGTTCGACGGTCGTCGTCTCCGCCGTGCTCGTTCCGGCGTGCCGGCCGAGCGGCCACCGATGACCCCGATGCGGGCGAGGATCTCGCGCACATGCATGGGCTTGCGCAGCACGTCGTTGGCACCGGCATCGAACATGGCAAGGATCGCGTCCAGCGCCGGGCGTTCCACCAGCACCAGCAACGGTGCGTGGAGCCGGTTCTGCATGGCGGCCTTGGCCGGGAACGTCTCGCTGAGATAGGCGAACGCCTCTTCAGCCACCAGGCATCCGGTGATGGAGCGCAGGTCGTCGTCCTGTGCGGCATGGAGCCAGGCTCCGAATTCGACGGCGGTGAACCCTTCTGCCGCATAGCCGTGGCGGTTGAATTGCGTGGCGTAGGCATCACGGACCAATGCGCGGTCCTCGACGATGACGATCATGTTTAGCTCCTACCCCCGTATGAGCCGCCCTGTGCAAACCTTGCGTCAGGAATGCGGGAAACACAACCCCAGGTAGAAATTCACCGCATGGTTAACGCAAGGTTCGCGGCTTCGACGGCCCCCGAACCGTGGTCGATATCGAGCGCCTTCAGCGCGCAATCGATGCTGGCGAGCGTGCCGGTGAGCATGGGAATGTTGAGGTGGCCCATGTGGCCGATGCGGAAATGGCTTTCGAAGGCCTCGCTGCCCTTCTCGCCGAAGCCCGAGCCCGATCCCCAGCGTCACCCCCGCTTCCCGCTCGCACCATGCGCGGATGCGGGCGGCATCGCGCGGCTCGGTCGCGATGGTGGTGACGGCACGGCTGCGCCTGTCCGGTTCGGCGATGTTGGGACGAATGCGAGCCCCACACGTCGAGCGCGGCCCAGACGGCGGAGGCCAGCTTTTCGTGCCGCGCCCACACGGCTTCGACGCCTTCTTCATGCACCAGCATGTCGAGAGCCTCCCGCAACCCGAAGATGTGGTGGGTCGGCGCAGTGCCGCCAAAGCGCTGGTAGAAATAATCCGCCGTCGTGCGCGGCACCCAGTCCCAATAGTAGCCCGGCGTCGTGCGCGCCCGGAACGAGGACGCTCGTTCGTTGAAATAGACGAAGCCCAGCCCCGGCGGCGTCATCAAGCCCTTCTGGCAGGCGGCGACGGTCACGTCGGCACCCAGCGCGTCCATCTCGTAGCGGTCGCAGCCCAGCGATGCGACGCAATCGACCATCAGCAGCGCATCGTGCTTGGCGGCATCGATGGCCGCACGCAGAGCGGCAATGTCATTGCGAACCCCTGACGCCGTGTCGGTCAGCACCGTCAGCACGGCGCGGATGTCGCCTGCCGTGTCAGCCCGCAGGATATCCTCGACCTGCCGCGCATCCGCAGCCGCCTGCATGCCGAAGTCGAGCACCTGCGTTTCCACGCCCATCGCGGTCGCAATATCGCCCCACCCGGCACCGAACCGTCCGGTGGACAGCACCAGCACGGTCTCGCCCGGATTGACCGTGTTGCGCAGCGCCGCCTCCCATGCCCCGTGCCCGTTGGCGATGTAGATCGCCACGTGCCCGTCCGTGCGGGCAACCGCTTTCAGGTCCGGATAGAGCGTGTCGACGGTGTCGATCAGCGCCCCTTCGTAGATGTTGGGCGAGGCCCGGTGCATGGCCAGCAGCACCCGTTCGGGAATGATCGACGGCCCGGGAATGGCCAGCATCTCCTGCCCCCACGACAAAGGGCCTTTCGTTGTAGTCGGCATGGACGGCGTCACTGGAATTGAATGTCGCAACACCCTGTTGCCGAACTTCATGCCGCGCAAGTGGCATGATACAGATGCGGCGAAGCACACGATCGACGGACAAGCCCATGCCCTTCCTGCCGCAGGAATTCATCGCCGCCAAACGCGACAAGCGTGGGTTGGACGCGGACGACATCGCGGCCTTCGTGCGAGGGCATAACCGACGATACGATCACCGAAGGGCAGATCGGGGCCTTCGCGATGGCCGTCTTCTTCAACGGCATGGCGCGGGACGAGGCGGTGGCGCTTGACGCTGGCCATGCGCGATTCCGGCACGGTGCTGGCATGGCCCGAACTCGATGGCCCCGTCCTGGACAAGCACTCCACCGGCGGCGTGGGCGACAATGTCTCGCTCATGCTCGCGCCCGCCGTGGCGGCCTGCGGCGGATACGTGCCGATGATTTCCGGGCGCGGTCTCGGCCATACGGGCGGCACGCTGGACAAGCTGGATTCGATCCCCGGCTACACGTCTCAACCGGACGAGGCCCTGTTCCGCAAGGTCACGAAGGACGTCGGCTGCGCCATCATCGGCCAGACCGGCGATCTCGCCCCCGCCGACAAGCGGTTCTACGGCATTCGCGATGTCACCGCGACGGTCGAAAGCGTGCCGCTCATCACCGCCTCCATCCTGTCGAAGAAACTGGCGGCTGGTCTGCGGCGGTCTGGTGCTGGACGTGAAATGCGGCAACGGCGCTTTCATGTCGGACCTCGCCAAGGCACGCGAGCTGGCAACATCTCTGGTGGAGGTCGCCAATGGTGCCGGCCTTCCGACGACCGCGTTGCTGACGGACATGAACGCGCCGCTGGCATAGGCCGCCGGCAATGCGGTGGAAGTCGCCAACGCCATCGACTTCCTCACCGGTCGCCATATCGACAACCGGTTGTGGGACGTGACCGTGGCGCTCGGCGCGGAAATGCTGGTGAGCGGTGGGCTGGCGAAGGACTGCCGAAGAGGGCATGGCCCGCATGTCGGAAGCGTTTCAAAGCGGCAGGGCGGCTGAAATCTTCGGCCGCATGGTCGTGGCGCTGGGCGGACCGGCGGATCTGATGGAGGCCCACGAAAAGCATCTGCCCGCAGCACCCATCGTCCGCGAGATCGCGCCGCCGGAAGGGGCGACCGTCACCGCCATCGACACCCGTGCCGTCGGCATCGCGGTCGTGGCTCTGGGCGGGGGACGCATCCGCGCAGCCGACCCCGTCGACCCCCGCGTGGGCTTCACCGATCTCGCCATGATCGGCGATACGGGCGCGTCGCTGGCCACGATCCACGCCGCCGACGAGGAAAGCGCCGCCGAGGCGGAAGCCGCCTTGCGCGCGGCCTACACGTTCGGCGAACGGCCGACATCGTGGACGGCGATACGATCATCGAACGGATCGCCTAAGGAAAGCGGCGGCAGGTGCGCGCCGATACCACTCTCGATCTGCCGCGCTACGAGACGGGGACGCTGCAAAAGTTTCCCGGCCTCGCCTATGCCCACCCCCGCCCGTTCCGCAACTGGACCGCGTCGCAGATGAACGCCGCCATCGGCGGCTGGCTGTCCGGCAACCCGCCCTCGCTGGAACTGGCGACGCTGGCGCTTGAGGAACTGCGCAGCCGCCGCGACGAACTGGCAGCGGAGATGAAATTCGCCGAACGGCGGCTGGAGCCGGTGCCGTGGCTGGCCGCGGCGGGGGAAGCGGTTCGCAAGGCCTTTTCGCCGGACGTGCTGGAAACGCAGAAAACCGGACCGCCTGGGCTCCCACGTCTATGTCGTTCTGCGCGGTGGCTACAGCGCCGACAACGGCTGGTACGGCTGCTACGTCGGCTCCACCGGCAAGACACCGGCAGCCCGCATCAGGGAACACCGCGCCGGTGGCCGCACCGCTGCCCGCGGCCTGCCCCGCCACGGTATCGAACCGCTCTGGTCCCTGTTCGACTTCATCAACCCCGTCCCGCCCGGGCCGGACGCGAGGAATGGGAAACCCGCCTGCACGAAGCGCTGGCTCCGGTCGTGCCGAAGGTGACGGGGGACGTGGCGTTCTAGTCTCAGCCGCCGTCATCCTAGGCTTGACCCGAGGATCTGGAACGGCGCAGTCGGCACGACGTTCGCGGCATATGCCGCAACTGCTCGACATGGCATGTTGAAATGATCGAAACGCACCTGATCCTCGGGTCGGTGCCCGAGGATGACGACCGTGTGCGGCGAGCAACCTTACCGAAACGCCCGCATCACCTTGAAGCCGCCTTCGTCCGCCAGCGTCTCGAACCGCTTGAAAGCTGTCGGCCAGCGTCGCCTCGTAGGGCAGGTTGCGGTTGGCGACCATCAGCAGCGATCCGCCCGGCATCAGCGCGCGCGCGGCGGCCTTGATGAACGCCTGCCCGAGCGCCGGGTCGGCGGCGCGGTCGGTGTGGAAGGGCGGGTTCATGATGACATGGTTGAACCGTTCGGACCCGAACTCGCCTGCAACGTCCATCCACTTGAAATCCGCGATCTCCGACCATGCCGCCAGATTGGTGCGCGCCGCCTCCAAAGCAGCGAAATCCGCTTCGTAGAGCACCATCGACCCGACACCCGGCGCTCGCGCGAGCAGTTCTGCCGAAAGATAGCCCCACCCCGCGCCAAAATCGGCAACGCAGCCTCGCAGGGACGAATCGAAATGCCGGACCAGCAGTTGCGATCCGGCGTCGACCCGGTCGGCGGAGAACGTGCCGGCCTGTGTGGCGTAGGCTCCCGTATCTGAAATGGCTACCATCGCACGGTCAGGCACCGGCCAGTCGGGGCCGTTGCGCTCCAGCGTGAAGGCGACGGCGTGGTGCTTGGAAACGGAGCCGGTCACATGGTCGCCCAGCCGTTTGCGCAGGCTCTTGATGGCCGACTTGTTGTCACCAGCCACGACGATTCGTCCGCCTTGCGCCACGGCGTTCCAGGCGCGCGCCACATGGATCGCGTTGAGCGCAGCGGAGCGGTGGATGAGGACGAGGGCGGTATCGAAGCCGGTCTCGTCGACCACATGGCGCCACGCTGTATCCGGCCCGTTCCAGCGCCAGATAGGCAGGCCGGAAACCCTGTTCGCAAACCGCAATCGACCGCAACGCCCCCCCCGGCAGAGGGGCGGCATTCAGCATCAGCGTCCGACCGGTCTCATCCGGCAGCGCCAGCAGCGCGGTGTCGCGGTGGTCGGCCATCGGTGCGACGGGCCTATTCGATGAACTCGACGACCGTGCCCTTGGCCACCAGCTTCACCAGTTCCAGCGCGTCCCAGTTGGTCAGGCGGATGCAGCCGTGGGAATTGGTCTTGCCGATCTTCTCCGGGTCCGGCGTGCCGTGGATGCCGTAGGTCGGTTTCGACAAGGCGATCCAGACGGAACCGACGGGTCCGTTCGGGCCGGGCGGGACGGTCAGGATGCTGGTGTTCTCACCCTGCTGGAAATTGATCTTCGGATTGTAGAGATATTCCGGGTTGATCGCGGTGCGCTCCACCGTATGGGTGCCGGTGGGGGAGGGCGTGTCGGCGGAGCCGATCGTGGCTGGATAGGCGACGACGAGATGGCCGTTGCGGTCCAGCCCGCGCAACTGTTTGCGGCCCTTGTCGGCGATGATGTAGTGCACCTTCTTCTGCACTTTCGGCCCGGCATCGATCACCATGATCGTTTCGCCAGCGCGGAACTGCGCGTTCGGGTTCAGCGCCTGCAGGTAGGGCACGCTCATGTGAAACTGCTCGGCCAGTTTCTCCACCATCGACGTGTAGGCCATGCTGGAAAGCGCGGCCTTCTCGGCATAATCGACGGGAATGGCGGCCACGAATGGCCCGGCCTCGTCCTCATAGGTGATGGTGTAGGAGGAAAACGCGCTGCCGCCGGAACGGGCGAGCGCATCGGCCAGGGCGCTCGCGGCTCATGTTCAACGGCTGGCCGAAACTTTCCTGCCAGGCGGCGACGGCGAGGCGCACATTGGTGCCCCATTGGCCGTCGACGGCCCCGGGCGAAAAGCCTTCGCGGTCGAGAAACACCTGCAATTCGGTGATTCCCGTCCGGTCCAGCGGCGGTTTGGTGATGGCGGCGAAGGATGTGCTGTTGGGAAGCGGCGCCGTTTCGTTCGGCAGGCTGGCAACATCGCTTTCGGGTTGCTCCGACCCCCGGAGCGGGCAGGGGTGCCCGTTCGATTACGTCGTCGATGGTGGGCCGATCCGGCTGCCGATTGCCGTATTGGTCGAGCCAGAAACCGCGATTGCCAAGCTCTTCGCGCTCCCGTCGCGGTGCGGGTTCGAGCCTTTCGATGCGGACGCCACTGCGGTTCTGCTCCTGCCAGCTCTGCTCGCGGCGGTTCAGACCGAACAGTTCCAGCACCTCCCCTTCCAGCGCGTCCAGTCGATTGCGCTCCGTCTGCGCGCCGGACCTGCGTTCGTCGAGACGTGCGATGATCTCTCCGGTATCGCGGTCGACCAGCAGCCGTCGCCCGAACTCGTCGATGTAGATTTCCGACTGTTGCGCCAATGCCGCGGAACAGGCGGCGGCGGTTATGATGAGAAGGGAAAGCAGGAAACGGATCACAGGTCGGGCCAGTTCGGTGCGCGGTGGATACGGTGGCCAATATCATAGTTGAGAAACTATGAACGGATGCTGAAGGCGCGAGCTTGCAAACCGTCCTTGCCGGGCGTGAAGTGCCATTCACTCCGCCCGAAAGCCCTTTCCATGCAGCACGATCCGCCCGTCAAAACCGTTCTGCCCGCCACGAAAGCCGTGTCGTGCCCGGCGAACCTGCGAAAATTCGTGCTGGCCTCGGCCATTCTTGGCCAGCGCGCTGGGCTTCATCGATTCCACCATCGTCTCCATCGCCCTGCCGAAAATCCGCCAATCCCTCGATGCCGGTTTCACCCAGGTCCAGTGGATCGGCTCCGGATACGTGCTGTTTCTCGCAGCGCTTCTGCTGCTCGGTGGAGCGTTGGGGGACCGTTACGGCGTGCGGCGCGTGTTCGGTCTCGGCATTGCGGGCTTCGTTGCCGCGTCGCTGCTCTGCGCGGTTGCGACAAGCGCCGAATTTCTCATTCTCGCCCGCTGCGTTCAGGGAGCGTTCGCCGCCATCATGGTGCCTTCCAGTCTCGCCTTGATCGCGCGCAACTACCCCCGTGCCGAGCGGGGACGGGCGATCGGCATCTGGGTGGCGGCGTCTTCCATCACCACCGCGCTGGGGCCGGTGGTCGGCGGGTGGCTGCTGACCTTTGGCGGTTCGGACATCTGGCGCTGGGTCTTCGCCATCAACCTGCCCCTCGGCGCCCTGGCGCTCGTCCTTTTATGGCAGGTGCCGGACGACCAGGGCGATCGCAGCGAGCACCTCGATATCGGCGGCGCGGTGCTGGTGACGCTGGCCATGCTGGCTCTGGCGTTCGGCCTGACATTGCTCGGCGACGAGGCAGGCGGGCTGGGGGACGTCGTTTCCCCAGGCTGGGTACTGGCGGGTGCCGGAGTGCTGGCGGCGGCTGCCATCCTGTGGGAACTGCGCGCCAAGGCGCCGATGGTGGACCTGGCGCTGTTTCGGTCACCGACGTTCAGCGGGGCGAACCTGTCCACGCTGCTCATCTATGCGGCGCTGACGGCGGTGCTGTTCTTCCTGCCCATGGTGGTGGTGACGGGCTGGGGCTATTCGGAACTCTACGCAGGCTCCATATTCCTGCCGTTCTCCCTGCTGATCGCGGGCCTTTCGCCGCTGGCCGGGCGGTGGGCCGATGCCGCCGGGCCACGCCTGCCGCTGACGGTCGGCCCGCTGGTGGTGGCCGCCGGGTTCGGGGCGGTGGCGCTGGCGGTGCCGACCCAGAACTACTGGTGGGGGCTGGTGCCCGCGGTCATGCTGGTGGGCGTCGGCATGGGGTTGACCGTCTCCCCCCTGTCCACGGCAATCATGCTGGCGGTGGACGATTCCAAGACCGGTTCGGCCTCCGGCATCAACAACATGGTGGCGCGCATGGCGGGCCTGTTCGCCATTGCCGGTTTCGGCGCAGGATTGGCGCTGCTGTTTGCCGGATCGGTGAGGCGCTCGGCGCTCGATCCCGATCTGGCGGACCGGCTGGTGTCCGCCGGCTTCGGCGAACGGCTGACGGGCGGTCTGTATCAGACGCCGGTGCAGGTGGTGCATTCGGCGGCGATGAACGAGGCCTTTGCAACCGTTTCCTTCGTTGCGGCAGCCTTGTGTGCGCTGGCCGGTTTGATCGGCTGGTTCACGCTGGACGATCGACCGTCAATGAAAGTTCAGGACTAGGTCCAGACCCTGGCCCGACTGCTCAGAGCCCGGCAACGTCGAGCGGTCGCCCGCGACCGCGTTCCATCAGGGCGTCGATCCTGTCCCGCTCCGATTTGAAGGCGGCCAGCGCCGGTCCCTGCAAGGTGCGCCCCTGGGGCAGGCGTATCTTCATGGGATTGACGTAGTTGCCGTTGACGAGGACTTCGTAGTGCAGGTGGGGACCGGTGGAAAACCCGGTGGAGCCGACCTGTCCGATGACCTGTCCCAGTCGCACCCGGGCACCGGGCTTGATGCCGCGGGCGATGCGGTTCTGGTGGCTGTAGCGGGTCTCGTACCCGTTGGCATGGCGAATCGTCGTCTGCCGACCGTAGCCCCCGGCCCAGCCGGCCTTCAGGACCGTGCCGTTGCCCGC
>CAVQDK010000003.1:50000-249599 GCA_963711195.1 uncultured Alphaproteobacteria bacterium
TGAATACATAGTGTGTAAGAAGCGAACGCGGGGAACTGAAACATCTAAGTACCCGTAGGAATAGACATCAACCGAGATTCCGTCAGTAGCGGCGAGCGAACGCGGACCAGGCCAGTGGCAATTTGAGAACAAGCGGAAGCGTCTGGAAAGTCGCGCCATAGTGGGTGATAGCCCCGTATGCGTAATTTCTCTTATTGTCCTTGAGTAGGGCGGAACACGTGAAATTCTGTCTGAACATGGGGGGACCACCCTCCAAGCCTAAATACTCGTGCATGACCGATAGTGAACAAGTACCGTGAGGGAAAGGTGAAAAGCACCCCGACAAGGGGAGTGAAACAGTCCCTGAAACCGAATGCCTACAAACAGTAGGAGGGCTACGAGCCTGACTGCGTACCTTTTGTATAATGGGTCAACGACTTAGTGTTACGAGCAAGCTTAAGCCGATAGGTGTAGGCGCAGCGAAAGCGAGTCTGAATAGGGCGTTCAGTTCGTAGCATTAGACCCGAAACCGAGTGATCTATCCATGGGCAGGTTGAAGGTGCAGTAACATGCACTGGAGGACCGAACCCACGCATGTTGCAATATGCGGGGATGACCTGTGGATAGGGGTGAAAGGCCAATCAAACTCGGAAATAGCTGGTTCTCCGCGAAATCTATTTAGGTAGAGCGTCGAATGAATACCCTCGGGGGTAAAGCACTGGATGGGCTATGGGGGCTTACCGCCTTACTGATCCTAACCAAACTCTGAATACCGAGGAGTACTATTCGGCAGACACACATCGGGTGCTAACGTCCGGTGTGGAGAGGGAAACAACCCTGACCGCCAATTAAGGTCCCCAAGTTATGGCTAAGTGGGAAAGGAAGTGAATTTCCCAAAACAACCAGGATGTTGGCTTAGAAGCAGCCATCATTTAAAGAAAGCGTAACAGCTCACTGGTCTAAACAAGGAACTTTGCGCCGAAAATGTACCGGGGCTAAAGCCATACACCGAAATTGCGGGTGCACATTTATGTGCGCGGTAGCGGAGCGTTCTGTAAGCCTGTGAAGGGATACCCGAGAGGGATCCTGGAGGTATCAGAAGTGCGAATGTTGACATGAGTAACGATAAAGGGGGTGAGAGACCCCCTCGCCGAAAGTCCAAGGTTTCCTGCTTAAAGTTAATCTGAGCAGGGTTAGTCGGCCCCTAAGGCGAGGCAGAAATGCGTAGTCGATGGGAAACAGGTTAATATTCCTGTACCTGGTGGTAGTGACGGATCGCGTAAGTGGTTCACTCTTATTGGATTGAGTGGGCAGCGAAGCGGTTCCAGGAAATAGCTCCACCGTTAAGACCGTACCCCAAACCGACACAGGTGGACAGGTAGAGAATACTAAGGCGCTTGAGAGAACTATGCTGAAGGAACTCGGCAAATTGCATGCGTAACTTCGGGATAAGCATGACTTCTGCGCGGGCAACCGTTCAGGAGTGGCACAAAAGAGGGGGTGGCGACTGTTTATCAAAAACACAGGGCTCTGCGAAGCCGCAAGGCGACGTATAGGGTCTGACGCCTGCCCGGTGCTGGAAGGTTAAAAGGAGAGGTGCAAGCATTGAATTGAAGCCCCAGTAAACGGCGGCCGTAACTATAACGGTCCTAAGGTAGCGAAATTCCTTGTCGGGTAAGTTCCGACCTGCACGAATGGCGTAACGACTTCCCCGCTGTCTCCAGCATAGACTCAGTGAAATTGAATTCCCCGTGAAGATGCGGGGTTCCTGCGGTTAGACGGAAAGACCCCGTGCACCTTTACTACAGCTTCACACTGGCATTAGTGGTCATATGTGTAGGATAGGTGGTAGGCTTTGAAGCGGGGGCGCCAGCCTCTGTGGAGCCATCCTTGAAATACCACCCTTATTACCATTGATGTCTAACCGCGGCCCGTTATCCGGGTCCGGGACATTGTGTGGCGGGTAGTTTGACTGGGGCGGTCGCCTCCCAAAGAGTAACGGAGGCGCGCGATGGTTGGCTCAGACCGGTCGGAAATCGGTCGTTGAGTGCAATGGCATAAGCCAGCCTGACTGCGAGACTGACAAGTCGAGCAGAGACGAAAGTCGGTCATAGTGATCCGGTGGTCCCGCGTGGAAGGGCCATCGCTCAACGGATAAAAGGTACGCCGGGGATAACAGGCTGATGACCCCCAAGAGTCCATATCGACGGGGTTGTTTGGCACCTCGATGTCGGCTCATCGCATCCTGGGGCTGGAGCAGGTCCCAAGGGTTTGGCTGTTCGCCAATTAAAGCGGTACGTGAGCTGGGTTCAGAACGTCGTGAGACAGTTCGGTCCCTATCTGCCGTGGGTGTAGGAATATTGAGAGGATCTGTCCCTAGTACGAGAGGACCGGGATGGACGTATCACTGGTGGATCTGTTGTGGCGCCAGCCGCATTGCAGAGTAGCTATATACGGAACGGATAACCGCTGAAGGCATCTAAGCGGGAAACCAGCCTCGAAACGAGTATTCCCTTGTAGGATCGTCGAAGACTACGACGTTGATAGGCAGGGTGTGGAAGCGCGGTAACGTGTGAAGCTTACCTGTACTAATAATCCGATTGGCTTGATCGTTCTCATTAACTGTGGCCATGACCGGAGAGGTCGTGAGCGGCAAACAATCTATCTCCCTCCCGCTCCAGCGGTTGGAGATAAAAACCAGTTTCACGACACGCCTGTAAGAGGCCATGCATTCCGCCGACCTGGTGGTTATTGCGGAGTGGCTGCACCCGATCCCATCCCGAACTCGGAAGTGAAACGCTCCAGCGCCGATGGTACTTTGTCTTAAGGCACGGGAGAGTAGGTCACTGCCAGGTCTGCCGAATGCATGATATCTCTATGAAGTTCAAAAAGCCCCGACCCTCACCGGTCGGGGCTTTTTGCGTTCTTCGGCCCGAAATTCTGTAACGACGCTCCCTGAGGGTTTGTTGTATGATAAGGTGTGTCACCAAGACACGTCAGTCGGAGCCGATGTGCAAACTGTCATCTGCATGAAATGGGGTAGTCGCTACCCTGCCGATTACGTCAATCGGCTACATTCTATGGTGCAGCGGCACACGGGCCGGGTCACGCAGGTCGTCTGTTTCACCGATGATGCGGTCGGCATCGCCCCTGGCGTCGTCACCCGGCCGCTCCCGCAAATCAACATTCCTGAACGCGTCGCCTGGACCCCCTGGCGGAAGCTGTCGCTATGGTGCGCGGACCTCGATATTCCCACCTCCAATGCCAATCCCGCCGATATCTTGTTCTTCGATCTCGACATGGTCATCACCGGGTCGATCGACCCGTTCTTCGACTACGAACCGGGCCGCTATTGCGTCATTCACAACTGGACGCAGCCTAAACTCGCAGTCGGCAACACGTCCCTGTTCCGCATTCCCGTCGGCCGGTTCGCCCATGTATTCGACCGGTTCGACGCGGACCCGGAAGCCGTGCTTTCAAGCCACCGGATCGAACAGCAGTACATTTCAGCGACCGTCGATGATCAGGTCTTCTGGCCTCGTGACTGGTGCCTGTCGTTCAAGCACGATCTCATCCCTCGCTGGCCGCTCAACTTTCTCAACACGCCACAGCTGCCGCCTTCCGCCCGTGCCGTGGCCTTTACCGGCAAGCCGGACCCTGACGAGGCAGCGCTCGGCCATTGGCCGGTGGAGAAGCCCTGGAAGCGGCTGTACAAGCATGTCCGGCCGACTCCCTGGATCACGGAGAACTGGCGGTGACGGCGTCCCCGACCGTCGGTCTCGGCATCCTGTCATGGAAAGGCTACGTGTCCCTGCGCCACATGCTGGAAAGTCTGTCGGTTCCGGGGTTTCTCGACCTGTTCGACGAGACGCTCATCTTCTTTCCCGAAATCGATGACGAAGCCCGACGCCTTGCCGACGAGTTCGGTCTGACACACACCGGCAGCCCGCAAAACCTCGGCATCTACGGCGGCTTCCGCGCACTTGCGGAAGCGATGACGTCGGATATCGTTCTGCTGTTGGAGAACGATCTCCATCTCATCGAACCGGTCGAAACCGCCCGGCGGGAAATTGCAACAGCCGCCGCGCTTCTGGCGGGCAAGCAAGCGCACGTCGTGCACGTCCGAAGCCGCCGCGATCCGGGCGAACCGTTTTCTGGGCTTGAAAAATACCGACGCTACCACCCGGCGCAAGGCGCTTCGATCGGGGAGGCGGCTATTGCGGCCATGCGTCGTGTTCTGCGGCCCGACAAGGCCCGTCGACTGAGCGGCCATGCGCCCTATGCCGAGGAGCATCCCGAAACCCGCTTTTCGTCCATCTCCCACGATGTGCAAACCGGGTTTCTCACGATGCCCACCGCGATCCGCGGCTGGACCAACCAGCCCTTCATGATCGACAGGCGCTTCTACCTCGACACCATTCTGGCCCGGGTGGAAGCGGTCGATTCGAAACGACGGGTCAACGGCTTCAAGAACATCGAAATCGAGTTGAACGACGGTTGGTGGCGGTCGCAGGACTGGACCATCGCGGTCGCTCCCGGCCTGTTTCGCCACCAGCGGTTCGAGGATCGCGGGTATTGAAGCCATCGTTGCCGACAGGTTGTTCGAAAAACTGCAAAAGATCATTCTGCGGGCGCAGCCAGCCCTTTCAATTCGCGCTGTCCCCGTCTATGTCACGGCAGTCGCATGACGCGCCCCAAGCCCGTCATTGCCGTTTCGCGGGGTGGAGCAGCCCGGTAGCTCGTCAGGCTCATAACCTGAAGGTCGTAGGTTCAAATCCTACCCCCGCAACCACATACATCGCCGTTCGGTCCCGCATCCTGCGTCACGCGGCAGCGATCTGTTTTCGCCGATCCTGCACCAACACGTCCTCGTGCGCACGCACCCAGTCGACGAGCTGGTCCGTAGGCATACTTGGCGAGTAGTAGAAGCCCTGCACCATGGTGATCCCACTGCGGGCCGCAAAGGCGAGTTCGGAGGCGGTTTCCACCCCTTCCGCCACCGTGCTGCAACCGAGCCGTTTGGCCATTGTCACGATACATTCCATGATGAGACCGACCCGCTCCTCCTTGTCCGCCTGGGCGATGATCGAACGGTCGATCTTCAGGCAGTCCACCGGAAGCTTGCTCAGCCGCGCGATGTTGGAATAGCCGGTGCCGAAATCGTCGATCGACAGTTTGAACCCGGCATCGTGCAATGCGACCATGATCTTGTCGGCTGCGGAATCGGAACTGAACAATGTGTTCTCCGTCACCTCCAGCTCCATGTAACGTGGGTCGAAACCACGTTTGCGGGCGGTGGCGGTGATCCATCGGGCAAAGCCCGCACTGCCGAAATGTTCAGCGCCGATATTGACCGCCACACTCATATCCACACCCCAACCCTTCCAGATGGCATGGTCGTCCATGGCGCGGGCAACGACCCATTCCCCGAGTTGGCGGATGATGGGGGAGTTCGAGATCGCCGGTATCCACAGGTCGGGCGACAGGCGTCCCAGCTTCGGATGGTCCCAACGCACCAGCGCTTCCACGCCGGTGACCATGCCGGACCCGATGGCGATCTTCGGCTGGTATTCCAGCACCATCTCGCCCTTGGCGATGCCTTCCTCTGCCGCACTGCGCAGTTCCGCCGCCGTCATGATGCCGATGCTCTTGGAGTAGATCTCGAACGCATCCTTGCCGCTCTTCTTGGCATGGTACATCGCGATGTCGGCGCATTTCAGCAGGCTGTCGAGGCTTTGACCGTCCTGCGGATAGCGCGCGCAACCGATGCTCGCGCCACGGCGATTGATGACGGGGAGGTCGCCACCCTGTTCGGCCAGCCGACCCTGCATCATGGTCAGTAGCGAGCGAATGTTCTCGATGTCGGTCAGGCCCGGGAAGATGATGACGAATTCGTCGCCCCCGATACGCGCCACGACCGGTGACAGCCCGCCCGTGTGGCGGGCATTCACGAGGGGTGCGCTATCCGCCAAACAGGTGCGCAGCTTGGCCGCCACATCGCGCAGGAACGTGTCTCCGACATCGTGTCCGTGCACGTCGTTGATCTGCTTGAAATTGTCGATATCGACGAAGATCACGACGCCGGACGATCGCAGCGCATTGGGAATGAGGAACTTCGTCTGCGCCATCTCGCGCAAGTGTTCCCGATTGGGCAGCCCGGTGACGGAGCAGGTATAGGCCACCTCCCGCATCCGGTCGTTGGCCGTGATCACCTGCCGCGCCATGGCGTTGTAATTGTCCTTGAACTCGCTCACCTCCCGCACGGGAATAAGCCCCATGCGCACCGTGCTTTCGCCGATGGTGCGGTTGCGGGCGTTCAGCTTCATGGAGGCCAGGGATTTTTCCAGCGGTGCCGCCAGCGAGTTCACGAACAGCATCACGAGCCCCAGAGTGATGATGAGCGCGACGGTGGCCGCCATCATCACCGCATTGTTCTTGTCGCGCACCTTCTCGTAGATTTCGGCTACCGGCTGCGGAATCATCACGCCCCAACCGGGACCGTCCACGCTGGTCAGCCCTGCGATCATGTCACCCTTGAGCGCGGGGGAATAGAAAGTTTCGATCCCGGTTTCACCACGCATCATTCGGGCGACCGGGGAAATCTTGGCGATGTTCTTGCGTTGCGCGATCCAGCTTGGCAGCGGATGGGCGAGCACGTTGCCCATATGGTCGACGATGGCCGCATGGCCCTTCTTGCCGAAGGAAATGCTGGCGCCCAGTTGGACGAAATAGTCCGTTTTCACCACCGCAACGGACAGCCTGTCGCCGTAGCGGCGAACGCCGAGCATGATGTTGCCTGCGTGACGGCTGGGCATGACTTCCGAAAAGACCGTCCTGTCTTCGCGTGCGATGGCGCGTGCCTTTGCCAGCAGCGGTGCACCGATGGTGGCGGAATAGTATTCGGGCGACTGGTCCGCGCGGGCCACCACCGCCCCGGTGGCTTCGTCCACGATGATGACGCAAATCAGATTGATGCTTTTCATCAACGCTTCGAGATTCTTCGGCACCTCGCCCAACAGCATGGACTGGGAGAACGAATCCAGCGTGCCCACGAGGTCGGTATGGTAACGGGCGAGCGCGGCGCTGACGTTTCTGGCAAGCAGCAGGTGCCGGTCTTCGACCTCCGCGAATTCCTGCGCGATGCCGCGATTGTAGGACCACCATCCCAGAACCCCGGTCGGCACCAGGGCCGAGATCAGGAATGCAATGAGAAGTATATCGCGAATGCGCATGGCACGGTGCTCGACCAACAGATCGGGCCACCGTGCTGCACGATGGTTAAAGCTGGCGTAATCGACCGTGGCAGGTTCGTGGCATGGTTAAAGCGTTGAAAACGGAAACAGCTTCGCCAACGCTTACGCGGTCAATCCTTCCGGCCCGTCGAGCCCGTTGGCACGGCAGCAGGCGGTCAACGTGTTGGCCAGCAGGCAGGCGATCGTCATGGGGCCGACGCCGCCGGGCACTGGCGTGATGGCTCCGGCAACGGCGGCGGCGCTTTCGAAATGCACGTCGCCTGTCAGGCGCATCTTGCCCTCGCCCCGTTCCGGCGCTGCGATGCGGTTGATACCCACATCGATGACCGTCGCGCCGGGCTTCACCCAGTCCCCCGTCACCATTTCCGGCCGGCCAACGGCGGCGATCAGAATATCGGCCTGGCGGCAAAGCGCCTCGATATCCTTGGTGCGGCTATGGGCGATCGTGACGGTGCAGGAATCGCGCAGCAGCAATTGGGCCATGGGCTTGCCCACGATGTTGGACCGGCCGACCACCACTGCGTTCAGCCCGGAGAGCGAGCCGAGATGATCGCGCAGCATCATCAGGCAGCCAAGCGGCGTGCAGGGCACCATGGCGTCTTGCCCGGTGGCCAGTCTGCCGACATTGAGGATGTGAAATCCGTCCACGTCCTTTTCCGGCAAAATGGCGTTGATGACCGCTTCCTCGTCGAGATGGTCGGGCAGGGGCAACTGGCACAGTATCCCGTGCACGGCGGGATCGCCATTCAGCGTCTCGATCAACGCCATCAATGTCGCCTGATCGGTCGTCGGGTCGAGGCGATGCTCGAAACTTTCCATGCCGACTTCGACCGTCTGCTTGCCCTTGTTGCGCACATAGACCTGGCTCGCGGGATCCTCCCCCACCAGCACGACCGCAAGGCCGGGTGTGATGCCGTGCTGGGCCTTCAGGGCGGCGACATGGTCCGCCACCTTGGCGCGGACCGTGGCGGCAAAGGCCTTTCCGTCGATGATCGTGGCACTCATGGCAGGCGTCTCTCGGGTTCCGGTGTCGCTGCTTCATCACAACAGGCTTGCAAGGGGCAAGCCCGGTTGCGACGTTGGCGGGACGGATTTCTGCCAAAGCCCCATATGCGACCTGCCGGAGACGATGATGACCGATGCCGCACCGCCCGAACCATACGTCTTCGACCCGCCCCGGCGTGCAAGCCTTGCGGTGCAGGGAGACGAGGCCCGTTTTCCCGTGCGGCGCATCTTTTGCGTCGGGCGCAACTACGAGGCCCATGTGCGGGAGATGGGCAACGACCCGGACCGCGCGCCGCCGTTCTTCTTCACCAAACCGGCCGACACTGCCTTCGATGCCGGGCCCCGATGCCCACGCCGTCGTCGCCTACCCGCCCGAAACGAGCGACTTTCATCACGAGATCGAACTGGTCGTGGCGTTGGGCAAGGGCGGTCGCGACATCGACCCGTCGGACGCGGTCGACCATGTGTTCGGCTATGCCACCGGTATCGATCTGACCCGCCGGGACCTTCAGGCCGAGGCCAAGAAGACCGGGCGGCCCTGGGATTGGGCCAAGGGTTTCGACCGGTCCGCGCCCATCTCGCCCATCGTACCCGTCAAGGCCCGGCCCTTCGATCCGACCTGGGGTGCAATCCGCCTGTCGGTCGACGGAGAGGTGCGCCAAGAGGGCGATCTTGCCGAGCAGATCTGGCCGGTTCGCGACATAATCGCCGCAATCTCCCGCTCCATGGTCCTGCAGCCCGGCGATCTCATCATGACGGGAACGCCCGCCGGCGTCGGGCCGCTGGAGCCGGGTCAGACGGTGCACGGGTCCATCGACGGACTGCCGGACGTGGTGCTGGCGATCCGCCCTGCGGGTTCGGACGGCACAAGCTAGGCTGCCCCACTAACGAAATTTCAATGCCGTGGCAGCACACTCCCGCTTACTTGTTGTCTCCGGTGCAATCGTATGTGGGCTTCCCTTCTGTTCAAACATCCCATCGAGATGATGTTGATCAGCATGTTGGCCATTCTGCCGATGATGTTCGCAGCCTTCGTACTGGCGGCATTGCTGCAACGGCTCACCGGCACGACGCTGTTATCCTACGGTTTGAGAGGCGGCCTATCGGCAGCCGTTGCGCTGGTCTTTGGGGTCACTGTGCTCGGCATTCGGCTGTTTGCCAGTCCCTACTACAATCTCAACGGTTCATGGAGCGCCTATGCGTTTTCGGAACCCGCCGCCGTCATCCTCCCAATGGCGCTGGCGTTCGCGATCGTACTGGTGGCAAACAACTGGGCCCGGGCGGCGCTCGGCATGCTGGGGGTATCCTTCTACCTCGTGGTCATCGAAGGCTTTCCCACCGCGCCCGCCTTCACCGTCGTCGATGCCGAACAATGGCCTATGATGGTGCTCGCTATGGCAACAGGCGCGAGCCTACTGGGCGTAGGCATCTTTCATGTCACGACGTTGTCTTACGTCAACCGTGCGGTCGGCACCCTGTCCACATCGTGGGGTATCACGCTCATCATATTCGCGCTCATGTCGGCGCGGCGTCCGGGAACGTCGATCTTTCGCGAATCCCCGGCCCTGCTATCACCCGACATCATCGTCGTCTTCACCATCATGCTGCTCGCCGGCGTCGCCATTGCCCATGCCGAACATCGCCGCCTGCAATCGAGTGCCTACAGATCCGAGATCGTGCGCGAGAGCGAGCGGCGGATGCGTCTGCTTGCGGAGGCCACGCAGGAGGCCATTCTGGTGGAGCGCGACGGTTTCGTGGAGGATGCCAACGGCGTTTTCCGCGAACTGGTAAGCATGAAGAACCCGGTCGGGCAGCGACTGACGACCTGGTTGCCTGCGGAAGGCAGCGAGCGGCGGCGCAAGGAGGACAAGAGCGAGAAGATCGCCAAGAACTGCATGCTGCACGGTGCCCATGGCCGCGAAATCCCCATCGAACTTCACACCAGCGACATGGGTGACGGGCGCGTCGTCTATGCCATGCGCGACCTGACGGAGTTTCACCGCAACGAGGAGCGCATCCGCGACCTGGCCGACAACGACGCCCTGACGGGCATCGCCAACCGCCGTTCCTTCGACGAGGCGTTGAAACATGCCGTGCGCCTGGCGACCGAAGGCGAAGGCGACGACACCAGGGATCGTCTGGCGCTCATCATGATCGACCTCGACCGGTTCAAGCCGGTCAACGACACCTATGGCCATGCTGTCGGCGACAAGCTGCTGCACGCGGTCACGAAGCGATTCAAGGATGCGGTGCGCCCCGAAGACGTGCTGGCACGGATCGGCGGCGACGAGTTCGCGCTGATTGCCTGGGTCGCCGACGAGGAAGGCGGCAGCCGCCTGGCCGACAGGTTGTGCAACGCGGCGCGCAGTGCGTTTGCCATCGATGGACTGAGCATCTCCATCGGCGCTTCGTCCGGTCTGGCACTGTTCGATACCGAAACCGAGCCGAACAGCGTGGAATTGCTTCAGCAATGCGCCGATATTGCACTCTACCGGGCCAAGGATGGCGGGCGCGGCCATGCGGTCACGTTCCGCACCGAAATGCGCAAGGAGGCCAGCGAACGGTTGCAGCTGGAGGACGACCTGCGCCACGCGCTGGACCGCAACGAGATCGTTCTCCACTACCAGCCGCAACACGATGTGCGCAGCGGTCGTATCGTCGGCTACGAGGCTCTGATGCGCTGGACCCATCCGACGCTGGGTGCCGTTCCACCCTCGACGTTTATCCCGATCGCGGAGGAAACCGGCACCATCATCGCTCTGGGGCGTTGGGCGTTGGGACGCGCGATGGCCGATTTCGCGGCCTTCGATTTCACCACCCGCGTGGCCATCAACGTCTCACCGATCCAGTTCACGTCCTCGGACCTTGTCGCCGACGTGCGCCACGCGCTCAAAAGCACCGGCTTCGACCCGAAACGGCTCGATCTGGAAGTGACCGAGCAACTTCTCATCGACGACACCGTCACGACCCTGAAGGCACTGGTCAGCCTGCGTGACATGGGCATCACCCTGTCGCTGGACGATTTCGGGTCCGGCTATTCGAGCCTCGCCTACCTGACGCGCTTTCCGTTTTCCAAGATCAAGATCGACGGCACGTTCATCAACTCGATGATGACGGACGATCGTGCCCGCACGCTGGTGAAATCGATGATGGCGCTGGCCAACGCGCTCGATCTGAAGGTGACGGCGGAGGGGGTGGAAACTCACGGGCAGTTGCTGCAACTGGCGCAGCAATCGTGCGACGAGGCGCAGGGCTATCTGCTCGGACGTCCGATACCCATGTGCGACCTGCGCGCCAAACGCGGCATGAACCCGGTCGACGCACCCTACCGCCTGACGGCCTGAGGGCTCAGGAGGCCAAATGGCCGACCGGCGCTCGTGCGCCGCGCCTCGCAGCGTAGGGCGAAGCCTGATAGCGTGAGAGCCAAAATCAGTCCCGCGGCAGAACCCGGTCCGGCGGGCGGTGACCGTCCATCTGGGTGCGGATGTTGACGATGACCCGCTCCCCCATCTCGTTGCGCGCCTCGACGGTCGCCGACGACATGTGGGGCAACATGACCAGCTTGCCCGCATCCGCCAGCCGCCGCATGGCGGTGGGTACGGCGGGTTCGTTCTCGAACACGTCCAGCGCCGCGCCGGACAGGCGGTTTTCCTGCAGTGCCGCCACCAGCGCGTCCTCGTCGATGATCTCGCCCCGCGCGGCGTTCACGATGTAGGCGTGGGGCTTCATCAGGGCGATGCGGCGGGCGTCGATCAGCTTGTGCGTCGCCGGTGTCGACGGGCAGTTGACGGACACGATGTCGACCCGTGCGAGCATGTCGTCGAGGCTCGACCAATGGGTCGCTTCCAGTTCCGCTTCCAGATCGGGGTGGGCGCGCTTGCGGTTATGATAATGGATCGAGATGCCGAAAGCCTTTGCGCGTTTCGCCACTGCCGAGCCGATGCGCCCCATGCCGATGATGCCGAGCCGCTTGCCGGACACGCGCTGGCCCATCATCCAGGTGGGCGACCAGCCGTTCCAGCCCTGCGCCGAGGCCATGATCTGCGCCCCTTCCACCAGCCGACGCGGCACGGCCAGCATCATGGCCATCACCATGTCGGCGGTGTCCTCGTTCAGCACCCGGGGCGTGTTGGTGACGGTGATGCCTCGGGCGGCGGCAGCCTTGACGTCGATATTGTCCGTGCCCGCGCCGAAATTGGCGATCAGCTTCAAACGATCACCGGCGCGCGCAAGCAGATCGGCATCGATCTGGTCCGTCACCGTCGGGACAAGCACGTCCGCACTGGCCATCGCGCTGGCGAGCTGATGGCGCGTCATGGGCGCATCGTCGGTTGAAAGCCGGGTATCGAACAATTCCCGCATCCGCGTTTCCACCCCGTCGGGCAGGCGGCGCGTCACGATGACGAGGGGATGTGTTGCGGCCATGAAGGCTCCCGACAGGGCGCAGGGTCGGGTGCAATCCTCTCCTGCGCAGACGATACGATGGAACGGTCACGAAGGGTTAACCATGGAAAGTGAGACGATGTTAACGCCGTCCGCTCACTTTGGGTTCACCGCGTCTCCGGACCGTTCCGGCTCGTCGCGTATATTCCACACCCGCCCGTGACAGGCAATCGGCACCGCACCTGCCAGCCCTTCACGAAGCATACAGGACCCGTTTTCCCGATGCCGAAAATCGCCCGCCGCACCCGCTTTCCGGTTACCCAACTGCTCGCCACCCTCGCCCTGATCGTGGGGCTGTCGCTTGTCTATGCGACCAAACCCGCCTCCGCGGCGGAAACCCGCCTGGCAGCCCTCGACGTCGCCACCGACGGCGGCGGGCTGGAGGACGGCACCAAGGTCGCCATCGGGCGTGAAACGGGACTGGCACTGCCCCGCTTCGTCAGTCTGAAATTCGCCTCCACCAACCTGCGCGTCGGTCCCGGCACGAAATATGCCGTTTCCTGGGCCTACAAGCGCAAGGGGCTGCCGGTGGAGGTCATTCAGGAGTTCGACCGCTGGCGTCGTATCCGCGATTCGGAAGGCACGACCGGCTGGGTGCTGCACTCGCTGCTGTCATCGTCCCGCACGGCTATCATCGCCCCGTGGCGGCGCGGTTTCGAAGCTGTCGCCGGTGCCGATCTGGCGGCTCTTGCGCTTCTGAACGGCAAGCAGGGCGCGTCCCCGGACAGCGCTACCGTCGCCCGCTTCCAGCCCGGCCTTCAGGTCGGTCTGGCGGGTTGTTCGAAGGGATGGTGCACGGTGGAGGTGCAGTCCGTGCGCGCATGGTTGCAGCAGGACAAGCTGTGGGGCGTCTACGAAGACGAGAAGTTCGGCGGCTAAACCTTCTTCCGCAACCGCACGATCACGTCCACCCGGTCGATTTCCATGCCTTCCGGCGGTTCCGGCAGGTCGGTGACGCTGATGGCGCTGGCTGGAACGTCGACGACGCGGTTTTCGTTTTCGATGAAGAAATGGTGGTGGTCGCTCGTATTGGTGTCGAAATAGGTTTTCGACGATTCCACCGCCACCGCGCGCAACAGGCCGACGTCGTTGAACTGGTGCAGCGTGTTGTAGACGGTGGCCAGCGAGACCGGCACCTTGGCCGCCTGCGCTTCCACATGCAGCGCCTCCGCGCTCACGTGCCGGTGGCCGCGCGAGAACAGCAGATGGGCCAGCGACACGCGCTGGCGCGTGGGCCGCAATCCGGCCGTGCGCAACCGGTCGACGAGGCCGACCGTGTTGCAGGCGAGAGCGTCCATGGACCCGTGGTCGTCGCGATGGTCAGCCGCCATGTCCGAACCCGTGCCGGAACCGGTGATGATCGTGTCGCTCACGCGGCACTCCTGAATACTGGAAGGCGCAAGCGCGCCCGTGTCATCCCTGCAGGATATGGAACACGGGGCGTTCCTGCAAGTTCGTGGCGCGATGGGTTGGCAGCGCTTCCTTGTCGCAACCCGAAAGCCGCGATACACCATGGCTCGAACGGGCCCTGTCAGGCTCGAATGGCATGGGGAATGAAGAGCGATGGCTGCACCTTACGACACCGACACGCGGCAATCCTCCTTCACCTACGAGGAACTGCTGGCCTGTTCGCGCAGCGAACTGTTCGGCCCCGGCAATGCCCAGTTGCCTGCTCCACCGATGCTGATGTTCGACCGCATCACGGAAGTGTCGGAAACCGGCGGTGCCCACGGTAAGGGGTTCATCCGCGCCGAACTCGATATCAAGCCGGACCTGTGGTTCTTCCCGTGCCACTTTCCCGGCAACGAGATCATGCCCGGCTGCCTCGGCCTCGATGCCATGTGGCAGCTGACCGGCTTCTATCTCGGCTGGCTGGGCCTGCCGGGCTACGGCATGGCGATTTCCACCGGCGAGGTGAAGTTCAAGGGCATGGTGACGCCGAAGACGACGCTCGTCGAATACGGCATCGACTTCAAGCGCGTCATGCAGGGCCGCCTCAACCTCGGCATCGCCGATGGCTGGCTGAAGGCCGACGGCGAACAGATCTACATCGCCAGCGACCTGAAGGTGGCGCTGTCGAAGGAAAAGGCGGGCGGGTGACGCCTGCCGCATTGACTCCGAACCATCCCACCGCCACCTGCGGCACCTTGAAGACCTAACTGCATGACTGGAGAATGCCCATGAAACGCGTCGTCATCACCGGCATGGGCATCGTCTCATCCATCGGCAATTCGCTGGCCGAGGTCGAAACCTCGTTGCGCGAGGCGAAGTCCGGCACGGAGCACTCCGAACAGTTCGCCGAACACAATTTCCGCTGCCACGTGGAAGCCGCCCCCGAGGGCGACCCGTTCGAGGACATGGACCGGCGCACCGCGCGCTTCATGTCGAAGGGCACGGCGTGGAATTATCTCGCCATGCAGCAGGCCATCGAGCAGTCCGGCCTGGAACCGTCCGACATCATCAATCCGCGCACGGGCATCATCATGGGCTCCGGCGGGCCGTCCACGCGCACCATCGTGGAAGCCGCGCAGAAGACAATCGACAGCGGCTCCCCCAAGCGCATCGGCCCGCTCGCCGTGCCAAAGGCCATGTCGTCGACGGCGTCCGCCGTGCTGGCGACCCAGTTCGAGATCAAGGGCGTCAACTATTCCATCTCGTCGGCCTGCGCCACGTCGAACCACTGCATCGGCAACGCCTACGAGATCATCCAGCTCGGCAAGCAGGACGTGATCTTCGCAGGCGGATCGGAAGACCTCGACTGGACGATGGCGAACCTGTTCGACGCGATGGGTGCCATGTCGTCGAAATACAACGACACGCCGGAAACCGCATCGCGCGCTTTCTCTGCCGATCGTGATGGCTTCGTCATCGCCGGTGGCGCAGGCGTGCTGGTGCTGGAGGAACTGGAACACGCCAAGGCCCGGGGTGCCACGATCTACGGTGAACTCGTCGGCTATGGCGCGACGTCCGACGGTTACGATCAGGTCGCCCCATCCGGCGAAGGCGCGGTGCGCTGCATGGAAATGGCGCTTGCGGGCACCGGCAAGGGCGTCGGCACGATCGACTACATCAACCCCCACGCCACATCGACGGGCGTGGGCGACGCCAAGGAAATCGAGGGTCTGCGGAAGGTGTTCGGCGACAAGTGCCCGCCATTCTCCGCCACCAAGTCGTTGACCGGCCATTCGCTCGGCGCGACCGGGGTGCAGGAGGCGATCTATTCCCTGCTGATGATGGGCGGTAATTTCCTCGCCAAATCGGCCCACATCACCGAGATCGACCCGGACTTTGCCGACATGCCGATCTTGCGGGAACGGGTGGACGACGCGAAGGTCGACACGATCCTGTCCAACTCCTTCGGCTTCGGCGGCACCAACGCCTCCCTCGTGCTGAGGCGTTTCGCATGACCGATCTGCAATCCAATATCATGGCCGGCAAGCGCGGCCTCATCATGGGCGTGGCCAACAACCATTCCATCGCCTGGGGCATCGCGAAAACGCTCGCCGCCCACGGGGCCGAATGCGCGTTCACCTATCAGGGCGACCAGTTCGGCAAGCGCGTGGCACCGCTGGCAGCCCTGCTCGGCTCCGACATGGTGCTGCCCTGCGACGTGGAAGATATCGCCTCGGTCGATGCCGTGTTCGATGCGCTGAAGGAAAAGTGGGGCACGATCGACTTCTTCGTCCACGCCATCGGCTTTTCCGACAAGAACGAGTTGAAGGGCCTGTACGCGGACACATCGCGGGAAAACTTTTCGCGCACTATGGTCATCTCCTGCTTCTCGTTCACGGAGACCGCCAAACGTGCGGCGGCTCTGATGACCGAAGGCGGCTCGATGATCACGCTGACCTATGGCGGCGCGACCCGCGTGATGCCGAACTACAACGTCATGGGCGTCGCCAAGGCCGCACTGGAAGCCTCCGTGCGCTATCTGGCAAGCGACTACGGCCCCGATGGGGTGCGCGTGAACGCCATCTCGGCTGGTCCGGTGCGCACGCTGGCAGGTTCCGGTGTGGCGGATGCGCGGTTGATGTACAATTTCCAGAAGCGCAATTCGCCGTTGCGCCGTCCCGTCACGCTGGACGAGGTGGGTGGTGCCGGGCTCTACCTGCTGTCGGACCTGTCGGCGGGGGTGACGGGGGAAATTCACTTCGTGGATTCCGGCTATTCGACGATCTCCATGCCAAGGCTGGACGAGTTGAAGGCCACGGACGAGTAGCTCACTCGTACAGCACCAGCTCCCCGTCGCTGAATTCGAACCGGTCGAGCTGGTTCAGGAAACTCATGCCGAGCAGCACGCCGTCGAGCGCCTCGTCGGGCAGCACGGCGGCCTGCACGTCCCGCACCCGCACGCCACCGATGCGTACGTCCTTGATGGTAGCCACCGCCATCTTCACCTGCCCGTTGGCGGTGTTGGCGATGTGGCGGAAATCATCGCGGGCGATGCGCAGCCCGATGCGCCGCGCCGTCTTCTCGTTGATGGCGACGGACGATGCGCCGGTGTCCACCAGCACGGGAATGCTGCGCCCGTTGAGGCGGGCCTTGAAGGTGTAATGCCCGCGCTCGTCCCGCTGCGCCCGCGCCTTGCCGGTGCCCCTTCGAACGGGTGTTTCGGGCGCACTTTCAACGATCGCGACCGGCTCGGCCTTCTGCCTGTCCGGAAGCAGGTCGCCACCCTCGATCATCATCAGCCCCGCGACGGTCACGCAGAAGAAAGCGCCCACCAGTTTGTGCATCGTCGTCGTCCGCGTTCATTGCTGCGGTGAGCATGGCGGAAGGCATTGAAAGCTGCGTGAAGGTGAGGCTTGAATTGACGCGATAGTTAATCCCGTCTTCCTCGATCGTTTGAAGGTAACCGTCTCATATCTGGTGTTCCAGATATGAACCAACCAGAATGCCCTACATCCACCCACCATCGACGATGAAACACTGGTTGGCGCAGGCGGCCGCTTCGTCGGAGGCGAAGAACAGGAGAGGGCGGGAAATGTCTTCCGGTACCAGTTCGCGCTTGACGGTCTGGTGCTGCATGATGGCGGCATGGTCGTCCGGCCCGACCCACAGCGCCTTTTGCCGCTCGGTCATGATCCAGCCGGGTGCCAGCGACAGAACGCGGATATTGTCGCTGCCCAGATCGTCGGCCAGCGACCGCATCAGCCCTTCGACGCCGGCCTTGGCCGCCGTGTAGCCCGCCATGCCGCCCTTGCCGAGCATCCACGAGGTCGACCCCATGCAGATGATGACCCCGTGGCCGAGGTCGCGCATGTCCGGCACCACGGCCTGGGCTGCGAAGAATTGCGGGCGCAGGTTGATCGCCATGCGCCCGTCCCAGTAGTCCGGCGTCACGTCTTCCAGCGCATGGCGCTCGTCATGGGCGGCATTGTTGATCAGGATGGAGATCGGCCCGAGTGCCTGCCGCACGGCGTCGATACCGGCACGCAGGGCGTCCACGTCGGCAAGGTCGGCACGGGCGTAGTGAACGCTCAACCCTTCGCCGGTCAGCCGTTCGACGAGCGCGCGTGACGGCCCATCGGCGATGTCGAGAAAGCCGACCTTGGCCCCCTGCCGGGCGAATTGCTCCACGGTGGACGCCCCGATGCCCGACCCACCGCCCGTCACCAGCACCACCCGGTCGCGCAGGCTGGGATAGACGGCGTCGGTCGATGGGCGGGTGGACGGTTTGGCGGGAGGGCTCATTTGGTGCCGTACATGCGGTCGCCCGCATCGCCGAGGCCGGGCACGATATAGCCGAGTTCGTTCAGATGGCTGTCGATGGAGGCGGTGTAGATCGGCACATCCGGCAGCCGCTTGCGGAATGCGGCGATGCCTTCCGGCGCCGCCAGCAGGCACACGAAGCGGATGTCCTTCGCGCCGGACGCCTGCAACTTCTCGATCGCCGCAGTCGCGGAGTTGGAGGTCGCCAGCATGGGGTCGACGGCGATCACCACCCGGTCCTCCATGTTGGTGGGTGCCTTGTAGTAGTACTCGATGGCTTCCAGCGTGTCGTGGTCGCGGTAGAGGCCCACATGGGCCACGCGGGCGGCGGGCACGAGGTCCAGCATGCCCTCCAGCAGCCCGTTGCCCGCGCGCAGGATGGAGGCGAAGACCAGCTTCTTGCCTGCCAGAACCGGCGCTTCCATCGGCCCCATCGGGGTTTCGATATCGACGGTGGTGAGCTCCAGATCCCGCGTGACCTCGTAGCACAGCAGCAGCGAGATTTCCTTCAGCAGGCGGCGGAAGGAGGCGGTGGACGTCTCCTTCTTGCGCATCAGGGAAAGTTTGTGCTGCACGAGGGGGTGGTCGATGACGGTCACGCCGTCTGAAGTGTTGCTCATGGTCGTCTCGCATCTGGCGCACAATATCGGCGGCAAGACTAGCTGCGACCTGCTCCCACGCCTAGGGCACAGGCGGATGCCCCACGGTTCTTTTGAGCGTCCTACAGCAGCCCCGCCTCGCCGAGCCAGTGCCCGACGGTGCCATCGCGCAGATAAGCGGCCAGTTCCGGGGCGAAGACCGGCGCGCGCAGGTAACCCGCGCCTGCGTGGCCGAGGCTCCATGTCAGGCCGGGCATGTGCCGCGACGTGCCGAAAGCCGGTGTGCCGTCCCCCGCTTTGGCGCGGATGCCGGCGGTGACGGTCCGCATCGGGCGGTCGCGGATGTCCGGCACGATGCCCTCCGCATTGGCGAGCAACCGCTCCACGACGGCATCGTCCGGCCGGGGGTCGGCAACCCCGTTCTCGTGGGTGGTGCCGACCAGCACATGGTCCCCGCGCGGGCACAGGTAGCCGCGCTTGTGCTTGACGAAGAGGCTGACGGGAAGCTCGGTGCGGTCGTAGACGAGATTGACGCCCCGCACGGGCCGGGTCGCGGGCACGTCGTCGGGCAGGCCGTCGATCGGGTCCGCGGTGTAGCCGGTGGCGACGAGCACCTTGTCGGCCATGATCGTTTCGCCGTTCGGACCGTGCAAGATGAGCCCGTTTCCGTCCTGCGCGATGCGCTCCACCGGCCAATGTTCCCGCACGTCGCCCCCCGCGCCGCGAACGATACCCGCCAGTGCGAGGCAGACCGCGCCGCCATCGACGGAGCGCATGTCCGGTAGCCTCGTGGCGGCGGCGATGTCGGGCGACAGGACCGGTTCCAGCGCCCGCGCCTCGTCCGGCGTGATCCAGTCCACATTCCAGCCCAGTTCCGCGCGCCGCTTCATGTCCGCCACGAAGGCCTCCGCCTGATCCGGCAGGGCGACGCGCAGCTGCCCGTCGGTGCGGAAGCCGATGGTGCGCCTGTCGGTATCCAACGCCGCCGCATAATCCGTCCAGCGCGCCAGCGCCTCCTGCTCCAGCCGCTTGATCGGCGTTTCGCCAAGGCGTGGTTCGAGGTAGGCGGTGGCTGCGGCACTTGCCCCGCCCGCCATGGTGCCCCCGTCCACCACGATGATATTCTCCCCAGCCTCCACCAGCTCCCGCGCGGTGGACAGGCCGACGATCCCGGCCCCGATGATGGCGATGGTCATGCCAGATATCCTGCAATCATGTGCCGCTTGGTGCCGTAGCCCGGTTTGCGCTCGACGGTGAACCCGGCCCGTTCCAGATTGCGCCGCACCCATCCGGCAGCGGTGTAGCTGGCGAACGTGCCGCCCGGTGCAGTTTTCGCGGCGAGTTCAATCATCAACTCCGCCGACCACATGGCCGGATTGTTGGCCGGTGCAAAGCCGTCGAGATACCACGCGTCGATTTCGGTCGGGAAGGACGCCACCGCCTCCTGCGCCTCGCCCACTACGACGCGCAATTCGGTCTGGTCGTCCAGCATGACGCCATCGGGCAACCGGTCCCAGACCTCCAGCACCCGTTCGGACAGGGACGCAAGCGTCGTCCACCGGCAAAGCGCCTCGGCGGCGGCATCCTTCGATAGCGGGTGGGCATCGAGCGAGGTGATGGACAGGCGTGGTCCATCTGGCCTAGCCGCCCGCCAGCAGCGCCACGTTTCCAGCACGTTCAGCCCGGTGCCGAAGCCAAGCTCGCCGATAGCGAACCGCGCCCGCCCGGCCCAGCGGTCCGGCAGGCCGTTGCCACTGATGAACACATGGGCCGCCTCCGCCTGCCCGTCATGGCGGGAATGATAGTGGTCGCCGTAGCGGTGCGAAAACGGCAGGCCGTCGCTGTCGAAGGTGATCTCTTCCATCCGCCCGCCATGCCCCGCCAACTTCACGCGCGCAAGTTGCCGCGTTCGCGCAACCTTGTGCCGGTGTTGCCCCGGGCGTATCGAGATGGATATCGCTCTCCTCGATCGGCCGACCGTCCCCATGACCACAGATATCGACATGCTTCTCGACCGCCGACAGATGCGCCGTCGTGTCACGTTCTGGCGCGTGGCGGCAGTCTTGCTGCTGGGCATCGCCGCCATCGCGATCCTGTCGGCGGCGGGTGCGTTCTCCGGTGCGGGACGCGGGGCGACCATATCGCACGGGTGGAAATCGGCGGCACGATCACCACCGACCGCGAACTCATCGCGATGTTGGATACCATCGCCGAGGACGATGCGGTTCAGGCCATGCTCGTTTCGATCAATTCCCCCGGCGGCACCGCCGTGGGTGGCGAGGCGATCTACGAGGCCGTGCGCCGCGTGGCAGCCGAAAAGCCGGTGGCCGCGAGCGTCGAGACGCTGGCCGCGTCCGCGGGCTACATGGTGGCGATCGCCACCGATCAGGTCTTCGCCCGCCGCGCCTCCATCGTCGGGTCCATCGGGGTCATCCTGCAATATCCCAACGTGGAAGACCTGCTCGACAAGATCGGCGTCGAGGTCAAATCGGTGAAATCATCGCCCTTGAAAGCCGAACCGTCACCTTTCAGCACAGCCCCTCCCGGCACCGACGAGATGTTGCAGAGCTTCATCGACGACAGCTACCGCTGGTTCGTCGATCTCGTCGCCGAACGCCGTCCCTTCGACCGCGCCACCGCCCTGCGGCTGGCCGATGGATCCATCTATTCCGGCGGGCAGGGGGTCGAAAACCGTCTCATCGATGCCCTGGGCGGCGAGCGCGAGGCCAAGGCGTGGTTGATCGAGCAAGCCGGCCTTGCCGACGATATCGCCCTGTCGGACTGGAAACCGAACCGGAATACCGGTGGCCTGTTCGGCACGACGGCGCTGGGCCGCATGGTTTCGCGTCTTACGGGCCTGCCGTTGGAAACCTTGCGTGCGGAAGACCTGCCCGCGATCATCCCCAAACGCCTGTTCCTTGACGGTGCGCTGGCCATTTGGCACGAATGAGGCGCGAATTGTCGCAGCGCAGTTGCCATGCGCGGCAGGAAAGGACGCCCAATGATCAAATCGGAACTCGTGCAGAAGATCGCGCAAGCCAACCCCCATCTCTACCAGCGGGACGTCGAGCAGATCGTGAACGCCATTCTGGACGAGATCGGCGATGCGCTGGCGCAGGGCAACCGCGTGGAACTGCGCGGTTTCGGCGCCTTTTCTGTAAAGCACCGCGAGGCCCGCACAGGCCGCAATCCGCGCACCGGCGAGCAGGTCGAGGTGGAGGCCAAGAGCGTGCCGTTCTTCAAGACCGGCAAGGATTTGCGCGACCGGCTGAATGCGGGCTAATTTGCGACCACACCTCCGGCAGGATTCGATCCGGCCATGATCTTACACCTGTGACCAGATATTCATGACCAAACGCATCATCGCCATTCTCATCCTGCTGCCCGTGGCGATCATCATCGTGGCGCTGGCTCTGGCGAACCGTCAGCCGATCACGCTGGCCGTTCCCAATCTCGATGGGTCCGTGCTGCTGTCCACCGAACTGCCGCTTTACGCCATTTTGTTTGCCGTGCTGTTCATCGGCATGATCATCGGCAGCCTCGGCACATGGGTGCGCCAGTCCCGCCATCGCAAGGCGGCCCGGGCAAACTCCGCGGAAGCGTCGAAAGCCGGTGCGGAGGCGCACAAGCAGCGCGAACGGGCCGACGATCTGGCCAACGACAAGGCCACGACCCCCGACAACCGCCCCGCCGTCAACGCCCGTGCCGCAGCGCTCGGCCTGCCAGCCCCCACGCCGCGTAAAGCGGCTTAGGGGCTCACGATTAGGCTTCACGTGTAGGTGTCATTCCCGCGGCAGCGGACATGACGGTCCGGTGAGACGGTTGGAGACCAAGCGGTCGCGCGGCTGCCAGAAACAGACGTGGTGCGCCGCCCTTATGAGATCATCGACCGCAGGTCGATCGCAGCCCGCCTCGGACCTAATCCGGGGAGAAATCTTAAAACGGCAGTTTGAAGCCTGGCGGGATGGGCAGACCGGCGGTGAGATCGGCAGTCTTCGATTTCATCATCTCCTCGGCCGTCGTCTTGGCGCTGTTGTGGGCGGCGACGATCAGGTCTTCGAGAATCTCCTTCTCGCTTTCCACCAGCAGCGACGGGTCGATTTCCAGGCCGCGCATGACGCCCTTGCCGTTCAGGCGCACGGTGACGAGGCCACCCCCGGCCTCGCCGGAAACTTCCGCCTCTTCCATTTCGGTCTGCAGGGCCTCCATGTTGGCCTGCATTTCCTTCACCTTGCCCATCATTCCCATGATGTCTTTCATCGTTCACGTCCTTCCATATCAGAAATAATCGTCCAGCCCGCCCGGGGGCGGCGCGTCGTTGTCGCCTTCGCTGAGGCTGTCATCGTCGGGATTGGCGAGACCGGCATCCAGCACATCGGCCTCGGCCAGCCCGTCATCGTCACCGTCCGGCGTGCGCACGTCGAGAATTTTCGAGCGGGGAAAGGCCTGCAGAACGGCGGCGACCACGGGGTCGGCCTCGGCCTGTGCGAACAATGCGTTGCGTTCGGCCTCGTGGCGTTCCTTCAGCGAACCCTGCCCGCCGGTATCGAGCACGATGACTTCCCAGCGCTGGCCGGTCCACTGGTTCAGGCGTTCGGCGATTTCATGGCGCAAACCCGACGGCGCACTGCCGACGGGCGCGTATTCGAACCGTCCGACGGCGGTGTCGCCCGGTGCGTGCAGGGCGATGAGGGAGACATGATTGCGCAGGTTCAGCTTGAAGCGGATGTCGCGCTTGTTCTCCGCCAGTGCCAGCAGGTCATCGAAACTGCCGACCTCGTCGTGGACGGCTTTCAGAACGGGCGGCACCGGGGCCGGTTCGGACGCCGGGCCTTCCAGCACGATTTCGTGGGGCGTATAGGCCGTCTCCCCCGCCACCATGCCGTTGTCGATGACGAGGGAAGGGCCGTTGGAGACCTGTTTCATCGTCGCGCCACCCGTGGGCCCGGCCTGTGCAACCGCGGAAGGGGCAGGGGACGATGCAGTTCCACCCGTTCCCGATGAACCGGTGATCGACCGGCCCCCACCGCCACCGGAAGGCGTGTCGGCAAACGCTTTCAAAGCTTCCTCCGGCGTCGGCAGGTCGGCGGCATGGGTCAGCCGCACCAGCACCATGTCGGCGGCGGGCAGGGGCGAGGGTGCGCTTTGGACTTCGGCGATCCCCTTCAGCAGCATCTGCCAGGCACGACCCAGGATACGCGGGGAAAGCGCCTTGGCGAATGCCGGCCCCCGCGTCCGCTCCTCCGGCGTCAGCACCGGGTCGTCGGCGGCGGCTGGCGCATAGCGCATGCGCGTGACGAGGTGGACGAAGCTGGCAAGGTCCGTCAGCACGGCAACGGGTTCGGCCCCGGTATCGTATTGCTCTTTAAGCTCGGTCAGCGCGGCGGCGATGTCGCCTTTCATCACGTGTTCGAACAGGTCCACCACCCGCGCCCGGTCGGCGAGGCCCAGCATGTCGCGCACCCCCGCCGCTTCGACGGTGCCGGAGGCGTGGGAGATGGCCTGATCGAGCAGGGAGAGCGCGTCCCGTACGGACCCTTCACCGGCCCGGGCGATCATGGCGAGCGCGTCGTCGTCAGCCTCGACGTTTTCAGCAGACGCGACCTTGGCGAGATGCTCTTTCAACGCGCCCGGTTCGATGCGACGCAGGTCGAACCGCTGGCAGCGAGACAGGACCGTGATCGGCACCTTGCGGATTTCGGTGGTGGCGAAGATGAACTTCACGTGCGCCGGCGGCTCTTCCAGCGTTTTGAGAAGCGCGTTGAACGCCTCCTTCGTCAGCATGTGCACTTCGTCGAGAATGTAGACCTTGAACCGCGCGGTGGACGGTTTGTAGCGAATGGAGGAGTTGATCTCGCGGGCGTCGTCGATGCCCCGGTTGGAGGCCGCGTCCATCTCGATCACGTCCACATGGCGACCGGCCATGATCTGCTCGCAGTGGATGCCGGGTTCGGTAAAATCCAGCGTCGGCTGTTTGATCGTGTCGGTTTCGTAGTTCAGCGCGCGGGCAAGGATGCGGGCCGTGGTGGTCTTGCCGACACCACGAACGCCGGTGAGCATGTAGGCCTGGGCGATGCGGTCGGAGGCGAAGGCGTTGCGCAGCGTGCGCACCATCGGCTCCTGCCCGATGAGGTCATCGAAGGAGGCGGGCCGGTATTTACGGGCGAGAACGCGGTATTCGGCCTCTTCTTGCGCCATGTCCGCCATACGCTCCAAAACCCGTGTCGCCTCAAAACGAAAATGAAAAGACCCGGGCGCAAGGAAACCAAAACAGCCAAGCTGTTTTGGTGGAAGACTGGCTTAGCGTGACCCGTGCTAAGAATCTCGTTGGGGCTGCTTCGTTCCCGATCTGACCCGGTTGGCGAGTGGCACGTCCACAAACCAGCCTTCCGAGATCAGCATATCATGGGGACGGGGGCGCAATGCAAGAGCGAAGCTCTTCGGCAGTAGCTCTCAAGAGCGAAGTCCTTCGACATGCGAAGGCGAAGCTTTTCGCTCCGTTCTTTCTCCGCCGGGATGCCCGTGATAGGGGCGGCGGATGCCAGATCCTTCCTTTCATCTCGATCCCCGCCTTGCCGCTTCCAGCCTGCCTTGGCGGGTGGTCGATGACTGGCTGGAGGTGCGCGTGGCGGATGATTCGCGCTGGCCGTGGCTACTGCTCGTGCCGATGGTACCGGATATCGTCGAACTGAACGACCTGTCAGCTGACCGCCGCTCCGGTCTCTTCGATCATGCGACACATCTGGCTGACGCTCTTCGAACCGTCACCGGCGTGTCGAAGACCAATATCGCCACGATCGGCAATGTCGTCGCGCAGTTTCACCTGCACGTGGTGGCCCGTGCGCCGGACGACCCCAACTGGCCTGCACCCATCTGGGGTCACGGCACGCCGGTGCCTTACGAGCCTCAAGTCGCCCGAAAATTCATGGCAGCGCTCGATGACGCCCGGAACGACACCCTATGACGCGCACTTTTCTCGACCCGTCCTTCGCTGCCACCGAAATCTCGGCGCGCACAGGTTTTGCGGGCAACCGTCTCGACCGCTGGGCGGAAGCGCGCACCGCTGACACCCTGCCCGACGCGATGGCCCACCCGGAAGCCCGCTTCTGGGGCTTTGCCAAAGGCCGCGTGATCGTGGCGTTCGAGGACGCGCCGCGCGGCTTGCTCACGCACGACGAACTTGCGACTTTTTCACCCCACACCGACCGCGCCGTCCTCCTCGGCTACGACGGCAACGCCCCGCGCATCGCCATGCCAATGGCGGTCGACGTCGAGGTGCCACTGCCTGCGCCCTACAAGGCCATCGACCTGCGCTCGCTCGCCATGCAGGGCTTGCTGCCGGAGGCGGAACTGGGACAGGTTGCCCACGGGGGCAGCTTGCTCAACTGGCATTCCTCGGCGCGCTTCTGCGGGCGATGCGGCGGGCCGACCGAGATGCGCGATGCGGGCGCGAAACGCCATTGCGCCAAATGCGCCCGCGACACGTTTCCGCGCACCGACCCGGTGGTCATCATGCTAATCGTCTCGCCTGACGGGGAAAGCTGCCTGCTGGGCCGGTCGCCGCACTTCCCACCCGGCATGGTCTCGGCGCTGGCCGGTTTCGTGGAAGCGGGTGAAACGCTGGAAATGGCAGTGCGGCGCGAGACGTTCGAGGAATCCGGCCTGCGGGTCGGTGCCGTCACTTACCACGCCAGCCAGCCCTGGCCGTTTCCCCACACGCTGATGATCGGTTGCATGGGCCGCGCGCTGGAAACGGATATCCTGCGCGACGAGACGGAACTGGAAGCCTGCGCTTGGTATCCGCGCGCCGACGTGCTGGACGCGCTGGCCAAGGGCACGCCGCCCGGCACCGGCGAACTGGCCATGCCGATGCCCCTCGCCATCGCCCATCGGCTCATTCTCGACTGGGCCGAGGGGCGCGCCGACCTCTAAAGCTTCGCCAACAGCCGCTTGCGGGTCGGCTCGTCCAGAAACGCCGCTTCGATCGCCGTGCGCGTGCAACCGAGCAATTCCTCGTCGCTGAAGCCGGAAACGGTTTGCGCCGTCTCGTATTCGGCGGCCAGCGTGGTGTCGAAATAGGGCGGGTCGTCGCTGTTGAGGCAGACCGGCACGCCAGCATCCAGCAAATCACGCAGCGGATGCTCGTCTGCGCTTGCGAAGACACCGAGCGCGATGTTGGAGCCGGGACAGACCTCCAGCACGATGGCCTCGTCCGCCAGCCGTTCCACCAGATCCGCATCTTCGATCGACCGAACCCCGTGCCCCACCCGGGTGACGTGCAGATGGTCCAGCACATCGCGCACGCTGGCAGGTCCGGCGAACTCCCCCGCATGGGCCGTCAGGCCGAGGCCCGCATCGGCGGCGATGGAGAAGGCGTCGGCGAAATCTTCCACGTCGAACTTGCGCTCGTCCCCCGCCATGCCGAAGCCGGTGACGCGGGGATGGGGTATGCGCTGCGCCTGCCGGGCGACCGCCTCGGCCCGTTCCGGCCCCAGATGGCGCACGCAGGTCAGGCAGATGCGCGCCACGATCCCGCTGTCGCTGCTCCGCGTCCGCCATGCCTGCATCGACGGCTTCGATCAGCGCTTCATAATCGATGCCCACCTGCGCGGCATGGTCGGGCGAGACGATCAGTTCGGCATAGATCGCGTCCTGTTCGGCCAGCCGCGCCAGCACGTCGGCGGTGAGCAGCCGGTAATCTTCCGGCGTGCGGAACACGCTGGACGCCTTGTCGTAGCAGGACAGGAACGAGGTGAAATCGTCCCACACATACCGCCCGTCCCGCACGACGCCTTCAAGGTCGATGCCGTGGCGCTTGGCCAGACGCAGGGCAAGGCCCGGGTCGGCAGCGCCCTTCCAGGTGACAGTGGAGTTCGGCCTTCAGCATGGGCGCGCTCATACCATGCTCGTGCCGTTGGGTCCGGCGGGCAGGCCGAGATGGCGTTCGATGGTCGCACCGATATCGGCGAACGTGTCCCGCAATCCGAGGTTTCCGGTCGGCAGGCCGGGTCCATGCACCAGGGCGAACACTCGCTCTCGCGTGTGGTCGGTGCCTTTCCACGTCGGGTCGTTGCCGTGGTCGGCGGTCAGCACCAGCATGTCGCCGTCGCGCAGCTTCGCGGTGATCTCCGGCAGTCGGCGGTCGAAATGTTCAAGGCACCGGGCGTAGCCGTCCACGTCCCGCCGATGGCCGTATTCGGAATCGAAATCCACCAGATTGACGAAGACGAGGTCGCCGTCCGCCGCATCGTCCATCGTCTGCAACGTGGCATCGATCAGCGCATCGTTGCCCGAAGATTTGTCGCCCTTGCCCTTGCGAATGTCCGTCACGCCCCGATGGGCGAAGATGTCGGCGATCTTGCCGACGGCAAACACACTGCGCTCGTCGTCCACCGCTCGGTCGAGCAGGGTTGGTGCGGGTGGCGGCACGGAATAGTCCCGCCGGTTCGACGTGCGCTCGAATTGTCCTGAAGCCATGCCGGTGAAGGGCCGGGCGATGACGCGCCCGATATTGAGCGGGTCGGCCAGCTTCCGCACCGTGGCGCACAATTTGTAAAGCTCGTCGAGGCCGAAGAACTCCTCATGCGCCGCGATCTGGATGACGGAGTCGGCGGACGTGTAGACGATCGGCTTCTTCGACTGGATGTGTTCCGCCCCGAATGCATCGATCACCTCGGTGCCGGAGGCGTGCTTGTTGGCCAGAATGCCGGGAAGCTCGCCCTCGCGGATGATGGCGTCGGTCAGCTCCTTCGGCAGCGCGGGGGTTTCGTCGGGAAAGGTGCCCCAGCCGAATGTCACCGGCACGCCCGCGATTTCCCAATGGCCGGACGGCGTGTCCTTGCCGGTGGAGGTTTCCGACAACGCCGCCCATCCGGCGGTGGCGGGGCCATCGAACGTCATGCCGCGCGGACGCTCCCCGCAGGCCAGTTCGGCGGCAAGGCCGAGCCCCATCCGTTCGAGATTGGGAAGGGCGAGGTCGGTCTTCGCCGCGATGTGCCCCAGCGTGTTGGAGCCTTCGTCACCGAAGGCCGCCGCATCCGGTGCGCCGCCGATACCGACGGAGTCCAGAACGATGAGAATGGCGCGGGGCATGGGCGGTCCTTCCAGCTTGAGCGTGCCGTCAACTTATTCCGCTTCGCCGTATTCCACCAGTGTCAGGTAAAGCCCGTGTGCGGGAGCCACGGGGGCACAGGCGCTGCGGTCGCGGGCTTCGAGCGCGGCGACGAGATCGGCCTCGCTCCACCGCCCCGTGCCGACCTGTACCAGACACCCGGCCAGCGAGCGCACCTGATTGTGCAGGTAGGATCGGGCATTCGTGGTGATCTCGATCGCGGGCGACCCGTGCCAGTCGCGCAGCGTCACATCGAGCGTATCGAGCGTTTTCACGGGGCTCTTCGCCTGACATTCGGTGGACCGAAAGGTCGTGAAATCATGGCTGCCGAGCAGGCGCTTTGCGGCACCGTCCATAGCCGCCACGTCGAGCGGCACCTTCACCTGCCAGATGCGCCCGGCCTCCAGCGCCAGCGCCGCGCGGCGGGGGGCGATGCGATAGACGTAATGGCGGCGGATAGCGCTGAAGCGGGCGTGGAAATCCTCGCCAACCTGTTCGCACTCCAGCACCGCCACCGGCTCGCCCGACTGGTGCAGGTGGGCGTTCAGCGCTTCCATCAGCCGGAACGGTTTCCACGGTTTCAGCAGGTCCACATGGGCCACCTGCCCCGTGGCGTGGACACCCGCATCCGTGCGCCCGGCCCCCTGCACGAGCGCCGTTTCGCCGAGTTTTCCCAATGCCGTTTCCAGTGCGCCTTGCACGCTGGGCGTATCTTTCTGCCGTTGCCAACCGGCATAGGGCGCGCCGTCATATTCGATGGTGAAGCGGTAGCGGCTCACGCCAGAAGAGTGCCCGGTTCCACCGCCGTGCCGCGCAGGAAAGTCGCCGCCGTCCATCGGTTTGCCGCCCGCTTTCTGCACCCGCGATCAGCGTCACTGCACCGGTCGCCGCAGGCGACGGTGAGACCGTCCAGCACCGTGCCGGGGGCACCGGATTCGATTCGACTACCTGGCTCTCCAGCACCTTCACCCGTGCGCCCGTCGATCTCGCACCACGCACCGGGAAACGGCGACAGCCCCATGATGTGCCGGTGGACGGTGCGCGCCGGCTGCGACCAGTCTATCCGCGTCTCGCCCTTGTCGATCTTGCGGGCATAGGTGACGCCATCGGCAGGTTGTGGGTCGAGGGTGATCGCGCCAGCTTCCAGCCGCATCATCGCCTCCACCATCGCTTCGGCACCGACCTGCGACAGACGGTCGTGCAACTGACCGGCGGTGGTCTCGTCCGTGATCGGCACCCGCCGTTTCAGCGCCACCGGCCCGGTGTCGAGACCGGCTTCCATCTGCATGACGCAGATGCCCGTCTCCTCGTCGCCCGCCATGATCGCCCGCTGGATCGGGGCCGCCCCCCGCCAGCGCGGCAGCAGAGAGGCATGGCCGTTGAAACAGCCGTAGCGCGGAGCATCGAGAATGGCCTGCGGCAACAACATACCGTAGGCGACGACCACCGCCACATCGGCGTCGAGCGCGGCGAACGCCGCCTGTTCTTCGGTGCCTTTCAGCGACGTCGGCCACCGCACTTCGATGCCGTGCCTTTCAGCCGCGACCGCCACGGGCGATTGCTTCGAGGTCGAGCCCCCTTCTTCCCGGCAGGACGGGGCGGCTGGGTATAGGACACAGACCACCTCGTGCCCCGCAGCGACGAGCGCCTCCAGCGTCGGCACCGCGAAGTCCGGCGTGCCCATGAAGATGATCCGCAAGGCCATGTTCGCTCTAGCCGATGAAGGCCGTACCGTTCTGCTTGGCCAGCTTCGTGAATTTCCGCACCACCATATCCCGCTTCAGTTTGGAGATGTGATCCACGAACAGCACGCCTTCCAGATGGTCGTATTCGTGCTGGATGCAGGTGGCGAGCATGCCGTCCGCTTCCATCACCTGCCGGTTGCCGTCGAGATCGAGATATTCGATCGTGCATCCCGCCGGGCGGTCCACCTCGGCGTAATAGTCCGGTATCGACAGGCAGCCTTCGTCGTAGATGTTGCGGGCTTCGGTGCGAGGCCACGATGGTCGGGTTGATGAACACCATCGGCTCCCGCTTCGGGTCCGCGCTTTCCTCCCCCCGCGCGTTCACTTCCCGCTCGGCGCAATCGACGGTGAAGATGCGGCGCGGCACGCCCACCTGAACGGCGGCAAGGCCGATGCCCGGGGCGTCGTACATGGTTTCCAGCATGTCTTCGGCAAAACGGCGCAACTCGTCGTCCACCCGCTCGAAGGGGGTGGACACGCGGCGCAGAACGGGGTCCGGAATGGTGACGATGGGAAGTATGGACATGGGGCACGAGATAGGCGGCACGTCGGGCACGGTCAACAACCCGGTCGGCACCGGCACGTTCCTGTTTTGATCGCGCTTCGAATCGTCTAGCGTCGGCCCATGACCCAGTTCGACCCCTCCGACATTACCTTCGCCATCGGCAACATGGTGTTCACCCTGACGCAAATCGCGGTTTGCGTAGCGGCTATCGTCGCTTTGCTCACCCTGTTCGGCCTGTGGCGCGGCAGCAGGCGGCGAACATGGATGGACCAGGAGAACCGGTTTCTCGCCGAGCAGCGCGCCCGGGAAAGCGAGGCGCAGATCGCACAACTGGTGCAGACGCAGGCCGCGCTGACCGGTCAGCTGACCGAACTGCGCCAGGGCGTGACCGGCGGCAACGAAGCCATTGCCCGCCAGCTCGACGAGCGCCTCGCCAACGTCACCGGCACCATGCGCACCTCGCTCACGGAGACGACGGAAAAGACGCAGCTGTCCCTGTCGAAACTGCAGGAACGCCTCGCCGTCATCGACGCGGCCCAGACCAACATTCAAGGGCTGGCGGAGAATGTCGTGGGGCTGCAGGCCATTCTGCAGAACAAGCAGACCCGGGGTGCCTTCGGCGAGGCGCGGATGGAAGCCATCGTCCGCGATGGGTTGCCCATGGGCAGCTATGCCTTTCAGGACACGCTTTCCAACGGTCGCCGCCCCGATTGCACCGTCGCCATGCCCAACGGCGCGCCCTCGCTGGTGGTGGACGCGAAATTTCCGCTGGAAGGCTGGGAAGCCTTGCGCGCTGCCGAACGTCCCGACGAGCGCAAGGCGCGCGCGGCGGAATTCGCCCGCCAGATGGGCGTGCATATTTCCAAGATCGCAGAGGATTATCTCATCACCGGCGAGACGCAGGACACCGCTTTCCTGTTCGTGCCGTCGGAATCGATCTTCGCCGACATCCACGAAAACTTCGAGAGCGTCGTCCAGCGTGCCCACAAGGCCCGCATCGTCATCGTGTCGCCGTCGCTGCTGATGCTGTCGATACAGGTCATTCAGGCGCTGCTGAAGGATGCCCGGATGCGCGAACAGGCGCATTTGATACAGGCCGAAATCGCGAAATTCGCCAACGACCTGCGGCTTCTGGACGACCGTGTCGGCAAGTTGCAGACCCATTTCGGGCAGACGCAGAAAGACGTCGAGCAGATCCTCACGTCCACCTCCAAACTGAAACGCCACGGGGACCGCATCGAGGCGCTGGAGTTCGAAACGCCCGTCGTCTCCCCGGAAAAGCCGGCTGGCAAGCCGTTCCTGCGCGCCATCGAAGGTGGCGAATGATTCTCAACGAGCCCGGTCTGTGGCGCGATGCGCTGCCAGTTCCCCGCGATGACGGCCACAAATACGACCGCGGCCACGCCCTTGTCGTTTCCGGCGGGCCATCCTCCACCGGCGCGGCACGGCTGGCAGCGGGTGCCGCATTGCGCGTCGGCGCCGGCGCTGTCACGCTGGCCGTGCGCGGCAACGCGATGCAGGTCGCCGCCGCGCACCTGACGGCGGTGATGCTCGCGCGGGCCGACGACGCTTTGGCATTGACGGATATCGTGCGCGATAAACGCATTGCGTCACTCGTCATCGGTCCCGGTTTCGGCGTTGGCGACAGGTTGCGCGGATATGTCGACGCCTTGGCGGAAACGGGTGTGCCGCTGGTGCTGGACGCCGACGCGCTCACCTCCTTTCAGGCCGATCCCGACGCCCTGTTCGGGCTGACGAAGGCCAATGGCCGATGCGTGCTGACGCCCCATGACGGCGAGTTCGCACGCATTGCCGACAAGCCGCCGCAGGACGATGGCGGCAGGGTGGAAGCAGCGGCGGCCTTGGCCGAGCACGTCCGGTGCGGTGGTCGTTTTGAAAGGCCCGCGCACCATCATTGCCGCCCCGAAGACCGAGCCCGTCATCAACCGTCACGCGACACCATGGCTTGCGACTGCCGGGTCCGGCGATGTGCTGGCGGGCACGATCGGAGGCCTGCTGGCCGCTGGCATGGAACCCCGTCCGGCCGCTTGCGCCGGTGTTTGGCTGCACGGGGACGCGGGTCGTCGTTGCGCGCCGTATCTGACGGCGGAAGATCTGGCAGAGGGATTGAGGCAAGCGCTGGCGGCGCTGGCGTCTCAATAACCCCGCACGCGGTCCACCACGTTTTCCAGCGCCTGCCCGTTTTCGAACCGCTCGATCTGCCGCTTCACGTAACGCGCCAAAGCCTCCGGCTCGCTTTCCGCTGCTGCGTGGGGCGTGATGATGCAGTTGGGCGCATCCCACAACGGATTGTCGGCGGGCAGGGGTTCGACCTCGAACACATCCAGCGAAGCGCCGCCCAATCGGCCATCGTGCAAAGCGGCGGCAATATCGGTATCCACCTGCGAACCGCCCCGTCCCGCATTGATCAGAACGGGCGCACCGAGCGCCCCATCGCGGTTCATCGTGTCGATGAACCGCGTATCGATCAGCCCTGTCGTGTCGGGCGTCAGCGGAAGCAGGCCGACCACCATGTCGCTGCCTGCAGAAAGCGATCGAGGCCCGGCCCGTCGAATGCGTAGACGCCCTCCATGCCGCTGCCCGCTGCGCGACCATGCCGCGACGTTGTAACCGAGCATCAGCAAGGCGCGCGCCGCAGCCTGCCCCAGCACGCCGAACCCCATGATGCCGATGGTGACGGCACGGGCAGGCGGCGCGGGCAGCGCCTTCCATTGCCGGTCGGCCTGTTGCCTCCGATAGCCCAGCGCCTGGCGATGGTGGCTCAGCACCTGCAGCACGACCCATTCCACCATCCGGCCCGTCAGGTCCGCGTCGACGAACCGTACCAGCGGCACATCCGGCAGGCTTTCGTCACGCAGAACATGGTCGACCCCCGCGCCGAGCGAGAAGATCGCGCGCAAATTCGGCAGGCTGGCCAGCAGACCGCTCGGCGGTTTCCAGACGACGGCGTAGGATACATCCGGCCCTGCCTCGGTCGTGATCGCGCGTTCGCCAAAGACGGTGCGGAACGTGTCCACGTTGCGGTCGCCCGCTCCCAGCACAAGGTCGTTGCCTGTCGATAGCAGGATCGCGCCATTCATGGTGTCGTCAGCGCATCCTTCATCCGGTCGAAACGCAGGATGCCCAGCATGGCGATGGAATTGGTGATGCCGTTCGTGTCGATGGCGGCCAGCGCGTCATCCAGCGTGATGGTGAAGGGAAACGTCTGCTCCGTCTCCTCTTCGACCCCGCCTTCGTCGGCCAGATCGCTGGCATCGACCTCGCAATAGAAGAAGTCGATCACCTCGTCGGTGATGCCCGGCGTGGTCATGAAGGAAAACATGAACTCGGTTCGTCGTGCCGTCAGCCCCGCTTCCTCTCGCAGTTCGGCGATGGCCGTCTGTTCCGCATTCATGCCATCCTCGATCAGCCCTGCCACGACTTCGGTGCAGAAGCCCGCGCCCAGACCCATCTGGGAACCGAGGCGGAACTGCCGGATGAGGACGAGGCGTTCCAGCGCAGGGTCCCACGCAATGACGGCCACGGCCCGGTGGGCCAGCACCATCTCGCGGGTCACGCTGACGTCGCGGCCTTCCTCGCGGTAGGTGATGGTCTCCACGGTGCGGAAGCCGCGAAAGTCCTCGTGGTGTTCCTCCACGGTGATGGCGCGAAAGGTATCCTCGGCGTTGCCGTCGCTGGGAAGTCTGGTGTCGGTCATTGGTTGACGATTCCTGCTGGTGCCGTTTCCAGATTGAAGGCGGCCGCCATCAGCGCCTTGGTGTAGTCGGTCTGCGGATCGTCGAATATCTGCGCCGCAGGGCCGCTTTCCACCACCTTGCCCAGCCGCATGACGATCACGTCGTTGGCCAGCGCCCGCACGACCTTCAGGTCGTGGGAGATGAACAGGTAGGCGAGGTTCCGCTCCTGTTGCAGCCGCAGCAGCAGCTCCACCACCTGCGCCTGCACCGACATGTCGAGCGCCGAGGTCGGCTCGTCCAGCATCACGAATTTCGGTTCCAGCACCATCGCGCGGGCGATCGCCATGCGCTGGCGCTGACCGCCGGAAAATTCGTGCGGGTAGCGGTGGCGGGTGGCGGGGTCGAGGCCGACCTCGGCCAGCACGTCGGAAACGATCGTATCCTGCTGCGCGGCGGAAAGCTCCGGCTTGTGGATGGCCAGCCCCTCGGCGATGATTTCGGCCACCGACATGCGCGGTGACAGGGAACCGTAGGGATCCTGAAACACGATCTGCATTTCGGAGCGCAGCGGCTTCATCTCCTTGAACGAATAGGCGGCGATATCGCGCCCGATGAAGCCGATGCGGCCCTCGCTGGAAATCATCCGCGTCAGCGCCAGCCCCAGCGTCGTCTTGCCGGAGCCGGATTCGCCGACGACGCCCAGCGTCTGCCCCGCGCGCAATGTCAGGTCGATGCCGTCGACGGCCTTCACATGGTCCACCGTCCGGCGCATCAGCCCGGCCTTGATCGGGAACCAGACCTTCACGTCCTCGCCCTCGACGACAACCGGCGCGGTGGCGTCCGCCGGGGGCGGGTTGCCCTTGGGTTCGGCGGCCAGCAGATGGCGTGTGTATTCGTGCTGCGGGTTGTCGAAAATCTCCTTCGTCGGTCCGTGCTCGACGATGTGCCCGCCGGTCATCACGCAAACCCGGTCGGCGAACTTGCGCACGATGCCGAGGTCGTGGGTGATGAACAGCATCGACAGGCCGCGCTCGCGCTTCAGCTCGTTGAGCAGTTCCAGAATCTGCGCCTGAACGGTGACGTCGAGCGCGGTGGTCGGCTCGTCCGCGATCAGCAATTCCGGCTCGTTGGCCAGCGCCATGGCGATCATCACCCGCTGCCGCTGGCCGCCGGAAAGCTGGTGCGGATAGGCACCGAGCCGCTTTTCCGGCTCGCGGATGCCGACCTGGTTGAGCAGTTCCAGCACCCGCGCCCGCACGCCTTCCTTGGTGGAATCCAGATGCAGTTCCATGATCTCGCCCACCTGCCGCTCGATCGTGTGCAGCGGGTTGAGCGACGTCATCGGCTCCTGAAAGATCATCGTGATGTCGTCGCCGCGCACCCGGCGCAGGTCGCGCTCGTCGGCGTCCAGCAGGTCTTCGCCCTTGAACAGGATTTTGCCGGAGGGGTGCGATGCGGTCGGGTAGGGCAGCAGTTTCAGGATCGACAGCGCCGAGACGGACTTGCCGGACCCGGACTCGCCCACCAGCGCCACGGTCTCGCCGCGCGCGATGTCGAACGAAATGCGGTCGACGGCGGTGCTCGTCTTGCCGTCGGAGCGGAAGGCGACGGACAGGTCGCGGACTTCGAGAAGCGGCGCGCTCATACGAACGTCTTCCGCGGATCGAACGCATCGCGCACCGCTTCGCCGATGAAGATCAGCAGCGACAGCATGACGGACAGCACGACGAAGCCGGCCAGACCCAGCCACGGGGCCTGCAGGTTGTTCTTGCCCTGTTGCAGCATCTCACCCAGCGAGGGCGAGCCCGGCGGCAGGCCGAAGCCGAGGAAGTCGAGCGAGGTCAGCGCCGTGATCGAGCCGGACAGGATGAACGGCATGAAGGTCAGCGTCGCCACCATCGCGTTGGGCAGCAGGTGGCGGAACATGATCGTGCCGTTGCCGACGCCCAGCGCGCGGGCGGCGTTGACGTATTCGAAATTGCGCGCACGCAGGAACTCGGCCCGCACCACGCCCACGAAGCCGGTCCAGCGGAAGATCGCCATGATGAACAGCAGCACCCAGAAGCCGGGCGGCAGCACCGAGGCGATGATGATGAGGATGAACAGTTCCGGCATCGAGGTCCATATTTCCACGAACCGCTGAAAGATCAGGTCGACCCTGCCGCCGTAATAGCCCTGCACCGCACCGGCCCAGACGCCGACGATGGCCGAGATGACCGTCAGCACCAGCCCGAACAGCACGGAAATGCGGAAGCCGTAGATCATCCGCGCGGTGACGTCCCGCGCCTGATCGTCGGTGCCGAACAGGTTCTTGTTGCCGATGGTGCACAGCGGATCGTCCGCCCCCTGCTCGTATTTGCGGCAGGCTTCCTCGTCGTCCAGCAACCACGATGGCGGTGACGGGGCGGGGCGGGGCACGTCGACGTTCACGGTGCGGTAGGAGTAGCGGATCGGCGGCCACAGCATCCAGCCGTTGGCCTCGATCTCCTCGATATTGACCGGATCGCGGTAGTCGGTGACCGGCAGGAAGCCGCCGAACTTTTCTTCCGGATAGTCCACGAAGACGGGAAACAGGATCTCGTCGTTGTAGGACACGATGATGGGCCGGTCGTTGGCGATGAACTCGGCAAACAGCGACAGCGATGAACAGGATGCCGAAGATCCACAGGCTCCAGTAGCCGCGCCGGTTCTTCTTGAAATTCTGCCAGCGGCGCTGGTTCAGCGGCGACAGCGCAATCCATCCGCGCGAACGTTTCACCGCCTCCTGCGGCGTCACGCCGGGGCCGTCGGTCTTCGGCAGCGTGCCGGTCACGGCAGCGTCGAGCAGGGCATCGTCGGCAGGTCACCATGTTATCGCCTCCGGCTTGAGCCATCACACATCCCTCCGGTCGAAGTCGATGCGCGGGTCGATCAGCGTGTAGGTGATGTCCGACAGCAGCGAGACCAGCAGGCCCATCAGCGAGAAGATGTAGAGCGTGGCGAACACCACCGGATAGTCCCGCCCCAGCGTCGCCGTGTAGGCCAGCAGGCCCAACCCATCGAGCGAGAAGATCGCCTCGATCAGCAGGGAGCCGGTGAAGAAGGCGAAGATGAACGCGCCGGGAAAGCCCGCGATGATGATGAGCATCGCGTTGCGGAAGACGTGCTTGTACAGCACCTGATTGTCCGTCAGCCCCTTGGCGCGGGCGGTGACGACATATTGCTTCTTGATCTCGTCGAGAAACGAGTTCTTCGTCAGCAGCGTGGTGGTGGCGAAGGCGGACAGCGTGAGCGCGATCAGCGGCAGCGTCAGGTGCCAGAAATAGTCCACGATCTTCATGGGCCACGACAGTTCCGACCAGTTTTCCGATGTCAGCCCGCGCAACGGAAACCAGTCGAGAAACGACCCGCCCGCAAACAGCACGATCAGCAGAATGGCGAACAGGAAGCCCGGCACCGCATAGGCCACGACGATGACGCCGGAGGTCCACACGTCGAAGGGCGAACCGTCCGACACGGCCTTCTTGATGCCGAGCGGAATGGAGATGCCGTAGGATATCAGCGTGATCCACAGGCCGAGCGACACCGAAACCGGCAGTTTCTCGATGATGAGATCGAGCACCGAGATGGAGCGGAAATAGCTCTCGCCGAAATCGAAGCGGATATAGTTCCACACCAGCAGGGCGAAGCGTTCGTAAGCCGGCTTGTCGAAGCCGAATTGCTGCTTCCAGCTTGGCGATGAATTCCGGGTCCAGCCCCTGCGCGCCGCGATATTTCGAGGTCGAGGCGCTGCCGCCCGACTGGGTCTGCGCCGCGTCCTGCCCGGCGCCGAAATCGCCGCCCCCGCCGGAAATGCGGTCGGTGGCGTTGCCGCCCTGTCCGGTCAGGTCCGCGATCACCTGCTCCACCGGCCCGCCCGGGGCGAACTGGATGATGGTGAAGGACAGCAGCATGATGCCGAGAATGGTCGGTATCATCAGCAGCAGACGTCTGGCGATATAGGCTCCCATGCGGCTGTCGCGTGCTCCTTACATGCGGACGCTCACGCCCTGCCGATAGCCTTGGCTTTCGCCTCGTCGAACCACCACGTCGTCTCCACCGGAAAGGCGTAGTCGGGCTTCCGTTCGGGAAATCCGAACATGTCCCAATAGGCAACCCGGTGATTCGGCGAATACCAGTTTGGAATGAGCGTATGCGTGAGGCGCAGCACCCTGTCGAGCGCACGCAGCACCGGCACCAGCGCCGCGCGGCTGTCGGCGGTGCGGGCGGCGTCGATCAATGCGTCCACCGCGGGGTCCGCGATGCCGGGCAGGTTGCCCGATCCGGTCACGTCGCGGGACTGACGAACCGAACAGCTGGTCGAGGCTTTCGGACGTCGGCGTGGCCGCCAGCGACCGGGCGAACCCCACCATGTCGAACTCGAACGTATCGAGCCGGGCTGCGAACTGCGCGGGGTCCACCAGCCGGATGGATGCGTCGATGCCGAGCGCCTTCAGATTGCGCACGTAGGGGCCGAGAATGCGCTCGAATGTGGGGGAGCGGATAAGGATTTCCAGCGTGAACGGTGCACCGTTGGCATCCACCAGCGCGCGGCCCTCGCCGCTGCCATCCCGCCTCGGTGAGCAACGTGTTGGCGCGACGCAGCAGCGCCCGGTCCCGCCCCGACCCGTCGCTGACGGGCGGTGTCAACGCCTCGCCGAACACGGCATCCGGCACCGTGCCGCGCAGCGGTTCCAGCAGCGCCAGTTCTTCCGGCGAGGGCAGACCCGTCGCCTGAAAATCCGACTTCTGAAACGCGCTCTCCGATCGCGCGTAGGCGTCGTAGAACAGGTTGCGGTTGGTCCATTCGAAATCGAAGGCAAGCCCGATCGCCTCGCGGGTGCGGATGTCGGCGAACTTGTCACGACGCGTGTTCAGCGCCCAGGCCTGGAACGACGGACGCTTTTCGGAATCGAACTCCCGCTTGACGACCTTGCCTTCGTTCAAGGCCGGAAAGTCGTATTCCGTCGCCCAGTTCTTCGACGTGAACTCCTGCCGGAAATGGATGTCGCCCTTCTTGAAGGCCTCGAAGGCCGCCTGCCGTTCGCGGTAGAAGTCGATCCGCAGCCGGTCGAAATTGTTGCGGCCCTGGGCGATGGCGAGATCGCGGCCCCACCAGTCGGCGACCCGCTCGTATTCGATGGTCTGCCCCGCATCGACGCGGCCCACCCGGTAGGGGCCGGAGGTCAGCGGCACTTCCATCGTGGCGTCGAGAAAGCCGTTGGCCTCGTTCCACACCTTCGAGATGATCGGCATGACGGCCAGCGTCAGCACAGCCCGGTCGCTCTGTTCGCCATTGAACGTGACGACGAGCGTGTGGTCGTCGGTCGCCATCGGCACTGGACATGTCCTTGAGCGACAGGGAGAGCGACGGATGACCATCCGCCTTGAAGGTGGTCAGCGTATAGGCCGCGTCGTGGGCCGTCAGCGGCGTGCCGTCGTGCCAGCGCGCTTCGGGGCGCAGGGCGAAAGTGTAGGTGTTGCGGTCGGCGGAGATCGTCACAGTCTCTGCCAGAAGACCGTAGATGGCGGACGCTTCGTCGTCGGCTGCACTCATCAGCGCGTCGTAACACAGTTCGATGCGGGGCGGCCCGTCACCCTTCTGCACGAAGGTGTTGAGCGTGTTGAAGGTCTGCGGGTTCTGGTTAAAGGCCCAGTTCGGCACCGAGAAATTGAACAGCCCGCCCTTCGGCGCGTCGGGGTTCACGTAGTCCAGATGGGCGAAATCCGCCGCGTATTTCAATTCGCCGAACGCCGACAGGCCGTGCAGGGGCGTCTCGGTCGGGTTGGCGGCAAACGACAGGTCGGCCCGCAAGCCCAGCGGCCCAGCCAGAAGGGCGCTGCGGCCGATAATTTGCGCCGAAACGACGGCGGGTCAGGTCATCGGGCAGCGTCCAGCGCGGCTTCCTTGTCCGCATCGATCCACCAGGATTCGATGTCCGCCCCGATATAGGTCGGCTGCGGGCGGGGAATGCCGAACTTGTCCCACCACGCGATGCGCGTTTCCGTCACGTGCCACTGGGGCACCACGTAGTGGCCCCACAACAGCACCCGGTCCAGCGCGCGGGAATAGGCGACGAGGTCGGCGCGGTCCTTGGCGAAGATCAGCTTCTCCACCAGATCGTCGATCACCGGGTCCTTGATGCCGGAATAGTTGCGCGACCCGTCCCGGTCGGCGGCCGCCGTGGTCCAGTATTCCCGCTGCTCGTTGCCGGGGGACTGACTCTGGCGGGTTTGAAAGCGACGCGACCTCGTAGTCGAACGCGTTGACGCGCGCCACATACTGGCTGGTATCGACGATGCGGAACGTCGCGTCGATGCCGAGCAGCCGCAGCGCGTTGATCCACGGCGCGTTGACGCGCTCGGAATTCGGATCGAAGCCGAGGATTTCCAAGCTCATCTGCTGGCCCGTGTTCGGGTCGATCAGTTCCGTGCCCCGCCGCTCGAACCCGGCCTCCTTCAGCAGATCGAAGGCCTCGCGCAGATATTTGCGTTCGTCGCTGCGGCTTTCATAGACGGGCAGCGTGTATTCCTCGGTAAAGAGTTCCGCCGGCAGCTGGTCCTTGTACTGCGTTCAGAATCTCCAGCTCTCGCCCTTCCGGCAGGCCGGAGGACGACAGTTCCGTTCCGCCGAAATAGGTTTTGGTCCGCGCATAGGCGTCGAAGAACAGATCGGCGTTCATGCGCTCGAAGTTGAGCGCCAGCGTCAGCGCCCGACGAACGCGCGGGTCGGAAAATTTCGGCAGACGTGCGTTGAAATACCAGCCCTGCATGGAATAGCTGGAAACGTCCTCGAACCCTTCCTTCACCACGAGGCCATCGTTGAAAGCCGGAAACGTGTAGCCCTCCGCCCATCGCTGGGCACGGTTTTCCACGCGAATGTCTTCCAGCCCGCCCTTGGTGAAGGCCTGCCACGTCGCATTGGGGTCGGTGAAATAGCGATAGATGCGGGTGCCGAAATTGTAGCGGCCTTTGTTGACCGGCAGGTCGGCCGCCCAATAGTCTTCCACCCGTTCCCACGTGACGGACTGGCCCGCGTCGAACGAGGCGATCCGGTAGGGGCCGGACCCGAGCGGGATTTCGAGGCCCGACCGGGTGAAGTCGCGGTTCTTGCCCTTCTTCCGTCCACCAGTGCTTGGGCAGCACCGGCAGGTCGGACAGGATGAGCGGCAGTTCCCGGTTGCCGGTCTGGTCGAAGGTGAACGTGACCTGGCGCTCGTTGTCGGCCACCGCGCCCGTCACGTTGCCGAAATACTGCGCGTATTGCGGCGAATGTTCCTGCAGCTGTTCCAGCGACCACACCACGTCGTCCGCCGTGATCGGTACCCCGTCGTGCCAGCGGGCGTTCTCGTTCAGCCGGTAGGTGGCGGAGGAATAGTCGTCGGGATAGGAGAAGTCCTTGGCAATCAGCGGGTGGGAGGCGGACGGTTCGTCCACGGCCTTCGCCATCAGGTTGTCCCACAGCAGCCCGCCCTGATAGTTCAGCCCCGCCGCCGGTGTGCCCTGCACGATGAACGGGTTGAAGCTGTCGAACGTGCCGTTGGCCGCCTCGTTCAGAGTGCCGCCTTTCGGCGCATCGGGGTTCACATGATCGTAGTGGGTGAACGTCCGCCCGTCATATTTCGACGCGCCGATGAGCGACGTCGTGGTGCGCCATTGCGGCTCCTGCGCCGAAACGGAAGCGAGGGACAGCAAGGCGGTGGCAGTGGCGAGGGCAACGAGTTTCAGCACGCCGGGTCTCCAGACAGGAACGGGACGAATTGCCGTAAATGTCTGGAATCCAACGCCACCCGTCAAGTCAACGAAGTGTCACTGCGCCTCCGGCAGGCCACCCGTGCGTCATCGTCCGACACACGGGGTAGACCGGATCGTCTTACTGGTCGACGGGCTCGGCTGCGGGGTCCGCCCCGGTGTCCGCTTCGGGTTCGGCCACAGGGTCGACAGCAGGCTCCGCCGTTGGCTCGACGACAGGCACGGTAGTCGTCGTGGTGTTGCCATCGGTGGTTACGGGCTCTGCAGTTGCAGGCTCGGCTGTTGCGGGCTCGGTCGTTTCCGGTGCAGTCGTTTCCGGCACGACACCGCCCACGCCGGGTTGGCCGTCACCCGTCGCGCCACCGTCGGTGTTCTCCGGCATCGACGGTTTCCTGCACGCCGTTTTCGACCGCCGGGGCGAGCACGGCGGGATCGACGGGTTCGCTCGTCGCCGCTTCCGGCTGGACGGGCGTTTCGACGGCATCGGTCGTGGCATCACCCGCTTCGTTGGTCTCGGCAGGTTCGACACCGCTGTCACCTTCCCCTTCAGCTGCAGCCGGCGCAGGGGCGGAAGCAGGATCGGGTATGGGCAACGGGTCGTTCGACAATGTGCGCAGATAGGCGAGGATCTCGGCACGTTCCTCATCGTCGCGAATGCCGTTGAAACCCATCGACGTGCCGGGCACGTGGTCCTTCGGCCGGTAGAGAAATCCGTTCATTTCGGTGAACGACCAGACCTTGCCTTCGCCGTATTCCTTCAGCGCCGTGGAATAGCCAAAGTCCGGTTTGGCCGCGATCGGCTTGCCGATGATGTTCCAGAGATACGGGCCGACCTTGCTTGGCCTCGCCCTCGCCGAAATTGTGGCAGGCCACGCATTTCTTGGCGACGTTCTGCCCTGCGGCAGGGTCCGCGTTGGCCATCATGAAGGAGGCGTCGACGATGACCTCCTCTTCCTCGGCAACGTCCGCGACTTCCAGCGGACCGCCTTCGATCTCGTAACCGGCGGTTTCCGGCACGTCGGAATGGTACAGCACTTCCGACAGCAGGTTGGCGCCGAACACCACGAAGATGGCCCCAAGAAAGGCCATTGCCAGATCGTTCCAATCGAATTTCACGCCATATGCTCCCGGGCCAAAACGCCCTGTTCGTTACCACTATCAACACGTCGGTTGCGCCAGATGCCGAACGCCGCCAGTCGGTATGGCAGGCGGGTGCGGGTGGCTGTCGGGAAGCGTTTAAGTCCTTTGCCCCGTGCGGGCAACCGCTATAAGGCGGCACGGGAGCAGGTTTCGGCGGGACGAATTGACCCGCCTTTTCCTTCGCAGATGAGGAACGTGGCAATGGCGCAGGCAGGATCGACCGTCGTGATGGTGCCCGCCCGCATGGGCTCCACCCGCCTGCCGGGCAAGCCCATGGCCGAAATCGGCGGCGTGCCGATGATCGTGCAGGTCGCCCGCCGCGCCGCCGAAGCCGATGTGGGCCGCGTGATCGTGGCGACCGACGACGACGCCATCGCCGCCGCCGCTCGCGACGCGGGTTTCGAGGCTGCCATGACCCGCGCCGACCACGCCAGCGGCTCCGACCGCATCTTCGAGGCGGTGCAGGCGATCGACCCGGACGGGCACATCGATACCATCGTCAACGTGCAGGGCGACCTGCCGACGATCGACCCCGCCGCCATCCGCGCCAGCCTCGTGCCCCTGGATGACCCTGCCGTGGACTTCGCCACTCTGGCCGCGCTGATCGTGCGCGAGGAGGAGCGCGACAACGAGAACGTGGTCAAGCTGGTCGGGTCGCCGTGTCGACGAAGATCGCATGCGTGCGCTTTACTTCACCCGCGCCACCGCGCCCCACGGGCCGGGGCCGCTCTACCACCATATCGGCCTCTACGCCTGGCGGCGGTCTGCGCTTGCCCGCTTCGTCGCCCTGCCGCCCTCACCGCTGGAACTGCGGGAGCGGCTGGAACAGCTGCGCGCGCTGGAGGCTGGGATGCGCTGCGATGCGATGGTGGTGGACACCGTGCCGCTGGGCGTCGATACCGCCGAGGACTTGGAACGGGCACGGGCCCTGTTGGCTTGAGTAATGTTGGCATGAACGACACGAGAACCGGCACCATCGCCTTTCAGGGCGAGGCGGGGGCCAATTCCGACACCGCCTGCCGCAACGTCTTCCCGCAGATGGACACGCTGCCCTGCGACACGTTCGAGGACGCCTTTGCAGCCCTTTCCGGCGGGCAGGCGGACCTCGCCATGATCCCCATCGAAAACACGCTGGCCGGTCGGGTGGCGGATATTCACGCCCTGATGCCCGATAGCGGACTGCACATCGTCGGCGAATATTTCCTGCCCATCCACTTCCACCTGATGGCACGACCCGGCGTGGCGCTGGACGACATCGAGACCGTCTACAGCCACATCCACGCGCTCGGCCAATGCCGCGACATCATCCGCGCCAATGGCTGGCAGGGCGTCGTTGCGGGCGACACGGCGGGCGCGGCCCGTATGGTGAGCGAGATGGAGGCGCGCAACGTGGCGGCGCTGGCACCGGAACTGGCGGCCTCGCTCTACGGCCTCGACATCGTCGAACGCCATGTGGAGGACGCCGACCACAACACGACCCGTTTCGTCGTCCTGTCCCGCACGCCGGACTGGCCGTCGGTGGATGCGGGCGACGCCATCACCACCTTCGTCTTCCGCGTCCGCAACGTGCCCGCCGCGCTCTACAAGGTGATGGGCGGCTTTGCGACCAACGGCGTCAACATGACCAAGCTGGAATCCTACCAGATCGGCGGCCAGTTCACGGCCACACGGTTCTACGCCGATATCGAAGGGCACCCGGAGCAGAAGAACGTCGCAGCTGGCGCTGGAAGAAATGGAGTTCTTCTGCGCCGAAAAGCACGTGTTGGGCGTCTATCCGGCGAGTGACTGGCGGGGGTAGGGGCGGCTTCGCCTCCTCCGCTCTCGGTCGTCATCCTCGGGCTTGTCCCGAGGATCCGGTGAGGCGCTGCAGAACGAGAGGCTCCAGATCCCCGGGTCGAGCCCGAGGATGACGGCGTGTTAGGAGCCGGCGGAGTGCAATGCGCACGTGCGGAAACGCCCGCTGGCTGATTGCAATTCAGCGCGGGAGGCGCGCGCAGCAAAGCGGAGCCACACGAAAGCCATGAGCGCCACAAGCAAAGCGATCTTGCAGGCCTGAGCCTGCGAGATTGAACCGGCGGGGCATATGTGCCAGACCGTATGCCGTCGTTTCGGCGGAGAGGATCCGCGCCATTCGCCCCGCCCGGTTGGTCTGCGCTTGTCGCCTCGCTTCCCGTGCCGTCTCCGATGCAGTTTTCACTGCACCTCGACCCATGCCTCCGCGCCGAATGCATCGCACCCCGCGTCAACACTGGCACGCGAACGGAGCAGCCACCCCTCTGTTGCCAGAAAGGCCCGCCTTGCGACGGGACGGGAGTTTCACCCGCGTCTTACCCCTGAAGCCCGCGCTCCCCCCGGATGGATCGTTAACCCCACCCGACAGGACAACCGCCCCCACGCGGCGAAGATGACGGTCATGATCCGCCGGTTCCTGCGTGGGAAGGGGGTCAGGGTAGCAGGGGTGTGGGAGGGGGTGGATAAGGTTTTGGCGCAAAACACTTTGCGACAGAATTTTGCGACGGCCAAGCTGCTGATTTCATTTGCCTGCGACAGGCGTTGCAAAAAGATGGTTTTTGCGACAATCACTAATCGACCCGAACAAATTCGCGCATAGTTAGACCGAGTTTCGTATGGAAGGACGTTGGGCGAGGTTGACCTTCATCGGCGGCAACAAAGCGAAATGTCGTTTTGGTCAGTTCGTAGATGGAAGGCAGGGTTTTCCCTGCATCTGCGCCGATGGAATCCACCCAGTCAATAGATTTTGGATTGGTGTTAGCATCGAGGCTAAAAACACCTTTGAGCAATATCGTGCCGTCGGGTTTGGTTACACGGAACTCGGAGCCAACAAACGTGCAAATCGCACCATCGGCAGAATGTTCGTCGTCTGGAGGTTCGGCAACACCATCGGCCTCAAGGTATGTTTGAGACCAATTTCCTTGAAGTCGTTTGAAATCTGCGCGGCTATCCTTAGTCATATCGGCTTCTTCTCATGAAAGTCGCATTATTGAATGTACGGAACTTTTCCGAACCATAACATCCTCACTCCCCCGCCCCCCGCTTCAACCCATACCGCTCCACCAGCCGCCAGACATGCCCCGGCACCATGGTCTTCATCCGCTTCGGCATCCGCTGGCGCAGGTGAAGCACGGTTTCCACCGCTTTCATCTCCACCCGCGCCCGCGCGAATTCGGTGCCTGAGGGGCCGATCTTGGGCATCAGCCAGGCGGCGAGGGGGCGGATGAAATCGGGCATGGCGCGCACGGGCAGGCCACCGGCGGCGCGCTCTACGTTGGCCATGAAACCGGCCACATGCTTGTGCCGCTTGCCGCTCGTGCCGGGGGCGGAGAGGGCCACCTCGTCGCCCAGCAGGTCGAGCAATTCCTCGCCCCGCTCGTTGCGCACGATCAGCCATTGCTCCCCCTGTCCGCCCATGTAGCCCACCGTAATGTCGGCCAGCGCGTTGGTGTAATCGACGCAGGTGCGACAGGTCAGCGGAAAGAAATCCGGGCGCAGTTTGGAAATCGGCAGTTTCAGGAACGGGATCGTTTTCACCCTGCCATCGTCGAAGCGCAGTTCCACCCGGTAGTCGGCGCGAAACTCCAGATAGCTGATCGTCTCGGGCCGGTCCGACAGCAGGGCGAGAAACTCGTGAAAGTTCTCCGTCGTCGTGTTGTCGGAACAGGGCGTGCCGATGACGTAGAGCCGTTCCAGCCCCAGTTCCGCCTCCAGCGCCCGCAGCGCATAGACCTGACAGGGAATGCCGACGATGCCGATGCGCTTGTGACCCGCCGCGATGGCCGGTTCCAGCAAAGCGAGCAGGGGCGCATAGCCCATCCGCATGCCGCGGCATTGCTTCATGTCTTCGGCGCGCGTGACGACCGCCGGCACGGGCCGCCAGCGGTCGTCCGGGTCCGGCTTCATGGCGAGGATCGCGTCCACCGCCCCCGTTTCCAGTAGCCGTTCGGCGATGCGCGTGGTGATCCCCGTCCACTGCGCGCCTTCGCGCGGCACTTTCAGCGACGCGCGGACGATGCGGCGGAAGGGCCCGAAGAACAGCTCGTCCGGGTTGGCATCCTCGTCCCGCGCGCGCCCGTGAACGGCGGTTTCGGCTGCCGGATAATCCGGCGCGATGAACTGGCAGGCCCGTCCGCACCGGGCCGGGATCGTCGGTGCGCGACACGCCGCAATCGGTGCACATCTTCCGCGGCGGGGCGGGGGCGAAGCCGGGAATTGACGGGAATTGATCGGGCGCTTGCGTCATGGCGTTCGCGTCGTCCCGCACACTATACAGATGCCCATGACGTGTCATATTGGGCCGATGACTGTCAACGAAAGTGGACAGGTGACGACCTTGGGAAAACAGGCTCTTATGGCGACAAGCCCCTCCACCGACACGCCTCCAAGCCCGCCCGCCAGCCCGAACGCATGGCTGCAACGGTTCGAGACCGACCCGCGCCGCGCCTTCGTGCAGGCCGAACGCCATGCCCGCCCGCCGCTGCCCATCGACCCGCCCGGCATCTGCCAGCACCTCGTCTTCCAGACCGAACTGAAGAATTTAGCCGACGAACGCCGGTCCTGCTTCGACCTGTGCGAGAGGATGGGGCTGGTGCCGGCCAGCGAACTGACGGACCAGATCAAGGCCGAGGGAAAGGGGGCACAGGGCAACGGCGTGACGCTGAAGTGGGAGCGCCATACGGAATGCTCCACCTACACGTTCATCGCCGAGAACATCGCCGACCGGCAGGGCTTTCAGCTGTGGACCGAGCAGGATCTGGGCTGGGAAAACGTGCCCGGCAAGCTGCTCGTCTCCATGGTCGTCGGCATCGAACGCAAGGACGATCCCGTCTGGGCGCAGTCCGGCCATTTCGACTGGGAGACCACCCCGCCGCTCTGCGCCTCCCTCGTGACCAGCGGGCTGACGCGCATCCAGTCCGACATGCAGATCGGCCCCGCCGGCAGCACCCGTTTCCTGCTCACCACGTCCAGCACCGAACCGGCCCGGCTTGGTCGCCTGCTGCAGCGGCTGATCGAGATCGAGACCTACGGCGCGTTGTGTCTGTATGCGTGGAAGGACGTGAAGGAAATCGGCCCTCTGCTGGCCGATGCCGAGGACAAGCTGGGCGGATTGACCAAAAGCCTGTCGCAGGATTCCGGCGTGTCGGACGAGACGCTGCTGGCCGAACTGACCGCCCTGTCGGCGGCGCATGAGGGAACGACGGCCAAATCCCACTTCCGTCTCAACGCGTCGCTCGCCTACCACGAGATCGTCACCCGCCGTCTGGCGGAATTGCGCGAGGAACGCATCGAGGGCTGCCAGCGGCTGGCCAACTTCATCCAGCGCCGCATGAACCCGGCCGCGCGCACCTACCGCGCCATCCTCACCCGGCAGGAGGAGACCGCCCAGCGCATTTCGCGCGCGACCCAGCTTCTGCGCGGGCGTATCGACGTGGCCATCGGCAAGCAGAACCAGCAGCTTGCTCTCTTCCATGAACGAGCGCGCCGAGGCGCAATACCGCCTGCAACGCACGGTGGAAGGCCTGTCCATCGTCGCCATCAGCTACTATGCGCTGGGCATTCTGGCCTATCTGGCCGCGGTCGTGGCGGGTTATGTGGACGGGGTGGGGGTGAAGGAACTGGTGGGTTTCTCCGTGCCCTTCGTTCTGGCAATGGTCTGGTTCGGCATTCGCAAAGTGAAGGCATAGGCAGACATGGCATCTTCCGCCTACCCGTTTTCAGCCATCGTCGGGCAGGACGACCTGAAACATGCGCTCCTGCTGTCCGCCGTCGACCCGTCGCTGGGCGGCGTGCTGGCCTTCGGCGACCGGGGCACGGGCAAGACCACCGCCGTGCGCGGGCTGGCGGCCCTGCTGCCCGCGATGCAGACCGTGCCGGGGTGCCGCTACCATTGCGACCCGACCACCACTGACAGGCTTTGCGAAGATTGCGCGGCGCGCAAGGATCTGGCCGAAATCAAACCGCAGACCATCCCCGTGCCGGTCGTCGACCTGCCGCTGGGCGCGACGGAAGACCGGGTGCTGGGCGCGCTCGACATCGAACGGGCGCTGGTGGACGGCGAACGGGCCTTCGAGCCGGGCCTGCTGGCGGACGCCAATCGCGGCTATCTCTACATCGACGAGGTCAACCTGCTGGAGGACCATCTGGTGGACGTGCTGCTGGACGTCGCCGCCTCCGGCTGGAACGTGGTGGAGCGCGAGGGGCTGAGCCTGCGCCACCCGGCCCGGTTCGTGCTCGTCGGCAGCGGCAACCCGGAAGAGGGCGAATTGCGCCCGCAGCTTCTCGACCGGTTCGGCCTGTCGGTGGACGTGGAAACCCCGCGCGACATCGCCGCGCGGGTCGAAGTCATCAAGCGGCGCGAGGCCTACGATGCCGATCCCGCAGCCTTTGCGAAAAAATGGAAGAGCGGCACCACCAAATTGCGCAACCGCATCACCCGCGCCCGGGATGTTCTGCCGAATGTGAAGGCCGACGATGCCATTCTGGCGCTCGTCGCGGAAATCTGCATCGCGCTCGGCACGGATGGGCTGCGGGGCGAACTGACCCTGATAAAGGCCGCCCGCGCCGAAGCCGCGCTGGCCGGGGATGCGGCGATCCTGCCCGCCCATGTACGGGCCATGGCGCCTATGGCGCTGAGCCACCGGTTGCGCCGCAACCCGCTGGACGAGGCCCGCGCCACCGTGCGTGTGGAGCGCGTGCTGGACGGCATCTTCTCCGCCCGCGACGCGGCCTGACATGCAGCCGGTTGCGATGCAGGCCGCAGACGACCGCACCGCCTTCGAGACCGGCCTGTGGCAGGATGCCTGTCTGGCCGCCGATATTCTGGCGCTCCTCGTCGCCGATGGTCGCCTGCGCCACGCGGGGATCGTCGTCAGGGGCCATGCCGGACCGGTGCGCGACCTGTGGATGGAGCGGTTGCAAGCCGCGCTTCCGAACCATGTCGCCATCCGCACCGTCCCCACCGGCATCGCGCCAGACCGCCTGCTCGGCGGTCTCGACCTGTCGGCCACGCTGGCGGCGGGCCGCAAGGTCGTGGCGCAAGGGCTGTTGGCGCAGGCCGACGGGCATATGCTGCTGCTGCCGATGGCGGATATCTGCGAAGCGGAAACGGCGGCGCTGATCGGCAGCCGCGATGGACAACGGCGCGGTGCGGGTGGAGCGCGACGGGGTCAGCCGCAGCGAGCCTGCCCGTTTCGGACTGATCGCGTTCGACGAAAGCGCGCCGGACGAGGACGGTATCGCCAAGGGCCTGCAGGACCGGCTGGCCCTGCATATCGACCTCACCGAAATCAGCATTCGCACGGCACGCAACCGGTTTCGCCATGCCAGCGCACCAGCCGCTTCGGCAGATATCGGCGACGATCAGCGCAGCCAGATCTGCACCTATGCTGCCTCCCTCGGTCTCCATTCCCTCCGCCCGGCCATGCAGGCCGTCGAACTGGCCCGCGCCCATTGCCGCCTGCTGGGTCGCAGCGAAGTGGAGGATGCGGACGTGGCCGCCGCCGTCCGGCTGGGTCTGGCCCATCGCGCGCGATACGTCGCCGCCCCACCGCCGCCGGAAGAGGCCGATGCGCAGCCCGAACCGCAACAGGCACCGGACGACGGCAAAGCCGCGCAGGACGACGAGCGAGAATCCACCGCCTCCGCCGATGTGCCCGACACGATGCTGCTCGACGCTCTCGCGTCCGCCTTGCCGCCCGGCCTGCTGGCAGACCTGAAAAGCGCCGCCGCCGCGCGATCGTCCCGCGCAAAGGCCGGACGCAGGGGTGCGCGGCGCGATGCGGCCAGACGGGGCCGACCGCTGACCAGCCGCAAGGGCGAATTGCGCGCCGGAAAACGTCTCGACCTGATGGCGACGCTGCGCACCGCTGCCCCATGGCAGAAATTGCGCAGGACGACCGCCCGTGGCGACCGCCACATCCACATCCGTCCGGCCGATTTCTGCATCCGCCGCTACCGCGAGCATACGGAAACATCGACCATCTTCGTGGTGGACGCTTCCGGTTCCACCGCCATGAACCGGCTGGCGGAAGCCAAGGGGGCCATCGAACTGCTGCTGGGCGAAACCTATGCCCGCCGCGACCACGTGGCGCTCGTCAGCTTTCGCGGGCGGGAGGCGGAATTGCTGCTGTCTCCAACCCGCGCACTGGCGCGCGCGCGCAAATCGCTGGCAGCCCTGCCCGGTGGCGGGGGCACGCCGCTGGCGAGCGGATTGCGCACCGCGCTTGCAGTCGCCGACGAAGAGGCGCGCCGGGGCAGGGAACCGTCCATCATTCTCATGACCGATGGCAGCGCCAATGTGGGGGCGGACGGCACCGGCGGGCGCAAGCAGGCGGGGCAGGATGCCGAGACCGCCGCCCGCGCCATCGCCGCCGCCGGGTTCCGCTGCATCCTCATCGATGTCAGCCGCCAGCCCCAGCCCCGCGCGAAAAATCTCGCTGCCCTCATGGACGCGACCTATGTGCCCATGCCGCTGGCCAGTTCGCGCAGCCTGTCGGACGCGGTCAAAGCGGGGCTGGCGTCGTGAACTGGACGCGCGACAGGGCCGGTTGGCCGAATGCGGATGCCAGCCGCATCGTCGAGATCGACCGGATGCGCTGGCACGTGCAGCAGATGGGCAGCGGTCCGCCGGTTCTGCTGCTGCACGGCACCGGCGCGACCACCCATTCCTACGCCGCTCTCATGCCGTTGCTCGCAGAGCGGTATGCAGTGACCGCCATCGACCTGCCCGGCCATGGCTTCACCGGCCGCATCACCAGCGGCAGCCCCGCCTTGCCGAACGTGGCACGCGCAATTGCAGGCCTGCTCGACAGGGAAGGTATCGTGCCGCAAGCCGTCGTCGGTCATTCGGCAGGCGCGGCCATCGCGGTCCACATGAGCGGCGAAAAGCTGGTGGACCCCAAGGCGCTCGTCGCCATCAACGGCGCGTTCTATCCCTTTCCCGGTTTCGCCGGACACATCTTTCCCGCCGCCGCAAAACTGCTGTTCTTGAATCCCTTCGCGCCGCGCCTGTTCGCCTTCGGTGCGGGCAGGCGTCGGCGTGTGGTGGACCTGATCGCCTCCACCGGCTCCACCCTCGACGAGCGGGGCATCGACCTTTACCAGCGCGCGCTGACTTCGAGCGACCACGTGGAGGGGACGCTGGCGATGATGGCGCACTGGAACCTGAACGACATGCAGCGCCGGTTGGCCGCCCTCGACCTGCCCCTGCTGCAGATCGTCGGTGGCAGGGACGCCACGATCGATCCCGCCGCCGCCAACAGGACGGCGGACGTGCTACAGCACGGCGAAATGCGCACGTTCGACGGGTGTGGCCACCTGGTCCACGAGGAGAAGCCTGCCGAGGTGGCGGAAACCATTGCAGAATTTCTCGCGCGCCACGGCATCGCCCGACACGAATGATGCTTGCGCAAATTAATTGGACACTGATAGTGTCCAATTATGACGACACACGTTCCCCCGTCCGACCTCGTACCCTCGGTTCCGATCGGTAGGCCAGACCGGCCTCACGCGGTCGTCATCGGCTCGGGCTTCGGCGGTCTGGCAGCCGCCGTCCGCCTCGGTGCTCGCGGCTACCGGGTCACGGTGCTGGAAAAGCTGGAACAGGCGGGTGGACGCGCCAGCGTCTTCCGGCAGGACGGTTTCACCTTCGACGCCGGCCCCACCATCATCACCGCGCCGTTCTGCTTCGAGGAATTGTGGGCCCTGTGCGGGCGCACCATGGCCGACGATGTGACCCTCGTGCCGATGGAGCCGTTCTATCGTATCCGCTTCGACGATGGCGAAACCTTCGCCCCCTGTTCCGACACGGCGCAGATGCACGCCGAGATCGCCAAGTTCAATCCCGACGATATTGCGGGCTACGAGGCCTTCATGAAGGTCAGCAAGAAGCTGTACGATTTCGGCTTCGGCGAGATGGGGGACAAGTCCTTCGAGAACGTGTCCACTATGGGCCGTATGCTGCCGAAGCTGGTCACGAACCGCGCCGACCGGTCGGTCTATGCGCAGGTTTCGAAATACATCAAGGACGAGCGCCTGCGTATCGCGCTCAGTTTCTATCCGCTCTTCGTCGGCGGCAATCCGCTGCGCGTCACCTGCATCTACAACCTCATCCGCCATCTGGAAGGCACTTACGGCGTGCATTTCGCGATGGGCGGGACAGGCTCGCTCGTCGACGGGCTGGTGGGGCTTATCGAGGGGCAGGGCGGATCGGTCGTGCTGAACGCCCCGGTCGACCGTATCATCGTCAAGGACGATGCCGCCTGCGGCGTGCGGCTGGAAGGCGGCGAGATCATCGATGCCGATGTGGTCGTCTCCAACGCCGATGCCGTGTGGGCCTATGAGAACCTGATGCCGGAGCGGCCTGCCAAGCGCTGGACAGGCAAGAAGCTGTCGAAGGTGCACCATTCGATGAGCCTGTTCGTGTGGTATTTCGGAACGGACCGTCAGTTCGAAGACGTCGACCACCACACGATCCTGATGGGCCCTCGCTACGAGGAATTGCTGCGCGACATCTTCGACCGCAAAATTCTGGCGGAAGATTTCAGCCTCTACCTGCATCGCCCCACCGCGACCGACCCGTCGCTGGCACCGGATGGGTGCGATGCCTTCTACGTGCTCTCCCCCGTGCCCCATCTGGAGGCCGATGTGGACTGGACGGTGGAGGCAGAACGCTACCGCGCGAAAATCGAGCAGCGGCTGGAGGACACCATCATGCCCGGCCTGTCCGGCTCGGTGGTGACATCGAAAATCATGACGCCGCTCGACTTCGAAGACCGTCTCAACGCCCCGTTCGGGGCTGCCTTCGGGCCGGAGCCACGGCTGCTGCAAAGCGCATGGTTCCGTCCACACAATGTCAGCGAAGAGGTGGACAACCTCTATCTCGTGGGCGCAGGCACCCATCCCGGCGCAGGCGTGCCCGGGGTCGTGACCTCGGCGAAGGTGCTCGACCGGGTCGTGCCCCATGGCGACAGCGTGGTGCGCACCGATGGCTGAGACCCTCGACGCATCCGGCCTGACGCCTGCCCATATTCGGGCATGCCGGGAATCGATCCGGCTGGGCTCGAAATCCTTCTTCGCCGCCTCACTCATCCTGCCGCGCCGACAACGCAATGCGGCCTCCGCCCTCTACGCCTTCTGCCGCCTGTCCGACGACGTGGCCGATGCGCCCTGCGCCACCCACGCCTCCATCGACGGGCTGGAGAAACGGTTGGCCGCCGCCTACCGCAACCGCGCGCCCGCCTGCTCGATCGACGAGGCCTTCGCCCGGGTCGTGGATCGCTACGCCATTCCGCGCAGCGTTCCTGCTTCCATGCTGGAGGGCTTTCGCTGGGACATCGATGGCAGACGCTACGAAACGCTGGGCGATTTGACGGCCTACGCCGCCCGCGTTGCAGGCACCGTAGGCGTGATGATGACGCTCATCATGGGCCGCAACGGGGCCGCGACGCTTGCGCGGGCCTGCGACCTCGGCGTGGCCATGCAACTGACAAACATCGCCCGCGACGTGGGGGAAGATGCCCGCAACGGGCGACTTTATCTGCCCCGTCAATGGCTGCGCGAGGAGGGTATCTGTCCCGATGCGTTTCTGAGCTCACCCATCTTCACACCGGCACTGGCGCGTGTGGTCGCCCGGCTGCTGAACGAGGCCGACACGATCTACGCCCGCTCGCTGACGGGGCTCGCCGATCTGCCGCTGTCGTGCCGTCCGGGCATCCGCACCGCCGGTCTGGTCTATGCCGAAATCGGCCAGCAGGTGCGCGCCAACGGCTACGATTCCGTCAGCCGCCGCGCCCATACGTCGGGCCGCCGCAAGATGGCGCTTCTGGCGAGGGGCTGCGCGAGCAGTCTCGCCTCGACCGTCGCCGGCGCGCGCTGCGACGACAGTCCGACCTTGGTCGAAACCGCCTATCTGGTGGAGGCCACTGCCCGGGCACAGACTGCGACCATGAGCGGGGGCGAGTGGTTCTTCGATCTCGTGGCACGGTTGAACGAGCGTGATACCGCCCTCGTGGCCCACATGGCTTCAAACGGAACGAGTAGCACGGTCAGTGGTTCTTCGGCCCAGACGTCCTGAGGCGATACGCGGCAGCCATGTCGTGCTAGGCTTCCATTTTGCAACAACCGGAGATGCGCGAACATGAGCTGGTCCCTGCTGGCATTCGTGGGTGTCAATTTCCTCACGGCCATGAGCGGCGGCTTCTTCCGGCCCGGCGCGTGGTTCCGCAACCTGAAGAAGCCGTCCTGGCAACCGCCGGACTGGGCGTTTCCGGTGGTCTGGTCGGTGCTCTACGCCATCAACGCCTTCGCGGGCTGGCTGGTCTGGCGCGAGGTCGGGTTTGCCGGTGCGGGCGTGCTGGCCTTTACGGTATACGGCGTCTCGCTGGTGCTGAACGCGGCATGGTCGGCAATATTTTTCGGCATGAAGCGCATGGGGCTGGCGACGTTGGAAGCGGTCCTGCTCTGGTTGTCGGTCGCCGCGCAGATTGTCCTGTTCCTGCCCATCAACGCGCTGGCGGGGTGGATTCTCGTGCCCTACCTGCTCTGGGTAACCATCGCGGTGGCACTCAGCGGCACGGTCTGGAAGTTGAACCCGGAGGAACGCGTCCGGCGCGGGTCGGGCGGTGGCGGGCTGAAATGAAGGGCTCCACCATCGCCTTCATTCTCGAATTCGGCCTGATCTTCGGCTCCGCCCTCGGCTTCGGCTTCTGGCAATTGTGGAGTTTGAAGAAGCTGAAACGGGAGCGCGAGGCGAAGGAGGCGGCCGAACGCAACGGCGACTAGGGCCGCCGCGGCATGCGAAACGGAAGCAGGCACCGCACCCACGGCTTCGAGAAACGGTCGAGGTCGAGGCTTTCGTGCACGGCGGTGACCCGCTCGTCGTCGAACGACGTGGCAATCCGCGAGCGTGTGTAGAACGGCGTGTCCTCCAGCATCGCCAGCGTCTTTGCCTGCGTGCTGCCTGCAACGGGTGTTTCGCGCGCAACGCGCCAGATGGGGCCGGGGGGAAGCTTTTGCCGTGCCGGTAGCGGGATATGGCGCACCGTCGCCTTCTCGTCGAACCGCAGCGCCAGATGCCGTTCCTCGCCGTCCCGGGCAATGGCATCGTAGTAGACGCCTGCCCCGTCCGGCAGGGCGGCACGGGACCAGTTCCACGACCGGAACCCGTCTTCCAGCGGCTCCGACCCCCAGTTGGAATCGATATAGGCCTCCCCCGACCAGTCTCCGCCGGGTGATGCCATGGCGACGGTTGCCCGCGCGGCAGGCGCGATGGGCTGCCAGAAATGGCGTCCGTTCGCGTCCAATGCAAACGGCGCGGTGGTGCGAGACGGTGCGCTGACGCGGATCGTCCCCTTCACCTTGCGGGGGATGGGCACCGTCCACTCGTCGATCTCGATGACCAGATCGTCCCCGTCCCAGCGCAGGCTGCTTGGGCCGATATCGAGTCGGCGTGGTGCCTGCGTAAGCGCCGACCGGCCCCGCTCCGTCATCGTCCATCGATTAAAGCCCGGACCGTAGAGACCGACGTTGAGCGCCACGTGGTTGCGCGGATTCGTGCGGCCCGACCAGGCGTAATAGGGCGAGAAGACGGAGCCGATCAGCGCGATGATGGAGAAGCCGTAGCGCCCGCAATCGCTGATCGCATCCGCATACCACCAGGCATAGCCGCCCGCGGGAACGTCTATGTCGAAGCGTGGTCCGCCATGATCCGCTCCGCCGCCAGCATCCCCGAAAGGGTTGCCATCGGCACGCCCGCCCCCGGATGCACGCTGCCCCCTGCCAGATACAGTCCGCCGATCCGGGTCTTGGTGCCCGACCGTGCGAAGGATGCCGTCCAGCCGTGGGAGGCCCGCCCGTAGAGCGCTCCGCCGGAGCCGGGAAACAGCGTCTCGAAATCCGCCGGTTGTGTCGCGGTCAATCGGCCCGCGTCCTCGTTCAGGTCGAGGCCACACCGGCGCAGGTGCGAGAATGTCGTCTCTTTGCATAGGGCCAGTTCCTCGTCGGTCAGGCGGCGTTCGTCCCCGAAGGCGGGGGCGTTGATCAGGCACAGCAGCCGTTCCGGACCATCGGGAACGGCACTGTCAGAAGTCCTGTCCCCGGTTCTGTCCTGCGCGCAGATATAGACGGTTGGCTCGTCCGGCATCTGCCTTTGGCGGAAGATGCGGTCGAACTCCCGTCTGTAGTCCGACGAGAAGAAGACGTTGTGATGCTGCAATGCAAAGCCGGACGCCGTCGCGGTGCCTGTCCATGTCAGCGCCGACAGGGAGCGTTTGGCGGGCGGTACGGTCAGGCTCCGCGCCTTGCGTCCTGCGAAGTCGTTCTGCGAAAGGCGCGAGGCGTCGCCGTTATAGACGACCGTGTCCGCCTCCAGCACGTCGCCGCTGGCCAGCCGAACGCCCGTCACCCGCCCGTCGACGGGTTTCCAGCCCCGCCACGTCGCTCCCGTGCGAATATCCGCGCCCTGCGCCGAAGCCACCCGCGCCATGGCCAAAGCCAATTCGTGCATCCCGCCCCGCACGGTCCACACGCCCTCCCGCTCCACATGGGCGATGAGCATGAGCGTTGCGGGCGCTTGATACGGGGAGGAGCCGACATAGGTCGCGTATCGCCCGAACAGCTGCCGCAGCCGGTCGTCTGGAAAATAGTCGCCGAGCGCCTGCCACAGAGTATGGAATGGGCGCAGCGCCAGCAGCTTCCCGGGATTGCCAAGCCCGATGCGCTGACCGAGACCGATGGGAGAGGGCCGGGGGGCTGCGATGAACGTGTCTCTCAGCGTTTCGAACACTGCTTTGGAATCGGCGCAGAACCGACGATAGCCGGCAGCGTTGTCGCCGCCGAAGACCCGCTCGACCTCCGCTTCCGTACGCGCCTGATCGGCGAACAGGTCGAACGGCCCTGTATCGGCCCAACCGTGCCGGGCGAGAACGCTGGCCCGATCGACGCCCACCTCACGGTCCACCGACGTGCCCGCAAGCGCGAAGAGGCGGTCGAATACCCATTTCATCGTGAGCACGGTCGGCCCCGCGTCGATCGCGTGACCATCGACATCCACCCGGCGCATCTTGCCGCCCGGTGCGGCTTCCTTTTCCAGCACGAGCACCTTGCGCCCTTGCGCCGACAGGGCGATGGCCGCCGAAAGCCCGGCCATTCCGGCACCGATGATGATTGTCCGACCAGGAATTGATCGACGCTCCGAAACAGGCTGTTGATTTCGCCGTCAATATCGTCAACATTATTGGACAATTCAAGCTGTCAAATCGATTGGACACCATCGATTTCGACGCGGAAGCGGGGGGACGATCGATGGAAAGTGCTGCACGGATCGAACAGGCGCTGGAAGCCGCCATCGCGCGGGCAACCGCCAAACCCTGCCCGCCGAAACTGGCCATGGCCGTCCATCACGCCCTGTTTCCCGGCGGTGCCCGGGTGCGCCCGCAACTGACCTTGGCGGTGGCCGAATCCTGCGGCGCGCGGGACGATGCGCTTGTGGACAGCGCCGCTGCCGCCATCGAGATGCTGCACTGCGCCTCCCTGGTCCACGACGATCTGCCCTGTTTCGACGACGCCGATATCCGCCGCGGCAAGAAGAGCGTCCATACGCTCTACGGCGAGCCGATCGCCGTCCTGACCGGCGATGCGCTGATCGTGGAAGCCTTCAACACCGTGGCGCTTGCCGCCGCCCGGAACCCCGAACGGCTTGCACCGCTCATCACATGCATCACGAAAGCCGTCGGCATGCCCGGTGGAATTGTCGCCGGGCAGGCATGGGAGAGCGAAGACCGAGATCGACGTCACCGAATATCACCGTGCGAAGACCGGCGCCCTGTTCGTCGGCGCGGTGAGTGCCGGTGCCATCGCGGCGGGGCAGGATCCCGCCCAGTGGCGCCCGCTCGGCACCTATATCGGGCAGGCCTACCAGCTGGCCGACGATCTACTCGACGCCGTGGGCGGCTCCGAGGAATGCGGCAAGCCGGTGGCGCAGGACACGGCCAATGCGCGCCCCAACGCGGTGCTGCAATTCGGCCTGCAGGCCACCATCCGGCGGCTGAAGGACACCGTCGAATTGGCCGCGTCTTCGGTGCCGGACTGCGATGGTGCCGACGGCCTGCGCGGGTTGATCGTGGCGCAGGCGACCCGGCTCGTACCGGCGGAACTGGCCAAACAGGCCGCCTGACCCGTCCGGTCTCACCGACGTGAGCCTCACCACCCGCTGGATCGCGTTCCGCAACCTCTGTCTGCGGTCGCCCCGCTTCCACGCCTTCGCCACGCGCTTTCCCCTCACCCGCCCGATCGTGCGCAAGCGCCAGAGCGAACTGTTCGACCTCGTCTCCGGCTTCGTCTACTCGCAAATCCTGTCGGCATGCATCGAACTCGACGTGCTGGCCAAGGTCGGCGACGGGATCGGCCTGACGGATCTGGCGACGACGAATCGGTTTGCCGGACGACGAGACCCGCCGGCTGGCCGATGGAGCCGCCTCGCTACGACTGTTGCAACATGACGACGGCCTCTACCGGCTGGGCGATCTCGGCGCGGCGCTCACGGCCAATCCTGGCGTCATCGCCATGATTCGCCACCACGGCGCGTTCTACCGCGACATGGCCGATCCGGTGGCCATGCTGCGCTCCGGCAGGGGCGAGACCCACCTGTCGCGCTATTGGGATTATGCGCGCAGCGGCAACCCTGCCGACAGCGACGCCGATGCCGTGCGCGCCTATTCGCAGCTGATGGCCGAGAGCCAGGCGATGGTCGCAGCCGAGGTGAACGCTGTCATCGACTTTTCGCAGCACCGCACACTGCTGGATGTGGGGGGCGGACACGGTGCCTTCCTGAAAGCCGTCGCGGAGCGGAACCCTGCGCTGCGCCTGCAACTGTTCGACCTGCCCGCAGTGGTGGCACAGGCCGAGCCGGAACTTGCAGCAGCAGGACTGGCGGACCGGTCCGAAACTTTCGGCGGTTCCTTCTTCGACGACCCGCTTCCCCGCGGCGCGGACCTCGTTTCTCTCGTGCGCATCCTGCACGACCACGACGACGAACCGGCTTCGGCGATCCTGAAAGCCGTGTTCGACGCGTCTGCCCGGCGGCGGCAGGCTCATTGTGTGCGAACCCATGTCCACCGGCGGTTCGGCCCACCGCATCAGCGACGCCTATTTCAACTTCTATCTCCACGCCATGGGCAGCGGCCGTCCGCGCCCGCCGCAAATGCTCATCGCCATGCTGGAGCAGGCCGGATTCGAGGACGTGACGTTGGTGAAAACCCGTTCGCCTTTAATCACCAGCGTGATCTCGGCTCGTCGACCCGCAGATAATGTGTAGAGTTTGCTTGACATTAAAAAGTGTCAAAATACTATGACACATGAATGGGGGCCAATTCGACCGGCAATCGCGCCGGGGCCAGATTGGGAAGAGCGCATGCACACACGTGCCGTCATCTTTGAAAAGCCGGGCAAGCTGGTCGTCGACGATGTGGATCTGAACGATCCCTCCGCTCGACGATCTGACCGTCGCGGTGGACTGGAGCGGCATCAGCACCGGCACGGAGCGCCTGTTGTGGACTGGCGACATGCCGGCCTTCCCCGGCATGGGATATCCCCTCGTGCCCGGCTACGAGACGGTCGGTACCGTCGTGGATGCACCCTCAAAACACGCTACCCGTATCGGCGAGCGGGTCTATGTGCCCGGTTGCGCAGCTTACAAGGACGTGCGCGGCCTGTTCGGCGGGTCCGCTTCCACGCTGATCGTCGACGCTGCCAAGGCCAAGCCGGTCGATGCCTCCATCGGCAGCGACGCCGTTCTCATGGCGCTTGCCGCAACGGCCCACCATGCAATTGCCGCCGAGGGCGCGGCTCTGCCGGACCTGATCGTCGGCCACGGCATTCTGGGCCGCCTAACGGCCCGCCTGACACTGGCTCTGGGTGGCACACCGACCGTCTGGGAAACGAACGCGGCGCGCCGTGCCACCACTGATTCCTACCGTGTCGTCGATCCGGCCGAAGATGCTGGCACCGCCTATTCCGCGATCTACGACGTGAGCGGCGACAGCGCCATTCTCGACACGTTGGTCGGTGGCTTGTCCCGCGGTGGCGAGATCGTGCTGGCGGGCTTCTACAGCAAGCGGCTCGATTTCGCCTTTCCGCCCGCCTTCATGAAAGAGGCCCGCATCCGCATCGCCGCCGAATGGCAGGACGCCGATCTGGAGGCCGTTCGACGCCTGTTGGGCGAGGGCAAACTGTCTCTCGCCGGTCTCGTCACCCACCGCAGCACGGCGGACGACGCCGCGCAGGCCTACGACACCGCATTCGGCGACCCCGCCTGCCTCAAGATGGTTCTCGACTGGAGCACGAAGCAATGAGCGAAGGTTTTACTCTCAACACGGACGCCGAACCGCAGGTCGAGGCGGAAGCAGACGCCGCCGACATCTTCGCCCTGCTGAAGGAAGAGGCCGATACCGAGCCGGACGCCGTTCACACCGGTGAAGTGACCAAGGAAACCCAGGTCATCGCCATCTATGGCAAGGGCGGCATCGGCAAGAGCTTTTCGCTGGCCAACCTCTCCTACAACCTCGCCCAGAGCGGCAAGAAGGTTCTGCTGATCGGTTGCGACCCGAAGTCCGACACGACCTCGCTGCTGTTCGGCGGCAAGTCCTGCCCCACCATCATCGAGACCTCGTCGCGCAAGAAGGCCGCCGGTGAGGACGTCGCCATCGGCGACGTGTGCTTCAAGCGCGATGGTGTCTACGCCATGGAACTGGGCGGCCCCGAAGTCGGTCGCGGGTGCGGCGGGCGCGGCATCATCCACGGTTTCGAGCTGCTGGAGAAAGCTCGGCTTCCACGAGTGGGATTTCGACTATGTGCTGCTCGATTTTCTCGGCGACGTGGTCTGCGGCGGCTTCGGCCTGCCGATCGCCCGCGACATGTGCCAGAAGGTCATCGTCGTCGCCTCCAACGACCTGCAATCGCTCTACGTCGCCAACAATGTCTGCTCGGCGGTCGAATATTTCCGCAAGCTCGGCGGCAATGTCGGCGTGGCCGGCATTCTCATCAACAAGGACGACGGCACCGGCGAAGCGGAAGCCTTTGCCAAGGCGGTGAAGATTCCGGTTCTGGCGTCCATTCCCCAGCACGAGGATATCCGCCGCAAGTCCGCCAAATACGAGATCGTCGGCGATCCTGCAGGCGAGTGGGGTCCGATGTTCACGGACCTTGCCAACAACATGATGACCGCTCCGCCGCGCCAGCCCGCGCCGCTGACGCAGGACGGCCTGCTCGCCCTGTTTTCCGACGACGACACCGGCGCCAACTACGTGCTGGTGCCCGCCGCTGCCGAGGACATGTGCCCCCCTTCGATGATGAAGAAGGAGTCCCTGGAGGTTGTCTACGACAACGTCTGATCCAGCCATGACCGACACCCACACCCTCCATGACAGCCTGAGCGACGTCGAGCGCGACGTGGTCGATGCATCCGTCTCCAGCGGTGCTTCCGACGGTGCGGGCTGCCATGCGGGTGCGGACAAGATGCTGCAAGCGGCCAAGCAGGCTGGCAAGAGCGAGATTCTAGGGCAATACGCCAAGGACTATCCGCAAGGGCCGCACGACCAGCCCCAGAGCATGTGCCCCGCTTTCGGCTCGCTCCGTGTCGGCTTGCGTATGCGCCGCACGGCCACGATCTTGTCCGGCTCCGCCTGCTGCGTTTACGGCCTGACCTTCACGTCCCACTTCTACGGTGCACGGCGCACGGTGGGCTACGTGCCGTTCGACAGCGAAAGCCTCGTGACCGGCAAGCTGTTCGAGGACATCCGCGACGCCGTCCACGAAATGGCCGATCCGGAAAAATACGACGCCATTGTCATCACCAATCTGTGCGTGCCGACGGCTTCCGGCGTGCCGTTGCAGATGCTGCCGAAGGTCATCGACGGCGTGCGCATCGTCGGCATCGACGTGCCCGGCTTCGGCATCCCCACCCATGCGGAAGCCAAGGACGTGCTGGCCGGTGCGATGCTGAACTATGCGCGGCAGGAAATCGCCGCCGGTCCGGTGCAGGCGCCCGAAAAGAAATCCGACAGCGACAAGCCGCGCATCACGCTGGTGGGCGAGATGTTCCCCGTCGACCCGATCAGCATCGGGCAGATGCTGGAGCCCATGGGGCTGGAAGCGGGCACCGTTCTGCCGGGCCGTGAGTGGCGCGAACTTTATTCCGCGCTCGATTGCGCGGCCGTTGCCGCCATCCACCCGTTCTACACCGCCTCCTTCCGCGAGTTCGACGCGGCAGGCCGATCCATTGTCGGTTCCGCGCCTGTCGGTGTGGAGGGAACGCAAGCCTGGCTGAAAACCATCGGCGAGACCTGCAACGTCGAGCAGTCCAAGATCGACGCCGCGACGAACGCCATCCTGCCCGCCATCAAGGGTGCGCTGGCTGCCATGCCCATCAAGGGCCGCATCACGCTTTCCGGCTACGAAGGCTCCGAACTGCTCGTCGCCCGCCTGCTGATCGAGTCCGGCGCGGACCTGCGCTATGTCGGCACGGCTTGCCCCAAGACGAAATGGTCCGCCGACGACGCCGCATGGCTCGAAGCCCACGGCGTCCACGTGCAATACCGTGCATCGCTCGAAAACGATCTGGCCGCGCTGAAGGAGTTCGAACCGGACCTCGCCATCGGCACCACGCCTGTCGTGCAGAAGGCGAAGGAGCAGGGCACCCCGTCGCTCTACTTCACCAACCTCATTTCCGCCCGCCCGCTCATGGGCCCAGCCGGTGCCGGGTCGCTGGCTCAGGTCATCAACGGCGCGATTGCCAACAAGCCGCGCTTCGATGCGATGAAATCGTTCTTCGAGGGCGTCGGCACCGACTACACCGCAGGCGTGTGGGAAAACACGCCGGAAGACCGCCCGGCCTTCAAGAAAAAGTTTGCCGCCCGCGCCGCCCGTTCGGCCAACGCCGTCGACGGTGGAGAGGCGGTGGGAGTCATCATCGCCCATCGCTCGTTTCTTGCCTGCCCACGGGAGGAACATGACTCTCGTTCTCGATCACGATCGCGCCGGCGGCTATTGGGGGTCGGTCTATGCCTTCACCGCCATCAAGGGCCTGCAGGTCATCATCGATGGTCCGGTCGGCTGCGAAAACCTGCCCGTCACGTCCGTCCTGCATTACACCGACGCGCTGCCGCCCCACGAATTGCCCATCGTCGTCACCGGTCTTGGCGAAGACGAACTGGGCCAGCACGGCACGGAAGAGGCCATGCGCCGCTCCCGCAAGGTGCTCGATCCCGACCTCCCGGCTGTCGTCGTCACCGGTTCCATCGCAGAGATGATCGGTGGCGGCGTCACGCCGGAGGGGGCCAATATCCAGCGCTTCCTGCCCCGCACCATCGACGAGGACCAGTGGCAGAGCGCCGACCGCGCACTCAAGTGGCTGTGGACGGAATACGGCCCCAAGAAGGGCAAGGTGCTGCCGCCGCGCAAGCGCAAGGAGGGCGACCGCCCCCGCGTCAATATCATCGGCCCGATCTACGGCACCTTCAACATGCCATCCGATCTGGCTGAAATCCGCCGTCTGGTCGAAGGCATCGGGGCAGAGGTCAACATGACCTTCCCGCTCGGTTCCCATCTGGCGGACGTGACGAAACTGTCCAATGCCGAAGCCAATATCTGCATGTACCGCGAGTTCGGTCGTCTGCTGTGCGAAGAGCTCGACCGGCCTTTCCTGCAGGCGCCGCTTGGCATTCATTCTACCACGGCGTTCCTGCGCAAGCTGGGCGATATGCTCGGCCTCGACCCGGAACCGTTCATCGAGCGGGAAAAGCACACGACATTGAAACCCATGTGGGATCTGTGGCGCTCGGTGACGCAGGACTTCTTCGGCACCGCCAGCTTCGCCATCGTCGCCAACGAGACCTACACCCGCGGTGTGCGCAATTTCCTCGAAGAGGAGATGGGGCTGCCCTGCACCTTCGCCGTGGCCCGCGTGCCCGGCAAGAAGACCGACAATCAGTCCGTGCAGGATCTCATTCGCGACAAGCCGCCGATGATCCTGTTCGGTTCCTACAATGAACGCATGTATCTGGCCGACCAGGGCTCGCGGGCCATGTATATGCCCGCGTCCTTCCCCGGTGCCGTCATCCGCCGCCACACCGGCACGCCCTTCATGGGATATTCCGGCGCGTCCTATCTGGTGCAGGAAGTCTGCAACAGCCTGTTCGACGCCCTGTTCCACATCCTGCCGCTCCAGTCCGACATGGACCGGGCCGCCCCTGCCGTTCCCGCCCGCGCACGCAACACGTTGCCGTGGGATGTGGATGCGCGTCGTGCGCTCGACGAGGCGGTCGATGCCCAACCCATTCTCGTGCGCATTTCGGCAGCCAAGACCCTGCGCGACGAGACCGAACGCGACGCCCTCGATGCCGGTGAAGACCGGGTCACCGTCGAGCGGGTCGCCGCCACCACACGAACCCATTCAAGGCAGGCGGCATGAGGGTTTCACCTCGCACCGCAGGCACCATCAGGAAGGATGAATTCCATGTCTGACATCACCGCACATCACGTCGGTCTGCACGATCACGTCAAGGCGTCTTCGCTGCTTTACCGGGTTCTGTTCGCCCTGCTGTTCACCGTGGGTCTGGCGACCTTCGCCCTTGCCCGCCTGATCGGGCGCAGCGAGGCCGGCAGCCTGATCGCGCAGGCCCGGCAGGCGGCCCATGCATCGGCCGGCTACGCGGTCCGGTACTGAAGGTTTCGAATTTTCCCACCGCACTGGTGGGGGATAGCGGTCCGTGTGGGCCGCGCAATCCGGCCGCGGGATATTCAGCGGCATCTGCCGAAAGGCAGGAGACTAGGAGGCTAATATGGCTAGTCCAGAAAATGTGTCCCTCTCCGGCATGACCGCCGGGGAAGCACAGGAATTCCACAAGCAGTTCATTGGTGGATTCATCGGATTTACGGTCATCGCCATCATCGCGCATTTGCTTGTGTGGTTCTGGCGCCCGTGGATCCCAGGCGACGACGGACTGTACTCATCGCTGATGGATGGTGTCACCACCACCGTCACCGCGTTGAGCACGGTTCTGGTATAGGGAGGGGCTGAACAATGTATAGAGTTTGGCTCATCTTCGATCCGCGGCGTGTACTCGTCGCACTCGCCGTATTCCTGTTCACGCTGGCAATCTTGATTCACTTCATCTTGCTCAGCACGGACCGGTACAACTGGCTCGATGCCCAACCGGCCGCCGTTGTCAGCTCGCTGACGACGCTCGGCTCCGGGTCCTTGACCTGACGGGTATCTCACCACTTCGGCAGGCGGGAAACCACGTGTTCCCGCCTGTCGAAAACCGCACTGCATTCACGGAGACAGGGCAATGGCCTTACTGAGTTTCGAGCGCAAATACCGGGTTCGCGGAGGCACCCTCATCGGGGGTGACCTGTTCGATTTCTGGGTCGGTCCTTTCTATGTCGGCTTCTTCGGGGTCGCCACGCTGTTCTTTTCCATCCTCGGCACACTGCTCATCATCTACGGTGCGTCGCAGGGTCCGACGTGGAACATCTGGCAGATCAGCATCAACCCGCCGGACCTCGATTACGGCCTGGCACTGGCCCCCATGCGAGAGGGCGGGTTGTGGCAGATCATCACTATCTGTGCCGTCGGCGCGTTCGTCACCTGGGCGCTGCGAGAGGTCGAAATCTGCCGCAAATTGGGCATGGGCTACCATGTGCCGTTCGCATTCTCGATCGCCATCTTCGCCTATGTCAGCCTGGTGGTCATTCGCCCGCTGCTCATGGGCGCCTGGGGACATGGCTTCCCCTACGGCATCTATTCCCACCTCGAATGGGTCAACAATGTCGGCTACGCCTTCGGCAACTTTCACTACAACCCGGCGCATATGATCGCCATCACGTTCTTCTTCACCACCGGGCTGGCGCTTGCGCTTCACGGTGGGCTGGTTCTGTCCTCCACCAACCCCGGTCGCGGGCAGGAAGTGAAGACACCGGAACACGAGGACACCTATTTCCGCGACTTCATCGGCTATTCGGTCGGTACGCTGGGCATCCACCGGGTCGGGCTGTTTCTGGCTCTCAGCGCGGCGTTCTGGAGCGGCATCTGCATCATCATCAGCGGTCCGTCGATCTTCTGGATCGATGCATGGAGCGACTGGTGGGACTGGTGGCTGCAACTTCCCGTCTTCCCGCAGGACGATCTCGTGCGCGAAATCGGCGACCTGCGCACCCAACCATGATCGGAGGCTTGTATCATGCGTGAATATCAAAACCTCTTCACCGCCGTTCAGGTGGAGACCAAACCGGGTGCAGGCATCCTGTTGCCCTATCAGGACGCCCGCACCGGCGGCGGCAAGATCTACCACCTCGTCGGACGGTTCGGGAACGCGCAGATCGGGCCGATCTATATCGGCTTTCTCGGCACCATCTCCATCGTCTGCTTCCTGATCGCCTTCAACATCATCGGCCTCAACTATTGGGCGCAGGTGAACTGGGATCCGGTGCAGTTCGTGCGCCAGCTGTTCTGGCTGTCGCTCGACCCGCCCTTCGAGGAATACGGGTTGAAGGTTCTGCCGCCATTGAAGGAAGGCGGGTGGTTCATGATCACCGGCTTCTTCCTGACGGTCTCGGTGCTGACCTGGTGGCTGCGCACCTACCGTCGCGCCAAGGCGCTCGGGCTGGGCATGCATGTGCCCATCGCCTTCGGGGCCGCCATCTGGCTGTTTCTGGTGCTGGGCTTCATCCGCCCCGTTCTGCTGGGCTCGTGGTCCCACGCGGTGCCCTACGGCATCTTTTCCCACCTCGACTGGACGAACGCGTTTTCGCTGAACTACGGCAACCTGTTCTACAACCCGTTCCACGCGCTTTCCATCGTGTTTCTCTACGGGTCCGCCCTGTTGTTTGCCATGCACGGCGCGACCATTCTGGCGGTCAGCCGCTACGGTGGCGAGCGCGAGATCGAGCAGATCACCGACCGGGGCACGGCGTCGGAACGCGCGGCCCTCTTCTGGCGCTGGACCATGGGCTTCAACGCGACGATGGAGTCGGTCCACCGCTGGGCTTGGTGGTTCGCCATGTTGACGACCCTGACCGGCGGCATCGGCATCCTGCTGACCGGAACCGTGGTGATGGACTGGTCCGAATGGGCGATCAAGCACGGTGTGCTGCACGAGAGCGGCTCCAACTGGTACCGCTGACGACCACCCGTGCCGACCTGACACTGCAAGAACCCGCGGTCCATCCGGCCGCGGGTTTTCGTTCGCAGGGATGGGAATGGCGTAAGCGCCCGGACACTTGTGCGATCTACGAGGCCGACGGGAACCAACTGGTCGCCAGGCGATTGATCGTGCAACCGAAACTTGCGGAGATCGACCAATGGACAATCAGGGAATACTGCTCACGCTGGCGCTCATGACCTTTCTCGCCGTCATCGGATGGCTGGCGTTCTCCTTCTTCAAGACCAAGAAGGCGGCGGACCGGGGCGAAAGCGGCTCTCTGGCCGAACGCTCGGCCGCTCAGCATGCCCGTGGCGAGAGCCTGATGCAGCAGAACGATGCGGAAGAGAAATCCGGCACCACGTTCAAACCGCGTCCGTAGCAACCGGTCGCGTCACAAGCCTCTAGAAGTCCAAGTCCGGATAACGGTTCAGGTAGATACGAAACCACGGCGTGTAGCGGTCCGGATGCCGGACGACGTCGTCGCGTAGGATGTCGGCACAAATCCACCGCGTCTCGGCCACTTCGGCAGGGTTGGGTCGTATGTCGACACGGCTCTTCTCCACGTCGGCGCGGAACATGTGAACACGTTCCTTCTCCCAAAGTCCTCCGCCCACGTCGGCGGAGTATTCCACCACCAACCGCTTTTCGATCGGGACCGTGAAGCCGAGTTCCTCGTCAAGCCTGCGCGCGGCCGCGCTGACGACGTCTTCGTTCCAGTGCGGATGGGTGCAGCATGTGTTGGCCCATTGCCCCGCGCAATGATACTTGCTCTCGGCCCGGCGCTGGATCAGCAGATCGGTGCCGTCGAACACGAATACGGAGACCGCTAGATGGTGCAGGCCACGAAGGTGGGCCTCCATCTTCTCCACCGGATAAAGCGTATCGTTCGCAGCGATGCCCGGAATGAGAATGTCCGGCTCCGTAGAGGCAGGAGTGGCGCCAGCAGGCCTCGGCTCATGCCCGCGGGGGTCGCCATAGGGCTCCAGCATGACGGGGTCGTCGAACACCGGTTTCAGGCAACCGCCCGCGACAGGGCGCAACGCGACCACAGTTCGGACAAGGCCGTCGTCAGGCGGTCCATGTCCTGAGGCGTGTGCAGCGGCGAAGGCGTGATGCGCAGCCGCTCGGTGCCTTCGGGCACCGTGGGATAGTTGATCGGCTGCACGTAGATGCCGTAGCTTTCCAGCAGCAGGTCGGAGATGAACTTGCACTTCTTGGCATCCCCCACCATCACCGGCACGATGTGGCTCTCGTTCTTCATGTAGGGAATGCCCATCGCGTCGAACCGCTCGCGCAGAACACGCACGTTGCGCTGCTGGCGCATGCGCTCCATCTCGCTGCGCTTCAGATGCACGATCGATGCCCGCGCGCCGGCGGCCAGCGCCGGGGGCAGGGCGGTGGAAAAGATGAAGCCGGAGGCGAAGGAGCGCACGAAGTCGATCAGGTTGTGGGAGGCTGCGATATAGCCGCCCATCACGCCGAACGCCTTGCCCAACGTGCCCTGAATGACCGTTACCCGGTCCATCAGGCCTTCCCGCTCCGCGATGCCGCCACCACGCGGGCCGTAGAGACCGACGGCATGGACCTCGTCGAGATACGAGATCGCCCCGTGCTTCTCGCAAACGTCGAGAATCTCCGCCATCGGGCAGATGTCGCCGTCCATCGAATAGACGCTTTCGAAGGCGACCAGCTTGGCCACGTCGGGCCCGGCTTCGGTGAGAAGACGGTCGAGATCCTTCGGGTCGTTGTGGTTCCAGATGTGCTTTGGCGCACGGGAATGGCGGATGCCTTCGATCATGGAGGCGTGGTTTTCGGAATCGGAGAAGATCTCGCAGTTGGGGATCCGCGAGGCCAGAGTGCCGAGCGCTGCCCAGTTGGCCACATAGCCGGAGGTCAGCAGCAACGCTGCTTCCTTCCCGTGGAGGTCCGACAGCTCTTCTTCCAACAGCACGTGGTAGTGGTTGGTGCCGGAAATGTTGCGGGTGCCGCCTGCGCCCGCGCCGCATTTGTCGATCGCGTCCTTCATGGCCTGCAGGGTTGCCGGGTGCTGGCCCATGCCGAGGTAGTCGTTGGAACACCACACGGTGACCTCCTCGCTCTCTCCCTCGGCATTGTAGCGGGTGGCGCGGGGAAACTGCCCCTGCCGACGTTCGAGATCGGCGAAGACGCGGTAATTCCCCGCTTCGCGCAAGCCGCTCAGTTCGCTTTCGAAGAAATGTTCGAAATCCATGGATAGTCCCCCAGTTCAGTCAGCCGCGCCGATGGCGGGTCTTGGTTTTTTCGCATGACGCAAGGTCGGTTTCAGATCGGTCGCAGGCGCTTCGGCGGGCATCGCCCAGCGCCACAGGGCACTGTCGGCCACCGGCAGCACCATGAACCAGTGTTCCAGCACGGCCAGTGCAAGGAAGGTCGTCAGCATGAGCGCGAAGACCGTATCGGTCGCAGGCACGTGACCGGTCGCGAAGGCCCAGACCGCGGCCAGCAGCGCGACTGTGGACAGCAGCGTGGAGGCCCAGAAGACGGGTCCGGTCCTGTCCAGCCGGAAATAGCTCGGCAGATGGGCAAGCGCCCGCGGCATCATGTCGACGGAAAAATTGGGTGCGCCGGAAAACAGCGTCAGCTTCGCGCTCACCCGCATGGCCCATAGAAGGGCGAAGAACCAGAAGGCTTCGAACGATCCGCCGAGGAAGCAGATGAGACCGGTCAGCCCGAGCGCGGCCACCAGCGCGTATTCGTGGTGGTCCACCGCCGCGAAAGCCTGTTTGAAGCGTTTCACCCCGGTAGCACCACGCCCGCAGGCCACGGTGCGTGAGCCGGTGATCCGCCCGGACAGGAAGGTGAACTCGACCCAGGCCCAAACGGCGAGCGCCGAGACCAATGCGAGATAGGGCGTGTGCGAACCCACGCCACGCGCGCTGGCATAGGTGCCCGCAAGACCGAGAAAAGCCACGCCGGTCATGAGCCCGAACGACCCGCGCCCGCGCCCCCGTTCGCCGCCTGCCAGCCACAGAACCGCCCCGGTGGAAAACCACCAGACGGCTATGACGAACAGGATCGGGACGAGGATTGTCATGGATGCGCAGCCAGCACCCTCCTACCAGGCCGGAACGAGGTGGCTCGTTTCCGGTATCTCGTTCTTGTTGGTGGGCAGCATGTAGAGCCGCGCGAAGTTGGTCGCAGCCGCCGCCATCAGCCTGGCCTTCTTGGCCTTGCCGATGATCCCGCCCTGTTTCTCCGCTGCCTGCATGGCGACGGCGATCTCGTTCAAACGGCGCAGCCGGGTGCGGAACTTCGGATTGTCCAGATCGAGGGTGAACGGGAAGCACTGCTTGGTAATCTCGTTGGTGATTTCGAAGACGCGGAAATCGTATTCCTCGATATCGAGACCGAGCGCCTCGTGGAAATGCGGCCGGGCATGGTCGCGCACATACATGGTGGCATAGACGGCGCAGAGGAAGAACTTGATCCACAGCTTGTTGTGACCGGCCAGCAGCTTCGGGTCCGCCCGCATCAGCAGCGAGAACGCCTCGCCGTGGCGAAACTCGTCGTTGCACCATTCCAGGAACCACTTGAAAATCGGGTGGATGCGGTTTTCCGGATGCTTCTCCAGGTGCCGGTAGATCGTGATGTAGCGGGCGTAGCCGATCTTCTCCGACAGGTAGGTGGCGTAGAAGATGAACTTCGGACGGAAATAGGTGTATTTCTTCGCCTTGGTCAGGAAGCCCAGATTGACGCCGATATCGAAGTCCTTCAGCGCATCGTTGATGAAGCCTGCATGGCGGGCTTCGTCCCGGCTCATGTAGGAAAACAGCTCCTTGATGTCCGGGTTCGTGCCGCGCCGCTTCATTTCCTTATAGAGGACGCAGCCGGAAAACTCCGCAGTCAGCGAACTGACGAGGAAGTCGACGAGTTCCTTGCGCAGGCCTTCGGGCAGGGCGTCGAGATCGATCTTTTCCCACTCTTCATTGCGCTTGAAGTGGCCTCTGTTGGGGTCGCTCTTCATCTCGGCGATGAGCGTGTCCCATTCGCCGCGCACGCTGGACACGTCCGTCTTGTCCAGCTTGTCGAAATCCGTGGTGTAGAACCGCGGGTTCAGCATGGTGGTTTCGTGGGCGAGTTTGGTGGTCTCGCTCTGGTCGTTCAGGGCGACGGGCTTGCCCTTGGCGGGTCCGGTAGCAGGAATAGGGGCATGGGCGTTCATAGGGCTTCCTCCGAAAAGCTGAATTCGCACAGTTCCATAAATTCGAAATCGCCGGTAGCCCGCGTCCACATCCGTTCGAGCCATCCGGCGCGTTTGACGGTGGCCATGCGGCGGAAGGTCTGCGCTTCTCCGTAGGGAACGGAGATCGGCTGCCCGTGAACGGTCACCTCGTCACCGGGATTGACGGTGACGCCATCGTCGAACCGCACATGGGCGTGCAGGCTTTCGAACGTGTGTTCTATCTCCACGGTGCAACCGACATCGATGGTCCGCGCCCCCCGCTTCATACTCGCCAACATCGCTCAGGCTCCCTGTTTCGAATGATCTGGCAGAAGGGCGGAAAAACTGGAGATCGCCACGGGCCCGAACGCATTCAGCTTGATGAAATGACCCGTCTGCGGGTCGATGAAGGACATCTTGCCACTGTCGGTGCGGGTGAGGCGATAGGGCAAGTCGTAGCGGATGCGTTTGGACGTGCGCTGGAAGGTCATGCTGCGCACGGCCATGCGCAGAAACGCGCCCTCGCCGACGCCGAAACTGCCGATCGTCTCGTTGGTTTCCGCGTCGAACACGGCAACGACACCGCCGGCTTCGTCCCGAAACCCGATCATGCGCTCGGCCACGGGCACGCCGATCGTGCGCCCGACCGTGCCCGCACCGGTGGACACAGACCCGACCACCGTGACGATGGCGAGCAACACGACGGCCAACGCTCCGAAAAGCGGCAGCTTGTGAATGCCCGTTATCTGGTCACGCCGTGGTTGGTTCATCTCGTCATTCCTAGCATATCGCGGCTGAAAAAGCGCGCTTAAACGGCCACCATTCTCGAATTACCGACAGGTATCGGGGCCATCGTGTCGTCCGTATCACGCAAATCGACGGTATCGGGCCGCCCTACACCGGCATGGGTCGCCGTCAGCCCTTCGGTCAGGTGGGCCGCCGCTGCGCTGGCATCGCCGACCGCGCGCATGGCGGGTTGCGGCGTCGCCAGTTTCCACGGACGGGCGTGGGGCCACAACACGGCCCAGGACACTTTCGTGTGCTCCTTCAGCGTCAGGGCGATCGTACCGCTGTCGGCATCGAGCTGCCGCATGTCCGCGGACAGGATCTGGGAAAACGGGTAGTTGAACGTGACGGGAATGGCGATGCCGAAGCGCATGACAACCCGCTTGTTGGTGATGGTGTAGATCGTCGTGCGGGCGACCGCCCGGGAGAACCACCAGGCAAGCGCGAACAGGATGGCACCCAGCATGACGGCCACGCCGACCGATACGGCGATGGCCCCCATAGCGTCGCCGTCGTAAAGTCCCGTCACCACCCGCCATGCGATCAGCGCGCCGAAATACAGCGGGATGAACCGGGCATGCAAGACGTGCCGCAGAAAGACGGACGCATCCGGCATACCCTGCCACACGATGTGCTCCCCTTCCGGCAGACGTGCCGGAAGGCCGGGGACAGGCTCCTTCTCGTAGTCGTCGTGGCTCACAGCAGCGGCTCCGAACGGGCAGGCATGGCGTACAGATTGCCGCCACCGAAATAGGCCATGATCTTCTCTTCCTCCAGCATGGTGATCTGGTCGGGAGAGGCGGTCACGGGAATGTCGGGGTAATGGACCGGAAGCAGGGCGTGAACGTACAGTTCCTTCCCCTTGCCGCGCGCCACGTTGCGCAGGACGGCGAATCCGTGCGGAATGAGACGGGTCTGACCGCCCGTTTCGATCTCGTAGTAGCGCATGACGGACTCGGTCTGATCGACCCAGACGTCCTTCACCACTCCGACGACGGAGCCGTCGGCGGCGATGACGTTGTAGCCGCGCGGGTCAGGGCTCTGGGCGGAGACCTTGTAGGCGGTGGCAACCCGCAGGGGCACGATCTTGGCCGTGCCATGGGGCGTGAGGTCTGGATGGTCCGGGCGTTCGCACCAGGAAGCCGGGCCCACGCCGTCGATCAGCGGGTTGCCCGTGGGAATGAGCGGAGCACCGGCGAAGGCGGCCGTCCGCACGGCGGCGATGGGCCGGGTGTCCCGGTCGGCCGGGTGCGGAAAGGTGCGGGTGCCCATGTCGTGGGGCAGGATGAAGGTTTTCGGGGCTCGGCAGCTGCAACCACGCATCGCGGTTGTAGTCCCCCGTTAGGTCGCTTTCCAGCGGATAGCCCTCGCGGCGGCTTTCCGTCTGGAGATACCAGATCAGCCCGGCGAAGAATATCCAGAATGCGTACAGCACGACCTGTGCCACATCGATAGTTCCGACGATTTCAACCATGATAGTCCTCCAATTCGATCAGCCCGGCAGGTCTGCCAGACCGAACTTTGCCGGTTGTTGCGGTGTTGTGTGTGCCCCAGTCGGTCCGGCAACCCGGACGATGGGTCCAATGGCGATAAGGCTTGCGAACAGAAAGCCGATCTCCAGATGATAGACGACGCTGTAGCCGATGGCCGGGTCCGATAGCGTTTCGCCCAGATGCCCGGCTTGCGACAGTGCGCCGGCGAAGTCGCGGATGATGCCGCCGGATGCCAGGCCGATACCCACGGCAGAGGCCTGCACGGCCCCCCAGGCACCAAGGGCCAGGCCGGAACCGTTGCTGTCCGCCAGGTCCATGCAGGCGATCATCGTGCCGACGATGAACAGCCCGCCTCCGGCGCCGATTAGCGCCGTGCCCACGCGGAACAGATTTGCCGATGCCAGCGGCGCCGCGAAGATGACGCAGCAGAACGCCGCGATGCCGATCAACGTGCCCAGCGCGGCCAGACGGTGCGGGTCGAAGCCGGTGGTGAGCAGCCGCGCGGCGAGTGCGAAACCGGCCAGCGTTCCCGCCGAGAAGAGGGCGGTCAGCATCGTGGTCTGGCTGATCGTCAGCCCGAGGATCTCTCCGCCATAGGGCTCCAGCAAAACGTCCTGCATGGAAAAGCCGACCGTGCCGAGGCCGACGGCGACCAGCAGGCGCAGGCTGCGACGGTCTTCGCGAAATGCGGCCCATGCCTCGCTGAACGCTGGGCGCGGTTGCGACGGTTTCGTCAGCGAAGGCTGGCGCGCTTCTTGTTTCCACAGGGCGACGACGTTGAGAACCATCGTGGCGACAGCTGCGCCCTGCACGACCTGAATGAGGCGGATGGCGCTGAAATCGGCCAGCAGGAAGCTGAAGATGACGGCACTCGCCATCATGCCGACCAGCAGCATGACGTAGATGAGCGCCACGACGCGCGGACGGCTTTCTTCCGGTGCCAGATCGGTGGCCAGCGCGAGACCGGCGGTCTGCACCGTATGGATGCCGATGCCGGTTGCGAGAAACGCCAGTGCCGCCGCGGCAGGGCCAAGCCATTCCGGCCCGCTCGTCTGGGATTGCAGCAACAGCAGCGCGAACGGCATGATCGCCAGCCCGCCGAACTGCAGGATCGACCCGAACCAGATATACGGCACACGCCGCCAGCCGAGCAGGGAGCGGTGGGTGTCGGACTTGAAGCCGATCAGCGCGCGGGCAGGCGCAAACAGGAACGGCAGCGAGACCATGACGGCCACCAGTGTGGTCGACACGCCCAGTTCCACGATCATCACCCGGTTCAGCGTGCCCGTCAGCAGCACGGCGGCCATGCCGACGGCGACCTGAAACAGGGACAGACGCAGCAGCCGCCCGAGCGGAAGCGTGTCGGAGGCTGCATCTGCAAACGGCAGGAAGCGCGTTCCGACCGAACGCCACAGGCTGATCACGGTTGGACGCTTTTCGGTCATCGTACGGCAAGCTCCATGGCCTGCGATTTGTAGAAAGCCGTCGAGATGCGGTGCGTCCGTTTGATCGCGAAACCGTTCAACACCGACGAACGTCCGATTGCATCGGCCAGCGTCCGCTCCGCCACCGGCACGATGGCGGGCGAGCGGTCGTTGCGCGGAAACACTTTGCCCGCAAGGTGCATGGCGCTCAGCATCGGCGTCTTGGGCGCGAAGGTGAACAGCAGGCCTGTGCGCGTGCGCGGCGCGAAGGTTTCCAGAAAGCCGACGATCGTTTCCGCCGGATAGTGGATGAAGCTGTCCATGGCGACGACGTAATCGAAATCGCCAAGCGTCGGTGCCGTCATGTCGCCGGAACGATAGTCGATCGACCCGCCGCCCAGATCATCCGGAGTGCGTTCGGCAGCGACCGAGACGAGCGCAGGCGACAGGTCGATGGCCAGCACGTCGGCGCCCCGGCGGGCAGCCTCCACGGCGAGCATGCCGGTGCCGCAACCCGCGTCGAGCAGGCGGACACCGGCAAGGTCGCCGGGGAGCCAGTCCAGAAGCGTGTTACGCATGTCCTCACGGCCCTTGCGGACCGTCTCGCGAATACGGCTGACCGGGCTGTTGGAGGTCAGCGCCACCCATTTATCGGCCGCCGTGCGGTCGAAATAGGTTTCCAGCTCTCCGCGTCTGGTTTCGTAGTCGTATCGGACATGGCCTGCGCGCTCCTAGTCGAAACCGAGGAAATCGAAGATTTCCCGGTCCTTCATCGGGGTCGGCATGAACGGGTCGCCGCCGTCCCACAGGGTTTGCGCCAGCTTGAGATATTCCGTCTTCACCGCGTCCAGTTCCGGCGAATCCTCCATCTCGAACAGCGTCGATTTCTTCAGCCGCGAGCGGCGAATGACGTCGAGGTCCGGAAAATGCGCGATCTTGTCGAGACCGACGGCCTTGTTGAACCGGTCGATCTCGTCGGTGTCCTTGGACCGGTTGGCGATCACGCCGCCGACCCGCACCTCGTAGTTCTTCGACTTCGCCCCGATGGCCGAGGCGATGCGGTTCATGGCGAAGATGCTGTCGAAATCGTTGGCGGTGACGATCAGCGCCCGCTCGGCATGTTGCAGCGGCGAGGCGAAGCCGCCGCAAACCACGTCGCCCAGCACGTCGAAGATCACCACGTCGGAATCTTCCAGCAGGTGATGCTCCTTCAGCAGCTTGACCGTCTGCCCGACGACGTAGCCGCCGCAACCGGTGCCGGCAGGCGGGCCGCCGGCTTCCACGCACATGACGCCATTGTAGCCTTCGTAGACGAAGTCTTCCGTGCGCAATTCTTCCGAATGGAAGTTCACTTCCTCCAGAGCGTCGATGACCGTGGGCACGAGGCGCTTCGTCAGGGTGAAGGTGGAATCGTGCTTGGGGTCGCAGCCGATCTGCAGCACCCGCTTGCCGAGTTTGGAGAATGCCGCCGACAGGTTCGACGACGTCGTCGACTTGCCGATGCCGCCCTTGCCATAGACGGCAAACACCTTCGCGCCGCCGATATCCATTTCCGGGTCGAGATGCACCTGCACGCTGCCATTGCCGTCGAGGCCGGGCGGGAGCGGGCGCTTGGCACCCTTGTGGTGCGAATTGGGTCCGAGCAAATTCATTATGCCTCCACGCCTTCCAGGCGGTCTTCGAGTTCTTCGCTTGCGTTGCGCAATGCTTCGAGCGTTTCCGCATCGGGCTGCCAGTAGTCGCGGTCGCTGGCTTCGATCAGCCGGTCGACCATGCGTGCCGAGGATGCGGGATTCAGAGTTGGCGAGCCGTTGGCGCATGGCGTCGTCCAGCACGAAGGTCTCGCTCAGTTCCTGATAGACCCAGGGCTGCACCTGGCCGGTCGTGGCCGACCAGCCCATCGTGTTGGACACCTGCGCTTCGATCTGGCGCACGCCCTCATAGCCGTGGTCCAGCATGCCTTCGAACCATTTCGGGTTCAGCGAGCGGGTGCGTGTTTCCAGCGAAACCTGTTCGCTCAACGTCCGCACCCGGCCTTCGCCCTGCGTCTGGTCGGAAATGTAGACCGGCACATCGGCCCCGTCGCGGGCCAGCGAGACGGCCTTGGTGATCCCGCCCAGCGTATCGAAATAATGGTCGATCGTGGTCACGCCCAGTTCGACGGAATCGAGGTTCTGGTAGGCCATGTCCACTTGCCCGAGCACGGAGGTCAGCAGGTCCACCTGCTTGCTCGTCTTGCCCTTGCGGTTGATGGCGAAGCTCTTGCGGTTCGTATAGGTGGACGCGATTTCCTGATCGTCGCTCCAGGCGCTGGAGCCGACGAGGAAATTGACGTTGGAGCCGTAAGCCCCTTCGCCGTTGGAAAAGACCCGGTAGGCGGCCTCTTCGATATCGCAGCCCTTTTCCGCAGCATAGGCCAGCGCATGTTTGCGCACGAAGTTCTGCTCGGCTGGCTCGTCTGCGATGGCCGCGAGATAGCTCGCCTCCGCCAGCATGCTGGCCTGCATCGGTAGCAGGTCGCGGAAGATACCCGAAAGCGTCATCACCACGTCGATGCGCGGGCGCATCAGCTCTTCCAGCGGGATCAGTTCGGCACCGCAGACGCGGTTGTAGCTGTCGACGCGAGGTTTGGCCCCCATCAGCGCCATGGCCTGCGCCATGGGTCCGCCCGCGGATTTCAGATTGTCGGTGCCCCACAGCACGACCGCGATGGTTTCCGGCAGCCGGTTGTCGACTTCCATGTGCCGGTCCAGCACTTTCGCCGCCTGCCGCGCACCGTCCCGCACCGCATAGGCGCTTGGGATGCCGAACGGGTCGAAGCCGTGGATGTTGCGGCCCGTTGGCAGCATTTCCGGCGAGCGGATGAGATCGCCGCTCGGCGACGGGCTGACGAACCGCCCGTCGAGCGCCGTCATCAGGCCGTCGAGTTCGCAATTGTGGGACAGGTTCGCGTTGGTCTCGACAAGACGTTTGACGAGTGCAGCGTCCTGGTCGTCGTCGGTTCGTGTCGATGGCGCCACCATCGACGATGCGATCGATGATCGGCCTTGTCCGGCGTCGGGGCATCATCGGCTTCCGCGATCTGGAACAGCATTTCGCGTGCGTTCCGTCGCATTCATCGGCTGGCCGACCACGTGCAGGCCGTGGGGGATCAGCGCGTATTCCAGTTCCAGCATGGAAGCCGTGAGGCGTTCGATGAAATGGTCGCGGTTGTCGCGCGGCAGACCTTCGGTCAGTTCCAGTTGCTCGGCCTGCGCGACGATGAGTTCGAACACGTCGTCGCGGTCCGCTTCGTCCGGCGACAGGCTGCGCAGCCGGTCGAGCGACGCCTTCAGCTCGCTCAAGCCCTTGTAGAGACCGGCCTGCGTGACCGGCGGCGTGAGGTAGGAGACCAGCGTGGCCGCCGAGCGGCGCTTGGCGATCGTGCCTTCGGACGGGTTGTTGGCGGCGTAGAGATAGAAGTTCGGCAACGTGCCGATCAGCCGGTCGGGCCAGCAATCGCCGGACAGGCCGACCTGCTTGCCGGGCATGAACTCCAGCGCCCCGTGGGTGCCGAAATGCAGCACGGCGTCGGCCGCATAATCTTCCTTCAGATAGCGGTAGAAGGCGGAGAAGGCATGGGTCGGCGCGAAGCCCTTCTCGAACAGCAACCGCATCGGGTCGCCCTCGTAGCCGAAGCCGGGCTGCACCGCGATCAGGATGTTGCCGAACTGTTTGCCCAGCACGAAGATGGACGATCCGTTGGCGAAATCGCGCCCCGGGGCCGGTCCCCATTGCGCCTCGATCTCGTCGAGCCACGTTTCGCGGCGCACATGGTCTTCGGCGGAAACCAGCGCATGCACATTGGCCAATGCGCCGTAGGTTTCGGCGTTGCCGGTCAGCACCGCTTCGCGCAGGTCGTCGGGGGTCGCGGGAATGTCGCCCACCGAATAGCCCTCGGCGCTTCATCCGGTGCAGCGTGGCGTGGAGGGACTCGAAGACCGACAGGAAGGCCGCGGTGCCGAGGTTTCCGGCATTGGGAGGGAAGTTGAAGATGGTGAGCGCAATCTTGCGCTCGGCAAGTTCGCGTTTGCGCAGCGCGATCAGCTTTTCGGTGCGACCGACCAGCGTTTCGACGCGCTCGGGATGGGCCTTCATCTTGCGGTCGTCGTCGCCTTCCGACCGACCGCCGAAGACGATCGACCCGGTCGCGCCGTCCAGTTCCGGAATGGCGACCATGATCGTGGTTTCGATGGGCATGAGGCCTGCATCGGAGGCCTCCCACCGTTCCATCGACTGGAACTCGGTGACGTGGGCGGAGATGTAGGGAACGTCGAGGGTCTCCAGCGCTTTCGCGGCAGCAGCCGCATCGCTGTAGGCCGGGCCGCCGACGAGGGAAAAGCCGGTGAGCGAAACGAGGGCGTCGATGGTCACGCCGTCGTCGCCACCGGAGAGGTAGCCATCGATGGCCGGGCGCATGTCGAGGCCGTGGCAGAAGACGGGAACGACGTTGAAGCCGCGCTTTTCGAAGCGGCAATCACGCCGTCGTAATGGCCCGTATCGCCGGACAGGATGTAGGAGCGCAGCAGCAGCAGGCCGACCGTGCCCTTGGCATTCTTCTGCGTTGGCAGGTCAGCGATGTCCGTTGAAACGCGCTTGGCGATCGACGGGTGATAGACGCCGTCTTCGGCATATTCCACCGGATCGACAACCTTCAGCGAGCCGCGCAAGCGCGGCGCGGTCGTCGTCGGCATAGCGGTCCACCAGCATGCGGACCATGTTGGCGATGTTGTCGCTGCTGGCGGCGAGGCGGTACTGCAGGGTGAGGAAATAGGCGCGTACGTCCTGTGCGGTGCCGGGGATGAAGCGCAGCATCTTCGGCAACCGGCGCAGCATCTTCATCTGCCGTTCGCCTGCCGTCTTGCCGCTCGCTTTCCCCTTTTCGCTCGACCCGCGCAGCTTCTTCAGCAGCGCCATGGGGCCGGACTGCTTGCCGTCCATGCGGAACTTGCCCATGGCCGTGTTCTTCATCACGTCGCCCGCCGACATGCAGCACACCAGCGCATCGCAGTGGTCGCGACGCGCTTCCAGCGAAGGCGCGATGGCCTTCACATGCTCTTCGATGAACAGCATGGAGGCAACGATGATGTCACCCTCGGCAATCGCGTCCTTGCAGGCCTGCAGGCTGTCCGGGTTGTCGTCCCAGTCGGTCGCGGCATGGACGGTGAGGTTGAGGCCGGGAAGATCGGGCAGCAGCTGCGCGCGCGCGTCGTCCACCGCACCGGACATGTGGTTGTCCAGCGTGATGAGCACCACGTTGACGGGTGCGGCCAGGCTGTTTTGTCAGCGGCTGAAATGGGATTTCGCTTCATAGAGCGTCTCCATGGATATTTCGGCCAGCCCGTTCTCGACGGCGAATTTTTCGGTGTTGCGACGGGCCTTGCCGCGCACGAAGAACGGGATTTTCTTCAGTTCCTTTTCCGCATCCGCCAGCCAGACCAGCGTATCCGGCGCGTCGGGAGCGGCAGGCTGCGAAACCTCGTTCTGCTTCGGTTCCGTCTTCTTGGCCGAATGGCCCAGATGGGACGGACCGGCCTCGTCGTTGAACTCGAAATCGTCGCGGAACATCTGCAGCAGATGCTCCTCCAGACCCATCGTCAGCGGGTGGACCAGCGTGTCGAACAGCACGTTGGCACCCTCGAACCCCATCTGGGGCGAGTAGCGGGCCGGATAGTCCTGCACATGGACGGGCGCGGAGATGACGGCGCAGGGAATGCCCAGCCGCTTGGCCATGTGGCGCTCCATCTGCGTGCCCAGCACCAGCTCCGGCTGCAAAGCCTGAACCTGTTCCTCGACTTCCAGATAATCGTCGGTAATCAGCGCCTCGACACCGTAAAGCGCGGCAGCGTCCCGCAGGTCGCGGGCGAATTCGCGGCTATAGGTGCCCATGCCGACGACCTTGAAACCCATCTCCTTCTCGGCCACCCGCGCCATGGCGATGACATGGGTTGCGTCGCCAAACAGATAGACGCGCTTGCCGGTGAGATAGGTCGAGTCGATCGAGCGGGAATACCAGGGCAACCGGCTTTGCGCTTCCGCCAACGATGCGTCCACGTCCAGCCCGGCCAGTTCGGCGACTTCGCGGATGAAATCCTTCGTCGCGCCGACGCCGATGGGCACGGTCTTGGTGAATGGCTGGCGGAACGTGCGCTTCAGCCATTGGGCGGCGGCATTGGCGATTTCGGGATACAGCACCACGTTGAAATCGGCATGGCGCAGGTCGAGAATGTCCCGCACGTCCGCGTCCAGCGGGGCGACGACGTTGACGTGGATGCCGATGCTTTCCAGCAGCCCCACGATCTCGCGCACATCGTCCCGGTGGCGGAAACCCAGCGCAGTCGGACCAATAACATTGCAGGACGGCTTGGCGTCGGCGTCTTTCTCGATCTCTTCGCCGTAGGGCGCGAGGGTGCGGACGAGCTGGTAGAACGTCTCGGATGCGCCCCAGTTTTCCTTCTTGGAATAGGACGGCAGGTCGAGCGGGATGACCGGGATCGGCAGGCCGAGCGTCTTCGACAATCCGCCCGGGTCGTCCTGAATGAGTTCGCCCGTGCAGCTTGCGCCCACGATCATGGCGGACGGCTGAAACCGCTCCTGCGCATCGCGGGCCGCATCCATGAACAATTGCGACGTGTCGCCGCCGAGATCGCGGGCCTGAAAGGTCGTGTAGGTGACGGGCGGGCGGCCCTTGCGGCGCTCGATCATCGTGAACAGCAGGTCGGCATAGGTGTCGCCCTGCGGCGCGTGCAGCACGTAATGCAGATCGGTCATCGCGGTTGCGATGCGCATCGCGCCAACGTGCGGCGGGCCTTCATATGTCCAGAGTGTCAGCTGCACCGTTACACCTCCAGCCGCGTGCGGCGGTTGAGGGGGCGGGCGAACAATTCGGCCAGATCACCGGCCTGTTCGTAGCCTTGAATCGGCGTGAAGACGAGTTCGATGGACCATTTGGTCGTGATGCCTTCCACTTCCAGCGGATTGGCGAGACCCAGACCGCAGACGGCAATGTCGGGCGCTCTTCGCGGCAGCGGTCCAGCTGCTTGTCCACGTCCTGCCCCTCGCTCACGCGAACATGGGCGGGCAGGGCGTCGAGGTCGGCGGCCATCAGGCGCTTGTTGAGATAGGGCGTGCCCACTTCCGTGGCTTCCATGCCCAAGCTCGTTGCCGAGAAAACGGGCCAGCGGAATTTCCAGCTGGGAATCGGGAAAGAAGAAGACCTTCTTGCCGTCCAGCTGCTCCCGGTGAAGGGCAACGGCCCGTTCCGCACGCTGCTTCGGCGCGGCGGTGACGGTCTCGAATGTCTCTGCGCTGACGTCGAAGGCGTCTGCCGCCGCGCGCAACCATGCGGTCGTGCCTTCCGCACCCAGCGGGAAGGGGGCGGCAAGCCAGGTCGCACCCCGTTCTTCCAGCGCCCGTGCGGTCTCCGTCAGGAACGGTTGGGCCAGCAGAAAGCGCGTGTTCGGCCCGACGGCAGGCATGTCGTCGGCCAGACGGGCGGGCAGAAAGCCGACCGGGCCGATGCCGAGACCGTCGAAAATGCGCGCGAACTGGTCTTCCACCACATCGGCCAGCGCACCGACCACCATAAGCGCGGCGGGGGCATTGTCCGGCTCCGGGGGGAGCGAGGGCACGAGGGCGGCCAGACAGGCGTCTTCGCCCTGAGTGAAGGTCGTCTCGATGCCGCTGCCGGAATAGTTGAGAATGCGCACGTCCGGCGAATGGGTCAGCGACAGACGCTGTGCGGCGCGCGAAAGGTCCAGCTTGATGACTTCCGACGGGCAGGAACCCACCAGAAACAGCAGCCGTATTTCCGGGCGGCGCTTCAACAGCTTGGCGACGACGCCGTCGAGCTCGTCGTTCATGTCTGCGATACCGGCCAGATCGCGCTCTTCCATGATGGCGGTGCCGAAACGGGGTTCGGCGAAGATCATCACACCGGCGGCGGACTGCATGAGGTGCGCGCAGGTGCGCGAGCCGACGATGAGGAAGAAGGCGTCCTGTATCTTGCGGTGCAGCCACATGATGCCGGTCAGGCCGCAGAACACTTCCTGCTGCCCGCGTTCCTTCAGCACCGGCCGGTCGTCGCAGCCTGAGATCGAGGGTACGGAAACGGCGGGTGTGGCGTCGAGCAGGTTGGTCATGCCGCTGCCCCTTCCGCCGAGCGATAGCGCGCTTCGGTCGAAGTGTCGTTGGCCGCCTTGTGCGGTGCAGGGGTCTGCAACCGGGCGGCACGCAGCTTCAGAATGAACTGCACGGCGTTGATGACGTAGGCGGCATAAGCAGCCAGCGCGAGCCAGAGCAGGGCGGACATGGACAGCATGTCGCCCCACAATGCGACCAGATAGGCTGTGTGCAACGCCAGCACGGCCATGCTGACCACGTCTTCCCAATAAAAACTGTCGGCAAACAGATACTTGCCGAACACGACCTTCTCCCAGATCGAGCCGGTGATCATGATCGCATAGAGAATGAGTGTTTTCACGACCACGGAGGCGGTGGCCAATGTAGCGCCTTCGCCCGTCATCAACGTGCGGATGACGAGCGCCAGCGAGATGGCGAAGACGACGAACTGCACCGGCGCAAGAATCCCCTGCACCAGCGTCCAGACCGTCGCATCACGGCGCAGCCGTTCCGCAGGCGTGTAAAGCGCCTTTGCGGTCCTGCCGGGTTTCGCATTCAGGTGTTCGGCTATCGCCAAATCGACCTCCCCATTCGACGGTCCGTCAAGGACCGCACTTATCGTCTTCCCTCGTGCCCAAAATGTAGGGCAGGGGCGGGGAGAGTGTCAAGCAAACTTGACGTAGAAAAATATGGACAGCATAGTCGGCATGGGTTCGGCACCGCCTGTCGGGCCCGGGTGCTTCTCCCCATGGGTTGCAAATGATGTTCGGGAGAAGGACTATGCTGGGATGCGCAGTGGAAAATCCCGGTCCTGCCATCGGGTTTGCGGGTGCGCACGAACGTCTCGTTTGGGGCGCGGCGAACATTATCTGGGGGGATAGGGTGACCGAAACACAAACCGAAGCCGGTGTGCCGCAGTGGCATCCGAGCCAGGCCGACATTTCCGCCTTCACCGATCTCGTCCTGCGCGGCGCCGACAATGCGGTGAATGCCGCCTTCATCCGCCATGCCGATGCGGATGGCGCCTCCATTTCCAGCCTGTTTCTGGAACTGCTGTCCGGGTCGGCCCGCATGTTGGGGGAACGGTGGGAATCCGATGAATGCTCGTTCGTCGACGTGACCCTCGGGCTCGCCACGCTCCACACCTTGCTGCACCGCTACGGGGAGCGGTTGGAGGAGGAGGTCGAACCGGTAATGGACGATCGCGCCATACTCATCACCCCGATACCGGGGGAAGACCACATCTTCGCCGCCTCCGTCGTGCTGCAATTCTTCCGCTCCGCCCGTTGGCGGGCCTATTCCGGCATCGGTGAAAGTCGCGAGGCGATCCTGCGCAGCGTCGAGGACGATCCGCCGGACGTTATCGGCGTCGCCGTGAGTGCTGGCGACAAGTTGAGCGATTGTCTGGATTTCGTCGGCGAGTTGCGGTCCCGCTGCCCCAACAAGGCCATGAAGGTTCTGGTCGGTGGCCCGCCATTTCTGGAGCAACCATCGGCCTACCGCACCGTTGGGGCTGATGCGACGGCGCAAGACGCAGTCACCGCCCTGGCCGTCGCTGCCAGCCTTGTGGACGACGCTGGTGCTGGAACGAGCACCTGAAACCATATCGTGAGCGGCATAAGTCGTGCCGGACACCATCTGCATTGAATTGAACAGGTTCGGCCACGAACCGCCACATCGCCGCAACGCCCGATCCCTCATCCGCATATACCGGCCCTCCCGCCGGTCAGGCGGTGCCAGAAACGAACGACGCCCATGCTTTCAGAACAACGCGGTCATAGCCTCACGGCCATGGGCTTTGCCCATCCAGACGACCATTTCGGTGGTCTGGCGGCGGACCAGACGGCACAGATCTTCGAAAGCGCCAGCGACATCGCCCTCGTGGTCGATAGCGACGGGGTGATACGGGACATGGCCTTCGGCTCCAACGCGGCTGCGGACCTGGAAGCCGGTGAGTGGACCGGCCGCAAGTTGCGCGAGACCGTGACCATCGAAAGCGAACCCAAGATCGAGCAGATCCTCGAATATGCCCGGTCCGGCCAGCAGTCCCGCCCCAGGGAAATCAACCATACTTTGCCTGATGGCACCGGCGTGCCCGTGCGCTACTCGGCCATGTCGCTCAACGACAACGGCAAGGTCGTCGTCTTCGGGCGCGACATTTCGCAGATCTCGGTGCTGCAGCAGAAACTGATGAATTCGCAACTCGCCATCGAGCGGGAGTTCGGCAAGCTGCGCTCGTCGGAGAACCGCTACCGGCTGATCTTCCAGCTTGGTGGCGTGCCGCAGATCGTGGTGGACGCAGCCTCCCTGCGCGTCAGCGACATCAACACGCCGGCCCTCAAATTGCTTGGCCGCAAGCGGCAGCGGGTGGAGAACATGCGGGTCGTCAACCTGTTCGACACAGACAATTCCGACCTGCTGCACCAGCTTCTGCGCGCCACCATCGACGACGAGTTCGACGAGGACGTGAAGATCACCCTGCGCAGCGGCGAGGCGATCACCATCAACGCCACGCAGTTCCGGCAGGAACGCAAGAACTACCTGCTTCTGCGGCTGTCGTCGGATTCCGGCAACGTGGTGGCCTTCGCCAGCGCCGCCGACCGAAAGATCCTCGACATCGTCAACGTCATGCCCGACGCCTTCGTGGTCACCAATTCCGCGCGGCAGGTCATCGCGGCCAACAATGCCTTCGTCGACCTGCTGAACCTGTCCGGCCCGACGGACGCGGTGGGCGAGATGTTCGACACATGGTTCGACCGGCCCAATGTCGATTGCAACGTGCTGATGGCCAACATCCGCGAGCACGGCTCCGTCAACCGTTTCGCCACCGTGCTGCGCTCCAGCTACGACCAGCTGGAGACCGTCGAGATCGCCGCCGTGCAGGTCGATCTGCACGATGGTCCCATCTTCGGTTTCACCATTCGTCCGTCTTCGGCGGCCCTGGCCGTGGCCGAGCAGAACGACACGGTCGTCGGTCGGTCCAACGAACAGATCACCAATCTCGTCGGCCACATGCCGTTGAAGGATATCGTGCGCGACACGACGGAGATGATCGAGAAACTGTGCATCGAAACGGCGCTGGAACTGACCAAGGAAAACCGCGCTCTGGCCGCGCAGATGCTCGGCCTGAGCCGCCAGAGCCTCTACGCGAAGCTGGGCAAGACGAAGTCGGAAGACTGACCCGTCCGCGACATGAGTGACAAAATTATTTGACGCTTTGGCTGTCTATTCTGTTTGACACTCGAAAACGTCCTGACTAACGTCGGGGCATGGATGTTCCGCAGACATATCCGGTAGACGCCACCCGTCCCGCCGCACACGACGTTACGGGACGACCCTCCCTGTCCGCTTCGCTGGAACTGTTGAAGCCGATTACGTGGTTCCCGCCCATGTGGGCCTTCATGTGCGGTGCGGTTTCCGCCGGTCTGCCATTGCTGGAAAACTGGGCGCTCGTTCTGGCCGGTATCGTGCTGGCCGGTCCGCTGGTCTGTGCCATGAGTCAGGCCATCAACGACTGGTACGACCGCCATGTCGACGCGATCAACGAGCCCGACCGTCCCATTCCGTCGGGCCGTATTCCGGGCCGCTGGGGTCTTTACATCGCCATGATCTGGACCGGGTTGTCGCTGGCCATGGCGTGGGCGCTGGGCCCGGTCGTGCTGATGGCCACGATCGTCGGCCTCGTGCTGGCCTGGGCCTATAGCGCGCCACCCCTTCGCCTCAAACAGAATGGCTGGTGGGGCAACGCGGCCTGTGCATTGTGCTATGAGGGTCTCGCGTGGTTCACTGGCGCGGCCATTCTCGTCGGCGGCTGGCCGGACTGGCGCATCGTCGCGCTTGCGGGGCTTTACAGCCTCGGTGCCCACGGCATCATGACGCTGAACGATTTCAAATCCATCGCCGGCGATAGGCAGATGGGCATCCGCACGATACCCGTGCAACTGGGTGCCGACCGCGCTGCCCGACTGGCCTGCGCCGTCATGGCCCTGCCGCAGGTGGCGGTCATCGCGCTGCTCGTTTTCTGGGCACTGCCTATTCACGCTGCCCTCGTCGCCGTATTGCTGCTGGCGCAGGTCGTCCTGATGTTCCGCTATCTGCTCGACAGCGAAAAGCTGCTGCGCCAGCCGCGCGAGATGGCTGCGATCTACAACGGCAGCGGCACGACGCTCTACGTCTTCGGGATGCTGGTCAGCGCATTCGGCATCGGCAGCATTCTGGCAGCGTCGGCATGAAGACACCGGATACCACCATGGACCAGACATTCCTCACGTGGTTCGGGATCATCCGCCTGGGCCTCGTGCAGACCGCTCTGGGTGCCATCGTGGTTCTCACCACCTCGACCCTGAACCGCATCATGGTCGTCGAATATTCCCTGCCCGCCATGCTGCCCGGCGCGCTGGTCGGCTTTCACTACGCGGTGCAGATGAGCCGCCCGCGCTGGGGCTACGGGTCCGATATGGGCGGACGGCGCACGCCGTGGATCATCGGCGGCATGGCCGTGCTGGCCTTTGGCGGTGCCCTGGCCGCACTCGGCACCGCGCTGATGGGATCGAACTTCGCCGTCGGTCTGGCCGTGTCCGTGGTGGCCTTCGCGCTGATCGGCGTCGGGGTCGGTGCGTCCGGCACGTCGCTGCTGACCCTGCTCGCCACCCGTGTCGCCCCCAACCGCCGACCGGCGGCCGCGTCCATCGTCTGGATCATGATGATCGCCGGTTTCGTGGTCACGGCCATCGTGGCGGGTGCGCAGCTCGATCCCTATTCGCCCGCCCGGCTGGTGGCCGTATCCTCCAGCGTTTCGGTCGTGGCCTTCATCGTCGCCATCGTAGCCGTCTGGGGTGTGGAGGGAACGCCGAACCGACAGGTTCGGGCACCGGAAACGCCAGTTGCCAAGCCGGCCTTCAAGGACGCTTTCCGCGACGTGTGGAACGAGCCCCGGGCGCGGCAATTCACGATCTTCGTCTTCGTCTCCATGCTCGCCTACAGCGCGCAGGATCTCATTCTGGAACCCTTCGCCGGCCTCGTCTTCGGCTTCACGCCGGGCGAGTCCACCAAACTGGCGGGCGTTCAGAACGGCGGCGTCATGGCCGGCATGATCATCGTCGCCATCGCAGGCAGCGCCATCGGTGGACGCCGCTTCGGCTCCATGCGCTTCTGGGCCGTCGGGGGATGTCTGGCTTCCGCACTGGCTTTCGTCGGCCTGACCATGGCCGCCAATGTCGGCCCGGCATGGCCCCTGCGCGCCAACGTATTCTTCCTCGGTCTCGCCAACGGCGCCTTCGCGGTAGCTGCAATCGGCTCCATGATGGGGTTGGCGTCCCAGGGCGAGGAAAAGCGGGAGGGCACGCGCATGGGCCTGTGGGGAGCGGCGCAGGCGGTTGCCTTCGGCCTCGGCGGATTTCTTGGCACGGTGGCCATCGACATTGCCCGGGCTGCCTTCGGCAACGCGACTGCCGCCTACTCCACCATTTTCGCCGGCGAGGCGGTTCTCTTCGTCCTGTCGGCCATCATCGCCTGGCAAGTCGCGCCGAAAGCTCTCGCCCGGACCACCAACACGACCGTCGCCCCACCGCGCTACGCATCCCTGCAGGCTGCAGAATAGGACCCAGCACCATGGCACAAACCGAACGGAACATGATGGAGCCGACAACTTTCGATGTGGTCGTTATCGGCGGTGGCCCTGCCGGAGCGACCGCGGCCAACGATCTCGCCACGGACGGCATCGACGTCCTGCTGCTCGACAAGGCGGGCCGCATCAAGCCCTGCGGCGGTGCCATTCCGCCCCGCCTCATCCGCGATTTCGACATTCCCGCCGACCTGCTCTGCGCCCGTATCCGCTCCGCCCGCATGATCGCGCCGTCCGACAAGGCCGTCGATATGCCGATCGAGAACGGCTATGTCGGCATGGTGGACCGTGAGCATTTCGACGAATGGCTGCGCGAACGCGCCGTCTCCTCCGGCGCGACCCGCCGCACGGCGACGTTCAAGACGCTGGAGAGGGATGAGGAAGGCCGCTCCGTCGTGGTCTACGAGGCCGAGGACGGCAGCGAGCGTCGGGTCACGGCGAAGATGGTGATCGGCGCCGACGGCGCGCGCTCCAAGGTTGCCAAACAGGGCCTGCCGAAGGTCAAGCCCGTGCCCTGCGTCTTCGCCTACCACGAAATCGTCTCGGTACCGGACAACCGGTTCGCCGCCAATTCCAGCCACTACGAAGCCAACCGCTGCGACGTGTATTATCAAGGCAAGCTGTCACCGGATTTCTACGCCTGGGTTTTCCCCCATGGGTCAACCGCAAGCATCGGCGTCGGGTCCGCGAAGAAGGGTTTTTCCCTGCGTGGTGCTGTCAGTAATCTGCGCTCGAAAGTCGACATGACGGGGCTGCAAACGATCCGCCGCGAAGGCGCGCCGATCCCAATGAAGCCATTGAAGAAATGGGACAACGGCAAGGATATCCTGCTCGTCGGCGATGCAGCCGGGGTTGTGGCTCCTGCGTCCGGCGAGGGTATCTACTACGCCATGGCCTGCGGGCGCATGGGTGCCGATGCGGTGCAACAGGCGCTTGCCACGCAGGACGCGAAAGCTCTCTCCACCGCCCGCCGCACCTTCATGAAGGAACACGGCAAGGTCTTCTGGGTGCTCGGGATCCTGCAATATTTCTGGTACGGCGGGGACCGCCGCCGCGAGCGCTTCGTCAAGATCTGCGAGGACAAGGATGTCCAGCGTCTCACGTGGGAATCCTACATGAACAAGCAACTCGTCAAACGCGAGCCGATGGCGCATGTGCGCGTGTTCTTCAAGGATATGGGCCATTTGCTCGGCCTTGCCCGCACCTGACTGGCGAACCCGGCGTGAAGGGACATGAGCGCCTTTCTCGCCTCTCCCCTCGTCGGCTGGATGCTTCTCGCAGTGCTCGCGCTCGAAGCTGTCGGTCTGTTGATGGTTTGGAAATTCACGAACCGCGGTCTGCCGCCAATGCAGGTCGCGACGTTCCTGGGCGCGGGGGCCTCATTTGCGATTGCGTTGCTGGTCGTTCTGGCCGCCGGACCCCCGGTCCTGTTCGCCTTGGCACTGGTGGCCGCGTTCATCTTCCATACACTCGACCTATGGCAGCGTTGGCGATGATCGGCCCGCCTTTCTCGAAGGCCACCAATGGAACACACCGGTGGGTGTGACGTTGAATGCATTGAAAACTATCGAAATCAATGACACAATCTATCAAATGGCCGTCGAAGAGAGACGGCACAATTCTGGAGGACTTATGTTCAAACTCAACCTTTCTGCAATCGGCGCGTCCGTCATCGGCCTTGCTGCATCCACCTTCCTGTTTGCCGCCCCGGGCTTTGCCCAGGAAGGCGACGCCGCTGCCGGCGAAAGCGTCTTTCGCAAGTGCTCCAGCTGCCACAATGTCGGCCCCGACGCCAAGAACAAGGTCGGCCCTATGCTGACCGGTGTGATCGGCCGTACGGCCGGCACGGTGGAGGACTTCCGTTACGGTGACGACCTCGTCGCCGCCGGCGCTGCCGGTCTCGTCTGGGACGAAGAGGAAATGTTCGCCTATCTGGAAGACCCGCGCGCCTATCTGCGCGCCAAGCTCGACGACAAGAGCGCTCGCAGCAAGATGGCCTTCAAGCTGCGTGACGAACAGGAGCGCCGCGACGTCATCGCCTATCTGAAGACGTTCTCCGAAGAATAGTCTTTCTCGCTCTGTCCGGCTTCGGCCCGTTGGCGCAGGAGCGATGACACGACGATATCTGCAGGCGGGTCGGACCATATCGGTTCGGCCCGTTTTCGTTCGGCCACCCGTATTGCGTTCAGTCCATGAACGTGCGCACGGCTAGAGGAAACGGCCCAGCACCTTCGGCACCATGATGCGCAACGCATTGTCCTTCAGCCAGACATGACGCCAGATGTGGAAGGCACCGTGGACCACTGCCAGTGCGGCAAGCCCGTAAAACTCCACGGAATGCACCAGCCCCACCCAGTCGTTCAGGCGCGGCAGACCCAGCGGCGGAGCGATGGGCACGAACCCGCCGGCGAACAGCAATGTGGAGGAGGTCAGCCCGAGCAGAAACCCGGTCACGGCCACCAGCAGGATGCCCCAGATCAGCGTCTTGTGGAGGATCCGGTGAAAGCTGCGCAGCCTTCCGTTCAGTTTCGGTCCCGGCTTTCCGACCAGACCGCTGCGGAAGTAGCTGGCTGCCCAAAGGAGCGCGAGCGTGACGAATGCCAGTCCCATGACGGAATGGAACAGCACCGCCCCGCGTCCGATCCGCGCCACGTCGGACGGCTGGACCACCATGAACCATACGAACAGCGGCAGCATCGTCCAGTGGACGATCTTCAGCAGGGTTCTTCTCATGGTGACGGTCACGGCGCATCGAACCCGCGATTGGTCCCGATTCCGGTCGGGCTCGAGCGGACGGAAGGGTTCGGCAGGATCGCCTAACCGGCGATGCGGGTTCTGGCCGCTTCGTATTCGCTGACCATCCGGTCCACCATCTGCCGCGTCGGCACGACCTCGTTGATCGCCCCGATGCCCTGACCGGACCCCCAGACGTCCTTCCAGGCCTTGGCGGCGTTGTCGCCGAAATTCATGGCGGATGGGTCGCTTTCGGGCAGGTTGTCGGGGTCCATTCCCGAAGCCGTGATCGAGCCCTTCAGGTAGTTGCCGTGAACGCCGGTGAACAGGTTGGAATAGACAATATCGTCGGCACGGGAGCCGGCGATCATTTCCTTGTAGGCGTCCTGCGCACGCGCCTCTTCGGTGGCGATGAAGGCGGAACCGATATAGCCCATGTCGGCCCCCATGGCCTGCGCCGCCAGCACCGCGTTGCCGGTGGCGATGGAACCCGACAGCAGCAGCGGCCCGTCGAACCATTCGCGGATTTCCTGAATGAGGGCGAAGGGTGACAACGTGCCCGCGTGGCCACCGGCCCCGGCGGCGACGGCCACGAGACCGTCTGCACCCTTTTCGATCGCCTTGTGGGCGAAGCGGTCGTTGATGATGTCGTGCAACACGATACCGCCATAGGAATGGATGGCCTCGTTGACCTCCGGACGCGCGCCCAGCGACGTGATGACGATCGGCACCTTGTACTTCACACAGGTGGCGAGATCGTCCTCCAGCCGGGCATTCGACTTGTGGACGATCTGATTGACCGCGAAGGGTGCGTCGTCCGGGCCCAACGCGCCGGTGATTTCATCGAGCCATTCGTCGAGCTGCGATTGAGGGCGCGCATTCAGGGCCGGAAACGAACCCACGACGCCGGCCTTGCACTGTTCGATGACCAGCGGCGGGTGTGAGATGATGAAAAGCGGCGCCGCCACGACGGGCAGGCGCAGGTTGTCTTTCAGGATTGCGGGCAAGGTCATGGCGGTTCGTCCGACGAAGAATTTCGAAATCGACCGTGTCCAATTCTTACGCAAACGTCAATCGCGGGTAAGCGGCGCTACAGTTTGCAATCGCCGGCAAACTCCATAGGGTCGAGCCATTGCGTGCCGGCTCGGCACGCCGGAATGCCGGAGGGACTGACCGTGGCAGGTTTCGAGGATCTGATCCGTAAGGCCATCGCTAACCATGCCGATACCGGCGGGGGAACCGGGCCGGATGGCAGAGCCGGGCCGGAACAGCGGGAAGCCATATACGCATCGTCCCGCGCTGCGCTGGAACGCATGCTGGCGCAGAACGAGGCGCTGGATGGTGAGGCAAGACAGTTGCAGCGCGACCGGTTGAACGCGGCCATCGAGCGCATCGAGGCGGACCATCCGCCAGAACCCGTCGCCCCCGCATTGCCACCATCCGTCCCCCACCCGATGCCGCCGTCCCTGTCCCGCCCCGAACGGCTGGAACCGGAAGTGCCCTCCGCCGATGTGCCGCCAGTGCAGCCACCAGTGCAGCCACCTGTGCATTCTTCCGCGCAATCCCCGCTGACAGGCGAAGAGGAACCGCCAGCTGGCGATACCCTCCGCGAGACGTTGGACGCCAATCCTGCGATGCAGCAGCCGGTTGCGGCGCAGTCTTCCGGTATCGGCTTCATACAGCCCCAGCAGTCCTCGCCCGACGAAACAGGCTTCTCCGCCAGTCGTGACCCGCAGCCGGACGGTTCCCAACCATTCGTTGCCGCGCCTGCCGCGCCTGTCGGACCCGTCGGGCCTTCCGGAGAAAGCGCCGATACTGTCGACATGGAAGGTTTCTCGGCGCAGCGCGCAGAACCGGTGGAACGGTATGAAACGCCACCGGACTACGACGGTCGCGCCCTGCGCAAACGCCGACCTTACGCGAACATGCTGGCCTGGATCATCATTCTGACCGGCCTGGGCGTCGCCGGCTGGTGGCTCTATACGTTCGGAACAGGCCTGCTGACCGACCGTGCGGACGGGTCCGTGCCGAACCCCCAGCAGGTCACGGAGCTTGGCCCCTTCCGCCCCGATACCGATACTGCGGAAGGAGATGGGCCGTGGCTGACCATCTTCGACCCGGCGCGCGATGCGGGCAATATCGTCACCGGCACACGGGGCACGGCGGAAGTGCTGACGCAGGATGGTCGCCAGATCGTACGTCTCACCTCCGCCGACAACACGGATAACGGCACGATCCTCATCCGCATCCCGCGCGGTATCGCCGAGGAAATCGCGGGCAAGGCCGCCACTTTCGAAGTCGCCGCCCGAGGTGCGGACGGCAACGGACAGCAGATCGGGATCTTCTGCGAGTTCGATGCTCTCGGCACCTGTGGCCGCAAACGCTTCGAGGTGGACGAGGGGCAAGTCTCTCACATTTTCGATGTGCTGACGGAGGATGCCAGCCTGCCTGCAGGTCGTGAAGCCTATCTCGGTTTCAGCACCGATCTGACCGATGGTGAACGCGGCCTTGAAATCAGCGGCATCCGCGTCCGCACCGGCTCTTAAAGCAAGAGCGCAGGCCTACGTTGCAGTAAGCGCGGTTCAGGCACCGGCCGCGTTCAGGAACCCCGGCTGGTGGCCGACGATCGATGCATCGGGTTCGCCGATCGCTTCCGCATCCTTGCCCTCGTAGTCCAGCGCCCGCAACACGTGGCGGATGGCGGCAATACGCGCGCGACGCTTGTCGTTGGAGCGCACGATCGTCCAGGGCGCGAAGTCGGTATGGGTGGCTTCCAGCATCTGGTCCCGCGCCTGGGTATAGTCGTCCCACCGCTGCAGGGCCTCCAGATCCATCGGCGACAGTTTCCAGCTTTTCAGCGGGTTGTGACGCCGGTCGTGAAAACGCTCGATCTGCATTTCCTGCCCAACATTGAGCCAGATCTTGAAGAGCGCGATGCCCTCCTCGACGATCATGCGCTCGAATTGCGGTGTCTGGTGCAGGAACTGGATATGTTCTTCGCGGGTGCAGAAACCCATCACCGGCTCGACCCCGGCACGGTTGTACCAGGAGCGGTCGAACAGCACCATTTCACCGGCGGTGGGGAAATGGCGAATGTAGCGCTGGTAGTACCATTGCCCGGCTTCGGTATCCGTGGGCTTCGTCAGTGCCACGGTCCGGGTATGTCGGTGGTTCATGTATTCGCGGAAGGCTCCGATCGTGCCCCCCTTGCCGGCGGCGTCGCGCCCCTCGAACAGGATGATGATGCGCTGCCCCGTTTCGAGACGGTGTGCCTGTGCCTTCACCAGTTCCAGATGCAGCGCATCGAGCTGCTTCTCGTAGCGGGCCTTCTTCAGCTTCTTGTCGTAGGGATACTGACCCGAACCGAAGGCTTCCTCTCCGATCCAGTCCGGCAGATCGGGGTCCTCCAGATCGAGCTGGCGCGGGGTGCCGGAAACGGTGATGTCGAGCATGGGGAAGGACCGTGGACGTTCTGGTTCGACCGACGCTCCCAGACGGCAGGACCATTGTCAAACGAACGCAGCACTGCCTGGTGACGGTTGCTCCGTTCAGGCAGCCAGCCTGTCGAGAGGCGCGTTCAGGCTCCAGACCAGCCCGTCCGGCGCATAGTCGAGAGTGCATGTGCCCTTCAGGGCGGTCGGCACGACCCGTTGCAAGATCTGCGTGCCGAACCCGTTTGAATCCGGTGCCACCACGATCGGTCCGCCACGCTCTGTCCAGTCCAGGGTGAAGCGTTTGACACCATCTGTCTCGACGATGGCCCATGTGACGTGCAACTCGCCGTCCGGAACGCTGAGACCGCCGTATTTCACCGCGTTGGTGGCCAATTCGTGGAACCCCATGCCGAGGTGCTGAACGGCTTCCGGTTTCAGATCGATCCTCGGTCCGTCGATGCGGATATTGCCGTCCACCGTGCCGAACGAGGCGAGTTGCCGTTTCAGCAGCGCCTCCAGCGGCACGCTACCCCAGTCCCGCGCGGTCAGCAGATCGATGGATTGCCCGAGCCCGAGAATGCGGGCGACCAAGGTGTCCATCAATACACGGGGGTCCTGCGCCCGGCGCGACGACTGGCGCACCATCGACAGCACGACCGCGATGAGGTTCTTGGTGCGGTGGGACAGTTCCCGCACCACCGTGGCGATCGTATCCTCCCGCTGGCTGCGGTCGAAGGAGGCATCGGACAGGGCCTTGGCGACGGAATCGAACTCCACGATGCGTGACGTGGCGGGAGAGACGACCTCTCCCTCGCCGACCCGGTGGGCCATTTTCGATATCTTCTGTACGCCGGACGTCAGGATGCGCGAGAACATGTACAGCGCCACGCCGGAGATGACGGCGAAGATCAGCCCGAAGACGATGAGCATGCGCCATGTCTGCAGGATGGAGCCCTGCGCATCGGCGATGGACCCCCACACCACCGTCTTCCAGCCCGTGTCGCCGATGCCGGAAAAGCCCACCAGATCGTGATGCGCGTTATCATCGGTGATGTCCTGGGTGCCCGTCTCCCCGGCAATATCGGCTATGGCCATCCCGTTTGGCAGGGGCACGCGCTCGCCCGATGGCAGCAGGGCCTCATCGCTCGACTGGATGACGTTGCCCGACCGGTCAACGATGGCCGCCTTCCAGTCGTCCGGCAGGCTCAACCGGTCGAGCGCGGCAGCGAGGTCACCCGCGTTGCGCGTGGTGATGACGGCGCGCGCCGTGCTGGTACCGTAGTCGGGCAGGGGCGTCATCACGTTGAAGACCCACTCGCTACTGGTGCGGCCGAAAAAGGCGTCGGAGACATAGCGTTCCTCGCCTGCAAGCGTGCGCGCCAGCCCATCCAGATCGGATGTCTTGCCAAGTGGCGTACCGAACGGCACCCGGGTGTTCAAAAGCTGCTGGCCGGTCTCGTCCACGACGATGATGAAGGTCTCCAGCCCTTCCAGCGCCGCTTTCGTGCGTGCGTGAAACCCTTCCAGATCGCCGTTTTTCAGCTCTGCCGTTGCTGCAACCAGCCGCAACGTCGATGTCATCTGGTCGATAACCGGGCGCACCGCCTGGGCGATGGAGACGGCATCGCGCAAAGTGCGTCGTTCCAGTGCCGCCCGTTCGGACGCCTGCAACTGGCTGATGAGGATGATGATGAACAGCGCGACCGGAAGCGCAATCGCCGCGATGAGGATTGTCAGCAGCGTGCCGATGGAAATGCGTCTCATGCCGGTCTGGCGCTCACGATTGCTCCCAGATCCTGCGATGCGGCAACAGCACCGGTCTGGTTCGACGGCATCTCTTACATGCCATCGTGACGTTTGCGAGGCGAATTCGCTGCCTCGTCGTGGCGCGGAGGTTCCAGCTGCCCGTTAGCGTCGGCGGCGGCGTTCGCTCGGGGGCTGGAAGGCGACCTTGGCGTGGTGTTCGCAATAGGGTTTGTCTTCGGCGGTCTGGTGCCCGCAGAAGGAGAAGCCCGGCATGGTCGGATCGCCCGTGGGCCACTTGCAGGTGCTCTCGGTCAGTTGCAGCAGATCCAGCTTGCGCGAGATCGGGATGACGACGTCTTCCGCCGCCTGATGCTGCGGGGCGGGCGCTTCGGCCACGTCCTCTTCCAGTTCCATCTTCAAGGCAGCATTGCCCATCGTGGCGCCGGCAGACGATTGCTGCGCCGTGCGGGCAAACGCGGGCGAGGCGTAGCCACCGGCAGGCTGACCCATCGGCTGTGCCGAGCCGGCACGCCGCGGCTCGCTCTTGCGGCGTTGGGTCGATGCCGGTTTGTCGGCAGTAGCGGCTTTCTTGCCCCCGGTGCCGGCCGGTTTGTCGCGGTTGGACATGCCGAGGCGATGCACCTTGCCGATGACGGCGTTGCGCGTCACGCCGCCAAGATCGGCGGCGATCTGGCTGGCGGACAGACCGTCCTGCCAGAGTTTCGTCAGCCGCGAAACGCGCTCATCGGTCCATGACATGGGGCACTCCTTACACTTTTTGCCGCGCCGTCGTGTAGCGAAGGGCGGATGAAACGGCTGTCCCCGCCTCACGACGCTGGCCGCGAGTTCGAACCATCCGCGACGCTTCGGGATGGATGGAAATGTCCGTATAGTGGCCGCCCGGCAAGTGCGGGACGACTGTTGAAGCCAACCTAGGATGCACCATTGGGCGCGGCAAGCCGGACATCCGTTCCGCGAATCATTTTTTCACTTTGTCCCCAGATGAAGGAATCACCGTTCCGAAAACGGTTGGCGAAGGGTTCACGGCAGCAAAAATGCCCTGCTCGACCGGTTTGCCCGAATGCTGGGCGAGATTGACTATGAAGGGCCACCCCCTAAAAGATGCGCCTTCGCCGACCGCCATCCGGTGGCATCCTCCTTGCCAGACAAACCTATTTCGGAACTCATCATGTCCGTAACGCCGAAGCCCGCCTCGCCTTCCTCGCAAGCGCCGCTCTATTCCGCTTTCGCCCGTGCGCCCTTTCGCTTCGAACGCGGCGAAGGCTCGCGCCTGTTCACGACGGGTGGAGAGGAATATCTCGATTTCGCAGCCGGCATCGCGGTCAACTCGCTGGGGCACGGCCATCCGCATCTCGTTGCCGCGCTGAAGGAGCAGGCTGACCAGCTGTGGCACGTCTCCAACCTTTACGAGAGCCCGCAACAGGAAGGGCTGGCCGAGCGGCTGTGTGAGCATTCGTTTGCCGACCGGGTCTTCTTCACCAATTCCGGCACCGAAAGCCTGGAATGCGCCTTCAAGACCGCGCGCCGCTGGCACTACGACAACGGCCGTCCTGAACGGGTGGATATCATCACTTTTACCGGGGCGTTTCACGGCCGGTCGCTGGCGGCGATTACGGCTGGTGGCAACGAGAAATACATGACGGGCTTCGGCCCCGCCGTGCCGGGTTTCGTCAACCTGCCCTTCGGCGACCACGAGGCGTTGAAGGCTGCGATCGGCGACACGACGGCGGCGATTTTGATCGAGCCGGTGCAGGGAGAGGGCGGTATCCGCCCCGTGCCCCACCAGTGCCTGCGCGGCTTGCGGCAGATGTGCGACGAGCATGGCATCCTGCTGATCTACGACGAGGTGCAATGTGGCGTCGGGCGCACGGGTCGTCTGTTCGCCCACCAGTGGATCGGCCCAGACGGAAAAGGTGCCGATCCGGATATCATGGCCATCGCCAAGGGCATCGGCGGCGGCTTTCCCGTCGGCGCGTGCCTGGCCACGGAAGAGGCGGCGTCTGCCATGCAACCCGGTACACACGGCACGACCTATGGCGGCAACCCGCTGGCCATGGCGGTGGGCAATGCGGTGCTGGACGTGGTGCTGGAGGACGGCTTTCTCGACAGCGTGGCCGAAAAGGGCCGCGACATGCGCCAGCGGCTGGCGGAACTGGCCGATACCTATCCCGACATCATCGAGATGGTGCGCGGCGAAGGGCTGTTGCTCGGCATCAAGTGCAAGGTGCCCAACACCGACGTCGTCGCCGCCTTCCGCGAGGCGCGTCTGCTGGCGGTGCCTGCAGGCGACAACGTGGTGCGCCTCATGCCGCCGCTGAATGTGGCGTCGGAAGACATCGCCGAAGCAATCGGCAAGATGGATCAGGCTCTGGCCGGAATGAGCGCCTGACGTGACGCGCCACTTTCTCGACCTGTCGGAGGTTTCCGCCGCCGACCTGCGCGCCATGCTGGACGATGCGGTTGCCATGAAAGCGGCCACGAAAGCCGGATCGTCACCCCGCCCACTTGAAGGCAAGGTGCTGGCGATGATTTTCGACAAGCCGTCGACCCGCACCCGTATTTCCTTCGATGTCGGCATGCGCCAGCTTGGCGGCTCGACCGTGCTTGCTGGGGGCCGACAGCCATTTCGGCTCCGGCGAGGAAACCATCGCCGACACGGCCCGTGTTCTGTCGCGCTACGTCGACGCGATCATGATCCGCACCACGAAGCATGAACGCCTGCTGGAACTGGCCGAACACGCCACCGTCCCCGTCATCAACGGCCTGACCGACGACACCCATCCCTGCCAGATCATGGCCGATATCATGACAATCGAGGAGCACCGTGGACCGATCGCGGGCAAACGCATCGCGTGGACGGGGGACGGCAACAACGTCGTCCATTCCTTCATCGAGGCCGCGCCCCGCTTCGGCTTCCAGATGGCCATCGCCACGCCGAAGGGCCGCGAGCCGTTGCAGCGGTTCGCCGACTGGGCGCGGCCGAAGGCGGTGATGTGGTGCTGACCCACGATGCCGCCGAGGCGGTCGCCGAGCGCCGATGCGGTGGTGACCGACAAATGGGTGTCGATGGGCTTCGACGCCGAAGGGGCGGGCGCCGACACCTTCGCGCCATACGCCGTCGACGAGGCGCTGATGGCGAAGGCGAAGCCCGACGCCCTGTTCCTCCACTGCCTCCCCGCCAAGCGCGGCGAGGAAGTGACCGACGCCGTTATGGACGGCCCCAACAGCGTCGTCTTCGACGAAGCCGAAAACCGGCTTCATGCCCAGAAGGCGATATTGGCTTGGTGCCTGTCACGATAAGCGCATGGCAGGCTAAAGCACCGCCACCACGCGACCGCGCACCTTGCCGTCGACAATGTCGTGCGCCGTTGGAATGAGGTCGTCGAAGCCGATCTCGGTCGTCAGCGCATCCAGCTTGTCCATGTCCAGATCGGCGGCGAGCCGCGCCCATGCCTCTTCGCGCACCACGCGCGGAGCCATCACCGAGTCGATGCCGAGCAGCGACACGCCGCGCAGGATGAACGGCATGACGGTGGCGGGCAGGTCGAAACCCTGCGCCAGACCGCAAGCGGCGACCGCGCCGCCATATTTCGTCTGCGCCAGCACGTTGGCCAGCGTGTGTGAGCCGACAGCGTCCACCGCACCGGCCCAGCGCTCCTTGCCCAGCGGACGGCCCGCTTCCGACAGTTCGTTGCGGTCGATGATCTCGCTAGCACCGAGGCCTTTCAGAAAGTCCGCCTCGTCCATCCGCCCGGTGGAGGCGATCACCTCATGGCCGAGTTTCGACAGCAGCGCGATGGCGACCGAACCGACGCCGCCATTGGCACCCGTCACCAGTACCGGCCCACGGTCCGGCGTGATGGCATGGGCCTCCAGCGCCATGACGCAGAGCATGGCAGTATAGCCCGCCGTGCCGATCGCCATGGCCCGTTTGGCGGAAATGGCGTCCGGGCCGCTTGATGAGCCAGTCGCCTTTCACGCGCGCCTTCTCGGCGTAACCGCCCCAATGGCCCTCGCCGACGCCCCAGCCGTTCAGTATGACGGTGTCGCCCTCGGCGAAGTCGGGATTGTCGGAAGCCGTGACCGTGCCCGCGAAATCGATGCCCGGCACCATCGGCCAATGGCGCACGACGGGGCTCTTGCCGGTGATCGCCAGCCCGTCCTTGTAGTTGACGGTGGTGGCTTCCACCGCGACCGTCACGTCCCCGTCCATCAGGTCGGCATCGTTGAGTTCCACCACGTCGACGGACTGGTTCTTGCTGTCGTCGCGGGAAATCTGAATGGCCTTGAAGCTGCTCATGGTGTGGAATCCTGTTCGGGTTTGCCAGAGTCGTCGGTGGAAGATTGCTTCCGCATCGAAAGCACTTCGTCAAGAATGATCGCGGCCGCGCCGACGCTGATATAGCTGTCGGCCACGTTGAAGATGGCGAACGACCACGTGTCGGTATGCACGCGGATCATGTCGATCACATAGCCGTGCCATACCCGGTCGATGAGATTGCCGATCGCGCCGGAAACGATCAGCGCGAAGCCCGCTTGCGCCAGCGGTCGACCCGGCGGCGTGCGCCACCACAGAACGATCACGAAGGTGACGATGGCGAGTGTCAGCGCGGCCAGCGTCCATGCGGGGGCTTCGTTGAACATGGAAAAGGCAACACCCGTATTGTAGGTGCGGAACAGGGCGATGAAGGGCAGAAAATCCACGTCCTGCTGCCAGGGCAGGAACGCTTCCGTCGCCCATTTGGTCGCCTGATCGATCGCGACCAGCAAGACGACTGCAAAGGCCTTTGATGCGGCGTTCATAGCGTGTGCCTCCGGCATTCGAACAGCATGATGCCGGTTGCAACGGCCAGATTGAGGCTATCGGCGGTGCCGCTCATGGGGATGCGGGCAAGCTGCGAACTGGCCTTGGCCAGCGGCTCGGTCAAGCCAGCTTGCTCGTTGCCCATCAAAATCAGTTGCGGGCCGGAACCGTAGTCGATGGTGCGGTGGTCCACCGATCCTTCCAGATGGGTGCCGACGACCTGCCCGGTCTTCCTCCAGCTCGCGGCGAGGTCGATGAAGGCCGCCTCATCCATGCGGTGGAACGGCAAATGGAAGAACGCGCCCATCGTCGCCCGCACGGTTTCCAGCGCATAGGGGTCGGTCGTGTCGCCCACCAGCACGATCGCTTCCACGCCCAATGCCTCGGCGGTGCGGAAGCAGGTGCCCAGATTGCCCGGGTCGCGCACCCGGTCCAGCGCCAGCCACACGGCGTTGCCTTCCGGCACGACGGGCGATGTAGGCGAACGCTGCTCGATGACCGCGACCACAGCCTGCGGGTTGTCGCGCCGGGTGATGGCGGTCAGCAGTTTTTCGGGTACCAGCAGGATGTCGCCGCCCTTCGCGCGCACCTTGGCGGCAAGGTCGGACGTCATCGGCATCGCGCGCCTGCACCAGCGTGCGGATCGTCCACCCGGCGGCCAGCGCATCGGTCGCCAGCTTGGTGCCTTCGGCCAGAAACAAGTCCGTCCCGGTCGCGGTGCTTCTTCAGCGCCAGGGCCTTGATGGATTTGACGCGGGGATTGGAGTGGGACGTGATCTCCTCGACCCGCCCTTCGCGGCGGGCGTTCATACGCTCACCCCATCGGCGAGAAACCGCGAGAACATGGAGGTCGACAACCGCCGCCCGCCATTCTCCTGAACCAGCACCAGCTCACCGCTTTCCAGCCGCCCGTCCATGCCGGCAAAGGCGTCCTGCATCGCTTCGTGGATGGCGAAATGGCTGGCGCGAATGGCGTAGGCCGTCAGCACCGTCATGAGCGGCGCATCGCTTTGCAGGTCGCGCACGGCGTCGAGCATGTGGGGCAGATCGTCGAACAGGTGCCATGTCTCGCCCTTCGGTCCGCGCCCATAGGCGGGCGGGTCGAGCAGGATGATGTCGTAGGAATTGCCCCGCCGCACCTCGCGCTCGCAGAATTTCAGCGCATCGTCGCAGATCCAGCGGATCGGCGCGTCGCCAAGCCCCGCCACGTCGCCGTTCTCCCGCGCCTGCTGGATGGCTTTCTTCGAGGCGTCCACATGGGTTACCTCCGCCCCGGCTTTGGCGGCGACCAGCGAAGCGAGGCCCGTATAGCCGAACAGGTTCAGCACCCGCACCGGACGTTTTGCCCGCGCGATGATGCCCGCCATCGTGCGCCAGTGCACCGCCTGTTCAGGAAAGACGCCCGTGTGGCGGAAGGCGGTGAACCGGCCCAGATAGGGCAGGCCGTCGAACGCCATCGGGAAGGTCTCGATCGGCCCGGCCCGAAAGGCCCACCGGCCTCTATCCGCGCGGCCTTCGTCGGCATCGTCGCCGGTGAACGTGGCGTCAGCGCGGGTCCAGTCCGCATCCGGCAGCGTTCGGTGCCAGACGGCTTGTCCTTCAGGGCGGCGAATGGTCAGTGCACCGTAGCGTTCCAGCTTCTCGCCGGACAGTCCGCCCTGTCCGTCCGGTGACAGGCCGGAATCGAGCAAGGCGTAATCCCCGTCGCCCGCCACTTCGAGAACCACACCGGTGGTTTCCGGAAGACGACCGCCGTCACGTCTCGCTACGGGGGCACGCGGCGGAGTGGCGGTCTCGACGGGTTTGGGTACCACGGTCTTCGGTTCGGCCTCGCGTCGCTTTCGGCGTGGAGCGGACTGCTTTGCGCGGTCGGATTTGAAGCGGGAGCGGGCCATCGCACCGCTCTTGCCATGGGGGCGGGCTCGCCGTCCACACTGCGACCGGGAAGGCTTGCGACAAAAGGTGCTTGTTGCGCCAAAACCGCGCTGTTAGCCTGACGGCAAACCCCGCGCACGGTGCTCTTTCATGGAAATCAACGGTTCATATCTCATTCCCGCCTCCCGCGAAGCGGTCTGGCAGGCGCTGAACGACCCGGACGTGCTGCGCGACTGCATTCCCGGTTGTCAGGAACTGACGATGGACACGCCCACCGACCTTGCCGCCAAGGTCGGGCTGAAAATCGGCCCGGTAAAGGCCACCTTCACCGGTGAAGTGCGGTTGGAAGACCTCAAGCCGCCGGAAAGCTACACCATCGTCGGCGAGGGCAAGGGCGGCATAGCCGGTTTCGCCAAGGGGCAGGCCGAGGTGCGGCTGACCGAAGAGGGCACCGGCACGCGCCTCGATTACGACGTGGACGCCAAGGTCGGCGGCAAGATCGCGCAGCTTGGCGGGCGGCTGATCGACTCCACGGCCAAGAAACTGGCCGGGCAGTTCTTCGACGCTTTCAGCGAACGCCTGTCCGACAATCGCCCGATCACGGGCAATGCCGCGCCTGCATCCCCGGTCTGAAGGTGGCCGACAACGATCGACCTGTAGGGACCAGTCCGTCATGAAGAACACGGGCATGAACCATTCAACCAAGGGGCGGCGGGAAAGCGATGCCGCCTCCATCGTCGTTGCCTTGGTTCTCTGCGCAGTGATGCTTGCGATCGTTTTCGCGCTCGGTTGAACGGACGGGCCTGTCGATTCCGGTACGGCGGTCAGGCGACCGCCCGACAAGGCGCGCGTTCGTGATAGGGGTCGATGCGGTAGTTCGAACCACCGGCCCGTTTGACGCTGTACATGCACCGATCGGCCTGCCGCCATACCTCCGAAGCACGGGCGTGGTCTTCGCCGACATAGACCACCCCGACGCTGGCCCCGGCCTTCACGGTCACCCGCCCGCAATTCAGCCTTATCGGCCGTGACAGGCTGGTCACGATCCGCTTCGAACTCGAAGGCAGTATCGACGCGTCGGGAAGGCCGTATTGCAGCACGGCGAACTCGTCGCCCCCGAGACGGGCCACGACATCGTTGTCGCGAAAACAAGCCTCAAGACGCTGGGCGAGGATCTGCAACGCCTCGTCCCCCACCGGGTGGCCGTTGCGGTCGTTGATCGCCTTGAAGCCGTCGAGATCGACGAAGGTCAACGCAACCAACCGGTCCGGGCGGCAGCATTCGATGGAATCCTCCAGCAATCCCTCGATCCGCCTGCGGTTGGCGAGCCCGGTCAGCGGGTCGTGAAACGCCATATGCTCGATCTCCTGCTTGAGATCGTAGATTTCGGTAATGTCGGAATGGGTCGTCAGCCACCCTCCGTCGGGAAGCGGCTTGTGGCGTACGGACAGCACACGCCCGTCGCGCATGTGGTGCACCTCGTTGTTCTCCCGGGCATCGCTCACCGCCTTCATGCGGTTGGCGATATAGGCTTCGCCCTCCATCTTCGGCATGTTCTTGACCGCGATGCGCTGTTGCAGAACCTGCAGCAGCGTGGTGCCGGGGCGGGTCAGTTCGGTGGGGATGTGGTAGATTTCCGCGTAACGGTCGTTGCAGGCGACGAGACGCTGGTTCCGGTCGAACAGGCATACGCCGTCCTGCAGATGCGACAGCAGCGTCATGAACGCCCCGTTCGCCTGCCGCTGGTTCAGCAGTGACAGACCGTCGGTCGACATGGACGTGCCGGGAAGGGTCCAGCCCGACTGTGCGTCCTGCAATACGGTGCTGCTACCGGTCATCGTCACCGCGTCTCCATCCGTCGGACCCCCGTGGACGGGCGAAGGCCCAGCGCAGGGATAAATGGCGAAAGGCGGCGATCCGTCCTTCGCGGCATCACTTTTGCAGCAAGACGAATACCAACTGGTGAAGAGAGCGTGACATTTTGCGTCAAATTGAAGATTGGGCGGGGATCGGGGCGCAATCTGGGTTCGAAAACGAAAAGGCCGCCCCGGTTTCCCGGGACGGCCTTGGCAGTTTCGGCAGACGTGCCCGCCGGTTATTCGAGCACCTTACTCGATCGGGCAGGCGGAGTCGCTCATGTAGTCGTGGACCACGACTTCACCCGACTTGATGCTCTCGGCAGCCGCTTCCACGGCCGTCTTGATGTCGTCGGTGACGAGTTCGGCGTTGTTCTCGTCCATCGCGTAGCTCACGCCACCGGCCTTCAGGTCCTTGATGTCGAAGCCCGCGGACCATTCGTCGTTCTTCACGTCCATGAAGGCATCATAGACGGCGTTGTCGACGCGCTTGAGCATGGAGGTGAGAACCTTGCCCGGATGCATGCCGTTCTGGTTGGAATCGACACCGATGCCGAGTGCGCCAGCGTCTGCTGCAGCCTGCAACACACCGATACCGGTGCCGCCTGCTGCGTGGTAGACAACGTCCGCGCCGCGGTCGATCTGCGACTTGGCAAGTTCACCGCCCTTGACCGGGTCGCCCCAGGCCGCAGGCGTCGTGCCGGTCATGTTCTGGAACACTTCGTAGCTGGCATCGACGGATTTGACGCCCTGCACGTAGCCGCAAGCGAACTTGCGAATGAGCGGAATGTCCATGCCGCCCACGAAGCCGACCTTGCCGGATTTCGAGGCTTTCGCAGCCATCACGCCGACGAGGTAGGAGCCTTCATGTTCGGCAAACAGGATGGAGCGCACGTTGGGCTGCTCGACGACCATGTCGACGATGGCGAACTTGGTGTCGGGAAATTCCTGCGAGACTTTCTCGACCGCAGCGGCGTGCGAGAAGCCGATGGCGACGACCGGGTTGTTGCCGCGTTCGGCATAGCGGCGCAGGGCCTGCTCGCGCTGGGCGTCGTTCTGGATTTCGAAGTCGTCGTATTCGACGCCGGTCTCTTCCTTGAACCGTTCCGCACCCGTGAAGGCGGCCTCGTTGAACGATTTATCGTTCTTGCCGCCCATGTCGTAGACGACGGCGGGCTTCATGTCGGCTGCAAAGGCCGAAACCGCAGTGAACGCGGCGGCCGCGAGGCCAAGCATAAATTTCTTCATGGAATTCCCTTCCTGATGGGTTATCCACGGTGCACGCCCGATCGGCAGACCAGTCCGCCCGTGGTTGACGATCAACCTGCCAGAGCGCCAGAGGCGTTGCAACGGGCAAACGCTGCCATTGTGATGCGATTTGCCAGACCTATTGCCTGTGGACGAAAAGCCTATGCCAACCGCCAATCCGATCTCGAACGACCTGTTTCCCGTCCTTCTGGCCGATATCGGCGGCACCAATACCCGGTTTCGCGTCCTCGATGCGCCGGGCGAGCCGTTGCGGGTCTTTCCCACCGTGGCGACGGCGAATTTCGCAACGCTCGAAAATGCGGTCTGCGATGTCGTGCTGGGCCATGGTCCGGCACCAGCGCGCGCCATCGTGGCCGCTGCCGGGCCCATACTGGCCGACGGGCTGGACCTGACCAACGCCCACTGGGTTATCCGCCCTGCGCCGTTCCTCGCCGCGACCGGTATCGGCGAACTCGTCCTCCTCAACGATTTCGAGGCGCAGGCACTGGCGCTCCCGGCGTTGGGCGATGGTGACGTGACCGCGATCGGTCCGGTATCGCAGAGCCGCGATCACACCCGCGCCGTCATCGGCCCCGGCACGGGTCTCGGCGTCGGCACGCTTGTGCGCGCAGGCGGGGTCTGGGTTCCGGTGGCAGGCGAGGGCGGCCATGTGGATCTGGGTCCGCGCACGGAGCGGGAAGCCGCCATCTGGCACCATCTGGACCGCATCGACGGGCGCATTTCCGCCGAGCAGGTTCTGTGCGGCGACGGCCTGGTGAACCTGTACCGGGCAATCTGTCTGACGGATGGGGCGGACCCGCTCTTCCACGAAGCCGCCACCATCTCCACCGCGGCCCTTGCCGACTGGGAGCGCGGCGAACCGTCCCACGCACGCGAAGCGCTGGACCTGTTCTGCACCGGTCTCGGTCGGGTGGCGGGCGACCTGGCGCTCACGACCTATGCGGCAGGCGGGGTCTATCTGGGCGGTGGGATCACCACCCACATCCTGCCGTTTCTGCGCGAAAGCGGCTTTCGTGCGGCCTTCGAGGACAAGGCACCCCATCGGGCCTTCATGGAAAGCGTCGCCACGCTCGCCATAACCGCCGACCTGCCCGCCTTGGCCGGACTGGCCGCCTATGCCGAGAACGCCTCCGCATACAGCCTCGACATTCACGACCGCACCTGGGCGTGCTGAGAGGCCCACACAAGGGCGTGACATAACCGACACAGGCATGGACCGTTCGGTCCACGGACGGGGTTGCCCCATAGGAAACGGCGACCCGGCTGCCTAAGACGCTGGCATGGCGTCCCTATCGACATTCCTCACCCGTTCCGGCGACGAGGCCAGCGTGCTGTCGCGCATGGTGCGCGAGAACTTCGCCGCCTATCGCCGCGACTATCTCATCGCCATCGTCGCGCTCACCATCATCGCGGGAACGACGGCCTTTTCCGCCTGGCTCATGGGGCCGATCGTCGAGGAGGTGTTTCTGGGCGGTGATCTCGATGCGGCCTACATGCTGGCAGGCGTGGTCGTAGGCGTCTTCCTGTTGAAGGGTGCGATGACCTACGTGCAGTCGGTCACGCTCAACCGCATCGGCAACAACATGGTCGCCCGTTTCCAGCGGCGCGTCTTCGCCCATCTGCTGTCGCTCGGCGTCGGCTTCTTCGCGGGTCAACACTCCGCGTCACTGGTCGCCCGGTTGAACCAGAACATCGCCGCCGTCCGCGACATGCTCAACGTGATCGTATTGGCCGGTGCCCGCGACCTGCTGTCCCTCATCGGCCTGATCGGCGTGATGGTCTGGTCCGACCCGCTGATGAGCGCGATCGTCTTCATCGCCGGTCCCATCGCGCTGGTGACGCTTGGCAAATATGCCCGTCGCGTCAAGACCATCGCCCGCGACGAGGTCGACCTCAATTCGCAGGTCACCACCCGCATTCAGGAAACCGCCCACGGCATCCAGATCGTGAAGGCGTTCACGATGGAAGACCAGATGCGCGCCCGTCTCGACGCCCTGACGGAGGAGGTCGAGGGCCGTGCCAACAAGATTGCCAGGCTGGTTGCCCGCTCCGCGCCACTGATGGAAACGCTGGCGGGTCTCTCGGTCGCCGGTGTCATCGCCTATGGCGGCTGGCGGGTGGTCAACGAAGGCTATTCGGCAGGCTCGCTCGCCGCCTTCATGACGGCGTTGCTGATGGCCTACGAACCGGCCAAGCGGCTGGCGAAACTGAAAGTCACCATCGAAAAGAGCCTCGTCAACGCGCGGATGCTCTACGAAGTGCTCGATACCCCCACCGGTCAGGCCGATGGCGGCGCGACGGCGGCTGGGTCCGGATCTGTCCCTCGACGGCGGCACGGTCTCCTTCGAGGATGTCAGTTTCGACTACGGCGAGGCCGACACGTCCCAGCCCGTTCTGCGCGGCATGGATTTCGTCGCCGAAGCGGGCAAGACGACGGCGCTTGTCGGCCCGTCCGGCGGCGGCAAGTCTACGACCGTGGCGCTGCTTCAGCGCTTCTACGAGCCGGATGGGGGCCGCATCACCATCGACGGGCAGGATATTTCCGCCGTCTCGCTGGCCTCGCTTCGCTCGTCCATCGCCTTCGTCTCGCAACAGCCGGTGCTGTTTCAAGGCACGGTTCGGGACAATCTGCGCTACGCCCGCCCCGACGCCACCGATGCCGAGATCGAGAACGCCGCCCGCTCCGCGCAGGCCCATGATTTCATCACCGCCATGCCGCAGGGCTACGACACGCCGCTGGGCGAGGACGGGGCGAACCTGTCCGGCGGACAACGCCAGCGCCTGTCCATCGCCCGCGCCATCGTGCGCAACGCGCCCATTCTGGTGCTGGACGAGGCGACGTCGGCGCTCGACAACGAGTCCGAATCCCTCGTTCAGCAGGCGCTCGATACGCTGATGCGCGGGCGCACTACGCTGGTCGTCGCTCACCGCCTGTCCACCATCGCCAGCGCCGACAAGATTTTGGTCATCGACGGCGGGCGCGTGGTCGACGAGGGCCGGCACGGGGAACTGCTCAACAAGGACGGGGTCTATTCCAAGCTGCATTCGGTGGGAAAGCGCTGATCGCTACGGTTGCCTGTCGGTGTCCTTCCGCTAGGGTGCGACACGCCCTTCTTCGCCGCGATCGCTGCCGAATGCCCGATATGAAACTTGTCGTCACCGGTGCCGCAGGCCGCATGGGGCGCTCCTTGATCGCCGCAATCGACGCCGTGCCGGGCGTCATGCTGACCGGCGCGACCGAACGGCCCGGTAGCGACCAGATCGGGCAGGACGCGGGCGTTCTGGCCGGTCTTGCAGCCAACGGCATCGCCGTCACGGACGACCCGCTTCCCGTCTTCGCCGCCGCCGACGGGGTGTTGGACTTCACCGGTCCCGACGCTACCGTCTTCTTCGCCGATCTCGCAGCGCAGGCCCGGATCGTCCACGTCATCGGCACGACCGGCCTCGACGCGGCGCAGGATGCCCGACTCGAAGCCTGCGCGCGCCATGCCCGCATCGTGCAATCCGGCAACTTTTCCCCCGGCGTCATCGTGCTGGCCGACCTCGTGCGCCGTGCCGCCAAGGCATTGGCGGACGACTACGATATCGAGGTGCTGGAAATGCACCACCGCCACAAGGTCGACGCCCCTTCCGGCACCGCGCTTCTGCTTGGCGAAGCTGCCGCCGAGGGCCGTGACGTGTTGCTGACAGAACGCTCCGTTCGAGAGCCCGCGACGGCATCACCGGCGAGCGCAAGGCGGGCGATATCGGCTTTGCATCGCTTCGCGGCGGTTCCGTTGTCGGCGAGCATTCCGTGCTGCTGGCGGGGGAGGGCGAGACGCTGGAACTGACCCATCGCGCCACCGACCGCCAGATCTTCGCCCGTGGTGCCGTTCGCGCCGCCCTGTGGGCATTCGACAAACGCCCGGGCCGCTACGACATGCGGGACGTGCTCAACCTGAAAGACACTTCATGACCGAAACAGCAGCAGCCGCGGAACACTGGTCCTCGTCCGCCACGGGCAGAGCGAGTGGAACAAGAAGAACCTCTTCACCGGCTGGCGAGACCCGGACCTGACGGAACAGGGCGTGGCCGAAGCCATCGAAGCGGGCAAGACGCTCGGCGAGCGTGGCATGACATTCGACATCGCTTTCACCTCGGTGCTGCAGCGGGCCGAAAAGACCTGCCAGCACATTTTGGACGGCGTCGGCCAGTCCGATCTGGAAACCATCCACGACGAGGCGCTGAACGAGCGCAATTACGGCGATCTGGCCGGTCTCAACAAGGACGATGCCCGCGAAAAATGGGGCGAGGAGCAGGTGCATGTCTGGCGCCGGTCCTATTCCACACCGCCCCCCGGCGAAGACGGCGAAAGCCTGCGCGACACCGGCGCCCGCGTCTGGCCCTATTACATGAATGAAATTCTGCCCCGCGTGTTGCGGGGGGAGACCGTGCTGGTCGCCGCCCATGGAAATTCCCTGCGCTCCCTGGTCATGGTGCTGGACAGAATGACCACGGACGAGATCACCGGCCTCAACCTCGGCACCGGCGTGCCGCTGATCTACACGCTGAACGCCGATTCCACGGTCGCCTCGAAGGAAGTGCTGGGCGACATGTCCGGCGCACACTGATAGTGTGCCGTTGACGGGAACGGACGCCGAGGCGGTGGAGCAGTTGCGCGCCTATTGGGGCCGCAACTATTCGGCGGGCGAAGTCGCGTCGGACGCGATCGTCCATTCGCTCGCCATCCTGTTGGGGCTGGTCGGTTTCAGCTATCTCATCAGCCATGTCGCCAGTTTCCGCACGCCTGCCGAGCTGGTCGCGGTGACGGTCTATGCGGTGGGGTTCTTCGCCATGCTCAGCTGTTCGCTCGCCTACAACATGTGGCCCATGTCGCGCACCAAGCTGTGGCTGCGCCGGTTCGACCATTCCGCCATCTACATCATGATCGCCGGCACCTGCACGGCGTTCCTGTCGCAGATCGAAAGCGCGGCTTGGAGCGTGCCGCTCATCGCTGCCATCTGGACCGGTGCGCTGGTGGGCGTCGGCGCGAAACTGTTCGCACCGGGCCGGTTCGAGGGCCCGCTGCTGGCGCTCTATCTCGGCCTTGGCTGGGTCTGCGTCATCGGCATCGTGCCCATCTGGCAGGCGCTCGCCGCGTCGTCTCTCATCCTGCTCGTGGTCGGCGGTGCAATCTACACCAGCGGCGTCGCCTTCTATCGCTGGCAGGAACTGCGCTATCACATCACGATCTGGCACGGCTTCGTGGCCGTGGCCGCGGCTTGCCATTTCGCGGGCATTTCTGTGGCGATGGGTGCGGCGTAGGGCTTAAACCTCCACGGTCTCGAACCGCTGGGCGATCTTGTCGACCAATCGCTCGGCTACGCTTTCCTTCGATCCGGCAGGCCATTTCTCCGCTCCCGCTTTCGTCACCAGCGAGACCGTGTTCCTGTCCGTCCCGAACACGCCCTCACTCACATCGTTGGCCACGATCCAGTCGCAGCCCTTGCGAGCCAGCTTGGCCTGCGCATGCTCCACCAAATTTTCCGTTTCGGCGGCGAACCCGACCACGAGGGCAGGGCGACCGTCCGTCCGTTGAGAGACGCCTGCCAGAATGTCGGGGTTTTCGGTCAGCACGAGGGCTGGCAGGCCATCCTTGCCCTTCTTCATCTTCTCGCCCGCCCGCTCCACACGCCAGTCCGCCACGGCTGCGACGAACACGGCGATGTCGGCAGGTAGCGAGTGCTCCACCGCCTGCTGCATCGCGAGTGCGGTGGTGATGTTCACGACCGTCACGTCGTCCGGGTCCGGTATTGACACCGGACCGGACACGAGAATGACCTCCGCTCCTGCCCGTGCCAGTGCACCGGCAATCGCGTGGCCTTGCTTGCCGCTGGAATGGTTGGAGATGTAGCGCACCGGGTCGATCTCCTCCCGCGTCGGGCCGGACGTGACGACGGCGCGGCGTCCGGCCAGCGGCTTGGGCGCATCGTCGAGCAGCCGTTCGGCTGCGGCGACGATTTCCAGCGGTTCGGCCATGCGCCCCAGACCGCGCTCGCCGCACTCCGCCATTTCGCCCTCGTTGGGTCCGACGAGATGCAGCCCGTCGCCTTCCAACGTCTCCACGTTGCGCGCGACAGCCGGATGCGCCCACATATGCGGGTTCATGGCAGGTGCAACGAGAACGGGGCATGACGCTGCCAGCAGAACCGTGGTCGGCAGATCGTCGGCCAGCCCGTTCGCCATCTTGCCCATGATATCGGCGGTGGCCGGTGCGACGATGATGAGATCGGCCTCCCGCGCCAGCCTGATATGGCCTACATCCTGTTCGGCCTCCCGGTCCCACAGATCGGTGAAGACGGTGGAGCCGGTCAGCGCCTGCACGGACCCGACGGTGACGAATTCCTGCGCTGCCCGGGTCATCCCGACGCGCATATGGGCACCCCGTTCGCGCAAACGCCGAATGAGGTCGAGGCATTTATAGGCCGCGATACCGCCGCCGATGAGCAGCAGTATGGACCGGTTGGCGAGGGTCTGGCGTGTCATGGACGGTTTATCGCCGATTATGCCGCTGCCGTCACGTTGCCTGTATGGCAACCCACACCGCAGCGCCTGCAATCACCCAAAGTGCGACCCGCCCCCACCGCGATGCCTTCGCTTCCGCCTTGCCGATGGCCGCAATCGTCGGCGCATCCAGTCGCACACCGTGTTCTGCCATCTCGTTGACCTCCAGCGACAGCCGCTCCAGCCGCGCGGCGTATTGCGGGGCGTTGCGGGCGATGGAGGCCAGCGCGCCGAGACCTTCGCGGGCCTCGTCCAGCCTGGCCTGCGGGCCGATGAGCTTCGTCACTTCCGGGCGCAGGATGGGCTCGGCGCTGTCCCACATGTTGAAATTGGGGTCGAGCGTGCGCGCCACGCCTTCCACCACCACCATCGTCTTTTGCAGCAGCAGCAGTTCGGGACGGGTCGCCATCTCGAACATGTCGGTGATTTCGAACAGCAGGGTCAGCATGCCGCCCATGGAAATCTCTTCCGCCGTGCGCCCGTAGATCGGCTCTCCCACGGCCCGCAAGGCCTGGGCGAAGCTGGCCACGTCCTGGCTCGGCGGCACGTAGCCTGCCTCGAAATGCACCTCCGCCACACGGCGGTAATTGCGGTTGAGGAACCCGTAAAGGATTTCGGCCAGATAGCGCCGTTCCGCCTTGCTCATGCGCCCTGCAATGCCGAGATCGACGGCCACGATGTCGCCGTTCGCCGCCACGAACAGGTTGCCCGGATGCATGTCGGCGTGGAAGAACCCGTCGCGCAGGGCGTGGCGCAGGAAGGCCTGCATCACGTTGCGGGCAAGTTTCGGCATGTCGTGACCGGCCGCGCGCAGGGCCACCACGTCGTTCATCTTGATGCCGTCGACCCAGTCCATCGTGATGCAGTCGCGGCCCGACCGCTCCCAGTCGATGGCGGGCAGGCGAAAGTCGGGATCGCCTGCGGTGTTGTCGGTCATCTCGGAGAAGGCGGCCGCCTCCAAACGCAGTTCCATTTCCAGCCGGACGGAGCGGGCGAGCATGTCGACGGAATCGACGAGCCGCAGGCGGCGCGAGGTGGGAAACCACCGTTCGACCAGCCGTGCGGCGGTGAAACTCGTCTGCAGATCGCGGGCAAATGCCTCGCGCACCCCGGGGCGGATCACCTTCACGGCCACGTCGCGCGTCGTGCCGTCCTTGTCGACCGTCGTTGCCCGATGCACCTGCGCGATCGAGGCTGCGGCCACCGGCTCGCCGAAGCTCGTGAACATCGCGTCCACCGGGCGGCCCATCGTCTCGCGGATCATCGCCCGCGCCTCGTCGGTCGGAAACGGCTCCATCCGGTCCTGCAACAGTTCCAGATCGCGGGCGATGGAAAAGCCCACGAGATCGGGGCGGGTGGCGAGAAACTGGCCGAACTTCACCCAGCTCGGTCCAAGCCTGTTCAGCGCCCGCGCCAGATTTTCAGACTGCGGCGCGTCGGTCGCCCGCTTGCGCTCCACCAGCCGCGCCACCGCCTTCAGGCGGCGCACCGGCGGTGGCTCGTTTTCGGCGGGAAGTGCCGTGATGACGCCTTCGCGCATCAGCACCCAGACGGCGCGGGCAAGGCGGGCAAGGTCGGGAATCGTTGACATGGGGCGAGGCCTTAAATTTTCCAGCCGGTGTGGAGCGCGGCGACCCCGCCCGTCATGTTGCGCCATGTCACCTGCGCAAATCCCGCATCGCGGATGGCACCGGCAAACGTCTCCTGATTGGGAAATTTTCTGATGGATTCGACGAGATACTGATAGCTGTCCCGGTCTCCGGTCACCGCCTTGCCGATGGCGGGGATCGCATTGAACGACCAGGCGTCATACAGCTTGTCGAGCAGCGGCACGTCCACTTCGGAAAATTCGAGGCACAGGAACTGCCCGCCCGGTTTCAGCACGCGATGGGCTTCGGAAAGTGCCACGTCCATGCGCGGCACGTTGCGGATGCCGACGGCGACCGTATAGGCGTCGAACGTGTCGTCCTCGAAGGGCAGGGACTTCCGCGTTCGCTTCCACGAAATCGACCTTGTCAGCCTTGCCGTTCCGTGCCGCCCGATCGCGGCCCACGTCCAGCATCGAGCCGTTGATGTCCAGCACCGTGACCTCGGCATTGCCGTTGGAAGCGTCCACCAGCCGGAAAGCGATGTCGCCCGTGCCCCCGGCCACGTCCAGCGCGCGCCAGGGGCGGGTTTTCGACGGCGCGGCCTTGGTGACGAGCACGGATTTCCACAGCCGGTGGACGCCAGCCGACATCAGATCGTTCATCAGGTCGTAGCGGTCGGCCACCGAATGGAAGACATGGTCGACCTTGGCCTGCTTTTCGCCCTGTGCGACCGGTGTGAAACCATAGGCGGTTTCCATATCGCGGGTCGCGGTGGAGCGGGTATTGTCGGGCATTGTCGGTCTTTCCAGGGACGGCGCGTGGGCCGGATATAGGCGACCGGCGATCCGGATGCCATGCGGCGATTGCAGCTCGCGCAGCCGGATCGGGTTGATGATCGGGGTGGATTGTCGAATGAATGGGACAATGCTGCGATTTGCCGGATGAACGGACAACGATGAGCAACACCTGCAAAGCGCCTCGTCATCGCGATCGACGGCCCCGCCGCATCCGGCAAGGGCACGCTTGTCGCGTCGGCTGGCGCAAACCTTCGCCCTCGCCCATCTCGATACGGGACTGACATACCGTGCCGTCGGCAACGCGCTGCTGGAAGCGGGGCAATCGCTGGATGACGAGGCGGCGGGCCGTCGCTGTCGCACGGCAGGTCGACCTCGGCGCGCTCGACCGGGATGTCCTGTCGCAGCACCATATCGGCGAAGCCGCATCGCGCATCGCCGTCATGCCCGCCGTCCGGGTGGCACTCGTTGAGGCGCAGCGCGCCTTTGCAGACCGGCCGACCGGCGCAGTGCTGGACGGGCGCGACATCGGCACCGTCGTGTGCCCCGATGCAACGGTCAAACTCTTCGTCACGGCAAGTTCGCAGGAACGGGCGCGACGGCGGTGGAACGAGATCCGCCTGCGCAGCGGCGAGAGCACGGGGGACGGCAGCCTGTTCGAGCAGATACTGGCCGATATCGAAGCCCGCGACGCCCGCGACATGGGCCGCGCCGACAGCCCCCTGCGGCCCGCTGCCGATGCCCACTTGCTCGACACGAGCGAGATGGATATAGACACCGCGTTCAGGCGCGCCCGCGAGATAGTCGAGCACGCCCGCACATAAGCCCAACGGTTTTGCCTTCAGAGGCCATCCCGTCGGTCCGCTGCCCATCGCACCACACCCTTTGTCGGGGGTCTTGTTTGCAAGGCCGGGTTTGCGGACTGCCTTTCCACACGAACCCCGGTGCAAAGCGTGGCCCGCGCTCGTTTCACTCGAAATTGCAAAGCCGGCCCGCTCTCTAGGAGCATGAATGTCTGATATGAACCCATCGATGGAGGATTTCGAAGCCCTCCTCGACGAAACCATGGCCACCTCTTCCATCCAGGAAGGCAAGGTCGTCGAAGGTATCGTGACTGCCATCGAAAAAGACATGGCAATCATCGACGCCGGCCTGAAGGTCGAAGGCCGCGTCGCGATCAAGGAATTCCAGACCGGCGGCCAGAACGGTACGCTCAAGGTCGGCGACAAGGTCGAGGTCTATCTCGAGCGCGTCGAGAACGCGATGGGCGAAGCCGTCCTGTCCCGCGACAAGGCCCGCCGCGAGGAAAGCTGGATCAAGCTGGAGAAGAAATTCGAGGCACAGGAAAAGGTCGAAGGTCAGATCTTCAACCAGGTCAAGGGCGGCTTCACCGTCGATCTGGATGGCGCGACCGCCTTCCTGCCCCGTTCGCAGGTGGACATCCGTCCGATCCGCGACGTCACTCCGCTGATGAACACGCCGCAGCCCTTCGAGATCCTGAAAATGGACCGTCGTCGCGGCAACATCGTCGTCTCCCGCCGCACCGTGCTGGAAGAGAGCCGCGCGGAACAGCGTTCGGAAATCGTCCAGAACCTCGAAGAAGGTCAGATCGTCGACGGCGTGGTCAAGAACATCACCGATTACGGTGCGTTCGTGGACCTCGGCGGCATCGACGGCCTGCTGCACGTCACCGACATGGCCTGGCGTCGCGTCAACCATCCGACCGAGATTTTGAACATCGGTCAGACGGTCAAGGTGCAGATCATCCGCGTCAACCAGGAAACCCACCGTATTTCGCTCGGCATGAAGCAGCTGGAATCCGATCCGTGGGATTCGATCGGCGCGAAATATCCGGTCGGCATCAAGGTCGATGGCCGCATCACCAACATCACCGATTACGGTGCGTTCGTGGAGCTGGAGCCGGGTATCGAGGGTCTCATCCACGTCTCCGAAATGTCGTGGACCAAGAAGAACGTGCACCCCAACAAGATCGTCTCCACCTCGGAGCAGGTCGAAGTCGTGGTGCTCGATGTGGACCCAAACAAGCGTCGCATCTCGCTTGGTCTGAAACAGAACCTGTCCAACCCGTGGGACACGTTTGCCGACACCTACCCCGTCGGCACCGTTGTCGAGGGCGAGGTGAAGAACAAGACCGAGTTCGGTCTCTTCATCGGTCTGGACGGCGACGTGGACGGCATGGTGCACCTGTCGGACCTCGACTGGAACCGCTCCGGCGAGGACGCCATCGAGGACTTCGAGAAGGGCGAGATGGTCAAGGCCGTCGTGCTCGACATCGATGTCGACAAGGAGCGCATCTCGCTCGGCATCAAGCAGCTTGACGGTGCCGAAACGATGGAATCCGGCGCTGCCGGTGACATCCGCAAGGGCTCCATCGTCACCACCGAGGTGATGAAGGTCATCGACGGCGGTCTGGAAACCCGCATCGTGGACACGGAGATCGAAGCCTTCATCCGCCGCGGTGACCTGTCCCGCGACCGTGACGAGCAGCGCCCAGAGCGTTTCTCCGTCGGTCAGAAGGTCGATGCCCGCGTCACCGTGTTCGACAAGAAGAACCGCAAGGTGAACCTGTCGATCAAGGCGCTGGAGATTGCCGAAGAGAAGGAGGCGGTCGCACAGTTCGGCTCCTCCGATTCCGGTGCGTCCCTCGGCGACATTCTGGGCGCAGCCCTGAAGGGCCGCGACGGCGACGACGACAAGTAGACCGTCTCGCTACGCTGAAAACGAAAAGGCCCGGATGCGAAAGTGTCCGGGCCTTTTTTCATGTCATCCAGTATATCGGCGCCGGCCACCAAATCGCCCCGATCGGCCCAAATCCCAACCACATTTGGCGGTCAAACGGCGCCTCAGGACAAACCGCACCGACCCAATCGCCATGCGCCTCGTTTCAGCCTCGACCGTCTTCGGCCTCCTCGCCGTTTCCACCATTCCAGCACACGCCCAAACCGGGTCCGCTTCCTGGTATGCGCTGGACGGCAACCGCACCGCCAACGGGGAGACCATGAACTCCTCCAAGATGACAGCGGCTCACCCCAGCCTGCCATTCGGCACCAAGATCAAGGTCACCAACCAGCGCAACGGAAAAAGCGTCGTGGTCCGCATCAACGATCGCGGTCCGTTCGCAAAGAACCGGGTGCTGGACGTTTCGAAAGGCGCTGCAAGACAGCTGGGCTTCGTAGGGCGCGGTCATACGACGGTGAAGATCGCCCGGGTCGACGGTGCGACCCCGGTTGGCGCGGCAGTCCGGTATGCGAAGCTGGACACGAAAGATGTAGCCAGTCCCAAGCAGCGCCCGGCAAATGCGCTTGCAGCCCTGCTGACCGCCGGCTCCGTGCGCGGAACCCCGCCGCCGGTGGCCGATCCGGACCGTCAGCGCGACGATGCGACCGGCACGGCACGCAAAGCCGGCAAGGGCACTGCGGAGGTGGCTTTCCGTCCTCTCAAACTCAATCCGACCCTCGCGGCGGTGTTCTCACCGTCTAAACGCGGGCGTGGAAACAGCGAACCCGGCACCTGAGATCAGGCACCGGGTTCGGTTCGTCGTTGAATGTGCAGTGCGTGCAGGGTCTAGCCGAACCAGCCCTTGACCTTGCCCCACAGGCTTTTCTCCGGGGCGGCTTCCGCGGATCCCTTGACGGGCTCGGAGCCTGAAATTTCCGGCAGGTGCTCGCCTTCGAACAGTTCGTCATCCGGCGTGATGGCGGCACGCTGAACGACGCTGTCATCGACATCGGCAAATTCGGGCATTTTCGACAGGGTCTCGGGACCGGCCATGCCGTCCACGTTCAGACCGTGCCGTTCCTGCATGCCCATCACGGCTTTCTTCGTGCCCTGCCCGAACATGCCGTCGGCCTCGATACCCAGCGCCTGCTGCAACGTCTTCACCTGGCTACCGCGCGAACCGACCCGCAGCAGGATCAACTCGTGCAGGCCCATGGCGGCAAACGTGTCGGGGCCGGCAATGCCGTCGACGGCCAGACCGTTGGCCTGCTGAAAGTCGCGCACGGCTTTTTCCGTGCCGGGACCGAAATCGCCATCGGCGGTAACGCCGAGTTTGGCCTGCAGGCGGCGGACGGGTGCGCCCTTGAGGCCGCGTTTGAGAATGGACATGAAAAATACCTTTCCTTCGCAATAAAATTAGGCGGAGGGCGCACTGGAGAATGCGCCCCCGTTGCACCTCAACGCATGACTGCCCTAATGGTTGTCGTCAATTCCGACAGTTTCGACCAAAATCCATGACCGATCTTCGATTCAACGGCACCGATGACTACGTCGCCGGGTCCGACCTCACCACCGCGGTCAATGCCGCCATCACGCTGGAGCGGCCGCTGCTGGTGAAAGGCGAGCCGGGAACCGGCAAGACGGAACTTGCCCGCCAGATCGCATCGGCGCTCGGCCTGCCGATGCTGGAATGGAACATCAAATCCACCACCAAGGCACAGCAGGGCCTGTACGAATACGACGCCGTCTCCCGCCTGCGTGACAGCCAGCTTGGCGAAGAAGGCGTCCACGACATCGCCAACTACATCAAGCGCGGCAAGTTGTGGGAAGCCTTCGAGGCCGATGGCAAGGTCGTGCTGCTCATCGACGAGATCGACAAGGCCGATATCGAGTTTCCCAACGACCTGTTGCAGGAACTCGATCAGATGGAGTTCTACGTCTACGAACTCGACCGGATGGTGAAGGCGAAGAACCGACCAATCGTCATCATCACCTCGAACAACGAGAAGGAACTGCCGGACGCGTTCCTCCGCCGCTGCTTCTTCCACTACATCTCGTTTCCCGACGCCGACGTGCTGTCGAAGATCGTCGACGTGCATTATCCCGGCATCAAGCAACGGTTGGTGCGCGAGGCGTTGACGCAATTCTACGAGGTGCGGGAAACGCCGGGGCTGAAGAAAAAGCCGTCGACCTCCGAGGCGCTGGACTGGATCCGTCTGCTGGTCGCCGACGACGTGGACCCGGCCACCTTGCGCGGTGATTCCAAGGACGCGCTGCCCAAACTCCACGGTGCCCTGCTGAAGAACGAGCAGGATGTGCACCTGTTCGAACGCCTTGCCTTCCTGGCACGGGGGCGTGGGTAGAGGCAGGTCTGTCAGGACGGGTTCGCCGTTCCGACCATCCCAAGGGTTTTACGCGAAGTCGCCGAGCGGGTTGGTGCAACTCATCGTGGTCTGGCGGGTTACTGCATCGCATCTGGCGGCATTGCGGGCTTCGTAGCCCTCGCCTCAGCCAGCGTGCGGTCGATGCCGGTCCGCTTCGGGGCCGACGGCATCCTTCCCATTGCCCCGGATGAAAGATACCTGTCATGAAAACCCTCGTTCTCGCTGCCTTGAGCGGCGCAATCGCCCTGTCCGCAGCAACACCGGCCGCCTTTGCCCAGACCGAAACGAAAGCCGATGGCGCAAACCGTGTCGAAGTCGGCGTCCTTCGTTGCGAAGTCGAAGGTGGGCTCGGCCTGCTCATCGGCTCTTCCAAAGGCGTCGCCTGCGCCTTCGAGGGCACCGATGGAACCAGTGAAACCTATACGGGCCGCATCACCAAGCTCGGCCTCGACGTCGGCGTGACCGGCAAGCAGCAGATGGTCTGGCGCGTGCTGGCTCCGCAGGATGCCGGCGCGAACTCCGCGATGGGTGGACGGTATGTCGGCGCATCGGCTGGTGCGTCCGTCGGTGTCGGCGGCGCAGCCAATGCGCTTATCGGCGGTTCGGAGGACAACTTCGTCCTTCAGCCGGTATCGGTGCAGACCGGCACGGGTGTGAACGTCGCACTGGGTGTTGCAGCAATGCGTCTCGAAGCCACCAATTAAGCCTGTTTGGCGAAACCGGGCGGAGCGGAGAGCTTCGCCCGGTTTTCTTTTGGAATGTAAGATTGTATTGCCGACGTAGTTTCTTCCGTAGGCAACCTTCGCGCAACGAAGCGCGCCTGCCCTCCCGTTAGCAGGATCGTCATGTTTCGCACTCTCCTCGCCTCTACCTCTGCAATCGCCATCCTCTTCGGCGCCGGTTCGGCCTTTGCCGCCGATGCCGTCTTCGTGGACGATCCGCAGCCTGCCGCACCGGTGGTCGAGGAAAGCCGCTTTTCCCTGACGTTGGGGGTCGGTGGCGGCTTTCAACCGCTCTACGAGGGGTCGGACGAATATCGCGCCTATGCCTTTCCGATCGTCGCCCCGTCCTTCGGCGCCTCCGATGGTCCACGCCGGTTCGAATTCCGCAGTCTCGACGACATTCGACTTCACGCCCTGCGGTTCGACGGCCTGAGCGTCGGTCCGCTTCTCGGCTATCGTTTCGGTCGTGAAGAGGGCGACTCCAGCCGTTTGACCGGTCTCGGCGATATCGACGGCGGCCTCGTCGTCGGTGGGTTCGTGAACTACGATTTCTACGATGACGGCAACAACCGCTTCGGCGCTTCCGCCGCCTTCGCCACGCAGGTGACCGGCGATGCGTTCGAGGAGGACCGTTTCGCGGGCATCCCGAATTTCCGCACCTTCGATTCCAACGACGAATACGGTTACGAGGTCGACCTGTCTGCCCATTACGACGTCGAGTTGAACGAGCGTCTGACGATGGGCCTCCGGGCCGGCGGGGTCTATGCCGACGACGAATATATGAGCACCAATTTCGGTATCACCACGCTCCAGGCAGGCAATGCGGCGACGCTGGGCAACCCGCTTCCGGCTTACGACGCCGATGCCGGTATCAAGAATGTCTACGCTCAGGTCACCGCGAAATACCAGGTCACGGACGCTTTCGACGTGCGGGCCGGCGTGAACTATTCCCGCCTGCTTGGCGATGCGGCGGACTCGCCGGTTACGGAAAGCGAAAACCAGTTCGGTGGTTTCGTCGGTGCCGCTTACAAGCTGACCTTCTAAGGCTGAAGGCCTTTCGGACGCCGCTTTCGGCTGTTCGCCAGGTGCGTTTGGCGTCTGATCGGGCTGTCGAGGACGGTCAGATGATCTCGTCCTCATCCTGCAACACGCCCTCTTCCAGATGGGCGGAGCCGTCGTCCAGTTCCCAGTCGGTCGGTCCGCTGTGGTCGATTTCCGCGATGTGAAACAACCCGTCGCCCTCGTTGACGATAGGCAGGTTGGTGCGGCCGATGACAACGCCGCCATGCTTGGCGACCACCTCCGTATCCGTCGTGCCGAACGGGTCGGCGATCTGCCCGAGCAACGTGCCTTCCTCCACCACGTCGCCCGTCCCCCGATAGGCGCGCAGCAGACCGCCGGCCGGCGCGCGAACCCACGAGCTGATGCGACAGTGCAGTGGCTTGGGCACCTTCTTCTTGCCGGGGCGGGCCGTCAGCATGCCCAGTTCGTGCATGACGTTGAGGCAGCCAGCGACGCCGACCTTCACCGCATATTCGTCGAAGCGCAGCCCTTCGCCGGCCTCGTAAAGCAGCATGTCGACCCCATTTTCCGCAGCCACGCCACGCAGCGACCCTTCGCGCAGTTTTGCGTGCAACGTGATGGGTGCGCCAAAGCATTCCGCCAGTTCCGCTGCTCGTTTGCGCGAAGACGTCACACGAACCTGCGGCAGGTTGGTGCGGTGGATGGCGGCGGAATGCAGGTCGATGCCGAAGTCGGCGCGAAGCACCACTTCATGCAGGAAGATATGGGCCAATCGTGCAGCCAGCGAACCCGTCGCCGAGCCGGGAAACGATCGGTTGAGATCGCGCCGGTCCGGCAGATAGCGCGAATGGTTCATGAAACCGAACGTGTTGACGATCGGCACCGCCAGCAGCGTGCCGCGCATCCGTTTCAGCGCGGGGGAATGCAGCAACCGCCGCACGATCTCCACGCCGATCACTTCGTCCCCGTGCACTGCGGCGGAAACGAACAGCGTCGGCCCCTCCTGCTTGCCGTGGAAAACGTGGACCGACAGGTTCACCGGCGTGTGGTCCGGCATGACGGAGACGGGCAGGTGCACGACGGCGTTTGTGCCACCGGCAATCTGCGCCCGCCCGAACTCGTAGGGCAGGCGCGGTGGCAGTTTCGAGTTCGGCAAGGCTCTAGCCTTTGCCCTTGGTCTTGGTGGCGTTGGGCTTGGCCTGCTTTTCCAGCAACTCGATGATCTTGCCGGCAATATCGATGCCGGTGGCTTTCTCGACGCCTTCCAGACCGGGCGAGGAGTTCACCTCCATCACCACCGGGCCATGGTTGGCGCGCAGCATGTCGACGCCGCACACGTTCAGGCCCATCGCCTTGGCGGACCGGATGGCGGTGGAGCGTTCCTCCGGCGTCAGTTTCAATGTCTTGGCCGAACCGCCCCGGTGCAGGTTGGAGCGGAACTCGCCTTCCGCACCGGTGCGCATCATGGACGCGACGACCTTGCCGCCCACGACCAGCGCGCGAATATCCGTTCCGCCGGCTTCCTTGATGAATTCCTGCACCAGAATGTTGGTGTTGGACGCCCGGAACGCTTCGATCACGGATTTGGCGGAACGGTCCGTATCGGCCAACACGACGCCGAGCCCCTGCGTGCCTTCCAGCAGCTTGATGACCAGCGGTGCACCGCCGGCCATGTTGACCACTTCCTCGGTCTGCTTGGGGTCGTGGGCGAATGTCGTCACCGGCAGGCCGATGCCGTCGCGGGCGAGAAGCTGCATGGAGCGCAGCTTGTCGCGCGAACGCCCGATGGCGACGGATTCGTTGAGCGGATAGACGCCCATCATCTCGAACTGACGCAATACGGCGAGGCCGTAAAAGGTGACGGACGCACCGATACGGGGAATGACGGCATCGTATTTCGGCAGCTTCTCACCCTCGTAATAGATCGTCGGGCGGTGGGAGGCGATGTTCATCGTGCAGCGCAGGGTATTGATGATATCGAGGGTGTGCCCGCGCTCTTCCGCCGCCTCTTTCAGCCGCTGGTGGCTGTAGAGCTTCGGATTGCGGGCCATCATTGCGATTTTCATGTGTCGTCTCCTTTACGCGCAGCTTTCGGCGGGCGCGGTTTGCGGCGCGGTTTCCCGGCCAGAAATGATTTGCCGGGGGCGACGACGAGACGGCGTCCGCGAATGGCGGTGCGCCCGAGGATCATGTCGAACGTCATGTTCTCCCGATCCGCCAGCGACACCTCGATCGGCCAGCGGCGCGTGCCGATCTGCATCGTGGTGGCGATGACGATGCGCTGTTCGGGGACGCCGGACGTGTTCGTGATCTCACGCTCGTCGAGCACGGGCGCGGAAACCCGCACGTCCTTGCCCGTGTCGGGGTGAGGCACGGTGAACGTCACCCAATCTTCCCCGTCGCGGGTCTCGAAGGCGTGATCGACCGCGTGCAGGGCGGATGTGCGCGCACCGGTATCGACCTTTGCCGTCAGCGAGGCGATGCCGAGGTCCGGCAGACCGACATGCTCGCGCCAGCCGATCTCGCTCTTGTTCGGTTTCGTGTTCTTCACTGCTTCGGCTGTCCCCAATTCGTCCGAGCGTTCTAGCGCAGAAGTGGATGACATAGCCAACGGTATCGCATGGTGCGGACCGTGAGGATGGTGAATTGACGCTCGCGCGTTTTGCACGCTAGACCGCTTTCCGTGGTGATTTGGCCTCTCGTCCCGTTCCCGGACCGGCTTGCAGCCACGTAAAACAACTCGCTAAGGGGCAGCGTTCGGCGCGGCCCTCGTCTGGAGACCGCCATGCCGATCCGTATTCCCGACCGCCTGCCCGCCCGCGCCATGCTGGAGGCCGAAGGCGTGATGGTGATGGACGAGCGCACGGCGCTGCGTCAGGACATCCGCCCCATGCGCATCGGGTTGCTGAACCTGATGCCCGACAAGATCCGCACCGAGGCGCAGATTGCCCGTCTCGTCGGCTCCACACCGTTGCAGGTGGAGATGACGCTCATCCGCATCGGCTCCCACGCCTCGCGCAACACCGCCGAAAGCCATCTGCTCGATTTCTACAAGACGTGGGAGGAGGTGCGCCACGAGAAGTTCGACGGCTTCATCATCACCGGCGCGCCCATCGAGACGCTGGACTTTCTCCGACGTGACCTACTGGCCGGAACTGGCGCAGATCTTCGACTGGACCGTCACCAACGTCCATACCCTGTTCACCATCTGCTGGGGTGCGATGGCGGCGATCCACCATTTTCACGGCGTGCCGAAATACACGTTGGCGGACAAGGCGTTCGGCGTCTATCGCCACCGCAATCTGGCTCCTGCTTCGCCGTATCTGGCCGGGTTTTCCGACGATTTCTCCATCCCCGTTTCCCGCTGGACAGAAGTGCGCGCCACCGATATCGCCGCGTCCAAGTCGCTGGAACTGCTAATGGAAAGCGACGTGACAGGCCCCTGTCTGGTGGCAGAAGCCGCTGCGCGCCGCCTCTACATCTTCAACCATATCGAGTACGATTCCACATCGCTGGCGGAAGAGTATTTTCGCGACGTGGAAGGGGGGGTGAAGATCGGATTGCCCGACAACTACTTCCCCGCAGACGACCCCGCCATGCCGCCCCAGAACCGCTGGCGCAGCCACGCCCACCTGCTGTTTCGCAACTGGATCCACCAGATGTATCAATCCGTCCCGTATGACCGTGCGGATATCGGGGTATAAGGCACCATGTTCGACAATCTCTTCTTCTCGCTCAAATCCGCCAATGTGCCCGTCTCCCTGCGCGAATATCTCGTGCTGCTGGAGGGCATGGAGCGCGGCGTGGCCATGTGGGACGTCGAGGAGTTCTACTTCCTCGCCCGCACGGCGCTCATCAAGGACGAGCGCAATATCGACAAGTTCGACCGCGTGTTCAGCCAGGTCTTCAAGGGGCTGGAAGCGGTGTCCGGTGCGCCCGAAGAAATTGCCGAGCGCAGCCTGCCGGAAGATTGGCTGCGCAAGCTGGCCGAAAAGCACCTGACGCCGGAAGAGAAGGCCGAGATCGAGGCAGCGGGCGGGTTCGAGGAGCTGATGAAGCGTCTGGCCGAACGTCTGGCCAACCAGGACAAGCGTCATCAGGGTGGGTCGAAGAACATCGGCACCGCCGGCACGTCGCCCTTCGGAGCCTACGGCTACAATCCGGAAGGGGTACGGATCGGTCAGCATGAAAGCCGCCATCGGCGGGCCACCAAGGTGTGGGACAAGCGCGAGTTCCGCGATTTCGACGACGAGGTGCAACTTGGCACCCGCAACATCAAGGTCGCGTTGAAACGCCTGCGCCGCTGGGCTCGGGAAGGGGAGGCGGACGAGTTCGACCTCGACGGCACCATCCGCTCCACCGCCGAACACGGCTGGCTCGATGTGAAAACGCGGCCCGAGCGGCGCAATGCCGTCAAGCTGCTGCTGTTTCTCGACGTCGGCGGATCGATGGACGGGCATATCAAGCAGGTGGAAGAGCTGTTCTCGGCGGCGAAGTCCGAGTTCCGGCATATGGACTTCTTCTACTTCCACAACTGCCTCTACGAGGGCGTGTGGAAGGACAATCGCCGACGCCGCGAGGCCGTGACACCGACGATGGAGGTGCTGCGCACGTTCGGGCCCAGTCCTACAAATGTATCTTCGTCGGCGATGCGGCCATGAGCCCCTACGAGGTCGTCTATCCGGGCGGGGCGGTGGAACACTGGAACGCGGAGTCCGGCGAGACGTGGTTGCGGCGCGCTGTCGACCAGTGGCCATCGACCATCTGGCTGAACCCGACGCCCGAGAAAAGCTGGCGCTACACCCAGTCCACGAAGATGATCGAGGAGATCATGGACAAGCGCATGTTCCCGCTCACCCTGTCCGGACTGGGCGATGCGATGAAGGAACTGACGCGCTAGGCCGTCCTCTGCACCGCATCGGATGAGCTCAGATCCTGCAGGATGCGGGACACGCCTGCATCGAGCCCCTCGGCCGTGCCGCCGCCCCGCGCCATCACCCGCAGCCCGACATAGGCCAGCGCCAGTGCCCGCGCCTGTTCGTCCGCATCCAATGCACCGCCATCCCTCAAGGCCACGGCGAACCCGTCCCGCAACTGGTCGAGCTGTTCCCGAACGGCTGAGGCGATTTCTTCATCTGCGTGGGACGCACCTGCCGCGGTGGTACATAGAAGGCAGCCCCGCCGGTCGCCCGCCTTCAGCGCCGCTAAACTGCCGCGGAACACGGCGGCGATGCGGTCCGGTCCGGCGGTCGCCCGGTCCGTCAGCCGCTCATAGGCCGGCTCGATATAGCGGCTGCGGTAGAGCGCCAGCGTGCGCATGAAAAGCGCATGTTTGGAGCCGAACGCCTTGTAGAGGGACCCGCGGCTTATGCCCGTGCCGTTCAGGAGGTCCGGCAGGCTGGTGCCCTCGTAACCTCGCTCCCAGAACACGCCCATCGCGCGCTCGACGGCGTCGTCCAGTTCGAATTCCCGGGGTCGTGCCATGGTCCATCCTCCTACGTTCGGTCGCACATTTGTTCTAAACCGGATGGTTTACAACTCACGACACCGTGACGCGAAGTTATTAGACCGTTTGGTTCCAAACTGTATGGTGGCTTCAACGACAACCGAGAACGACCTTTCAAACTTCCATCTAGAAAGACAGGACACATCATGCCAGCCATCACTCTTCCCCGCATCGACACGCGCCTCCTCACCACGGTCGTAGTCGCGGGCGCTTTTGCCACGATCGGCTTCGACCTGTTCGGCCAGTTCGTATCCCCGGTTCTGAAGGGAACCGCAGGCCCATATCTCGGTGCGAAACTGGCACCGGTCGGTCTGGCCAACCAGTCCATCGGCGTGTTGACGGGTCTTGGTGGCAAGGTCATCGGCCAGCTCGGAATCGGACATGCCGTCCATACGCTGACGGGTCTCGTCGCCTATCCGCTCGGTTACGTGCTGCTGGCAAGGCCCATCTCCAACGCGGTTGCCCGCTTTCCCTGGTGGGTCACGGGAACGGCCTACGGCGTCGCGCTGTTCGTTTTCGCCCTCTACGTCATGGCCCATCTGGTCGCGGGCAACCCTGCCTTTCTGGGCTGGAGCGGCATTACGTGGGTTGCTCTATGGGGGCACATCGTCTTCGGCCTCATCGTGGCGAAAATCTACGCGGTGCGGCACGAACAGAATAGTTCGAAAAAAAGTGAAACCGCCGTGCAACCAAACTCCGTGCCAAGCGTCTCCTAACTGAGACACACGGATCCCGGGCGCTCTTTCCCCTCAAGACCCCCCGGTACATCGCCCCGCTTCCCGCATTCCCCCCCCATGCCGGAAGCGGGGCGATATTTATCTCACGACAGCAGTTCAACCTCGCCCCGGTCCAGCATCAGCGGCACGACGATATCTTCCTCGTCGTCCAGATGGCGCCCGAGAAGAGTGACGATGCGCTCTGACGTGTCGGCAAACGAAGCGCCGTTGCGCTTCAATGCTTCGGCGTCGCCCGCAGGCGTTTGCAGCAGGGCATTCGCGCTCGTCACCATGGCGTGAACCTGCGCATCGATCGTGTGGTGGTCTGCTTCCAGCAGATCGATACCGCGCGCAAGGCGTTGCTCGGCAGCGATGAAATACGGGAAGAAATGGTGGTCCTCCACCCTGTGATGATGGTCCAGCGTGCCGAGAAACTGTTGCAGGCGTGGTGCCAGCCGCGTTCTGAACGTCTGCGCATCCACCAACCCTTCCCGATAGTCGCTGGATACCGATGTGAGATGGGCCGCCATCTGGCGGAAGTTGCGATGGATCGACAGCCAGAACTTGGCGTGCTCGCCAAGAGCGCTGTGCGCCATCCATGTGTCGCGCGGATATTGCTTCAACAGGAACTGCCATTCCTCCGGCAGGCCGGCGCGCACGTCGATATGCAGGGCGGGATCGGGATCACTCATCGGGCGGACACGGCCATCCTGCTGGCGGGGTGATTTCCGCTGGCAGTTTCGTGTCGGCATTGCCGCAGGCCTGCGCGATCTGATCGTCCGTCAATCCTTGCGCCGTGGACAGGTCCACCCCGTCTATGCCGGTGCGGTAAAGCCATGCGCCCTCCAAATTCACGTTGTCGAGGACGGCATCGTAAAACGTCGCCCGCGCCAGGTTGGTGAGGGACAGGTCGACGTCGATCATCTTCGCACCGTCGAAGGTCGCGCGCGAGAACTCGGCCTTCGACAGGTCCGCCGCCGTCAGGTTCGCCTCGGTGAAGTCGCCGCGAAACAGCACCGCCTTGTCGAAGACTGCGTTACTCAGGTCCGTGCCGATGAAGGTCGCGCGCGCCGCTTCCACTTTCGACAGGTCGGCTCCGACCATGTTCGCCCGGGAAGCGTCGACCCGGTTCATCAGCGCCTTGACCATCGAGACGCCTTCCAGATTGGCTTCCCGAAAATCGGACCCCAGCGTGTCGAGCCCGTCCATCTTCGCGCCACGCAGGTCGCGCCCCTTGGCGATGATGTTGCGCTTGCGGCAATCGGTCCAGTCCACGCCCGGGTCCGGTCCGTCGTTGCAGTTGGCCAGAGCGGGCGACATCGCCCCATCGACGGCGGGGACCGCGAGGCTTGCGACGGCCGCCAGTATCACAATGCGTATGGTCTTCATCATACTCTCCCGTGTTGGTGGCCGATAGTGTGGTCTTTGCAGGTCCGTATGCAAACGGCAAAAAGCCCGACCGGTGCGTTTCATGCGAGTATGACGAGATCGAACGGTCCGCTGCCGTCCTCGGTATGGCTGGACACTTCCTCCGGCTTTCGGTTTCGCCGGTAGCCCTGCTGTTCGGCCCATCTGTAGGCCGGCCGGGTGGCGATGGCGCGGGTGCCGAGGGCCTTGTTGTGCTTTTCCAGCTTGGCGGACCGGTTCACCGGTTCGCCGATGACGGTGTATTCGAGGCGGTCGCCTTCCCCCACCGCGCCGTAGATGACGGTGCCCGCGTCCAGCGCCATGTTCACCGCCAGCGGTTTGCCTTGAAAGACCAGTTTCTCGCCGGCTGCGATGATGTCGTCGAGCAGCCGCACCGCGTTGGCGCAATAGGCATTGTCATCGCTGGTCACGCCGAAGGTGATCATGATGCCGTCACCCATGAACTTGTCGATCGACCCGCCCCTTGCGTGAACCAGCGGCACGATGGTGCCCTGATAGTGCGACAGCAGGCTCATGGCATCGTCCGGCGGCAGGTCGGCCACGATACCGGTGAAACCGCGGATATCCACGTTGACGATCGCTGCTTCCCGTCGCACCCCTTCGCCGGCGACGATGGCGTGTTCGGCATCGCGAATCTGTTCGGCCACCCCGGCGGCCATGAAGCGCGACATGTCTTCGGCCACCGTGCGTTCGGCATAGGCGGAGACGAGAAAGGCGTGGGCGCGTCGCACCGCGATGGCGAGGATGATCGTGACCATGGCCATGGAGATCATCTTCGATATTTCCGCGCCCACAAGCACGGAATTGGAGGTGAGATACGTCACGTAATCCCGCGTCACCATCGGGTCGCCCGGTTCGTTGGTGATGACGTAGAGGACGAGCGTGGTCCAGCCGGCAATCGCCATGAAACCGGCGGCCAGCACGTAGCGCGCCTCGAAGCGCAATGTCCGCAGGGCGATGAGCACGAAATAGTTCATCACCTCCACCGCCTTCAGGGAGAAGGACGCTGGCTGGCCGTATTGGATGTGGAACGAGAAGATCAGGTAGGTCAGCAGCGCCATATCCACGACGATCGACACGTAGATCAGCCATGACGGCGTGCGCTTCGTCAGCGCCACGATCAGCAGCGCGATGTTGACGATGAGATAGATGGCGACCACCAGCGGCACCCGGGAAACCGTCGTCGGGTCCGGCTGCGGCGTGGTGAGGAACAACAGACCCCACAGTGCGAAGACGGCCAGCTGGATCAGCTTCACCAGCACTTCCGAGACATTGTCGTTGGCGGCAATCGCACCGGCAATGCGCTCCGGCAGCGCCGACCGCCCGATACCGGGCCACAGGCTCATCACGGCGTCGCGCAAGGCCGAGCGTCGCTTCACGCGCCCTTCGCCCGGAACGGGTTCGGCGATGAGGGTCTCCAGATCGCTGACGGGCTCCGGCGCGGGACGGGTCACAGGCGGACCACCATCCCCTCATAGGCAGCGTCGGTCGCGGGAAAGGTCTCGCGCGCCTCGTCGACGATGGCGTCGAGCGCGACATCGGACCGGCTCGGGCGATGGTGGAACAGGCAGTAACGCTTCGCCCCCGCCATCTGCGCCAGCCGCAGCCCCTCCTGCCACGTCGAATGGCCGAACGTGCTGTAACGGGTGAACTCGTTGTCGGTATAGGTGGAATCGTAGACCATGTAGTCGGTCCCGCGACACATCTCCACGATGCCCATGTCGGGTTCGCCCACGGTGTGGCTGGTATCGGTCATGTAGCAGAACGAGCGACCGTCGAAGTCCACCCTGTAGCCGACGCAGCCATTGTGGTGGTTCAGCGCCAGCGTCGATACCCGCACGCCCGGCACGGGCTGCAACGGGTCGCCGGGCTCGAAGTCGTGCAGGGTGATGTCGGCGCGAAAGACATCCGGGCCCACGGGGAAGAACGGCGGTTTCATGTAGTCGGCCATCATCCGCGCGGTCTTGTCCGGCCCTTCCAGATGGCCGGACCAGATATGAATTTCGGTGGCCGGGTCGAAGAAGGGTGCGAAGAAGGGCAGCCCGGAAATATGGTCGTAATGGCAGTGCGTGAAGAACAGGTGCAGCGGGGGGCGCTCCATGCCCCGCGTGTCGAGCCGGGCATGGTCCCCCACCAGCCGGTCGCCCAACTGGCGCAGGCCCGAACCGGCATCGAGTATGAGCGTGTGCTGCCCGCAGGTCACCTCCACGCAGGCCGTGTTGCCACCGTATTTCTGCGTGTCCTCGGAGGAAGCCGCCATGGACCCCCTTGCGCCCCAGATACGGGCGGTGAAGGTTCGCGAACCGTGCGGCGTGCCCGAACCGTGTGCCGCGCTGTCGACATGGGCGGCTGCGCTCATGCCTTCAGCCGTTCGATTTCGCTGCGTGCCTCGGTCAGGTCTGCGGTGGTCTTGGCCAGCCGTTCGATCAGTTCGCGCAGCACGGCCATGGCGAGCACGGGCGAATCCTTCATCATGTCGAGCATGTGGTCCTTGCGGATGCGCAACGTATCGAGGGGCGCGGCGGCTTTTACGGTGGCGGTGCGGGGCATGTCGGACAGGATCGCCATGTCGCCGACGAAGGAATTGACCCCGAGTTCGGCGACCTTGGTGGAGCCGTTGGCGGTGTTGACCAGCACGTCGGCGGACCCGCGGATGACGATATAGGCGGCATCCGCATCGTCGCCCTGTTCGAACAGCACGTCCCCCGCACCGTAGCTGACGCGGTCGGACGCGAAGGCCAGCAGTTTCAGTTTGTTGGCCGGCATGCTGGCAAGCACGGGAATGGCCCGCAGCAGATCGACCTCGTCCTGCAGTTTACTCATGGTCACATACTCCCCACACACACGCCTACGATACGAAGGTTTCGAATTTCTCGTTGGAACGCAACAGCTCGTCCGGTGCACCTTCCGCCGCCAGCCGCTGCCGGTCGAAGAAGAGGACATTGTCGAACCGCGTCACGAATTTGGGTGACGACAGCACCCATAGCACACCGAAGGTGCGCGCACCGTTCGTCCCGCCGTGGTCTTCGCCCCGGGCTCGCGCCAGCACCCGCTTGATGATGCGACCCTGCATGCGCTGGTCCACGGCGTTCAGCCCCCGGTTGACGATCAGCAGGTCCGCCCCTTTGAGCAAAGCGCGGGCAAGCGCGATGCGCTGGCGCTGGTTTTCCGACAGGCGCTTGCCGCCGGTGCCGATGTCGAATTCCAGCCCGATGCGGAACATCGCCTCGCCCATGCCCCGCTCCCGCAGCAATTCGCGGATGGCCCCGTCGATCTCGTCGCTCGCATTGGAATAACCGTGGGCGACCCGCCCGAACAGAATGTTGTCGCGCACGGAATTGTGCGGATTGAAGGTATCGGCATCGTAGATGGCCAGCGTTTCGCTGACATCTTCGCTGTCGCTGCGCAGCCGCTCGTGGAACGCCTTGCGCGCCTTCAGCACGCGGTTCTCGATTGCGTCGTCCATGAGCTTGAGGCGGTTGCGGCTTTCCACATAGCCGAAGGGCAGTTTCATCAGCGCATTGCGATCGAGCGAACCGACACCGTCGAAACCCTTGTCCCGCGCCCGGTTGAGGATCGGCGGATAGGCTTCGAGCTGTTCCGGCGACATGAAGTTCAACTGTTCGAAGAACGGGTTGTCGGGGGACAGGTCGGCAAAGAGTTCGATGGCCGTTTCCGCCAGTTCCTGACCCATCTCGAACAGGGTCCTGTCCAGCCCTTCCTCCTCGAGCACCTCGCGCAGGATGGGGTTGGAAGCCAGCCTTTCGATGGCGAACTCGTTGTCGTCCGTCGCGGTGCCGAACAGCAGGTTTTCCGCCAGCGTCGCGTGTTCGTTGTAGCGTTCGAAGTCCCAGACCTCGACATATTCCTCCAGCTTGGACCCGGCGATCTGCTTGCTCAGCGCGTGGCGCACGTCCAGCAGCTTGTCGCACAACGCCCCGTCCTCGTCCGGGTCGAGGCGGTGGCGCATGGCCAGATCGTAGACGGGCTGGTCCATCTCCACGAGCGCCAGCACGTCGTGCATGCGCGGATAGACCTCGTCCGGTCCGGATATGCCCATGGCGTCGTAGTCGACCCAGTCGGCATAGAAGTCGAGCGTCGTGTTGCCGGCGGCCTCCGTTTCGATGCGCGCGCGCGGGTGAACCATCAGCTTGGCGCGTTTGGCCTCCTCCAGCGGTTTGAGCGGCGCATGCTTGTTCACGTAAAGCAGGGCGTCCAGCAGGCTGGATTGGGGCAGGTAGGACTCGGTGCCCGAATAGGCGAACCTGCGACCGCGCACCGCCTGCGGCAGACCAACCAGCGGCTTGCCCGCCACCATCATGCGCCCCGATGTCGGCTGGTAGAGCCCTGCCAACGTCCCCGCCATCGCGCCTGCGCCGGACCCCAGCGGCCCGATGACGGCAGTGATGGCATCCACCGGCAGGGAGAAGTCGGCGTCCTCCAGCTGGACGGAACCGGACTCATCCACCACCTGCAGATTGCTGACCTCGATCGTGCCCGTCACGGGCGGCACGGCGTCGATCGTCGGTTCCTGCAGACGGGCATCCTGAATGCCTGCAATGTTGAACTGCTCGACGATCTGCGCGTATTTAACGTTGATGTCGATGCGCTGCTGGTCCCACATGACCAGCCCGTTGATGGGGGCGGGCAGGTCCTTGTAGGCGTTGATGACCCCGATCAGCTGGCCGACATTGAGCGAGCCGATAATCGTGAAGTAGCCGCCCACCACATAAAACAGGAACGGCGTGAACTGGGCGAGGAAGTTGTTCAGGAACTTGATGAAGAACTTCCGCTGGTACAGCTCGTAGCGGATGAAGAATATCTGCCCCAACCGGTTGGAAATCTCCGCCCGCTCGTAGTTCGACGTGTCGTTGACGTGAACGGCGGTAATCCCGTCCACGATCTCGCCGATGCGTCCTGAAAGCAGCCGGGCGGTGTATTGCCGTTCGCGCCCCAGTTCGATCACGCGCTTGCGCAGGTAGGGAATGAGCGTCACCTGAATGGCGATCACGGCAACCGCGATCAGACCGAGCCAGAACGACTGCGTCATGATGAAGATGAACGCCACCAGTGCCTGCCCGCCCAGATAGAGCGGCTGCACGAAGGCATCGCCGATGAACAGGCCGAAGGGCTCGATCTCGTCCTTCACCATGGAGGCGACTTCCGAGCCCTTCACCCGCTTGAAATGGTTGATGGGAAAGCGCAGCACCCGGTCCACCAGCGAATAGCGCATCCGCCGCAGCATCCGCTCGCCAAGGCGGCCCTTGTAGGTGTTGATGTAGAACTTGAAGAGCCCGTTGACGCAGACCAGCGCGAGGAACGTGCAGGACAGCGCGATCAGATAGGGCCAGCGCTCCAGCTCCCACCCGGCGAAGCTGAAATAGGTCTCGCCGCCGAGAAACTCCGGCAGATCCGATGTCGAAGGCGAGAAACGGCTGCGTCGCCGTCGCGTCCTCGAAGCCCACACCCTGGATGGGCTGGTTGACGATCATCACCGGCAGTTGCAGCGCCATGAAGAAGGTCGGCATCGACAGCAGGATAATGAAGCCGATCCACAACTGCTCCGCGCGGGTATGCGCCCAGATATACCGCATGAGCCGCACGTCGAGCGGGCGGTTCTGGTCCCGGTAGGGGTCCTTGCGGGACGATGGTGCCCCCGCGTCGTGGGTGTCGGACCCGGCCCCGCTTGTCTTGTCTGCGGTCAAATCCAGACTGCCCCCATTTTACGCCATGTACCGGGCAGGTTGTTGCCCGCCGTATCGTGACGCCACGTATCTGCACACGAGGCGGGACGATAGGCCAAGACAACGAGGACACAAGTGTCTTTTCGCACTCGCTTCTCCGACCACGCTGCCTAGTGTGAGGGCAACGAAGGCGTCGGTCGCGTGTTTGACTGTGCCGCTTCACATATCCGGAACCGGTGGCTGCGCACTGCGCGAAAGGTTGGCATTGATGACAACTGATACGTTCTACGCCGATCTCGACGTGGTCGAGACCTTCGCCAGTCTGGCCGATCCGGACAATTATCACCCGTTGCCGGAGGACTGGTTCGTCGGCATGGCCGATATCGTCGGTTCGACGCAAGCCGTCAATTCCGGGCGCTACAAGGTGGTCAATACGGTGGGTGCGGCTGTCATTTCCGCCCAGATCAATGCCCATGAAGGCCTCGTCCTGCCCTACGTCTTCGGCGGCGACGGTGCGGCTTTTGCCGTGCCGGAAAGCCAGGCCGACGCGGCCCGCCAAGCCCTTGCCGCAACGAAGACGTGGGCGCAGGAGGAGTTCGGCTTCGAGTTGCGCGCAGCTCTCGTGCCCATGCGCACCATACGCGCTGCCGGGCGCGACGTGCGGGTGGCGCGCCATCGGGCGGCACCGCTGGCCGTCTATGCCATGTTCGACGGCGGCGGCGTGGTGTGGGCGGAAGATCGGATGAAGGCCGGTCATCATCTGATCGAAGCCGCGCCCCCCGGCGCTGCGCCGGACCTCACCGGCCTGTCCTGCCGGTGGACGCCGATGAAATCCAGCGCCGGGCACATCCTCACGCTGCTCGTCGTGCCCGAACGGGACGACCCAGCCACCCGCGCTGCGATCCGCGACGTGGTCGCTCTGACCGACGGCCTGGAGCGCCATGGCACCCCCGTGCCGCCGGAAGGGCCGGGCTATCAATGGGTGCCGGCCGGTCTCGATCTGGAAGCCCGCGCCACCCGTGCCGGGCCGAAGCACCGGATGTCGCTGGCCAAGCGCAAGGCGCAACTGCTGGCGGAAACCTTCATCGCCTGGGTGTTCTTCAAGACCGGCATGAAAGCAGGCGGGTTCGACGCCCGCCATTACACCCGCACCACCGGCGCCAATGCCGATTTCCGCAAGTTCGACGATGGCCTGAAAATGACCCTCGACTGCCCGACCCCGGTTCGCCGCAAGCTGGAAACGATCCTCGACACGGCGCAGGACGATGGTCTTCTCCGCTACGCCTTGCTGGAACAGGACAGCGCGATCATGACCTGCATCGTGCCGTCTGTGATGACCGACGATCACATCCACTTTGTCGATGGCGCCCAAGGGGGCTATACCCGCGCTGCAGCCTTGCTGAAATCAGCCGCATCATAAGGAAGAAGCCCGTGTTCGATCCCGCCCATGATCCCGTCGTCATCGTCTCCGCGGCCCGCACGCCGGTCGGTTCGTTCAATGGCGCCCTCGCCAGCGTTCCGGCGCATGAATTGGGCCGTATCGCGATCGAAGCCGCGCTGGAGCGGGCGGGCATTCCGGCAGCGGATGTGGACGAGGTCATCCTCGGGCAGGTGCTGACGGCGGGGCAGGGGCAGAACCCGGCGCGGCAGGCGAGCATGAATGCGGGCGTGCCGAAGGAAGCCTCCGCCTGGTCGCTCAATCAGGTCTGCGGCTCCGGCCTGCGCGCGGTGGCCATCGGCATGCAACAGATCGAGGGCGGCGATGCCGATGTCGTCGTCGCAGGCGGTCAGGAATCGATGAGCCTGTCCCCCCATTGCCAGCATTTCCGCGACGGCATCCGTATGGGCGACTTCCAGATGATCGACACCATGATCCGCGACGGGCTGTGGGACGCCTTCAACGGCTACCATATGGGCGTGACCGCCGAGAACGTGGCCCGCGAGTTCCAGATCGATCGCGGCGCACAGGACGCATTTGCCGTCGGTTCCCAGAATAAGGCGGAAGCCGCCCAGAAGGCCGGTCGGTTCGACGGGCAGATCGTCCCCGTCACCATCAAGGGCCGCAAGGGCGACACCGTCGTCGAGGCCGACGAATATATCCGCCACGGCGCGACGATGGAGGCGATGGAGAAATTGCGTCCGGCCTTCGACAAGGAAGGCTCCGTCACCGCCGCCAACGCGTCCGGCATCAACGACGGTGCCGCCGCCGTCGTGCTCATGCGCCTGTCGCAGGCCGAAAAGCGTGGCATCACTCCCATGGCCCGCATCGTCTCCCGTGCCACGGCAGGCGTCGACCCGAAGCTCATGGGCACCGGCCCCATTCCCGCGTCCCGCCGGGCGCTGGAACGGGCCGGGTGGAAGGCGTCCGACCTCGACCTGATCGAAGCCAACGAGGCCTTTGCCGCTCAGGCTTGCGCGGTGAACAAGGAAATGGGCTGGGATACCGAGCGCGTGAACGTCAACGGCGGTGCCATCGCCATCGGCCACCCCATTGGGGCCTCGGGCGCGCGCATTCTCACCACCCTGCTGCACGAGATGGCAGCCCGGGAAGTCGACAAGGGCTTAGCCACCTTGTGCATCGGCGGCGGAATGGGTGTCGCCCTATGCGTGGAACGCATGCACTAGAAAGCGCGTCGAGCGGATGAACTAGGGAGATCGCAGATATGTCGAACAGAACCGCCCTCATCACCGGTGCCAGCAAGGGCATCGGTGCCGCCACCGCCCGTCATCTGGCCGCTGAAGGTTGGTCCGTCGCCTGTCTCGCGCGCAGTGAAGGCGCCTTGAAAGACCTCGTGGCCGAGATCGAGGCGGCGGGTGGAACCGCCCTTGCCATCGCCGCCGACGTGGCCGACAACGCTGCCATGAAATCCGCCATCGAGCGGACGGTCGAGACGTTCGGGTCGCTCGACCTGCTGGTCAACAATGCCGGGCCTCATCGACCCTATCGCGCGGCTGGAGAACAGCGACCCGGACGCATGGTCCACGATCGTCGATGTGAATCTGAAAGGCGTCTATTACGGCATTCGCCACGCCCTGCCGGTGATGCAGGGGCAGGGCGGCGGCACGATCGTCAACATTTCGTCGGGTGCCGCCAACAGCCCCGTGGAAGGCTGGTCGCATTATTGCGCAACCAAGGCGGCGGTGAAGATGCTGACCGCGCAGATGCACAAGGAGGAAGGACCGCATATCCGCTCCATCGGTCTTTCGCCGGGAACCGTCGCCACCGACATGCAGCGGGACATTAAGGCGTCCGGCATCAACCCCGTCAGCCAGCTCGACTGGGACGCCCATATTCCGCCGGAATGGGTGGCGCGGGCGGTGGCTTGGCTGGCGACGTCCGAGGCCGACGACTATCTCGGTCAGGACTTTTCGTTGAAGACCAAGAGGGGCGCAAGGCGCTCGACCTGCCCACTCCTTAACCGGCTGTTAACCTTACAGGCCCAACGCTTTCCTCATGCTTCGCTCGCTCACCCTTCTCGTCTTCGCCGCAGCCCTAACTGCCTGCACGGGCAGCGAACAGTCGGTCGAAAGCACGTTGGCACTGACCTCACCGCCACCGCCGGGTGCGGACCGCGTGTCCCACACGCGCCATCTCGCCTATGGCGACTACGACGCCGTGAAGATACAGGGCCGCCAGCCCGCCGATTTCGCGGTCCACGGCATCGATATCTCCCGCCACAACAAGGGCATCGACTGGCCGCGCATCAAACGCGAAGGCATCGCCTTCGCCTTCATGAAGGTGACCGAGGGCAAGGACGACCGCGACCGGCGCTTTGCTGAGTTCTGGCGCGATGCAGGGGCAGCCGGCATTCCCCGCTCCGCCTATCATTTCTATTATTTCTGCGCCTCGCCGGAAGCGCAGGCCGCCAACTACATCCGCAACGTGCCGAAAGGCCAGCAATCCCTGCCGCCGGTGCTGGATGTGGAATGGAACCCGAAAAGCCCGTCCTGCAAGACGCGACCGGCACCTGCGAAAGTGCGCGCCGACCTGAAGAAATGGCTCACCATCATCGAGCGCCATTACCGCCAGAAGCCGATCATCTACACGACCGTCGATTTCCACCACGAGAACCTCGCCGGCGGCCAGCTGCCCGGCTACCAGTACTGGCTGCGTTCGGTGACGGCAGAGCCGAAATACAAATATCCGGGTCGGGACTGGACGTTCTGGCAATATACCGGCACCGGCAAGGTGCCCGGCATCGAAGGCCCGGTGGACATCAACGCCTGGCACGGCAGCAGGGCCGCAATGGAACCGCTGGCTGCGCGAGAACACGCGCGGCTGACCCTGTTCGCGGAACGGATTGTCGAACCCACCCTTTCCCCTGATACGAAAGGGAGAGTTTCATGGATACCGCATTCGAAATCGCGTGGCGGGCCGTCGTCGCGGTCATCGTCATCATCGCCCTGACGCGCCTGAACGGGCTGCGCTCGTTCTCGAAAATGTCGAGCTTCGACTTCGCGCTGACGGTGGCGATGGGGTCGATCCTCGCTGGCGCGGTCACCAACGTGTCCACCAGTTTCTGGGTGTTTGCGGGCGGGCTCGCCGCGATCTTCGTCGTTCAGGCATGCGTTTCGCTGTTGCGCACCTATTGGGAATGGCCGGAACGGCTGGTCGACAACGATCCCGTAATGCTCATGGAGCACGGCGAAATTCTCGAAGAGAACCTCAAGCGCGTGAAAATGACCCGTGCCGATCTGTTCGGCAAACTGCGCGAGGCCAATGCCACGGACATTTCCCTCGTCCGCGCCGCCGTCTTCGAACCCACGGGGGACGTGAGCATCCTCCACCTGCACGACGCCGATGCCCCTTTCAGCGAAGAATTGCTGGATGGCGTTCTGCGCGACCCCTTGCCATTCATCTATCGCTGACGCATACCGCGCGCTGCATCTACGAAATGCACATCACATTTGGCCCGCGCTGGACGGCACCCCGGCACGCAGGCGTCTTTCCTCATCCGGTGCCGGAGAAACGACATGTCGATTACGCCCGAGAAAAAAGCCGAACTCATCAAGGAATACGCGATCAAGGACGGCGATACCGGTTCGCCCGAAGTGCAGATCGCCATCCTGACCCACCGCATCAACGCGCTGACCGGTCACTTCAAGGACAACAAGAAGGACAACCACTCCCGCCGTGGCCTTCTGAAAATGGTCGCCACCCGCCGCTCGCTGCTGGATTATACCCGTGGCAAGAGCGAAGAGCGCTACAAGACGCTGATCGAGCGTCTCGGCATTCGCCGGTAAGCAAGTCCGACCGTCACGATACTGAAACGCCGCCGCGGTTTCCCGCGGCGGCGTTTTGCGTTCCACGCATCCGTGTTCCGGCAGATCAATCGCCGTGGTTGTGGCCTTTGCCTCCAGTACCATGATTCATCGAACCATGGTCCATCCCCGGCGCGGCACCGGCACCGATCGCGGCCACCGGCATCTGCACCACCACTTCGCCTGCGGTTTCGAACACGAGGGTCACTGGAACTGTCTCGCCCTCCTTCGGTGATGTGGCCTCCATGAACATCAGATGGAACGAACCCGGCTTCAGTTCGACCGTCTCGCCCGGTTTGATCTCCAGCCCGCCGGCCAGTTCGTTCATGCGCATGACCCCGTCGGTGACAGTCATTTCGTGCACTTCCGTGCGGTCTGCGAAACCGGCACTGGCCGCGATCAACCGGTCGGCGGTCTGTCCGTTGTTGGTGATGGAGGCGTAGCCGCCCACGACCCTTGCCGATGGCGGTGCCTGCCGCGTCCATGCACCCGTGATGACGAGATCGCCAACGGACGCGGATCCGGTTTCGACGGCGTCGGCTTTATCCATGGCACTGTGTGCGCCATGCCCACTATGGCCGTCATGCCCATCGCTTGCGACAATCGTCAGCAGCGGCGCGGGGTTGGCGAGTTCGTGCGGGTCTTGCCCGTCAGCCGCGACCTGGTCCCAGCGGGCCTCGCCGTTCGCACAGGACTGCACGACCTTGAAAGGAAGCCGTGTGCCTGCTTCGAAACCGGTGATACGTCCGCGCAGCACGAATTCATCGTAATGGGCATCCGCCAGCGCACCGCCCGTCCAGCGGATTTGTGTCACGCCTTCATCGATGGTGGTGCCGTGGTTCTCGTAGGATTTGCCGAATTTGGCGGTGGTGATCTCCAAGGTCCAACCCGCCTTGGGCATGGGTTTAGCGGCAATGAACCCTTCGGGCAGGTAGACGGTCAGCGTATTGGTCGCCTGACCGTCGCAGCCATGGCCGATACGGATTGTGGCCTTATGGTAGGAATTGGCCTGCGCTTCCGCCTGTTCCAGCGTTGCGTGGGCCCCGGCCTGGGAGATGAAGGCGGTGGACAGGAGGATTGGTGCAGCCATGGCCACAGCGAATTTGGCGTGTTTGAACGATGTCATATGAGTATCCAGTCAGGATCGAATGCTTGATGAGGATGGTCGCGCCAAGGCGACACATCCGGATGTTTTCGAGCGTCAGACTGGAGACGGGCGGTGCCCTTGCCATATTGGCACGGGCCGTGCGCAAGGCCGTGCGACCCGTGCGCCTGTCGGCGAAAACGATGCGCGCAGACGTGAAGTCGGCTGCAACGGCGTCGTGATTGGACGCGGGAAGCGCATCGCCCTGCCCCGGTGCCGTGCAGAGCGGGCAGTGGGGAACGGTCGAATTGCCCTGGACAGGCTGGCCTGTTTCGTCGAGCGCGACGGCAGTGCCGACGCCGTTGCTCAGGCATAGAGTCTGAAAGGCATTGGCAGGCGATATCGGCAGCAGCAGGTTGAAAACCAGCAACACGACGGAAAGCGCTGCAAGGGGTGCCTGCAACGCGCGTAGCCGTCCAGCCAGTGTCGTGATCGACCGCATGCCGGTGCGATAGCGCCGAAGCGCTCGCACGGTCAAGAACTTACAGGGCGTGCGCCATCGTGCGGTATTCCGCCAGCGAAGACGGTTTCACCCTGTAATCGTCCGCTCCCAGTTCATAAGCCCGCATCTTGTCGACCACGCGGGTCGAGCCGGACAGCATGACGATCTTGCGGCGTCTTTCCTGCGCGAAATCCTGAATTTCCTGAAGCACACCGAACCCGTCCAGGTCGGGCATGTGGATATCGATCAGGATGAGGTCGGGATCGAACTCCCGACATCGTCGACAGGCCTGCTTGCTGTCCTGCACGATCAGAATTTCGGCCGCTTCGCAGGCGCCCCGAATGCTGCTCTCGGCAAGTGTTCCGTCAAGCGGATCATCATCGATGATGAGGATCCTTTGAAATTGGGAGGGGTCTGTCATAGCAATGTTCCGCACAACCTGGGTCCGGCTTCGCGCAGCGAATGATACGCGATACCGATCGACGAGACCGAGTGAAGCATCGCGGTCTTGCGTCGGGCTTGTCTCGGGCATTTTCCGCCGCCCATTGTTTCGCATTCCTGCCGGTGTTACATGGGCGTCGGCAGGCGGGGTCCGTCTGCCCTGTTCGAGTGGTCCCTTGGTTCAGGGGGCAGGATTGTCGGCGGCTTTCACGACGGAAAGCCTCTCATCGTCTTGCCCTTGACGGATCCGACGAAGCGTCTGTCCCGGGTTTTGGCCCTTCGGACCGGCGGTGCGATGTCGAAGGGGATGCGGTCTTGTCCGCATCCGGCGACCGGGTGAATCCTGTCAGGATTGCCCCGGGGGCATGTCTCCAACAGTTTGAACGAAGCGGTTTTCGTATGTGGGGCGATAGGCGTCCCGCGACCGCATGGTCGGGCAGTCTTTGGCGCTGAAACGCCAACTGCGGGACCAGCCGATATGCGGTGTTCCGCATATCGCCCAAGAGAAAGAACGAAGTTCCCATGAGCATGTTTGAAAAACACACCGTCGAGATCGAATGGGGCGGGCGTCCGCTCACCATCGAAGCGGGCCAGGTCGCCCGTCAGGCCGACGGGTCGGTCATCGTCACCTACGGCGAGACCACGGTGATGTGTAATGTCGTTTCCGAGAAGAAGCCGAAGCCACACCTCGATTTCTTCCCGCTGACCGTCAACTACATCGAGAAGGCCTACAGCGCCGGTAAAATTCCCGGCGGCTTCTTCAAGCGCGAGGCGCGCCCGTCCGAGGCTGAAACGCTGGTCTGCCGTCTCATCGACCGCCCGATCCGCCCGCTGTTTGCCGCCGGTTACAAGAACGACACGCAGGTCACCTGCACGGTCCTGTCCCACGATATGGAAAACAACCCCGACATCGTCGCGCTGATCGCTACGTCGGCTGCCGTGTCCATCGCAGGCCTGCCCTTTGCCGGTCCGATCGGCGCTGCACGCGTCGGCCTGATCGACGGTGAATACGTCCTCAACCCGAATATCGATGAAATGCCCGAAAGCGATCTCGACCTTGTCGTCGCTGGCACCACCGACGCCGTGCTGATGGTGGAATCGGAAGCCAAGATTCTGACCGAAGAGCAGATGCTCGGTGCCGTCATGTTCGGCCATGAAGAGTTCCAGCCGGTCATCGAAGCGATCAAGGATCTGGCGTCCAAATGCGCCAAGCCGGCTCGCGAACACGTCGTTCCGGACAATTCCGATCTCGAAGGCAAGGTCACCAAGCTGGTCGGCAAGGCCATCGAGAAAGCCTACACGATCGCCGACAAGCAGGACCGCTACGCGGCCCTCGACGAAGCCAAGGCCAAGGCCAAGGACAAGTTCCTCACCGAGGAATCGTCCGATGAAGAGAAGAACACCTTCGGCGGCGTCTTTAAGCAAGTGCAGGCCAATGTCGTGCGCGGCTCGATCATCAAGACGAAGAAACGCATCGACGGTCGTGATCTCGATACGGTTCGCGCCATCGAATCCGAGGTCGGCATCCTGCCCCGCACCCACGGGTCGGCGCTGTTCACACGCGGCGAAACGCAGGCCATCGTGGTCGCAACGCTGGGCACGTCCGACGACGAACAGTTCATCGACGCACTGACAGGCACCTACAAGGAACACTTCCTGCTGCACTACAACTTCCCGCCCTATTCGGTCGGCGAGACGGGCCGCATCGGCTTCACGTCGCGGCGCGAGATCGGCCACGGGAAGCTGGCATGGCGCGCCGTTCGTGCGGTTCTGCCAACCAAGGAAGAGTTCCCCTACACCCTGCGCGCGGTCTCCGAGATCACCGAGTCCAACGGCTCCTCCTCCATGGCCACGGTCTGCGGCACGTCGCTGGCGTTCATGGATGCGGGCGTTCCGCTGAAGGCACCGGTCGCCGGTATCGCGATGGGCCTCATCAAGGAAGGCGACGACTTCGCGGTCCTCTCCGACATTCTCGGTGACGAGGACCACCTCGGCGATATGGACTTCAAGGTCGCAGGCACCGCCGACGGCATCACCTCGCTCCAGATGGACATCAAGATCACCGGTATCACCGAAGAGATCATGACGGCCGCGCTGGAACAGGCCAAGGGCGGTCGTGAGACCATCCTGAACGAAATGGCCAAGGCACTGACCGAAGGCCGCTCGGAGCTTGGCGAATTCGCCCCGCGCATCGAGTCCTTCAAGATCCCCACCGACAAGATCCGGGAAGTTATCGGTTCCGGCGGCAAGGTCATCCGCGAAATCGTCGAGAAGACCGGCGCGAAGGTGAACATCGAGGACGACGGCACCGTGAAGGTCGCCTCCTCGGTCGGCTCCGCCATCGACGCTGCGGTGAAATGGATCCGTTCGATCACCGACGATCCGGAAGTGGGCGAAATCTACCAGGGCACGGTGGTGAAGACCGTCGACTTCGGTGCTTTCGTGAACTTCTTCGGTGCCAAGGACGGCCTCGTTCACATCTCGCAGCTGGCTGAAGAGCGGGTCGGCAAGACCACCGACGTCGTCAACGAGGGCGACAAGGTCTGGGTCAAGCTGATGGGCTTCGACGATCGCGGCAAGGTGCGCCTGTCGATGAAGGTCGTCGATCAGGAAACTGGCGAAGAGTTCGCCGAAGAGGGCGACGAGGACTAGGCGTCCCATTCCCTGCGTGAAATCGAAAGGCCCCGGTGCGAAAGTGCCGGGGCCTTTTTCGTTTCGGCATCGCGATTGCCATGCTTGCAAATGGTGACGGCACGAAAGGGGAACGCTAGACAGAACCCATGCCTGATTCGGACCATTCCGGCGGCTTGTCCCCTCCAATCGACGCCGAAGATGCCCTCATGAAAGCTGCCTCCGCTTCGACGACAGCCCATCCGGCTGACAACCACGCCAACGACGCGCAGTTTGCCGACCATGCGGGCACCTGCATCCACGCGGTCAATGGGGTGGAACTGGTGGCGGACAGCGAAGGCGTGGCCTATTGGCCCGCCGAACAGGCGCTGCTGGTGGCGGACCTGCATTTCGAGAAAGGCAGTTCGTTCGCCCGCCGCGGCATGATGCTTCCGCCCCACGATACGGCCATTACGCTGTCCCGCCTTGCCGCCTGTATCGACCGCTGGCAGCCGAAGCGGGTGATGGCGCTGGGAGACTCGTTCCACGACAAGCAGGCTGCGTTGCGCCTCGCCCCCGATGCGCGCGAGAAGCTGCTCGGCCTCATGCACGGACGCGACTGGGTGTGGATCACCGGCAACCACGACCCGGCCCCACCGGTGGGTTTCGGTGGCACGGTGGCGGATGTGCTGGAATGTGGCAGTCTGACCCTGCGCCACGAGCCGGTGGTCGGTGCGGCGTCCGGCGAGATCGCGGGGCATTTGCATCCCAAGGCGCGCATCGTGCGCAAGGGCAGGGCGGTCAGCCGCTCATGCTTCGCGGCTTCCCGCACGCGGATGATTTTGCCGTCCTTCGGTGCCTATACCGGCGGGCTGGACGTGTTCCACCGCGCCTTCGACGGCCTGTTCGAGGACCGCTCGTTCCACGCGCTCATGCGCGGTGACGGGCAGGTCTATCGCATCGCTGGCAAGGATCTCGGCTAGTAGGGCGTGCCGTCCTTGCGGGTGAAAGCCCAGCCACTGTCCGTCATCGTTGCCACCAGATCGTCGCGCGGATAGGAGCCCGCGTCTCCCGGCAGGCGGTCACCGATTTCCAGATAGGTTGCGGGTGCGTCGGACCGGTTGACCAACTGGTGCGCGCCGCCATCTGCCGGAAAGCCAATGCAGTCGCCAGGCTCCATCGCGTGTTCGCCATGTTCCGTCACGAGCGTTAGGGTGCCGTCCAGCACATAGACGAACTCGTCCTGCACGGAATGGACATGCAGCAAAGCTGACTCTGCCCCCGGCCGCAGCGTGGTAAGATTGACGCCGAAGTTGGTAAGCCCGAACGCATCGCCGAGTTGGCGCTTCACCCGCCCCGCCATGCGCGATGCGAAAGGTTCGGGATAGTTCGAATTTTTGCCGCGCGGTGCGATGTCGGTGGCTTTGAGTGGGCGTCTCCATCAATGCGCCTCGTCCCAGTTGTCCGCTGCGCGCGCATCCACCTGCAACGGTACGGACAGGTCGAGGGCGGGCATGGCGGCATGTTCCATGATCGACACGACGACCGGAATGGTGGCCTCCACCTCATCCTCCGGCAGTTCGAAAATCAGTTCGTCATGCACCTGCAAAAGCATCTGCGCCGACAGATTGGCCTCTGCCAAAGCCGCTTCCATCCGCACCATGGCGCGGCGGATGATGTCTGCTGCGCTGCCCTGAATGGGGGCGTTGATCGCGGCCCGTTCGTTGAACGAGCGTTGCGCCTGATTGGGCGACCGGATTTCAGGATAGTGAGCGCGACGGCCGAAGATCGTCTCCACATAGCCATGCTCGCGGGCAAACTTCTTCGTCGTGTCCATATAGTCGCGGATGCCGGGAAAACGCTCGAAATACATCTTGATATAGTCCGATGCCTCCGACCTCTCGATGCCGAGATTGTTGGCCAGCCCGAAGGCGGAAATGCCGTAGATGATGCCGAAATTGATCGCCTTGGCCTGCCTCCGCACCATCGGGTCCATGCCGTCGACCGGCACGCCGAACATTTCCGACGCAGTCATGGCGTGGATGTCGATGCCGTCGGCAAAAGCCTGTTTAAGCTGCGGAATGTCGGCCACGTGAGCCAGCACCCGCAATTCGATCTGGCTGTAGTCTGCCGAAAGCAGCTTGTTGCCCGGCTCGGCGATGAAGGCAGTGCGTATCTTGCGGCCTGCTTCAGTGCGGACCGGAATGTTCTGCAGGTTCGGCTCGCTCGAAGACAACCGCCCTGTCGACGTGGACGCCATCGCGTAGGACGTGTGCACCCGTTTCGTCTGCGGGTGGATGTATGTGGGCAGGGCATCGGTATAGGTGGATTTCAGCTTGGACAGCTGGCGCCAGTCGACGATGCGCCGCGGCAGTTCGTGCCCTTCGGCGGCCAGATCCTCCAGCACCTGGGCGGTGGTGGAATACTGGCCGGACTTCGTCTTCTTGCCGCCGGGCAGGCCCATCTGGTCGAACAGAATTTCGCCCAGTTGGCGCGGTGAGCCGATGTTGAACTTGTGGCCGACCAGTTCATACACCTCGTCTTCAAGCCCCGCCGCCTTCTGCGCCATTTCACCCGACAGCCGGGACAGGATCTGCCGGTCCACCGAAATACCCCGCGCTTCCATCCGGCAAATGACGTCAACGAGTGGTCGTTCGAGGCGCTCATAGACGGTGTTCATGCCTTCCGCGGTCAGTCGCGCTTTCAGCACCTGCCACAACTGCAGCGTCACGTCCGCGTCTTCGGCGGCATAGGCGGAGGCCTTGTCGATCTCTACCCGGTCGAAGGTGACGAGCTTCTTGCCGGACCCTGCAACCTCCTTGAACGGGATCGGTGTGTGGCCGAGAATATCCTGCGACAGCGCGTCCATGCCGTGTTTGGAGCGTCCGGCGTCGAGAACATAGGACAGCAGCATCGTGTCGTCGAAAGGCGCGACGTGAATGCCCCCCTCGATGGGTGCGCGCGATAGCACAAGCCAGTCGTATTTCAGGTTCTGCGCGACTTTCAGAACGCCCGGCGCTTCGAGCAATGGCTTGAGAAGAGCGAGCGCCTCCACCATCGGAATCTGCCCTTCGGCCAGCCCAACTCCGTCGAACATGTCGCCTTCGCCCGTCGTGTGGCCGAGCGGAATGTAGCAAGCGCGGCCCGGCGCGGTGGCCAGCGATATGCCGACCAACTCCGCCTGCATCGCATCGAGCGACGTGGTCTCCGTATCCACCGCGACGACGGCTTTGTCGTGGGCCTCGGCGATCCAGCGCTTGAGCGTTTCGATGTCGCGCACGGTCTCGTATGTCGAACGGTCGATTTCGGCGGCGACCGCATCCTGCCTGCGCTTGTCGGCCAAATGCTGCGGCGTGGTCGTTCCACCTTCGCCAGCGAGCGGATTGTCTACCGCATCGCTGCCCGGATCGAGGTCCGGCCCACGCTCTTCAAAACCGTCCACTCTCACATCGTCCGGCTCGATGGCGGAGGCGTCCGTTTCCGTATCCGCCGCCACCCGCCGGGTGACGGAATTGAGTTCCAGCCCTTTCAGGAACGCGATCAGCCGCGGCCCGTTCGGCGGCGTCAGCGCAAGTGCGTCGAGGTCCATCTCCAGCGGCACGTCGGTGCGCAGCGTCACCAATTGCTTGGAAATGCGCGCCAGCTCCGCATGCTCGACCAGGTTCTCGCGGCGCTTGTTCTGCTTGATCTCGCCCGCCCGTTCCAGCAGCGTTTCCAGATCGCCGTATTCGTCGAGCAACTGCGCCGCCGTCTTGGGGCCGATGCCGGGTACGCCGGGAATGTTGTCGGTGGAATCCCCCGCCAGCGCCTGCATGTCGATCATCTTTTCCGGCTCGACACCGAATTTGGCAAACACCCCGTTCGCGTCCACCCGCACGTCCTTCATCGTGTCGTACATGCCGACATTGTCATCGATGAGCTGCATCAGATCCTTGTCGGACGACACGATGGTCGTGTCCGCCCCTGCCGCTGTCGCCAGCCGCGCATAGGTGGCGATGATGTCGTCGGCCTCGAACCCCTCCGTCTCGATACACGGCACGTCGAAGGCCCGCGTCGCCTGCCGGATCAGCGCGAATTGCGGGCGCAGGTCGTCCGGCGGTTCGGACCGGTTGGCCTTGTATTGCGGGTAGATCTCGTTGCGGAACGTGGTCGAGGAATGGTCGAAGATCACCGCGAAATGGGTGGGCACGACGCCCGCCGCCGTGTCGCGCGCTTCCTGCATCAGCTTCCACAGCATGTTGCAGAAGCCGGACACCGCGCCGATGGGCAGGCCGTCCGACTTGCGGGTCAGCGGCGGCAGGGCATGGTAGGCGCGAAAGATATAGGCCGAGCCGTCGACGAGAAAGAGATGGTCGCCCTGTTTCATGAATTCGTTCGTCGCCTGCTCTGTGGTATGTCGGTTCTGGCACAAGCCGGCCGGACAGACGAGACCTCACGGTTCCGTGATGACGATGTTACCGAAAAATCGACGGCCACATCTTGTCGATTTCGACACCTCGAACCCATCTCATGGTCAAGCCGGAGACGCACCGGCAGATCGGCCATTCCCCCCAATGCCGGTCAAGCGCGCATCTGTCCCTCCCCCCTCTCCGGGACAGCATCCGAAACAAGCGTCGGAACCCCGGTCAGCCTCGTTAGGGCTCATCGGGGTTTCTTCTTTTTGGGCCATGCAGCACACTGCCCGCGCAAATGTTACGCGGATGCCGAATGCCATGAGTCTCGACACAGTTCTCGATACGATAGATGCCAATCTCGACGGGTCGCTTGAGCGCCTGTTCGCTTTGCTGCGTATGCAGAGCATATCGACGGATCCCGCCTACAAAGGCGAAGTGAGAAAGGCCGCACAGACGCTGGTGGACCAGCTGAACGCGCTGGGTTTCGATGCCTCCCTGCGCGATACGCCCGGCCACCCGATGGTCGTGGCACACCATGAGGGACCGGAAAATGCGCCCCACGTGCTCTTCTATGGCCACTACGACGTTCAGCCGGTGGACCCGATCGCGTTGTGGGACACGGACCCGTTCGAGCCGACCATCAAAGAGGTGAACGGCGCCAAGCGCGTCTATGCCCGCGGGTCTTCTGACGACAAGGGGCAGATTGCTCACCTTCGTGGAAGCCTGTCGTGGCTGGAAGGAAGCGACCGGGGCGCTGCCGTGCCGTGTGACCATCCTGTTCGAAGGCGAGGAGGAATCCGGCTCGCCCTCTCTGGAGCCTTTTCTGGAAGCGGCCAAGGACGAGTTGCGCGCCGATATCGCCCTCGTCTGCGACACCAACATGTGGGACGCCGACACGCCCGCCATCACCACCGCCCTGCGCGGCATGGCGTCCGATGAGGTAACGATCCACGCTGCCTCCCGCGATCTCCATTCCGGCTATTACGGCGGCGCGGCGCGCAATCCGATCCACGTGCTGACCCGCATTTTAGCCGATCTCCACGCCGACGACGGGTCGGTGACGCTGGACGGTTTTTACGATGGCGTGGAAGACGTTCCCGAAGATATCCGCCAGTCGTGGGACGCTTTGGGCTTTTCGGCTGGCGACTTTCTCGGTGCCGTGGGGCTCTCCATGCCGTGTGGCGAAGCCAACCGGACCGTGCTGGAACAGACATGGTCGCGTCCAACGGCGGAAGTGAACGGCATCGACGGCGGCTATACGGGGGAGGGGTTCAAGACCGTCATTCCAGCACGGGCCTCGGCGAAAGTCTCGTTCCGCCTCGTCGGCAAGCAGGACCCCGACAAGGTCGCCGCCGCCTTCCGCAAGCACGTCGAGGCTCGGCTGCCGGAAGATTGCCGTGTCAGTTACATTCCCCACGGGCGCAACCCGGCGACGCAGCTCGACTGGAACTTGCCGGAGTTGAAGAAGGCCGCGCAGGCGCTCACCGACGAATGGGGCAGGGACGCCGCTATCATCGCGGGCGGCGGGTCGATCCCCATCGTCGGTAATTTCAAACGTCAGCTGGGGATGGACTCACTGCTGATCGGCTTCGCGCTGGCCGACGATGCGATCCACTCGCCCAACGAGAAATACGAGCTGAAGAGCTTTCATAAGGGCATCCGCTCCTGGGCGCGCGTTCTCGACGCGCTTGCCGTTTAGTCTGCCCCGCGCAATGCCGCCTTCGGTGCGATGCCCGTCCCTGTCCCCTTCATCACCGCCCAGTTCGGGCGATGGAAAAGGAACAGGCCGAACCCGATGCGCTTGATGATCGCATAGCCCACCAGCGGGGTCACCACACCGATGATGATGCACACCAGCGCGGTCGTGCCTGCATCCAGCATCGGCAGCACCTTGGGCACCACCATGCGCGAGATGATCATCGGCAGGAAGAAGGCGAGATAGACGACGATGGAGTTCGCTCCCGTGTGGAGCAGGGGTTTCGCGGCGGGCAGGCGGGCGATCAGCGAGGCACCTGTGACGATGGCCAACGCACCGGCAGCGCCCAGTGCCAGCGAGATGATCGGCCAGTGGGAGACACCGGCGGACACGAGTGCACCGTTGATTGCAGCCCACAGCGCGATCGCACCGAGCGCCACTGCCACATTGGCACGTGCCCATGCCGCCAGTTTGAAGATGTGGGAGGCGAACATGTAACCGGCCACGAAATAGACCAGGCGAGCGCAGAATTCTTCCCACAGCACCCAGCCGTTCTCGCTGGTGGCGGCGCCGAAAGATGCCGCCATGGAGTCGATCAAAGCGGTCGTGTCGGTCGGCAGAATTTCCAGAATGGCCGCCGTGCCCAGAAGCGCCCATGGCACGGCGCGGCACAGCTTCGTGACCACGAAGAAGACCGGCAGCAGATAGATGAACCAGAGCGTGCCGAAGGGCTGAACGATGGTGAAGACGAGATTGTTGACGACCTGCTGAACGCTCTCCTCACCGCCCATGACCGCGAATGTGCCTTTGAACGCGAACTGAATGACCACCCACAGCACGTAGAAATAAACGAAGTGCAGCACCTTGCGATCGAGATACAGTTTCCACGGCCGGTCGATGGTGGCGGCGAGAAACAGGCCGGAAATCAGGAAGAAATCGGGAATGCGGAACGGGGCCGAGAACGCGACGACCGCGTGCATCCAACCCTGCTGGCCGCTCACCTCTTCAAGCCCCAGCGTCGTGTGCATCATCACCACCATGATGATGCAGATGCCCTTGGCAGCGTCGACCCAATCGACACGGCCATTCGACATGGCGTTCGGCGGCAGGGTCGCAATCGGTGTGGACTTGAACATGGCAGGCGCTTCCAGAAAACTTCGATCGCGGCCACTACCGTCAATTTGAATGAAAGCCGCCTTAAGCCCATGGCACCTGTGAACCACCGGAATGCGGGCAGGGTTAAGGGCGTCTTTCACACCTCCTTAAAAGCGCAGGCGTAACTTGACGCGAATCCACCGGAGCGCACCCGCTTGGCCAAGCGACAGACCAAAGCACCCACCGTTCGCGCCCCGGCGCGCGGGCCCCGGCGACGTGCGCGCAAACCGTCGTTCGTGCGTTTCGCGCTTTACTGGTCCGCCGTGTGCGGCTTGTGGGGCGGCATTGCGGTTACGGGCGTTCTGGCGTTCTACGCAGCCCAGCTGCCCGTCCGCCGATACGTGGGTGGTGCCCAGCCGTCCGCCGAACATGAAGATCATGGCCGCCGACGGCACATTCCTCGCCAATAGGGGCGTGACCGGCGGCAAGGAACTGCGCCTGTCGGAAATGGCACCCGCCATTCCGCAGGCCGTCATCGCCATCGAGGACCACCGCTTCCACACCCATTGGGGCTTCGATCCGATCGGTTTCGCGCGCGCGATGGTGGTCAATGTCACCACCGGACGCATGCGGCAGGGAGGATCGACGCTGACCCAGCAGCTGGCCAAGAACCTGTTCCTGACGGCGGAGCGCAACATCCCCCGCAAGATACAGGAACTCGTTCTCGCCTTCTGGCTGGAGGCGAACTATTCGAAGGCCGAAATTCTCGAACTCTACCTCAACCGCGTCTATTTCGGCGCCGGGGCGACTGGCGTGGACGCTGCCTCGCGACGGTATTTCGGCAAGAGCGCGCGGGACGTGACGATCGCCGAGGCGGCACTTTTGGCAGGGCTGCTCAAGGCCCCGTCCCGCTACAACCCCGCTGTCGACGCGAACCTCGCCCAGGCACGGGCTCAGACCGTGTTGGCTGCGATGAAGCGCGAGGGCTACCGTACCGAAGACGGCGGCGACGCTGCCGAAGCCGGAGCCCATGCCAAGCACTTTCGCAACGGTCCCGAACACTACATCGCCGACATGATCGCCAACGAGGTCGCGCGCCGCTTGCCTGACATCCGTGCCGACATCGTGGTGGAAACCACCGTCGACCCGTTCATGATGACGGCCGCCCAGCAGGCGCTGGCCACGGCGCTCGTTGAAAACGGCAAAGCCGACCATATCGGACAGGGTGCGCTGGTCGCGCTCGCGCCGGACGGTGCGGTGCGGGCGCTTATCGGCGGACGGTCCTATGCCGACAGCCAGTTCAACAGGGCGACCGAAGCGCAACGCCAACCCGGCAGCGCGTTCAAGAGTTTCGTCTATCTCGCCGCAATGGAATCCGGTCTGACAGCCGACAGCATCCGCGATGACAGTCCGGTACGCTACGGCTCTTGGCAACCAGCCAACTACAACCGCACATACGAGGGACCCGTCACGCTGCGCCATGCCTTCGCCCGCTCCACGAACACTGTGGCGGCTCGCCTGACGATGGAGGTCGGTCCTCGCCGTGTGGCGGACACCGCGCAGCGGCTGGGTATCGCCTCGCCATTGGCGGCCAATGGTTCGCTGGCGCTGGGCACGTCCGAAGTCACGCTGATGGACCTCACCGCATCACACGCCCCTTTCGCCAACGGAGGGATGAAGGCTGCGCCCTATCTCGTCGACAGGATCACCGGGTCCGATGGTACGGTGTTGTATCAGAGGAAGCGGCCAGGTGCGGTCCGCGTGGTCAGTGTGCGGGAACTGGTCGACATGCAAAGCCTGTTCGCGGCGACCCTCGATGACGGCACCGGTCGCGTTGCACGGTTGAGACGCAGCGCGGGCGGCAAGACCGGCACGTCGCAAGGGTTTCGAGACGCGCTGTTCGTCGGCTTCACCGCCGATCTGGTCACGGGCATCTGGCTGGGGAACGACGACAACTCACCTATGAAGCGGGTGACGGGCGGCGGCCTGCCGGCCGGTATCTTCGCAAGCTTCATGCGCGATGCCCATCTGGGCCTGCCGGACCGGCCTTTGCCGGGCGGGCAGTTGGTCGTGGCCATGCCTACGGGTTCCACGGTGCCCCTGCCGGAGTTCCGCCCGGTGCGAGATGAAGGAACCGTGGAAATCGCACCGCAGGTCGCGGGTTTGCGCCAGCGTGTCCGCTCCATCGTGCGGGACCGGGCGGAAAGCGCGGTCAAACGCTCGATCCTCGACATTCTTTCCGGGCGATGAGCCAGCGCTACGTTCGAATTGAGCATCCGGTTTCAAAATAAACCGCCGGTTGCGGTCCGATATTTTTTGAACCAATCGGAAGTCGGGGCCGTTGTTTGTGCATGACGGCAAGGCAACTGGCTCCTTCGCCGTGGGAGACTCCCTCGCCAGCATATTCAGGAGAACTCAATGACATTCTTCAAGAAAACACTTATGGCCGCCGCCTTCGCAGCATCGACTGCTCTCGCTTCGGCACCCGCCTTCGCACAGGACAATCCGCAGGTCGGCGGTGCCGACATGATGGCCGACAAGACCATCGTGGAAAACGCGGCAGCAGCGCCGAACCTCAGCACGCTCGTTGCAGCCGTGCAGGCAGCCGGCCTGGCCGAAACGCTGTCCGGTGAAGGTCCGTTCACTGTGTTCGCACCAACAAACGAAGCCTTCGAGAAACTGCCAGCCGGCACGGTCGAGAACCTTCTTAAGCCGGAAAACAAGGATCAGCTGACGGCAATCCTGACGTACCACGTGGTACCGGCCAAAGTGGTGGCAGCCGATGCCATCAAGATGGTCAACGATGATGGTGGCGAGCACGCTGCAGGAACGGTCAATGGTGCCGAGTTCACGCTGAAGATGGAAGGCGAGAACCTCGCCGTCGTCGACGCTGCCGGTAACACTGCGATCGTCACGACCGCCGACGTGATGCAGTCCAACGGTGTCGTGCACGTTATCGACACGGTGCTGATGCCAACGATGTAAGGTCTTCCGACCTGACTGACGAAAGCCGCCGCTCCCCGGAGCGGCGGCTTTTTTGTGTCAGCCGGTCAGTTCGTCTTCATCTCAGTCCGCGGTTATCCAGGTCACCGTCTCCGCTTCGCTCTTGCGGTCGATGTCGGGGACCGTGGCACCTTCCGCGGGATGCCCGACGACGAGCAGCACGAACGGCTTTTCACTGTCCGGTCGCCCGCAGATTTCCGTCAGAAATTTCATCGGTGCGGGGGTATGGGTGAGCGTTGCCAACCCTGCATTGTGCAGAGCCGCGATCAGGAAGCCGCATGCGATGCCGACGGATTCCGGTACGTAGTAGTTCTTCACCCGCTTGCCGTTCGCGTCGGTCCCCCAACGCTGGGCGAACAGGACGATCAGCCACGGTGCGGTTTCCAGAAATGGCTTGTCGGCGTCCGTGCCCAGATGGGCCAGCGCGTCCAGCCACTCATCGCCCGCGCGCCCGCCGTAGAACGCCCGTTCCTCTGCCTCCGCTGCGACGCGAATGCGGCGCTTCGTGTCGGGTCCGAAATGGCCACGAAATGCCACGGCTGCTGGTTGGCACCGGACGGCGCGCTGCAGGCCGCCGCGATGGCGTGTTCGATGATCGACCGGTCCACCGGACGGTCGCTGTATTCGCGCACCGTCCGCCGGGTCTGCATGGTCTGCGCAAAACCTTCCACGCGGGCCACCATTTCGACCACATCGCGGGTGGTAAAGCCGAGAGGCCGGGATCTGACACCGTCCGCCGCCATAGCGGTCAGGCCGCCTTCGGCGCGGCCCCCCGAACGTTGGAGTCCACATGCGTTTCGAACTTGGCGAAATTGGCAACGAACTTGTCCACCAGATCGCGGGCAGCGGCGTCGTAGGCGCCCTTGTCGGCCCATGTGCCGCGCGGGTCGAGCAGGGCGTCGTCCACGCCGTCGACGCTGACCGGAACGTCGAGCCCGAAATTGGGGTCCTTGCGGAACTCCACTGCACCCAGCGAACCGTCCAGCGCCGCCTTCAGCAGGGCGCGGGTCGCCTTGATGGGCATCCGTTCGCCCACACCGTAGGCACCGCCCGTCCAGCCGGTATTCACCAGCCAGCAGGTGGCCCCGTGGGCATCCACCTTCTCGCGCAGCAGATTGCCATAGACGCTCGGGTGGCGCGGCATGAAGGGGGCACCGAAACAGGTGGAGAAGGTCGCCTGTGCACCCTTCACGCCCTTCTCCGTGCCGGCCACTTTCGCGGTGTAGCCGGACAGGAAGTGGTAGATCGCCTGCGCCGCAGTCATCCGCGCGATGGGCGGAAGCACACCGGAAGCGTCCGCCGTCAGCATGATGACCGTTTTGGGGTGCGGTGCCACGCCGGTTTCCGACGCATTGGGAATGAACTCGATCGGATAGGCGACGCGGGTGTTCTCCGTGCGGGAGGCATCGTCGAAATCCGGCTCCTTGGTCTTGGGATCGAGCGGCACGTTTTCCAGCACCGAACCCCAGCGGCGGGTCGTGCCGTAGATTTCGGGCTCCGCGTCCTTCGACAGGCGGATGGTCTTGGCGTAGCAACCGCCCTCGAAATTGAAGATGCCATTGTCGGACCAGCCGTGTTCGTCGTCGCCGATCAGCGTGCGTGAGGCGTCCGAGGACAGCGTCGTCTTGCCGGTGCCGGAAAGCCCGAAGAACAGGGCGCTGTCGCCGTCATCCTCGTTTGCCGAACAGTGCATCGGCATGACGCCACGGTCGGGCAGAATGTAGTTCAGGTAGCCGAAAACGCTCTTCTTCGTCTCGCCGGCGTACGACGTGCCACCGATCAGCACGATGCGTTTCGACATGTTGACCGCAATCACCGTTTCGCTCTTGCAACCGTGACGGGCCGGGTCGGCCTTGAAGGAAGGCAGGTTGATGATCGTCATGTCCGGGACGAAAGTCTGCAATTCCTGTTCGGTCGGACGGCGCAGCAGGTTGCGGATGAACAGGCCGTGCCAGGCGAGTTCCAGATAGATGCGCGCGCCGATCCGGTAGTCGGGGTCGGCCCCGCCGAACAGGTCCTGCGCGACCAGCTTGCGCCCCTCGGTATGGGCGGTGAAATCCGCATAGAGCGCATCGAAATGCTCCGGCGACATGGCGTTGTTGTTGTCCCACCACGCCTTGTCCTCGGTTTCCTCGTCGCGCACGAGATACTTGTCGGTGGCCGAGCGGCCCGTATGCTTGCCCGTCGAGACCGAGAGTGGCCCGCCCTTCTCGTCGTCCCCGGCGGCGATTTCCCCCTCGCCACGCTTCAGGGCCAGCGCGATCAGCCCGTCGCGGTCCATGTTCCAGGCAATGGAAGCGGCATTGTCCAGACCTATCGAGGCGGGCCCGTTTGCCGGGTTGCGCGTTCCTGTTTCCAACATGGCGGCGTCCTTTGTTCGATCGAGCGGCGAAATCCGTCCGCGCGCAGATGGTCCACGCATAAGGGGCAAGTCCTTAACATGACAACATGGTGACAGGCGCAGGCAGGTGGTTTCAAACGATGAGATGATGATTAATCGGTTGAAGCGAAGCGTTATTGCCCCTTTGGTGAATGGAACGTTGAGGTTCCCGGGTGACGTGTCGCCTACGAGCAGGTCCGCGGTAGCCGGGAATGGAGCCAACCCCAGTCTGACGCGTTTGCCTTCCCTCAGGCACTGTTCATGTGCCACATTTCATACGCACCGTCTCCGGTCCGGGTCACATTGCGACCTGTCGGCATCCCCGCTTGAGAAGGACTTTTCATTCCTATGGCCACCATTGCCCTGGTCGACGACGACCGCAACATTCTCACATCCGTGTCCATCGCGCTGGAATCGGAAGGCTACAAGGTCGAAACCTATACCGATGGTGCCTCGGCGCTCGACGGTCTGACTGCCCGTCGACCGGACCTTGCCATCTTCGACATCAAGATGCCGCGCATGGACGGGATGGAACTGCTGCGCCGCCTGCGCCAGAAATCCGACCTGCCGGTCATCTTTCTGACCTCGAAGGACGACGAGATCGACCAGCTATTCGGGCTAAAAATGGGTGCGGACGATTTCATCACCAAGCCGTTCTCCCAGCGTTTGCTGGTCGAACGGGTCAAGGCCGTGCTGCGTCGTGCCAGCGCCCGCGGCGAAGGAGTGGTGCGCGACGGAGACGCCCCGTCTGCCAATCTGCTGGAACGCGGTGCGCTGGCGATGGATCAGGAACGCCATACATCCACCTGGAACGGCAAGCCGGTCACACTGACCGTGACCGAGTTCCTCATCCTCTTTGCGCTCGCCCAGCGCCCCGGCGTGGTCAAGAGCCGCGATAGCCTGATGGATGCGGCCTACGACGATCAGGTCTATGTCGACGACCGCACCATCGACAGCCACATCAAGCGGCTGCGCAAGAAGTTCAAGGCGACGGACGATTCCTTCGACATGATCGAAACGCTCTACGGGGTCGGCTACCGCTTCCGCGAAGCGTAAGGATGGCGGCTTGACCGACCTCACCGCAGTCAAACGGCCCGAAACGGCGTCGACACCATCGCGCCGGCGGCAGAGCCGGCTGGGCCGTACACCATGGCTGCGCCAGCGCCGGCGCAAGGCTGCCCGTCTTTTCAGCCGCTACATTTTTACCAGCCTGACCCAGCGCATCGTCGTCCTCAACGCGGCGGCCTTGCTCGTGTTGCTGGCGGCCATGATCTTCCAGCACCAGTTCCGCGACTCCCTTATCGAAGCACGGGAGGAAAGCCTGCTCATCCAGGGCGAGATCATTTCCGCCGCCATCGCCGCCAACGCAACCGTGGAGACCGACGCGCTGTCGATCGACCCCGACCGGTTGCTGGAATTGCAGGCGGGCGAAAGCGTCTTTCCCATGGAGAGCGAAACGGAAAGTCTCGACTTTCCGGTCAATCCCGAACAGGTCGCTCCGATCCTGCGGCGGTTGATTTCCCCCACCCGCACCCGCGCGCGCATCTACGACCGCGATGGCCTCATCATCCTCGATTCCGACCGTCTCTATCTGTCCGGCCAGATATACCGCTACGACCTGCCACGCGTGCGCGAGCCCGGAGATACCGACTGGAGCCAATGGGTGGAGGTGCAATGGCTCGCCTTCCGCAACTGGTTCTGGCAGTCCGACCTGCCGCTCTACGAGGACAATGCCGACGGAAACGGGACCGCCTACCGCGAAGTCGTCACGGCGCTGACCGGCACCCCCGGCACGGCCACGCGGCGCACGGCGGATGGTGCCACGATCGTCTCCGTCGCCGTGCCCATCCAGCGGTTCCGTGCCGTGCTCGGCGTGCTGGTCCTGTCGACCGAAGCGGGTGCCATCGACACGATCATCGAGAAGGAACGGCTGACCATCCTGCGCACGTTCCTGATCGCGCTGGCCGTCACGCTGGTCCTGTCGGTGCTGCTCGCCTCCACCATCGCCAAACCCCTGCACCGCCTGTCCGCAGCCGCGGAACGGGTGCGGCTGGGCACAAAGGCGCGGGAACAGATACCGGACTTCACCGATCGGGGCGACGAGATCGGCCACCTGTCCGGCACATTGCGCGCCATGACGCAGGCGCTCTACGCGCGCATCGAGGCGATCGAGAGTTTCGCAGCCGACGTGTCCCACGAGTTGAAGAACCCGCTGACCTCCCTGCGCAGCGCGGTGGAAACCCTGCCTCTGGCGAAAAAGCCGGAACAGAAGGAGCGGCTGCTCGCCATCATCGAGCACGACGTGCGCCGTCTCGACCGTCTCATATCCGACATCTCCGACGCATCGCGGCTGGACGCGGAACTCGCCCGCGAAGATGCCGACGTGGTGGACGTTGCCGAACTGGCGACCTCCATCCACGCCACCTATGCCAACATGGCGTCCCACACGGTAGCCGACATGCCCGACGTGCGCCTGACCATCGACGGACAGACACCGGCTGAATGGCGTGGTGGGAAGAAACAGGTCAGTTACCACATCGAAGGCCATGCGGGACGCCTCGGGCAGGTTCTGACCAACCTCATCGAAAACGCCCGTTCCTTCGTGCCGGTCAAGGCTGGCCGGATCGACATCGCCGTGTCTCGGGAGGGCGACGACGTCGTCATCGTCGTGGAAGACAACGGCCCCGGCATTCCGGCCGAAAACACCGAGCGCATTTTCGAACGGTTCTACACCGACCGCCCGGACGAGGAGGCGTTCGGACAAAACTCTGGGCTCGGCCTGTCCATCACCAAGCAGATCGTGGAGGCTCACGAAGGCACCATCGTTGCCGAAAACGCGGAAGACGGCGGTGCCCGTTTCATTCTGAGCCTGCCGCTGTTGGAACGAGAATGAACGCGCCGTGACTGTCCACGCCTCGGCTTTCGTTATCGGACGCCATGGCGTTCTCGTTCGTGGTGCCAGCGGGGCCGGCAAGAGCCTGCTGGTGGAGGAATGCTTGCGCCGCGCCGCAAGCGTCGATCTTTTCTCCGTTTGGGTGGCCGACGACCGGGTCGAACTGACACGTCGTTCCAACGGCCTGATCGCGTCGGCAGTCGGCCCCATCGCGGGCAAGCGGGAGCTACGGTTTTCGGGCATCGCCGATGTTGCGCATATACGCCGGTGCCGGCTCGATCTCGTCGTCGACATGGTGCCCGGCGCCAATCTGGACCGCCTGCCCGCTGCGGAGGAGAAGGCGTGCCCGGGCCCGGGTGCCGCAGCGACCGTCGCCCTGCCGCTCTGCCGCGTGCCCGTGGAAAACCTCGACCATGCCTGCCACATTCTCATGCAAGCCCTGCGCACGATTTAGACTGTTTCCATTTTTCGCTTGCAAGCCGCGGTTTGCGTGCAAAGATGCCCGCCGGAACAGCGCATAGGGAAATCGCGGGCCCAAATGCCCGTGCCTGCCAATGATCGGTCTTGTTATCGTCACCCACGGTGCTCTGGCACGCGAGTTCGAACTGGCGTTGGAGCATGTCGTCGGTCCGCAGGAAGCGCTGGAAACGGTGTCCATCGGTCCCGATGATGATATGGAGCAGCGCCGGACGGACATTCTCAACGCCGTAGCGCGGGTCAATACAGGCGCGGGCGCGGTCATCCTCACCGACATGTTCGGCGGCACCCCGTCCAATCTGGCCATCTCGATCATGGAGCCCGGCCTGATCGAGGTCGTGGCGGGGGTGAACCTGCCGATGCTGATCAAGCTGGCCAGCGTCCGCACCGGCGACGATATGGACGACGCGCTGGAAAAGGCCACGGAATCCGGTCGTCGCTACATCAACATTGCCAGCAAGGTGCTGGCCGGAGCGTAAGTGTGGAGTTGTGAGTATGGTCGGCCCCAAATCGCTGGAAATCTGCAACGAACGGGGCCTGCACGCCCGTGCGTCCGCCCGTTTCGTCAAAACCTGCGAGACGTTCGACGCCGACGTGACGGTGGAGAAGGGCGAATACACCGTTGGCGGCACGTCGATCATGGGCCTGATGATGCTGGCGGCTTCCAAGGGCTGTGCCGTCAAGGTCAGCGCCACCGGCCCGCAAGCCGCCGAGGCCGTGGCCGCACTGGAAGATCTGGTCGCCAGCCGCTTCGGCGAGGACAACTAGGCCTTTTCACACTTGAACGAGACGCGGTGTGGATGCACCCTTGCCGTCGATATCGACGGCAAGGCGGAACGACACATGGCAGAACTCACGGCTTCGGCAGGAGAAAATCTCCGTATCGACGGCGACAGGCTGTGGGACAGCATTCACGCCATCGCCGAAATCGGCCCCGGTATTGCGGGCGGTTCCAACCGGCAGACGGTGACCGACGAGGACGCCAAGGGCCGGGCGCTGTTCCAAAAGTGGTGCGAGGACGCGGGCCTCACGATGGGCCTCGACCAGATGGGCACCATGTTCATGCGCCGCGAGGGCACCGACCCGGATGCGCTGCCCGTCTATGTCGGCTCCCACCTGGACACCCAGCCCACCGGCGGGCGCTACGATGGCGTGCTGGGCGTGCTGGCGGGGCTGGAGGTGGTTCGCACCCTGAACGACCTCGACATCAAGACCAAGCATCCCATCGTCGTCACCAACTGGACCAACGAGGAAGGCACCCGCTACGCCCCTGCCATGATGGCCTCCGGCGTGTTCGCAGGCATCATTCCGCAGGAGGAGGCCTACGCCAAGACCGACGCGAAAGGGCTGACCTTCGGCGACGAGTTGGAACGTATCGGCTGGAAGGGCGAGGAAACGGTGGGCGATCGCAAGATGCACGCCTTCCTGGAACTCCACATCGAACAGGGGCCGATCCTGGAAGCCGAGGGCGTCGATATCGGTGTCGTCACCCACGGGCAGGGGCTGCGCTGGATCGAATGCACGGTGACCGGCAAGGAAAGCCACACCGGCTCCACTCCCATGCCGATGCGCAAGAATGCCGGGCGCGGTTTGGCGCAGATCACCGAGCTTGTGCACGAAATCGCCATGGACAACGCCCCGAACGCCGTGGGCGCCATCGGCCATATCGACGTCTACCCCAACAGCCGCAACATCATCCCCGGCAAGGTCGTTTTCACCATCGACTTCCGCTCCCACGAACTGGACCGGCTGAACGCGATGGTGGAGCGGTTCGAGGAAGAAGCGCCGAAACTATGCGCGGATTTGGGCGTGGACATCACGCACGAGATCGTCGGCCAGTTCGACCCGCCGGAGTTCGACAAGACGCTGGTGCAAAGCATTCGCGAGGCAGCCGAACGCCTCGGCTACAGCCACAAGGACATCGTCTCCGGCGCAGGCCACGACGCCTGCTGGATCAACAAGGTCGCCCCGACCGCGATGATCATGTGCCCGTGCGTGGATGGGCTTGTCCCACAATGAGGCGGAGGAAATCAGCAAGGAATGGAGCACGGCGGGGGCCGAAGTGCTGTTTCACGCGGTGGTGGAAGCGGCGGAGATTGCTGGAGTTGAGAGAGAGTCTGAGGTAAATGGTTCGTGCTTGCCGTGCAGTCTTCCCTGCAGATACGAAGGTTTGTAAGAACGCTGAATAAGATCGTAGGATTTGGCTTTGCGATGAAATAGTTCATAGTCGACAATTCGTTGAGAAGATATGGCACACTATACCGAGACTCTGGATTTCTGTCATTCGAAAAACTGCATGTCGAATACACAACGTGCTCTACGAACATTAATAGGCGAAGTGCACTTCCAGAAAGCTGGATAATTCTATCGAATTCGACACGAAGGATCGAGCGACATTACGTAGTTCCTATACCGACGATTCCGGGTCTGGACGTCGAGATTCAATACTGTCGAACTTCTGACGACTCTCGAATCCAGGCGTCATGATGCATCGTCAAATGGTATTCGATACCAAAACCCGATAATCAATCTCTTGAACGCTCAAAGCTGATGTCGTATTGACGATTTGGCGCTGAAGAGGTTCTGCAAATTAATCAGAGCATCAAGGGTTGGCAGAGTCTATCGAAATAGCTCTCGGAATGTCGACGACGAATGCGCATCATTGGACAATCGCACTTCAATGAGAACGCTTCGTCACTCACCCAGGACTCGAACTAAGGCCTGGGCTATCGACGTCGGAAAGTCTACTATCCATAGTCCCACCGGAGCGAGGAAGTACGGAGAAACCCCATGACCAAAACCACCATCCGCAACGGCACCATCGTCACCGCCGATCTCACCTACAAAGCCGATGTGCAGATCGAGGACGGCATCATCACCGCCATCGGGCCTGACCTCACCGGCGGCACGGAACTGGACGCCACCGATTGCTACGTCATGCCCGGCGGCATCGACCCGCACGTCCACCTGGAAATGCCCTTCATGGGCACCTACTCCACCGACGATTTCGAGTCCGGCACCCGCGCGGCGCTGGCTGGCGGCACCACGATGGTGGTGGATTTCTGCCTGCCGTCGCCGGGGCAGAGCCTGCTGGAGGCGATCCAGATGTGGGACAACAAATCGACCCGCGCCAACTGCGACTACTCCTTCCACATGGCGATCACCTGGTGGGGCGAGCAGGTGTTCGACGAGATGAAGACCGTGGTGCAGGAGCGCGGCATCAACACGTTCAAGCATTTCCTCGCCTACAAGGGCGCGTTGATGGTGAACGACGACGAGCTTTACGCCTCGTTCCAACGCTGCGCGGAACTGGGCGCGACGCCCATGGTCCATGCCGAGAACGGCGATGTGGTGGCCGAACTCTCCGCCCGCCTGCTGGCCGAGGGCAACACCGGCCCCGAGGCCCATGCCTATTCGCGGCCCTCTCAGGTGGAAGGCGAGGCCACGAACCGCGCCATCATGATAGCCGACATGGCGGGCGCGCCGCTCTATGTCGTCCACACGTCCTGCGAGGAAAGCCACGAGGCCATCCGCCGCGCGAAACAGGCGGGCAAGCGGGTGTGGGGTGAACCACTGATTCAGCACCTGACGCTGGATGAAAGCGAGTATTTCAATCAGGACTGGGACCACGCCGCCCGCCGCGTCATGTCCCCGCCGTTCCGTGATAAGAAGCATCAGGACAGCCTTTGGGCCGGTCTGCAATCCGGCTCGCTTTCCGTTGTCGCCACCGACCACTGCGCCTTTACCACCGAGCAGAAGCGCTACGGCGTCGGCGATTTTACGAAGATCCCCAACGGCACCGGCGGCCTCGAAGACCGCATGCCCCTGCTGTGGACCCACGGCGTCGAAACCGGCCGCCTGACGCCGAACGAATTCGTGGCGGTGACGAGCACGAACATCGCCAAGATCCTCAACATCTACCCGAAGAAGGGCGCCGTGCTGGTCGGCGCGGACGCCGATCTGGTCGTGTGGGATCCGTCGAAGGAAAAGACCATCACCGCCGACACCCAGCAAAGCGCCATCGACTACAACGTCTTCGAGGGCAAACACGTGAAGGGCCTGCCGCGCTACACGCTCACGCGGGGCATGGTCGCGGTGAACGACGGGGCTGTGGAGACGAAAGAGGGCCACGGCAAGTTCGTGAAGCGCGAGGCCAATGGCAGCGTGAACAAGGCACTGAGTTCGTGGAAGGCGCTGAGCAACCCGCAGCCGGTGAAGCGCACGGGCATTCCGGCGAGCGGAGTTTGAACGAGGCTGGGAGAACCCCATGCTGATCCCCGCCCTCGCCCTCATCCTCATCTGCTGCGTCCATCTGTTCGCCTACCGTCTCGCCTTTCTGGACGGGACGCCACGGTCGCGGTGGCTGTCGGTTTCGGGCGGCATCTCGCTATCCTACGTGTTCCTGCATTTCATGCCGGAACTGGCATCCGGCGAGGCGCTGTTTGCGGAGAACGATCTCGTCTCGTGGATCGAGTTCGATCTTTACGGCCTTGCCCTCGTCGGGCTGCTCGCGTTCTACGGGCTGGAACGGGCGGTGCAGTTGCACAACCACGTGGGCCGGCAGGAGGACGAGGAGAACGCCCACCACCACGGGCTGTTCTGGGTCCATCTCGCCTCATTCGCGCTCTACAATGTCATCACCGGCTACCTGCTGACCCAGGGCGGTCAGGCGTCGTCGAGCCACGGCGGCGAGGCGGCATCGGATACTGCGCTTTTCACCTTCGCATTCGCCATGGCCCTGCATTTCCTCGTGACCGATTACGGCCTGCGCAAGGATTTTGCGCGGGGTTACATGCTGATCGGCCGCTACGTTCTGTGCGCAGCAGTCGTCGCGGGTTTCGGGATCGGTCTGCTCGTCGATCTGCCAGAAATCATCGTCCTGGGCACGATTGCAGTGCTTGGGGGCGGGGTCATTCTCAACGTGCTGAAGGAAGAACTCCCCGCCGAACGGCAATCGCGGTTCGCGGCCTTGCTGCTTGGAGCGGCAGGTTATGCAGCACTGCTGGCGCTGGTGCACTGAATGCCCGTCGCCCTTTTCCCGTTGTGAAAATACGGGTCCGCCGGTTGACGGTCGCGCGTAACTGGGTTCCCCTTCGACGGCGGCTGGACCGCACGGTCCGACAGTGGAGTTGAGCTTGGCAGCATCGAACGGGACGGTCGTTTCCGCCCAGAACCTTTCGCTTACATTCCAGACCGCCGATGCTCCCGTTCACGCCTCTGAAGGACGTCTCGCTGGACATCGCGCCCGGCGAATTCGTCTCCTTCATCGGCCCGTCCGGCTGCGGCAAGACGACGTTTCTGCGTGTCATTGCCGACCTCGAACAGCCCACCGGCGGCACGATCGCCGTCAACGGCATGACGCCGGAAGAGGCCCGAAAGGCGCGGGCCTACGGCTACGTCTTTCAGGCCGCATCCCTCCAACCATGGCGCACGATCGAGAAGAACATCGCGCTGCCGCTGGAGATCATGGGGCTAGCGGGGGCGGACCGGCAGAAGCGCATCGACGATGTGCTGGAACTGGTCGAACTGTCCGGCTTTTCCAAGAAATATCCGTGGCAACTGTCCGGCGGCATGCAGCAGCGCGCGTCCATCGCTCGCGCACTTGCCTTCGACGCCGATTTGCTGCTGATGGACGAACCGTTCGGCGCGTTGGATGAGATCGTCCGCGACACGCTGAACGAGGCGTTGCTGGAACTGTGGGCGCGGACCGGCAAGACGATCTGCTTCGTCACCCACTCGATCCCCGAGGCGGTCTATCTGTCGACCCGCATCGTCGTCATGTCCCCCCGCCCGGGCCGCATCCACGAAATCATCGAAAGCCCGCTGCCGAAGGAGCGCCCGCTGGATATTCGCGAAAGTGCGGACTTTCTCGCCGTCGCCGCGCGGGTCCGCGACGGGCTGCGGGCAGGGCATGGGGTGGATGGTTGATGTCCCAGTGTGCGCTGCCGACGCAGTTTCAAGTCCGGCGCCTCACCGATGCGGAAAAACACCGACGACAGGTGGTGCAAAGACCGCCCGTCGTCGGTCGGGCCGTTGCACCCGAACCGTTTTGCCAAGAACCGCGTCAAGACCTATCGGTGGGTATGATCCCGATCGGTCCCTTTCAAGATCGGGCCGAGGAGATAAAGTCCGTAGAGTCCGGCCAGACCCACGAGGATATAGACGATTGCGGATATGGAACTGACGGTGCCGACCTCGCCACCGAATATCGCGCGAACGAGATCGAATTGCAGGAGACCGACGAGGCCCCAGTTGATGGCACCGACGATCAGCAGGATCATGGCGATGACGTTGAGTGCTTTCATGATAGTCTCCTTGAATTGGGGCGGTTGGGTAGTCGGGTCCGACGGGACATTCGCCCGGCCGGACCGTCCTGCAGAACCGTCGTGCGCCGTCACGGTTCCCTGCGGGACATGCTGATTTGTCTGTATAAAGTGTCGCATGCTTCCGGTCGGGAGGTTGCATGATGGGATCGAACGCCAGGACCATACCTGTTCTCACCGTCGTCGCGGTGCTGTTCGTCGTCTGGTATATCGCGGCCGTCTTGCTCAACACGCCCTTCATCCGCGATCAGGCGGAGCGGGCAGGCGCATCACCGCCGCCATCTGCTGAACTCATCCCCCAAACCATGTCGCAGGACAGGCCTGTTCTACCTGCGCCGCATCAGGTGGCCGCCGAGATATGGAAGACGACCGGCGCGATGGCTCTGGCAGGACGGCCGTTTTCAAAACGCTCGCTGATCTACCATGCTTGGATCACGCTCTCTGCCACCCTGCTCGGCTTCCTTATCGGGACGGCGCTGGGCGTCGCGCTCGCGGTGGGCATCGTCCACAACCGGGCGATGGACAAGTCGGTCATGCCTTGGGTCATCACCAGCCAGACGATCCCCATCCTCGCTATTGCGCCGATGATTATCGTGGTGCTGAACGCGGCGGGCATATCCGGCCTGCTGCCCAAGGCGCTGATTTCCACCTATCTGTCGTTCTTTCCCGTCGTCGTCGGCATGGTCGCGGGTCTGCGCGCACCGGATGCGGCGCAGCTGGACCTCATGCATACCTATTCGTCGTCCCGCGCGCAGACGTTCTGGAAGCTGCGCCTGCCCGCCTCGCTGCCCTTCCTGTTCACGTCGCTGAAAATCGCCATCGCAATTTCGCTGGTTGGCGCGATCGTGGGTGAAATGCCCACGGGGGCCGTGGCGGGCCTCGGCGCGCGGCTGCTGGCCGGTAGCTATTACGGGCAGACGATCCAGATATGGTCGGCGTTGGTGGTGGCGGCGGCGTTGGCGGCAACGCTGGTGGCGTTGGTCGGCGTGGGGCATCGCATCGTGCTGGCGCGGATGGGGGAGCAGGCAACATGACCCTCGCCGGTATCTCGGTTCTCGTGTGGATGGCCTTTGCGTTCTGGATTTTCGCATGGTGGCTGAACCAGCGGCTCGTTTCCATCGACACCGGGCATAATCGTGCGGCCACCCGCGCCATCGGCCTTGCCGTGCCGCTCATCTTCGGCATCACGCTGTTCGTGATATGGGAACTGCTGGTGCGCGGGCTGGATGTGCCAACCGTCCTGCTGCCGCCACCCAGCATGGTGTGGGAGCGCATCACCAACTCCACCGACATTCTGCGTGCCGATTTCGTGCAAACCTTCAAGGCGGTGTTTGCCGGTTACATTCTCGGCTGCGGCTCAGGCTTCATCGTGGCGCTGGCCGTGGACCGTTCGCCGTTCCTGAAGAACGGTCTCATGCCGCTCGGCAATTTCGTCTCGGCGCTTCCGGTGGTCGGTATCGCGCCCATCATGGTGATGTGGTTCGGCTTCGACTGGCAGTCGAAAGCCGCTGTCGTGGTGGTGATGACGTTCTTCCCCATGCTGGTGAACACGGTGCAGGGTCTGGCGGCGTCCGACACGATGAGCCGCGACCTGATGGCGACCTATGCGGCGAGCTGGTGGCAAACTCTTCTAAAGTTGCGCTTGCCAGCAGCGGCTCCTTTCATCTTCAATGCACTCAAGATCAATTCGACACTCGCGCTCATCGGTGCGATCGTGGCCGAGTTTTTCGGCACACCCATCGTCGGCATGGGCTTCCGCATCTCCACCGAGGTCGGGCGCATGAATATCGACATGGTGTGGGCCCAGATCGCGGTGGCGGCTTTGGCAGGCTCCACCTTCTACGGCACGATCGCGCTTATCGAACGCGCGGTCACATTCTGGCATCCGTCGGTAAGGCGGAGCCGGGGTTGAACTTCAACAGGAGAATCGCATGAACAGACTTGCAGCATTCGCCGCGGCAGCGGCCATCACGCTCGCCGCCCCCGCCATCGCGTGGGCGCAGAGCGACGACAACAAGGTCACGCTCCAGCTTAAATGGGTCACCCAGTCCCAGTTCGCCGGTTACTATGTGGCGCAGGATCAGGGTTTCTACGAGGACGAAGGCCTCGATGTGGAAATCAAGCCCGGCGGGCCGGACATCGCGCCCGTTCAGGTTCTCGCCGGTGGCGGTGCCGACGTGGTGGTCGAATGGATGCCCGCAGCCCTGGCCGCGCGCGAAAAGGGTGTGCCCCTTGTCAACATCGCACAGCCGTTCAAGTCGTCCGGCATGATGCTGACCTGCCGCAAGGAAACCGGCATCACCGAACCCGCCGACTTCAAGGGCAAGACCCTCGGCGTGTGGTTCTTCGGCAACGAATACCCGTTCCTGTCGTGGATGAGCGAGTTGGGCATCAAGACCGACGGTTCCGACGATGGCGTCCAGGTGCTGAAACAGGGCTTCAACGTCGATCCCCTGCTGCAGAAGCAGGCCGACTGCATCTCCACCATGACCTACAACGAGTACTGGCAGGTCATCGACGCCGGTCTGACGGAAGACGATCTGGTCGTCTTCAAATACGAGGATCAGGGCGTCGCCACACTGGAAGACGGCCTCTATGTGCTTGAGGAGAATCTGGGCGACGAAGCCTTCAAGGACAAGATGGCCAAGTTCGTCCGTGCTTCCATGAAGGGCTGGAAATACGCCGAGGCCAATCCGGACGAAGCGGCCATGATGGTGCTGGAAAACGATGCCTCCGGCGCTCAGACCGAAGAACACCAGAAGCGCATGATGGGCGAGATTGCCAAGCTGACCGCCGGTTCCAACGGTGCACTCGACGAGGCCGACTACCAGCGCACGGTGAAGACCCTGCTATCGGCCGGCGAAGAGCCGGTCATCACGGCTGAGCCGCAGGGCGCGTGGACGTCGGAAATCACCGACCGGGCACTGTAGGCCTCTACACAATGCCGAACGCCAGGGGGCGGGCTGAAACGCTTGCCCCTTTTTCATGTCTATCGCTTGCATTTTCGGGAATGGGCGTCCCAAAAGGCAACATGGAGTTCGGGGTGAAACGGCGCGATGAAAACACAGACGGACGTTGCGGTCATCGGTGGTGGTATCGGTGGATGCTCGCTTCTCTACCACCTCACGCAGGAAGGCATCACCGACTGCGTTCTTATCGAACGCGACGAGCTGACCTCCGGCACGACCTGGCACTCGGCTGCACAGGTGACGAACTTCGGCGGCAACCAGACGATGGTGGGCCTGAAGTCCCATTCCATCGCGCTGTACAAGGAACTCGCCGACGATCCCGACTATCCAATCAACTATCATCACGGCACCGGCGGTCTGCGCCTTGCCCACACGCAGGACCATCTCGACGGCTACAATCACTTCCTGTCCCTAGCCAAGGGAATGGGTGTCGATTTCGAACTGATCGATGCTGCCGAATCCGCCCGGCGTCACCCGCTTCTCGATGGTGACGCGGTATTGGGTGCCCTGTGGGATCCGCTCGATGGCGACATCGACCCGGCCCAACTGTGTCAGGCGCTCGCCCGTCGTGCGCGCAAGGCCGGGGCGGAAGTCTATCGCCACACCAACGTGACGGGGCTGACCCAACAGAAGGACGACAGCTGGATCGTCCACACGACCAAAGGCGACATTCACGCCAACCGGATCGTCAATGCCGGCGGTTACCGCTGCAACGAGATCGGCGCGATGATGGGCGTCGAACTGCCCGTGGCCTCGATGGAGCACCAATACATGCTCACCGACGCTATCCCGCAGATCGAGGCGCTCGACTATCGCGTGCCCCTGATCCGCTGCCCAAAATACGATTTTTACCAGCGGCAGGAAAAGAAGGGTCTGCTGATCGGGTTCTACGAGCAGGACTGCAAGACGTGGGGGATGGATGGCATCGACCCGAACTTCACCAACGCCCTGTGCCCGGACGATCTCGACCGTGTGACGGACGTGATGGAAGGGGCGATGACGCTGCTGCCATGTCTGGCAGAAGCTGGCATCCACTCCGTCGTCAACGGCCCGATCACTTACACCCCGGACGGGCTGCCGTTGGTCGGGCGAATTGCGAACAAGCGCAATGCCTATTGCATCACCGGCCTGCGCGCCGGTCTTGGCGAAGGCGGCGGCCATGGTTGGTTGCTTGCGCAAATCATTGCCCACGGCGAGGCGTGCTACGATACGTGGTCCCTCGATCCGCGCCGGTTCACCCAATACGCCAACGTGGAATACACCGCGCTGAAATCGATCGAGGATTATCAGAACGAGTTCCGCTTCCACATGCCCCACGAGCATCGTCCGGCGGGCCGCCCCGCTAAAACGACGCCGCTTTACGACCGCCTAAGCGAACTGGGCGCCCATTGGGGCACGGTGAACGGCTGGGAACGGGCGCAATATTTCAAACCGTCGCCAGCTTTTACGGAAACGCTCTCCTTCCGCTTCAACGAAACCCACGCCGTCGTCGCCGCCGAGGTGGACGCCGTGCAGAACCGCGTCGGCATCATGGAAGTGTCGGGCTTCAACCGTTTTGCCATCTACGGCCCGTCGTCTGATGCCATTCAGGACTGGCTGCAAACGGTCGTCTGCTCTCGCGTGCCGCGTAAGGTGGGCCGGGTGGGGCTGACCTACCTACTCAACGAACAGGGCATGGTGAAGGGCGAGGCAACACTCGCCAATGTCTCGGAGGGAACCGTGTGGTTCGGCTCTGCTGCTGCCGCCGAGTTCCATGATATGGATCATCTGCGCGACCATCTCCCCGCCAATGGCTCGATCACGGTCGAAAGCCTCACCAACACTCACACGATCCTCGTCGTCGCCGGTCCGAATTCTCGCGACGTACTCACCGCCGCCGCGCCCCGCACGGACTGGTCGAAAGCTGCCTTCCCGTGGCTCACGGTCAAGCCGGTGATGATCGGCACCGCCGAAGCCATGGCCATGGCGGTGTCTTTCTCCGGCGAATTGGCGTGGGAGCTGCACATCCCGAACGCGCAGTTGCGATTGGCTTTCGATACCTTGTGGACGGCGGGTCAGGCCTTCGGCATGGCTCCGTTCGGCGCATTGGCAACCGAGTCCATGCGGTTGGAGAAGGGCTTCCGGCACTGGAAAGCCGACCTGCTGACCGAGTTCGATCCCTATGAGTCCGGTCTCGACCGGTTCATCCGGCAGGGAGACGATTATATCGGAGCGGCTGCACTGGCAGAACGGCGGGCGAGTTTACCGACGCAATCCTTCGTCATGATGGCCCTCGACGCCGACCACGCTACCCCCCATCCGGGGGACTCGATCCGCCACGCCGGTCAGATCGTCGGCACGGTCACATCAGCCGATTGGGGGCACCGAACCGGCCTGAACCTGGCCATGGGCTTCGTGCAGCCGGACTGCGCCGAGGCGGATACCCCACTCGATGTAGATCTGCTCGGGACGAGTGTGAGCGCGAAGGTACTGGGCGATGTTCCCTACGACCCGTTGATGAGCCTCGTTCGGACTTAGTCCGAAACCCAAACGTCCAGCACGTAGCGCCCGTCCGCCATCAGCTTGGCGAACCACGCCTCGGCGGCGGCGTCGTCGGAATCCGTTTCCTCGGCATAGATCGTCGTCAGCGCCCGTCGCACGTCCGGCTCCATCCGCCCGCCATCGCCGCACACGAATATCTTCGCATCGCGCTCGATAAGCGACCAGACGGCATCGCGCTGGTCGCGGATGACGTCCTGCACATAGACGCGACGCTTCTGCGCGCGGGAGAAAGCGGTGTGAAGGTCCACCACCCCGTCCTCGTGCCAGGCTTTCAGTTCATCCGCATACAGAAAGTCCTGGTCCGGATGGCGGCAGCCGAAGAACAGCATGGCGGGGCCAAGGGGCTTGCCATCGGCCTTCAACGCAGCGCGTTCCTGGCAGAACCCGCGAAAGGGTGCGAGGCCTGTGCCGGGGCCGATCATGATGAGCGGCCGTTCGGGGTCTTCCGGCAAGGTGAAACCGGCGGAGGGCTGGCGCAGCGAGGCAAACAGGGTTTCACCGGTCCCCTCGCTTGCCAGATAGTTGGAACAGACCCCCTTGTGTCGTGGTGCGCCCTCCTGCTTCTCGCCGTCGACCACGGCGACCGTGATCGTGCAGCTTTCGGCGTCCGCCAGCGGTGACGACGAGATCGAATAGTAGCGCGGCACCATGTTGGGGCAGGTTTCTAGAAACGCGGCAAATGGCATCTCGCAGGCTGGAAACCGTTCCAGCAGGTCGAGCGCCGACAGCTTCTTGCCCTGCACGTCCGCTTTGAAACCGTCCCCCGCCAGCCGGTCGAGCTCGGGACGACTTTTCGGGCATTCCGTATGGCGGGCGAGTGCGGCAACGTCCTTGCGGCTTGCCGGTGCCTGCAGTTCGATCAGGTCTTCCAGCAAGGTTCGCAAAGGCATGGGTGCCTGCGTCGGGAGCGCCGAATGGTCCGCCGAATTGGATTGAAGACGGATATGCCCGCCGGCAGGCAGGCTGAACCGCTGCTCCACGCGCCGCACCAGATCGGGCGCGTTACGCGGCACGACGCTGAGATGGTCGCCTACAGTGTATGTCTGCCCCGGTGCCAGCGCGACCTCGATGTGACGTGTCGAGCGATCCGAACCGGACTGCAATTCACGGTTCTCCCGCACCGTCACGGCCTTGGCACCAAGCTGCGCGACGAGCGGATTGTCGGTTGCCGCTTCGATGAATTCGACCTTGTAAAGGGGCTCCGATTCCGCTGCCGCGTCGAAGGTTACGTCGAGGTCGAGCGCCGTGCCGACGTTGGGCCAAAGCTCTGCGAACCAGCCGTCGAACGCCTCGTCGATATCGTCCTTTGCGTCGCCCTCGCCCAGTTCGCCGATGCGCGTGGCACCCGCTGCCTGCATCGCGTCGTCGATGATGCGCGGCGTTGCCTGAAATGTCGCCGCCCAGTCCGAATGGCCGCAGCCGAACAGGGCATAACGAACGCCGTCCAGCGAACCGGGTGCGGCGGCTTGCAACGCCTCCACGAATGCGCCCGCATTGTCCGGCGGCGTGCCGTTGTAGGAGGCGCAGGCGAGAATGACCGCACCGTCCTTCGGCAGCTTTCCGGCGAAAGCGTTCATCGTGCCCAGTTCGGTATCGAACCCGTTCTGGTCCGCCGAACGGGCGATCTGGCGGGCGAATTCTTCGGTCGTGCCAAGGTTGGAGCCGTAGAGCACCAGCGCCTTCGTGCCGTGGGACGGGATCTTCGCCGATTGTGAAAGCCCGCCGCTATCCTCTTCCGCCGCAGCGCCCGGCACCATGCGGGAGCGCGTCACGTCCGGCCGCAGCTTGGCCTTGATGAAGAAGCCGTCCGGCTTGATCGACAGGCTTTCCTTGATCTTCAACTGGTAGTTCGTGTGGTCGAATAGCTGGAACCGCTGCAGGATCATGCCGATGACCAGATTGGCCTCCTGCATGGCAAATTGCCGACCGATGCAGGCGCGCTGCCCGTTGCCGAACGGCTTGTAGGCGTGGACAGGACGGTCCGCCATCGCCTCGCGGGAGAAGTGTTCGGGGTTGAAGGTGTCCGGCTCGTCGCCCCAGACAGATTGATCGCGGTGCAGCATGAGCGAAAGCACGGTGACGAACGTGCCCTTCTTCAGCTTGTATTTGCCGCCAACGATCTCGTCTTCATAGGGCGCGATGCCCAGCGCGGGTGCGGTGGGCCACAAGCGCAGGGCCTCCGACAGGATCTGGTTGATATAGGTGAGCTGGTTGACCTGCTTAATCGTGGGCGTGGCGGAGATGTCGCGTCCCAGCACCCGGTCGACTTCCTCGTAGGCGCGCTCCAGAATATCCGGGTTGTTCAGCAGATAGTAGAGCGTGAACGACATGAGGCCGGACGTGGTCTCGTGGCCTGCGATCAGGAACGTGTTGATCTGATAGCGAATGTTCTCGTCCGACAGGCTTTCCCCCGTCACCTTGTCCACGCCTGCCAGCATGTAGTTCATCAAGTCGTTCTGGCTCGTATCGCCCGGACCCCTTGCGCCGCTCGCGGATGATGTCGTCCACCAGCTTGTTCATGAAGTTGACGTCGGTCTCCATCTGCTTCAGCCGCTTGCGCAGCATCTGCTCCTCGAAGGGCAGGCCGCGCTGCATCATGCAGGTTTCCAGCGTCCGGTTGAGCGCGTCGATGAACGGGTGATAGTCGCGCCGGTAGAACGAGTTGAACCGGTAGTCGAAGCCGCACATGCCGATCGTGTCCAGCGCCACGGCGGTCATGTCGTGGACCACGTCGATCTCGTCGTCGGCGTTCATCCGTTCCCATTTGGTGACGAGCTGGTTGCCCACGTCCAGCATCATCGGCAGGTAATTGTGCATCGCCTGACGGGAGAAGGTCGGCAGCAGGATGTTGTGCGCCTTTTGCCAGTTCGGGTCGGTCGTATCGGCGGTGAACAGGGCGTCGCCGCCGATCGCGCGGATGCGGCGCAGCGGCCCACGAACGGTCTTGCCGAACCGGGACTCGTCGCACAGCTCTTCCACGATATCGGCACCCGACGCGATGACGAGCGGTGTGCCCATCATGTCGAGCCGGAAGATCGGTCCGAGATTGCGCGCCATCTCCATCATGCCCTGCAAGGGGGCATTGGCATCGATGGACAGCATGTTGCCGACGATCGGCTGCCGTTTCGGTTCCGGAATCCGCTCGATGATCGGCACTTCGCTCATGGTGTTCCCCCGTTCGCGCCAGACCTTTGCCAATATGGCTTCATGCCTTTTGTTTGACGCGAACGTAAGAATGCGCGGTTCAGCCCTTCAAGGCAAATCCTTTCAATGGATCGCGCACCGCTTTCCCATTCACCTTGACGGCGTAACCGTCGGCTTTCTTGCGCTGCACCTGAATGGAGTAGGTCGCGCCGTCCAGGTTCAGTTCCGCATCGAAGCCCGGCCATTCATCCGGCAGGCACGGTTTGACGATCATGCGCTCGCCTTTCCGGCGCAGGCCGAGAATGGCCTCCACACCGGCGCGGTACAGCCAGCCGCCGGAACCGGTATACCAGGTCCAGCCACCGCGACCGCCGCGCCCTTCGCCCCACGAAAACTCGCCATCGGTGCCGGAGGAATAGATGTCGGCAGCAACCACGTAGGGTTCGACGCGGTAGGTTTCGGCGGCCTCCTGCGTCAGCGCATGGTTGACCGGGTTCAGCTTGGAAAAGGCGTCATAGGCCTGTTCCGACCGTCCCAGTTCGGCCATCGCATAGACCACCCATGTGGCGGCGTGGGTGTATTGACCACCGTTTTCACGCACGCCGGGCGGGTAGCCTTTAATGTAGCCAGGTTCGTTGGGCGTGTGGGCAAACGGTGGCGTGAACAGTTGCACGATGTCGAGATCGTCCCGCACGAGCACATCGGACACCCGGTCCATCGCGCTGTTGATGCGGTCGTTATCACCGAGGCCGGACAGCACCGACCAGCTCTGCGCGATGGAGTCGATGCGGCATTCGTCGCTGTCTTTCGATCCCAGCGGTGCGCCGTTGTCGAAATAGCCACGCTTGTAGTTCTCCCCGTCCCAGCCCGGGCCTTCCAACGCCTCTTTCAATTTGGGCGCGTGACCCTCGAACAGCGAAACCCGCGCGTCATCCCCCCGGGATCGGGCGACCGGCGTGAAGCGGTCGAGGGCGGCGGCCAGGAACCAGCCGAGCCAGACGCTTTCGCCCTTGCCCGCTTCGCCGACACGGTCCATCCCGTCGTTCCAGTCACCACCCAGCATCAGGGGCAGGCCGTGCTGGCCGGTGCGTTTGATCGCAAGTTCCAGCGCCAGTGCGGCGTGTTCATAGACGCTGACGGAACGGTCGGACGTTTCCGGCTGGAAGAACATGTCGTGCTTGCCCTCCGGCAGTTCCGGGCCTTCGATGAAGGGGATCGGCTCGTCCAGTACGCCGACATCGCCCGTCACATCGACATAGTGGGTCACGCCGTAGGCGAGCCAGACGACATCGTCGGAGATCATGGTGCGAACCCCCGCACCGGTTTTCGGCAACCACCAGTGCTGGAAATCCCCTTCCGGGAACTGCCGACCGGCGGCGTTCAAAATCTGCGCCCGGGCCAGCGACGGATCCTGCAACAGGAAGGCCAGCGTGTCCTGCAACTGGTCGCGGAAGCCGAATGCGCCGGAGGCCTGATAGAAGGCGGAGCGCGCCTTGATGCGGCAGGCGATCGATTGATAGGGCAACCAGTGGTTGACCATCACGTCGAACGACGGGTCCGGTGTCGTCACCTGAAGCGTGGCCAGCGTGTCGTTCCATACATCGCCGACAGCCTGCAGACGATCGTCCATCGGCACGGCCAGCGCCTGCATGATGTCCTGCGCGGCATCGCCTTCCGGCGGCGTATCGCCCAGAACGAATGTCACCGTGTGGCTTTCGCCCGGTTCCAGCGCGAAGGGTACGCTGAGCGCGGCGCATGGGTCGCCCTGCGTCGCCGTCTTGTCGCCGAGAGGTGCGCCATTAGCGATGGCATCCGGCTGCCAGACCGTGCCGCCGCCAATAAAGTCCGACCGGCTGGCGCAGTAGGAAACGTCCGCCCCGTCCGTTGCCAGCCATGCGACACGTCCCGGAAACTCGACACTGAACGGGTTGCTGGCAGTCAGTGCCTTGGTTTGTGAACCCTGTCCCGCGTCGCACACGATGTAGGGCGCGGTCTTCGCGCGGTTGTTGCCGAGTACCCATTCGACATAGCCGGTCGCCGTGAAGCTGCGCCGTGTCGGGCCGTTATTTGTGATCGTGAGTTTCGACAGTTTTGCAGCGTCGTCGGCGGCGACCGTCTGCAACAACTCGATATCGAGCGTCGATCCCCGCCGCGTGAACCGGCTGTAACCCATTCCGTGGCGCGCCTCGAAGGTCGCGCCCGGCCACGTGCCGAACGACGCCAGCGGCGAGAACACGCGACCGGACTCGCTGTCCACCAGATAGAATGCCTCGCCGGGCCGGTTGACCACGGCATCGTTCGACCATGGCGTGAGCTGGTAGTCGCGGGAGTTGGCCGACCAGGTGAAGCCCGCTCCTTCCGCCGAAATATGCCCGCCGAACCGCTCGTTGGACATCACGTTCACCCACGGCTGGGGCGTTGCATGGCCGGAGCGCAGACGCACCACATATTCCCGCGCCGCAGCGTCGAACCCGCCGAACCCGTTCCAGAAGGCAAGACCCTCCCCGTCTACGTCTGCCACCTCGATGGCTTGTGCGCGGGAAGGCTGGGCGATGGGACCGTATATCGCGGCACCCGTTTCCTCCCGCTGTTCCGCAAGGCGTGCCTCGACCCGTTCGATCTGGGTGGAGAACTTGCCGTTGCGGGCGTGGAAGACCGCGCGGGCAGCCGCCATGATCGCGTTGTAGACCTGCGCGTCCATCAAGTCCTTGCGCAGGGTGAAGATGTGCGGCTGTGCGGTGGCACCGATGCCCCGGCGCATGGCATTTTCGCGCAGCGCGTCGATGCGGTTCTGCAGGTCCTGCGCGTAGGACGACGCCTGCTCGTTGATGATGACGAGATCGGCCAGCAATCCGCGCGAGCGGAAGAACTCCTGCGCGCGAATGGCCTTGCGGACGATCTCGATATCGGCGTCGGCATCGATACGCAGCACCAGCATCGGGAAGTCGCCTGAAATGGAGACGGACCACAGGCTCGATTGCGGCCGCAGATCCTCGGGCTTGGCCCCGGAATTGAGCGCGCGGGACGGGTAGGCGAGATAACCGGCGAGGCGCTGGAAGACCGTTGCCTCGTCGACATCGACCTCCACATGGCGCAACTGCACCTGGCTTCGTGTCCATGCGTGCATGGCTTCGCGCTCGAAAGCTTCCGGCTGGGCGTAGTTGGCAACCGCGTTCTGCACTTCCGCAGCGTTCGGCGCGGCAATGGTCCAGAAGATCAGCCGTACCGATTTGCCAGCGGGAACCCGCACCGTGCGGCGCAGCGACAGGCAGGCATCCAGCGTGAACCCGTCGGTGCCGGAAAGTCTTGCACCGGCATCGAAGGCTGCCGCATTGGCTAGCTGTCGCCCGCGCCCGATGAAGCGGCGGCGGTCGGTTTCGGCCTGTGTCTCCCTGTCGCCGGACCCGAAACCGGTCACCATATGGGCGATCGACATGTCCGGCTCGCCCGGGCGGCGCTTGTTGCGCTCGGCGAAGATCGCGTGGCCGTCGTCGGATATGCGGGTTTCGATGAACATTTTCGAGAAAGCCGGGTGCGCCTCGTCGGCGTCCGACGCGGAGATGACCGGCTCGGCATAGGACGTGACCTCGATGGTCCGGTCGCTGTCGCCCTCGTTGGTCAGCGTCACGCAGCGACCTTCCGCATCCGCCTCGGTGCCCACGATGACGTCCACCTGACTGGTGAGCGTGCCGACGCGCTTGTGGAACTCGGCCTTGGAGTCCGAGAAGACCGTATGGGTCCGCTCGTCTTCGACGGTGCGCGGCGTCGTCGTCGCCGACCACCAGACGCCGCTGTCCATGTCGCGCAGGAACAGGAACGTGCCCCAGTCGTCCTCCACCTGATCGGGCCGCCAGCGGGTGACGGCGAGGCCGTTCCACGACGCATGTCCGGAACCGGTGGCGTTGAGCATGAGCGCGTAATGACCGTTGGACAACAGATTGACGGCACCGTCCGCCGAAGTGGGCGCGTCGATGGAACGGTAGGACCCGCCGGCCCCTTCCGCACGGCCCAGTGTCGGATCGGCCTCCACCTGGCGGGCGGCCTGTACCGGCACCTCGCGCGGTGCCTTTTCCTGCAGCAGCAGTTCGGCGGACTCGATGACGGGGTCGGAATGGAACCGCTCCCGCAGCCGTCCGTGGAACAGCACGTTGGCGACCGACAGGATCGACATGCCGTGGTGGTGAGCCATGAAGTTCTTCACCACCGCATGCTTCTCGCCTTCCGGCACCCGCGATGGCGTGAAGTCGACGGCGTCGTAGAAACCGTATTGGCCAAGCGCACCGAGCTTCGCCAGATGGCGCAGGTTGGCCACGGCGGCGGCGGGGTCGTATTGCGCGGCCAGCAGCGAGGCGTAGGGCGCGATGACGAGATCGGCTCCCAGCCCACGCTTCATGCCGAGCGACGGCACGCCGAAGTTGGAATACTGGTAGGTCATCTCCCGGTCGCGGGCGTTGAAGGCCGCTTCAGAAATACCCCACGGCACGTTGTTCTCGCGGCCATAGTCGATCTGGCGGCGCACCACGAGGCGGTTGGTCTGGTTGAGAATGCCGCCGACCTGCTCCTGCATGACGAGAGGCGGCATGAGATACTCGAACATCGAGCCGGACCACGAGACCAGCGCGCCGCGCGAACCGACGGACAACACCGTGCGGCCGAGACGGAACCAGTGTTCCGTCGGCAGATCGCCCTTGGCGATGGCGAACAGCGAGGTCAGACGCGCTTCGGAGGCCAGCAGGTCGTAGCAGCTTTCGTCCAGATCGTCCTCTTCGACCCGGTAGCCGATCGACAGCAGACGACGTTCCTCGTTCATAAGGAACGCGAAATCCATGTCGAAGGCCGCCTTGCGTGCCCGTTCGCCCAGCGTGGACAGGCGCTTGCGCAGATGGTCCACGTCGATCTGTTCCAGCGACGCGTCGGCGTCCACATCGTTGCAGGCCCGTTGCAGCGTGCCCGCCCATTCCACCACGCCCATGGAGGCCGGTGTGCGCACGTCGTGGTGCAGATCACCGGCAAGGCGGGAGATGGTGGCGGCGAGCGCACTGATGTTCTCGGTGCGGATGGCGGCGTATTCCGGCTCCTTGATCAGGGCGTCCACCGCGCGCTGAAAGCCCTCGATCTGCGACGTGAGTTTTGCGCGCAACGGGCGCACCGCACGACGGTCGTCCGGCACCTTGTTCAGCTCTTCCTGCAAGACGTTCGCCACATCCGCCAGCCCGCGCATGTCGCTCTGCACATGGGCGGTGGGCGCTTCCGCCCAGTCCCGGCAGGTGGACGAAAGCGCGATGAGATGGCCGGCAAGGTTGCCGCTGTCCACGGCGGACACGTATTTCGGCAGCAGCGGCGCAAGCGTGCGGGTGTCGTACCAGTTCAGCAGATGGCCGCGGTGTTTTTCCATTCTGTCGAACGTGTCGAGCGTGTCTTCCAGCCGCGACAGGGTGGCGGTCATGGAAATCCAGCCGAAATCGCGCGCCGAGATGACCGACAGAAGGTAGAGCCCGATATTGGTCGGGCTGGTGCGGTGCGCGATGGCGGGCACCGGGTCTTCCTGAAAGTTGTCCGGCGGCAGGTAGTTGTCGTCCGGCGTGACGAAGGTCTCGAAATAGGACCATGTGCGCCGTGCGATCTTGCGCAATTCGCGCCGGTCGTCCGGCGTCACTTCGAGCCGGTCTTCCGTTTCCGCCGACTGGCTGACCGCCCAGGCGAAGAAGGGCGAGGCGAACCACACGAAGGAGAAGGGCACGGCGAGGAACAGGTTGATCGGCGCGAGGGCGGCGGTGGCCACGAGGCCGAGCGCTGTCAGCAGGAGGCCACCGCGCATGAAGCGGAAATAGTCCCACACCCCGCCGAAGGCCTGCACCTGCGCGGCCGACTTCCACTCCAGCATGTTGCGACCGGACACGAAGGTGCGCCAGACCGCACGCACCGCGCCGTCCATCAGCATCCACGCGAAGTGGGGAATGAAGACGATCCGCAGGATGACCTGCAGCGTCGCGGAAACGCTTTCCGACAGCACGGCGCGCCAATGGGTGCGCTGCACGATCTCGGTGGTGATCGACGGCATCACGCCACGCAGCAGGCCGAGCGTGGGCGATACGAACAGCGAGAATACCAGCGCGGCCTGCCACGCCAAGGCTAGAGCGGCCGACAACACGCACCAGCCGATGGTGCTGGCCAGCCAGAACGCTCCCGGCACCATCGTGCGGCGCAGATTGTCGAACATCTTCCAGCGCACCAAGCGCGGAGACAGGGTGGCGCGGCTTGTCCATCACCTTGGAACCGGTGCCGAAGATGAAAGGCAGCAACTGCCAGTCGCCTCGGGTCCAGCGGTGCTGGCGGGAGGCTTCCACCTCGTAGCGGGTGGGAAAATCCTCCACCAGTTCGATATCCGTCACCAGTGCGGCGCGGGCGATCGTGCCTTCCAGCAGGTCATGGGAGAGGACGGAATTGTCCTCATGCACGTCCTTCAGGGCGGTGGTGAAGGCGTCGATGTGGTACAGACCCTTACCCGTAAACGAGCCTTCCGCCGTCAGATCCTGATAGACGTCGGAGACGGTGAACACGTAGGGGTCAAGACCGCGATTGGCTGAGAAGATGCGCTGAAACAGAGAGGCTTCCTCGCCGGAAGTCAGCGACGGCGTCACGCGCGGTTGCATGATGGCGTAGCCCTCGGTCACACGACCGGATTTGGGATCGAAGACCGGCTGGTTGAGCGGATGGGTCATGCGACCGACAAGCCGTGTGACGGCATCGCGGGTCAGGCGGGTATCGCTGTCCAGCGTCATCACGTGCACAACGCCTTCCGGCGGTGCGACGGCGGGGGGCATGTAGGTGGTGTCGGTATCGCCGCGCAGCAGCAGGTTCAGCTCCAGCAGCTTGCCGCGCTTGCGCTCCCAACCCATCCACACGCCTTCGCGCTCGTTCCACAGCCGACGGCGGTGGAACAGGAAGAAGCGGGTGCGGCCCGTATGGGCATATTTTGCGGCCAGCGTGTCGATTGCCGCCTGGGTATAGGCCAGCAGGTCGCGGTCCCGATCGTCCACCTCGTGGTCGCTGTCGGCCCAATCGGAGGAAATGGCGAAGTCGATGAAGCCTTGCGTGTGCGACAGGTAGTGCACTTCCAAATTGCGGATCGTCTCGTCCACCCCGTCCCGAGACGTGATGAGAACGGGGACCACGACCAGTGTGCGCGCGCCTTCCGGCACGCCCTGCTTGTAGGCATAGCCCACCAGGCGCGATGGCGATTTGAGGAACGTCACCAGCGTGTTGAACAGCCCGGTCGCGGCCTCGCTTGCGGGAATGGCGGCCAGCAGGGACAGCACGATGACGGCTCCGACGCCCAGGCCCGCATTGCCGAGAATGGCGAACCAGATCGCAATGACCGCCAGCGTGATGAGAATGATCGGACCGGCAATCGAGAGCCAGCCAAGCGTGCGATAGGCGCGTTTGAAACGCCGCTGCCATGGCACGTTGGCGCCGATCGTGGTCTCGAACCGCTCGCGCCCCGGGGCGACGAAACAGATGCCGACATTGCGCTCTTCCCGTGCCGCCATGTCCAGTGCCCGACCAGCCACGTCCAGCTCCGGCAGTTTCGCCTGCCGCGCCAGTTCCTCGATCGCGTTGCGGTAACGGTCCTGACTGTCGAAATCGAGCGCCGAGAAATCGCTGCGTTCTGAAAGCAGCCGGTCCACCAGCGACACGCCGGAAAACCATTCCAGCCAGTCGATATCGTCCAGCCCGCGCAGGGACTGGATGATGGCACCGATGCGCACGTTGCCCGACGACAGCCGGTTCTGCTCGACGATCTGCACCTCCAGCCCGTCGAGGCCACGCTCGTCCAGCGTCTTCTCCAGCCAGTCGATGATCGCCGTCATGCCGATCGTGGCACCGCGCAGCCGGTAGAGCATCTGTGCTGCGAAAGCGTTGTCGGCCATGAGCGCGCGGTTGCGCTCGACGATGGCCAGACGCTCGCCTTCGTCTTCCGTCTTCAGAACGCCGTCGGCGACCTCGTCGGCCTTGGCGCGCATGGCGCGGGTGTTCTCGATTGCCTCGGCGACACCCTGCAATTCCTGCACCAGGACGAGACGCAGGAAAGACGGCAGGGCCCACAATTCGCCGATCTGCAACGGAGCGACCGACTGCGCACCGTCGACGGCGGCGGTCACCCGTTCCTCGCTGACGTTGCAATGGGAATGGCGCACGATCAGCCACGCAAGCCCGAGCACGCGCGGCACATCCGGCCCGCCCTCGACCTTCATGGTAGGCAGTTGGGCGACGAATTTGGGTGACAGGGATTCCCGCGCCGTGCGCATCGCGCCGTCGATGAGGAAGAAGTTGTCGATCAGCCATTCGGCAGCCGGGGTCAGCAGTTCCTTGTGCTCCGCAGCCTTGAAACAGTGCTGATAGACCCGTGTGATCGTTGCCCGTGCGACCCGCTGGGTGTCGGCCAGACGAAACGAACGCAGTTGCGCCCAGTCCGCCCGGTCGTTGCCGATAAGACTGGCGGCGGCCTGGCGCAAATCCTCGTGGGACAGGAAGGCCTGGGGCCGGTCCGTGCCCGCGCCGATTTCGGAACCGGACGGGACGACATCTTCGGACAATGGGGAGGTCTGGGCGGGCATGACGGGGTCCGTTCAAAGAGAGGCGGTAGGCGGACGCGGGCAGCGAAAACCGAACCGACACTCTGAACTTGCGACGAATCGTCTCTACCCGAAGACCAGCGCCGGGCGGGCGCTCACGCTGCATGAAGCATGACCGGCTGCAAATGCAAAGGTCGCGAAGCGCATCGTCCGCGGCCTATTGAATCAGGGTCTAAACCGATTCAGCTGTTGGCGCGCGATTTTGCCATCACGGTTTCCGCGACGACCTCCGCCGTGGCCGCTGAAAGCGTCCAGCCCAGGTGGCCGTGGCCGGTATTGTAGAAGACCCCCGGGCGATTGCCCTCGCCTACGCGTGGCAACATGGTCGGCATCATCGGGCGCAGACCAGCCCAGGGGACGGAATGCTCGGTCGACACGTCGGGAAACAGTTCCTCGCACCACTGGTTCAACGGCTTGACGCGATCGTCGCGGATGTCGCGATTGTAGCCGTTGAACTCCGCCGTGCCCGCAATGCGGAACTTGTTGGGCCCGAGACGGGAGGAGACGATCTTCGTCTCGTCGTCCAGCAGGCTGACCATGGGCGCGGCCTTGCGGCTTTCGGCATCGTTCAACTGCACGGTGACGCTGTAGCCTTTCACCGGATAGATGTTGACCCTGTCGCCGACCTGTTCGGCCAGATCGCGCGAATGGACCCCGGCGCAGATCACCACGGCGTCGAAGCGTTCCCGCACCGGCTCGCCCTTGTCGGATACGGTGATCGTGATGCCGTTGCCATCCGCCGACAGGCTTCCCACGCTCGCGCCATAGCGGAACGTCGCCCCGTTGCGGGCACAGGCATCGCCAAGGTTCTTGGCATAGACATGGATATCGCCCGTGAAGTCGCTGTTGGTGTAGTAGGCCCCGTGCATGTGGCCGACGAATGTGTCGCTCAGGGCCGGCTCGATCGTCTTGGCCTCCGATGGAGTGACCGCCTCGCGGGCAAGGCCGCCTTCCGCCAGCATCTCGTTGACTTTGGTGGCGTGGTCGAACTCCTTCTTCGTGCGGTAGATGTGCAGAATACCGCGTTCCTCCACGTCGAAGGCGAAGCCCTTCGCGCTCCGCGTGGCGTTTCAGGTGCTTGCGCGCCTCGATGGCCAGCCGCACGGTTTCCACCGTGTTCTCGCGGTATTTCGGGATCGCCCCCATGAACTGCGCCATCCAGGAATATTTGTGCCAGGATGGCTTCGGGTTCACGAGTAGCGGCGCGCCCGGGCGCGTCATCCACTTGATGCCCTTGAAGATCGTCGACCACCGGTTCCACACTTCCGCGTTGGAGGCCGACAGCTGGCCGCCATTGGCGAACGACGTTTCCATCGCCGCATAGCGGTTGCGGTCGAAGACGGTGACCTCGAAGCCCCGCTCCAGCAGCGAAGCGCATGTGGTGATACCGGTGATGCCCGCGCCGATGACGGCGACGGATCTGATTTCCTTGCGGGGTGACTGGCTCATGGTGGCCTCCGGATAAACGACCGGATGGACGAGGTGTCCGTCCGGGATGGGTGTCTGGCTCGCCCGTAGGCAACCGATGATCCCATCTGTCGCTTGACCTGAGAGTTTGGCGGCAGGCACGGTGCCCGTCGCTTTCTCCTTCGGTGGACGCGCCCTTGCGGACCCGTCGCTCTCCAGATGTCTGCTACCCGACCGGTCTCTGTTGCCTGAGAGTTTCCGGGACGTTGCTCCTTCGGCGCTGGCACGATGTGCCAGTCTCTCCCGGTCGGCGCGCGTTCGACGCGAACCCCATGCGCCCTTTGGGTGCGACATACAAGCAAAATGCGCCTTGCCGTTCGCCGGTCCAGCCCCCAGATGTTGAGCGATCGTTTTCGTGAAAAGCCGCATGTGATGAAGAACAAGGGACCGTCCCAGAGACAGTTGCGCGTCGGCGAACTGGTGCGCCATGCGCTCACCGAAGTGTTGCAGCGCGAAACCCTGCCGAGCAGGGCGGGTCGCAACCTCGACACCAAACTCGTGTCGATCACGGAAGTGCGCATGTCGCCGGACCTGAAGATCGCCACCTGTTTCGTGTCGCAGATCGGCAAGGGCGATCTCGACGCCGTCATCGACGCCTTGTCGACCGATGCGGCCTTCCTGCGCGGGCGCGCTGCCCCCATGCTGAACCAGATGCGCTCCATGCCGTCGTTCCGCTTCCGCCCGGACACCAGCTTCGAGGCCTTTGCGCGCATCGATACCCTGCTGAAATCCGACTCCGTGCGCCGCGATCTGGAAGGCGGCAACGAGACCTGCCCACCGTCCCGATACGCGGATCGAGGACTGACCCTTGGGCCGTCGCAAAAAGGGCAGGGCCATCTCCGGCTGGCTGGTGCTCGACAAGCCCTACGAGCTCGGCTCCACCCCGGCTGTCGCCCGTGTGCGCCGGTTGTTCGATGCCAACAAGGCCGGCCATGCCGGAACGCTCGACCCCCTCGCCACCGGCCTGCTGCCCATTGCATTGGGTGAGGCTACCAAGACGGTGCCCTATGTGACCGACGGCGAGAAAGCCTATCGCTTTACCGTGCGCTGGGGGATGTCCACCACCACCGACGATGCCGAGGGCGAGACCGTAGCCGAAAGCACCACGCGTCCGGAACGCAATGCCATCGAAGCGCTCCTGCCGGACTTCACCGGCGCGATCGAGCAGACGCCGCCCGCCTTTTCCGCCATCAAGATCGGCGGCAAGCGTGCCTACGCCGAAGCCCGCGCGGGACGTGATGTGGCGCTCGAACCGCGCACCGTGCACATCGAGACGCTCACTATCGACGACATGCCGGACGCAGACCACACCGTCTTCGAAGTGACGTGCGGCAAGGGCACTTACGTGCGGGCGTTGGCGCGCGACATGGGAGGACGCCTCGGTTGCCACGGCCACGTGACCGAGTTGCGCCGAACATATGTCGAACCCTTCGAAGAGGAGGATGCCGTGACGCTTGCCGAACTGGAATCGGCGCTGGACAATGCGGGGGGAAACCCGTCTGCGATAGACGCCATGCTGCTGTCCCCCGCCGATGCGATGGACGGGTTCACCACAATCAAGATAGATTCCGAACAGGCTACACGCCTGCGGCTCGGCAACCCCATCCTGCTGCGCGGGCGCGACGCGCCCATCGCTGGCGAGGACGTTTGCGCTCTCCACCGGGGTGAACTCGTCGCGATCGGCACCATCGAGGGCGGTCATTTCCATCCCCGCAGGGTCCTGGCCGCCTGATCGCGTTGCAAGGCCTGCCACCTTTGCCATTGAAGCCCGCGCCGCACCGCGCTAAGGAAATGACACGCACCCGTAGCTCAGCTGGATAGAGTACCGCCCTCCGAAGGCGGGGGTCAGTGGTTCGAATCCACTCGGGTGCACCATTCTGGAATATGTCTGGTCATAGGTTCTGCGTGGTTGTCCGTCGGCGGATTACCTCCATTCGAAACCATGCCGTGCGAGGGTGATCAGCGACTTTTCATCATGACTTCATCGCGTCGAACTACGCCGTCTGCCCTTGCGATCACCATGGCAAACTCGATCCCGCGTCGGCATCGTGAACACGTCGGTTTCGTGCTGAAGGTACGCCGACCTGCTGTTTACGACGTACGGCAACGCGCTTGAGAGCACCGTCTGCGATTGCGGCGTTTAACTCTGCCTGCCCATAGTTTATCGCAAGCATCGAGATTCTCAACAGGCTCGAACTCTTGGCGGACGAGAGCCACGGGGTTCCTGATGTCCCGACGAGTTGGTCCTGCTTCGCCTGTCGCACGGTCGAGTTCACCTGTGCGTTCGGCGCTCTGTCCACGGCCTCGTTCAATAGGTGCTGCAGCATGTCGGCCAAGCGAATGGCCCCGCTGAATTTCAGCCGTCCATCTTACCTTCGTCGTTCTGTCTAAAACTCGTTTGCAAGAGCGAGCTAAACATCGCAACGCTGCGTTAGGTCGCCGAACATGTCTTGGAAATGCCCTTCTACGACGCGTATTGTATGCCCGGCCGTTAACACGCCGTCGCGGTGCGGGAACGGGCACGCGGACCTCGCGGTCATCGTGACGGAGTGGAACCAGTTTGGCGCGCTCGATCACACGCGCGTGGCAAGTATGCTGGCGGACAAGGTGCTGGTCGACCTGCGCAACGTTAATTCGGCATAGGAGGGATGCGAGCCGGGGCTGGCATACCGTTCGATCGGTCGATAAGACCAGCAAAATAGACGGGTGGTAAGTTTTACGAACCTAAGCTAACCGAAGCGCGAATGGTCCAATCTGCTTGCTTTGTATGTTGGATCTAAAGTTCACTAGAATAGTATAGGTACGAAAAGAGCTGCAATGCAGAATTTATCTCATATGGACTCCCTGGAAGCCGAGGCCATTCACATCATGCGGGAAACCGTCGGTGAGGTCGAAAAACCGGTGATGCTCTACTCGGTAGGCAAGGACTCGGCCGTCATGCTTCATCTGGCGTTGAAAGCATTTGCGCCGGGGCGACTGCCTTTTCCGTTGCTCCATGTGAACACGACCTGGAAATTTCGCGAGATGATCTCGTTTCGCGATACGATGATGAAAAAGCACGGCCTGACGCTTATCGAGCACATCAACGCCGATGGGGTCGCCCGCAACATGAATCCGTTCGATTACGGCTCGTCAATCTACACGGATACGATGAAAACGCAGGCGCTCAAGGCAGCGCTCGATGCCGGAGGGTTCGACGCCGCTTTCGGTGGAGCGCGTCGCGATGAGGAGAAATCCCGTGCGAAAGAACGCATATTCTCGTTCCGCTCCGCCGGTCACGGATGGGATCCCAAGAACCAACGTCCGGAACCCTGGAACCTTTACAACACCCGCAAGAAGGCTGGTGAATCCATCAGGGTCTTTCCGTTGTCGAATTGGACCGAGGTCGACGTCTGGCAGTACATTCACAGGGAGAATATTCCCGTGGTCCCGCTCTACCTTGCGGCCCAACGGCCCGTTGTGGAACGCGACGGGACGCTCATCATGGTGGACGACGAACGCCTGCCGCTGCGTGATGGTGAAACGCCGATGATGAAGATGGTGCGTTTTCGCACGTTGGGCTGCTACCCGTTGACCGGTGCGGTCGAGTCCACCGCGACGACCCTTCAGGCCGTCATCGCCGAAACCCTTTCCGCGCGTTCATCGGAACGCGAAGGGCGGATGATCGACCACGACGAGAGCGCGTCGATGGAGAAGAAGAAGCGGGAGGGATACTTCTAATGGACAAGATCGATGCTTCCACCCGGGCCGTTCCTTCGACGCCCGATGACGTCTCCGCTTTCTTCGAAGCCCAAGCCGGCCTTTCCACGCTTCGGTTCATAACGTGCGGTTCCGTGGACGATGGTAAGTCGACGCTGATCGGACGGCTGTTGTTTGAGAGCAAGCAGATCTTCGACGATCAGCTCGCATCAGTTGCCAATGCAAGCCGGGCGCACGGAACGCAGGGTGCGCAGGTCGATTTGGCTCTGCTGGTGGATGGACTGGCGGCCGAGCGGGAACAGGGGATCACGATCGATATCGCCTACCGCTTTTTCGCAACCGAAAGGCGGCGCTTCATCGTTGCCGATACGCCGGGTCACGAGCAGTACACCCGCAATATGGCGACGGCGGCCTCGACGGCAGATCTCGCTGTCCTGCTGATCGACGCACGAGCCGGCATTCTGGAGCAGACCCGCCGACATTCGCACATCGTCTCCATAATGGGCACGCGGCATATCGTGCTGGCCATCAACAAGATGGACCTGGTCGATCACAGTGAAGAGCGGTTCCGCGAAATCGAGGGACAATATCGAGAATTCGCGGCGGAGCTAAGCGCGTTCGATACCCTGACTGCCATTCCGGTCTCGGCCCTATCGGGTGCAAATATTATCGAGCGATCTTCGGCGATGGAATGGTACACCGGCCCGACATTGCTTGGTCATCTGGAAACCGTGTCGAACGATCGCGACAGCGGCGCCCGCCCCTTGCGTATGCCTGTGCAGCACGTCGTTCGCCCCAACCTCGATTTTCGCGGCTTCTCCGGGCAGATCGTTTCCGGAACGGTGCGTCCCGGGGACGCAATCCGCGTGCTGCCCTCGGCCAAGCCTGCGACGGTGAAGGAAGTCTGGCTTGGAGAGGACGCCTTGGACGTTGCCGAGACCGGGCGGTCAGTCACGCTGACGCTCGATCGGGAGATCGACGTTTCCCGTGGCGACGTCATCGTTCAGGATGATCGGCCATGTGAAGTGGCCGACCAATTCGATACGACCGTTCTTTGGCTGGACGAGACAGCCATGCTGCCCGGTCGGCGCTATGACCTGAAATGCGGCACGCGAACGGTTCCAGCATCCATTACCCGCATCAAGTACCGTCTAGACGTCAACACGTTTTCCGAATTGGCCGCCACGCAACTCGAATTGAACGAAATCGGACATTGCACGGTCTCCACACGCCAGCCGATCCCGTTCGAAAGTTATGCAACGAGCCGTGCGATGGGCTCTTTCATTCTCATTGATCGTCTGACGAATGCCACCGTCGGATTGGGCATGCTGAACTTTGCGCTCAGGCGTTCTTCCAACATCCACCGGCAGGACATGAAAGTCGATCGGGAAGCACGGTCGGATATGAAGGGCCACAAGGCGGGGGTGCTTTGGTTCACCGGACTCTCGGGTTCCGGAAAGTCGACAATCGCCGATCTTGTCGAGCAGGAATTGTTGCGCAGGGATATCCACACCATGGTGCTCGATGGCGACAATGTTCGCCATGGCTTGAACCGTGACCTTGGTTTCACCGATGCCGACCGGGTGGAGAACATCCGGCGCATCGCGCAAGTGTCCCGTCTGTTTGTCGATGCCGGAGTCCTCACACTGGTATCATTCATCTCTCCCTTTCGGGAGGAGCGGCGCATGGCCCGCAACACGGTCGGTGAGGATGCCTTCGTTGAGGTTTACGTCAACACGCCTTTGGAGATTGCCGAGCAGCGCGATGTGAAGGGGCTTTACGCCAAGGCGCGGGCCGGGGAGATCACGAATTTTACCGGGATTGATTCCGCATACGAAGAGCCTCGGCAAGCGGATATCACCGTCGATACATCCAAATCGACCGCGCAAGAGGCAGCCGATCAGGTGATATCCGCTCTGGTTGAACGCGGGTTTATTCGATGAAGAGCGAATATCTGGACGTGTTCGAGAAACTGGCTTTGGAGGCAGGCCGTTTCATTATGAACGTCCGGGACGGCGGTTATGCTCTCGAAACGAAGTCCGATGCCTCTCCCGTCACCGAAGCGGACCGTGGCGCGGAAGAATTGATCCTCGCCGGCTTGCGTCGGAGTTTTCCCGATATCGCGATTGTTGCAGAAGAGGATACATCGCAAAACGGGACCATCCCCGTTCGAACCGAAGCCCCCTTCTTTCTCGTAGACCCGCTTGATGGAACACGGGAATTCGTCAAGGGCGGCAGCGACTTCACGGTGAACATAGCGCTGATCGTAGGCGGAGTGCCCGTGGCCGGCCTTGTTCACGTTCCAGCACGTGGGCAAACATATTGCGGCCATTCGACCGAGGCCTGGAAGAATGATGAGACGGGCGGTTGGGTCAAACTCGACCCGGGAGAAGCCTCTTCACCCACCAGGATCGTGGCGAGTCGGTCTCATCGCACGCTGGAGACCGACGAATGGATCGCGAATGTCGGGCCCCATGACGTCGTTTCCGTCGGGTCTTCCTTGAAGTTTTGCCTTCTCGCGGAAGGCCGTGCGGACGTGTATCCAAGGTTCGGACGTACGATGGAATGGGACACCGCAGCAGGCGATGCCGTTCTACGCGCAGCAGGAGGTCTGACGACGACGATCGACAATTCGGTCTTGATGTATGGCAAGCCCAGCGGGGCGGATGTCGCTTTCGCCAACCCACACTTCATTGCCTACGCGCGCGCGCAAGACGTTCCGTCTATATCCGGTTGAAAATCGTTTGAACTGAGTGGCGCCAAAGTTATTGGCAAAGGGACGACAAGGAGCCGAATTGGCACCACGATAGTTCAATTAATACCACGCCCAAAACCTGTATTTCACAAGTAGACGAAGTCTTAGGTCGAGCTCGGTAACCTTAATCAGAATCAAATGCTTAAATATCCACTAAACTATATATAAGATTTATCATCGCTCTTCGTAGCACCGGATTGACCGTCCTCCACAACCCAAGCGATAAAGTGAATGAAACTCAGTCATCTTATCAGTCGAGGGTTCACGCGCGTCGGCTTGCGTCTGGGGCTCGTTCGACTTCTCCCCAAATCCCCCGGCAAAAACAAGAAGAATACCGTTCGCATGCGCGATATGCGTACGGCCAGAATGCTTGCCGATGCTGAAAGTCTGCCGGGAACGGTGCGCTGGAAGACCGTATTGGAACAGCGGATCATCCGTCGGCACTGTTCGTTCCTGTTTGATACGGAATGGTACCTTGCAACTAATCCCGACGTTCATGACTACGCGGGTGGTGCCTTCAATCACTTTTGCAGATACGGGTGGCGCGAGGGGCGATCTCCGCATCCTTTGTTCAACATCAGCCACTATCGCAGCGCAGCCGGCGCATTGTCGGGGTTGATGAACCCGCTGGTCCACTACCAACTCATCGGCCGGCGCGATGAAATTTCGCCCAGCCGATGGTTCGATGTCGACGTTTACCTGTCGTGTAATCCGGATGTCGCGATTTCCAAGATGGACCCCTACGCGCATTTCGTACGGTTCGGGGTGCAGGAAAACCGTACGTCGAGCAGTCAGTTCGACCCGAAATTCTATCTTTCCCAGTTGGATGGTTCGGACACGCCTGAACTTCCCGCGCTGCTGCACTATCTCGGACAGGGGCGTGCGGAAGGCCGCGTGATCTTGGCTCACGCGGAAGTGGACGAGACGCCGTTCCGTCTCGTTGAGAAGCCTGTGCGCAAATCACAAACCAGCATGAGCAATGCCCTGAACGATATTCTGGCGCTCGAGCCGCGACAGAACGAAAGCGCGAAGGTCGACGTCATCATCCCGGTTTTCCGCGACTACCATATCACGATGGCATGCTTGCGTACGGTTCTTCTGGCAGCGAACGATACGCCGTTCGAAGTCGTGGTCGTCAACGATATGTCGCCGGAGCCGAAGATATCCCGCGCTCTGACGAAGATCGCTGAGAAAGGCCTCATAAAACTCGTCAGTCACGAACGGAATGAGGGTTTCGTTCGATCCGTCAATACGGGGATCGCGTCTCACAAAGATCGTGACGTCATTTTGCTGAATTCGGATACGGAGGTCTTCGGAAATTGGATCGATCGGTTGCGCAGAACCGCGTATGCAAAACCGACGATCGCGACCGTAACGCCGCTCACGAATTCCGGCACGATCTGTTCCTACCCCCGTTTCGTTCGCGACAACGGACTGCCTATGGACGTGTCCATGGCAGGTCTCGACGCGATGGCCTCGAAAGCCAATCATGGCGAATACGTCGAGGCACCAACGGCGGTTGGCTTCTGCATGTATATCAAGCGACGCGCCATAGATGATGTCGGCACGTTCGATGCCGCACGCGTTCGGCATGGGCTACGGCGAGGAAAACGATTTCTGTCTGCGCGGCCAGTCCCGTGGATGGATCGACACGATTGCGACCGATATCGTTGTCCATCACGTCGGTAGCGTTTCCTTCGAAGGCGAGAAGGCCGATCGTGTGGGTGTTGCCATGCAGAAGATTGCGGATCGGTACCCTAGTTATAACAAAGCAGTACAAACATTTATCGCCCATGATCCGCTGCGCACGTATCGTGCCCGCCTCGATATGGCCCGTTTGCTAGCGTTGCGGAAAGTGAGAAACGTCGCAATCGTTTCACATGTGCGTGGCGGCGGCACCGAACGGCACGTGCAGGAGCGCATATCGGAACTTGCAGGAAAGGACGTCTCCGTGTTCCGCGTCGAGCCAAGTCGGCGGTCCGAAAGCAGCATCATGTTTGGCCACGTCGACACTGGCATGATGTTGAACATCGGCCCGTTCAACTTGCGAAATGAAAATGGCGTGGAAGAGTTTCGCCTTTTGCTGAAGGACATCGGCATACACGAGATCGAAGTGCACAATCTGGTGGACTTCCATAATGAAGCACCGCTATTCTTCAACCAACTTACAGCTGACACCGGTATCCCGCTTACATTCGTCGCGCACGATTATACAGCGGCCTGTCCGCGTATCAACATGGCAGACGAACAGGGTATCTACTGCGGTGAGCCGGATGAGGCCGGGTGCAGAAGCTGTCTGCAGCGACGCGGCAGCGCGTTCGATACCCACGACATCGCGGCGTGGCGAAGCAATTATGGCAAGATGCTGCGTGGTACCGATCGCCTCATTGTTCCGGACGAGGACGTGCGGGATCGTTTCGCGAAATACTGGCCGGACCTGACGATCGAGGTGCGCCCCCACGAAGAAGAGATACGCAGCGATATCACTGTTCCGCCGCTACGTTCTGGACCCATCCGCATTGGGGCTCTTGGAGCCATCAGTCCAATCAAGGGGCTCAATGTCTTGCGGCAGCTGGCGACCTCAGCACAAAAGAGGGTGCCGAACGCACAGTTCGTGGTCGTTGGATACACGTCCAACGATATCGTGTCCGCCAAAGCGGGTCTCGAAATTACCGGACCTTACAGCGACGCGACCGTGGCTAAGGAACTCGCGAACGCAAACTTGGACGTCGCGTTCATTTCATCGCTGTGGCCCGAGACCTATTCCTACACATTGTCTCACGTCCTGCGCGCGGGTCTTCCTATTGTTGCCTTCGACATCGGCGCTGTCGGTCGCCGGTTGCGTGAGCATCCGGATTGCCTCTTGCTCGATCTAGCTCTGGCAAGTAGGCCAAGAGCGCTGTTGGCTGAGATCATGGCGTTTGCGGAGCAGCAGCGAGAAAGAAGAACCAGCCTGGGCGACGTGAAGTCGATACCTTGATCAACCGGATCATGGTGAACTGTCGTTCTTCTGACCGAAGGCCTGTGGCTTATTTCGGCATGTAGACCAAACCCTAATCCATATTGGAACGTATATGACGATCGAACTTACGGAGAACATCATTGCTCGCGCGAACCGCGATCCTGCAGAGTTCACCAAGATCATGCAATCTACGGAGGCTGCAAAGAATCGTTACGCCATATTCTTCACGCCGAGGTCGGGCAGTTCCTGGCTTACGGACGAATTGTCGAAGACGAAAGTTCTCGGAAGACCTGAAGAATACCTCAATCCGAATTTCGTACCGAACATAGCTGAGAAAATGCACGGCAGAACGTGCGATGACTATTTGAAAGCGCTTCTTCGAAAACGTAAGACCAGCAATGGGGTCTTCGGTTTGGAATTAACATTTTTTCATTATCAGCTTTTCGACAAAGCGGTATTTGCCAAGTGGTTTCCTTTCGACAAACCGACATTCTTCTTGTTCCGGGAAGACATTGTGCTTCAAGCCATCTCCCTTTACAAAGCTGTGTCCACCCAAGTGTTCCATAATCGCGGTCAAGGCGATGCAAGTATCGGTCAATCGAGCGACTTCGCCGAGTACGACGGGCAGGCCATCATGGAGTGGCTATCGCACATCAGGCGGCAGGAGGTGGGCTGCGTTCAGCTTCTAGAGCGTGAAAACGCGAACGTGACCTATCTGAGTTATGAGGCTCTTTTCAACGTTTACGATAACGTTCCACGGCTTTTCGCGGAAGAACTTGGGTTCGGACTGGAATTCTGCGCAGGGCTTACCGCAGGACAAAGCGCTCATCAAAAGATCGGCGGTTCTACGAACAATGCCATGAAAGAACACTTCATTTCCGAGCACGCCGCAGAAATCGATGCACTCAATGCGGACCGAACCGAACTTATCGGTCGCGTGAGAAAATAACCCCCGGTTTTACAGGACAGACCGTGCAGGCACTGCTGATAGCCAGGTGGCGTCGCGAACTGAAGAACATGGTGTTGTTATATCGCGATTGAGTAAAGCAGTTCATCAGCATTAAATGGACTTCGGTTCTCAGGCACCGCAATCCGCAGCACTTTATGCACCTTCGAACGTGACCTGCTCCGATGACGACGCCCGTCAGGACGTTTTCGATATCATCGAGACGGTATGCAATCTAAAGCGCAAGCATGCGCGCACGTTTGCAGCCCGGTTGGTTCTGATCGGTTATTCAGGTCCACCCCGTTCCGTCCGAAATACTGAGACGCAGGGTTCCGTTGACTTCCTTGATGGCAACGACCGCACCTTCTCCAGCAGCGGTGGCGTTCGGTAACGAACCGACGTCATAGACGCCGAGCCTCACCGGGCCGGCGACATGAAGCATCGTCGTCGGATTGGAAGTTCCGATGCCAAGACGTCCGGTAATGGCATCGAGGCGCATTTGTTCGGAGAAGGCACCGTTGGCGAGATTTCCGAAAACAAGCCCTTCATTGTTGTTGTTGGCATTGGCGGCGAATGCGAAATTGTTGTTGATGCCA
>CAVQDK010000004.1:0-194569 GCA_963711195.1 uncultured Alphaproteobacteria bacterium
CGCACGAATGGGAAAAGACGCACCATACCCGGTCGTCTCCCATTCCGACCGTGATCGCTGCTAAACGGGTCAGACCTTAAGGATCAGCTTTCCCCGCAAACCTCCGGCTTCCATCATAGTATGGGCCTCGGTCGCCTGTTCGAACGGAAGCGTCGCGAATGTCGTCGGACGCAGTTTGCCGGTCGCAAACAATGGCCAGACCCGCTCGCGCAAATCGGCGGCGACACGCGCCTTGAAGGCAGCGTCCCGGGGGCGGAGTGTCGAGCCGGTCAGGACGAGACGCTTCAGCATGAGAGGCAGCAGGTCCACGTCGACCTTCGATCCCGCGTTGAAGGCCAGTTGGACGATACGAGCCTGCGGATTGGCCGCAGCCATGTTGCGTTCCACATAGTCCCCGCCGCGCATGTCGAGGACGAGATCGGCACCGCCGAGGGCCTTCACGACCTCGACGAAATCCTCCGTATCGTAGCGGATGGCCCGTTCGGCACCGAGCTCTTCGCACCAGGCGCAGCTTTCCTGCGAGCCTGCCGTCGCAAAGACCCGCAAGCCATGGGCACGGCCAAGCTGGATGGCGGTGGAGCCGATGCCGCCGGAGCCGCCGTGAACGAGAAACGACGAGCCTTCCGCATGGTCGAGGTCGAGGAAGAAGTTGTTCCAGACCGTGAAGTAGGTTTCGGGCAGGCCTGCCGCATCGACGAGGTCCACGCCGTCCGGGACCGGCAGAACCTGCCCGGCAGGCACGGCGACACACTCCGCGTAGCCGCCGCCATTGGTCAGTGCGCAACACGCATCTCCGAGCGACCAGCCCGCCACGCCCTCGCCGATGGCCGCGATATGGCCGGACACTTCCAGCCCCATGAGATCGGACGCGCCCGGTGGCGGCGGGTAGAGGCCGCGCCGTTGCAGCCGGTCTGGCCCATTGACCCCGGCAGCAGCGACGTCGATCAGCACCTCGCCTGGCGCAACACTTGGGCGGTCCCGCTCGCCGATGAACAGGACGTCGGGATCGCCCGGTTCGCGCATTTCGATGGTCTTCATGATCGTCGCCTCAAGCGTAGGAGTGAACCGGCATGCCCGCGAGGGCCGCCATATTGATGAGCCCGCGCACGGTGATCGACGGGGTGACGATATGGGCGCGGTTGCCCATGCCCATGAGAATGGGCCCGACCTCGATCCCGCCGGCAATGGATTTGAGCGCGTTCTTCACCCCGCCCGCCGTCTCCGCGTTGGAGAAGACGAAGACGTTGGCCTTGCCCTGCAACCGCGACGACGGCAGCAGGCGCTCGCGGATCGTCGGGTCCAGCGCAGCATCGAGCGGCATTTCGCCCTCGTAGACGAAGTCGAGATCCTGCGCGTCGAGAATGGCCAGCGCGTCGCGCATCCGCCGGGCGGTGATGGTGTCGAGCGTGCCGAACTGGGAGTTGGAGCACAGCGCGATACGCGGCTCGATGCCGAAACGGCGCACGTGACGGGCGCAGGCGATGACCGTGTCGGCGACCTGCTCCGGCGTCGGTTCCGGGTTCACATGGGTGTCGGCCACGAAGAGGGGGCCGGAATCGAGAATGACAAGGGACAGCGCGCCGGTGGGTTTCAGCACGTCGGTCTCCAGCATCTGGGTGACGTAGTTCATGTGCCACAGATAATTGCCGAACGCGCCGCAGATGAGCGAGTCCGCCTCGCCCCGATCGACCATCAGGGCGGAAATGACCGTCGAATTCGAGCGCACGACCGCCTGCGCCAATGGGGGCGAAATACCGCGCCGCTGCATCTTGGCGTGATAGGCTTCCCAGTATTCGCGGTAGCGGGAGTCGTTTTCCGGGTTCACGATGTCGAGGCGCGACGACAGGTCCAGCGGCAGGCCGTAGCGGCTGCACCGGCTTTCGATCACGTCCGGGCGACCGATCAGGATGGGCTCGTCCGCGCCGTCGTCCAGCATGGCCAGTGCGGTGCGCAGCACGCGGTCGTCCTCACCCTCGGCAAACACGACGCGGCGCTTGTCGCTCCGGGCCTGCGCATAGACCGGCTGCATGACCAGCGAGGAGCGATAGACGCTGCTTTCCAGCTGGTGGAGATAGGCGTCGAAATCCTTCACCGGGCGGGTGGCGACGCCGGTTTCCATCGCGGCCTTCGCCACCGCTCCGGCCACCACGGATATGAGGCGCGGGTCGAAGGGTTTGGGAATGAGATATTCCGTGCCGAAAGTCAGGCTTTCGTCCGCATAGACGGCGGCGGCTTCGGCAGCGCTCGTCTTGCGCGCAAGTTCCGCGATGCCGTCGACGCAGGCGATTTCCATGGCCGCGTTGATTTCCGTCGCGCCCACATCCAGCGCGCCGCGGAAGATGAAGGGAAAGCACAGCACGTTGTTGACCTGATTGGGATAATCCGACCGGCCCGTGGCGACGATGGCTCCGGGAGCCACGGCTTTCACCATGTCCGGCATGATTTCCGGCGTCGGGTTGGCGAGCGCGAAGACGATTGGCGCGTCGGCCATCTCGGCGACCATCTCCGCCTTCAACACGCCGGGGCCGGACAGGCCGAGGAAAAGATCGGCCCCGCCGATGACGTCGGCCAGACCGCGCGGCCCGCCCGGCTGGGCATAGGCCTCCTTCTGGGGCGTCATGTCGGCGGTCCGGCCCTCGTGGACCAGCCCCTCGATATCGACGAGCCAAACATTCTCGCGCTTCACGCCCAGCTTGAGCAGCATGTCGAGGCAGGCGATGCCCGCCGCTCCCCCGCCGGTGGAGACGATCTTGATGTCCTCGAAGGTCCGGCCCGACAGGTGCAGCGCATTCTTGACCGCAGCCCCAACCACGATCGCCGTGCCGTGCTGGTCGTCGTGGAAGACGGGAATGTTCATCCGCTCGCGGCAGATGCGCTCGACGATGAAGCAGTCGGGAGCTTTAATGTCCTCCAGATTGATCGCACCGAAGGTCGGTTCCAGCGCGATGACGTGTTCGGCCAGTTTCTCGGGGTCGCTCTCGTTCAATTCGATATCGAAACAGTCGATATGGGCGAATTGCTTGAACAGCACCGCCTTGCCTTCCATGATCGGCTTGGATGCAAGCGGCCCGATATTGCCAAGCCCCAAAGCCGCAGATCCGTTCGAAACGACAGCCACCAGATTGCCGCGCGAGGTGAAGCGCGAGGCGTTGAGCGGGTTGGCCTTGATGGCGAGGCACGCTTCGGCGACGCCAGGCGAATAGGCCAGCGCCAGATCACGCGGGTTGGCGAGCGGCTTGGTCGGTCGCACTTCCAGCTTACCCGGGCGGGGAAGCTCGTGATAGGCGAGCGCGGCAATGCGGAATGCTGCGTCCTTCTCGGATTTTTCGGTTTCGTCCATTCTCGTCATCCCCCCAGATGAAATGTCTTAGGCCACGTCCTGTGTGTCCACCCAAGGGCCGTGGTGGTCACCGGGACCATCGAGGCGTTCGAACCCGTGGGCACCGAAGAAGTCACGTTGCGCCTGTATCATGTTGGCCGTGCCACGCCCTGTGCGCATCGTGTCGAAATAGGCCAGCGCCGCCGACAGAGCGGGCGTCGGGTGGCCGGCCTGCACGGCGCATGCAACGAGTTGGCGCAGGCAGGCGTGGCAGTCCTTCACCTTTGCAACGAAGGAGGGCGCGAACATCAAGTTCGTTTCGGGATGGTCGCCCAGCGCTTCTGCCATCTCGTCGAGCATGGCCGAGCGGATGATGCAGCCCGCGCGCCAGACTTTCGCGATCTCCGCCATGGGCAACCCCCATTCATATTCGTCGGACGCGGCCTTGAGCATCGCAAAACCCTGTGCGTAGCAGGCAATCTTGCCCACGAGCAGCGCCCGCTCCAGCACGTCGATGGGCAGGTCTTCGCGGGTCACACTTTGCGGCGCGGCCCCGAACAGACCTTGGCCTTCGCCGCGCTGGTCGATCTGCGCCGACAGGTTGCGCATGGCGACGGCGGCATCGATGGCGGTGATGGGCGTGCCGAGCATGAGGGCTTCCACCGAGGTCCAGCGACCGGTGCCCTTCTGGCCGGCGGAGTCCTTGATGACGTCGATCAGCGGTGCGCCATTGTCCTCGGCCTGCAGCAGTTCGGCGGTGATCTCGACAAGGTAGGATTTGAGGGAACCGTCGTTCCAGCGTCCGAAAATGTCGGAGATTTCGGCAGGCTTCATGCCGAACCCGTCGCGCATGATGCCGTAGATTTCGGCGATCATCTGCATGTCGGCATATTCGATGCCGTTATGGACCATCTTGACGAAATGCCCCGCCCCGCCCGGTCCCATGAAGGTGGCGCAGGGGGTGCCGTCATAATCGGCAGCGATGGCTTGGAGCAGCGGGCGGACCCGCCCCCAGATTTCCTCGTTGCCACCGATCATGATCGACGGGCCGTGGCGGGCACCCTCCGCGCCCCCGGAAACGCCGATGCCGAGGAAGGTTTCGCCATGGTCTTTCGCCGCTTCGGCGCGGCGGTTGGTGTCGTGGAAGTTGGCATTGCCCGCATCGATCACCGTATCGCCCTCGGCGATCAGCGGTCGCAGGGCTTCGATATGGTCGTCCACGATCGGCCCGGCGGGGACCATGAGGATGATGGTGCGTGGCGCGTCCATTGCCGCGATGAACTCCTCCAGCGTCTCGGTCGGCGTGAGACGTTGTGCCAGATCACCGGCCTCGGCCACGAAGTCGTGGGTGACACTGGTGGTGCGGTTCATGACGGCGAGGGGAAACCCCTCTTCCACGATGTTCAGCGCCAGATTGGCCCCCATCGTGCCGAGGCCGATCAGGCCCGTGTTCGGGCGAGGTTTGTCGGTATCGGTCATGGAGCGCGTCTCTCGTCATCGATTTCCGCCTCGCTATCACGGGAACCGGCGCTTGTAACCGGCTACCGCGTCGTGGTGCCCATCACGATGTCCACCGGCATGGGCTCCGGCGGGGGCGGGGCGACGCCGAGAATGCGCCCCACGAGAATGCGCGCGCCCTCCTCTCCCATGGCCCGCCGCGGTGTGCGCGATGTCGTGATCGGGCGCGGCAGAACGCGGTTGAGGGATAGATCGTTGAAACCTGCAATGCCGATATCGGCGGGAATGGTCAGCCCCTGCGCCTCGCATTCCACCAGCGCGCCGAAGGCGATGTAGTCGTTGAGGCAATAGAGAAGGTCCGGGCGGTCTCTCGCGGTCTCGCCCGCCAGTGCCTGCCGCGCCCCGGCCTGACCGCCCTCGAAGGAATGGGGGCGCGGCAGAGGTATGACCACGGGGGCATCGTGGCCCGCATCCGCAAAAGCCTTGCTGAAACCGGACAGGCGCTGCTCGGCACGGGTGTCGTAGCCAACTTCCGCGCCGATCCACGCCGGTCTCGTGTAACCGCGTTCCACCAGAACCCGTCCCATTTCGAGACCGGCGGCGAAATGGTCGATGCCAACCACCATGTCGATGGGTGTGGCCGTGTGGTCCCACAATTCCAGAACCGGCATGGGAGAGCGCCGCAGGATGGTGCTGGTTTTTTCGGAATGGTCGACGCCGGACAGAACGAGCCCGGCCAGCCGCCACGCCATCATCCGCTCGACCCATGCTTCCTCCCGGTCCGCATCGTATTCGGTCGTGTCGAAGACGGTCTGAAACCCGGCCCGGCTGATGATGGCGCGCATGGCCTCGAACAGATCGGAAAACACCTCGTCGTGCAGCGTCGGCACGGATATGCCGATCAGCGTCGAGTTGGCGGCGGCCAGCGAACCGGCGACCGAGGATGGCGAATAGCCCAGCGTCGCCGCCACTTGCAGAATGCGCGCGCGGGTCTTGCCCGACACGCCTTCCACCCCCCGCATGGCGCGGGATACGGACATGATCGACACGCCCGCTTCCCGCGCGACGTCGTCGATCCGGGCGGCCGTGCTGCTGCCGCGTCGCCTGTGTATCGATGCTCTATCGAATTCGCCCATGGGCGACGTTACCGCTAACGTCGCTTTCCGTCACGCCGCTTGTGTTGATTCCCAGAAGATTCGATATTGCATCTCCATATGTCGGCAGGGCTGGGAGGCTTGCTTGCCAACGATCCGCTTCGAGCAAATCGAAAAGTACTACGGTGAAACGCGCGTTTTGCCCCCGCTCGACCTTGCGCTGGACGATGGCGAATTCACGGTGCTCGTCGGTCCATCCGGCTGCGGCAAGTCGACGACGCTGCGTATGGTTGCCGGGCTGGAAGAGCTGACGGCGGGCGAGATCTATTTCGACGGCGAGCCGATCAGCCAGAAAGCGCCGAAAGACCGCGATCTGGCGATGGTGTTTCAGGACTACGCGCTCTACCCGCACATGAATATCGCGCGCAACATGAGTTTCGCGCTGCGCCTGCAACGGGCGCCGAAGGCCGAGATCGACACCAAGGTTCAGCGCGTCGCCGACATGCTCAATATCGGCCATCTGCTCGACCGCAAGCCGGCGGAACTGTCCGGCGGCCAGCGGCAGCGGGTGGCCATGGGCCGGGCGCTGGTGCGCGATTCGTCCACCTTCCTGTTCGACGAGCCCCTGTCCAACCTCGACGCCAAGCTGCGCGCGAAAATGCGCACCGAACTGGCGGAGATGCGCGACACGCTCGACAAGAACATGATCTACGTCACCCACGACCAGATCGAGGCCATGACGCTGGGCGACCGGATCGTGGTCATGCATGACGGGCGCATCATGCAGCAAGGCTCGCCCGAAGACCTGTTCAAGAAGCCGGCCAACAAGTTCGTGGCCGGTTTCATCGGCTCGCCCACGATGAACTTTCTCGACGCGACACTGGTGCGCGAAGGCGATGTTCTACGGGTCCACGGCGACGGGTTCGACCTGCCGCTGCCCCCCGATCTCGCCACGCGCATGGCAGCCTATCCGCGCGACGACGTGACGATCGGCGTGCGCCCCTCATCCTTTTCCACCGACACCACGACCGGCGCACCCATCGACCTGCGGGTGGTGGTGGCCGAATATCTCGGCGCGCAATCGACGCTGGTGACCCGTTGCGGCGGGGTCGACGTGCTGGTGGAATACGAATCATCCTCGCCCATACGCACGGGCGTGGAGAAGACATTTGCGGTGGCCGTGAACGAGATCATGGCTTTCGACACGCAAACCGGAGTGACGCTCTAGACCGCGTACACTTCGAAACGACAACAGCAATCCAAGGAGGAAACGATGCTGAAACTCTTCAAATCAACCCTCGCAGCGGCGACCATGTTCGCCGGTGCATCTATCGGGAGCGCAACGATCGCCGCAGCCGATGGCCATACGACGGGACCATATGCCGACTATGCTGGACAGACTGTCGTGGCCATCTTCCCGGCCCACCCGCATTACGACGCCGTCATGCGCGTCCTGCCCCAGTTCACCGAAGAAACCGGCATCAATGTCGAGGTGGACCAGCAGCAATATCTCGCCATGCGCGAGAAGCAGACGCTGGAACTGACCAAGGACCGGGGTGACTACGACCTGATGGGTTACGTCGTCTTCTCCAAGGCCGACTATGTGTTCGCCGACCAGATCGAGCCGCTGGCCCGCTTTTTCATGGACCCGAAACTGTCCGATCCGTCCTACGATCCGGAAGACCTGATCGACGGTTACGTGCAGAACCTCGGCGTTGCCGGCGGCAAGAAGGGCTATCTGCCCGGCCCGACCGGCGCGCTGTTCGGCATCCCGTTCGGTGCCGAAACCTCGGTTCTCGGCTACCGCAAGGACATCTTCGAGAAGCACGGTCTGGAAGTTCCGACCAACTACGAGGAGATGCTGGATATCGCCTGCAAGATCCCCGAGCTGGAACCCGGCATGGGCGGTCTCGCCTCGCGCGGCCAGTCCGGCCACCAGACGAGCCACGCCTTCCTGCTTCACCTCGCGCCCTATGGCGGCAAGGTGCTGGACGATAACTGGAACGCGGTCGTCAACAACGAAGCTGGCGTGAAAGCCGGTGAAGCGTTGAAGACAATCCTCGATTGCGGTCCTGAAGGCGCGACGTCCTTCGGTTTTGCCGAAGCGAAGAACGCCTTCCTGCAGGGCGATGCGGCCATGTATCTGGACTCCACGGTCACGGCCGGTGAAGTCGAGGATCCGACCAAATCGCAGGTCGTCGGCAAGGTCGGCTGGGCTCCCCACCCGATGGCTGACCGCAAGGGTTCGCAGACCGGTGGTTTCGGTCTCGCAATTCCGAAAAACGCCAACAACAAGGAAGCGGCCTTCCTGCTGATGCAGTGGCTCACCTCCAAGAAGGGCGACAAGCTGATCGCCATGGAAGGTGGCAACCCGTCGCGTTTCTCCACCCATGCCGATCCCGAAGCGATCGCCAAGTTTCCGCATCTGGAAGTCTTCGGTGAAGCGCTGAAGGATGCCGATCCGGACTGGCGTCCGATCATCCCCGCATGGGGCAAGATCAACTCCGAGCTGGGCACCACGCTCAACAAGGCGATGATCGGTGAGATGACGGTGAAGGAAGCGCTCGACCAGGTGGCCGAACGCACCAACGCCATCATGGAAGAAGAAGGCTACAACACCTGGAAATAACCGGGTGATCTGTCCTCCCGGACCACCCGTCAGTCCTTCGTGGCTGGCGGGTGCTTCCCGGGAGTTCCACTGGACTACGACTGACGCGCTTTCCTGCGGCCTTTGAGCACCAGGGGCACGTCCGAACGACCGGCCTTCGGGGGAGGGCCACTCCACTCCTCCGCGCGATAATCGTTCTCCGTTGTGAAAGCTGCTGATCCCGCATGGCCGTCGCCTTCAATCCCAACAAATTGACGCCGTACATGTTTCTCGCCCCCGCCGTGGCAGTGCTGGCGGTCGCGCTGCTCTATCCCATCGGATACATGATCTACGCCTCGTTCCTCGACTGGAACCCGAGCCAACGCATCGGCGAGGCCGAATGGGTGGGCCTGCGCAACTACATCAATCTGGCCAACGATCCGAATTTCCACGAGAGCTTTCTCGTCACGATTTCCTTTGCCGCTATCGTGGTGGGGCTGGAAATGTTCATCGGCGTCGGTCTGGCGCTTCTGCTGGACCGCAAGCTGCGCGGCATGGGCGTGCTGCGCACCATCTTCATCCTGCCGATGATGATCGCGCCCATCGTGGTCGGCCTGATGTGGCGCTACATGTATCACCCTTCGGTGGGCATCTTTAACCGCACGCTGAACGATCTGGGCTTCTCGTCCGTCCCTTGGCTGTCCGACCCGCAATGGGCCTTCGCCTCCGTCATCATCGCCGATGTGTGGCAGTGGACGCCGTTCATCTTCATCCTGTCGCTGGCCGCCCTGCAGAGCCTGCCGAAATCGGCGCTCGAAGCATCCTCGCTCGATGGCGCGACGGGCTGGCAGCAGATCTGGCACATCAAGCTGCCGCTGATGATGCCCGTGCTGGTGATCGCCGGGCTGCTGCGCCTGATCGATGCCTTCAAGGTGCTGGAAGTCATCCTCGTTCTCACCAATGGCGGGCCGGGCCTGTCGACGGAAATCCTGTCGCTGCGCATCCAGCGCACGACGCAGGAATTCCGCGAACTGGGGGTTGCCGCCGCCATGTCCAACTATCTGCTGATCCTGCTGCTCGTGCTGACGCTGGCCATGTTCGCCTACAACCGGATCGTGGAGCGGCGCGAGGCGGCTGCCCGCCGCGCCAATGCGGAAGCCTACGAGGAGGCGAACGCATGAGCGGTTCGACGAACATGACGCCCGATACCAAGGCCGCCAACGATCTCGCCAGTGCCGTGGGGACAGTGCCCACCACGCCGAAAAGCCCGCGACTGCCGCCAAAACGCACGGCCGGAGACACGCCCAACCCGCTATTCTACGTCCTGCTCGGCGTTCTCATCATCATGGCGCTCGGCCCGATCTTCCTGATGATCACCACGTCCTTCAAACTGAAGGTCGATATCTTCAACGGCACGGCGGGCCTGTTCTTCACGCCGACGATGAACAATTACGAAACGGTGCTGTGCAACGTGCTGTGGTACACGCCCGAGCATGTCCGCTATTGCGACCCGACCTTCGGGCGGGCGTTGGGCAATTCGCTCATCGTCGCCACCATCTCCACCGCGCTGACGCTCGTCATCGGCTGCATGGCCGCCTATGCGCTGGTGCGCTTCCGCTTTCTGGGGCGCGGCACGGTCTCGCTCACCACGCTGCTGATGCGCATGGTGCCGCCTGCCGTGCTGCTGGTGCCCGTTTTCGGCATCTGGACGTTCCAGTTCTCGTTCATGGGCGAGCCGGCGTCGGGCACCTATTGGGGCATCATTCTCATCTACACGGCGATGAACCTGCCCTTCGTCATCTGGATTCTGCAATCGTTCATCCAGCAGGTGCCGATCCAGCTCGAAGAAGCGGCGAAGATGGATGGGGCGAATGCCTTGCAGGTATTCTTCCTCGTGGTGCTGCCCGTCATCAAGCCGGGCCTGGCCGCCGCCGCGATCTTCACCTACCGCATCGCCTGGAACGAGTTCATCCTCGCCAATGCGCTGCTCGACCGGAACACCCGCACCGTGCCGGTCACGCTCGTCAACTCGCTGACGGAGCACGACATCGACTGGGGCGTCATCATGGCCACAGGCATGTTGCTGGCCATTCCGCCGATCATCTTCACCTTCATCGCTTCCAAGCAGATCATCACCGGCATGACCGCCGGCGCGGTGAAGGGGTGAGGCCATGCTGGAGGCGCTGGCAGACCTGATTGCCACACTTCCCGGCGGGCCATGGCTGCTGGCACCACTGGACGTAACCCGCCCACACGACCTGGACTGGGACACGAAGTGGCACGGGCGGGTGATGACGCTGTCCTGGGCCATCCTGCTGCCCATGGGCGTTCTCATCGCACGGTTCGGTAAGATAACGCCGCGGCAGAACTGGCCGCAACGGCTGGACAACCGGCTCTGGTTCCACACCCACTGGATGATGCAGACCGCCGCGACCTTCGGCATGGTGCTGGGCGTGTATCTGATCTGGAAACCGGCGGGCGAGGGATGGCTGATCTTCGTCCACCGCTCGCTGGGATGGTCCATCGCCGCCTTCTGCGCCATGCAGGTTCTGGCCGGCATGTTCCGGGGAAGCCGGGGGGGACCGGACCACCCGGCACCGGACGGTTCGTGGCGCGGCGACCATTTCGACATGACGCTGCATCGTCGCGCCTTCGAGTTCATGCACAAGTCCATCGGCTACGCGGCGCTGCTCTGCGCCATGGCGTCGATCGCGACCGGTTTGTGGATCGCCAACGCGCCGAACTGGATGTGGGTGACGTTGTCGATGTGGTATGCCGGGCTGATCGTCGCCTTCATCGCCTTGCAACGGCGCGGGCTTTGCATCGACACCTATCAGGCGATCTGGGGGCCGGACCCTCAACTGCCGGGCAACCGCATTCGCCCCATCGGCTGGGGCATCGTGCGCCATGCGCCGCCCCCCGGCTACCGGGAACGACCGCCAAGCAGCAGCGTCTAGGCTTCAGCCGATACCGGGAATCGCCAGCGGATTGTTCGTCAGTGCGGCTCTATCGGGTGTGTCGGTACGCGGCACGCCGGTGAAGGCGTCGAAGAGGCGGCGGATATAGCTTTCGTCCATATCACGCACGATCATCACCAGGCGGGTGCGGCGGTCATCGTCGGGCCATGCCGGCAACGTCGCGGGCGGATGGAAGATGTGCTGCACGCCGTGCAGGACCACCGGTCGCGACGGGTCTTCCACCAGCCGCACGATACCCTTCAGGCGCAGCATGTTCGGCCCGTGGGCACTGGCCAGCAGATCGAGAAATGCCGTCAGCGCCGTCGCTTCAACGGCCCGGTCGGTCATCAGCGTGAAGGCGCGAATGCTGGTATCGTGCCGGTTCACGTCGTCGTGGTGATGATGATCGTGGGTCGCCTCGCCCATCCAACGGGCGACGTCGGCGGTCTTCGTGGCGGGATCCCATAGGCCGCAACCGAACAGATCGTCGGGTTCGGGGGGTGTGGCCAGAATGCGTGCCGCCGGGTTCAGACGTTCGAGGCGCACCAGCAGCGCGGTCGTATCGTCAGCCAGATCGGTCTTCGACAGAACGATGCGGTCGGCGACCGCCGCCTGCTTCACCGCCTCCTCGTGCATATCGAGCGTCGAAGCGCCATTGACCGCGTCCACCACGGTCACCACCCCGTCGAGACGCAGGCGCTCGGACAGGACGGGATGCCCCATTATGGCGTGGAGGATGGGTGCCGGGTCGGCCAGACCGGTGGTTTCGATCACGATGCGCTTTGGCACGGGGTCGCGGTTCAGCAACCGGGTGAGCGTATCGACCAGATCGCCCCGGATGGTGCAGCACAGGCACCCGTCGGACAGTTCGATGATGCCCTCGTCGGCGCGTTCGATCAGCAGATGGTCGATACCCACATCACCGAACTCGTTGATCACGAGCGCAGCGTCGGCCAGGGCACCGTGGTCCAGAAGGCGGTTGAGCAGGGTGGTCTTGCCCGAACCCAGAAAGCCGGTGAGCAACGTAACCGGAACGGGGTCGATCATTGCGGCGATGGCCGGAATGTCGGGACGGGAACCGGTTGGGCCAGGGAACCCGGGGATGACGGAACGAGGGGTGCCAGATCGGCCAGCAGGGCGTCGATGGTCGGGGGCGAGGTAGCGCGTGCCGGTTGCCGTGCGAGCGAACGCGCTTGCGTTGGCCGTCTGCGCCGTTTGCCCCGTCTGCCGGCGAACGACGGATGCCGCACCGATCGCACTCTGGGTGATCGGGCGCGGTTTGGTGACGGGGCGTTGGGGTACCCCGTCGCTCACCTGCGGCGACAGGCTGGTTTCACGCAGCCCCTCGATCGATTGCGGAGGGTTCGACACCGGGCGAAACGTGGGCAAGGCCGTCCGGCCCAGTCGCATCAACGGCGTCACAGGCGGCTCCAACGTCACCACTAGGGGACCCCGCGTGATGGCACGGGGCCGAAGCCAGGGGGATTCCACAACCGCCTGCCCGGCACCGGGATCGTAACGGGCCGCGCGCGCTTCCGGTGTGCAGTATGTCGCGCGCATGTTGCGCGGAGAACCTGCGACCGGGCCGTCCGATGTCAGCCGCTCGATGGGTGTGCCGGACGCGAAGGGGCGTTCAAAACCTTCGGTGATGAGCCGTGCCGCATCGACGGCGCGCGAGATCTGCCCGTCCCGCCCCAGCACGATAGCCGCGATGCGGCGACCGTTCCGGGTGGCTGCACCGATGAAATTGTAGCCCGAGGCACACACGAACCCGGTCTTGAACCCATCGGCACCGGCAAACCGTTCCAGAAGCAGGTTGTAGGAGAAGTAGACCCGCTGGATGGTCTTTCCGGAAGCGGCGGGTTTGGGGGCCATGAGCGATGGCGCGGCGAACAGGGTCGCATATTGGGGAAACTCCCGGTGCAAGGCACGGGTCAGCAGGGCCAGATCGCGGGCCGTCACCACCTGGGCCGGATCGTGCAGGCCGTGGGGGTTGGTAAAGCGTGAGCCGGTCATCCCCAACCGGGCGGCATCGGCGTTCATGCGCGCGACGAAGGCCTGTTCGGAGCCGCTGACCCCTTCGGCAAGCGCCACGGCGACATCGTTGGCCGATTTCACCAGACAGGATCGTCACAGCGTTCTCGACCGTCAATGCCGTGCCGATGCCATAGCCCATCTTCGACGGCGGCTGTCGCGTCGCCTCACGGCTGACGATGACCGGCGACGTTGCTGCCACCGTACCATCGGCAATCGCACGAAAGGTCGTGTAGGCCGTCATCATCTTGGTAAGGGACGCAGGATGCCACGGGTCGAAGGCCCGTTCGGCCTGCAGGACACGGCCCGACTCGAGATCGATCGTAAGACTGGGCAAAGCCTGCGCGCGCGCCGACAACACGGTCGCGAGCAGGATCAGAAAGGCGAGAGTAGAACGCATGAAACCTTCCTAACGGGGCAGGTCGGCCCCGCCAAGATCAAACCACCGTGCGGAAAGCCGTATCGAATGTCCGTGCCGCCTGTTCCAGACCGTGTTCGGCACGCACCTTGCCCGGTGCCGCTGACGCCAACCTTGCGCGCAGTCCGGTATCGGCGATGAGCCTGTCCAACCGGGCGGCAAGTGCCACCGTGTCGCCGGGTGGTGCCAGCAGGCCGGTCTCGCCGTCCGCAACCACCAGCGGCACGCCCATATCGGCAAAGGCTGTGACCGGCAGGCCGCAGAGCTGGGCTTCGAGATAGACCATCCCGATGGGTTCGCGCCAACCGGGCCAGACGAAGACATCGGCTTGCACCATATGGTCCACAACGACGTCCCGGCCGACCTCGCCGCCGAACGACACACGACTGCCGAAGCGGGCGAAGAAGCCCTCGATCTGGGTCCGCGCTGGGCCATCACCGAGGATCGTCAGATGCCAGTCTTTCGCGCGGACACGGTCGAGTGTTTCCGCGAGCAGGCGATAGTTCTCGACCTTCTTGCCAGGCCGCATCAGACCCACCGTGATGAGCCGCACCGGCCGGTCTGCCCCGGGTAAAACGGCAGGCGAAGGGGGAGGAAAACCGTTCGTGTCGATGAAGGGTGCGATGGGCATCAACCTGTCTTCGGTGCCGAGCAATGCGGCCAGATAGGTGTGGTCCGACGGTTTCATCACCAGATGCAGGTCCGCCCGCCGCAACCCGACCTGCGCTTCGGCGCGCCAGGGCAGCCATTCGTCACCCTGCCCGGTCTTCGCGGCCTCCAGCGTCAGGTAGGGAATGGCGAGAGCGTCGGCGACAGCAGGGCCGATCCAGTCGGGCGCCTTGTCGTAGGGATGGTAGGTCAGCCACATGTCCGGCGGATTTTCGCGCAAGTACCGGTATGATCCGCTGCGCCTCCGCCAAGGCGTCCCGTTTGCGCTGTCGCAGGATGTTCGTGTCGGGCCGTTTGGAATAGGCGATGAAGCGGGAAGCGAGAACCGGGTCGTGACCGGCCAGTTCGATCGCGGTCATCATGTTGCGCGCAATGGTGCGGTCGCCGGAGGGGATGGGGTGGTCCGGCGGCTTGATCGGGCAGGTGACCGCAATCCTCATCCGCTCCGCCCCGCAAGCCAGCCGGACAGCAGGGTCGCGCTGGTTTCGACGCCGGACAGATCGGGCCGATGGGTCGGCGGTGCCGACATCCGCGCCTCTTCGATGGCGTTGCGAAGCGTCGCGACCGTCAGTTCGGATTGCGGCAGGCAGACGGCAAATCCCTTCTGCGCGAGAAGTTGCGCACGGCGCTTCTGTTCCGTCTGCCCTGTCGTGTCGTGCGGCACGAACACCGCCCGCGTCGCGGAGGACAGCACGTCCATCGCCGTGTTGTAGCCGCATTGAGAGATGGACAGACCGGCCTTCGCCATGTGAGCGGCAAGGCCGTCGAGGCGTTCGACGAGGGTCACGTTGTCCGGCACCTGGAGCGCCGCGCCGTTCGGGCCGGTGGCGATGCACCAGCGTTCATCGCTGAATTGACCGGCGGCCTCCGCAGCCGTGGCCAGCAGGTCCGCCCCGAACGCGCCACCGCCCGCGGTGACGATGACGTCGAAGGTTTGCGCGTCGATATGGTCGTCACTGGCAGGCACAGCGTAGCCGGTATAGGCCATCCGGTCGACGATCCGATCGGCCAGCGGGAAGGTCGCTTGCAACGGCACCAGCGCGGGGTCGCTGTGGACGAGGACATGGTCGATATGGGCGCGCACGAGAGTCGACCGCCTCCTCGCTGCGTCCAGGCTTGCGGCCTTCCTGCAGGATATCGCGCACCGATGTGACGACGAGGGGCTTGTCCGTTCGACGGGAGACGGCGTCCATCAGCGCCACCATCTCGGTGCGCAGCACGCGCCGTCCGAAGGGCCATGCTTCGATGACGACGGCATCCGGACGCAGCCTGTCGAACGTTTCGACGAGCAGGTCCGCCCTGCGCTGCCGGTAGGCTTCGCCCACCGAGCGGCCGGTTTCGTCCAGAATGTCGGCATAGCTGGCATCGCGCGCGCGCAGGGGCGGCAGGAACGTGACGCTGTCGGCCCCGTAGTCGAAACCATCGACCGGCATTCCGCCATGCACCACATCGACCGCCAGACCCGCCTTGCGAAAGCCGCCGATCAGCAAGCGAGCGCGGTGCATGTGGCCGACGCCGAGCAGGTGCTGGACGTGGAACAGAACCCGTCCGGATTTTCCGCTCATCCGGCCACGCCGAACAGGTCGAGCAATGTGTCGATCTCACGGGCCGCATCGAAGTCCCGCCGGACCCGCTTCTCACCCGCCTCGCCGAGGCGTTTGCGCAAGGACGGATCGCGGGCCAGCCGTTCGAGTGCCTGCGCCAAGGTCTGGGGGTCGTTCGGGGGCACGAGCAGGCCGTTCGTTGCCGTCCTCGATCAGTTCGGGAATGCCGCTGATCGGGGTGGAGACCACCGGCAGCCGCTGGCTCTGGGCCTCCACGATCACGTTGGGCAAGCCGTCCCGGTCCCCGTCGCTGGCGATGCGGCAGGGCAGCACGAACAGGTCGCTTGCGCGGTATTCGGCCAGCACCCGCGTCTGCGCCTGCTTGCCGAGAAACGTGACCCTGCTCCGCAATTCCGTTGCGCGCGGCCTGCGACCGCAGGTCGTCCAGCAACGGGCCGCCGGCAATGTGGGTCCAGTGCCAGTGCAGGTCGGCCGGCAGCAGCGCGAGTGCATCGAGCAGGGTGTCGAGGCCCTTCTTCTCCACGGCACGACCGACCGACAGGAAGCGCACCGGCGCTTGGGGATCGGCACCATCGCGGGTCGACGCCGGATGGGTCGGCGAGGGGAAGCGTTCAAGATCGAGGCCGTGATAGACGAGACGCACCTTGTCGGGCGAGCGATGCCAGCGCCGCCAGATGGTCCGCGCCGCCCTTGGTACAGGTGACGGTCCAGCGGGCATCGTTCAGCTTTTCGCGCAGTTCCCAGTCCGGCGAGGTCCAGATGTCCTTGGCGTGGGCGGAGATGGAATAGGGCAGGCCCAGCATGGTGGCCGCATAGCGGGTGACGGAACCCGGCGTGTGGATGAAATGGCCATAGAGCCAGTCCCGGTCCGCCACCTCGGCGGCCAGAACGCAGGCTTGCCCGAACCGGCGAACGCGGTTTTTCGTCCGGTCGCGGACCAGATCGGCGAGAAACATTCTCCGCGCCGCTCGATAGCCGGCCAGCTTGCGGGACGCACGCCATGCCTGCGCAACGCGCCTGGGTTCCTCGCGCAGATATTCCGGCAGATAGAGAACCGGCGCAGTGATTTCCGCGTGGATCGGGTGTCGCTTGGCGTCATAGGGACGACGCAGGGAGATGAGCCGCAGGTCCAACCCCGCCTGTTGCAGTTTCAGAATCTCCTGCGCGATAAAAGTTTCCGACAGGCGTGGATAGCCTTTCAGGACGATGCCCAGCTTCACGCGACGGCCGCCGCGGTGGTGTCCAGCATGGTGCCGACCCTGTCGCAGACGATTGTCAGCCCCGCCAGATCGACCCAGCCAACGGCCTCGCTTGGCGTCGGTGCATGGGGCAGGCGATGCAAGGCGTCGGCCATGCTGGCCGGGTCGCTGGCCATCTCCGTGTCGATCATCTGCGACAGGCCGAGTTCGGCTGCACGGGTGGCACGGATGAGTTGCTCCTGCCGCGGGTGGCGACGGGGCATGAAGAGAGCCGGCTTGTCGAAGGACATGACCTCGCAGAACGTGTTGTAGCCGCACATGCCGATGACGGCGCGGGAACGGGCCAGCCGCACCTCCAGATTGTTGTCGAAATCCACCACCTTAACCCGACGCAAGTGGGACGCGCGGCGGCGGATGGCGTCGCGGGTCTCGCTGGCCATGAAGGGACCGGGAACAAGCACGAGGGGGTAGAGGAGATTGCGGTCGTATTCGCGTGCGGCAAGAACGAGGTTCATGATTTCCTCCCCGTCGCCGCCACCGCCTGCGGTGACGAGAATGAAATCCTCGTCCGGTTCTTCCGGTTGGGAAAGCGAGCCGGTGTCACGCTCCAGAAAGCCGGTATAGACGAGCTTGTCCTCCAGACCGTCCGGCAGGTCGAGCCCGGCCAGCGGGTTGTGGAAGTCGCGCGGGCCGTAGACCCAGACTTCGTCGTAGAGCGCGGCGATCTTCTCCGGCACCCGTTTCTTGTCCCATTCCGCCGCCAGCTTTTCCGGCGCGTCCATCACGTCGCGCAGGCCGAGCACCGTGCGGCACCCCTGCGCACGCAGTTTGTGCAGCACGGGCTCCACCTCACCGCGCAGGCCCATGGGCTCCTTGTCGACGATGAAGATATCGGGCGCGAAGGCCGCTGCCGTTTCGGCGATGAGACGCTGGCGCATTTCCAGCGTGTCGGCGATGTCGATATGGTCGGAGATCGAGGCGTAGTCGCCATCGTAGAGCTTGATGACGGACGGGATCTTCACGAAATCCACCCGCGCCTTGAAATCGAAGGCACCGGCGATCTGGCTGCCGGAAATGATGAGGACGGTCAGTCCCTTGTAGCGCTCCACCAGCGCGTGGGCGATCGTGCGGCACCGGCGCAGGTGACCGAGACCGAACGTGTCGTGGGAATACATGAGGATGCGGGCGTCGTTCAGGCGCTTCATGCTGCGATCATCCGGAAACGGCGCGTTTACTTGTATGGGTCGGCTGCATCGCGCAGGCCGTCGCCGAGGAAGTTGAACGCGATGATGACCAGAATGACGGGCACCACCGGCAGCATCAGCCACGGGAAGACGGCGACCACGTTGATCGACTGCGCCTCGTTGAGCAACACGCCCCACGACGTGATCGGTTCACGCAGGCCCAGACCCAGGAAGGAGAGCGCCGTCTCACCCAGTATCATCGTGGGAATGGTGATGGTGGCCGATGCGATGAGGTGGGACATGAAGCCCGGAATGAGGTGTCGCCCGATGATGCGGGGCGCGCCGCTACCGATAAGGCGCGCGGCCAGCACATATTCCTCTTCCCGCAACGACAGCAGTTTCGATCGCACCGCGCGTGCAAGCCCCGTCCAGTCGAGCAGGCCCAGAATGATGGTGATGCCGAAATAGATCAGGATCGGCGACCACGAGGCGGGCATGATGGCCGACAGGGTCAGCCAGAGCGGGATCGTGGGGATGGACTGCAGCACCTCGATGACGCGCTGCACGACCATATCGACCCAGCCGCCATAGTAGCCCGCCGCACCGCCGATGACGATGCCGAGCAGGAAGGAGACGCTGATGCCGATGAGACCGATGGTGAGCGAGATGCGCGCGCCCTGTATGATGCGCGACAGCAGATCGCGCCCAAGCCGGTCGGTGCCGAGCAGGTAGAAGGGAGCGCCTTCCGGCGCACAGACCAGATGATTGTCGCCGGGTATGAGCCCCATCCAGTTATAGGGGTCGCCCGAGCAGAAGAAGGACAGCGGAATGCTCTCGCTGGTGTCCTGGGTGTAGATCCGGGTCATCGTCTCCATGTCCAGCTCGCGCTTGAGCGGGTGGATGGAGGGGCCGACGAAGGCACCGTCGTGGAACAGGTGGATGCCCTGCGGTTCCACGTAGATGTGCTCGGAATGGCGGGTCTGGTAGTTCCAGGGGGACAGGAACTCGGAGATCAGACAGCTGCCATAGAGCAGCAGCAGGAACACGCCGGACCAGACGGCGACCTTGTGCTTGCGAAACTTCCACCACATGAGCGTGAGTTGCGAGGCGAAGTAGATCTTCTCCTGCTCCGGCGTCAGCCGCTCGACCGATTGGAGGTCGAACTCGGCGTCGGACACGAAGTGGGGCAGCGTGGCCACGCCTTCCGGCGGCAGGGACGACGCCGATTGCGGATCGGACTCGTAGGCGGTCTTCAACTTGGCCTGTTCGACGGCGGCCTGCGCGCCCAGCGTTTCGTCCACCGTCAGCGGCTGGCCGCTGTCGGCTGCAAACGTCTCCGTGCGCACCGTCTCCGACGTGACGTCCATGCCCTCTTCGCGCTTGTTGGTCATTTGTCGACCCCTCCGGAGAGGCGAATGCGCGGGTCGAGCCAGCCGAGCGCGATGTCGGAGACGAGAACGCCGATGACGGTCAGCGTGGCGAGGAACATGAGGAAGGAGCCCGCCAGATACATGTCCTGCGATTGCAGGGCCGAGATGAGCAGCGGGCCGGTGGTCGGCAGGGACAGCACGATGGCGACGATTTCCGCACCGGAGATGATGGCCGGCAGGAGCGAACCGATATCCGCCACGAAGAAGTTGAGCGACATGCGCAGGGGATATTTCACAAGCGCCTTGAAGGGTGGCACGCCCTTGGCGCGGGCCGTGGTGACATATTGCTTCTGCAATTCATCGAGCAGGTTGGCCCGGATGCGGCGGATCATCGCCGCCGTGCCCGCCGTGCCGATGACGATGGTGGGCACGATGAGATGCTCCATCACCGACCAGAACTTCCCCCAACTCAGTGGCTGATTGATATACTGCGCATCCATCAGGCCGCCGATCGACGTGCCGAACAGGGTTTTTGCGAAATACATCAGCAGCAGGGCGAGCAGGAAGTTCGGCGTCGCCATGCCGAGCAGGCCCAGGAACGTGAGGCCGTAGTCTCCCCAGGAATACTGGTGAGTGGCGGAATAGATGCCGATGGGGAAGGCGATGACCCAGGTGAGGATGATGGTGAAGAACGACACCAGCATCGTCAGCCACAGGCGGTTGCCGACAACTTCGGAAACCGGACGCTGGTACTCGAACGAATAGCCGAAGTCGCCGATCATGAAGTTGCCGATCCACAGCAGATAGCGCTTCCACATCGGCTCGTTGAGCCCGTATTCCTCGCGCAGATAATCCGCCCGCGCCAGATCGACGGATTCTCCCGACGCGATCAGTTCGCCGATATAGGTTTCCACGTAATCGCCGGGCGGCAGCTGGATGATCGTGAAGATGACGATCGACGCCAGCAGCAGCGTCGGGATCATGTAGAGACAGCGCGTGGCGATATAGCGGATCATCGCGTGACCGTTACCGATGCGACCGTTTCATACAAGCCCGGCACCCCCCTGCCCCGGCCTACTGTTCGCTGAAGTAGAACGTATCCGGCAGGTAGTGGCCGAAATACAGCGTGGGCTCGAAGGCCCAGATGCCTTCCTCCGGCACGTTGCGAAGGGTGTTGGACACGACGATGGGCTGCAGACCGCCCGACACGATGCCGATCGTGTAGACCTCGTCGGTGAAGATGGCGAGCATCTCGTCCCAGATCACGCGCTGCTCGTCGAGCGTGCCCGCGGTGCGCCATCCGTCATAGAGTTCGTAAAGACGCTGAACGGGTTTGAGGGTCGGCGCCTCACCGGCCTCGCCCTTCGACTCCCGGTACAGGCCCCAGGAGGGCCACTGCGCCTGAACGGGCGAGACGGGCGCCAGTTCTTCCGGGTTCATCTCCGGCGTCGCCAGACCGCGGTTCAGCCCTTCCCACGTGGACATGACGGTCTCGCCGTTCGACACGCGCCCGCGCAGGATATCGCGCTGGGAGGGTTTGACGAACAGTTTGACGCCGATGGCTTTCCAGTGGTCGGCAACGAGCTGGAGAATATCCGTTTCCTGAGACGATTCCCCGGCGGTTTCCACGATGATCTCGAACTCGCGGCCATCGGGCATCAGCCGCGTGCCGTCCGAACCCCGTTCCGTAAAGCCGGCCTCATCGAGCAGGGTATTGGCCTGCTCGATATCGCGTTTGGACCAGGCTTCGGCATATTCGTCCTTGTAGAGCGGTGAGGATGGCAGGACGGAGTTCGCATCCGTACGGGCCAGGCCGAAGAAGATCGCCTCGTTGATCTCGCTGCGGTCGATCCCCATCGACAGGGCGCGGCGAACGCGCACGTCCTGCAACGCCGCGCGGAACCCGTCGTCCTTCGTGTTCATGTTCGGCAGCAGCACCATCTCCGAGCCCTTGCCGGAGGGCCACAGGCGCACGGAATATCCGTTGTCGGCGGCGCCCTTCTTCAGGAAGGCGTAGTTGTCGAAGCGCAGGTAGCGGCCCTGAAGGTCGCTTTCCCCGGTGCCCGTCTTGGCGGGAATGATGGAAGACGACGCGATGTTGACGATCACCTCGTCGATATAGGGCAGCTGCGTGCCTTCCGGGTCGACGCGATGGAAGTTCTCGTTGCGCACGAAGACGATGCGTTCGCTGGGCAGCTGGGTGGACTGACGCCACGGTGCCAGCGTCGGCATGTCCGGGTTTTCCGGGCGATAGGTGCGCCCGAACCGCTGGTGCAGGTTGGTCCAGCCCTGCACCTGTTCGCTCTCGATCTTGGCCGAGATGAATTCGGGATCGGCATATTTGTCGTGCCACTGCTTCATGTAGTGGGCAGGCATGTAGATTTCGAGCGGACGGGCACCGGCGAGCGCGGTCAGGAACAGCGGGTTCACCGCGTCCCAGGTGTAACGCACGGTCACATCGTCGATCACCTCGAATGTGGGCGCGCTGCCGTCGACAAGCATTTCGCGGGGAATGCCACCGGGTTCGAGGTCTGCATTGTTGGCGACATCCTCCCACCAGTAGCGGAAATCCTCGGTGGTGAAGGGTTCGCCGTCCGACCACAGATGGCCCTTGCGCAGGGTCAGGGTGAAAGACTTGTTGTCGGTGCGTTTCCGCCGATTTCAGGATGTCCGGCTTGAGCGAGAAGGTCTGGTCCCAGGCCACGAGACGGGCATTGCCGTAGACCGTCATCTGGCTGATGTCCTTCTGGGAACCCATCAGCATTTCCATCGTGCCGCCACGCTGACCGACGGTCTTTTCCATCGCATCGAAATCGACAACCCGCGGTTCTTCCGGCGGGCCGGCGAAGGCGATGGAGACGCTTGCCGTCGCGGCAAGCAGGGCGGTGAGGCAGCGTTTCAACATGATGGTCGATCCTGACGGTAAGCGGGTGTGGGCGGGTCTGGTGAAGAGGCTCATTGCGGGGCGATGGACAGCAGGTCGGATGCGGTGGAGCCGATACGGGCGCGCACACGGTGTTGGTCGGTCAACTGCACCATCTCCATATCGGTTTGCCCTTCGTTGTCCGGGTCGGTCGTATCGAGACGCGACAGGAACGGGTCCGGCCAGCCGTTGCCTTCCGCCGCCATGTCGGCGTTGATGCGGTCGAAATCGAGCGGGTGGTCGAGGTCGGCGTGGGGCACCACGTCGAGCAAAGCGCGGGTATAGGGATGCACGGGGCGTTCGAACAGTTCTGCACGGGGGGCGACTTCCACAAGCTGGCCCCTGAACATGACACCTATACGATCGGCAATGTAGCGCACCACGGCCAGGTTGTGGCTGATGAAGATGTAGGTGAGGCCTAGCTCGCTTTGCAGCTGTTTCAGCAGGTTCAGCACCTGCGCCTGCACGGACACGTCCAGCGCGGATACCGGTTCATCCAGCACCAGCAATTCGGGGCGAAGCGCAAGCGCCCGCGCGATGCCGATGCGCTGGCGCTGGCCGCCGGAGAAGGAATGGGGGTAGCGGCCCAGATAGGTCGGTTGCAGGCCGACGAGCCGCATCAGTTCGGCGGCATATTCGCGGTTTTCCCGGTCACCGCCCATGCCGTGCACTTCCATGGGTTCCTTCAGGATGTTGAGAACCGTCTGGCGTGGGGACAGCGACGAGAAGGGGTCCTGGAACACCATCTGCATGCGGCGGCGAAAGGCTTTCAACTCGCTGCCTTCGAGGTCCGTCAGTTCGGTGGCCCGGTCTTCCTCCAGCCACTGGATCGACCCTTCGGTGGCAGCGAGCGCGCGCACGATCATCTTCAGCGTCGTCGTCTTGCCGCACCCGGATTCACCCACCAGCCCGAAGCACTCGCCGCGCCGCACGTCGAAATTGACGTCGTCGACGGCGCGCACCACGTGGCGTTCGCGCTTGAAGGTCAACCAGCCGGTCGCCTTCTTGGTGATGAAGGTCTTCGACAGGCCCCGCACGCGCAGCAGCGCCTGGTCGCTGTGTTCCTTGCGTTCGCGCACGACGCCCGCCATGGACGCGGGGATGACGTGGTCGATATCGCGCAGGCTCGACAGCTTTTCGTCGTAGCCCATGGACAGGTCCGGCACCGCGTTGAGCAGGGCTTTCAGATAAGGATGCTGGGGATTGCGGAAGATCGCTTCGCGCGAACCGGCTTCCATGATCTGCCCGTGATACATGACCACCACTTCGTCGGCCATGTTGGCGACGACGCCGAGGTCGTGGGTGATGAGCAGCACGGCCATGCCGAGACGTTCCTGCAAATCCTTCAGCAAGGCCAGAATCTTGGCCTGCATGGAGACGTCCAGCGCGGTGGTGGGTTCGTCGGCGATCAGCAGGGAGGGGTGGCAGACCAGCGCCATGGCGATCATCGCCCGCTGACGCAGGCCGCCGGACAGTTCCATGGAATACATCGACCAGGCCGCTTCCGGGGACGGAAAGCCGACCAGATCGAGCATGTCGACGACGGTGCGCTTGATGGCGTCGCCGGTGATTTCCTTGCGGTGCAGCTGCAACGCCTCGGCGATCTGGTTGCCGATCGTATGGAGCGGCGACAGCGACGTCATCGGCTCCTGAAAGATGATGGAAATCTCGCCGCCGCGCAGTTTCACCCGCTTGGAGGAATAGTCGTCGAGGGAGGCAAGGTCCGTCACCTCGTCGCCGGCCTTTTCCCGGTACCAGATGCTTCCGGACTTTATGGAGGCGACGTTGGGCAGGATACCGAGGATGGCTTGCGACAGGATCGACTTGCCGGACCCGGATTCGCCCACCAGCGCCACGGTCTTGCCGGCGGGAATGCGGAACGAGGCCCCGCGGATGATGTTGAGGTCGGTGCCCTTCAGATCGATGTCGATGACGAGATTGTCGACACGGATGATGTCGTGGGTCGGCTTGGAGCCGACCGCCCTGTCGGCGGTCGCTCCTTTGGCTTGATCGTCCCGTCGTGTCACTACGGCCATATCGTCTCCCCGATGCCTGACGCATCTTACACACAATTTCCGGGGCGTTAAGGGTGTGATAGGACTGGTTTCAGCCGGGCTCCGTTCCAGCGGAAGCCTCCCTCGTGGGGCACGTCCATGGTCACGGCGGCAGCGTCCGCATTCAAGATGAGGGCGACGAGACGGATGATCTGCGAATGGGTGACGATGATCGTGTGGGGCGCCAGGTCGGCCAAAGCCGCCACAACCTCTTCCCGCCGCCCGGCCATGCTGTCCCCGCCGTCGGGCGCGAAGGTGTAGCGGTCACGCTTGCGGCTCTTGCGCTCCTCGTAGAAGCGCGCCTTGACCTCCATGCTCGTCAGCCCCTCCCAGCGTCCGAACGACAGTTCGCGCAGCCTGTGGTCGATGCGCTTTGGCGGCGTCCGGCCCGGTGCGGTCGCCAATCCGGCCTGAAGCATTTCTGCGGTGTCGCGCGCGCGCCGCAACGGGGAGGTGGTGATGGACAGGGAGCGTTCGTCGAAGTCACCTGTTGCGCAGAGATCGAGCACCAGCCGCGCATGGTCGCGCGCCCGGTTACGGCCCGCATCCGACAGAACCGTATCGGTCGACCCCTGATAACGGCCCTGCGCGTTCCACGATGTCTCGCCGTGGCGCAGGAACAGCAAGGGCGCGGCAATCGTCATCGCCCGTGTGTGTCAGACGCCGTTTCGCCCGTCCAGCCGGCCCTTGGAGGGACGGTCTCGCCGCACCGGCGCAGGTCTGCTACGGGGACGCACCTGTAATCGAAGCAGTTGCCCCATGCCGTACCGCTCCAAACCACCGAGCCGTCTTGCCCGTGGGGGCGTCGGAACCGGGTTCATGCTGCTTTGGCTTGCGCTCCTGCTCATCGGGCAGTCTCCCGTCCCGGTCCATGCGCAGACACTCCTGCCGGGCAGTGCAACGCCGCCCGCCCAGGGGCTGGAGCGGTTGATCGAGGATGCGCGCGCCAATGGCTCCACCGTCATCGTGGTGCAACCGCCCGGCACCGCGCCGGACGCCCCTACGGTCGACGCCGGCGCGATGCGGGCGGAACGGTTTCTGGAAGCGCGCAACCGGATCGGCGAGATCGTCGCCGCCCTGCCGGACCTGCCGCAGCGGATGGCTGCAAACTTCGCCGCCTCCAGCCCCGACGGCACCGCCTGGTGGCTGCTGCGCGCCCTGGCGACGGCGCTTCTGGGGTCCACATTGGCTTTCCTGCTCACGGTTCCCGTCTATCGATGGGCCGTGCGGCAGTTTCCGGCTCTCGTTCCCGGCACGCCGGACACCACGTCCGACAAGGTGCAGTATCTGCTGGTGCGCACCATCCTGTCCGTCCTGCTGCTATCCCTGTCGTTCTTCATCGCGCTGGCCGTGGCGGTGGTTCTCGATTCCGGTCACGAACCGGCGCGGCGGGTCATCTTCGAGGTCATCGCTGGCCTACACCGCCTACCGCTTCATGCGCCACGGCGTGTCCTGGAACCTGTTTGCCGGCAACATGCCGCAATACCGGCTGGTCAACCTGTCCGACGACGAAGCGATCCGTATGCACCGTACGTTCCATATCGGCTTTGCGGTTCTGGCGGCGCTCTATGCCTTCGTGCGGGTCACGGTCATCACCGGCGGGGATCAGGTGCGTGCCGGGCTGACGGCGGGCATCACCGTCGACGACGTCGCCCTGCTTCAGATCGGGCTGGCCCTGTTCGCCACGCTGGCGCTGGCGCTCTACGTCATCGGCAACTGGCGCAGCTTCCAGCACATTATCGCGCCCGTCGACCCCGCCGTTCCGCTTTACAGGCTGCGTGTCGGGCTGGCGAAGCTCCTGCCACTGGCCGTTCTCGTCTATGGCGTTGTGGCGATGGCGGTGTTCGTGTTCCGCCTCGCGGTCGGACTGCCGGCCCCCGGTCTGGTACTGGTGGCACCCTTCGTCGCGCTGTATCTGGCCATCATCGCTTATGCCCTGGCGATGACGCTTATCGCGGCCTTTTACGCCTCCCGCAAACGCCGGTTCGAGGCGAAGGTGCAGGCGGCGCGCGCCCGGCATGAGGCGGCGCTCGGGATCACGCTGAACGACGATGAGGAAATGCTGGCGGGTACCGACGTGCCGCAGATGGTCTATCAGCCCATGTTTCGCGACTTTCTCGAACAGGCGACCTTGCTCCTCGTCGTCACGGTCGCCATCGGCGAATTGGGCAGGCTGTGGGGTGTGCCGGTGGGTCAGACCGGCAACTGGTTGGCCGGCGGGCTCGACATGATCGCCAGTATCGGGCTGGCCTGGATCGCCTATCAGGCCGTGTGCCGGTGGATCGACCATCGCATGGCGCTGGAGGTCGGCCCCGAAGAGGTGAGCGACGAGGGCAACGAGGGGGGTGCCGGTGCCTCGCGCATCGCGACGCTGTTGCCCATCGTGCGCTACGTGCTGATCGCCGTCATTCTCGTCGCCGCCGTGGTCGTGGTCCTGTCTCGTTTCGGCATCGATATCGGCCCCATCATCGCCGGTGCCGGTGTGGTGGGCATCGCGGTGGGTTCGGGGCGCAGAAACTCATTCAGGACATCTTTTCCGGCGCGTTCTTCCTGATGGACGACGCATTCCGCAAGGGCGAATATGTGGAGATCGAGGGCATCAAAGGCGTGGTGGAGAAGATCTCCATCCGCTCCTTCCAGCTGCGCCACCACTTGGGTGCGCTTCACACGCTGCCGTTTGGCGAGATCAAGCAACTGACCAACTATTCCCGTGACTGGGTGATGATGAAGCTGCCGCTGCGCGTGACCTACGACACGGATGTGGAGAAGGTGCGCAAGCTGGTGAAGAAGCTGGGCCAGCAGCTGTTGGACCACCCGCAGGTCGGCCACACCTTCATGCAGCCGCTGAAATCGCAGGGGGTCTACAAGATGGAAGATTCCGCGATGATCATCCGCGTGAAATTCATGACCAAGCCGGGGGAGCAGTTCGTCACCCGCAAGGTGGTCTATGAGAGCATTCAGGACCTGTTCGCCCGCGAAGGCATCCACTTCGCACACAAGGAAGTGACGGTGCGGCTGGCCGATGGGCAGAAGACGGACGAGCTGACCGATGACGAGCGCAAGGCCGTCATGTCGGCTGCGCGCAGCGTCATCGACGAGGAAGAAGCGGCGGCCTTGGAAGCAGCGGGCGGCGGAACCGGTGCAAGTGACCGCTAGGCTCGACACCACCTCGCCATTCGGTGCCCATCAGGCCCGGTGGCACGAGCGGGCCATCTGGGCGGGGAGCGATGCTGCGTTCCTGCCCGCCGCGTGGCGCAGGCGGCTGCGCAAACGGTTCGCGCGGCCCGTCGCTGGGCCGTTCGACGTGATGCAGGACGGCATGAAACTGCGTCTTTATCCGGCGGAAAACCATTGCGACCGGGTCATCTTCGGGCGCCGGACGCTGCCCGAACGCGCCGAGCACGAGGAGTTGCTGCCCTACCTGACGGACGGCATGACGTTCGTGGATGTGGGTGCCAATGTGGGCTCTTATTCATGTTATGTCGGCACCCATACCCGCAACGTGCGGATCGTCGCGTTCGAACCCCACCCGCGCAGCCACGCCAAGCTGCTGTTCAATCTAGGGGCCAACGGTTTGGCCGTAGATGATGTGGTCAACTGCGCTTTGGGCGATGCGGAGACTACGATGGCGCTCTGGTCGGATGGCGGGTCCAATATCGGCCACACATCACTTCTGCCGGAGGGCACGGCGAATGCGAAGATTTCGGTCGATGTGCCTGTGCTGGTGCTGCCGGACGTGCTGCGGGAACGGGGGGTGGACCGGGTCGATCTGTTGAAGATCGACGTCGAGGGGTTCGAGGATCGCGCGCTCATGCCGTTGCTGGAAGCGGACGAAGGCCTGTGGCCCCATGCGGTGTTGATCGAGCGCAGCCACGGGGAGTTGTGGGGGCGCGATGTAATCGGTGTTTTGCGGGAGCGAGGCTATGAAGAGGTCTTCTCCACGGGGGAGAACTCGCTTTTGACCAGAGATTAGCCTTGTCATCCCGGACGCAGCGCAGCGGTGAGCCGGGACCCACTGCTTCACGTCCGGTATTTGCGGCTCCGGGTCCCGGCTCGCGCTTGCACGCGTCCGGCTGCCGCTCTTGCCTGTTGTCGCTCGCGCCTGCCGGCTGCCGCGACTAGTACATATGCTGCCCGCCATTGATCGAAATGGTCGAGCCGGTGATGAAATTGGAGTCTTCGCGCACGAGGAACCACACGGCGCGGGCGATTTCACTGGGGTCGCCGAGACGACCGGCGGGCACGGTGGCGATGATCTTTTCCAGCACGTTTTCCGGCACGGCAGCGACCATGTCGGTCTCGACGTAGCCGGGCGCCACGGTGTTGGCGGTGATGTTGTTGCGCGCGCCCTCCTGCGCCAGCGCCTTGGTCATGCCGATGACACCGGCCTTGGCAGCGCAATAGTTTACCTGCCCGTATTGCCCCGCCTGCCCGTTGACCGACGAGATGTTGACGATGCGGCCAAAGTCTTCCGCCACCATGTGCGGCCACATCGCCTTGCACATGTTGAAGACGGAGGTGAGGTTGGTCTGAATGACGTCGTTCCAGTTGTCGAAACTCATGCGTTTCAACGTGCCGTCGCGGGTGATGCCCGCATTGTTGACCAGCACCGTTGCCCGTCCGTGTTCCGCGACGATCTCTTCGACCGCCTGCAAACACGCCTCGTGGTCGGACACGTCCCATTTCCTGGCGGGAATGCCGGTTTCCTCGGTGAACTTGGCGGCCTGTTTGTCGTCGCCGCCATAACCGGCGATGACCTTGTAGTCGGCCTCCTTGAAGACTTCGCAGATGCCGCGACCGATGCCGCGCGTGCCGCCTGTGACGATGGCTGTTCTTCTTGGCATGTGTGTCCCTCCCAGAACGTGTTTGCAGATTTACACCGCGATCTTGTCGTCGCTGATCGGTGCCTTCTTCCTGTCCGCCAGCTTGCGTGGCGCGCCCTTCTTGGCAGCGGGCTTCACCCGGTCCGCGGAATGGGCTTCGATGAAGTTCAGCACCACCGGACGGATGTTCTTGTGCCAGGCCTTGCCGGAAAAGATGCCGTAATGGCCGGCATCCGGCTCCAGATGGTGGGACTTCTTGTCGTCCGGCAGGTCGGGCATCAGGTCGAGGGCGGCCAGGCACTGCCCGGGGGCCGAAATATCGTCGCGTCCGCCTTCCACGATCATCACCGGCACATCGGAAATCTTGCCGATATCGACGAGCTCGCCGTCGATGGTGAAGGAGTTGGTGGCGATGTCTCGCTTCTTGAAGATGCGCTCGACCGTGGAAAGATAGAACTCCGCCGGCATGTCCATGACGGCGAGATATTCGTCGTAGAACGTGTTGTGGCGGTCGTAGTCGGACGCCTCGCCCGCTGCCGTGCGCTTGATCTGGTCGGTGAAGGCCTGGGTGTGGCTGTCCCAGTTCATCGCCATGAAGGAGGCAAGCTGCACCGAGCCGGGATAGACGGCGCGGCCGACGCCCTTGTAGTTCGCCCCCACCGTCTGGATGACCGTATGGGTCAGCTGACCCATGGTGACGCGGTTGCCGAAATCGGTCACTTCCGTCGGGTTGGCGTCCGGGTCCACCGGTCCGCCGATCAGGGTGAGGGACGCGGGCTGGGAAGCCGGTTCGTGTTCGGCCAGCCAAGCGGTGGCCACCAAGGTGAGCGGCACGGGCTGGCAGACCGCGATGACGTGGGTCTGCGGTCCCACTTCGCGCATGAAGTCGACCACGTATTTGGTGTAGTCCTCCACGTCGAACTTGCCGGCGGAGACGGGCACGTTGCGGGCGTTGCGCCAGTCGGTGATGAAGACCTCGCAATCCGGCAGCAGCGATACCACGGTCTTGCGCAGCAGCGTGGCGTAGTGGCCGGACATGGGGGCGACGAGCAGCACCCGGGGGCGTTTGGGGTCGGGGTCGCGGTTGACGTTGAAGTTCAGCAGGCGGGCGAAGGGCTTTTCCACCACCGTGTCGATGCTGACGAGATGGTCGTGGCCGTCGGACACCACCGTCTGGATACCCCAGTCGGGCCGCGTAGCGAGGCGGTCGAAGGCCCGTTCCGAAACGGTGCCCCATGCCGCCATGGCCGCGGGAAACGGGTTGGGAGACAGGCCGAAGACCGGGTTGCCCCAGAACGTGCGCGCCGTTGCGCCCAGCCACTTGCCGTAGAGGCGGGCGGATTCGGTCATGTCGTAAGCCGGGGTCATGTATCGTTTGGCCATCGTGTCGTCCTGTTCTGCTTCGGTCGCTGCGCGTTGCAGGTGAACGCGGCGATTATAACGGCGTTGCACGCATGTGGCGCAACGGGGAAATTGTTCCTAGACTAACAAGGACCGGCGACAGGCGATAGGCAGCACTTGGTATGAGCGACGAGAGCACTCCCGACACCTCGGCCCTGACGCAGAACATGGCGCGGCTCGATGCGCTGACACGGCGTCTGGTGGCTGCCGCCGCCAGCGCTCGCAAGAGCAGCCCAGCGATGGAAGCGCCGGGCCACGAACTTTACGTCAAGGCCGCTGCTGCCATGATGGCGCAGATGATGGCCGAGCCGGAACGGATGATCGAGCGGCAGGTGCATCTGTGGCGCGACACGCTGCAGAATTACGCCGCTGCGCAGAAGAAGTTGCTGGAGCCCGATACGGCGCCAACGACGACGGATCGCGCGTTTGCCAATCCGTTGTGGGACAGCAACCCCTACTTTTCCTTCGTACGCGACCAGTACCGCCTGTCATCGCAGGCCATCGAGGACAGCATTTCCGCGCTGACGGACATGAACGGCGCGGAAAAGGACCGTCTCGCCTTCTTCACCCGGCAGATGGTGGACATGATGTCCCCCGCCAACTTCCTTGCCACCAACCCCGACGCCATCGAAAAGGCGCTGGCCACGAACGGGCAATCGCTGGTGGACGGGCTGGAAAATCTCGTGCGCGACATGGAGGCCAACGATGGCCGCCTGGCGGTGACGCTGGCGGACCCGAACGCCTTCCAGCTCGGCGAGAACATCGCCACCGCGCCCGGCAAGGTCGTGTTCCGCAACCGCATGTTCGAGCTGATCCAGTATGCGCCCGACACGGACGAGGTGTTCGAGACGCCGCTGGTGATCTTCCCGCCATGGATCAACAAGTTCTACATTCTCGACCTGAAGCCGAAGAATTCGTTCATCCGCTACGCGGTCGGCCAGGGCCATACGGTCTTCGTCGTCTCCTGGGTCAACCCGGACCCGTCCTACGCCGAGACCGGCATCGACAATTACCTGCGGGACGGCGCGATGGAGGCCATCGCGCAGGTGAAAGCCGTGTGCGGCACCGAGCAGGTCAATGCGATTGGCTACTGCATCGGTGGCACGTTGCTGGCCTCCGCGCTGGCGCTGATGGCGAAGCGGGGGGACAATTCGGTGGCCAATGCCACGTTCTTCACCACCCTGCTGGACTTTGCCGAACCGGGGGAACTGGGCGTGTTCCTGACCGACGATTTCATGGGCGGTCTGGAGGCCGAACTGGATGCACGGGGCATGCTTGACGCGTTTTTCATGGCGCGCACCTTCTCGTTCCTGCGTGCCCGCGATCTCGTCTATGGCCCGGCGGTGCGTTCCTACATGCTCGGCGAAGCGCCGCCGGCCTTCGACCTGCTGTTCTGGAACGGGGATTCCACCAACCTGCCAGCCGCGATGGCGCGGGAATATTTGCATGGTCTCTACCGCGAGAACCGGCTGGTGAAGGGTACGTTCGCGGTGGACGGGGAAACGGTCTCGCTTGGCGACATCACCGTTCCTACCATCGCCATTGCCACGCGCACGGACCATATCGCCCCGTGGCAATCGTCCTTCTCCGGGATCTCCCAGTTCGGCGGCGACACGACACTGGTCCTGTCCGATTCCGGCCACATCGCGGGCATCGTCAATCCACCCGCCGCGCAGAAATACGGCTACTGGACCAACGACGCGGATTTCACGGTGGACACCTCGCAAGACTGGTTCGACAGGGCCGAACGGCACGAAGGCTCGTGGTGGCCGGTCTGGAGCGACTGGATGGCGGCACGGAGCGGGTCAAGGGTTGCCGCGCGCGAGTTCGGCAGCACTGATCTGGGGGATGCACCGGGCAGCTACGTGAAAGCACCACGCCCGCGAGCAGCCTGATTTGCCGTCATTTTTGCCGCAATGCGGCAGAAATGGCTTGTAATGACGCGTTGCGGCATTATATTGGGTGTTCAGGGCGGTTCCCTCGCCGCCTGCGCGTTTCCCCGAGCTTCAAGGAGCACACCATGACCAACACCGATTACACCGCATTCTTCCAGGACATGATGTCCGGCAAAGGTTTCGACATGCCCGCAGCCAACGACATGTTCGGCACCCTGACCGCCTATCAGGCGAAGCTGAACAGGATCGCGCTGGACGCGGCCGAAAAGAACGCCGAACTGTCCTATGGCTGGATGAAGGACACCCTGTCGAAAATGGAAGTTTTTGCCGATCCGAAGGCCGACCCTTCCGAAATGGCCAAATCCGCAGCCGACGCCATGACCTCCACCATGCGTGCTGCGCCGGAACATGTCGCCAAGTTCGCCGAAGTCGCAAAGCAGGCGCAGACCGATACGGTCGAAGTCATGATGCAGGCCGGCAAGGACATGCAGGGCGAAGCCGTCGCCGCCGCCAAGGCGACCACCCCGGTAAAAGCCGCCTGATCTGTCGGACATGTGACCTGACAGCGGCACGATGAGTGCCTAGATCACGGGCGGGCCAGCGATGGTCCGCCCTTTTTCGTGCCGACACCTCCGCCGCACAATATGGATACCAGCCTTGAGCGAAGCAGCAGACAAGACCATCGTCATCAAACGCTATGCGAGCCGCAAGCTCTACGATCCGCAGGCCAAGGTGTATGTGACGCTGGACGATGTGGCCCGCTACATCGCCGAGGGGCACGAGGTTCGGATCGTCGACAAGAAGACCGACGAGGACCTGACGAGCCAGTATCTCGTTCAGATCATCGCCGAGCGGGAAAACAAGGGCGACAGCCCCCTGCCCGTTTCCGTGCTCACGGACCTCGTGCGGCTCTATCACGACCGGACAAGCGCTTTGACGCCGACATTCCTGTCCCAGGCCGTCGAGGCGTTTGCCGAGCAGCAGAAGAAGGTGGTGGAAACCATTTCCGACCCGGTCCGCGCGGTGTCGGCCATGCAGCAATGGCAGGCGCAGCAGGCCAAGCTGTTCGGCAAGGCCCTGGACGTTGCGACCGGCGGCCTTTCCACCAGCCTGTCGAGCGGGTTGGCCGGAAAGCCCAGATCGAAGGCGAGGCCGCAAGCGAAAGATACGCAGCCGACAGCGTCGTCCGATGCGCGGATCGATGCGTTGGAAGCCCAGCTTTCCGCCCTGCAATCCGAACTTCGAAAGTTGAAATAGCTCATGGCCGCCACCAACCGATTTCTGGAAGACCGCACCGCCCTCATCACCGGTTCCACCAGCGGGATCGGGTTGGCCATAGCCAAGGCGATGGCAGGTGCCGGTGCGCGCATTGCCGTGCACGGGCTGGCAGACGAGAGCGAGGCGAACGCCGCCGTGCAAGCGTGCCATGCAGCCGGTGCGCCCGATGCGCGGTTCTTCGACGGCGATCTGCGCGATCCCGATGCCATCGACACACTGCTGAAAACTGTGGCGGAATGGTCGGGTGCGGATGGCGGGCCGGACATTCTCGTCAACAATGCCGGCGTCCAACGCACGGTATCCCTGGCAGACGCAGATGCCGCGACGTGGGATCTCGTTATCGCGGTCAACCTGTCCGCCGCCTTTCACACCATGCGCGCCGCCTTGCCCGGCATGGCGACCCGTGGCTTCGGACGCGTCATCAACATTTCCTCCGTCCACGGCCTCGTCGCATCGCCGGAAAAAGCCCCCTATGTGGCGTCGAAATTCGGGCTGGTCGGCCTGTCGAAGGTGGCAGCCCTCGAATACGCCACGGCAGGCAGCGCCGAAAGCGGGGGCGTGACCGTCAACTGCATCAACCCCGGCTGGGTGGAAACGGCATTGATCGAACCGCAGATCGAGGCGGCCGCCAAAGAAGCTGGCGGAGACCGCGAAGCCGGGGTGGCGGCCATGCTGTCGGCCAAACAGCCCAGCCGCCGCATCACCACGCCGGACGAGATCGGCGAGGTGGCGCTCTGGCTGTGCCATCGCGCCGCCCACAACATCACCGGCACCACCGTGCCTGTCGATGGCGGCTGGACGGCGCAGTAATTAGCTCAGGGTTTAAGGCTCTCACGCAGAAAACCTTCGGTTTTCGCTCCGAGGGGCGGCGCAGCTAGCGCCGGTCGGCCATTTGGCCTCCTCGCAGTTCTCGCTCAGGCGAAAACTGCTCTTGGCCTCGATCCTCCAGAAACGTTGGGAATCAGTCCTTCCGCAAAACCGTCGTCACGACCGAACCGTGTTCCATCGTCTTGTGGACGGGGCATTTATCGGCGATTTCCAGCAGCTTGGCGTGCTCGTCAGGATCGACCGAGCCGTCTACGTGGATACGCCGCTCGAACCGGTCGATGCGGGAGCGGGAGGCCTGTTCGTCGTCGCATTCGGCGCAATCCTTGCCGTGCACCTTCGCGTGGGAAACCTCCACCGACAGATTGCCCAGATCCCAGCCCTTGCGGTCGGCATACATGCGCAGGGTCATCGTCGTGCAGGCACCCAGCGCGGCGGCAAGCATATCGTAGGGGGACGGGCCGGTATCATCGCCGCCATAGCTTTCCGGCTCGTCGGCAAACCATGTGTGGCGGCCGACATTCACCACCTGCTGGAACTTGCCGTTGCCGGTTTCGGCCACGCGGGTCACCCCGTCGAGCTCCAAAGCCGCTTCCGGCGCGGGGTCGAGATAGCGCGCGACCCATGAGCGGATGACGCGGGCGGCAAACAGTGCGTCGCGCTCTTTCGTCAGCAGATGGTCGGCACGATCCAGCGACACGAAACTTTTCGGATGCCGGGCGGCGACGAAAATATCGGTCGCGTTCTCGATCCCGACCGTCGCGTCGACCGGGGAGTGCATCACCAGCAGCGCACGGTCCAGATCGGCGACATGCGCCTTCAGCTTCGTCGCACGCACATCGTCGATGAACTGCTTCTCGATGCGGAACGGTCGGCCCTGCAACGACACGTCCGCCACACCTTCGCTTTCGATGGCCGACAGATCGGCTGCGAAATTGTGGAGCACGTGTTCGGTATCGGCGGGCGCACCGATGGTGACCACCGCCTTGACCTCCGGCATCCGCTCCTGCCGCCGCCAGCACCGCGGCGCCGCCCAGCGAATGGCCGATGAGCAGTTGCGGCGCGCGATACGTGTCGCGCAACCAGTCCGCCGCCAGAACCAGATCGGCGATGTTGGACGAGAAATTGGTCGAGGCGAACTCCCCCTTCGACGAGCCCAGCCCCGTGAAATCGAACCGCAGCACCGCGATGCCGAGCCGCGCCAGCTCCGCGGCGATGCGCCGTGCGGCCAGCACGTCCTTGGAACAGGTGAAGCAATGGGCGAACAGGGCGTAGGCGCGTACCTGTCTCCCTCCCCCGGTTCCGGCCGGCATATCGAGGCGGGCGGCGAGTTTTGCGCCGTTGTGGCCGGAAAAGTCGGCGCGGATCGTGTCGGTCGGCATGGCGGAATGGTCCGGTCGGTTTGACCGCCACCTTGCCACGAACGGCACCGGGGGCCAAACTTCGGCCATGGCCGAACGCATTCCCCATCTCACCGCCCTGCGCGCCTTCGAAGCGGCAGCCCGGGCGCTGTCGTTTCAGGACGCGGCACGAGAACTCGGCCTGTCGCCTTCCGCCGTCAGCCACCAGATCCGCACGCTGGAAACCTATCTCGACGTGCGCCTGTTCGACCGGCTGACGCGACGTATCGAACTGACCGAAGCGGGCCGCGCCCTGCTGCCCGGCGTCGGGCGCGGGTTTCGCGAGATCGAGGGTGCCGTTCGGCAGGTGCGGTCGCTCAAATCGGGCGCGGTGATCGTCGTCTCGGCCGGGCCGTCCATGGCGTCGAAATGGCTGGTGCCCCGGCTCTACGATTTCGAAGAGCGATACCCCGAGATAGAGGTGCGGATCACCACCTCCATGCGCAGCATCGATCTGTTGCGCGAGGACGTGGACATCGCGCTGCGTCACGGGCTCGGCGATTACGATGGTCTCGACAGCATCCGACTGTTCGGCGAGGCCTACGCGCCCCTTTGCGCGCCTCAACTGGCGAAGGGCGGACCGGCGGACCTGATCGGCGAACGGCTGCTGACGGATGATTCCGCCTCGCTTCCCGGCCAAGCCCCGGGCTGGGCGGACTGGTTCGCAGCCGCCGGCCTCAGCGTGGACGCGACGCGCGAAACCGTTGAGAAGGGTCGCCATTTCAAGCAGACCGACCACGCCATTCAGGCCGCACTCGACGGGGCAGGCATTTTGTTGGGGCGGATTGCGGTGGCAGCGCCGGATCTTGCGGCCGGGCGGCTGGTACAGCCTTTCGGCCCAGCGCTCGCGTCACCCTATTCCTACTTCTTCGTCACACGCCCGCGACGGACGCAGGAAAAAGCCATCGGCGCGTTTCTGGAATGGCTGCGGCAACGAGCAGCGGACTTGCCGTTCCTGCCGGATTAAGTCGAAGCGCCCGTCAGCCAGCGCCACGTGTCGCGCAGGGCGATGGCGCGGCTGCGACCGGCGACGGTGCGCAGGGTGGCAGGGCCGGAGGTGAGGAGCGGGTTGGCGGTGCGATCTGGTGTGTGGTGCATCGGTGTGGTCTCTGGCGTGTTGCGTTGCACCGAAGATGGACGCTTCCGACCGGCCAGACAAAAGGAACGATTGCAGCCACACGTGAGGTATTTTCACCTATAGATCGAACATCGCACCGTATTTCGCTTCGAGGTAGTCGAGCAACGGGTCGGAACTCAACGTCTGACCGGATGCCTGCTCGATCAGGTCTGCTGCGGGCAGGATGCTGCCGTGGGCGTGGATGTTGGTGCGCAGCCAGTCCAGCACCGCGCCGGTCTCGCCGCGTTCGAGTTGCGCGTCGAGGTCCGGCACCGCAGTCGCGCATGGCGGTGTTCAGCTGGGCGGCATAGATGTTGCCGAGCGAATAGGTCGGGAAGTAACCGAACAGGCCTGCCGACCAATGCACATCCTGCAGAATACCATGGGTATCGTCCGGCACCGGCAGACCGAAGTCGCGCTCGAAGCGGGTGTTCCACGCATCGCGCAGGTCCGCCGCGTCCAGGCGACCGGCGATGAGGTCGCGTTCCAGTTCGAAGCGCAGCAGGACGTGGAGGTTGTAGTGCACCTCGTCGGCTTCGGTGCGGATGTAGCCGGTCTCGACGCGGTTGACGGCACGGTAGAGATCGTCCGGCCCGCTCAAGCCACCGGTGCCGAGATGGCGTTCGACCTGCGGCCATAGCCACTCGCAGAAAGGCCGGGAGCGCGCGATCTGGTTTTCCCAAAGCCGCGACTGGCTTTCGTGCACACCCATGGAAACGCTGGCACCGGCAGGCATGAGACGATGGGCCTGCGGCACGCCCTGTTCGTAGAGCGCGTGGCCCAGTTCGTGGATGGTGGAATAGAGGCAGTCCATCGGATTGTCGGCATCGACGCGCGTCGTGATGCGGGCATCGCCCCCGGTACCGGAGGAAAAGGGGTGGACGGACAGGTCCAGCCGTCCGGCCTCGAAATCGTAGCCGACCTGTTCCGCCAGCACCCGCGCCAAAGCGAGTTGAGGCCCGGCTTCGAACGGTCCTGACAGATGCAGATGCTCTGGATCGGAGCCCGCAATGGCCTCGCGCAGGGCGGACAGGCGTGGCCGCATTCCCTCCAGAAGCGGTGCCAGCCGGGCAACGTTCATGCCCGGCTCGTAATCGTCGAGCAGCGCATCGTAGAGCGCATCCGCATCGCTGTCGCCGCCCGCAAGGGCGCACGCCTCCTCCCGCCGCAGGGCGACGACCTCGACAGATGGGGCGCGAAGGCGGCGAAATCGTCGTTCGTGCTTGGCCGATGCCCAGGCGTGCTGGGCGATGGATGTGGTGCGGGCGATCCTTGCAGCCAGCCGGGCGGGAACGCGGTTGGCGCGTTCGAAGCTGCGGTTCACGAGGCGCAGGTTTGCCTGCCCGGCCGCATCGAGATCCGTACCCTCCGCCGCCGCCAGCCAGTCGCCGATACGCGGATCGGTGCGCCGTTCGTGAACGACCTCCTCGAGTGCGGCCATCTGTTCGGCCCGGGCCTCCGCACCCTTCGCGGGCATCATAACCTCCTGATCCCACATCAGAATACCTGCCGCTTGCGACAGGGCAGTGGTCTGGCGGACATGGTCTGCAAGCAGGGCGTAGGGCGAGGCGGCTGGCATCAGGACGTTCATCCACAGTTCGGGAAACTCTTCTTAACAGTGTTACGCTAGTTTGGCGTGCAAATATCTGTTTCCGCTTGTTCAATGGTGCCCATGACTGAAGCAACGATACTGGAAAAACCGCTGCACCGGACGGCAGGGCGACGCCCGTCCGCCGCCGATACGCCGGTTGCCTGCGCCACTGAAAACGCCGGCGATGTCACCGTCTGCGACGCCGTCGTTTCCGATACCTGTGCCGGCAGCGTGCTGCGGTCCGTCGGGGAATGCGTGTTCCAATGGGATATTACTTCGGACACGCTGAGCTGGAGCGATGGCAGTGATGCCCTGCTTCATCTGGACGGGTTCGATGCGATCGGGTCCAACCGGGCCTTTTCCCGGCTGCTGCTGGCTGCCACACCCGTCGAACCGCACCGACGTCATCTTCTCCGGCACCGGTCGCGACACCGGAGACGGGGTCTATTACAACGTGCAGTACGCGCTGTGCGGAAAGGCCCTGAAGAACGGGGCGGACCTGTGGATCGAGGAAACCGGACGCTGGTTTTCCGACGGCAAGAGCAAGAAGAGCGCCGGTCGTCCCGTGCGCGCCCACGGCATACTGCGTGTCGTCAACGAACGGCGGCTGGTCGAAGAGCGCATGGACCGGCTGTCTCGCTTCGACACGCTGACGGGTTTGCTGAACCGCACCATGCTCAACGAGGCGGTGGACGAACAGTTCAAGGTCATGGCGCATAACGGCACCGAAGCCGGGTTTCTGATCGTCGGTTTCGACCATTTCGACCTCATCAATTCCGTCTACGGCTACGCGGCCGGCGACGAAGTCATCACGCAAATCGCCGCGCTGCTTCGGGACAACCTGCGCGATGTCGACACGATTGCACGCTTTTCCGGCACGCGGCTCGGCATCTTGCTGCCCAACTGCACCGAACGGGAAATGATGGTGGCCGGGCACCGGCTGCTCGACCTGCTGGGCACGACGGTGGTGGAAACGAGCGTCGGTCCCATCGCCTCGTCACTCTCCATCGGGGCCGTGTCCATTCCGCGCCATGCCCGCGACATGCGTGGCGCAACGGTCGCCGCGCAGCAGGCGCTTACCCAATCGCGACGCAATCGGGATTCGTCCCTCGTCTCCTTCCGCGTCGATCCGGTGCGCGCGAAACGCCACATGGATTCGGCGAAGATGGCCAAGCGCATCGTCACCGCCCTGGGGGACGGCCATATCAACCTCGCCTGGCAGCCTATCGTCGACGCCAAGACCGGGGAGACGATCTTTCACGAAGCCCTGCTGCGGCTGGCCGATTCCGAAGGCGCACCCATCGCGGCGAAGGATTTCGTGGGCGTGGCCGAGGAACTGGGTCTCATCCGCATCGTCGACCATCACGCGCTGGATCTGGCGCTGGCGACGTTGGCGGAATGCCCGGACGCCGTGTTTTCGCTCAACGTGTGCCACGACACGGCCAGCGACCCGCTGTGGCTTTCCAAGCTGGCCGCCGCCGTCAACCGCGACAAGACGCTGCCGGGACGGTTGATCGTGGAGATCACCGAAAGCCATGCGGCGGAATCGATGGAGGAGGCGCTGCGCTTCATCCACGAGGTCAAGGGATTGGGTTTCCGGGTGGCGCTCGATGATTTCGGTGCCGGTTACACGTCATTTCGCAACCTGAAGAGCCTGCCCTTCGACATCATCAAGGTGGACGGGCAATTCGTGCGCAATCTCGCGTCCAGCAACGAGAACCAGTCTTTCATTCGCGCACTGGTCGATCTGGCCGGTCTGTTCGATGCGCAGGTGGTGGTGGAATGGGTGGAAGACGAAGCCACGGCCAGACTGCTCGCCGATTGGGGCGTCGATCTGCTGCAAGGCTTCCACTACGGGGCACCGGAAATGACGGTGCCGTGGAGCGGAGCCGCGGGGGAGATGAAGACGGTCGAATCGACGCGGATCGCGGCACCGAAACGGGGGCGTAAAGCCGCCTGAACATTCCGCTAGCGGGGTTTGGGAAACCAGTCCGGCGGGGCCATCTCGAACCTGGCGAAGTCGAAGGCCGGGGCCACGGTGCAGCCGACCAGCGTCCAGCGCCCCAGACTTTCCGCCGTCTGCCACCAGCCCGGCGGCACGACCACCTGCGGCTTCTCCCCCATGTCGATGGCGGTGCCCAGCCGATGGGCTTCGGCATCGTGGCCATTGGGCGACAGGGTCAACGCCAGCGGGCCACCGGCATGGTGGTGCCAGACTTCGGCTGAACCATGAACCCGGTGCCAGTGGGAACACTCGCCCGCTTCCAGCAGATAATAGATGGCGGTCGAGGCCTCGTCGCGAAAGGTTTCCCGGAAATGCCCGCCTTCCGGATGCGGGGCCAGATCGAGCAATCGAACGACATCGGCTGCGGACAGGTCGTTCATCGTCCGCCGCCCCTAGGCATTGTCCTTGCGCTTGCGGATTTCGGTGAACACTTCCGCATCGGTCGCATCCTGCATGCCCAGATGCTGGCGGATGGCCGGGTCGTGGGGGCGCAGGAAGGGGTTGGTCGCCTTTTCCAGCGCGATCGTCGTCGGCAGGGTGGGTTTGCCGTCGTCGCGCAGATGCTCGATCTCGCGAGCCCGTTCGGCCAGCGCCGCGTTCAGCGGATCGACGGTGACCGCGAACTTTGCGTTGGACAGCGTGTATTCGTGGCCCGCATAGACTTTCGTGTCGTCCGGCAGAGCGGCCAGTGCCTGCAGACTTTCGTGCATCTGCACGGGCGTGCCCTCGAATATGCGTCCGCAACCCAGTGCGAACAGGGCGTCTGCCGCAAACAGCAGTTTCTGGTCAGGAAAGTGATAGGCGATCTGCCCCAGCGTGTGGCCGGGGGTGGCGATGACCTCCACGCGGTGGCCGCCGACGTCGAACGTATCGCCACCGGAAACCTGCTCGTCGATACCGGGAATGCGATCGGCCTCCGCCGCCGGGCCGGTGATGGTGCAGCCATGCGCCGCCTTCAGCGCCGCGTTGGCTTCCACATGGTCCGGGTGGTGGTGGGTGGTGAGAATGTGGGTCAGGGTGAAACCCTTGTCCTCCAGCACGTCGGCCATCGGCTCCAGTTCGGGCGCATCGATGGCGATGGTCGTGCCGGTATCGCGGTCGTGCAGGATGACGGCGTAATTGTCGTCACGGGCCGGAAACTGAAAGACTTGCAGGCGGGAATTGGACATGGGTGATCTATCGGTTTGTGCGGGCGGATTTGTGGGTTAGACCCTATCCATGCAGATGGATATTGTCGAACTGCGCCGTTTCTATGCAAGCCCTCTCGGGCAGGCTGTAGAGCGTTCGCTTACTCTTTCGCTGGCTTCGATGTGGACGAGGCTGACGAAGGAGCGGTTGCTGGGGCTGGGCCATACCGCCCCGTGGCTGGACCGGTTCGGCGTGGATGCGGAGCGGACCTTCTCGTTCCAGCCCGCGCGGCAGGGGGCGATGCAATGGCCCCACGGCAAACCCTGCGCCAGCGCGCTGGTGTTCGACGAAGACCTGCCCCTGCCGGACGCGGCCATGGACCGTGTGCTGATGGTGCATGCGCTGGAACATTGCGAGGATGCCGAGGAGACGCTGCGCGAGATCTGGCGGGTGATGGCCAGCGGCGGGAAACTGGTGGTCGTGGTGCCGAACAGGCGGGGTCTGTGGGCGCGGATGGACCACACGCCGTTCGGTGCGGGTCGGCCCTATTCGAGCGGACAGCTGACGCGCCTGTTGCGCGCGACGGGTTCACGCCGACGGCTTCCGGCGATGCGCTCGGCTTTCCGCCGTTTCGCCGTCAATGGCTGCTGAAGAGCGCGGGCGGCATCGAACGCATCACGCGACGGGTCGCACCGATGGTGGCGGGAGCCATCGTGGTGGAGGCGACCAAGCGGGTTCATCAGGGGGTAACCGTGCGGGAGCGCCAGTCCCGGCGCGTGTTTGCGCCGGTGCTTGCACCGCAGGGGGCGTCACAGGGCGCGTCGAAAGGTGCGTGGGCTGCGTCGATTGCAAACGGGCTTAATTGCAAACAAGGATGACGCGCCGTAGAACGCGGCGTCTTTGCCAAGGAAGTGCAATCCATGCCGAGTGCCAGCCGCCCTACCCCCAATGCCGGTATCATGGACATCGCCGCCTACGTGCCCGGCAAGTCCGCCGTGCCTGCGGGCGTGCGGCTGCACAAGTTGTCGGCCAACGAGACGCCGCTCGGCCCCAGCCAGGCTGCGCGCGACGCCTATGCGGGGCTGGCGGACCGGCTGGAGGACTATCCCGACGGGTCGTCGACCGGTCTGCGCACGGCAATCGCCAAGGCGCACGGGTTGAACGCCGCCAACATCGTCGTCGGCAACGGGTCGGACGAATTGCTGCACTATCTGGCGCAGGCCTATCTGCAGGCGGGCGACGAGGCGATCCACACCGAGCACGGCTTTCTCGTCTACCGCATCGAAATCCTCGCCGCCGGTGCCACGCCGGTGGTGGCAGCGGAAACCGATTGCACGACGGATGTGGACGCCATTCGTCGCCAAGGTGAGCGACAAAACCCGCATCGTCTTCCTCGCCAATCCCAACAACCCGACCGGCACCTACATCCCCATGGCGGAGGTGCGCCGTCTGCACGCCGCACTGCCGCCATCGGTTCTGCTGGTGCTGGACGCGGCCTATGCGGAATATGTGCGGCGCAACGACTACGAAAGCGGCGTGGAACTGGTGGCGGCCAGCGAGAATGTCGTGATGACGCGCACCTTTTCCAAGATTCACGGACTGGCCGGTCTGCGCGTCGGCTGGATGTATGCGCCGGACCATATCTGCGACGCGATCGAGCGCATTCGCGGTCCGTTCAACGTCAACGCGGCCGCTGCCGCAGCCGCCGAAGCGGCCATTGCGGACCGTGCCCATGTGGACGCTTCCATCGCCCACAACGAAGAATGGCTGGCCTGGACGGTGGCCGAACTGGAAGGGTTGGGCGTGAGCGTCACGCCTTCGGTCGGCAATTTCGTGCTGATCCATTTCGACGACGCGCCGGCCAGCGCCGAAGAGGCGGACGTCTTTCTGACCGAGCGCGGTTTCGTGTTGCGGCGCGTCACCGGCTACGGGTTTCCCAATGCCCTGCGCATGACGATCGGCAGCGGGGAAGCCTGTCGCGGCACGATCGATGCGTTGCGCACCCTTCTGACCAGCCGGTCCGATGGCTAGCGAACCCATTTTCGAGCGTCTCTGCCTCATCGGTATCGGGCTGATCGGTGCCTCCATCGCCATCCGCGCCCGGCGCGACGGGCTGGTGGGACACATCGCCATCTCCACCCGCAGCGCCGACACGCTGGCGCGGGCGGAGGAACTGGAGCTTGGCGACAGCTACACGACCGATGCCGCAGAAGCGGTGCGCGATGCCGATTGCGTCATCATCTGCACGCCGGTGGGGGCGATGGGTGCGGTGGCGGAAGCTATCGGCCCGCATCTGAAACCGGGCTGCATCCTGTCGGACGCCGGTTCCGTCAAACGATCGGTGATCGACCAGATCGCGCCGCATATTGCAGACGACATTCACTTCATCCCTGGCCACCCCATCGCCGGCACCGAACATTCCGGCCCCGATGCGGGCTTCGCCACGCTGTTCGACGGACGCTGGCATCTTCTGACGCCTGTGCGATGGAACGGACGAGCGCGCCGTGCAAAAACTCATCGGCTTCTGGCAGGCGCTCGGGTCCGACGTCGAGGTCATGGACCCGGACCATCACGACCGGGTGCTGGCCGTCACCTCCCACATTCCCCACCTCATCGCCTACAATATCGTCGGCACCGCCAGCGACATGGAAGAGGTGACGGAAAGCGAGGTCATCAAGTTTTCGGCTTCGGGCTTCCGCGACTTCACCCGCATCGCGGCGTCCGACCCTGTCATGTGGCGCGACGTCTTCCTGCACAACCGCGAAGCGGTGCTGGAAGTGCTGGGGCGGTTTTCGGAAGATCTGGCGGCGCTGCAGAAGGCCGTGCGCTGGGGGGACGGCGCGCATCTGGAGGCCCATTTTACCAAGACGCGCGCGGTGCGCCGCTCCATCGTGGAGACCGGGCAGGACACGGATGCCGCCAATTTCGGGCGCAACACTACCGAAGCTGCAAAGGCGGAATCCGGCCCAAGACGAATGAAGCCGAGCCGCACGTCGCCGTCGTCCAGCGTCAGGTCGATCGCGGGCATATCCTGCCCGTCGAAACTGCGTGTCGCCCCCATCCCTGCCACCGCTTGCGCCAGCGTCGCGACCGCCTGTGCCGCATTCGGGTCGAGGCTATTGGCCCAATCGGCCAGTCCGTCACGGTTCTGCAGGCCGACGCTGACGGTTCCCGACAGCAGCCCGTCCGCTGACAGGCTCAACGGGCCGGACAGGGCGATGGCCCCGTCTCCGGCGTCCAGACGCAGCAGGTCGATGCGAATCCGCGCACCATCCGCCAGCACCTCGCCGAAGGGGCAGGCGTCGGGCGAACAGGTCGCTCGCCCCGTCTTCCAGCGACATGCGAAGCACCCCGTCCGTCGCGGCGAGTGTGCGCCCGTAGGGAAGGGTCGCGGTCGCGGCATCGGTAGTGACCACGGCATTCAAGTCGTTCGGTCGGTCGGTATCGGGAACGAAGACGATGCGCACGGCGTCCGCCAAAGCCGAATGGGGTCCGGCTGCAATCGTCACGCTGTCCGAAGCCAGCGCGATTTCCTGCACGACGCCACCGAGCGTCATGTCCAGCCGCGTATCCATGTCCGACCACGTGACCTCCGCCTGACGGCTTGCCTCGCCGACCAGTAAAGGTGACTGCAGGGTAGCGGTGAACAGGCCCGGGTCGGTGAACGGGGCGGAAATGGCCAGCCCACCCGCCTGCCAGGGTCGACCGGTGGCCGGGGACGCGCCGGTGGCGGCGCAGGTCATCGTCATGGCAAGGGGGAAGCCGACCATGGTGCGGTTCGTGCAGACCGGGTCGTAGCCGCCGAGGCGCAACTCCTCCAGCCCCGCGGCAACTCGCTTGTCGATGGAGCGTGCCACCGCGAACCAGCCGATCGTGTAGATGACGATCAGACCTGCCAGCACGATCAGTATCCAGCGCAGGGTTTTCGGCATTGGCTTGGACATTCCTATCGACCTTTCGGGACGGATGGTCGCGCTGGTGAGACCGCGCGTGACCTGTTAATCGGCGCACCGACCCGCTCTGACAAGCCCGCGCCCATGACCGACATGCCCATCCACCACGATCCGGACCATTTCTGGGTCTTCGGCTACGGCTCGCTCATGTGGCGACCGGGTTTCGAGCATGTGGAGGCGATACCGGCACGGATGGGTGGGGTGCACCGGGCACCGTGCATCTATTCGTGGGTTCACCGTGGCACGCAGGCCTCCCCCGGCATCGTGCTGGGGCTGGACCGGGGCGGCATGTGCAGCGGTCTGGCCTTCAAGGTGCGCGAGACCGACCGGGACACGGTCATCGCCTATCTGCGCGAGCGTGAACTGGTGACCAACGTCTACGTCGAAACCCTGCTGCCCGCCCAGTTGCACGACCCGTCCGGCCAGGGCCGCGTGGTGTCCTGCGTCACCTATGTGGTCGATCCGTATCACGAACAATATGCCGGGAGCCTCGATGTCGAAGCTCTCGTGGAGATCATTGCACGGGCGGAGGGTAAGAGCGGCAGGAACGACGCCTATTTCCTCGATACGACCAGCCAGTTGCGCGAGATGGGGATCGAAGACGCCATGATGGAAGCGATTGCTGCCAAGTTGCAAGAGCAGTCGGCCCGTCCGGTTACCGGTGTCTGAAGTCTCGGACTAACCCTCCGGCGGGCAATGGGCACCGGTATCGATCCACGCCTTGGTCAGGGCGCCGAACAGGGCCTGCGTGCCGGGGGCGGGTTCACGGCCCTCGCCCGGGTTCCACCCCCAACCGACGAGACCGTCTTCGGCGTTGTGTTCGTGCAGTTCTTCCAGCGAACGACCGCCGTTGCGCTCTACATCCTTGATCTGCCGACAGATGCCGAACAGGCCGACGCCCTCCCATGCCATGGATTTCGGTGCCAGATGCCAGATCTGATGGCCGGGGATCGAACCCTCGCCCACGGTGTAGGCCACGTTCTCGTTACCGTGGCAGGTGGTGCAGCGCATGCCGGGCACGCCCATTCCGTCCTCACCACCGCGTCGGACGGGCGGAACATGGGGCACCATCGCGTCGCCCCGTAACGGCGAATCACCCCTCGGGTGGCAGTTCACGCAGCGCGGATGGGTCAGCACCTTGCCCATTTCGGTGAACAGGGCGGTGGAGCGTTCCGTCTCGTCGGCGATGGAGGCGAAGTCCGCCGGAGATTTGAGGTCCGCGCCGTGGGATGCAGTCATCGCCGTGAGACAAAGGGCGATGACGCAGGCAAGGCGGATGAATGCAGATTTCATAGGGCACGGGTTCGGGTTTGGCCGGTTGCAACCGACTGTCCACCCTTGCACCCGCTCCCGTCAATCGAAACGCGTCGCTCGGGAACCGGCTATTGCCAGTCTGTCCCCGTCAGGTCGCGCAGCACGGTGTTTACGGACGTCCCGTCGGGCAGGTGCACGAAAACCGGGTCGGCTTCGCACATCTCATCGGGTAAAGTCGCCGCGATGACCTTCGCGTTGCTGGCAGCGGACTCGACCGCATACACGCAATCTCCGTACAGCGATGCCTGATCGCGCGACACGCGGCAGAACATGTAGCGCCGACCGGACCGGCCGGTCAAATAGGTGAACCGTCCCAACCCTTCGTCGACACCGACAGGCGTTGGCGCCGACAACGCGGGAGAAAATGCAAGCACTTTGTAGCATGATGCGGTGGCTGCAAACATGGCGTTCGTTCCCTGACGTGATTCCTCGAACCCGGCTACGGGTCGTTCTCAGGAACGTAGGGTGAACTTCTTAACAGAACATTACAAGAACAAATCAGCCTTGCGCGAGACTTTCGCCAACCTTGCCGTTTTCGCCGAGCCTTGCGCGTACGGCGTGCGGAACGGGTGGCTGGAGTTCGTCGGCCAGTGTCATCGCGTAAAGGTGCGCCTGTCCATCCTCGATCGTGCGTTCCAGCAGTGCGGCGAAATCCGGCCCGTCGAGGCCGGGCTGGATCGGCTCCATGAACATCATCCGCAGCGTGCCGGGATAGCGACGAAACGTCTTGCGGGGCCAGAACAGTCCCGACGACAGGGCGACCGGGACGACCGGGACGCCGAGATCGAGATACATGCGGGTGATGCCGTAGCGATAGTTCGGGGCAGCCTCCGGGTCCATGCGGGAGCCTTCGGGGAAGATGACGATCTGCCGGTCCTTCTCCAGTTCCTTGCCCGCCCGCTTGATCATGCGGCGCATGGCGACGCCCTTGTCGCCTCGGCGGATGGGAATGTGGCCGTTGGCCGCCACGTACCAGCCGAAGAAGGGGATCTTCATCAGTTCCTCCTTCAAGACGAAGGCGGCGTCTGGAAGCTGTTCGTAGACGCTGTAGAAATCCCAGTTGGACTGGTGTTTGGACGCGACGAGGGCTGCGCCTCGGGGAATATGTTCCCGGCCCAGAACTTCCACATCCTCACGCAGCAGCGAGCGGGCCATCCGGTGGCTGGAGCGCGCCCAGCGCTTGACCACGCCGGTGCGCTGGCGCTGGTTCATGAACGCGAAATAGACGGGCGACTGCAGGATCATCTGGAGACGCCAGATTGATCGGCCACACGATGTTGTGGAGGATGGAACGCAGGGCCGTCATGGTGCGAGCCTAATCTGCCGTCGTGCCGGAACTTGGGCCGGAACTTGGGCCGGGACTGGGGCTAGGGCTGGGGCCGACGCTGCCGAACAGGGAGGCGCGCACGGTATCGAAGGTTTCGCGCTGCACATAGTCCCGCGACCAGGCGCCGACATATTTGACGTATTCCGACACCATCAACCGCAGCGTGGTGGAATTGCGCCACCAGTCGTCCCGTTTCAGGTCGGTCAGTTGAAGGGGCCAGGCGATGACCTGAATGCCACGCATCTGGCGGGAGAACTCCATCAGGCTGCGGGGCATGTGGTAGCTGCTGGTAACCAGAACGAGGGATTCAAAGCCCCGTTCGGCGACCCATTTTCGCGTTTCGATCGCGTTGCCGATCGTGTCCCGCGACACCCGTTCGGTATCGACGCAGCATTCGATGGCGCGCGCGTGGTCGGGGTGGACTTCGGCAAGGGCGGCCTCCGATGTCTGCGGGTTGACGCCGGAGATCAGCAGCCGGTCGCTCTTGCCCTGTTCCAGCAGGTCCAGCGCCACGGCGATGCGTTCCGAACCGCCGGTCAGCACCACGATTGCATCGGCCTGCGGCGCTTCAGCCGGCGCGCGCGCCTGGGTGACACTGGTGGCGAACTGTACGAAACCGCCCAGCAGCAGACCGGCGGCGATGAAGGCCAGAACCAGAGCCAGCTTGACCAGCAGCCCGAACAGGCCACCGAGAAAGCCGCCCGTGGCACGCAGGACGCCCTTCCTGTTCTTTCTCGCAGGAGCCGTTTCGCTCATGGTCATCGTCGTCAAAAACCCGGTGTCGATCGCCACATCGATGTGGCGCATGGCTTCCCTACAGGGTTTCGGCACGTTTTGGGAGACCCCAATTCCCGCGGCACTCGTACCGTCCGGCCATCAGGTCTGGCGGGAACCGTCGAGATCGCCGACCTGCGCCAGCACCGTGTAACGCGATGTGAGAGCCGTGAGCACGGCCACGGCAAAGACGAGTGCCACGACGCCGGTATAGCCGGTCCAGCCCACCGCGAAGGTGCCGAACAGGGCGAAAGCCTGGTCGGCCACGGGATCGGCCACATCGCGCCCGGACCACAGGCCGAGCGCCACGAAGACCGCAATCGCCACCACGCCGCCCGCCAAACCGCCTTTCAGTCCCAGCCACAGGAAATGGCGCTGGAACTGGGCGGCGATGTAATTGCGTTCGGCACCGACGAAATGCAGCACGTCGATCGTGTGGCGGTTGCCGGCCATCGCGCCACGGGTGGCGAAGATGACGGTCAGCACGGTGGCCGCCAGCATCAGCAGGAAGATGACGCCCCCGGCCAGCACCGTGGCGCGCGCCATGGTGGCAAGCCTGCCCTGCCAGGACCGGTGGTCGTCCAGCGACGCGCCCGGCACCGCATCGGCAAGCTCGGCGGCGAGCGCCGACAGGTCGGGTGGAGACGCGCGGTTGATCGACAGGCGCAGCAGGCGGGGTACGGGGAGTTCGTCCAGCACCATGCCGCTGCCGAGCCACGGTTCCAGAAGGCGACGGGTGGCTTCGTCGTCCACCACGCTGACGGAGGCGATCCCCGGTGTGCCGCCCGCGATCTGACGGGCAAGCAGAACCCGTTGCTCCATATCGGCGGACGCCCCCGCAACGGGCCGGACCTGCACGGTGATCTCGCGGGCGATATCGCTCTGCCAGGATCGCGCCGTGTCCGAGACCAGCGATACCGCCCCCAGGGTGAGGGATGCGAGGAACGCCATGATGGCGATGACGAGGGTGAGCGAACGACCGGCGATCGACCCCTGGGGCACGACCGAATGGGAGGTGCGGGGGGTGAAATCGTCCCCGACCTTCGCGTCCCCGGACGGCGGCGGGCCCTTCGAAGTTGGCGCAGAGGGTTTGGAGGAGGCGACAGCCGGTTCAGCCATAGGTCTTCACCGTCATGTCTTCCAGCACCAGCCGCCGGGCGGGCATCTGGTCCATCAGCGCCAGATCGTGGGTGGCGATGATGACGGAGGTGCCCGTGCGGTTCAGCTCCACGAACAGGCGCAGCAGCCGTCGCGCCAGGGTCGGGTCGAGGTTGCCGGTGGGTTCGTCCGCCAGCAGCAGGTCCGGCTGGTCGATCAGCGCCCTGGCGATGGCGGCGCGCTGCTGCTCGCCGCCCGACAGAACGGCTGGGAACGAATCGATGCGGTTGGCCAGACCGACCCACTTGAGCAGGTCCACCACGTCGGCACTGTAGGTGCGCTCCTCCCGCCCGCGCACCCGCAGGGGCAAGGCGACGTTCTCGTACAGCGTGAGGTGGTCGAGCAGGCGAAAGTCCTGAAACACGATACCGATACGGCGACGAATATCCGGCAAATCATCGCGGGTCGACCTCCGCCGCGTCGCGCCCGAAGATCTCGATATTGCCGCGCGTCGGCGACAGGGACATGAACATGAGCCGCAGCAGCGTCGACTTGCCCGCTCCGGACGGGCCGGTGAGAAACTGGAACGAGCCCTTCTCTATGACGAGGTCCACGTCGCGCAGCACCTCGCCGCCGCCGCCATAGCGCATTCCAACCTTGTCGAAACGGATCATCATCAGCTCGCCGTCACACGCGGACTTCGCGCCTGCGTCATCGTTTACGCCACTTCTGCGATCCTATGGTTAACGGATGGTGACAAGATGGCCGGATCGATGTCGCAGACCACCGTGCGTCAACCAATCGTTCACCATTGCGACGGCAAGATGGGGCCATCAACCCTGTCGCAACATCGTGTCGTTCCATGTCCGTGATCTGCCCCGCCTGTGATGCCCGCTTTCGCGAACCACCGGTACATGTCGCCCTGACCCGTCCGCTGCAATGCGGCCAGTGCGAGCACGAATGGGTGCGCCAGACGGTGTCCGCTCCCTCCATGGCACCCGACTTCGCCGATCTGTGCGACGGCGCCGATGGCAACGCTCTCGTGGCATCTTCGACCGCCGCCGGTGCGGTTACCGGCGCGCCGATCTACGTGGATGCCGCGTCCTCCACCGATACGGCACCAGCCAACCTCCGTCTCGGACCCGTCGCCGCCTGCCTGATGGCAGCGGTGGTCGCCACCGGTGCCCTGGCCGAACGCGACCGGATCGTGGCTGCAGCACCGCAGACGCTCGCGCTCTACGAAGCGGTCGGGCTCGCGCCGAATGTCGGGTCCGCGACCGCCGGTCTGTCCATCGCCAACATCACGACCACCCGCACCCGCAAGGACGGCATCAGCCAGCTCATCGTGCGCGGGGAGATCGCCAATGCCGCCCACGCCACCGTGCCTGTGCCCGCGTTGAAACTGACCATGCGCGGCGGTGCCGACCAGAAGGTCTATGCCTGGACCGCCAAGGCCACGTCCGACACTCTGGCAGCGGGCGAGAAGAGCACGTTCACCGCCGTGGCACGGGACTATCCCGATTCCGCGGTCGATGTGGAGGTCACCTTCGCACCGGTGGCGAACAGGTCCGTCATAAAGTAGTCGACGCATCGGGCGAGCGGCGCTAGGAAAGCGCCCATGAGCGATGCGATAAGTGTACGCGGCAAGCGTATCAGCCCTCTTTATACCGAACGTCAGATCGCCGAGCGCAACGCGGCGATGGCTGCCGACATGGCGGAGCGAAAGCGCGACGACCTGCTGGTCATCGCCATCCTGAAAGGCTCGTTCATCTTCGCCGCCGATCTCATTCGCGCCATGCATGCCTGCGGGCTGGAACCGGAGGTCGAGTTCATCACGCTTTCCAGCTACGGTGCGGGAACGGAAGGCGGGACGGTGAAGATCCTGCGCGACATCGATTCCGACCCGAAGGGCCGGGACGTCCTGCTGATCGACGATATTCTGGAGTCCGGCAATACGCTGAAATTCGCCCGCGACCTGATGGTGGAACGGGGCGCGAAGTCGGTGGACGTGGCCGTGCTGCTCGACAAGCAGTCGAAGCGCAAGGCCGACGTGGAAGCCGATTATACGGGCTTCGTCTGTCCCGATCATTTCGTCGTGGGCTACGGCATGGATGCCGGCTACGCCTTTCGCGAACTGCCCTTCGTCGGGGTCGTCGAGGGCGACGCCTAGGGGTGGCGCATTCGTCACCCCGTTAACCCCTCGTTTACCATACTTAACGGATAGTGCGAACAAACCGTGGCCATAAGGGTCACGAACGATTCGGGGCACAGTGCCATGGCGACAATTCTGCTGACGGAAGACGACGATGCCGTGCGCGCCTTCGTGGCCCGCGCCCTGTCCTCCCAGGGCCATACGATCGTGGAAACCTGCGACGGGGAGGAAGGGTTCGACGCTCTGCGCGCCCGGGCGGGAGATTTCGACCTGTTGCTGTCCGATATCCAGATGCCGTTCATGGACGGTATCGAACTGGCGCGTCTGGCGGGGCAATTCTATCCGAACCTGCCGGTCATGCTGATGACGGGCTATGCCGACCAGCGCGAACGGGCTGCCGGGGTCAACGCCGTGGACGTGGTCTCCAAACCGTTCACGCTGTCGGACATCCGCACGGCGGTCGCCGGTGTGCTGAACGCGGAGTTTCGCAAGGCATCCTAAGGGCCCAGAAGGTCGTTCAACCGATCGATGCTCGCTTCGTCCAGGCTCGCTATGCGACCGGCCAGACGGTTGGCCAGAAGCGTTGCCCGGGGCGACAGGTCGCTGGTGTCGATCGTCACGCGGGGGTGGGAGAGTGCTGCGAGTTTATGCAGATTGTCCGCCTCGTCCCAGATCAGGCCGGACCATTCCACGATCCGTTGCAGCAACGCGAAGGATGGCGCGCCGCGCCTTCCCCGTTCTAGCGCCGACAGGTAAGCGGGTGAAACCCCCAGCGCCGCTGCCATGTCCTTCTGCAAGATGCCCTTCTCCGTCCGCAATTCCCGCAGCCGGACGCCCAGCGGGGTCAGGGGAGGGGGCGTAAGGGGAGGGGGCCTCAGAGGAACGGTCATACCGGTCGTTTCAACCGGACATAGAGCGCGCCGGAGCCGCCGTGTTCGACAGGGGCTTCGCGCAGTCCGTTCACGTGCAGCGACAGGGGGGGCATGGCCAGCCAGATTGGAACGGCCCGTTTCAACACGCCGTCATTGGCCCGACCCTTGCCGGTAATCACCAGCACGTGACGGCGACCGGAAGCGCGGGCCGAAACGAGAAAGTTGTCCAGCGCCATCTGGGCCTCATCCTGCGTCATGCCGTGCAGGTCGATGCGTCCGTCGATGGCAAGCCTGCCTTTCCGGAGGTCGCGAAAGGCCCGATCGTCGAGAGCGTTCGGACGAAAGGGGGTCTTGGCAGGCTTCTTTCGCGGTGCGTGTTCGGGCGTTCGCCGCACGTGAACGGGCTTTTGGTCGGAGCGAACCGGCATCGGTTTTCCGGGTAGCGCGATGTCGGCGCTGGAGCCCATGAGATCCTTCATCTCCTCGCGCAGCCCCTCGATGGAAATGCCTGGGCCGTTGGTTCGGCCCTGCCCGCTGCGGGTCACGCTACGTGCCACCGCGTTCCACAGCCGCTGTTCCTCTTTCGTCGGGCGTCGGCTCATTGCGACACCGGCAACAGAAGCGTCAATGTGGCCTCATGGCGAACACGGCCAGCCACCAGACCGGCGTCGGCACCCGAGCCGACGAACAGGTCGGCCCGCGCCGGGCCGGTGATGGCGGAGCCGGTATCGTGCGCGACGGTCAAGCGTGCCGTGGGGGCGTTCGTCACCCGGGCAACGGGATCGCCGTTTCCAGCCAGACCGGTGTGCCGAATGTGTGCAGCGTGCGATCGACGGCAATGGAGCGGCCCGCCTGCAGCGGCACCTTCGCCGCCGCGACAGGACCGGCGGCAGGGTCCAACCCTTCGACTTCGCGGAAGAAGATGTAGGAGCGGTTCCGGTCGATCAGACTGTCGCGCTCGGCCGGATGATCGCGCAACCAGCCGGCCAGCACATCGGCGGTCATCATGGCCGGGTCTATACCGTCGCGTTCGCACAGCAGGCGGGCGATGGAGGTGTAGGGGTGGCCCGTCTTGCCGTCATAGGTGACACGCAGGAAGCGGGCGGGTTCGTCGGCAGGCAGCGACGGGTCGAGGTCGAGTTTCGCGGCCCCCTGAACGTGAACGAAGAACGCATCGACCGGATCGGTGAGCCAGACCATCTCCAGCCCCTGCCCGTTCAACGCTCCGGCGCGGATGGCCGCACGATCGTGGTAGGGTTGCAAGCCATGCGATGTGGAACGGGCGAAGCGCATACCGGCGTCCCAGCCGTCGGGGCGATTGTCGTCGGTGACGGCGCACAGATCAGGTGGACGGCGCAGCAATGGCACGTCGAAGCCGGGCGCGCGGGTGCGGGAAGCGGGCAGGACCGGCTCGAAATAGCCGGTGAGAAAGCCGCTTTCCTCTATCCGGTAGGGGCGAAACCAGCGCTCGAAGAAAGCGCGGGCATCGGTGATGTTGGTATCCCTAACCGCAAGGGCAGCTTCGGCTGCACGCTTGGCGCACCGGAGGTCCGGGCCGAGGGGCTTTGGCCCGTAGCGTCCTGCCACCAGTTCAGCGGCACTTGCACGATATGCCTCGAATGCAGCGAGATGATCGTCCCTTGCCCAACCGGGAAGGGCGTCGAAAGCCAGTCGGGTCAACCGGGACGTGAGGTGGGGCGTCACATCATGCGCGTGGACTGCATCCTGTACCATCGCAGCTCTCGCCCACGCCTCGACCGCTCCTTGCCCGAAACGATCAGGCGTCGGTGGCGACCAGTTTCCAGTTCGGATCGCGGGAAGTGACGGAGCGGGCGAAGGTCCACACATCGTTCACCTCGGCCACCTCGTTCAGGTCGCCCTCCACCACTTCGCCGTCGCGATCCAAGGTGGCGGAGATGATCTGGCTGACGAATGTCATGGTGACGTGGGCCTCGTCGCGCACCATTTCCGCACCGGTCAGGGCAGCTTTCTCGATCCCGACGAAACTGGATTTCACGGTTTCCCCCGCTTCGGTGCGGGCGTCGATCGCGGCTGCGAAGTTTTCGTAGACATCCTCGGCCAGCAGGCCGTCCAGCGTCTGCTTGTCGCCCTCGGCGAAGGCGGTGACGATCATCTCGTAGGCCGCGCGGGCACCGCCGACGAACTCGTCGGGGTCGAAGGTCTCGTCCCGCGCCATGACCTCTTCCAGACCCTTGCGGACGGTCTTGTCCTTGCCGGAATGCTTTTCGACCGCCTTCTTGCGCGCTTTCGTGCGGTCGGCTTCCGCCGCTTCGCCGCGCGTTTGGTTCTGGGTTCGGTTCTGGGCGTTCGGCAGTTGCACCACATTGTCGCCGGCGTCGAACGGCGTTCCGTCTTCGGACCGGGCGGGGGGCACGGTGGGTTCTTCCCCGTTGCGGGTGCCCAGCACGCTCCGCAATTTCCAGAAGACGAAGACGGCCGCAGCAAGGGGCAGCAGGGTGAAGAGGTCGAATTCCATGAAGCGGTCTGTCCTAGCGGTCTGTCTGCGGGTGGGCGGCGATTCGGGCGTACGGGAAAGAAATGTCCTTGTCTTCTGGCGATATAGAGCGGAAGGGCGCGGCGTTCAAATCGCGCATCGTCCAAATGATGTCACCGGCAGGGTGATTTCCGGGTGGCCGACCCTATATTGGCCGTGAACAATCGCTGGAATTGCCATGCCTCTCGCTTTCATTCCCCTCGCCTTGCTCATCGTCCCGGTGGTCGAAATTGCCGCGTTCATCGTCATCGGCGATGCCATCGGACTGTGGCCGACCCTGTTGATGATCCTGGTGACCGCGGTCCTCGGCACCATCCTGCTGCGGCGGCAGGGGCTGGCGCTGTTTGCACAGATGCGCCGCGAGATGGATGCGGGCCGCGTACCGGCGCGGGAACTGGCCGATGCCGCAATGCTGCTGGCTGCGGGCATTCTGCTGCTGACGCCGGGCTTCGTCACGGATGCGATCGGTTTCGCCCTTTTCCTGCCGCCGGTGCGGGCGGCCATCCGCACCTTCGTGGCCAGCCGGGTGCGGGTCGTCGGGCCCGGCGGCCTGGATATGGGCGATATGATGGGGCGTACCGAACAGTTCCCCGCGCAACGACGACGGACCGGTGGTGGATCTGGATGCCGACGATTACGCCACGTACGACAAACCATCCGACGTGACGCGCGACCCCCCGCCCCGCTCGTGACGCCCGTCGGATAGCCGCCGCGTTGCGCGCGCTTTTGGCGCGTGTTACCGCCCCCTTCGAATTTGCAACGCTCCACCAACAGGACCGACACACCATGGCCAAACAGCCCGAAACACCAGCCGAAAACGGCAGCGAAACGAACGGCAACGGAGCCGCCACATCGGAAAAGGGCGCGCCGTCCCTCAACGTGCTGGCACAGTACATCAAGGACCTGTCCTTCGAGAACCCGCACGCCCCCCAGAGCCTGCGTCCGCGCGAAAAGGCCCCGGAAATCAACATTTCCATGAACGTCAATCCGAGCCGCCTGTCGGATACCGACTACGAGGTCGAGTTGAAGATGGAAGCCAAGGCCGGCGAAGGTGCGGACGCGATGTTTGCAGCCGAACTCGTCTATGCCGGCGTGTTCCGTCTGACCAACATTCCCGAAGAAGCCGTCGGTCCGGCCCTGATGATCGAATGCCCGCGTCTGCTCTTCCCCTTCGCGCGCCAGATCATCGCCGACTGCACCCGTCAGGGCGGTTTCCCGCCGCTGATGATCGACCCCGTCGATTTCGCAGCCCTGTTCCAGCAGAGCATGGCGGAGCAGAACGTGCGTTCGCAGATGGAAAGCTCTAATTAGGTCTCACGCAGAAAACCTGCGGTTTTCGCTCCGACGGGCGGCGCATTAGCGCCGGTCGGCTGTTCGCCGCCTTCGCGGTTCGGGTCGTCCCGAACCGCTCTGTTCTTGTCCCAAGTTGGCTCTCACGCTGTCGGGCTGCGCGCCTCACGCTCCGAGGGGCAGCATATTGGCGTCGGGCGACCGCTTGGTCGCCTTCGCGGTTCGGCTGATCCCGAATCGCTCTGTTCTTTTTGCTTATTACTGTTTGTAGCGTGACCAGATGGCGGTTTCACCCAGGCGTTCGACGAATGCCGTATGGGCGGCGCGGCTGGTGTCGGTGCGTGGATCGGGCAATGGCGTCGGGCGCTGACGGATGGGGGTGGCTTGCTGCGTGCCGGCTTGCACGTCCTTACCGGCCTGCGCAGGGGCGGCAAAACCCATGCCCACCTGCTGGCCGCCGGTGAGTTCGATATAGACCTCCTGCAACAGTTCCGCGTCCAGCAGCGCGCCGTGCAACACGCGGTGGGCGTTCGATATCTTGAACCGCTGGCAGAGCGCGTCGAGGGAGTTCTTCGCGCCGGGATAGGCGCGTCGGGCGATCAGCAACGTGTCCGTCACCCGGTCGGCGGGCAAGCGGTGGGCGTCCGATCTTGGCCAGTTCGGCGTTGACGAAACCCATATCGAAGCTGGCATTGTGGGCGATCAGCGTGCCTTCGCCGAAGAAGTCCATGAACTCGTCGGCAATATCGGCAAAAGAGGGTTTGTCCTTCAGGTCTTCGATGGAAATGCCATGCACCCGCTGGGCGTCGGGGTGAATGTCCCGGTCGCCGGGATGGATGTAGCGATGGAAGTGCTTGCCGGTGGGAATGCGGTCGATCAGTTCCACCGCGCCGATCTCGATGATGCGGTCACCCTCAGCGGGCGACAGACCCGTCGTTTCCGTATCGAAGATGATTTCGCGGAGTTTCTCAGCCATAGTTCTACGTCTTTTCCGACAGGGTTTGGATGATCGCGGCCACATCGGCGCGCGCCGTCTTCATGCCACGCGACGTGTCGATGACGAAATCGGCGCGCGCCCGCTTTTCCGCGTCCGGCGTCTGTTTGGCAAGAATTGCTGCGAACTTGTCGGGGGACATATCCGGACGGGCGAGCACCCGGGCGCGTTGAACGTCCGCAGGGGCGGTGACGACGACGATGGCATCGACGCGGTCCGCACCGCCGGTTTCGAACAGGAGGGGAATGTCTAGGACGGCCAAGGGCTTGTCGGCTACTTCGGCACGGAATTCATTCTCCGCTTCGCGCACCAGCGGGTGAACGATGGCCTCCAGCCGCTTCATCGCGTCCGGTCTGCCGATGACGGCCGCGCCGAGCTCGGCCCGGTCCACACCATCCGGTCCGGTGGTGCCGGGAAAGGCGGCCTCGATGGGTCCGACCGCCTCGGAGCGGTAAAGCCGGTGGACCGTCGCGTCGGCATCGTGCACGGGAACGCCAGCGTCGCGGAACATCTGCGCGGTGGTCGACTTGCCCATGCCGATGGAGCCGGTCAGGCCGATGAACAGGGTCACGCGGCGTCCGCCAATACGATGTCGCGCAGGTTCGCATCGACCGTGGGGCGCACGCCGTACCAGCGTTCGAAACCTGGTACCGCCTGATGCAGCAACATGCCGAGCCCGTCCACCGTGCGCAGGCCTCTTGCAGCCGCGGCTTTCAGCAACGGCGTTTCCAGCGGCGAATAGACAAGATCGGTGACGACGCAATCCGGGTTCAGACCGGACGGGTCGAAGGACAGGGCGTCGTCGTTCATGCCGAGCGACGTCGTGTTGACGAGCAGGTCGGGGGCGACGGCGCTGGTCTCATCGAGACCGATGCCTTCTGCCGCAGTCCACCCTTCGGCGAGAGCCTCTGCCCGCGCGCGGGTGCGGTTGGCGATGAGGATGCGACCGAAGCCACGCTGCGCCAGCGCGTCCACGATGGCGCGCGCCGCTCCGCCCGCGCCTATAACCAGCGCCAGGCCGGCACTGGCATCCCAACCGGGCGCACCGGCGTCGAGATTGGCCAGGAAACCCTCGCCGTCGGTGTTGTCCGCATGAACCATGCCATCCTCGACCCACAACGTGTTGGCCGCCCCGATCCGCGTGGCGCGGTCGGTCGCACGTATCGGCCAGCGCCAGCACGGATTCCTTGTGGGGGATCGTGACATTGCACCCCCGCAAGGCATGTTGCCGCAGGGACGCGACGAATGCTGGGCAGACTCGTCGGGAGATACGGGTATGGCGGCGTAACGTCCCGACAGGCCATGCGCTTCCAGCCAGTGATTGTGGATGCGTGGCGAGCGGGAATGGTGGATGGGCCAGCCGATGACGCCGGTATCGGCCTGGAGGCGCTCAACCATCGATCATGTCCATCCGGCGCAGTTCGTCCAGCAGCGGCAGCAGCGGCAGGCCGATGACGGAGAACAGGTCGCCCTCCACGCTTTCGAACAGCTGCGCCCCCCTGCCCTCGATCTGGTAGGCACCGACGCTCGTCAGCGCCGCCTTGCCGACGTCCGCCAGATGCCGCCCGATGAAACCCGGTTCCAGCGCACGCATGGTCATCAGACATGGGGTGACGTGACGCCATAGCGTCTGACCGTCGCGCACCAGCACCACCGCGCTGTGCAGCGTATGGCTCCTGCCCTGCAGTTGCAGCAAGCGCCGCCGCGCCGCTTCCATGTCGGCGGGCTTGTGCAGCACCTCGCCTTCCAGCGACAGGATCTGGTCGCAGCCGATGACGAGGTAGCCCGGATGGCTTTCCGACACGTCGATGGCCTTGGCCTCGGCCAGGATCTCGGCGCGGTCTTCCGGGTCCACGTCGGCTTCGGCGAGGGGCGCTTCGATGGCCCGTTCGTCGAGGGTGGAGGCCATCTGCGCGAAGGTGAGACCGGCATTTTCGAGCAGCTGGGCCCGGTGGCGGCTTGCGGAGGCCAGTATGAGGTCGGACATGGAGGTTCCTATGGCTGATGGTCGCCAGCTTGGGGGTGGGACCGGGTGGGCCGGGCGTCGAGCGGTCGTGCCGTTTCCGGCTCCTCTTTCGCATCCGAAGCCGGGGCGCCGTCTACCGGAAGAGCCGGGGCGTGTTGCGTGGGGTGGGCTGCCCTGTGCAAGGCATGAATGGCGGCCGACGTTTCTTCCACCGACCGTCGGGTGACGTCGATCATCGGCCAGTCGTTCGTCTGACACAACCTGCGCGTCCAGGCCAGTTCGGCGGCGATGGCAGCACGGTCCACATAGGTATCGGAGGCGATATCCTGCCCGAAGGCCAGAAGCCGGTTCTCGCGTACCTGGCGAATGCGTTCCGCCGATGCCACGAGCGCCACGACCAGCGCCCGTTTCACATCCTGCAGGGACGGTGGCAGATCGACCCCCGGCACGATGGGAATGTTGACGACTTTCAGACCCCGCTGCGCCAGATGGATGGAGGTGGGCGTCTTCGACGTGCGGCTGATGCCGACAAGAACGATATCGGCTTCGTCGAGGTCGGCCGGCAGGTTGCCGTCATCATGGGCCATGGCGAACTTGATGGCATCGAGGCGCTGGAAATAGCTGTCGTCCAGTTCGTGCTGGGCGCCCATGCGACCGCTGGACGTCTCCCCCAGAAAGGATTCGAACGCCTGCAGGACCGGGTCGAGCACGTCGATACAGGTTACCCCCAACTGCGCGCACCGCGCCCGCAGATGGCCTGCCAGTTCGGGATCGACCAACGTGTAGAGCACGATCCCGGGGGACTGTTCGACCCCGGCCAGCGCCTTGTCCAGCTTGTCCCGGCTGCGCACCATGGAGGTGAGATGTTCCAGCGCCTGCCACTGGCCGTATTGGGACGCCGCCGCACGGCCCGCGGTGGTGAGGGTTTCGCCGGTGGAATCAGATACCAGATGAAGGTGGAAGAAGGACTTTCGGCGCACCCGGGCCCGGGCAGCATTGGCGGCATTGCGGATCCAGTTGCGCATGACGGCTCCCCTTTCCAATCGCCGGACGGCTCGTCTGCCTTCCCGTTTGGGTTATCGACCGGATGATGACCGATTCTTGGCAGTCTGACCCCGGGCGGACTCCGATCGGCGATTTGGTCAAGCGAACAGGTTCATATACGTCAGATTGACATAACTGCCCTGTGGGGGAATGTGAACACCGGTATGAGCGAAGACGGACGCGCAGGCGGGCAACTGCCGTGCCCGCTGACCGAAAATCGATCCCCACGTCCTGTCGAGCCGGTACGGTTTGCCAGGTTCGGTTGATGAACGCTTCATCCACAGCGGGACGGGCTGCGATGGGTTAAGGAAAGCTTAACCAGCTCGGGGATGAGCCAGATTGTCCCCGTACTTAACAGGTTACCGTTTCGTTAACAGGCAGTCCCTTCGACCTGTGGACCGACATGAATACCCGCTATTCACAGACTCATAGAAACAGAATCCGCCAGCGTTGCCGCAGGACATATCAGTCGCCTGTGAAGAAAGGCGCTGGATTGTCGGCAGGGAAGAGGATGGCATTGGCGGTCCAGTGGCCATACAAGGACCAGTAAAGCTGCAGGCGGGAATCGGTCCGGATATGAAATCGAACGAACGTGCCATGATGCGGGTGCTGGCTGGCGAAAGCCTGGATGTACCGCCGGTCTGGATGATGCGACAGGCCGGACGCTACCTGCCGGAGTACAAGGCCACGCGCAAAGAGGCGGGCTCGTTTCTCGACCTGTGTTACAACCCGAAACTGGCGACCGAAGTGACGTTGCAGCCGATCCGCCGGTTCGGCTTCGACGCGGCGATCCTGTTCAGCGATATTCTGGTCATACCTGACGCTCTCGGCGTGGATACGCGCTTCGAAGAAGGGCGGGGACCGGTGCTGAAACCTGTCGACGAAGGTCAGATCGACGCGCTTGCCGATGGAGCCGTCGACAAGGTTCTACCCCATCTGGCGCCGGTGATGGAAACAGTGGAGCGGTTGCGTGGGGAACTGCCGGCGGAGACCACCCTGCTCGGTTTCTGCGGTGCACCGTGGACGGTGGCGACCTATATGATCGCCGGTCATGGAACGCCGGATCAGGGTCCGGCCCGGCAATATGCGCTGAACGATCCTCGCTCCTTTGCGAAATTGATCGATCTGCTGGTGGATGCTTCTGCCAGATATCTCGTTGCCCAGCTGAAGGCCGGAGCCGATGCGGTGCAGATCTTCGACTCCTGGTCGTCGGTTCTCGATGAAGACCAGTTTCAGCGCTGGTGCGTGACACCGATGGCGCAGCTTGTCGCAAAGGTGCGCCGCGAAGTGCCGGACGCCAAGATCATCGCGTTCCCGAAGGGTGCCGGAGCGTTTTACGACGGCTACCGGGAAGCCGTCGGCGCGGACATGCTGGGACTGGACTGGACCATGCCGTTCTCGTTTGCCCGAACACTGCAGGCGGAAGGACCCGTTCAGGGCAATCTCGACCCGCAGCGGCTCATCGCCGGGGGCAAGCCGCTGGACTCCGGTGTGGATCGTATCATGGAAGCTCTGGCGGGTGGACCCTTCGTGTTCAATCTCGGCCACGGCATCACGCCTCTTACGCCCATTCCCCATGTGCAGCAGATGATCGACCGGGTCCGAGGTCACGCCGCATGACTTACGAATTGGTAAAATCCGCCCATATCTTCTTCATCATCGCCTGGATGGTCGGGTTCCTCTACCTGCCGCGTCTCATGGTCTATCATGCAGACGCCAAGACGGGTGGTGAACACAGCGAGACGCTGAAGGTGATGGAGCGGCGGTTGATGAAGGGCATCATGACCCCGTCGATGATCGTCACCTGGGTGCTGGGGATATGGGTCGCGACCCTCATTGGCGCGTGGGACCAGACATGGCTGCAGTTGAAACTGGCCATCGTCGTTGGCCTGACCATTGCCCACTTTTGGTTGGCCGGTCGGGTGAAGGCGTTCGCCAACGACGCCAACGACAAGTCGGCGAAATTCTACCGGTTCGCCAACGAAATCCCCGCAGTGGCTCTGGCCGTCATCATCCTGCTGGTGATCGTCAAACCGTTCTAATTCGAACCGTTCCTGTCTTGGACGCACTCGACAGGCCTTGCTTTGCGTGAGAGGTGCTTCTAGGTATCGCCCGTCCGTCCGGACACGCTGCCACCGGAATGCACCGGTGCAACGACACGCAGCACATTTCCGAACTACTCAGCAGCGCCGGTTGAACTCCAACCGGCATCGACCTTCTTCGCTCCAGCCGGTCCGGCCGTGGGCGTGCGCGCGAGAGCCATTCCATGTCCGATATCGAACAGATCAAACTCCAGGATCTGAAAGCCAAATCCCCCACCGACCTCATATCCTTTGCCGAGGAAATGGATGTGGAGAACGCCAACACCCTGCGCAAGCAGGAACTGATGTTCGCCATCCTGAAACAGCTGGCAGACGACGACGTGGAGATCATCGGCGAGGGGGTCGTGGAAGTGTTGCAGGACGGTTTTGCCTTCCTGCGTTCCCCGGATGCGAACTATCTGCCCGGCCCGGACGACATCTACATCTCGCCATCCCAGCTGCGCCGTTTTGCCCTTCGTACAGGCGACACCGTGGAAGGCCCCATTCGCAGCCCGAAAGATGGGGAGCGGTTCTTCGCTCTGCTTCAGGTCAACCAGGTCAATTTCGACGATCCGGAATCCATCAAGCACAAGGTCCACTTCGATAACCTGACGCCGCTCTATCCCGACGAGCGATTCCACATGGAGGTGGAGGATCCGGAAGCGAAGGATCTGTCTGCTCGGGTGATCGATCTGGTGGCGCCGCTAGGTAAGGGCCAGCGCGCTTTGATCGTCGCCCCGCCGCGCACGGGTAAGACGGTTCTGCTGCAAAATATCGCAAAATCGATCGCGGCCAACCATCCCGAGGCCATTCTACTCGTGTTGCTGATCGACGAACGACCGGAAGAGGTGACGGACATGTCCCGTTCCGTAAAGGGGGAGGTCATCGCGTCCACGTTCGACGAACCAGCCACTCGGCACGTTCAAGTCACTGAAATGGTTATCGAAAAAGCGAAGAGACTGGTCGAGCACGGGCGTGATGTCATCATTCTTCTCGACTCGATCACCCGTCTCGGACGCGCCTACAACACGACCGTGCCGTCCTCGGGCAAGGTGCTGACCGGTGGTGTGGATGCAAACGCGTTGCAGCGCCCGAAGCGGTTTTTCGGTGCGGCCCGCAACATCGAGGAAGGCGGTTCGTTGACCATTATCGCCACGGCGTTGATCGACACCGGGTCGCGGATGGATGAAGTGATCTTCGAGGAGTTCAAGGGCACCGGCAACTCGGAGATCGTGCTTGATCGCAAGGTGGCCGACAAGCGCACTTATCCTGCCATGGATATCCTGAAGTCCGGCACCCGCAAGGAAGACCTGCTGGTACCGAAAGCCGATCTGCAGAAGATTTTCGTCTTGCGTCGTATCCTGTCGTCCATGGGCAATACGGACGCGATCGAGTTCCTGATCGACAAGCTCAAACAGACGAAGAACAATGCCGAGTTCTTCGATTCCATGAACACCTGATAGGGTCTTAGCAGTTCGGAAGGGCAGGGAAATGGTGGGTGAGACGATCTTCGCCCTCTCGAGTGGTTCGTTACCCAGCGGCGTGGCGATCATTCGTGTTTCGGGACCCCAGGCCTTCAAGACGGTATCCGTGTTGGCTGGTGTGGTTCCCCGTCATCGTCAGGCGACCTTGCGGATCCTTCGCAAGCCCGGCACGGACGAACATCTGGACGAAGCTTTGGTGCTCGCCTTCAAGGGACCCAAGAGTTTCACAGGAGAAGATGTCGTCGAGTTCCAGTGCCACGGTGGACGCGCGACGGTGGCAGCCGTTCTCGACAGCCTGTCCGGGTTCGACAATTGTCGACTGGCTGAAGCGGGTGAGTTCTCGCGACGAGCCTTTCAGAACGGCCGGATGGACCTGACGGAACTCGAGGGTCTGGCAGACCTGGTCGCTGCCGAGACGGAGCAGCAACGTCGATTGGCATTGGACCAATCGTCCGGTTCGCTGAGAACTTTATATGAAGGATGGCGCGCAGATATCATCAACGTGCGGGCGATGCTCGAGGCGGACTTCGATTTTAACGATGAAGACGACGTGCCGGGGTCCGTTGCGGAGACGGTCTGGCCGAAGGTGGAAGCGCTACGTGCTGCGATCACGGATCATGTGAGCGAATTCCATCGTGGGGAGACGATCCGCGATGGGTTCCGCGTGGTTCTGACAGGGCCACCGAACGCCGGTAAATCCACACTGTTCAATGGTCTGCTTAAACGCAACGCGGCAATTGTGACCGACGTCGCTGGAACGACCCGGGATGTGTTGGAAGCTAGGCTCGATATCGATGGTTACCTCGTTCGTCTGTTCGACACCGCCGGTATTCGTGAAACGTCGGATGTTGTCGAACAGGCAGGGATCGAGCGCGCTAGAGACGTCATCGCATCTGCTGATTTGATCCTTTCTCTGTCAGCAGGTCATACCGAGGCGGTTTCGGATGCTTCTATCGCCCACATTCGTTCTCATACGGTATTGACGCATAGCATGGATAACAAAACCGTGGGAACAACCTCGGAGATCGATGCTACGAGCAGGGACGGTATTCGAACCGTAGAGGCCGTGATTGCGGAATGCTTGCGATGAGTTTGCGACGAACGATCAACCCTTACCTACACGAATTGCGATATCGGGAGAGTCTGAATGACGGGTGTCGCGGCACTTTCCGCGGCTATGGATCGGTCACGGCCTATCGAAGTTCGGTGTGAGGAACTCCGGGTGGCATCAGATGCGATCGGAAGCCTGACAGGAGCGGTAGGCGTTGAGGACCTTCTAGACGTCATATTTTCACAATTTTGCATAGGCAAGTGATTCACGTGAAACAGTGCTTAACCGACAGGAACCCCGCCGACATGACCTCTACCGATCCCGTCGTTATCATCGGTGGTGGGCATGCCGGTTGCGAGGCGGCATCGGCTTCCGCGCGCACTGGTCAGAATACCCTGCTCATAACGCAGTCGACCGCGACGATCGGTACGATGTCGTGCAACCCAGCTATAGGGGGGCTCGGAAAAGGTCATCTCGTCCGGGAGATTGATGCGCTCGGTGGACTGATGGGAGAGGTTGCGGATCGCTCTGGTATTCAATTTCGGATGTTGAACAGGCGTAAGGGTCCGGCAGTCAGAGGCCCGCGAACCCAGTCCGATCGGGACTTGTACCGCACCGCCATGCAAGACGCTTTGGCAAAACAGGAGCATCTTACAGTACTTCAGGCAGAGGTTGCCGATCTGCTAGTGAGCGACAGTGGTGTCCACGGTGTCCTTCTGTCCGATGGTCAGAAGATCGATGCGTCTGCCGTCGTGTTGACGACGGGTACGTTTCTTAACGGCACCCTCCATATTGGTTCAGAAAGCCGACCGGCCGGACGAATGGGTGAAAATCCTTCGATAGGGTTGGCAGAACGATTGTATTCGTTGGGCTTGCCACTGGGTCGGTTGAAGACCGGCACGCCGGCCCGCATTTTGAAGAAGTCGATAGATTGGTCTCGTTGCGAGTTCCCAGGAGGCTGATCCCAATCCCGTACCGTTCTCCTTCATGACGGACCGTATCGAGACCCCGCAGATCGCCTGTGGCATTACGCGTACGAACCCGGCAACCCACAAGATCATCGCTGAAAACGTCGAGAAATCCGCGATGTATTCGGGTCAGATCTCCGGAACCGGACCTCGGTATTGTCCGTCTATCGAGGACAAGATCGTCAGGTTCGGCGAACGGGATGGACACCAGATATTCCTGGAGCCGGAAGGCTCTGAACTCCGATCTGGTTTACCCCAACGGTATTTCAACGTCTCTTCCATCGGATGTTCAACTAGATTTTCTAAGAACGATTACCGGTCTTGAAGAGGCTGAAATGGTGCAGCCAGGTTACGCGATCGAGTATGACTACGTGGACCCTCGAGCTCTTAAATCTTCCCTTGAAACACATGCTTTGAGCGGACTGTTTTTCGCCGGCCAGATCAATGGGACGACCGGTTATGAGGAGGCAGCGGCACAGGGGCTGGTGGCAGGCTTGAACGCATCACGTCTGGCGCAGGGATTGGAAGCCGCAAGCTTTTCCCGTGCGGACTCCTATATCGGGGTTATGATTGACGACCTTGTCGTGCAGGGCGTGTCGGAACCCTACCGCATGTTTACCTCGCGGGCGGAATATCGTCTGTCGTTGAGGGCGGACAATGCGGACCGCCGATTGACGCCGATTGGTCGTAATCTGGGTACTCATTAACGATGAACGCTGGAAGCGGTTCGAGAGTGAGGAAATGGCGCGTGAGAACGTAGAGAAGATTTGCAAAGCTGTTAGTTTGACCCCATCGCAGGCGCGAGCAAAAGGGTTCGAGGTGAACGAGGACGGTAAGCGGCGAACTCTCTTTGATCTGATGTCATACGCAAACGTAGGCATGGACGAAATCGCTTTGGTTGAACCAAGTCTGAAAGAACCAGCCCGCTCGCGCGCGATGGAGTCCGTGTGCCAACGACGCGTCGTATGCGGTCTATACGGACCGTCAGAATATCGACATTGACTCGGATTGCTCGGGAGGGCGGCATGATTATTCCCTCCGGCTTTAGCTTCGATCTTCCGGGACTGTCGAATGAACTGAAATCCAAATGCGAGTTGGTTCGACCGGAGACCATCGCTGCCGCCGGTCGTATTCGGGGTATGACACCAGCTGCGCTAACGCTCATCTTGGCGAATGTGAGAAGACAAGTGCGCGATGCTGCATGATTTACCGGAAGCCGATTTGAGCGTTTCACGTGAAACAGAGCGACGGTTGCGGGCATTCGAGACACTTCTCGTAAAGTGGCAATCTAGAATGAATTTGATTGGTCGTGGTACGGTTGACGACGTTTGGAACCGACACGTTTTAGATGCATGGCAGATCGCCGAGCTTGTCGACAAGGACGAAGACGTTGTCGACCTCGGCTCGGGGGCTGGGTTACCAGGTTTGGTAATTGCCTGTCGGCAACGAGAGCTCGGGTACGGTTCAACCATCTTGATCGAGTCGAACGCGAAGAAATGCGCATTTCTCCGCACAGCCGTCCGTGAAATGGACTTGGCGGATACGAATGCGATCCGCGTTCTCAACGAGCGTGTAGAGATCGCCCTACCGGTAGTAGAGCAGACTGTGACTGTAACCGCCCGCGCGTTCGCGAGCCTTATTGATCTGTTCGACCACGTATTGCGGTTACCGAACCCACCTACGCGAACGCTTTTCCCGAAAGGTCGGACATTTCTATCTGAAGTGGAGGACGCGCAGCGTGCATTCCAGTTCCGGCATCGTGTCATTCCTTCCTGTGTCGAACAGGACAGTGTGATCCTCGAATGTTGGGATATCTCACGTAGAACTCCAGGGACATTCTAGTTGAGGGTTACCCTGTTGGGCAAACCCGGTAATATGTCAGAACACGTAGGTCGCCGCTGGAGCTTCGCATGAGTATCAATCCTGGGTTGAGGCCGCGCGTCATTGCGCTGACGAACCAGAAGGGTGGCGTCGGTAAGACGACGACAGCGATCAATCTCGCTACGGCGTTGGCGGCGATCGGTGAAACTGTGCTGCTTGTCGATCTCGATCCGCAGGGCAATGCTAGCACCGGTCTGGGAATCGACCAAGCGGATCGCGGTTTGTCGGCTTATGATTTGTTGATCGATGAAGCCTCTCTCGCCGAGGTTGTCCAGCAAACTGCAGTTCCTCGACTATCGGTCGTGCCTTCCACCCTGGATCTTCTGGGGCTGGAGACGGAGATCGCCACCGCTCCCGATCGTACGGTGCGGTTAAAAAGACAGATGGCAGCTCACCTCGGGCGAAAACCTTCTTTCACTTACGTCCTGATAGACTGCCCGCCATCTTTGAACCTGCTGACGTTAAACGCGATGACTGCCGCAGATTCAGTATTGGTACCCCTCCAGGCGGAGTTCTTTGCGTTGGAAGGGTTGGGGCAGCTTCTATCGACAGTCGAGCAAGTCCGTGCGAATTTGAACAATACGCTCGAGATACAAGGTATCGTGCTCACGATGTTCGACCAACGCAATCGGTTGGCACGGCAAGTGGAGGAGGACGTGCGCGAACACTTGAGGATCTGCGGTATACGATACGGTCATCCCGCGAAATGTGCGTATATCCGAGGCCCCATCTTTCGGAAAACCGGTTTTGCTATACGACATGCAGTGTGCTGGCAGTCAGGCCTATCTTAAACTGGCCGCCGAACTGATACAGCGAGAAAAGGCGACCTTGTCAGGCAAGGCAGCATGATGGGAATGGTTCGACCATGACAGAGCGAGATGGAAAACGGTTGGGACGCGGGCTTGCCGCACTGATCGGTGAGATGGACAAGCCGGCAGCCGGTCCGGTGACGTCAAAAGGGGATGAGGTTGCCCAAAGTCCGTTGGTCACGGAAGGGAAGACTAGCGGTCTTGTGGCAGATCGCATGGTCGATATTGCCTCAATCATGCCGAACCCGGCCAACCCCCGACGCAGCTTCGACGCAGGTGATCTCAAGGATTTGGCGTCGTCCATTCGGGAACACGGGATCGTGCAGCCGATCCTTGTCCGGCCGGACCGAGAGCGTGATGATCGGTACGAGATTATTGCTGGCGAACGCCGGTGGCGTGCAGCCCAGTTGGCTGCTTTGGATAGCGTACCCATCATCGTTCGTGCTGTCGACGACCGGGTCGCGCTGGAGCTTGCGATCGTCGAAAACGTACAACGATCGGACCTCAATCCAGTCGAGGAAGCGCTGGGATATCAACAGCTTATCGATGGACATTCATACAGCCAGGCAGACCTCGGTCAGGTGATCGGTAAAAGCCGCAGCCACGTTGCCAACACCTTGCGCCTCCTCAACTTGCCTTCGGACATACGTACACTCGTTGCGGAAGGCCAGCTGACGTCCGGCCACGCGCGGGCCCTCGTTCCCATGGCCGACCCGGCTACTTTGGCGCGAAAAATCATCTCCGAAGGTCTGTCCGTACGTGAAACCGAAAGGCTGGCCGCAAAGGCGGCGGACGGTAGTGGTGATCGATCCGAGCCGGCAACGAAAGATTCCGGCGCGCCGCAGAAGGATCAGGACGGCGACGCATTGGCCAAGCGGCTTGGCGACCATCTCGGCCTGCGTGTCGAAGTCGCACACCGCCAGAACGGCAAGGGACGACTCGTCCTCCACTATTCAACGCTTGATCAGTTGGACGCGCTACAACGGCGTCTGGAAGGCACGGCAGGGTCCTGACACCTAGCGAGCCAGCCGCTTTGCCTCCAGGGTGATGGCAAGCAACGCAGTCGTCGCCAATTCTTCCGCCAGATCGGGACTGGCCCGGCTTTCCAGAACGACCTTGTCGATGCGCTCCAACGTTCGTGCCAGCGCATCTTTCGTCCAAACCGACAGTGCCCTTTCGGCGAAACCCTTTCGCGGATAGGCGACCGTGTAACTTCGCGCCAGAACTGCCGACGGCGCCTGGTTCCGCAACTCCATCTGGCAGCGGAGGTCGTGTAGCGCCTGAAAATGGCGCTGGCTGGCTGACAGGACACTGAAGGTACTGGCTTCCTGTTCGAGCAAGCGGTTGAGTTCGGCATCGACGACGGAAATGTTCCCGACCGACGCAGCATCCACGACCCTGTCCGCGGAGATCGCGGCACCGTCGCCGACGTTCATAGCAACGTCTTCCGCAGTCACCGCATCTCCGCCCATACAATACAGCATGAGCTTCTGGACCTCACTGCGTGAAACAAGCCTGTCGTTACCGAGCGAAGACACGAGCATTTCCCGTGCCGGACGGTCCATCGTGAGGCTTGCCGCCTTCAACTCCTCGTCGATCATGTCGGCGATAGCGGTGGCTGAGTCCTGATAACAGGGCAATGCCATTGCGGACTTCGATTTCTCCACCAACTTTCGCAACGGCGCTGTCTTGCGCAGGTCGCCCGCTTCGACGACGACCAATGCCTGTTCGGGCGGTGTGTCCAGAACCGGTTTGATTGCATTCACAAGCTGTTTTTGAGTGGTGCCGGAAACCCAGACCAACCGTTTGCCGCCGAACATGGAAATCGCATGGGCCTCATCGGCCACCGAAGAAGGATCGGACGCTGCGTCGTCCGCGCTCAGTCGCACGACTGCGAAAGGATCGGCGAGATCGATACCCGACGCCGAAGCCAGACGTTGCGCCCGCTCGGAAACGAGCCCTCGGTCGGAACCGTATATGAGAACGACCGGAAACGCCGCGTCTGGTTTGTTGACGAATGCCTCGACGGTATGGGCCTTGCGGTCAGCCACGAGGGATCACCCGGTTCGATCCCTCAGCTACGGGGTGCGCCACGAGACAGATCACGGGCCAAAGCAAGACGGATGCGCTGTGCCGCTTCCGACGCCGCCCTGTTCTCCGCGTCGCGCAGTGCCCGCGTATCGGCAAAGCTTTGGGAAGTCTCATCGAATGCGGCTACGCTTCTCTGCTGACCGGATGACACGACGGCACCCGTCCGGGCATCACGCAACACGTAAGCCGTGGTGAGAACGAGCTGCGAGGCGGTGGGAGCCAGGGTGCTGTTGGTTATGGCAAGCGTGCTCCGCACCACGGTGACGTCCAGACCCAGACGATAGCGTGTTTCGGTCGGTGTGACCCCGCCATGGAGCGCAAACAGCAGGGCATTGCGCACGCGTTGAGCGGGCCGATTGCCAACTTCATCGACTGCTATGGACCGGAGCGCAGGGGTGGCTACAGCATAGTTGGCCGATGACCCGGCAAGGGGCTGCACCGTGCATCCGACCAGTGCCAGAACTGCCCCCAGCGACAATGCCGCTGCAATACCGCGCACCGACAAGGCTTCAGACGACGACATTGACGATCCTGCCCGGCACGATGATCAGCTTGCGGGGTGGTTTACCAGACAGGGCCGTCTGGACAAAGCCCAAGGCGAGAACTTCTCCTTCAATCGTGTCCTTGCCCGCATCGGCGGCGACTTCGATTTCACCCCGTCGCTTGCCGTTGACCTGCACCGGCAGCACGATCGTGTCTTCGACCAGCCGCGCCGCGTCGACCTGGGGCCAAGGCGTTGCGCTGCACAGCCCGGAATGGCCTAGAACCTCCCAGCATTCTTCAGCCAGATGGGGCATCATGGGGGCGACCATCTGCACGATCATCGTGGTGGCTTGTCCAAGCACTTGGGCACCGGCCTTGCCGGACCTGCTGGCCTGATCGACGGCATTGACGAGGGTGTAGAGCTGGGCGACGGCCGCGTTGTATCGCAGAGCAGGGATCATCGCGTCGAGATTGTCGAGCGTGCGATGAGCAAGGGTCAGGATCTCATCGTCTCGTGGCCCGGTGGTCGCGGCGGACGATGCAACCAGGGCCACCATGCGCCACAACTTCTGAACGAAGCGATTGGCTCCCTCGACGCCGGCTTCCGTCCAGATGACGTCCCGGTCGGGCGGGGAGTCCGACAGCACGAACCAGCGGGCGGTATCCGCCCCGTAACGGTCGATGATCGCGTCCGGGTCCACCGTGTTGCGCTTCGACTTCGACATCTTTTCGATGCCACCGATCGTGACCGGCGCCCCGGTCGCCTTGAGCACCGCCTGCCGCGCTTCGCCCTCTCCGGTGATCTCAACCTCATCGGGCGTTAGCCATTCCCGTTCGCCCGACTTGTAGGTTTCGTGAACGACCATACCCTGAGTGAACAGGCCTTTGAACGGTTCGACCACGTCGAGATGACCTGTGGCCTTCATGGCACGGGCGAAAAAGCGGCTGTAGAGCAGATGCAGGATCGCGTGTTCGATGCCGCCGATATATTGGTCCACCGGCAGCCATGCATTCGCGGCCTTCGGGTTGGTCGGCGTTTTGGCCGTCGGGTCGGCGAAGCGTGCGAAATACCACGAGGAATCCACGAACGTGTCCATCGTGTCGGTTTCGCGGGTCGCACTTGCCCCGCATGTCGGGCAGGGTACGTTGCGCCATGTGGGGTGGCGGTCGAGGGGGTTGCCGGGCTTGTCGAACTCGATGTCGTCGGGCAGCACGACAGGCAGATCGGCGGCGGGCACCGGCACGGTTCCGCAAGCATCGCAATGAATGACGGGGATGGGGCACCCCCAATAGCGCTGGCGGGACAGGCCCCAGTCGCGCAAACGGTATTGGGTTTGCGCCGTGCCGATGCCGTTGGCTTCTGCCCAGTCCAATGTCTTAGCAATGGCCTCTTGGCCTGTTGCCACATCTACCCCCGCCGGTTGATCGACAAAACGCACCGTCTGGGTCTTCGGCGGCACGAAAGCTTCGTCTTCCACGGGGGTCGGGTCATCCAGCGCAAAGAAGGTGTCGATGACGTCCAAACCGTATTTGCGTGCAAAATCCAGATCGCGCTGGTCATGGGCGGGGCAGGCGAAGATGGCACCGGTGCCGTAATCCATCAGCACGAAATTGGCGACATAGACCGGAAGCGTCTCGCCCTTACGTACGGGATGACGAACCCGCAAACCGGTGTCGAAGCCACATTTCTCCGCCTTGTCGAGTTCTTCCGCCGATGTGCCGCCGCGGCGTACGTCCACGTTGAAGGCGGCAAGATCGGCATTGGCTTTCGCCAGTTCGACCGCCAGCGGATGTTCCGGTGCCAGCGCGATGAAGCTGGCACCAGCAAGCGTGTCGGGGCGGGTCGTGTAGATATCGATGCCATCGAAACCGTGCGCCGGTTCCGTCAGATCGAAGGTCATATGCAACCCGCGCGATTGGCCGATCCAGTTGGCCTGCATCAGCTTCACCTTGGCGGGCCAGTCGTCGAGCGTGTCGAGGGCGTCGAGCAGGTCTTCGGCATAGTCGGAAATCTTGAAGAACCACTGGGTGAGGTCGCGTTGCTCGACCTCCGCGCCGGAACGCCAGCCCTTGCCGTCGATCACCTGCTCGTTGGCCAGCACCGTCATGTCGACGGGATCCCAGTTCACCTTCGCGTTCTTGCGGTAGATCAATCCGGCCGCAAGAAAGTCGAGAAACAGCTTCTGCTGCTGGCCATAATAGGCGACGTCGCAGGTGGCGAATTCACGGCTCCAGTCGAGGGACAGGCCCATGCGCTGCAACTGCGCGCGCATGGATGCGATGTTGGCGTAGGTCCACGTGCCAGGATGGGTGTTGTTGGCCATCGCAGCGTTTTCCGCAGGCATCCCGAACGCGTCCCACCCCATCGGGATGCAGCACGTGAAAGCCCTTGGCGCGCTTGTAACGGGCTATGACATCGCCCATCGCGTAGTTGCGCACATGGCCCATGTGGATGCGCCCGGACGGATAGGGAAACATCTCCAGCACGTAATAGGTCTCCGCCCCCGGCGCCGGTTCGCTGTCCGTTTCGAACAACTTCGCGTCCGCCCAGCGCTGCTGCCATTTTGTCTCCACGGACGTGGCGTCATAGCGGTCGGTGGTCTCGGTGTGGCTTGTCACGGGTTGCGCTTCTCGAAATAAGGACGGTGTCGTTCGGCGTTTGTGCCGGTGTGGGCTTGTGACGGCATGGGCGTTGAGCGTCAATGCCGGGGTTTGCAGCCGCCGCGCAGAGGCGAACTGTTTCACGTGAATCGGAAGGCAAGGTCGTGCATCAGGGTTTGCAGAATGTTCGGGACGCTCTTGCCGAGGCGATCGAAGGGGCTGGTCGCAAGGATGACTGCCAGCTGATCGCGGTTTCGAAAACCTTCGACGCCACTGCAATCCGCCCCGTGCTGGAGAGCGGCCAACGGCTGTTCGGTGAAAACCGGGTGCAGGAAGCGCATGGCAAATGGCCAGACCTGCGTGCGGATTATCCCGACGTGGAATTGCACCTCATTGGGCCTCTGCAAAGCAACAAGGCAGCCGATGCGGTCGCCCTGTTCGATGCCATCCACAGCGTCGATCGAGAGAAGATCGCGGCCGCTCTTGCGAAGGAGATGACGCGTCAGGGCCGGACGCCCGCCCTGTTCGTGCAGGTCAATACGGGCGAGGAGGAGCAGAAAGCGGGCATCGCTCCCCAAGATGCGGTGGCATTCGTGCAGCGATGCCGTGACGAGCACGGGCTGACGATTGCCGGTCTCATGTGCATTCCGCCAGCCGACGAAAATCCCGGTCCGCATTTCGCGCTTTTGCGAAAGCTGGCGGGGGAAGCCGAGCTGTCCGGCCTGTCGATGGGCATGTCCGGCGATTACCAGACGGCCATACAATTCGGTGCTACCCACGTGCGGGTCGGCAGTGCCCTGTTCGGCACCCGCTGACGATGGCGGAACGATCGCCCAGCAAGCGGGTCAAACGCTGGCTCGACCGGTTGTCGCATTCGAAGAAAGCCCTGCCCACGTTGACGTTTGCCTCCTTCGCGGAGGCGTTGATCGTTCCGATCCCGCTGGAACTGGTGCTGATCCCGTTCATGGTAACCAACCGCCATCGGCTGTGGTCGACCGCGCTCGTGGTGACGCTCGGATGCCTCGCGGCTGCGGTCGTCGGCTATTTCGTGGGAATGCTGTTCTTCGAAACGGTCGGACAGCGCGTCATCGGCATGATGGGCTGGAGCGAAGGGATGGACAGTTTCCGCGCCCTGTTCGCCGATCATGGCTTTCTGGCGATTCTCGCCGTCGGGATCATTCCCATCCCGTTTCAGGTTGCCATGTTGACGGCAGGTGCAGTGGGCTATCCGCTTCCCCTGTTCCTGCTCGCTGCCGCCATCGCCCGCGGTCTGCGCTACTTCGGCCTGGCCGCGCTCGTCTGGTGGCTGGGGGACGCCGCAGAAGCGGCGTTCCGGCGCCACAAGACCGGCTTCGCCATCGGCGTTACCGCCTTGTTCACGCTCGTTATCGGGATGACACTGTTGTCCGGTTCAGGAAACTAGGCCGCGTTTTTCGATCATCGGTCCGATTTCAGGCATGGCCCCGCGAAACGCGCGGTAGGTGTCTTCGGGGTCGACGGAGCCGCCGACGCTGTAGATGTGATCGTGCAGCTTGCGGGCGGTTTCGACGTGGAACGGATCGTCAGTTTCCTCGAATGCCGTAAAGGCGTCCGCGTCCAGCACTTCCGACCACATGTAGCTGTAGTAACCCGCGCTATAGCCGTCACCGGAAAAGACGTGGGCGAAGTGGGGTGTGCGGTGACGCATGGCGATGGCATCGGGCATTCCGATCCGGTCCAGCACGGCGCGCTCGAAGGCAGACGGGATCGTCCACCCCTTCGGCACCTGCGGTATGGAACGCCATGTCGACAAGCGCGGAAGCTGTGAACTCGACCGCGCCGAAACCGGCATTGAACGTTCGTGCGGCCAGAACCTTATCGAGCAGCGCTTGCGGGATCGGTTCACCCGTTTCCACGTGGCGCATGTGGGTGGTGAGGATTTCAGGCACGGTCAGCCAATGTTCATACAACTGGCTCGGCAGTTCCACGAAGTCGCGGGCTACCGCTGTACCGGCGACGGACGGGTAGGTGACGTTCGACAGCATGCCGTGCAGAGCATGGCCGAACTCGTGGAACGAGAGTACGGGCATCGTCCATCGACAGCAGCGCCGGTCGGCCTGCCGGCGGTTTGGCGAAGTTCATGACGTTGACGATGATAGGGGTGCGTCCGTCTTCCAACCTGTGCTGGCCCTGAAAGCCGCTCATCCACGCGCCGGAGCGTTTGGACGACCGGGCGAAGTAATCGGCGACGAAGACGGCGCGGTGGGAGCCGTCGGCGTTGCTTACGTCGAACACGCGCACATCCGGGTGGTAGGTTGGCACGCCGGTGCGTTCTTCGAAGCGCAGGCCGAACAGGCGGGTCGCCACGTCGAAGGCGGCGGCGATGACGTTGTCGAGGGCAAGGTAGGGTTTCAATTCCGCGTCGTCGTAGTCGAACTTTTGCGCGCGCAGTTTCTCGGCGAGAAAGCGCCAGTCCCACGGTTTCACCGGCTCGTTGCTGCCGGAAAGCGCAACCAGTTCCTGTTCCTCGGTTTCGGCTTTGGCGACGGCCTTGTCCCAGACCGTTTCCAACAGGTCGATGACGGCCGCAGGGGTCTTCGCCATCTGGTTTTCCAGCTTGAAGTCGGCAAAGGACGCGTAACCGAGCAAGCTGGCTTTTTCGGCGCGCAGGGCGACGATCTCGGCGACGTTGGCGCGGTTGTCCGTTTCGCCCCCGTTCTGTCCCCGTGCCTGCCAGGCGTGGAACGCCTGGTCGCGCAAATGGCGCACGGTGCTGAATGTCAGGAACGGTTCGATGATGGAGCGGGAAAGGGTGACGGCGTGCTTGCCTTCGTGGCCTCGTTCGGTGGCGGCGCTGGCCATGGCGTCGATCAGGAATGGGGGCAGCCCGTCGAGGTCGGCTTCGTTGTCAAGGATGAGCGACCAGTCCCGTTCGTCGGCCAGAATGTTCTGGGAAAATGCGGCCCCCAGTTCGGCCAGACGGGCGTTGATGGCGGCAAAGCGGGTCTGGTCCTCGCCTTCCAGCGAGGCTCCGGCGCGAACGAACCCTTTCCACGTCTTCTCCAACACCCGGACCTGTTCGGACGTGATCGCCAGCGCATCCTGTTGCTGCCAAAGCGTGTCGATACGTCTGAACAAGGCGCTGTTGGCTGCGGTTTCGGAGGAATGGCGTGACATGCGCGGTGCGATATCGCGCTCCAGCGCGCGCAATGTGTCGTCGGACACCGTGCCGGTGAGGTTCCAGAACAGGGCGGAAACCCGGTTCAGCTTTTCCCCCGCCAGTTCCAGCGCTGTGATCGTGTTGTCGAAGGTGGGGGCGTCGGGATTGTCGGCAATCGCATTCACGTCGGCCCGATCGGCCTCCAGCGCCTCATCGAAGGCGGGGGCAAAGTCGTCGTTGGAGATCGCGTCGAACCGGGGCAGCCCCAATGGGCCGTCCCAGTGGAAGATAGCGGAATTGGTCATGGCGGAATTTCCCGGCGGCGTTTGCCGTCAGGTAGGGTGGGAAAACCCCATTCGCCAGAACAGTTTCAGCCTTCCATGCGCAGCAACAGGTCTTTGGCGTCGATCTGGTCGCCGCGTTTGACCAAGAGTTCCTCGACAATGCCATCCGCCTCGGCGTGAATGGCGGTTTCCATCTTCATTGCTTCGATGGACAGCAGCACGTCCCCGGCCTTCACCGGTGTTCCATCGGTGACCATGATCTGCGAAATGACCCCGGGCATGGGGGCGCCGACATGGGCGGCATTTCCGGCCTCGGCTTTCTCACGCGCCTTGGCGGCAGTGGCACCGCGCACGCGGTCCGGCACCCGGGCGCGGCGGGGCTGGCCGTTCAGTTCGAAAAACACCGTGACCATGCCCTGATCGTCCATCTCGCCGATCGGCCAGGCAGCGCACGACCAGCGTCTTGCCCTGCTCGATGTCCACCATCGCCTCTTCACCCGGCTCCATGCCGTAGAAGAAGGTTGGCGTGGTGAGCGTGGCGACGGGGCCGAATGCGGCGCGGGCCAGGGCGTAGTCGGTGAAGACCTTCGGATACATCAGGTAGGAGGCGAACTCGGTGTCGGAGACCGGACGGCCCAGTTCGGTCTCGATGTCGAGCCGTTCGCTTTCCAGATCGGCATCCTTCATCGTCGCACCGACGCGGCCTTCCAGCGGTTTGTCGCCCTTCAGCACCTTGGCCTGAATGCCCTCCGGCCAGCCGTTGGGCGGAAAGCCCAACTCCCCGCGCATCATGGAGACGACGGAATCCGGGAAGGAGATGTCCTTGTCGGGATCTTCCACCTCGGCCCGCGACAGGTTCTGGCTCACCATCATCAGCGCCATGTCGCCGACGACCTTGGACGACGGCGTGACCTTGACGATATCGCCGAAAATGGCGTTGGCCTCGCTGTAGGCTTTGGCGACCGCGTGCCAGCGCGGGGCGAGGCCGAGCGAGCGGGCCTGTTCCTTCAGGTTGGTGTACTGGCCGCCGGGCATTTCGTGCTGATAGACCTCGGAAGCCGGTGCCTTCACGTCGCTTTCGAAGGCGGCGTATTGGGCGCGCACGCCTTCCCAGTAGAACGAGATGCGGCGGATGGCATCGGCGTCGAGGCCGGGGTCGCGGTCGGTGCCTTTCAGCGCTTCCACGATGGAGCCGAGGCAGGGTTGGGACGTGCCGCCGGACAATGAGTCCATGGCGGCGTCCACGGCGTCGACGCCGGATTCCACGGCGGCCAGCACGGTCGCAGCGGAAATGCCGGACGTGTCGTGGGTGTGGAAATGGACCGGCAGGTCGATGCGTTCGCGCGAGCGCCGGGAACAGGATGCGGGCGGCCCGCGGTTTCATCAGGCCGGCCATGTCCTTGATGCAGATGATGTGGGCCCCGGCCTTCTGGAGCTCCTCGGCGCGGGTGAGGTAATAGTCGAGATCGTAGAGGCCGGGGTTTTCGTGCCGACAGATCGCCGGAATAGCAGACGGTGGCCTCCAGCAGCTTGCCGCTCTCCAGCACCGCGTCCATGCAGACGCGCATGTTGGTGGTCCAGTTGAGCGAAGTCGAATACACGGAACAGGTCCATGCCGTTGTTCGCCGCTTCGTGGATGAAATGGCGCACCACATTGTCGGGATAGGCGGTGTAGCCGACCGCGTTGGCCCCGCGCACGAGGCACTGGGTGAGCAGGTTGGGTGCCGCTTCGCGGATGCCGGCAAGGCGCTCCCACGGGTCTTCCGACAGGAAGCGCATGGCGACGTCGAAGGTCGCACCGCCCCAGCATTCCAGCGACAGCAGGTCCGGCAGGCCGCGGGCATAGGCGTCGGCGGCTCCGATGATGTCGCTGGACCGCATGCGGGTGGCGAGCAGGCTCTGGTGGCCGTCGCGCATGGTGGTGTCGGTGATGAGACACCCTGTTCTCGGCACGCATCCATTTGGAGAACGCTTGCGGGCCGTCCGCTTCGAGGCGCTGGCGGGTGCCGTCGACGATCGTCGCCACCGAAATGAGGGGCCTTTGCCGCCGGTTCCATGGAGGTGGGTTTTGGCGCGGTCGCGGGTGTCGGGGTGGCCGTTGACGGAAACGTCGGCGATGTAATTGAGCAGGCGGGTGGCGCGGTCGCGGCGCTTCACCTTCTCGAACAGTTCCGGCGTGTTGTCGATGAACTTCGTCGTATAGGAATTATCCTTGAACGACGGGTGGGTGATGATGTTTTCAAGAAACGTCAGGTTCGTGGCCACACCGCGAATGCGGAACTCGCGCAACGCCCGGTCCATCCGCTTGATCGTCTCACCGGGAGACGGTGCCCAGGCGGTCACCTTTTCCAGCAGCGGGTCGTAGTAACGGGTGATGATCGCGCCGCCATAGGCCGTGCCGCCGTCGAGGCGGATGCCGAAGCCGGTCGCGCCGCGATAGGCGGTGATGCGGCCATAGTCCGGGATGAAGTTGGATTCCGGGTCTTCCGTGGTGATGCGGCACTGGAGGGCGTGGCCGTTGAGCTTGATATCCTCCTGCGCGGGAACGCCGGAAGCGGTGGTGCCGATCGGCTCGCCATCGACGAGGTGGATCTGCGCCTTGATGATGTCGATGCCCGTCACTTCCTCGGTGACGGTGTGTTCGACCTGCACGCGCGGGATTGACCTCGATGAAGTAGAACGCGCCCATGCCTTCGCCGGTGGGGGAAGGGGCGTCCATGTCCATCAGGAACTCGACGGTGCCCGCGCCGAGATAATTCGTGGCGCGGGCGATCTTCAGGGCATAGCCGCACAATTCCTCGCGCTGGGCGTCGTTCAGATATGGCGCGGGGGCGCGCTCGACCACTTTCTGGTTGCGGCGCTGGACCGAGCAGTCCCGCTCGAACAGGTGGACGCAGGTGCCGTGGGCGTCGCCCAAAATCTGCACTTCGACGTGGCGGGCGCGCTCCACGAGGCGTTCCAGATAGATCTCGTCCTTGCCGAAAGCGGCAGCCGCCTCGCGGCGGGCTTCCAGCGCCTCGCGCTCCAGATCGTCGGCGGAGCGGATGACGCGCATGCCGCGCCCGCCGCCGCCCCAAGAGGCTTTCAGCATGATCGGATAGCCGATGGAGTCCGCCATCTCGGTGATGGTGGCCATGTCTTCCGGTAGCGGGTCGGTGGCGGGCACGACCGGCACGCCCGCTTCGACGGCCAGATTGCGGGCGGCGACCTTGTTGCCGAGGCGGCGCATGGTTTCCGCCTTCGGACCGATGAAGGTGATCCCGGCCTCGGCGCAGGCATCGACGAACTCGGGCGACTCCGACAGCAGACCGTAACCGGGATGGATGGCGTCGGCGCCGGACAGTTTGGCGACGCGCAGGATTTCGTCGATCGACAGGTAGCTTTCGATCGGGCCCATCTGGGCATCGAGATGGGGGCCAGTGCCGATCTGATAGGCTTCGTCCGCCTTGAAGCGGTGCAGCGCCAGCTTGTCCTCTTCCGCCCAGACGGCGACGGTCTTCAGCCCCAGTTCATTGGCCGCGCGAAAGACGCGAATGGCGATTTCGGAGCGGTTGGCGACGAGTATCTTCGTGATCGGCATGGGTAGGGCACACTGCGAGTCGTGTCATACGACAGGAATGCTGACCTTATGACATGACGCGGTGCGGCGTTGGAAGGGTCGCCCTGCAGTGCGACGGACGGTAGGTGTCCTCAGTTCCGGGCAAGATACTCCACAAGTTCGCCGCGCAGGCGCAGGTTGGAGAAGGTAGCCGTCGCAGCGTCGTAGCGGTTGCCGATGACTTCCACTTCGGCGGCATAGAGATCGAGCTGGGCGTCGAGCAGTTCGAACGGCGACTTGTCGGCGTTTCTGAACTGTTCGGTCGACAGGGACACGACCTTGCGGGCGGCGGACACGGAATCGGTCAGGAACTTGGCCTTCTCGTCTGCCGAATGGATCGACTGGGCGTTGTCGCCGAGGTTCTGCACCAGTTCGCGGTAGGTCTTCTGGTACTTCAGCTTGGCTTCCATCTGCCGGGCGCGGATCTGTTCCTCGGTGCCGGAGCGGGCCCCGCCATCGAACAGCTTGACGCGAAAGCCCACCATGGCGCGCATGTCCATGTTCGTGCCCGTGGGGCCGGACAGGTTGTCCTTGTAGTTGGCCTGGGCGGAGGCGAACAGTTCGGGATAGCGTTTGGCCCGCTGCTGGCGGAACTGCTCGTCGAGGGAGTCCTGATCGGCCACGACCGCGCGTAGGGCATGGTTGTTGCGGGCGACGAGATCGATGTCGCTCTTCTTGACCCGACCCAGCGCGGCGGAGATGGATTTGGGCCGCTTGAGGCGGCGGGCGTCGATATCCGTGATGCGCTTGAAGGCGCTCATGGCCGTCTGCTGGTTGTTCTCGATATCCAGCACGGCGCTTCTGGCGGAATCGAGCCGGGTCTGTACGCGCTTCACGTCGGCCAGGGTGGCATTGCCCTCTTCCTCGCTGATGATGATGAGCTTGGCCATGTCGGCATGAGCCTTGACGTTGCGCCGGGCGGCGGCGGCCAGGTCGCTCTGCTTGAGCACTTCGAGATAGGCACCGACCACGTCGAAGGCGACTTCCTCCGACTTGTCACGACGGCGCAGGATCGCGCTTTCGTAAAGCGCCTCGCGGCGGGCGACCGCACCTTGCGTCTTGCCGAAATCGTAGATGGTCTGGTTGAGCTGGAGGCTGGCTTCGGAGCGGTGGGTGTGCAGCTCCTGCGTGGTCTCGCTGTAGACGTTCTCATCGCCCGTCGACACTTCGAGATCGACCTGGGGCATGTAACCGGCGCGGGCGACCTTGATGCCGGCTCTCGCGTCCTGTTCCCGTGCCCGGGCGATGCCCACGTCCGGATTGGTGTCGAGCGTCCGTTCGACGGCTTGGCGCAAAGTCAGCGTGGAGCCGGACACCTTGCCGAGGCTGGCGGTGCGCACGGGGGCCAGTTCCCTCGGTGCCTGCTCGTTCCCGACGATATCGGCCGGGTTGGCGGATGTGTTGGCATCCTGCGAAGGCGTATCGTCGTTCGCGGCGTCAGAGGCGGGCAGAGGCGGCAGAGGCGGCGGAAGGGACGGTTGAAGTGGTCATCGTATCGATGCCGTCAGGGTTCGCGGCGGCGATCTGCGCCCGCTTGCTGGCCGGGAGAGGTCGGGACGTATCGCCGCCTTTCAGGATCCAACTCCAGAAGGACGGCTTCTTAGGCTCGTCGACCTGCGTGGCTTGGGCGACTTGCCGGTCACGGGAGGGAACCTTGATATGGAGCGGGCGAATGGTCTGTCCGGTTGCCGGAGCGGCAGCAACGGGAGCAGCCCGTTCGCGGCGCAACGCGGCGGTCAGCCCATCGTGCAGTCTTGTCCGGTGGCGGGAGAACCAGCTGGCGACCGACGTGATTGGCAAGCGTGCCGACTGGCGTTCGACACCCGGCGGGGCGTAGTGCGCCAGTTGCGGGGCAAGCGGCGGCGGCAACGTGGCGTCCCCGGTCCGCAAACGCAGGCCTGCAAGCGTCGCGAGCGCTTCGTCGCCGGTCGAACGGGCGGCGCTCAGGGACGGGTCGAACAGGGTGGGCGCACTCTTGTCGACAGTGGGGATGCCCAGTTCGACGGGGCCCGGGGTCATCTTGGTGTAGTCGCCGCTGACCAGACCGCGCACGACGCTGTCGACGGTCATCTTCGACAGATCCGTTCCGTCGAAGCGCGCCACATCGAGGCGACCCATGGACGGATAGCCGGAACCGGTCACTGTCGAACAGGATGCCAGCGCCAACAGGGCGGCAGCACATACACCGGTCCTCAAGAGGCGATACTGCACGCGTATCGTCGAGGGGGAACTCATCACGCAACTACTCCGAACCAAGACCGGTCGTGCTGTCACCACCGGCTGGGGCAGACCGTAAATATTCTTGGTTAAGCAACGGTGAAGCCCGCGATCGGGTCTGCACAAGGTTGGCTGCGGTGCAGGCGGCCTTGCAATCGGGCGCCGCCGGCCCGGCCTGCACGGTCCTAACGGGTATGGTGAACAACACGTTTACCGACGTCCGGTTTGGCGCACCTTTCTTCACCTTTTGTGAACGAATCCCGTGCGAGTCGTGGACGTATGAATCCGTGAACCGGCGGGCACCTGTCAGACGAAGAGCATTTCTGCTTCTGACAAGTGCCTGACACTTACGGAACACCTTCGACCCAAGGTTCTGCCATGAGCGACGTTCAAGTTCTCGAAAAATCCGCAACCGAGGCGGAGAAGAAAGTGAACGGCATTGCCGCTCCTTCCATAGAGACACCGGAACAAACGCCTGATGGGACAAAAGCAGAATCTGCCCTCGTGACGGGTGCCGTCGAGACCGCAGCCTCCGACCCGAACGCGATCAAGCAGCCGAGCCAGGGTGCCACCGAAGTCGTCACCATCGCCGACCCCACCAAGATCAAGTTCGCCTTCTCGCTGGAAGACGTCGAGATATCCCTGTCCGACGTCGATCTGGTCATGGTGTTTCCCGACGGTGCCAAGCTCGTGCTGGTGGGGCTGGGGCTCGAACTGTTCAGCGAAATACCGATGAACTTCGAATTCTCCGGCGCGGACCAGTCGCGCCAGGATGTTGCCGCGCGGATCGGCGTCACCTCGGAGGCCAGCACGCAGAAGGTGATGAACTTCTCGTCCAACGGGTCGCCATCAGGGGAAAGCCAGTCCGAAAAACAGGCTGCCGCGGAAGCCGAGAGCGAAGCTGCGGCCGTCACCGTCGAGATCGTCGAAGTTCAGGCACCCCAGACGCCAAGTTCGCCGGTCTCGACGAAAATCAAGGGCGACAAGGGTGCCGGCAAGATTTCCGATTTCACGGAAGAACGGGCACGGGTCGAGGAAAACCTGGCCAGGCCGAGGCCGAGAACACGAAGAAGGCTTCCAGCGAAGGTGCGCCCCCGAAGCCTGACGAGGCCCCCGACGAAAACGATTTCACGACGAACGTGCCCGAAGAGTTCATCAGCCCCACGGAAGGGGAAGCACCAGAGAACCCGAACACAACTCAATTTCCCGACGGAGAAGCTCCGGAGAATCCGAACACGTCCCAGGTTCCCGAAGAGTTCATCAGCCCCACGGAAGGGGAAGCACCGGAGAACCCGAACACGTCTCAGATAACGAACGAGGGTATCAGCCCCACAGTTGGGGATGCGGAGTTCGAAACAGCATCCCTCGTCCTGGAGCTGAAGCTGTTCGGCGTTGCCGGTCAGGACGAGACGCTTCTCGCCAATGGCACGACGTTCATCAACGCCTCTTCAGCGGTCGAGGAAGCGCGTACGGACGAATGCCTACGACATCCAGTCGGAACGCGAGGTCATTGCTGGCACGATGGGCGACGACATCATCAATGCCGACCGTCCGGACTTCACGCCTTCGGGCATGGCGATCCGCACGGTCAACGTCCAGACCGAGTTTCCCGGCGACAATTACCGCGCGGAATCCGTTCTCGTGACGGGTCTGCCGGAGGTCTATTCAGTCCTCGACGGTTCCCCTTTCGGCGAGGGTTTCCTTGTGCCGATCGATCCGCTGGACGCTTCGGAAATCGAGTTCATCCTGCAATACGAAATGCCCCGGGACGAGAATGTTTCCGACGACGACGGGTTCTATTCCAACTTCGTCATGAACCTGGAATACACGCTGACCGACCAGAACAACGGCGAAGGCCTGCGTGCGACGGGTTCGGCACAGTTCGCGGTGCGTGACGTTCTGGAAGAGGACGATGCGACATTCGTCGACCCGTTCACGGGCCAGGACGTGCTCATCCTCAACGCCACCCCGCCGGGCAACGAGATCGATGCCGGTGCGGGGGACGATTTCATTCTCGCTGCCGCGGGTGCCGATACCATTCAGGGCGGCACCGGCATCGACACCGTGTCGTATTCCGCATCCGACGATGCGGTGAGCGTCGATCTCGCCAACGTGGATACGGGTGGCGGATACGCTGCCGATGACGAATTGTTTGCGGTCGAAAACCTCATCGGCTCGGCCTTCGACGACACGTTGCTGGGCAGCGACGACGACAACGTGCTGGAAGGCGGTGCGGGGGCGGATACGATCGACGGGCGTGGAGGCGACGACACCGCGTCCTACGAATCCTCCCTGGAAGGGGTGAGCGTCGATCTTCTCGACGGCATCAATGAAGGGGGCGACGCCGAAGGCGACGTTCTCATCGATATCCGCGATCTGAAGGGGTCCGCCCACGATGACACCCTGACCGGCGACGGGCAGGACAACGTGCTGACCGGGGATGGGGGCGACGACGTGCTGCGCGGTCTTGACGGGGCCGATACGCTGGTGGGCGGTGACGGGTCGGATACCGCATCCTACGACACGTCCACGGCTGTCGACGTGAACCTGCTGACGGGTGCTGCATTCGGCGGCGAGGCAGAGGGCGACACGTTCGATTCCATCGAAAACCTGCGTGGCGGTGATGGCGACGACACGTTGACGGGCGATGCTGGCGACAACGTGCTGGAAGGCGGGATCGGTCGCGATACCTTGTCCGGCGGTGCCGGGGATGACGAATTGTTCGGTGGCGAAGACGCCGATGTGTTGAGCGGCGGAAGCGGCGAAAACGTCTGTCAGGCGGTCTTGGCGACGACCGCTTCGTCGGTGGTGACGGTATCGACGCCGTTTCCGGGGGTCTCGGGCGACCGGGACCATGTGGACTATTCCGCGTCCGTCCGGTCCATCGACGTCGATCTGACGTCCGGCCAGGGAACAGGTGGTCAGGCCGAAGGCGATACCTACGATTCCGTCGAGGACGTGACGGCCGGCGCGGGCGACGACACGCTCTCCGGTACCGATGTCACCAACATTCTCGACGGTGGCGCGGGCAACGACACGCTGTCCGGCAATGGCGGAGACGATATTCTGCGCGGCGGCGCCGGGGCGGACATTCTGCTCGGCGGCGCGGGGGCCGATGTTCTGGAAGGCGGCGCCGGGTTCGATACGATCGACTATTCCACGTCCGTGGCCGCCGTTTCCATCGATCTGGAAAACGATCTGGCGTCCGGTGCCGATGCGGCGGGCGATACGTTCGATTCCATCGAGAACGTCATCGGTTCGGCCTTCGCCGACCGGTTGACGGGGGACGATCTCGACAACACCCTCTCTGGCGGTTCGGGCAACGACACTCTCGCCGGTGGTTCGGGTGCGGACGTTCTGTCCGGCGGTTCGGGTACGGATACGGCGGACTATTCGGCGTCGTCCGCAGTGACGGTGGACCTGAACCTGGGCACCGGGCAGTCCGGCGGCGATGCTGAAGGCGACGTTCTGACGGGCGTGGAGAACGTGACCGGCGGTGCCGGTGGCGATGTGCTGACCGGCGATGCGGGCGACAACGTGCTGCTGGGCAATGGCGGCAACGACACGCTGATCGGCGGTCTGGGTGCCGATACTCTGTCCGGCGGTGCGGGAAGCGATATCGTCGACTATCGCGGGTCGGACGCTGGCATCACGCTGCGCCTCGATGGTTCGGCTTCTACGGGCGGTCATGCCGAGGGCGACCGGGTGTCGGGCATGGAGACGGTCTTCGGCTCCGACCACGACGATACGGTGTTCGGCACGAATGTGGACGAGACGTTCTTCGGGCAGGACGGCGACGACACGCTCAGCGGTGCAGGCGGCGCGGATGCGTTCGACGGCGGCGACGGCTTCGATACGGTCACCTATGCAACATCTGCGGCAGCCGTGAACGTCGATCTGGAAACCGGCGTGACCGGTGCCACGGGCGACGAGGCGGGCGATACGTTTGCCGGCATCGAGGGTCTGACGGGCTCGGTCCATGACGACGTTCTGGCAGCATCCGCATCGGGCAGCACGCTGTCGGGCGGCGAGGGTGCGGACAGGCTGACGGGTCGCGGCGGCGCGGACGTGCTGTCGGGCGGCGCGGGCAACGATCTGATTACGGGCGCGGCCGGCGGCGACAGGATCGACGGCGGTGCGGGCATCGACACGGCGTCCTATGCGGGTTCGTCCGCTGCGGTGACGATCGACCTGTCTGCCGACACCACGCTGGACGCGTCCGGTGGCGATGCGGCGGGCGACGATCTGTTCGACATCGAGAACGTGACGGGCTCGGCCCACGACGACAGCCTGACGGGCGATGCCGGGGCCAACGTGCTGCGCGGCGAAGCCGGGCAACGACACCCTCGTCGGCGGCGAGGGCAACGACACCCTCGTCGGTGGTGCGGGTGACGATCTCCTTTCCGGTGGCTCGGGCAGCGACGTTCTCGCGGGCGGCACCGGCATCGATACCGTGGAATACACGGCATCGACCGCCGTGCGGATCGATCTCAATTCTTCGGCAGGACAGTCCGGGGGCGAGGCAGCGGGTGATACGCTGGTGGGCGTGGAGAACGTTACCGGCGGGGCCGGCAACGACGTGCTGATCGGCGATTCCAATGCAAACCGCCTCGAAGGCGGAGGAGGCAACGACACGCTGACCGGCGGTCTCGGTGCGGACGTGCTGGATGGCGGTCTTGGCAACGACGTCGTGGACTATCGCGCCTCGAATGCCGGGATCACGCTTCATCTCGACGGTACGGTTTCCACAGGCGGCCATGCGGCAGGGGACCGCGTGTCCGACGTGGAGACGGCCATCGGCTCGGCGTTCGACGACGTAGTATTCGGCACGGACGTCGCAGAAACCTTCGACGGCGAGGCTGGCAACGACACGTTCAGCGGGGCCGGTGGCGGTGACCGCTTCTTCGGCGACGGAGGCACGGATACGGTCAGCTATGCGGGGTCCGCGGCGGGCGTGCGGGTCGATCTGCAAACCGGTTTGACCGGCGTCATCGGCGATGAGGCCGGTGATGTCTTTTCCAGCATCGAAGGCCTTGTCGGTTCCGACCATGCCGACGTGCTGGCGGCATCTACCTCTGGCAGCACCCTGGCCGGCGGCGCGAGCGACGACACATTGACGGGCCGGGCGGGCAGCGACATCCTGCTGGGCGAGGATGGCGACGACCTGCTCACCGGCGGCGGCGGTGGCGATCGTCTCGACGGTGGTGCGGGCATCGATACGGCGTCTTACGAGACATCGTCCGCTGCGGTGACGATCGACCTGTCGGCAGGAGCGGCGCTGGACGCTTTCGGCGGGGATGCCGAGGGCGACGATCTCATCGACATCGAGAACGTGACCGGTTCGGCACACAACGACCGTCTCAGCGGCGATGCCGGTACCAACGTATTGCGTGGCGAAGCGGGCAACGATGCCCTGCTCGGCGCAGGCGGCAACGACACCCTGATCGGTGGTGCCGGCAACGACACGCTGGATGGTGGCACGGGCGACGATGCGCTGGACGGCGGTGATGGCACTGACGTTATGACGGGTGGAACGGGCAACGACACCCTCTCTGGCGGTTCGGGCAACGACACTCTCGCCGGTGGTTCGGGTGCGGACGTTCTGTCCGGCGGTTCGGGTACGGATACGGCGGACTATTCGGCGTCGTCCGCGGTGACGGTGGACCTGAACCTGGGCACCGGGCAGTCCGGCGGCGATGCTGAAGGCGACGTTCTGACGGGCGTGGAGAACGTGACCGGCGGTGCCGGTGGCGATGTGTTGACCGGCGATGCGGGTGACAACGTGCTGCTGGGCAATGGCGGCAACGACACGCTGATCGGCGGTCTGGGTGCCGATACGCTGTCGGGCGGTGCGGGAAGCGATATCGTGGACTATCGCGGGTCGGACGCTGGCATCACCCTGCGCCTCGATGGTTCGGCTTCCACCGGCGGTCATGCCGAGGGCGACCGGGTGTCGGGGATGGAGACGGTCTTCGGCTCCGACCACGACGATACGGTGTTCGGCACGAATGTGGACGAGACGTTCTTCGGGCAGGACGGCGACGACACGCTGAGCGGTGCAGGCGGCGCGGATGCGTTCGACGGCGGCGACGGCTTCGATACGGTCACCTATGCAACATCTGCGGCAGCCGTGAACGTCGATCTGGAAACCGGCGTGACCGGTGCCACGGGCGACGAGGCGGGCGATACGTTTGCCGGCATCGAGGGTCTGACGGGCTCGGTCCGTGACGACGTTCTGGCAGCATCCGCATCGGGCAGCACGCTGTCGGGTGGCGAAGGTGCGGACAGGCTGACGGGTCGCGGCGGCGCGGACGTGCTGTCGGGCGGCGCGGGCAACGATCTGATTACGGGCGCGGCCGGCGGCGACAGGATCGACGGCGGTGCGGGCACCGATACGGCGTCCTATGCGGGTTCGTCCGCTGCGGTGACGATCGACCTGTCTGCCGACACCACGCTGGACGCGTCCGGTGGCGATGCGGCTGGCGACGATCTGTTCGACATCGAGAACGTGACGGGCTCGGCCCACGACGACAGCCTGACGGGCGATGCCGGGGCCAACGTGCTGCGCGGCGAAGCCGGCAACGACACCCTCGTCGGCGGCGAGGGCAACGACACCCTCGTCGGCGGTGCGGGCGATGACCTGGCCGACTATTCGGCATCCACCGCCGCGGTCGAAGCGAGCCTGCTGACGGGTATCGGGCAGGGCGGTGCCGCGGAAGGCGACCGCCTGAGCGAGATCGAGAACCTTACCGGCTCCAGCCATTCCGACCTGCTCGTCGGTGACAACGCTGCAAACATCGTGACCGGTGGACTGGGCAACGACACGATTGTCGGCAACGGCGGCGACGATACCCTGTTCGGCAATGCCGGCGCGGACCAGATCGAGGGCGGCGCGGGTGCCGACATCATCGACGGCGGTTCGGGGCAGGACAGCGCGGTCTATTCGGCCTCCGCCAGTGCCGTGTCTCTGAACCTGGAAACCGGTGCAGCATCCGGGGGCGATGCGAACGGGGACACGCTGATCTCCATCGAGAACGCGACCGGTTCGGACCATGACGATACGGTGATCGGCAGCAGTGCCGTCAACGTGCTCATCGGCGGCGCGGGCAACGACCTGCTGGAAGGCGGGCAGAACGCCGATACGCTGGTGGGCGGCGACGGGATCGATACCGCCGACTACCACAATTCCATCGGCAACGTGATCATCAACCTGGCCGCCGGTACCGGCTCCAACGGGGACGCGCAGGGCGACATTCTCAGCGGAATCGAGAACGTCATCGGCTCGGAACAGTCGGATTTCATCGACGGCGATTTCCGCGCCAACGTCCTTTCCGGCGGCACGGGTTTCGACGTGTTGCGCGGCAACGAGGGTGACGATTCCCTCTACGGCGAAGCGGGCAACGACACCCTGGCCGGCGGCGCGGGCAGTGACCTGCTGGACGGTGGCGACGGGATCGATACCGCCGATTACGGCACCGAAGTCGCCGGGGTGTCCATCAATCTGGATACCGGCATCAACGACACCGGGGACACGCTGGTCAGCATCGAAAACGTGACCGGTTCGCAGGCCAATGATACGCTGGTGGGCGACAGCGCAGCCAACGTCCTGATCGGTGGTCTGGGCAACGACAGCCTGTCCGGTCTCGGTGGTGCCGACACGTTGAACGGCGGTGCGGGCAACGACCGGCTGGCCGGTGGTGCCGGTGCGGATACGATCGTCGGCGGCGGCGGGATCGATACGGTCGATTACAGCGCGTCGGGCGGTGGCGTGTCGGTCAATCTGGCGACCAACTCCAACCAGTTCAACGACGCCGACGGCGACAACATATCCGAGGTGGAATCCATCATCGGGTCCGGCCACGATGATACGCTGACGGGCAACGTGTTTGCCAACGTCATCGCAGCCGGTGCCGGTGACGACCTGCTGTCCGGCGGCGACGGGGGCGATACGCTGGACGGCGGTGCCGGCACCGATACGGCTGTCTACACGACCTCGCTGGCCGGTGTCGCCATCGATCTGACGACGGGCACATCGGTGGGCGGTGACGCCCAAGGCGATACGCTGACCAGTATCGAAAACCTGACTGGCTCCAACTTCGACGACACGTTGACCGGCGACGGCGAGCAGAACACGCTCGAACGGCGGGCTCGGCAACGACACCCTGTTCGGCGGCGCAGGTTCCGATACGCTGCTCGGACAGAGCGGCAACGACACGCTGGTGGGTGGCGCGGACGCGGACGCGCTGACCGGCGGCGAAGGCATCGACACCGCCGATTACAGCGGTTCCACACAGGCCGTTTCGGTCGATCTTGGCCGCGCGGGCGCTCAGGTTTCGGTGGGTTCCGATGCGAACGGGGATGTGCTGACGGGAATCGAGAACCTCACCGGCTCGGGTTTCGACGATACGCTGACAGGCTCCAGCGGCGACAACGTCCTATCCGGCGGCGACGGCGACGACACTCTGACAGGCGGTCTGGGTGCCGACGATCTAATCGGCGGCGACGGGTTCGACACGGTCGACTACACCGCGTCCAACATCGCGGTCACCGCCTATCTCGACGGAGCGACGAGCGGCGTCGGTGGTCATGCCGAAGGGGATGTCCTCGTCGGCGTGGAACGTCTGGTCGGCTCCAATTTCAACGACAGCCTGCATGGTTCCGGCAATGCCGACACAATGGTCGGCGGAACGGGCACGGACACGATCCATGGTTCCCTCGGTGCCGATATCATCGATGGCGGGGCGGATTTCGATACGCTTACCTATGCCGCTTCGGCCTCCGGTGTGACGGTCGATCTGGAAGCGGGCACCGGGACTCGGCGGCGATGCGGCAGGGGACGCGATCTCCGACATCGAGGCCGTCATCGGCTCCGGTTTCGACGACACGATGTCGACTGCGCTTGCTGGAAACACGCTTTACGGCGCGGATGGCGACGACCGCCTCACCGGCCTTTCCGGTGACGACGAGCTGCACGGCGGCGGCGACGACGACGTTCTGACAGGCGGCGCGGGCGACGACGATCTGTTCGGCGATACCGGTTCCGATACGCTGATCGGCGGTCTGGGCAGCGATAATCTTTATGGCGGCATCGGCAACGATACGGCCGACTATTCCGCAGCTTCCAGTGCGGTCGCAGCCAGCATCGACGCCCAGGGCGGTTCGCTCGGCGAAGCGGCGGGCGACGTGTTGATCGATATCGAGAACCTGATCGGCTACCGATTTCGACGACCGCTTGACGGGCGGTGCCGGCATCAACATCCTGACCGGTGGTGATGGCAACGACCGACTGTCCGGTTTGGGTGGGGACGATACGCTGATCGCCGGTGCGGGTGACGACATTCTCAACGGCGGCGCGGGCGAAGACAATCTGCAAGGCGGTGCCGGTATCGATACGGCGGACTATTCCGGCTCCATCGCGGGCGTGAATGTCGATCTGTCCCTTGCGGTCCAGGCATTTTCGGCGGGCGATGAATCCGGTGACCGTCTGAGCGGTATCGAAAACCTGATCGGTTCGGAAAACGCCGATACGATCCTCGGCGATGGGGCGGCCAATACGCCTCTCGGGGGGACTTGGCAACGATACGATCGGTGGCGGTGCGGGCGACGATATCCTGCAGGGTCAGGATGGCGACGATACGCTGAACGGCGGGGCCGGCAACGATACGGCCTTCGGTGGTGTCGGCAACGACACTTTGCTCGGCAGTGCCGGTGCGGACCGGCTCGACGGCGGTGCGGGAGTGGACGTGGCCGACTATTCGGCGTCCGGCGCTGCGGTGACGATCGATCTTGCCGCCGGCGATGCGGGCGATGCCTTCGGCGGTGACGCAGAGGGCGACGATCTCGACGGTGTGGAAAACGTCGTCGGCTCCAGCTTCGACGACCAGCTTACCGGCGACGGCAATGTCAACGTGCTGTCCGGCGGTGACGGGAACGACTATTTCACCGGTTCGGCCGGTAACGACGAACTGATCGGCGGCGTTGGCACGGACACTGTCGACTACGCCACCGCAACTGGCAACGTGACGGTGGACCTCGGCTCCGAACTGGCATCTGCCGGCGGGATCGGCACCGATACGGTGCGCGAGATCGAAAACGTCATCGGGTCTGCCAACGACGACAGTCTGACGGGTTCGTCGCTGGCCAACGACATTCGCGGGGGCGTCGGCAACGACACGATCGACGGGGCTGCGGGGGACGACCTCCTCTTCGGCGAAGATGGCGATGACACGATCCTCGGCGGTGCCGGCGACGACCGGCTCGAAGGATCCGTCGGTGACGATATCCTCAGTGGCGGCACGGGCAACGACACGTTGCTCGGCGGGGCGGACGACGACATTCTGACAGGCGGCAGCGGGGCGGACGTGCTGACGGGCGGTACCGGCACCGACACGGCGGACTATTCCGCCTCCGGCGCAGTGACCGTCAATCTGACGACGGGCCAGGGCACGGGCAACGATGCCCAGGGCGACACGCTTTCCGAGATCGAGAACGTGATCGGTGGCGCGGGGGCCGACACGCTTTCGGGCGACGGCCTCGCCAACGTCCTGTCTGGCGGCGAAGGCAACGATACCCTGTCCGGACTTGCCGGTGCCGATACGCTTGTGGGCGGCACGGGCAACGACACGCTGGATGGTGGCGACGACGACGACCGTCTGGAAGGCGGTCTTGGCGACGATACCTTGCTGGGCGGCGCCGGTGCGGATGCCATCTTCGGCGGTGACGGCAACGACACTGTGCGTGCGGGAACGGGCAACGATACGATCGATGCCGGGGACGGCAATGACATCATTGAGGCCAGCGCGGGTGCCGACACGATCGACGGCGGCGGCGGCTTCGACATTCTCGACTACAGCGCGTCCACCGCTGCCGTCGCCGTTCAGGTGGACGGCGCATCGCTGGGAACCGGCGATCTTGCCGCGGGCGACGTCATATCCAACGTGGAACGGGTTATCGGGTCCGATTTCGCCGACACAATCACCACCGCGTCCACCGGCGGCGAGGCGCTTGGCGGGCAGGGGAACGACCTGCTGGTCGGTTCCGACGGCAACGACGTGCTGCGCGGCGAGGAAGGCGACGATACGCTGAATGGCAACAACGGCAACGATACGCTCGACGGCGGTGTGGGAGCCGATACGCTGAATGGCGGCGCGGGCAACGACAGCCTCGACGGCGGGGCCGACGACGATCTGCTCGAAGGTGGTGCGGGTGCCGACGCGATCGTGGGCGGCGCGGGGACCGATACCGTCTCGTATTCCACATCGGTCGATGGCGTAACGGTTTCGCTCGCTGTCGCCGGTGCCCAGTCTTCGACGGGCGACGCCAACGGTGACGTCATTTCCGGCGTCGAGAACCTGACCGGTTCGGTGGCCAGCGATACCCTGACCGGCGATGGTGCCGTCAATACGATTCTCGCCGGATTGGGCGATGACATTGTGGACGGCGGCGGCGGTGACGATGTGGTGCGCGGCAATGACGGGGCCGATACCGTCTCCGGCGGTGCGGGCGACGATCTGGTCTTCGGCGATGCGGGCGCGGACATCCTGTTCGGCAACGATGGAACGGACACCGTCGACGGCGGCACGGGTGATGACCGTCTCGTGGGTGGGGCGGGTGGCGACATTCTCATTGGCGGCGACGGCATCGATACGGTCGACTATACGTCCTCCGACGCCGTCACGATCGATCTGTCCCTGGCAACGGGCCAGGTTTCCGGCGGCGAAGCCGATGGCGACGTGCTGTCCGGCATCGAGAACGTCATCGGTTCCAGCAATGCCGACCTGCTGACCGGCAATGCCGGTATCAACCGCATCGATGGTGCGGCGGGGGATGACACATTCGTCGCAAGCGGCGGCAACGATACGCTGATCGGTGGCGATGGCATCGATCTCGTCGACTACACGGATTCGACCAGTCAGGTGCTGGTCGATCTGGGCACGGGGGTGGCGTCGTCCAGCGGCTTCGGCACCGACAGCCTGCAGCAGATCGAAAACATCACCGGGTCCGCCTTCGCCGATACGATCGACGGGGATGGACTGGCCAACGTGTTGTCCGGCCTTGCCGGCAACGACACGATTTCCGGCCAGGGCGGCGCGGATACGATTACCGGCGGTGCGGGGCTCGATACCCTGTCCGGCGGCGACGGCGCCGATAGCTTGGACGGCGGTGCCGACGACGACACCCTGTTCGGCAACGACGGCAACGACACGTTGCAGGGCGGTCTTGGCGACGACCGGCTCGTCGGCGGTGCAGGAGCCGACACGATCATCGGCGGCGACGGTATCGACAGCGTCGATTATTCCGGTTCGGCTGCCGCCGTCACGGTCGATCTCGGTCTGACCAGCCAGGCTGCGGGCGCTGGCGACGAAGCGGGTGACACGATCAGTCAGGTGGAAAACCTCGTCGGTTCGGCATTCGCAGACCGGCTGACGGGCGACGCGCTCGCCAACCGTATGGAAGGCGGCCTCGGCGACGACATCCTTGACGGCGCAGGCGGCGATGATGCCGTCTATGGTGGCGAAGGCGACGACACGGCTTCCGGCGGTGCAGGCGACGACACCGTTTACGGCGAGGCGGGCGACGACTCGCTCTTCGGCAATGCCGGGTCCGACACGCTGCATGGCGGCGCGGGCGACGATACGCTCGACGGTGGCGACGATGCCGACACGCTCTACGGCGGCGTTGGCGCGGACACCCTTTCGGGCGGCGCGGGCAACGACATGGTCTATGGCGAAGCGGGCGACGACCGCTTCATCGGCAGCCTCGGGGCCGACCAGCTCTTCGGCGGTGACGGAATCGATACGGTCGACCTGTCCGGCGAAACCACGGGCATCACGCTCAATCTGGGCGCGCCCGCCAACAATGTGGGCGATAATTTCGTCGGCGATACCTACACCGATATCGAGAACATTCTCGGCACCGGCTTCGACGACGTGCTGACGGGTGATGCCAACAACAACCGCATCGACGGTGCCGATGGCGACGACACTCTTTCAGGCGGCACCGGTGCCGACACGCTGGTCGGCGGTGCGGGCAACGATACGGCGGACTACAGCCTGTCCGGCTCGGGCGTCACCTCCAGCCTCGTCAACGGCGTGCTCGGCGTCGGCGGTTTCGCGCAGGACGACACGCTGTCCGGCATCGAGAACATCACCGGTTCCAACGCGGGCGACGTTCTGATCGGCGACGACGCGGTCAACACGCTTCTTGGACGCGGTGGCAATGACACGATCCGTGGCGGCGGCGGCAACGACGTCATTGATGGCGGTAGCGGCGCCAACGCGATCTACGGCGAAGATGGCGATGATGCGATCACGACCGGCGACGACAACGATTTCGTTCATGGCGGTGAAGGGATCGACACGATCACCACCGGTGACGGTATCGACACGATCGAAGGCGGTGCTGGGGCCGACATTATCGACGGCGGCGACGGTATCGACGTGGTGTCTTACGCAACGTCTTCTGCCGGAGTGACAGTCGATCTGCGTCTTGCTGTGCAGGCTGCGTCCACGGGGGACGAGTCCGGTGACCGGATCACCAATGTCGAGAACATTCGCGGCTCCATGTTCGCCGATACGTTCAAGGGCAACGACGAGAACAACTCCTTCGTCGGCCGCATCAACGAGTTCGATGCCAGCATCGATACGATCGACTATTCCGGCGAAACGGATGCCGATCACGCTGTTCGAACCGATCAACTCGGTCGGCGGCTCTGTTACCGGTGACATCCATCGGCACGGATTCCTTCAGCAATATCGAAATCTTCATCGGCACGGATTTCGCCGACACGTTCACCGGCAACGCCACGTCGCGGCGCTATATCGGCGGCGCGGGCGACGACGTGTTCGCACCCGGCGGCGGCAATGATACCGTCGAAGGCGGTGCGGGCAGCGATACGGTGTCCTATCTCACATCGCAGACCGATACGGTCGTCGATCTGAACCTGACGACCGCGCAGATTTCCGCCGGCGATGCCGGTGGCGACACGCTGCTGTCGATCGAGAACGTCATCGGCAGCGTCAACGTCAACACGCTGACCGGCAATGCGGCGGACAACCGTCTCGTGGGCGGCTTGAGCGCCGATACGCTGACCGGCAACGACGGCGACGACACGCTGATCGGTGGCGAGGCCAACGACGTGCTGGACGGCGGCCTCGGGGCCGATGCGTTCGACGGCGGCGGCGGGTTCGACAGCGTCACGTACCGCGAGTCCCTGTCCGGAATCACGGTCGATCTGGATGCAGGCACGGGCCTGGGCGGCGAGGCCGAGGGCGATACGTTCGTGGACGTGGAATATCTCTACGGTTCGGATTTCGCCGATACGATTACGGGCAACGACGCGGCCAACCGGCTGTTCGGTTTCGATGGCGACGACGTCATCGAAGGCGGCGGTGGGCGCCGACTATCTCGATGGCGGCGATGGTATCGATACGATCAGCTATGCCAGCTCCAACCGGAGGCGTCGAAGTGCGTTTCCAAGGCGATTTCGCCGTGCGCAACGATGCTGCTGGTGACGTTCTCATCAACTTCGAGAACATCATCGGTTCCGATCACGATGATATCCTGATGGGCCTGAACGATCAGGACAACCGTTCTTGATGGCGGAGACGGGAACGATCGGTTCTACATGACGACCGGTGCCAACATCTATGATGGCGGCGACGGCAACAGCGACTGGCTCGACTTCTGGTGGAACCAGTCCGCATCCATCAGCCTGAACTTTGCTACCAACATCACACACCGGCGGCAGCGCCGAAGGCGATACCTATTTCAATATCGAACGGGTGCGTGGCACACGGTTCGACGACGTGCTGACAGGCGATGATAGTGGAATGCGCCTGGAAGGGTACATCGGCAACGACATCATCACCGGTGGTACCGCCGCCGACACGCTGCTGGGCGATGACGGCAACGACATCATCGACGGTGGTGCGGGCAACGACAACCTGCAGGGTGGCAACGACAACGACACCATTACCGGCGGCGAAGGCAACGATACGATCCGCGGCGGCGACGACAACGACACGATCACCGGCGACGAGGGCAACGACAACATCTTCGGCGATGGCGATGACGATACGATCTCCGGCGGTCTCGGCAACGACAGGATCGACGGCGGCGAAGGCCAGGACACGATCGACGGCGGTGAGGGTGACGACACGATCGACGGTGGCGATGATGACGACATCATCGTCGGCGGCCTCGGTGCCGATGATCTCGACGGCGGCGACGGCATCGACACGCTCGACTATTCCGCCTCGGCTGCCGCGGTCGACATCGTGCTCAACAGCGCCGCCAGCGGTGGCGACGCCCAGGGCGACACGATCGCCAATTTCGAGAACGTCGATCGGGTCCGTCGGCAACGACGTTCTGACCGGCGACGGTGCAGACAACGTTCTTCTCGGCAACGGGGGCGACGATACATTGCGCGGCAATGGCGGTGTCGATACGCTGACCGGCGGTGCGGGTGACGACACGATCATCGCGGGCGGTGATGGTGATATCATCGACGGCGGGTTCGGCATCGACCATGTGAGATACGATCACCTGACAGCCGGCGTGACAGCCAACCTGTCGGAAGTTGCCGACGATTCCATCTCCGGCGGTGGAAAACCTGACCGGAACAGGCTTCGACGATACACTGACCGGCAGTTCGGCTGCCAACGTCATCAACGCCGGTGCGGGCGACGATATCGTGCGCGGCGGTGGCGGTGACGATACGCTCGACGGCGGTGCAGGCACGGGCGACACGCTCGACTATTCCGATGCCGGTAGCGTGGTGATCGCCAATCTGGAAGACAATACCAACAACCAGAATGACACGATTTCCGACTTCGAGAATCTGATCGGAACGAGCCGGTAGCGATATCCTGACCGGCAGCACGGACGACAACATGATAACCGGTGGCGACGGTAACGACGTCATCGCGGGCGGTGGCGGTTCGGACACCCTGTCCGGCGGCGCGGGCCTCGGCGACCGGATCGACTATTCCGACGCGCTGACGGGCGTCACGCTCGACCTCGCGGACCATTCCAACAACCAGAACGACATCCTGTCCGGCTTCGAGCGCATCACCGGCTCCGATTTCGACGATACGCTGACGGGCACCGATGGCGACAACAGCATTCAGGGCGGCGACGGCGACGATATCATCCGCGGTGGCGGTGGCGCGGATATCCTGTCCGGCGGAGGCGGTACGAACGATACGCTCGACTATTCCGACGCCACGGAAGCCGTGATCGCCAACCTGCTGACCACGGCCAACAACCAGTCCGATACGATTTCCGGGTTCGAGAACCTGATCGGCTCGACTTTCGGCGACACGCTGACGGGCACCGGTGCCGACAACGACATCGCAGGCGGCGACGGCAACGACACGATTTCCGGCGGTACCGGCGGTGCGGACACCCTCGACGGCGGTGGTGGGGCTTCCGATACCGTTCTGTACACGGCAGCTGCCGGTGCGGTGACGGTGGACCTGTCCGACCAGTCCAACGACCAGGGCGATATTCTGTCTGGCTTCGAAAACGTGACCGGTTCCGCTTTCGGCGACACGCTGACCGGCGGCACCGAGGCCAACGTCATCATCGGCGGGTCCGGCAACGACACGATCACAGGCGGTGGCGGGACCGACACGCTCGACGGCGGCGACGGCATCGGCGACACGCTCGATTATTCCGACGCCGGGAATGCCGTCGAGGCCAACCTGACGACGAACGTCAACAATCAAGGCGATACGATCTCCAATTTCGAGAACGTGACCGGCACGGCGTTCGACGACGTGCTGACCGGCACGGTCGGCGTCAACACCATTGTCGGCGGGGACGGTAACGACACGATCGCGGGGCTGTCCGGTGCCGATACGTTGCAGGGCGGCGCGGGCACGTCCGATACGGTCGACTACACCGCAGCCACATCCGATGTGACGGTGGATCTGTCGAACCATTCCAACAACCAGTTCGACACGCTGTCCGGCTTCGAAAACGTGTCGGGCAGCGCCAACGACGACACGCTGACAGGTTCATCCGTTGCCAACATCATCCGCGGCGGCGCGGGCGACGACCGGATCATGGGCGGCGGCGGTGCCGATACGCTCGACGGCGGCGCGGGCACTCTCGACACGATCGACTATTCCGACGCCACGACCGCAGTGACCCTCGACCTGACCGACCATTCCAACAACCAGTTCGATACGCTGTCCGGTTTCGAGAACATCGCGGGCTCCAGCCTTGGCGATACATTGACCGGCGATGGCGCGGCGAACACCATTTCCGGTGGTCTGGGCGACGATACGATCCGGGGCAATGGCGGTGCCGACACGCTCAATGGCGGTATCGGGGACGATACGATCTTCGCCGGCGGCGATGGCGACACGATCGACGGGGGCAACAATACCGATCTGGTGACCTATGCGGAGGCTTCCGCAGGCGTTGCCGCCATCCTCGGCGACACCGCCGATGATACGATCTCGAACGTGGAAAACCTCACAGGCAGCGCCTTTGCCGATCTTCTGACCGGCGACGAAGCCGCCAACGTCATTCGCGGCGGGGACGGCAACGATATTATCCTGGGCGGCGGCGGTGCCGACACGCTGGACGGTGGCGATGGTGCCAACGACACGCTGAGTTACGCCGATGCGGCGGGTTCGGCCAACGTGAACCTGGCCGACGGGTCCAACAACCAGGGCGACGCGATCTCCAACTTCGAAAGCCTGACCGGCAGCGCCTTTGCCGACATTCTGGTCGGCACGACAGGGGCGAACACCATTCGCGGGGCCGCAGGCGACGATATTGTGCGCGGCGGCGGCGGTGCCGATACGCTGGATGGCGGTGCGGGCAACGACACGATCGACTATTCCGATGCGTCGGGTGCAGTCGAGGTCAATCTCACCACAAGCGTCAACAACCAGGACGATGCCCTGACGGGTTTCGAAAACGTCACCGGAGCGGGAAGCGACGATATCCTGACGGGTTCCGTTGGTGCCAACACGATTTCCGGTGGCGCGGGCAACGATACGATTGCCGGTCTGGCCGGTGGCGACATCCTGTCCGGCGGTGCCGGCGACGGAGACACTGTCGACTATTCGGCGTCTGACGCCGCGGTTTCCGTGGAACTGGGCGGTACGGCCAGCGGTGGCCATGCGGAGGGCGATGTCCTGTCCGGCTTCGAGAACATCACGGCTCCGATTCCGGCGATACGCTGACCGGCGACAGTGTCGCGAACCTGCTGACCGGCGGCGCGGGCAACGATACGTTGCGCGGCAATGGCGGTGCGGACGATCTGCAGGGCGGCGCGGGCAATGACACGATCATCGGTGGAGCCGATGGCGACACGATCGACGGTGGAACGGAAACCGATACCGTCTCCTATGCCCATCTGACGGGCGGTGTGACCGCCGTGCTGGACGGCAGCGCAGCCGATACGATCTCCGGCGTCGAGAACCTCACCGGTTCCGCACACGACGATACGCTGACGGGCAGTGCAGCGGCCAACACCATCCGCGGTGGCGCGGGCAACGATACGATCATCGGTGGCGGTGGCGGCGATACGCTGGACGGCGGTGCGGGCACCGGCGATACGCTCAGCTATGCCGGTGCGACCGGCGATGTGACGGCCAATATCGGGTCCGGTGCCAACAACCGTGGCGATACGCTTTCCAACTTCGAGAACCTGACGGGGTCCGACAACGACGACACGCTGTCGGGTAGTGCGACGGCCAACACGATCCGCGGCGGCGCGGGCAATGACACCATTGCCGGTGGCGGCGGCGACGACACGCTCGACGGCGGCGACGGCGACGGCGATATCATCGATTATTCCGACGCGACCACCGCGGTCACGGCAAGCCTCGTCAACCATTCCAACGACCAGGGCGACACGCTGTCGAATTTCGAGGGCATCACCGGATCCAGCCTCGGCGATACGCTTTCGGGCAGCGACGGCGTCAACGTCATCTCAGGCGGCGCTGGCAACGACACGATCATCGGTCTCGACGGCGGCGATGTTCTGGACGGTGGCGCGGGCACGTCCGATACGGTCAGCTATGCCGGGTCCGACGAAGCCGTGTCCGTCACCCTCGGCGGAGCCGTCTCCGGCGGTCACGCCGAAGGCGATACGCTCTCCAATTTCGAAAACGTCACTGGCTCCGGCTTCGACGACACGCTCGTCGGCACATCCGGCACCAATGTCCTGTCCGGCGGCGCGGGCGACGACACGATCACCGGCGGTGGTGGAGGCGATACGCTTGATGGCGGCGCGGGCACCTCCGATACGCTCAGCTACGCGACCGTGACCGGCGGCGTGACGGTGGACCTGTCGGACAATTCCAACGATCAGGGCGATACCCTGTCCGGTTTCGAGAACGTCACCGGTTCAAGTCAGAACGACACGCTGACGGGCACAACCGGCAGCAACGTCGTCGAAGGCGGGGCTGGCAACGACACGATTTTCGGCGGCGGCGGAGCCGATACGCTGCGCGGTGGTGCCGGCGCTGGCGACACGATCAATTACTCCGACGCCCTCGGTGCGGTGACGCTCGACCTGTCCGACCAGTCCAACAACCAGGCCGATATCCTGTCCGGGTTCGAAAACGCGGTCGGTTCGGCCTTCGCCGATATACTGACGGGTTCTTCGACGGCCAATACCATTTCCGGTGGCACCGGAGACGATACGATCCTGGGCGGCGGCGGCAGCGACGTGCTCGACGGCGGCGCAGGGCACGGGCGATACGATCGACTATTCCGATGCGGCGGGTGCGGTCTCGGTCGATCTGACCAACAACACCAACAACCAGGCCGACACCCTGTCCAATTTCGAGAACGTCACCGGCGCGTCCGGCGACGACACCCTGACCGGTTCGGCGGTGGCCAACGTGCTGCTGGGCGGTGCGGGCAACGACACGCTGCGCGGCAACGCTGGCGCGGACATGCTGACGGGCGGCACGGGCGACGATACGATCATCGCGGGCGGCGACGGCGACACGATCGACGGCGGTGCCAATGTCGATACCGTCTCCTACCGGCATCTCGGTGCCGGAGTGACGGCCACCCTCGACGGCAACGCGGACGATTCCATCGTCGATGTGGAGAATCTCGACGGTTCGGATTTCGGCGATACGCTGACCGGCACGACCGGTGCCAACGTCATTCGTGGCTTCGCGGGCAACGACACGATTTCCGGTCTCGGCGGCGGCGACACGCTGGATGGCGGTGCCGGTGCGATGGACATCGTCGACTATTCCTTCGCGTCCAGCGCGATCGATCTCGACCTGTCCGATCAGGGCAATTTTGCGGGCGACGGTCTATCCGGCTTCGAAGGCGTGATCGGCACAAACCAGAACGACACGCTGACGGGCGACAACGCCGCCAACACGATCCGTGGCGGCGGTGGTAACGACACGATCCGGGGCGCCGGCGGCGGCGACATTCTCGACGGCGGCGCGGGCACGGGTGATACGCTGAACTATACCGACATCGCCAGCGCGTTTTCCGCCAACCTGCAGACGGGCGTCAATACGCTGGGGGACACGCTGTCCGGTTTTGAAAACGTCACCGGCGGCGATGGCGCGAACACGCTGACGGGTTCGTCGGTCGCCAACACCATTCTGGGTGGAGCGGGCGACGATATCCTGCGCGGCGACGGCGGGGCAGATACTCTGACCGGCGGTGCCGGCAACGACACGATTTTCGGCGGGGGCGACAACGACACGATCGACGGTGGCGACGATATCGATACCGTCAGCTACGCCCATCTCGGCGCAGGCGTGACGGCCATCCTCGGCGGAACGGGCGGGGATTCCATCGCACGGGTCGAAAACCTCATCGGGTCCGGCCATGACGACAGTCTTACCGGAGACAATACGAGCAACTCGATTTCCGGCGGTGCGGGCAACGATACGATCCGCGGTTCCGGCGGTCTCGATACGCTGGCCGGTGGCGACGGCGTCGATACGCTCAACTATTCCGACATCGGCAGCGATATCACGGTCGATCTGGGCGACAATTCCAACAGCCTGAACGACATCCTGTCAGGCTTCGAGAACGTCATCACCGGCGCCGGCGACGACACTCTAACTGGTGACGGGGCGGCCAACCTCCTGACCGGCGGGGTGGGCAACGACACGCTGCGCGGCAATGGCGGGGCCGACATCCTGCGCGGCGGTGACGGTGCGGACACGATCTATGGCGGCGGCGACGGCGACACGATCGACGGCGGCGACGGCACGGATACGCTCAGCTACGAACATCTGGAAGCGGGCGTCACGATCCGTCTCGGCGCGACGCAGGCCGATACGGTCTCCAATGTCGAGATCCTGACCGGGTCCGACCACGACGACGTGCTGACGGGCGACAATGCGGCCAACACCATCAATGGCGGCGATGGCGACGACATCATTGCGGGTCTCGGGGGTGCTGATTCCCTGTCCGGTGGTGAAGGTTTCGATATCGTCGATTATTCCTCGGCCGCAGGTGCCGTTACGGTCGACATCTCCGCCCAGGACACCAACCAGGGCGACACGCTGACCGGCTTCGAAGGCGCGATCGGCGGTGCCGGTGCCGACACGCTGACCGGTGACGGCGGAGCGAACACGCTTTCCGGCGGTGCGGGCAACGACACGATCACGGGCAGCGGTGGCGGCGATGTGCTGACCGGCGGTACCGGCACCGATACGCTCGACTATTCCGACGCGACCGGCGACGTGGCGGTCAACATCGCCACCAATGTCAACGACCAGGGCGATACCCTGTCCGGCTTCGAAAACATCGTCGGGTCCGGCCAGAACGATACGCTTGACCGGCACGTCCGGCGTCAACGTCATCGATGGCGGTGCAGGCAACGACACGATCCGCGGCGACGGCGGGACCGATACGCTGAACGGGGGTGACGGCAACGACACGTTCCTGGCCGGCGGCGACGGCGACATCGATCGACGGCGGTGACGGCATCGATACGCTCAGCTATGCCCATCGGACCTCGGCCGTCACCATCACGCTGGGCGGTGCGGGTGCCGATACGGTCACGGATGTGGAAATTCTGGCAGGCTCGAACTTCGGCGATACGCTGACCGGCGATGCGGAAGACAACAATATCGATGGCGGCGATGGCAACGACACGATCGTCGGCGGCGGCGGGTCCGACACGCTTTCGGGCGGCGCGGGCACGGGCGACACGATCGACTATTCCGAAGTGACCGTCGGTGGGGTCGAGGTCGACCTGACCAATGCGTCGAACCATACCAACAACCAGTCCGACACCCTGTCGGGTTTCGAAAACGTCATCGGCTCCGGCAACGCCGATACGCTGACCGGCTCTGCTGCTGCGAACGTTCTGACGGGCGGTGGGGCAACGATACGTTGCGCGGCAATGGCGGTGCGGACACGTTGGAAGGCGGTGACGGCGACGACACGATCTTCGGCGGCGGCGATGGCGACACGATCGACGGCGGCGACGGCAGCGATACGGTTAGCTACTGCTCATCTGGGTGCCGGCGTATCCGTCATCCTCTGGCGGCAGCGGCGACGATGCGATTGTCTGGTGTGGAAAACCTGACCGGTACGGTTCATGCCGACACTCTGACCGGCGACGGTAACGACAACACGATCCTTGGTGGCGACGGCGACGACATTATCCGCGGCGGTGGCGGCAGCGATATCCTGCGCGGCGAGGGCGGCGATGGCGATACGATCGACTATTCCGATGCCGACCGGCGTGGTGACACTCAACCTGCAAACCAACGTCAACAACCAGTCCGACACGCTGTCGGGCTTTGAAAGCGCGATCGGCTCCGGCTTCGACGACACGCATTACCGGTACCAGCGGCGACAACACGATTGCCGGCGGGGCGGGTGACGATACTATTCGCGGCGGCGGCGGGTCCGACACGTTGCTCGGCGGTGCCGGTTCCAACGATACGGTCGATTATTCCGATATTGCCGGCCCGATTACGGTCGATCTGACATTGGCCAGCCATTTCAACAACCAGTCCGACACACTTTCCGGCTTCGAGAACGTCATCGGTTCCGGCAGCGGCGATACGCTGACCGGCTCCGGCACGGCCAACACGCTGATGGGTGGCTCGGGCGACGACACCTTGCGCGGCAATGGCGGAGCGGACACGTCTGCTCGGCGGTTCCGGCAACGATACGCTTCTCGGCGGTGCCGATGGCGACACGCTCGACGGCGGTGCCAATACCGATACGGTCAGCTACGCCCACCTGACGACGGGCGTCACGGCGATCCTCGGCGGGACCGGCGACGATACGATCACCGATGTGGAAAACCTGACCGGTTCCGGCGAGCGGCGATACGCTCGTCGGAGACAGCGGCAACAACACGATCCTGGGTGGCGATGGCGACGATACCATCCGCGGCGGCCAGGGCGGCACCGACGTGCTGGACGGGCAGGGCGGCAACGATACGATCGACTATTCCGACGCAGCCGCCGGGGTCACGCTCGATCTCGCCGCCAGCACGACCAGCCTGGCAGGCACGATCGCCGGTTTCGAAAACGCCATCGGCTCCGACCACGATGATATTCTGACCGGTTCCAGCGGCGACAACACGATCGCGGGCGGTGACGGCGACGATACGATCCGCGGCGGTGGTGGTTCCGATACGTTGCGCGGTGGCGCGGGCGATGGCGACAGGATCGACTATTCCGATGCCGCAGCCGCGGTCACGCTCGACCTGACGCAGGCCAATTACGGCAACAACCAGTCCGACATCCTGTCCGGCTTCGAAGACGTCACGGGGTCCGCCTTCGACGATACGCTTTCCGGCGACGCCAATTCCAACCACATCATCGGCGGTGCCGGTAACGACCGCATATTCGGCGGCGGAGGTTCCGATACGCTCGATGGTGGCGATGGTGCTGCGGACTGGATCGATTATTCCGACGCCACCGGTGCCGTGCAGGTCGACCTGACGGCGCAGACGAACAATCAGAACGACACGTTGTCCAACTTCGAGCGCATACAGGGCTCGGGCTTCGACGACATGCTGACCGGCACGTCGGCCGACAACCGTATCCTCGGCGGGGCTCGGCAACGACACCCTGTCCGGCCTTGGCGGCAACAACCATCTCGACGGTGGCGCAGGTACCGGCGATATCGTGGACTATTCCTTCTCCAACCGCGAACTCATTCTCGATCTGACGAACCAGACGGACAACCAGGGCGACGATCTGTTCGGTTTCGAGGGTGTCATCGGAACCAGCGGCGACGATATCCTGACGGGTACCTCGTCCGCCAACACGATCATCGGCGGTGCTGGCGACGACACGATCAAGGGTTCGGGCGGCGGCGATGATCTGCAGGGCGGCACCGGCACGCGCGACACGCTCGACTATTCCGATATCGACGTCGCGTTGACGGTGAACCTGGCGACCAATGTGTCCAGCCTCGGCGACACCATCTCCGGTTTCGAGAACATCTTCGGCGGCGACGGCAACGATACCCTGACCGGTACGTCCGGCGCCAACCAGATCAACGGCGGTTTCGGCAACGATGTCCTGCGCGGCAATGCCGGACTGGACGAAGTGACGGCGGGGGAAGGGGACGATATCATCTTCGGCGGTGACGACGGCGACTTCATCAATGGCGGCTTCGGCACCGACACGGTCACCTATGCGCACCAATCCTCCGGTGTCACCGCAACCCTGGACAGGTTCAATCCGGCCGGCAACGATGACTTGCAGGACGTCGAAAACCTGACGGGTTCCAGCGGCGACGATGTGCTGACCGGCACATCCGGCAGCAACATCATCCTCGGCGGCGCGGGCGACGACATCATCGCCGATACGCGCGGCAGCGACACGCTCGATGGCGGCGACGGGATCGACACGCTGGACTATTCCGATCGCAACATGAACGTCGAGGTCGATCTGACGAACCAGGTGGACCATTCCAACAACCAGTCCGACAGCTGTCCAACTTCGAAAACGTCACGACCGCAGGTGGCGACGATATTCTGACGGGTAACGGAGAGGCGAACGTGTTCATTGCCGGGAGTGGCAGCGACACCCTTCGCGGCAACGGCGGTGCCGATACCCTTAATGGCGGTGAGGGCAACGATACGATCCACGGCGGCGCCGATGGCGATACGATCAACGGGGGAGATGGAAGCGATACAGTCAGCTACGTCGATGCGTCGGGCGGTGTTACCGCCAACTTGAGTACGGGAGGGGATGACGCGATTTCCAATGTCGAGAACCTGACCGGTTCCGACTATTCGGACACGCTGACGGGCAACAGTGACGCCAACACCATCGTCGGTGGTGCCGGTGACGATACCCTGCGCGGCGATGCCGGTGCGGACACATTGAACGGCGGTGCGGGCGACGATACGATTCACGGCGGTGCCGATGGCGACACGATCGACGGGGGGGATGGAAGCGATACGGTCAGCTACGTCGATGCGTCGGGCGGTGTTACCGCCAACTTGAGCACGGGAGGGGACGACGCGATTTCCAATGTCGAGAACCTGACCGGTTCCGACCATTCGGACACGCTGACGGGCAACAGCGACGCCAACACCATCGTCGGTGGTGCCGGTGACGACACGATTGTCGGTGGTGGCGGTGCGGACACACTGTCCGGCGGTGCAGGGGATGATACGTTCACCCTCGACGAGGCCATGCTCGATCTCGGCGGCGTCCGGCGTGAACGGCGGTGCCGATAGCGACAGCGTCGATTTCACCGCCGGCACCTACGACGACGAGGCCGCGTTGTCCGGCGTGCTGAGCGATGTCGAGGAACTGGATTTCACGGGCACTGACGTGATCGCCGATCTTACGCTGTCATCGGCGCAAATCCGGAATATGACCGATTCCGAGAACAAACTGACCATTACTGCTAACACCGACGATACAGTCGATATCGATGCAGGAGCTGATCACGTAGTCACCGATGCGACCGATCCGCAGACTCGACGGTCTACATGATTTCTATGAAGACAATACACGACAACGTTCATCTTGCCGAACTCACCGTGACAATGGTGGCATGAAGGTTCGACGTTAGAGCGCCTGATCCTGCGATCGCGGTCTTTTCCGAATCCGGCAGGTATCAGGTTTCGCGCAGCGCCTTCTCGCCCATCGCGTGGATGGGGGAAAGCAGGTAGTTCATGATCGTGCGCTTGCCGGTCAGAATGTCGACGTCCGCCGTCATGCCAGCGATGACCGGACGCTCGGGGCCGAACGCCTTCACGTCCGCCTCCAGCCGCACGCGGAAATAGGGCGCGCCGCCCTCGTCCTGCAACACGTCGGTGGAAATTTCGATGATGCGGGCGGGCAGGCCGCCGTGGATGGAGAAATCGTAGGCGCTGATCTTCACCACGCCCGGCAGGTCGACCCAGACATTGGCCCGGTCGCGCGGGGACAGGCGCACTTCGACCTCGATGGGTGTGTCGGAGGGGATAAGCTGCACGAGGTTCTGACCGCCGCGCACCACGCCGCCGACGGTGGTCTGGAACAGGCGGTGGACGGTGCCGGCAATGGGCGCGCGCACTTCAGTGCGCTCCTTGCGGTCGCTCATGGCCGCGATGGTCTTGGTCAGCTGCTCGATGCGCAGCAGGGTCTGCGTCTTCTCGTTTTCCGCCTCGGAGCGAAAGCGCAGGCGTGCCTCCGTCTGCCGCCGCGCCGTTTCGCTCAATTCGGCGACGGCCTGCGGTATCTGGTGTTCGAGATCGCTGATCTTGGTGCGGATCTGTTGCAGCGTGGTCTGGTTGCGCAGCAGTTCGTTCTTGGAGACCGCGCCGGATTTGAACAGGCGTGCAAGGCTGTCGACGCGTTGGGAGACCAACCCGTATTCGAGCTTCATGTTGTCCAGTCGCGCGCGCTTTTCCGACAGTTCCAGCTTCTTGCGGTCGAACTGGTCGACGAGAATGAGAAGCTGTTCGTTGAGATTGTCCTGCCGCACATCGAAGAGCGCCACCTCGTTGGCGATCTGTTCGGGATGCTTGTCGGTCAGATCGGCGGGAAACGTCACGCCTTCCTGGCCCAGCGACTCCGCTTCCAACCGTGCAAGCGCAATGCGCTCGCCGGTCAGGTCGAGAGAGGATTTGAAATATTCGGCCTGCGAGAACGTGTCCCGCACGCGCATGAGAACGTCGCCCGCAGCGACCCGCTCCCCCTCCGCCACGAGAATTTCATCGACGATTCCGCCTTCCAGATGCTGCACGAACTGGTTTTTCAACGATGGAATGACCCTGCCCGACCCGCGGGTAACGGTGTCGAGATGGACCAGCGAGGCCCATGCGAGAAACGCGGTCAGGCCAATGCCGCAGCAGACGAGGAACGTCCTGTGCGCGCCAGAGGCGATGCGGTCGGCGGCGGATGGCCGCAATTCCTGCACTTGGTCGGATCGAGACATCGGTAAAGGCCCTGCCGTTAAAGGTTACGGTCACGACTCCAAACGGCGGGCCGCCCTGTCCGGTCAAGGTATCTGCGGGCGCACTTACAAAGCATTAACGATAAATGCGCTTTGTTGGGCGGCAATACCTCTTTGGTAACGAACGATTCATGGACGACACCTCTGGCGACACATGTTCAGCCCCGGAACCCTTCACGTTGGCGGATGGCGAACACCTGTTCGCCTGTCTCGACAGGGCTACCCGACTGCAATCGACACCCCTGAGGGAAAACGACGCTGCAAACGCCAAACGTGCCGACGACCAGGGCCATGACGGCTCCGTTCCCAGCTTCGATTCCCTCGTCGAGATCGCTACCGCGCAGGGGGTCGATCTTAGCTACTACGAGGGCCGCATCACCGATCAGGCAGCCGACACGTTTCCGCTCATCGCCGTCTTGTCGAACGGCCTCGGCATCATCGTCACGGGTGTGGACGCTGCTGCCACCGACCCCATTCTGTCTCTCCATGGGCGGGTTCGAAAACTGGCGGTGGCGGAGAGTACCTTCGAGGATTTCTATACCGGCGTGATGATCGCACCCAGTATCAACGAGCATCGCACCCGGGTTCCGGCAGTGGAACCGGAAGTCCAGTCCGCCCGATCGGTCACCCTCGGTTCCATCGAGCCCAGGCGCATACGGGCCTCCAACGCCGAAAAGCCGACGACCGGAGCATCTGTCGAACCGGACGATGTGGACGCGGTGCACCGCAGCCTGATCTGGACCCTGTTTGCCATGATGCGCCGAACAGCGCGGCGGGCTTGCTGGCTGCAACTGCTGGTGGCGGTGGCCATGAGCAACCTGCTGATGATCGCCCTGCCCCTCTTCATCATGACGATCTACGACCGCGTCATTCCCCACCGGGCGATGGAAACGCTTTGGGCGCTGTCCCTCGGTGTGCTGATCGCGCTGGCGCTCGATCTCGTGCTGCGCCGTATCCGGCTGGTGCTGGTGGACGCGGTGGGGCTTTCGGCTGCCACGCGGATGCAGGCCCGTCTGTACAGGAAGCTGCTGCACATCCGCACGGCGGCTGCGCCGAAAACCGCCGGTGCGCTGACATCCGCGCTGAAGGATATCGAAGGCATCGCGCTGCTGCTGCCGGCGCTGATGGCCGGTGTGCTGGTGGACATGCCGTTCATCGTGCTGGTGCTGATCCTGATCTACAGCATCGCCGGTTCCGTCGTCTGGGCCCCGGTGGGTGGCATCGCCATCATTGCGGTGGCCACGTATCTGTCCCACCGCAAGGTCACGGCCGCGGGTGCGCAGGAACTCGGCATGCTGCACCGCAAGTTCAATACGTTGATCGAAACCGTCTCCTCGCTTGCCACGATCAAGGCGACGTCGGCCCATCGCAGCCTGCAGGCCGGTTGGGAGAAGTCCGTCGACGAGGCGGTCATGCCCGGCCACAAGGCGCGACTTCACGGTAGCTATTCGGCCCAGGTGACGATGATCGTCGTGCAGGGCGTCATCGTCTTCTCCGTCATCATCGGCGTCTATCGCATTTCCGCGGGCACAATGTCGGTGGGCGCGCTGGCGGCGACCACGCTGCTCGTCGGGCGGGTCCTGTCCCCGGTGGGGCAGTTGATGTCGCTCGTCGTGCGCGCCGGGCATCTGACCCAATCGGCCAACCTGGTCGGCAAGTTGCTCGACGCGCCGGAGGAACGGGGAGGAGATACCGTCCACGAAGCGAAGCTGTCGGAGGCGAAGATCGCCTGCCACAACGTCTCCTTCACCTATGAAGGGGCCGCCGTTCCTGCGCTGAACGATGTCAGTCTCACCATCGAACCGGGCGAAAAGGTCGGTATCGTCGGGCGCAACGGGTGCGGCAAGAGCACATTGCTGCAACTGCTCACCCGGTTTTACGATCCCGACACCGGCACGGTGACGGTCGACGACACGAACGCGCTGCAAATCGCGCCGGATGTTCTGCGGCGGTCCATCGCGCTGATGGGGCAGGACAACCAGCTGTTCGACGCCACCCTGCACGGCAATCTCATCTTCGGACTGGACGATGTCGATGAAGAACGGTTCGCGCAGGCCATCGCCGTATCCGGCCTTGCCGACTTCGTGCGCAACCATTCCGATGGTTATTCCATGAAGGTTGGTCCCCGCGGGGAGCGGCTGTCGGGCGGCGAGCGGCAATCCGTGCTGCTGGCCCGCACTCTCATGCGCCCGGCCAGGGTCTTCATGCTCGACGAGCCGACGTCGGCGCTCGACAATTCCGCCGAAGGGCACATCGTGGCCGGTCTGCGCGGCCATATCGGGGACGCGACGCTCATCGTCGCCACCCACCGCGCCAACGTGCTGAACCTCGTCGACCGCATCATCTGGATGGACAAGGGTCGCATCATCGCCGACGGCCCGCGCGACGAAGTGCTGGGCCGGTTGAAGAAGGCTGCATGAACCGGCTGCGCGTTTAAGCGGATATTATGGTTTCTCGACCGTAATGGCGGTCTGACAAGACGGTGCCGGTTCGTTCCGCGCCACGCCCGTTTACGGAAAGTACGCCTTGGCCCGCCGCTCCGCAGAAGCCGAAGAAAACCACTGGCCGGGCTTCGTCGATGCCCTGTCGACCATCGTCATGGTGGTCACGTTCCTGCTCATCATCCTGGCCATCGCCATCTTCATCCTGTCCCAGAGCGTGGCGAAATCCTATATCGAGAGCCAGTCGCTCAAGACCAAGCAGGGTGGTGGTGATGTGACTGCTGGAAGCCTCGCTGGATGCCTCTTCCGTCGAGAAGGGCACCGAGGAATCCGATATCGTCGAAGGCACATTCCAAGGCATCGGCGGCATCGAACGCGACGGCGGAAGCCGATCTGGAAACATCCGGCGGGCTGGATGAAAATCCGGTGGAATCCGATTTCCTGCTCAATCTCGGCGGCAAGCTGGTGCAGGACAATGCGGTCGACAACGACACGTCCCTGACCGTTCGCAGCCGTGCGGTCGAAGACCCGGAAGAACGCATCGCGGTGGCGACCGACGAGGTGGCGACGGAGCGCATCGACAGTGCGCCGGAGATCAAGGGCTCGCAATCGCTCATCACGCTGGAATTCGACGATATTACCACCCGGATCGACGAGGCATCCGCCAAACGGGTGCAGAACTTCCTGCACGACAACATCGACAATCGCGACAGCAAGGTCGCCGTCTGGTCGTTTGCCGGCTCCTCGGTCGGTTCCATTTCGGAAGCCAAACGCATCGCCTATTACCGGGCGCTGTCGGCGCGCAACGAGTTGATGCGCAACGGTTTCACCACCGACCGGATCGAGGTCCACGTGCGCGTGGGCGAGACGGAAGACAAGAAGAACCTCGTGCGCATCGTGATGCTGCCGGACTGATCGTCCGGCCCGCGTTCACCCCTCGCGCAAGCAGCGGGCCATGCCGTTAAACCGCCATTAAAGTTAACCGTCCTATCATGGGCCGAACGACCGAACAGGCCATGCCGCATGTATAAAGAGATACGCCTCCAGGCCTACAAGATGACCTTCATCGTCATGTTGTTGCTGGCGTTGGGCGCTTGGCAGTTCACCTTCGTCATCGACGCGATCCGCGCCAACGTCTTCCTCAACATGACGATCTTCGGCACGTTCGCCTTCGGTGCGTTCGCCGCCTACAAGAACGTGCTGGGTCTGAAGAACGAGGTGCTGGCCTTCGAGGCTTTGAAGGAAGACTACGACGACCGCACCAACAGCGAGGAGCAGCTGGCGAGCGACCCCTACTGGCGCTACTACCGTTGCAAGGACAACGCGCAGGTCTTCCAGAACCCGGAAGTGCTGGAACACCCGTTCCACATCATTTCCGAGGAACTGGGCCGCACCAACACGCTGGCCATGTCCACCGGCACGATGCAGAACCTGACCGACAGTGTCGATGCCCGCCTCGACGACCGCAAGTCGCTGGTGCAATACGTCACCGGCATTCTCGTCTTTCTCGGCCTCATCGGTACCTTCGTGGGCCTCATGGTCACGCTGGGTTCGGTGGGCGACATCATCGGCAATCTCGATCTGTCCGGCGGCGCCGGCGCGGAAGCCATTCAGGGGCTGATGGACGGGCTGAAAGTGCCGCTGCAGGGCATGGCCACGGGCTTCTCGTCCTCCCTGTTCGGTCTCATCACGTCGCTGACGCTGGGCCTGATGGCACGGTTCGCCAGCCAGGCATCCGGCATTTTGAAGACCAACTTCGAAACCTGGCTCGCCGGGGCCGCAATCGTGGGCGAAGGCGGCGCTGCGGGTTCGGCCGCCGGCGGGTTCGGCTTTCAGGAACGCCAGCTCGACCTGATGTTCCGCGTGGCGCGCTTCTCCCTCGTGTCCAACGCCAAGATGATGCATTCGGTGGAGGCTGCCGCCGATGCTACGCAGATGCTCGCCGCCTCCCACGAGGAGCAGACGCAATCCGTCGGCATGCTGACCCAGGCCGTCGGGCAGATGCTGCAGAGCCAGGACGTGGTCAACCGCAACCTCATCCAGACCAACGAGGTGCTGGAGGATCGCCAGAAGCTGAGCGAGGTGATGAGCGAATTGCGCGCCGATGCCGAGGCGCAGCAGAAGACCTACGAGCAGGTCAACGGGGAGTTGGAAAAGCTGACCCAGCGCCAACGCCATATCCATGCAGCGACCATGGAAACGACACGCAACCTCGCCAGCCGCGATGATGTCACGGAACTCATGTCCAACGTGGATCGCCGTCTGGCCAGGGAGACCGGCGAATTGCGCAAGTCCATCGAGGGCGTCGGCGGGATCGTGCGGGAAATCGACATCGCCACGAAATCCACCGCCACCCGCAAGGTGGAACTCGACATCACCAATGTCGGCCCGCTGGTGGACGAACTGACCCGCGCCATTGCGCTCCGCAGCCTCAACCAGACTGACACGCCCGAAGTGCCGCTGGAAGACGTTCGCCCCGCCCGCCGCTCCCCACCGCGCAAGAGCCCTCATGCGCTGTCCGTTTCCGAGCTGCGCCAGCGCCTGTTCAACGAGACCGGCGCGGTGGAGGAAAGCGACGAAGCCGTCGCCGAACGGGAAACCCACGCACAGGCCGGGCGCTCGCTCTCCCGCTTCTTCAAGGGCCGCGGTTGAATGCGCTGCCCCGCTCCTCATTCCTCATTTGCTTGGTGATCCATGGACCAGTCCGAGACCCGAAACACCGCCACGGAAATGAACGTGGAGCGCATGGCGCTCTTCGCCAAGTGGCGCAAATACCAGACATCGAAGAAGGAATCGGCGGCACAACGACGTCATGCGCGCCATGAGTGCTACAGCCCCGGCATTCTTTCCATCGTCAATCGGTCCATTCAGCTGGAAGGGATCGTGACGGAAATCTCCAAGGGCGGGATCAAGTTCCGGCCCGCATCGACCTACCTGCTCAACCGCAAGGGCACGCAGGTCTCGCTCACCTTCTCCACCATCCGCGCCACGGGCAAGATCGTGGCGACGCGGTCGGACGGCTACGGCATCGCGCTGTTCGAAGAGCTGGAAGACGAGATGATGGAAGAATTTCTGAAAGTGCAGAGCGATATGGAACTGGTCTAGGACGCCGACGGGTTCGTTAACCAACGCGGTCAACCGGCTTTCAAGCTTTCGTGAATAACGTGCGGTGCAGTAATTCATGCGCATTCAAAGCGAGACACTCATGGTTCGGGACCGCCCCATCACCTTCATCGTTCTCATCTTCTGGTTCCTGTTCTGGGCGCTGAACGGCCTCGACAAGATCATGCCCGGCAAGGACCTCGGCGTGCTGCGCTGGTGGGGCAACGACCGGCTTGAAAAGTTCTCCATGTATTTCGACCGCCTCGCCATCGATCTCGCGGTGGTCAAACCCGTGCTGATGTTCGCCGGTATCGTGGAAGTCGCCGTCGCCGCACTGTTCGTGTGGGCGGCGGTGCAGCTGATCCGCCGCAAGCCGGGCGCGGTGCGGCTGACGGACAAGGCGATCGTCGCTTCCATCGCCGTGTTCAGCGGCTTTGCGGTGTTCGACGTGATCGTAGGCGACCGATTGGAGCTGCTGGAGCATTCCACCTATATCGGCGTGCTGCTCATCTCCTACCTGGCCGTGGCGATGGAGGTCTACTTCCACCACCTGCGCGAAAGCACGCAGGTGGAGAGCGACCAGAGCATGCTGGAGATAGTCGCTTCCGCGCCCCGCTAGCCCTGTCTTCAGCCGGCACCGTCGCGCAGCAGCCGGTCGATCTCGTCGCCTGAAACAGTGCGGCCCAGACCGGTAAAATCCCCGTCGTCCAGCATGGCGTGGCCGATTTCCAGGATCGCCCGGTGCTGTACGCGGGCCAGTGCCGAGCCGATGGAAATGCGCGCCACACCGGCACGGGCGAAGTCGGCGGTCGAGAACTTGCACAGCGGCCCCACGGCCAGTGCGTTGACCGGCACGTTCACGCTGGCGCAGACCCGCGTCAGGTCGGCGAAGGAGCCGGGCACGGGGATATAGACGCAGTGGGCACCCACTTCCTCGTAGGCCTGAATGCGTTCGATGGCCTCGTCGAGGCTGTAGGCACCGATCATGACGCCATCGGCGCGGGCGCAGACGGTGAAATCGATATCCATGGCTTCGGCGGCTTCCACCGCTGCGGCAATGCGGGCGACCGCCACGTCGAAATCGTAGGACGGCTTTTCCCGGTCGAAGGTGGTGTCTTCCAGCGTGCACCCGACAAGGCCGATCTCGGCGGCCAGTTCCACGGTTTCTGCCACCCCGTCGGGATCGTCGGCATAGCCGTGTTCCAGGTCGGCGGAAACTGGTAGATCGACCGATCTGACCATGTCCTCGCAATGGTCCAGCATCTGGTCGCGGGTCAGGGTCGCGCCATCGGCCAGCCCCTGCGTAAAAGCATAGCCAGCTGATGTGGTGGCGATGGCCATCGCGCCCATGGCCGCCAGCATCCGCGCCTCGCCCGCGCTCGCGGCATTGGGCAGCACGAACGGCTCGCCGGGGCGGTGCAGTTCGCGGAAAAGGGTGGCCTTGTCGTCGTGGTCCATCATTGTGTCTCTCTAAGGTCGTCATCCTCGGCCAACGTGCCGGGGATCTGGTGAGTTAGCGTTTGCATCCATGTTCCAGATCCTCGGGACAAGCCCAAGGATGATGAACGCGGAATATCAAACCTTCACACGTTCGCTCTTGGGATCGTACATAGGACGCAGACTGGCAGTCGCCGCAACCCGTTTCCCGCCGATCTCGATTTCGTAGGTGCTGTTCAGCACGCTGGCCGCGTCCTCACCCTTGCAGGGTACGTAGCCCAGCCCGACAGCGCCGCCCAGTGTGTGGCCGTAATTGCCGGACGCGATGTAGCCGACGATCGCGCCGTCGCGCACGATCGGTTCGTTGTGATGGATGAGCGGGTCCGGGTCGGCGAGGCGGAACTGCACGAGACGGTTTTCCACGCCCGTTTCCTTGCGCGTCAGCACGGCGTCACGGCCAATGAAATCCGGCTTGGCCGTCTTCACCGCAAAGCCGAGGCCCGCGTCCAGCACATGGTCTTCTTCGGTGATGTCGTGGCCGAAATGACGGAACGCCTTTTCGATGCGCAGGGAGTCCATCATGTGCAGGCCGCACCATTTGGCACCTGTCTCCTGTGCTGCCGCGTCCAGCACCTCGAAGGCATGGCCGCACTGGTCGGCGGGAATATACAACTCCCAACCCAGTTCGCCCACATAGGTGACGCGGTGAGCGCGAGCATGCCCCATGCCCAGTTCGATGGTGCGGGCCTGTCCGAAGGGATGGTTGGTATTGGTCCAATCGTGGGACGAGACCTTGCCCAGCACATCGCGGGCATGCGGGCCCATGACGGCGATGACGCCCTCGCCGGAGGTCACATCCACGAAGGACACATCTGCGTCGCCAACATGGCGTCGCATCCACGACAGTTCGCGGGGCACGGTGGCGGCGGGGGTGATGACGAGGTAGCTGCGTTCCGCCAGACGGGTGACGGTCACATCCGCCTCGATGCCGCCGCGCTCGTTGAGGAACTGGGTATAGACGATTTTGTTCGCAGGCACGCTCATGTCGCCACCGCATATGCGGTTGAGAAACGTCTCCGCATCGCGCCCGTCGACACGGATCTTGCCGAAGGACGACATGTCGTAGAGGCCGACATGATTGCGCACCGCCTCATGTTCGGCGCTTCTGGTTGGCGAACCAGTTCTGGCGGCCCCATGAATAATCGTATTCTCGTGCTTGCCCCTCATCGGCGAACCAGTTGGCCCGCTCCCAGCCCGCCGCCTCGCCGAAGACCGCGCCTCGTGCCTTCAGCTGTTCGTGAAACGGTGAGCGGCGCACGCCTCTTGCCGTCGCTTTCTGGCGGAAGGGGAAGTGGTCGGCGTAGAGCAGGCCCAACGTCTCCTTCACCCGTTCGCGCAAATAGATGCGGTTGCTCTGAAACGGCTGCATCCGCCGAATGTCCACATCGGACAGGTCGAAGGGCGGGTGGCCCGCGTCCATCCAGTGCGCCAGCGCCATGCCCGCGCCGCCGGAGGACTGGATGCCGATGGAATTGAAGCCGCAACAGACCCAGAAGCCCGCGCATTCCGGCGTCTCGCCCAGATGATAGGCGTCGTCCGGCGTGAAGGTTTCCGGCCCGTTGAAGAAGGTGTGGATACCCGCTTCCGCCAGCATGGGCATGCGCTCCACGGCGCGCTCCAGAATGGGTTCGAAATGGTCGAAATCCTCCGGCAGCTGGTCGAAGCAGAAGTCGGCTGGAATATCGTCGAGCCGCCACGGTTTGGCGTTCGGCTCGAAGGCACCGAGCAGCATCTTGCCGGCGTCTTCCTTGTAATAGGCGCACTCGTCCGGCACCCGCAGCACCGGCAAGCGGCCCAGACCGGGAATGGCCTCCGTGACGATGTAAAAATGCTCGCAGGAATGGAGAGGGACGGATGCACCCACCATCTGCCCGACGCTGTGCCCCCACATGCCCGCGCAGTTGACCACGGTATCGGTCTCGATGTGCCCGCGCTCGTCGCTCCCGTCGGCGGACCAGTCGACACCGATGATATGTTTGATCCCGCGATGGTCCGTGGTGGTTCGGATGGCGTCCACCTTCACGCCCTCGCGGATGGTTGCGCCCTGCATCCGCGCGCCTTTGGCGAGCGACAGCGCGATGTTCGATGGGTCGCCCTGCCCGTCATGGGGCAGATAGACCGCCCCCGTCATGCCGTCCGTGTTGAAATGGGGATAACGGTCGCGCACATCCGTTTTGCCGATTTCCTCCACCTCGACGCCGAAGGCGCGGGCCATCGACGCCTGTCGCAAAATTTCCTCCCGCCGTTCGGCGGTGAGTGCGACGGTTATGGACCCGCAGCGGCGAAAACCGGTGGCCACGCCGGTTTCCGCTTCCAGATCGCCGTAGAGTTCCTGGCTGTATTTCGCCAGCCGGGTCATGTTCCTGGTCGCGCGCAACTGGGCGATGAGACCGGCGGCGTGCCACGTGGTGCCGCTGGTCAGCTGCTTGCGCTCCAGCAGCACGATGTCGGTCCAACCGAGTTTGGCCAGATGGTAGGCGACGGAACAGCCCGCCACCCCGCCGCCGATAATGACAGCGGCTTCGCGAAGGGCCTTTGCGGGGAGGGGCTTGTCCCTCACGCCACGTTTCCGACGATCTCATGGCCCGCATCCCGCAACCGTTCGGCGAGATGCGCAATATGGGCCGGCCCGACTTCACAGCACCCTCCGATGATCGTTGCCCCCATCTCGACCCATCCCATCGCGTGGTCGGCGTAGACTTCCGGCCCCAGATCGGTGCGCACCGCCATGCCGGAAACGATCCCGCCGACCGACAGGTCGTTGGCCGCATCGACGAAACCGTTGGCCCATGCGCCGAAGGGAAGGGCGGTCGCCCTCAGGGCTGGGAGTGCTTGTGCGACCGCTTCGGGGCGGGAGCAGTTGATGGCGAGCGCGCTCGCGCCTTCCGCCTTTGCCGCCGATGCGCCTTCCGCCACCGGCTCGCCGGAGCGCAGCCTCGTTCCATCGGCGTCGTCCACGCTCATGGCGCACCAGACGGGCAGACCGCTTTCGACGCCTGCGCGGGTGGCTGCCGTGATCTCCGCAACCGATGCCAGCGTTTCGCAGGCGAACAGATCGACGCCGTCGCGCTGCACCGCCACGATGCGGCGGTAGGTGGCCAGGGACGTGTCGAAGTCCGGCGCCCGGTCGGGATGGTAGGACCCTGCCAGTGGCGGCAGACACCCTGCCAGTTTCACGTCACGGCTGCCGACGGCGCGGCGGGCGAGTTCGATGGCTCTCGCCTGCAACGGTTCGAACAGGTCTTCGCTCGCATCCCGCGCCAGCCGTTCGGGCGTTGCGGAATAGGTGTTGAGAATGAGAACCCGTGCCCCGGCCTCCACATAGTCGCGGTGGGTCGCTTCGACGATTTCCGGCTCGTCCAGCATCACCCGGGCGGACCAGAGTGGCGACGGCGGATTGGCGGAGCGGGCGATCAGTTCCTGCCCCATGCCGCCGTCCATGAGAACGATGGCTGTCATGCGCGCAGCCTTTCGTTGGTCGGGATCCCACACGCTCGTCGTTTCCCGAACGATGGCCGGGATGCGGGTGCCGTAGATATCGATCTCCAGCTTCGGTTCCCGGAGCGGCTGCCCGCGTGTCGATGGAGGCGAGGGCGATGTCGGTGCCGGTGCGATAGCCCCATGCGGCGGAGGTGACCTCGCCGATACGCGCCTCGCCGTCGAAGACCGATGCGAGGTAGGGCGCATCGAACCCTTCACGCGCCGTGCCGTTTGAAATCTCCAGCGCAACGAAAGACCGTTCGCTGCCCTGCCGCATTTCAGCCTCCAGCGCCGCCTTGCCGGTGAAGGCGGGTTTCGACCAGTCCACGAACCGTTCCAGGCCGGAACCGAGGATGGTGTAGTCCGTCGACAGATCCTGCTTCCATGCGCGGTAACCCTTTTCGATCCGCAGGGAGTTCAGCGCATACATGCCGAAGGGTTTCAGCCCGTGTGGCCGACCGGCTTCCATGATCGCGTCCCACACGTCAGGGGCGCTGTCGTTGGGCACATGGACTTCCCAGCCCAGCTCGCCTGCAAACGAGACGCGGAACAGTATGACGGAGTGACCCGCGATCATCGTCTTCTGCCACGTCAGCCACGGCAGGGTGCAGGTCGGCGTCGCAGACGCCAGCCAGCACATCGCGGCTTTTCGGGCCGGTGACGACAAAAGTGTCGAACTCGTCCGTGCGGTCTTCGAGGCTCAGCGAACTATCATCGGGGAGCCGGTGGCGAAGCCACTCGAAATCGTGCCATTGGGCAGGGGCCGCGGTGATGAGCAGGATCGCGTCATCCTCCATCCGCGCCATGGACATTTCCGTGACGACGCGCCCGCGTTCGTCGGCGAAATAGGCCAGCCCAAGCCGCCCGACCTTCGGGACACGCCCGGTGATCTGCGTCGCCAGCCATTCGGCGGCACCTGTTCCGTGCAGCAGGAAGCGGGAAAAGCCGGGCAGGTCGAGAATGCCCGCCGTGTCCCGCACGGCCTCGCATTCGGCGCGGACCCGCGGTTCCCATGGCCCGCCGCGTTGCCATGTTTCGGTCGATCCTTCGGACGTATCGTCACCGGGTTCGGCGAACCAGTTCGCCCGCTCCCAACCGTTGACCGCACCCATGACGCCACCTGCCGCCAGCACCCGATCATGAACGGGCGACAGTTTCCGGTCGCGCCCCGCAGGCCATTCGTGGCGCGGGAAATGCATTGCGTATTCGTGGCCGTAGGTCTCCATGGCCTTGGCGTAGGTATAATCGTGATCGGCAAAGCCGGTGTAGCGGCGCGGGTCGACGGCCCACATGTCCCAATCCGGCTGGCCGTTGACGATCCACTCCGCCATCACCTTGCCCGCACCACCCGCCTGCGCGATGCCGAAGGTGAAGGAGTGCGCCTCGAAGGCGTTCTTCACCCCCGGCATGGGGCCAAGCAGGGGCAGACCGTCCGGCGCATAAGGGATGGGGCCGTTGATGACCCGCTCCACCCCCTGCGTACCGAGGATAGGCATGCGCGCCATAGCATCCTCGATGTAGAATTCCAGCCGTTCCAGATCATCGGGGTAAAGCTGGAAGGAGAAGTCGTCCGGCATCGGATCGTCGGGCGTCACCCAGTGCGCCTTGCAGTTGCGTTCGTAGGGGCCGAGGTTCAGCCCGTGCTTGTCCTGGCGCAGGTAGTAGGAAATATCCACGTCGCGCACCATCGGCATCTTGCGGCCGTTCTCTTTCGTCCAAGCTTCCAGTTCGGGAATTTCGCCGGTCAGGAAATATTGGTGGCTCATCACCACCATCGGCACGGTGCGACCGCCAAAGGGTTCGAACCATTCGCCGACGCGCTGGGCGTAGTAGCCGGCGGCGTTGACGACGTACTCGCACGCCACGTCGCCCTGCTCGGTGTGGATCGTCCAGTCGTCGCCCGTCTTCGACACGCCGGTGACGGGGCAGAAGCGGACGATCGTCGCGCCGAGATCACGTGCGCCTTTGGCGAGCGCCTGCGTCAGTTGCGCCGGGTCGATATCGCCGTCGAGGGGGTCGTAGAGACCGCCCGCCAGATCGTGGGTTTCGATGAAGGGGTTGTGCGCCTGCAACTCGTCCGGCGTGCAGATATCCAGCTGCAACCCCTGCGAGCGCCCCATGCCGGCCACCCGCTCGAATTCCTGCATCCGCTCCTTCGAATGGGCGAGCCTGATCGCGCCGGTGACGTGATAGTTCATCGGATAGTCGACCGCATCCGCCAGCCCGCGATACAGGTCCAGCCCGTAACGCTGCATGTTCATCACGGCCCAGGAGTTCGAGAAGTTCGGGCAGTTTCCGGCCGCGTGCCATGTCGAGCCCGCTGTCAGTTCGTTCTTTTCGATCAGCACGCAATCGGACCATCCGGCCTTCGCCAGATGATACAGGATCGACACCCCGACGGCCCCGCCACCGATGATGACGACACGGGCAGTGGACGGCAGTTTGGATTGAGCCGGTGATTGGGATTGGTCGGTCATGACAAAGCGCGCGACGTCTTTTCCCGACGTTAGCCCGGTTCGAAGGGTGGGCGAAAGGCCGGATTACGACATGCCGGAATGCCGGGTGAGTGCGCTTGCGATCCGATCAGGCAAGACTTGTCTTGCATGGCTGGCCGTCGGGCCAAGATTGCGTCAACATGCGGTGTGACCCACCTGCCAAAAGGCCTTTTCCATGACAAACGAGGGTGTTGACAGTTCGGTGGTGGACGGCGCCATCACGTCCCGCCGTTCCGTCCGCGCGTTTCTCGACACGCCCGTGCCCCGTGAAACCGTGGAAGACATCCTACGCGTTGCCTCCCAGGCCCCGTCCGGCACCAACATGCAGCCGTGGAAGGTCTATGTGGCCACTGGCGAGACGCTGAAGCGTCTGACGGGCGATGTGCTCGCTGCCCATAACGATGGCTCCTTCGAGCGGCGGCAGTCGTGGAAATATTATCCCGACACGTTCCCCGAACCCTATAGATCACGCCGCAAGGCGGTGGGGCTCGGCCTGTACGGCCTGCTCGGCATCGAGAAAGGCGACGGGATGGGCATGCACAAGCAGGCCGGTCGCAATTACACGTTCTTCGATGCGCCGGTCGGGCTGATGTTCACCATCGACGACCGGCTCGAAATCGGTTCGTGGCTCGATTACGGCATGTTTCTGCAAAACATCATGATCGCTGCCCGGGCGCGGGGTCTCGACACCTGCCCGCAGGCGGCATGGCCCGCCTACGACAAGGCGATCCGGCCCGTGCTGGGGATCGGCGAGGGCGAAACCATCGTGTGCGGCATGGCGCTGGGGTTCAAGGATCCCGAAGCCGTCGAGAACACGCTGTTGCCGGTGCGGGAGCCGGTGACGAGTTTTACCACTTTTCTGGACTGAGCATTAGTAAGGGACGGAACGGAGCGGATCGCGCCCAAGCGCGTTCCGCGAGGAGGCCAAGCGGCCGACCGGCGCGAATGCGCCGCGCCTCGCAGCGCAGGGCGTAGCCCGACAGCGTGAGAGCCCAATTAGAGAAAGCTCTGCGGGTCGATGTCGATCTGCACACGCAGCGTTCCGCGTTCCTTCGGAGCGACCTTCATCCAGGCGCGCAGCCAGCCCTGCATGTCGAACGACCGGCCGGCATGGACGAGAATGCGGTAGCGCCAACGGCCGCGCACTTGCGCCAGCGGGGCTTCGGCGGGGCCGAGCAGGAGTACGTCGCCCGCTTCGATGGCTTCCAGCGGCGCTGCGGCCTTCAGGTCGCGGGCGTGGTTGTCGGCCTGCCGCTTGTCTTCGGAAGAAATGATCAGCGCCGCCAGCCGCGCGAAGGGCGGCAGGGCGTGTTGCTGGCGCATGGCGATCTCGTTTTCGTAGAACGCTTCCCGGTCGCCGGATGCGATGGCGGTGATGACGGGATGGTCAGGCGCATAGGTCTGCAACAGGCCGACGCTGGGTTTGCCGGTGCGCCCCGCGCGGCCCGTTACCTGCGACAGAAGCTGGAACGTGCGTTCGGCAGCGCGCGGATCGCCATTGGCAAGGCCGAGATCGGCGTCCACCACGCCGACGCAGGTGAGGTTCGGGAAATTGTGGCCCTTCGCCACCAGTTGCGTGCCGATGATGATATCCACGTCACCCCGCGCTATCGCGTCGAGTTCCGCGCGCAGGCGGGCGACACCGCCGAGCATGTCGGATGACAGCACGATGATGCGGGCATCGGGGAAGGTGGCGTCGACCTCTTCCGCCAGCCGTTCCACGCCGGGACCGCAGGCGACGAGATGGTCGAGTGTTCCGCAGGACGGGCAGGCTTCGGGCGTCGGTTCGGTGTGGCCGCAATGGTGGCAGGCCAGCATGTTGCGGAAGCGGTGTTCCACCAGCCAGGCGGAACAGTTGCGGCAGTTGAAGCGGTGGCCGCAGACCCGGCACAACGTCAGCGGCGCGTAGCCCCGGCGGTTGAGGAACAGCAGGCTTTGCTCACCCCTCGATAGCGCCCGTTCCATCGCGCCGCTCACGATCGGAGACAGGAACCGTCCGCGCTCCGGCGGGTCGCGGCGCATGTCGACGATCTGCAAGTCCGGCAGCGCCGCCGCAGCGTGGCGACGCTCAAGCTTCAGGTGCCGGTAGCGCCCCGCATCGGCGTTGACACGGGTTTCGATCGATGGCGTCGCGGAGGCCAGCACGATGGGAAAACCGGAAAGGGACGCCCGCACCACCGCCATGTCGCGGGCCGAATAGAAGACGCGGTCTTCCTGCTTGTAGGCGCTGTCGTGCTCCTCATCGACGATGATGAGACCGAGGTCCGCGAATGGCAGAAACAAGCGCCGACCGGGCACCGGCGACAATTCGCACTTGCCCGGTCGCCACCTGTCGCCAGACCCGTTCGCGCATTTTGGGCGCAAGGCCGGAATGCCACTGGGCGGGGGGCGCTCCGAACCGGGCCTCGAACCGGTCGAGCAGGGCGCCGGTCAGCGCGATCTCCGGTAGCAGGACGAGCACCTGCTTGCCGGCAGCGAATGCTGCTTCGATGGCTTCGAAATAGACTTCGGTCTTGCCGGACCCGGTAACGCCGTCCAGCAGAACCGGCGCAAAGCCGCCTTCGTCGAAGGCTTTGCGCAATTCGTCGGCAGCCTTTTGCTGTTCGCTTCCCAATGTCGGCGGTTCCGTGCCACTCTTTGGCAGAGGCACGACGGGCTGAGTTGGGATGAGAACCGGCTCCAGCGACCCGGCTTTCTCCAACCCCTGCACCACGCTCGACGAGACGCCCGCGGCATTGGCCAGCCCGGCGCGGGTCCAGTTCACTTCGTCGGAGTTGTCCAACGCATCGAACACCCGCGCCCGCGCCGGTGTGATTCGCGGCGGCTCTGCGCCCGTCGCGCGCAATCCGGCCATCGGCGCTTCCGGCTCCAGCGCTGCGGGCACACGCAGCACCCCGCGCAGCACCATGCCGGGGAAGGAGAGGGTGTAGTCGGCCAGCCATTCGATGAAGCGGCGCATGTCGGCGGGCAGCCGCGGGCAATCGAACTTCGCCTCGATCAGCCGCAGCTTGGCGGCATCCACCGTGTCGTCCTGCTCCCCGTCCCACACCACGGCGGCGACCTTTCGCGGCCCGAGCGGCACCTGCACGTAATCTCCCGGCGCGACGTCCAAGCCCTCCGGCACGGCATAGGAATAGGGCCGGTCCGCCGGGATCGGCAGCAGAACCGGCACGATCTTTCGACTGGTCAGAAAATCGAAGCCGTTTTGGCTCAAACCGTTCTCTCCACACGTGACCCGACGCGCGCGGCGCGTTAGACAGGAACAAATGCCATATGGGCATACCTCACCGGAGACGCGACCCCATGAAGTTCTTTCTCGATACCGCAGACGTGGACGCCATCAAACGCTGGAACGCGACGGGCCTGCTGGACGGGGTGACGACGAACCCGTCGCTGATCCTGAAATCCGGTCGCAACATTCGCGAAGTGCTGGAAGAAATCTGCGCCGAGGTCGACGGTCCGGTTTCCGGTGAAGTGGCCGCCACCGACTACGATACGATGTTGTCGGAAGGCCGGACGCTGGCCAAGATCGCCGACAATATCTGCATCAAGCTGCCCACCACCATGGACGGCATCCGCGCCTGCAACACGCTGACCAACGAGGGCGAGATGGTCAACATGACGCTGTGCTTCTCCGCAAACCAAGCACTGCTTGCGGCCAAGGCGGGTGCGACGTTCATTTCGCCGTTCATCGGGCGGCTGGACGATATTGCGGCTGAAGGCATGGAGATCATCGAGGATATCCGCCAGATCTACGACAATTACGGGTTCGAGACCGAAATTCTCGCAGCCTCCGTGCGCACCGTGAACCACGTCAAACTGTGCGCCCTGGCCGGTGCCGACGTGGCGACACTGCCGCCGGAGACAATCGAGCAGCTCATCAAGCACCCGCTGACCGATGCGGGCCTCGAAAAGTTTCTGGCCGACTGGGAAAAGACGGGCCAGTCGATCGGGTAGGGCGGCTCGCTGTGTTCGGAACCTAAGCGGGCAGTCGCAAGACTTCGGTAACCAGCTGCACCGCACACTGGGCCATGCTTGCACCATGCCTCCGTACCGCCCGCGCCGACTGGCTTTCCTGGCTTGCCGGGGAAAAACGGATGGCGGCTAATTCGGTCAAGGCCTACGAGCGCGACTTGCGCCAGTTCTGCGACCATCTGCGCGACCACCATGGGCGTCCGCCGGAGGTTTCCGATTTCGCGGACCTGCGGCCTGTCCATCTGCGTTCCTATCTCGCACGGCGGCGGGGGCAGGGGGTGGAGGCGCGCACGCTGGCACGGGATTTGTCCGGCATCCGCTCCTTCGTGCGCTGGCTGGAACGGCAGGGCAAGGCATCCAGCGCCGGGCTGACGGCCCTGCGCGCGCCGAAACAGCCGACCACTGTCCCGCGCCCCGTCACGCCGGAACAAGCCATTCGGCTTTCGGCGCGCGCGGAACACGAGCTAAGTAGGCCCAACGATCAAAACAGTTGGATCGCGGCCCGCGATGCGGCCCTAATGGGTCTGCTCTACGGGTGCGGACTACGGATATCGGAGGCGCTGGCCCTGACGGGCGATGACTTCGCCATCGCGGATCCGGCAAAGCCCATCGTGCGGGCGCAGACGTTGCGCATTACCGGCAAGGGCGGGAAAGTGCGGTTGGTGCCGTTGCTGGCGGCGGTCGCAACCGGTGTCGAGACCTATCTGACCGCTTGCCCCTTGCTCGTGCAAGCCGATCAGCCAATTTTTCGGGGTGCCCGGGGCGGCGTTCTCAACCCCGGCGTGGTGCAGCGCGCCATGCGGGTCATGCGCGGCGCGATGGGATTGGCGGAAACGGCGACGCCCCATGCCATGCGCCATTCCTTCGCGACGCATCTTCTGTCCGGCGGCGGCGACCTGCGCACCATCCAGGAATTGTTGGGCCATGCCAGCCTGTCGACGACACAGAAATACACCGCCGTAGATACGGACCGGCTGATGGCCACATGGCAGGCGGCGCATCCGAGGGCATAGGCGGTCTCCGTCTACCCCGAAGCCGAAATTGCTCCGGTTTGTCGCAGGGCGGGAGATTGGCGAAAGGGCGAAGAGCGGCTAGCCTTTGATACTTCGCCAACCCGTCCCCGGAGATATTTCCATGAAAACTCTCGTTGCAGCCCTGTTCGCCACGACCTTCATCGCAGCCCCTGCCTTTGCCTGCGGAATGAAGAGCGCTGAGACCAAAACGATGACCGTCGCCGAAGCGGAAGTAAAAACCGAAGTGGCCATCTCGACGTTCGATCCGGCCGAAACACCGGTCTTCGAAGTGGTGGAAGCCGACGACGGTGCCGTCGATCTGGAAGAAGCCGCCGACTAGGCTTCAGACCTGAGCATGAAGTCGGGCCGGTCCTTCGGGGTCGGCCTTTTTCATGCGCATCTCAGAATTGCGCCGTCTCTTCGACAAGATGGTCCACGACGGCGCGCAGGGCATCATTCTCGCTTCTGCCCTCGAGAAGCGCCGTATCCCGCACCGCCCGTTGCCGATCGGACGATGCGCCATCGGTCGCGATTTGCGTCAGCCGTTGCAGTTCCGCCTCACAGCCGAAATGGGCTGCATCCGGCGCGACGAGGTCGAGAAGGTCCGCCAGCAGGTCGGCATAGGGCACCATCTCGCGCTTGCCGAAATCGATCAGGCTGCCGGACACGCCGTAGCGCTGCGCACGCCAGCGGTTCTCGTCCACCAGAAACCGTTCGTAGATGCGCCACCGCTGGTTGCCCGACCGCAGGCGGTGCAGGAAACGCGCGAGGCACCGCAGCAGGCATGCGACTGCCACGGCGTCGTCGAGGCGAGGGCAGACATCGCAGATGCGCACCTCGATCGTCGGATATTTGTGGGACGGACGCAGGTCCCACCAGACCTTCGTGGCGTCTTCCAGCACGCCGGCTTCGACCAATGCTCCGACCGACGACTGATAATCCTGCCAGCCATCGAACCGGGGCGGCAGGCCGGAGCGGGGCATGGCATCGAAGATGGAAAGGCGGTGGCAGGCCAGTCCCGTGTCGTTGGCTTCGAAAAAGGGCGAGGAGCATGTGAGCGCCAGAATGTGGGGCAGGAAGTAGGTCAGCTGGTTCATCGTATCGATGCGCGCCGACTCGTCTCCGACACCGATATGGACGTGCATGCCGCAGATCAGCATGCGTTCGGCGACCGAGCGCAAGTTTTCGGCCAGTTCGTTGTAGCGTGGCTTGTCGGTGCGGGCCTGCTCACGCCACTTGGCAAACGGGTGGTGGGCTGCGGCGATGGGGGCGAGACCATGCGCAGCTGCTGCATCGATGACGCACCGGCGCAGGCGGACGAGGTCATGGCGCGCCTCTGCACCGCTCGTGCAGACCTTCGTGCCGACCTCGACCTGACAGCGCAGATATTCCGCCGAAACCTGCTCGCCGAGGCGGTCGGTGCATGTCTGCAGAATATCTTCCGGCGGGTCTTGCACCAGATCGCGGCTATCGCGGTTGACGAGAAGGTATTCCTCCTCGATCCCGATGGTGAAGTCCGGTTCGGCCAGGCCTGTCATGGGGCCAGAGTGGCGCGAAGCGAAGGGCGTGACAAGCGCCTGGCCGTCCGCTACCTTCACATGTGCAGCGGTTTGGCGAAGGTGGCCAGTGCGGCTTCCTTGACCGCTTCCGACAAGGTCGGGTGCGCGTGACAGGTGCGGGCGAGGTCTTCGGAGGAACCGCCGAATTCCATCAGCACGGCGGCCTCGTGGATCATGTCTCCGGCGCCGAAGCCGACGATGTGAACGCCCAGCACCTTGTCGGTTTTCCTGTCGGCGAGAAATTTCACGAACCCGTCGGTGGCATTCATCGCGCGGGCGCGGCCGTTGGCGCTGAACGGGAACTGGCCGGAAACGTAGGCGATGCCGTCGGCTTTCAACTGCTCCTCCGTCGCACCGACGCTGGCGACTTCCGGCATGGTGTAGACGACGGAAGGAATGACGCCGTAGTTCACATGGCCGTGCTGGCCCGCGATGGTTTCCGCCACGGCCACGCCTTCGTCTTCGGCCTTGTGGGCCAGCATCGGCCCGTCGATCACGTCGCCGATGGCGTAGATGCCGTCTATATTCGTGCGCCAATGGGCATCGACCGTCACCTTGCCGCGCTCAATGGCAACGCCGGCCTCTTCCAGCCCGAGACCTTCCGTGAACGGGCGGCGACCGGTGGAGACGAGAACCACATCGCTTTCCAGCGTGACAGTGTCGCCACCCGAGACCGGTTCGAACGTGACGATGCCCTTGGCGCCTTTCTTGTCGACGCCGGTGACCTTCGACTGGAGGTGGAAGTCGATGCCCTGCTTTCGCAGTATCTTGAGGAACTGCTTCGATACCCCGTCGTCCATGCCGCCCAGGATCGTGCCGAGATATTCCACGACGGTGACCTTGGCGCCGAGGCGGGACCAGACGGAACCGAGCTCCAGCCCGATGACGCCGCCGCCGACGATGGTCATTGTTTTCGGGACCTTCGACAGGGTGAGCGCTTCGGTGGAGGAGACGATGACCTTGTCGTCGAACGCCACCTCGACGCCGGGAATGCCCGCGACTTCCGACCCGGTGGCAAGGACGATGTTCTTCGTGTCGATGGCCTGTTCGCCGTCCTCACTCTTGACGGACACCTTGCCCTTGCCCGCGATGCTGCCCCAGCCGTGGAAGACGGTGATGTCGTTCTTCTTCATCAGATAGGCGACGCCATCGACGTTCGACTTCACCGTCGCGTCCTTGTGGGCCATCATCTTCTTCAGATCGAGTTTCGGCTTGCCGACCCCGATACCCAGCGCATCGAACCCGTGGCTGGCTTCGTGAAACATTTCCGAGGCATGCAGCAGCGCCTTCGACGGGATGCAGCCGATGTTGAGGCAGGTGCCGCCGAGCGTCGGCATCTTTTCCACGATGGCGACCTTCAGCCCGAGCTGCGCCGCCTTGATCGCGCAGACATAGCCGCCCGGGCCGGAACCGATGATGGTGACGTCGAATGTGTCTGGCTGTGAACCTGCCATGAGAGATGTTCCCTGAGAATGGACATCCGACCTATCGGACGCCTGAATGGGTGGTGCAGCCGCTGCTGGCGACCGTCGATAGGGGCGGAGACCGTGTCCGTCGTCCGTTTAGGACAGCATTGTCAGCAAGAGCGGCCACAGCATCATCACCAACCCCACGAGAGATACGAGCCATACGAGTGTCCGGACCCCTGGAATGCCCGCTGCATAGATCGGAACGTAAACGACCCGAGCCCAGAACCAGACCGCCGCGCCAAGCGCGGAGATGGCGGTGCCCGCGCCGGCAACGGCAAGGACGAGCGCCAGCGCAATGAAAGCGGGCCACGTTTCGAGATAGTTGTCGAAAGCCCGGATCAACCGTGGGGCGATCACCCCATCCGGACTGGCATCCCCGTCGCGTGGTCCAAGCCCCTTGGCAATACCGATATCCGCGGTCTTGAAAACGGACATCACCGTCAAATGCGCCAGAAGCAGCACGACGGACCAGACCAGATATGTAAGTTCGGGCGTCATTTGCATCTGTTCGGTCCATTCAATCCAGTGAGAGGGCACGAGTGCCCTACAGGTCCAGCACCAGCCGCTGCGGGTCTTCCAGGCTTTCCTTCACGCGGACGAGGAACGTGACCGCCTCCTTGCCGTCGACGATGCGATGGTCGTAGGACAGCGCGAGATACATCATGGGGCGAATTTCGACTTGTCCGTTCACGGCCATGGGCCGGTCCTGAATCTTGTGCATGCCCAGAATGCCGGATTGGGGGGCGTTGAGGATTGGCGTGGACATGAGCGAGCCGTAGACGCCGCCGTTGGACAGGGTGAACGTGCCCCCCTGCATGTCGGCAACGCCCAGCTTGCCGTCACGGGCCTTGCGACCAAGATTGCCGATCTCCTTCTCGATCTCGGCGATGGTCATCTGGTCGGCATCGCGCACGACGGGGACGACGAGGCCCTTGTCGGTGCCGACGGCCACGCCGATATGGGCGTAGTTCTTGTAGATGATGTCGGTGCCGTCGATCTCGGCATTGACGGCGGGGATTTCCTTCAGGGCGTGGGTGACGGCCTTGGCGAAGAAGCCCATGAAGCCGAGTTTGACGCCGTGCTTCTTCTCGAACAGGTCCTTGTAGGATTTGCGCAGATCCATGACCGGGCCCATGTCCACCTCGTTGAAGGTGGTGAGCATGGCGGCTGAATCCTGCGCCTCTTTCAGACGCCGTGCGATGGTCTGGCGCAGGCGGGTCATGCGGACGCGCTCTTCGCGGGGCTCGTCATCGGCACTGGAGGCCGCCCGGGGGGCGGGCGCCGAGGCGGGTTTGGAAGCGGTGGCACCAGATTCCAGCGCGGCGATCACGTCGCCCTTCAACACCTGTCCGCGCTTGCCGGACCCTTCGATGGCGGTGGAATCGACGTTCTTCTCCGCGATCATCTTGGCGGCTGCGGGGGAGGGGGCCATATCGCCGGGCGGCGTGGGCTGGGTATAGCTGGCGGCTTCCGTTTTGGATGCGGCCGGCACTGTGTTGGCCGTCTCGCCACCGTAGGAGCCTTCGCCCTGACGGGCGGCTTCCGCGCGGGAAGGCTGGCTTACGGAGCCACCAACCTTGATGCGGCCCAGCACGTCGCCGGGGGCAATGACGGTGCCGGTCTGCGCGACGATCTCGGCCAGCACACCACCGCGCGTGGCTGGCACGTCCATGGCGGCCTTGTCGGTTTCCAGCTCGACGACTTCCTCATCGACGGCAATCGCCTCGCCGACCTTCTTGTGCCACGTGCCGACCTCGGCCTCGGTGACGCTTTCACCGGCGGACGGGGCGATGATGTCGACCATCTCGCCGCCCCCATCGTTCGAATTGTCACCGTCGGACGATTTGGCGACGGGTTCGGCCTTGCTTTCAGCTGGAGCCGCAGCGGCAGCCTGCCCGCTTCCGGAACCGAGCGAACCGAGCAGGGCGTCGATGCCCACCGTGTCGCCTTCCTGCGCCTCGATCGATTCCAGCACACCGTCGGACGGGGCGGGCACTTCCATGGACACCTTGTCGGTTTCCAGTTCCACCAGCGGTTCGTCGGCCTTCACCGTATCGCCGGGCTGTTTCAGCCATTTGCCGATCGTGGCTTCGGTGACGCTTTCGCCAAGTGTCGGAACGCGGATTTCGGTGGCCATGCTGTCTGTCCTTGTGGCGCAGCCCGATGGATGGGTCCCAAGGGCTGCTGTGTGCGGGTAATTTTATTCGGGAGCGTCGGCGGATGTATCGGCAGCGTTGCCCAGGGCCTCTTCCAGAAACGCCTCCAGCTGCGCCAGATGGCGGCTCATCTGGCCGGTTGCCGGGGATGCGGCGGCTGCGCGGCCGGCGTAACGCGGCCGGGTGCGGCTGGCCCCGATATGGGTCAGCACCCACTCGATGTAAGGCTCGGCAAAGGACCATGCGCCCATATTCTTGGGCTCTTCCTGACACCAGACGATCTCCGCATCCTTGAAGCGGGACAGTTCGGTGATCAGCGCCTTGGCCGGGAAGGGGTAGAGCTGTTCCACGCGCAGCAGGTAGATGTCGTCGATGCCCCGCGCCTCGCGCTCCTCGTAGAGGTCGTAGTAAACCTTGCCGGTGCACAAGCACGACGCGGCGGATCTTCTCGTCCGCCACCAGCGCGATCGGCTGGTCGGGCAGGAATTGCGCATCGTCCCACAGCAGGCGGTGGAACGTGCTGTCCTCGCCGAATTCGTTCAGGCGGGACACCGCCCGCTTGTGGCGCAACAGGCTCTTGGGCGTGAACACGATGAGCGGCTTGCGGAACTCGCGACGCATCTGGCGGCGCAGCACGTGGAAATAGTTGGCCGGCGTCGTGCAGTTGACCACCTGCATGTTGTCTTCCGCGCATTGCTGCAAAAACCGCTCCATGCGGGCGGAGGAATGTTCCGGCCCCTGACCTTCGTAGCCGTGTGGCAGCAGCATGGTGAGGCCGCACATGCGCAGCCACTTGCGTTCGCCGGAAGATATGAACTGGTCGATGACGACTTGCGCACCATTCACGAAATCGCCGAACTGGGCCTCCCAGATCGTCAGGCATTTCGGTTCCGCAAGCGCATAGCCGTATTCGAAGCCGAGGACGGCCTCTTCCGACAGCATGGAGTTGATGACCTCGTAGGGAGCGGGGGCCGCAACACCGGCGACACCGCCAAGGTTCATCAGCGGCAGATACCGGTCCTCGTCGCGCTGGTCGTAGAGCACGGAATGGCGCTGGGAGAAGGTACCGCGCTCGCAATCCTGACCGGACAGGCGGATCTTGTCGCCGTCCAGTTGCAACGACGCGAAGGCCAGGGCCTCGCCGGTCGCCCAGTCGAGGCCTTCGCCGGACTCGATCATTTTCGCGCGGTTGTTCATGAACCGCTTGATCGTCCTGTGGGCCTCGAACCCATCGGGAATGGACGTGATGGCCGTGCCGATTTCGCGCAATTCGTCGATTGGCACGCCGGTCTTGCCACGGCGGGCTTCTTCCCTGTCGCCAGCGGTTTTCAGGCCGGACCATGCCCCGTCCAGCCAGTCGGCCTTGTTGGGCTTATAGCCCTCGGCGGTTTCGAACTCTTCGTCCAGATTCTTGCGGAACGCGGCGATCTGAGCCTCGCGCTCGTCGGCGGAAATAAGCCCTTCCTTCACCAGCCGCTCACCGTAGAGCGTCAGGGTGGATTCGTGGCCCTTGATCTTGCGGTACATGATCGGCTGGGTGAATGCCGGTTCGTCGCCCTCGTTGTGGCCGTAGCGACGGTAGCAGAACATGTCGATGACGACGGGCTTGCCGAACTTCTGCCGGAACTCGATGGCGATCTTGGCGGCATAGACCACCGCTTCCGGGTCGTCCCCGTTGGCGTGAAGGATGGGTGCCTCGATCATCTTCGCCACGTCGGACGGGTAGGGCGAGGAACGGGAAAAGCGCGGGTTGGTGGTAAAACCGATCTGGTTGTTGACGATCACATGGATCGACCCGCCGACACGGTGGCCCTTCAAGCCCGACAGCCCGAAACATTCCGCCACCACGCCCTGACCGGCAAAGGCTGCATCCCCGTGGAGCAGGAGGGGCAACACGGTGTTGCGCGGGCGTGTGCCATCGGCCCGCACGGATTCGAGACTGTCCTGCTTGGCGCGCACCTTGCCCATGACGACAGGGTTGACGATTTCCAGATGGGACGGGTTGGCGGTCAGCGACAGGTGAACGTTGTTACCATCGAACTCCCGGTCGGACGATGCGCCGAGATGGTATTTCACGTCGCCGGAGCCTTCGACCTCGTCGGGCTTGAACGAGCCGCCCTTGAACTCGTGGAACACGGCACGGAACGGCTTCGACATGACGTTGGTCAACACGTTCAGCCGCCCGCGATGGGGCATGCCCAGCACGATCTCCTGCAAGCCCAACTGTCCGCCGCGCTTGATGATCTGTTCAAGCGCGGGAATGAGGCTTTCGCCGCCGTCGAGCCCGAACCGCTTGGTGCCCTTGTATTTGACGTCGAGGAATTTTTCGAAACCCTCGGCCTCGACCAGCTTGTTGAGGATCGCCTTCTTGCCGTTTTCGGTAAAGGTGATTTCCTTGTCCGGCCCCTCGATCCGTTCCTGCAGCCAGGCTTTTTCAACCGGGTCGGAGATGTGCATGAACTCGATGCCGAGCGTGTCGCAGTAAGTGCGTTTGAGGATCGTCAGCATCTGGGGGATGGTGGCGAACTCCAGACCGAGCACATGGTCGAGGAAGATCTGTCGGTCGTAATCGGCCTCGGTGAAGCCGTAGGAGGAGGGGTGCAACTCGTTGTGATCGTCCTGCGGACCGGCTATGCCGAGCGGGTCGAGATTGGCGTGGAGGTGCCCGCGCATGCGGTAAGCGCGCACCATCATGATGGCGCGGATGGAGTCCCGCGTGGCCTGCTGCACGTCTTCGGGGGCAATTTCCTTGCCTTCTGCCGCGCGCCTTTTCCGCGATCTTCGCCGAGACCTTCTGCTCCGACACGATCTCGTCGTTCGACCAGTGACCGTCCAGCGCGGAAACAAGTTCGCCATTGGCGTGGACCGGCCAGTTCTTTCTGGCCCATGACGCGCCTGCCGCCGCTTTGGCAACGTCCGCCCCAGCATCACCGAGCGAGGTGAAAAATTCCTGCCATTCGCCGGTTACGCTGGCGGGATCGTTTTCCCAATCGGCGTAGAGCGCTTCGACGTAGGCGGCGGATGCGCCGTTAAGGAAGGATGAGGCGGCGAAGGCTTCGTTTGCGGCGTTGCGAGCCATGATGGTGTGGCCGGGTGTTGCCCGGTCCCTTCTGTCTTTGTGTGAATCTAGCCCTTGAGCAGTTCGGTAAGCGTCTCGCCCAGTTTGGCGGGGGAGGGGGAGACGCGGATGCCCGCTTCTTCCATCGCGGCGATCTTGGAGGGTGCATCGCCCTTGCCGCCGGACACGACGGCGCCGGCATGGCCCATCGTGCGGCCAGGCGGTGCCGTGACACCGGCAATGAAACCGACGGTGGGCTTGGAGCGGCCGCGTTTGGCTTCGTCCGCCAGGAACTGTGCGGCGTCCTCTTCCGCCGAGCCGCCGATCTCGCCGATCATGATGATCGACTTGGTCTCATCGTCGGCCAGGAACATTTCCAGCATGTCGATGAACTCGGTGCCCTTGACCGGATCGCCGCCAATGCCGACAGCGGTCGTCTGGCCAAGGCCCGCATTGGTCGTCTGGAACACGGCCTCGTAGGTCAGCGTGCCGGAGCGGGAGACGATGCCCACATTGCCGTCCATGAAGATGGAGCCGGGCATGATGCCGATCTTGCATTCGTTGGGCGTCAGCACGCCTGGGCAATTGGGGCCGATGAGGCGGGAGCTGGATTTGTCCAGCTTTTCCTTCACGCGCACCATATCGAGCACGGGCACACCTTCGGTGATGCAGATGATGAGCGGGATTTCCGCATCGATCGCTTCCTCGATGGCAGCAGCCGCGCCCGGCGGCGGCACGTAGATCACGGAAGCGTTGGCGTCGGTCGCGTCACAGGCCTCGGCAACGGTGGTGAAGATCGGCAGCTTTTCGCCGCTCGATCCTTCCCACTCGGTGCCGCCCTTCTTGGGGTGGGTACCCGCCACCATCTGCGTACCGTGATAGGCCAGCGCCTGTTCGGTGTGGAACGTACCGGTCTTACCCGTCAGCCCCTGCACGATGATCTTGGTGTTCTTGTCGATGAGAATGGACATTTTGGCTCCCTGTCAGGCCAGATAACGGATGAGGAGACCGAGCAGGCCGGAGGCTCCGAGAATGGTGATGGTGAGTTGCAAACGCATGGCTTTCATCTCGCCACGTAATGAAGTCTCAAGAAGATCGCTCTTTGCAGTCAGCCTTGCGTCAATCTGGGCAAGGTCTCGTTGAACTGCGGTAACATCCGCCTTCGTCGCAACACCGCCTTCCAGCGCCTCGCGCACGAACCGCACGTTCGCCTTTGCCTGATCGTCGGTGAAACCACCGCGCTTCAGGTCGTCGACGGCGGATTGTGTGTCGAACAGCACTTGGGTCACAAATTACCCCTTCACCGCCTTCACGATCTTCTGCGCGGCGTCGTCGAGGTCGTCGGCGGCAACCACGTCGACGTCGGAATTGTTGAGGATGGCCTTGCCTTCCTCGACCTTGGTGCCTTCGAGGCGGACCACCAGGGGCACTTGCAGGCCGACTTCCTTCACCGCCGTCACGACGCCTTCGGCGATCGTGTCGCAGCGCATGATGCCGCCGAAGATGTTGACGAGAATGCCCTTCACCTTCGGGTCGGCGGTGATGATCTTGAAGGCTGCGGTGACCTTTTCGGTCGTCGCGCCGCCGCCAACGTCGAGGAAGTTGGCGGGCTCGGCACCGTAGAGCTTGATGATGTCCATCGTCGCCATGGCGAGACCCGCGCCGTTGACCATGCAGCCGATGTCGCCGTCGAGAGCGACATAGGCGAGGTCGTATTTCGACGCCTCGATTTCCTTCTCGTCCTCTTCGGACAGGTCGCGCAATTCCTGAATCTCGGCCTGACGAAACTCGGCATTGCCGTCGAAGGAGACTTTCGCGTCCAGCACCCGCAGGTGCCCGTCTTCCATGACGATGAGCGGGTTGACCTCGAGCATCGCCATATCGGTCTCGATGAAGGCCTTGTAGAGAATGGGGAACAGGCTCTTGCCGTCTTCGGCCGCCGCACCTGTCAGTTCGAACGCCGCATTCAGCTTGTCGACGATTGCCGGGGTGACGCCGTCTGAATGGTCCACGTCGATGGTGTGAATCTTGTCCGGCGTTTCCTCGGCCACGGTCTCGATGTCCATGCCGCCTTCGGTGGAGGCGACGAAGGAGACCTTGCCCGTCTCGCGGTTCACGAGAATGGAGCAGTACAGCTCGCGGTCGATATCGGCCCCGTCTTCCAGATAGAGCCGGTTGACCTGCTTGCCCGCCGGTCCGGTCTGTTTGGTGACCAGCGTGTTGCCGAGCATTTCGGACACGTGGGAGCGCACCTCGTCGGCGGAGCGCGCAAGGCGCACGCCGCCGGCAGCATCCGGCCCAAGCTCCTTGAACTTACCCTTGCCGCGCCCACCGGCGTGGATTTGCGACTTCACCACATAGAGCGGCCCGGGCAGCGCCTCGATGGCGGCGTCCACGTCCGACGCATTCATGATCGGCACGCCTGCGGCCACCGGTGCGCCAAAGCCTTTGAGGACTTGCTTGGCCTGATATTCGTGGATGTTCATGTGGGTCTCCCGGTCGGCTGCGTCAGCGGCCTTGGATTATTTGAGGTTCGGCGCAATTTCGGCACAGGCTTCGCATAGATCGGCCACGGCTTGCGCGCTTTTCGCGAATGCTTTCTCGTCGGATCGGCTCATTTCAACCTCGATTACGCGCTCCACGCCACCGGCGCCGATGATGACGGGGACGCCGACATACATGTCCTGAATGCCGTATTCGCCGCGCAGGTTGGCGGCACAGGGCAGGACGCGCTTCTGGTCGTAGAGATAGGCTTCGGCCATGGCGATGCCGGAGGCGGCGGGGGCGTAATAGGCGGAGCCGGTTTTCAGCAGCGAGACGATCTCGCCGCCGCCCTTTCTGGTTCTATCGAAGATTTCTTCCATCCGGTCCTTCGTCAGCCAGCCCATCTTCACGAGGTCCGGCAGGGGAATGCCCGCGACCGTGCAGTATTTCGCCAGCGGCACCATCGTGTCGCCATGGCCGCCGAGCACGAAGGCGGTGACGTCCTTGACCGACACGTCGAACTCATCGGCGAGGAAGTGTTTGAGCCGCGAGGAATCCAGCACGCCGGCCATGCCGACGACCATGTTCTTGGGCAGGCCCGAAAACTTCTGCAGCGCCCACACCATCGCATCGAGCGGGTTGGTGATGCAGATCACGAAGGCGTCCGGTGCGTATTTGGCGATGCCCGCGCCCACCTGCTCCATGACCTTCAGATTGATGCCCAGCAGGTCATCGCGGCTCATGCCCGGTTTGCGGGCGACACCGGCGGTGATGATGCACACATCCGCACCTTGAATGGCGGAATAGGACTGGGTGCCGGACAGTTTCACGTCGCCGCCATCGACCGGCGTGCTCTCCGCAATATCGAGCGCCTTACCCTCGGGAATGCCCTCGGCAATGTCGAACAGCACCACGTCGCCCAGCTCTTTCAGGCTCGTCAGATGGGCCAGCGTGCCCCCGATCATCCCCGATCCGATAAGCGCGATCTTGTTGCGAGCCATGAAAACTTCCTTTTACGTAAGAATTTTAAGCGGTTTTCACCGTTTGTTGGCATCGGTTTACAACATGCACCCGCCAGCGCAACAGCCGAAGGCTGTTGCAGGTGTTGCTGGCTCTCACGCTGCCGGGCTGCGCCCTGCGCTCCGAGGGGCGGCACAGGGGTGCCGGTCGGCCGCTTGGCCTCCTACTCGCTACCCATCTATCGCCGTTCCAGCGCCGCGCGCATCCGCTCCATTTCCCCGCGCATGATCTTCATCTCTTCCAGCATCAGCCCCTGATCGGTGTGCAACTGGTCACGCTCGCCCGCTGCCACGTCCTCGTGCTCCTTCTGCATGGCGGAGACGATGATGCCGATGAACAGGTTCAGCACGGTGAAGGTGGTGGACAGGATGAAGGCGATGAAGAACGCCCATGCCCAGGGGTAAATCTCCATGACCGGACGCACGATGCCCATGGACCAACTTTCCAGCGTCATGATCTGGAACAGGGAATAGGCCGACGCCCCCAGTGTGCCGAACCATTCGTCAAACGACGGCCCGAACAGTTTGGTCGCCATGACGGAGAAGACGTAGAAGACCAGCGCCATCAACACCATGATGGACCCCATGCCGGGCAAAGCCGCCACCAGCCCCGTCACCACCTTACGCAAGGAAGGAATGACGGAGATGAGGCGCAGGATACGCAGCACCCGCAACGCCCGCAGCACCGAGAAGCCGGCGGAAGCGGGCACCAGCGCAACGCCCACCACGATCAGGTCGAACACCCGCCACGGATCGTGGAAGAAACGGGCGCGGTGGACGTAGAAGCGCAGCAGCAGTTCAACGACGAAGATCATGAGGATGACCCCGTCGATGGCGCGCAGCCAGTCTCCCAATGCACCTTGGGCAAAGCGCGTCGTCTCCAACCCCAGAATGATCGCGTTGGTCACCACCAGCGCGATGATGGCGTATTCAAAGCGTCGGGAGGTGATGAACGCCGCCAAACGCCCGCGCAGGGAGGGGTCCGGTTGAGAGGGATCGGGCTGTATCGGGTCGGGCATAATGAGTAGATCGATGGCGGTAACGGTCGGTATATAGGAAGTGCGCAGTTGCGGCGCAGCAAGTTTGTCGCCCGCCCTATTCCGGTTTCGGCAGGGGCGCACGAACGAAGCGGGGGGATATGCCCAACCCCGTCATATCTGCCTGCTTCGCCTCGCCGTAGGGTTCGGCGAACCCTTCCGCCATCAGCCAATCGTTGACGTTCTCGTCCCCCAACCAAATGTCGGCGAGGTAGCGGCCGTATTTGCCGGTCGTGTCCCTGAAGGTGCAGACGATGACGTCGCGGTCCAGCACTCTGTCACGAAGCGCATCGCGCGAGACGATCCCCGCCTCCCGCTCCTCGCCACGCATTTCCGGCGCATCGATGCCGTGCAGACGCAGCTTCTCGTCCTTGCGCCAGACCTTGAAGCCGAGGTCCACGTCGGCGGTCACCGTATCACCGTCATAGACCGCCGTGATGTGAGCAGCATAGGCGTAGAGCCCACATTCGGCAGCGACTTTCGCGGTGATCGGGCTGTCGTTTGCCCATGCCGGCCAAACGAGCGGCGGCAAGATGGCGGCTAAGAGGATGGGGACGCGCATGCTCTAGCGTTTTGCCATGCCCTGAACGGCTTGCGCCAGAATAAACGCACCTGCGCCGCCGATGAAACTGGCCGCGCCCCGGTTGAGGCGTTTCAGGGCGCGTGCCGATGTCAGCACAGCCTTCGCCCGGCTGGTTGCCAATACATATGGCGTCATGGCGATGAACAGGATGAGTATCGTAAGCACCGAAAGGATGGCCCAGCGGGTCACGTCCACCTCGGCAAGATCGATGACGTTGGGCAGCAAAGCACCGTAGAATACGATGGTTTTCGGGTTTCCCATGGTAACGAGAAAGCCGCCGCCGATTGCCGCCAATGGGCGTCTGGCCCGCTTCGCCTCGATCGCGTGAGGATCGATGCCCGCCGTCCAGAACCTGTAGGCGAGCCAGAGCAAATACAGCCCACCCGCAATTTTGATGAGCGTGAAAACGCCCGCAAACGATTGCGCGATGAAAGCAAGACCGGCTACCGCCAGTGTCAGGAACACCACGTCGCCGATTGCCAGCCCTAAGATGAAAGGCAGGGTCGCTGCGGTGGACGAGCCAAGGGCGCGGCCAACCAACGCTGCAATGCCGGGGCCTGGAATACCGGCGGCGATGAAGAGCGCGACCGAATAGGCGATGTAAGGGGTGAAGATTTCGAGCATGTCCGCCCTTTGCAACCGTGACTGTCGCGTTTCTTAGACCATGACACAGGCCCATGCCATACGGGTGACGAACCGAATGGCCTGCGCGCACGTTCCTGTCAGGAAACCTTGCAAGAACACCAGCATGAACGTCCATCTCAACGGCCTCGCCAGCGCCGTGCCGCCCCACGAGCTGCCGCAGGATCTCGTGCTTTCCAATGCCCGCCGCATTCTCGGGCCGCGTTACGCGCAATTCGAACGGATGGCAGGGTCGTTCAAGACGTCCGGCGTCGAAACGCGCTATTCCATGGCACCGTTCGAATGGTTCGACGAACCAAAATCGTGGCCCGAACGCAATTCGCTGTATTTGAAAGGCGGGACGAACCTGTTCGTCGATGTCGCAACGAAAGCACTGGCGGCTTCCGGTCTAGGCGCACAAGACGTTGATTGCATCGTCACGGTGTCCTCCACCGGCATTGCCACGCCGACGCTGGAGGCCCGGGCGGCGAAGGCCATGGGCTTTCGGACGGACGTGCAGCGGGTGCCCGTGTTCGGGCTGGGATGCGCAGGCGGCGTGTCGGGGCTTGCGATCGCTCGCGACCTGGCCGCAGCAAGACCGGGAACCAACGTTCTGCTGGTGGCCCTGGAGGCCTGCACCCTGTCATTCCGCTCCGACCGGCTGCAAAAGGCCGACATCATCGCGACCGTCCTGTTCGGCGACGGGGCGGCGGCGGCATGTCTGTCGACGCAGCGGACGGGGGACGGACCGCCTGTCACAATCGGCACGGGCCAGCAGCATATGTGGGCCGACACGCTCGACATCATGGGTTGGGACGTGGACGAGGCGGGGCTCGGCGTCGTGTTCGACCGCTCCATCCCCGCATTCGCCACCGAACATTTTCGCGATGCGGCGCAACAGGCAGCCGAGCGGATGGGGGTGGATATCGCCAAACTCGACCGATTGGTCTGCCACCCCGGCGGCGCGAAGGTCGTGGAGGCGCTGGAAGAGGCCATGACCCTGCCGGAAGGTTCGCTGGACGCCGAACGCACGATCCTGCGCGATTACGGCAACATGTCCGCACCCACCGTGCTGTTCGTGCTGGAACGGTTGCTGGCCGGTGGTGCGAAAGGCCATATGCTTGCCTGCGCGCTGGGGCCGGGATTCACGGCGTCTTTCATTCCTGTGACTGTCGGATAGACCATGCCCGATTTCTCCCTCCCCGCCGTTCTGTTTCTCGCTTTCATCGTCGTGCAGCGGCTGGGCGAACTGGTGCTGGCCAAGCGCAACACGGCGCGGCTGATGGCGCGGGGGGCCTACGAGGTCGGCGCAAGCCACTATCCGATCATGGTCGCCATGCACACGGCGTGGATCGTCGCGCTGGTTGTGCTGGGTTACGACGAAGAGGTGGTCGTTGGCTGGCTTGCGGTGTTCGTCGTGCTGCAAGTCTTGCGGGTCTGGATACTGGCGTCGCTGGGCGAGCGGTGGACGACGCGCATCATCGTGCTGGAAGAGCCGCTGGTTGTGCGCGGGCCGTTCCGGTTTTTCAAACATCCCAACTACATGCTGGTCGTCGCCGAAATCGCCGTCGCGCCGCTGGTGCTGGGGCTGGGGTGGCTGGCGCTGGTGTTCACCGTGCTGAACGCCGCCATGCTGGCGCTGCGCATTTCGGTCGAGGGGCAAGGCGCTGGCGAAGCTGCGGTAAGGTCGATCGGTGGCGATTTGCACCGACCTATCGCCAACATTGCATTTCGGCTGCTACGCGCGAGCGACATGCTGCGCTTTCGCGGTATGTCGGAGATTTTATGTTCACGATTGCGGGAAACCGCTAGCCCCGAATTCCAAGGGGCTTTCGAACGTCCATAGGCCACTGTGTCCCAACACAAGCCTGCAAATCTTCGCGGTCTGATTTCATCTCGCATTCTTTGCAATGAACAGCCCGCCTGCCGGACTCGCAAGGCACGAAGCTGCCTGCGGCCCGGCTCCACGAAAGCATATGACATGAAAGTACGACCGACGATCTCCGCCGACATACCGGCGCTTCAGAGGGTTCTGAAAGGCACGGACCTGTTTCCGGCCGAGATGCTGCCGGACATGTTCGGCAACACCGAAGCGCATGACTTGTGGCTCACCTGCGTGAGGGACGACGAACCTGTCGGGTTCTGCTACACGGTGCCGGAACAACTGGCCGAAGGCGCATGGAACATGCTGGCTATCGCCGTTCTTCCCGTCTGTCAGGGCTCGGGCGCGGGTCGCCTGCTGACGCGGGCTCTCGAAGCCCGGCTGCGTGAAAGCGGCCAGCGCATCGTCCTTGCCGATACGTCCGGTACCGATGAATTCAAGCGCACCCGCGCGTTCTACCGCGGGAACGGTTACGAGGAGGAAGCGCGCATCCGCGACTTCTGGGCGGAAGGTGACGACAAGGTCACGTTCCGCAAGGCCCTATAAGCCTAACAAACGCGCCCGCAGCACCTTCAGGTGCTGCGGGCGTCGTCGTGACAGTTAAGCCGCCACCGCTTCGCGGTTCAGGTTGCGCAGCACGTAGTGCAGGATGCCGCCGTTGCGGAAATAGTCGAGTTCGTCTTCGGTATCGATGCGCGACAGCAGCTTGACCTGCTTGGCGGAGCCATCCTCGAACACGATCTCGGCCATCATTTCCTGACGGGGCGACAGGTTGTCGAGCCCGCGGATGGTCACCGTTTCGCGGCCCGTCATGCCCAGCCCTTCCCAGCTCTGGCCGTCGGTGAAGACCAGCGGGAGGACGCCCATGCCGACGAGGTTGGAGCGGTGGATGCGCTCGAAGCTCTCGGCGATGACGGCGCGCACGCCCAGCAGGCGGGTGCCCTTGGCGGCCCAGTCGCGGGACGAGCCGGTGCCGTATTCCTTGCCTGCAAACACGACGAGCGGCGTCTCTTCCTCGGCATAGCGCATGGCGACGTCGTACATCGAACCCTGCTCGCCGGACGGCACATGCATGGAATAGCCGCCTTCCACATTGTCGAGCATGGAATTGCGGATGCGGATGTTGGCGAAGGTGCCGCGCATCATGACGTCGTGGTTGCCGCGCCGCGCGCCGTAGGAGTTGAACTCGATGGGGCGGACCTGATGCTCGCGCAGATAGTTGCCCGCCGGGCGAGTCGCCCTTGATGGCACCGGCTGGCGAGATGTGGTCGGTGGTGATGGAATCGGCGAAGAGCGACAGGATGCGCGCGCCCTCGATGTCCTCCATCGCGTCCGGCTCCATGGTCATGTCGTCGAAATAGGGCGGGTTCTGCACGTAGGTGGAGGAGGACTCCCAGCCATAGGTCTGGCCCGATCCGGCGTCGATGCCGCCCCATTTCTCATCGCCCTTGAACACGTCGCCATAGCGCTCGGTGAACATGTCCCGGGTGATGGTCTGGCGCAGGATTTCGGCGATCTCGTTGTTGGAAGGCCAGATGTCGCGCAGGAACACGTCGTTGCCGTCTTGGTCCTTGCCGAGCGAGTCCGTCGTGATGTTGGTGTGCATGGTGCCGACCAGCGCGTAGGCGACGACCAGCGGCGGGGAGGCGAGATAGTTGGCCCGCACGTCCGGCGAGATGCGGCCCTCGAAGTTGCGGTTGCCGGAAAGCACCGAGACGGCGACGATGTCGTTTTCGTGGATGGCTTCGGAAATCTCCTCCGCCAGAGGACCGGAATTGCCGATGCAGGTGGTGCAGCCATAGCCCACGAGGTCGAAGCCCAGCGCGTCGAGATCGTCCTGCAGATTGGCCTTTTCGAGATAGTCGGTGACGACCTGCGAACCGGGGGCGAGCGATGTTTTCACCCACGGCTTGACCTTCAGACCCTTGGCATGGGCGTTGCGGGCCACCAGACCGGCGGCGATCATGACGGACGGGTTGGACGTGTTGGTGCAGGACGTGATGGCGGCCACCACGATGTCGCCGTCGCCCAGATGGTGCTGGCGGCCCTTGACCGGATAGCCCATCACGCCGGCGGGCATGGGTTCGGACTGTGCCTGCGCCTCGCCCTCCGTCATGAAGCGCCCCACGGCGCGGGTTTCGGGGTTGGCGAGTTTTCTATCGCCCGGTTTCAGCGTCTTCATGGCTTCGGCGAATGCGGTGTCCGCCTCGGCCAGCACGACGCGGTCCTGCGGGCGTTTGGGGCCGGAAATGGACGGCACGACGGTGTCGAGATCGAGGGAGAGCGTGTCGGTGAACTCCGGGTCGGCGACGGAGGAATCCCGCCACATGCCCTGCGCCTTGGCGTAGGCTTCGACCAGGGCCACCCGGTCGTCTTCGCGACCGGTGGATTTCAGATAATCGAGCGTGTCGGTGTCGATGGGGAAGAAGCCGCAGGTGGCACCGTATTCCGGGGCCATGTTGGCGATGGTCGCCTGGTCTTCGAGCGACAGGTTGTCGAGGCCGGGACCGTAGAACTCCACGAACTTGCCGACCACGCTCTTCTCGCGCAGCATCTGCACGATCACCAGCACGAGGTCGGTGGCGGTGATGCCTTCGGCGACGCGGCCTTCCAGACGGAAGCCGATGACTTCGGGGATGAGCATGGTGATCGGCTGGCCGAGCATGGCCGCTTCCGCCTCGATGCCGCCAACGCCCCAACCCAGTACCGACAGCCCGTTGACCATGGTGGTGTGGGAATCGGTGCCGACCAGCGTGTCGGGATAGGCCAGCGTTTCGCCGTCTTCCTCGCGGGTCCAGACGGTCTGGGCCAGATATTCAAGATTGACCTGATGGCAGATGCCGGTTCCGGGCGGGACCACGCGGAAATTGTCGAAGGCCTGCTGGCCCCATTTGAGGAACGTGTAGCGCTCGCCGTTGCGCTCGTATTCGCGCTCCACGTTCTTCTCGAAGGCACCCTCGCCGCCGAAATAATCGACCATCACCGAGTGGTCGATGACGAGGTCGACGGGCACCTGCGGGTTGATGGCGGATGTGTTGCCGCCCAGATTCTGCGTCGCATCGCGCATGGCGGCGAGGTCGACCACGGCGGGCACGCCGGTGAAATCCTGCATCAGCACGCGGGCGGGACGGTAGGCGATTTCCTTGCCAGCCGTGCCCTTGTCGTCGAGCCATTGCACCACGGCGCGAATGTCGTCTTCCGTGACGGACCGGCCGTCCTCGAAGCGCAGCAGGTTTTCCAGCAGCACTTTGAGCGAAAACGGCAGCTTGCCAGCGCCGACCAGTCCGTTTTCCTCGGCCTCCTTCAGGTCGAAATAGGTGTAGGTCGTGCCGGCGACGTCCATGGTCTTGCGGCAGTTGAAGGTGTCGAGTGATTTGGTCATGCGCAGTGGCTCCCGAATGCGACGAAGCGCGGGGTGTCGTTTGCACCTTCTATAGTGCGTGCCGCGTGAAAAGGTCCAGCGCGCGCGATGGTCCTTTGACGAAGGGATAACGCGGTGTAAGCAGCCGTCATGAGCGAGAAGCACACCACACCACCACCGGAAACCCTGACCGCGCCCGGCGTATCGCCGGGTCTGAAACTGGCACTGGAACTGGGCCCGGTGGCGGCCTTCGTGCTGACCTACAATTTCGGCGACAGGCTGGTGCCCCTGCTCGGACTGACGGGCATCTGGGAAAAGCCGATCTTCCTGTCCACCGCCGTCATCATGGTGGCGACCGCAATCGCCATCGGTGCGTCCTGGGTGCTGACGCGCTCGCTGCCCGCCATGCCGCTGGTCACGCTGGTGGTGGTGACGGTGTTCGGCGGGCTGACGCTCTGGTTGCAGGACGACACGTTCATCAAGATGAAGCCGACCATCGTGAACACCCTGTTCGGGGTGACGCTGATCGCAGGCATGATGTTGGGCAAATCCCTGCTGCGGCTGGTGATGGATTCGGCGTTTCAGCTGGACGACGAAGGCTGGCGCAAGCTGACCTGGCGGTGGGGTTTCTTTTTCCTGTTTCTCGCAGTCGTCAACGAGATCGTGTGGCGCAACACGTCGGAATCCTTCTGGGTCGGTTTCAAGCTGTGGGGCATGATGGGGCTGACGTTCCTGTTCGTCGCCAGCCAGACGCCGCTGATGCTGAAACATTCGACGGAAGAGAAGTAGGCAACGACCGATGGGTCGGCACGTTGAATGTCGCACGAAGCAGACAGGATACGCCGCGATGACCGATGCCCGCACCGATGAAGACCGCAGCACGAAGAAACCGCCGGAGCCCGAACTGAAACCGCTGAACGAGGCGGAGCGGGATCTGAACGATTTGAAGGAGCGGGCGGCGCAGGAACAGGCACCGCGCAACGGCAAATAGGCGCGGTTAAAGAGCGTCCAGCTTTGCCAGCAGTTCGTCGTATTTTTCCTGGGTGATCGGCCCGACGATCTTGTAGATCACCTGCCCCGTGCCGTTGACGAGAAACGTTTCCGGCACGCCGTAAAAACCCCAGTCGATCACCGCCCGTCCGCTTTGATCGACGCCCACGGCATCGAACGGGTTGCCCAGCGTGCCGAGGAAGCGCAGCGCGTTCTCGTCGGAATCCTTGTAGTTGATACCGAGGATGGAGACATCGTCGCGTTGTGCCAGCGCCATCAGAACCGGATGCTCGGCGCGGCAGGGGGCGCACCACGAGGCCCAGATGTTGACGATGGCCGGCTTGCCGGACGCGACATCGTCGGCGGCGATGCCTGGCACGCCCATTCCGTCAGCGACGAGGCCGGGCAACGGCGGCAGGTCGAGGCGGGGGGCTTCGCGGCCGATCAGGACGGAGGGCAGTTCGGACGTGTCCTTGCCGGATGTCAGTTGCAGCAGGAAGATGCCGGCCAGGCCTGCGAAAATGAGAACGGGCAGATAGATGACGAGGCGGTTCATGGTTTTTCACCGCGCCCGAAACCGGCTTTCTCCAGATCGGCCAGCTGACGTTTGCGCGTGCGGTGGCCGAGCCAGACCCATGCGACCATGGCGAGCAGGCCCACGAGGGTCGCGGCGTAGGACGCGATGATGAACGGGGCGTAGGGGCCGCCGAAGGCCGTTTCCAACATATCAGCGGCTCCGCATGCGAGCGTCTGCGGCAGCTTTCCGCAAACCGGTGCGCACCTGCCGCCGCATCACCTCGTTGCGCATGGCCAGCAGGTGCAGGGTGAGGAACAGCAACAGATAGGCCAGCCCCATCAGCAGCAGCGGGGTGAGAAACACCGCCGGCATGGCGGGGCCGTCGATGCGGGTGACGGAAGCCGGCTGGTGCAGGGTGGTGAACCAGTCGACGGAAAACTTTATGATCGGGATGTTGATCGCGCCGACCAAAATCGCCACCGCCGCCATGCGGGCGGACCGCGCCGGTTCCTCGATGGAACGCCAGAGCGCGATGAGGCCGAGATAGATAACGAGCAGGATGAGGAACGAGGTCAACCGCGCGTCCCACACCCAGTACGTCCCCCACATGGGGCGGCCCCAGAGCGAACCGGTGACGAGGCCGAGCGTCGTGAACATGGCGCCCAGCGGCGCTGCGGCGCGGGCTGCGACATCGGCCAGCGGGTGCCGCCAGACCAGCACGCCGAGCGCGCCGGAGACCATTACCATGTAAGCGCCCATCGCCATCCAGACGGCGGGCACGTGGATGAACATGATGCGCACCGTGCGGCCCTGCTGATAATCGTCCGGTGCACGACAGGGCCAGATAGAGCCCGACTGCGAAGACGAGCGCCGTCGCCGCCGCCAACCATGGCCAAAGCGTCGTGACGAGGGCGCGAAAGCGGGCCGGATTGGCCAATGCCGTCAAGCCTGTCGGTTTGGGGGCGGAAAGGGTGGCGGTGTCGCTCATGGATCCGTTCTAGGTGCGGCTGTTGCCACTTTCAATTCTGCCTGAGCGCAAAGGCCGCGGCGAAGGGTCCGAGAACGGCGAAGAACAGGGAAATCGCTGTGACCAGCGCCAAAGGTCCGAGAAATGGATCAGGATCGACCGACGCGCCACGCACCGCGCCCACCGCGAAAATGACGACGGGGATGCACAGCGGCAGCACGAGAACGGCCAGCAGCAGGCCGCCCCGTGCCAGTCCGACCGTAACGGCTGCCCCCACCGCGCCGATAAAAGAGATGGCGGGCGTGCCCGCGAGCAGGGTCAGCATGGTCGCGCCGGTCTGCGTAGCGTCGAGGCCGAGTATCAACGCGAACAGGGGTGCGCACAGGGTCACGGGCAGGCCGGTGGTCAGCCAATGGGCGAGGCTCTTGGCGAAGCATGTAAGCGGCAGGGGCGTCGGCGACAGCATCAACTGGTCGAGCGACCCGTCCTCCCGGTCCGGCTGGAACAGGCGGTCGAGACCGAGCAGTGCCGCCAGCAGGGCACCGATCCACAATATGGATGGCCCAATGGTCGCCAGCAGGTCCGCATCCGGCCCCACGGCAAAAGGCACGGTGATGACGACGGCCAGATAGAATAGCAGCGCCGTGGCCGCCCCGCCGCCGCCGGCCAGGGCAAGCGTGAGATCGCGGCGCAGGATCGCGATCATCCGGCTGTTCGGGGCGTGTAGTCGTTGATGTCGACGCGCCGCGCATCGCCTCTACCACCATCCAGCGGTTCGTGGGTGGCGGCCACGATCAGCCCGCCATCGTCCCGGTGGGTGTCCATGATGGCGACGAACTGCCGGCGGGAGGCGAGGTCGAGACCGGCAGTGGGTTCGTCCAGCAGCCAGACGGGCCGCCACGCCACCAGCAACCGGGCGATTGCCGCGCGCCGTCGCTGGCCGGTGGACAAGTGCCCGAAGGGAACCGGCGACAGGCCCGGCAGACCGACGCATTCCAGCGCCTCGGCGGGGTCGAGATGAGGATGGCCCGCAACGCTTTGCCAGAAGGCGAGATTGTCGCCGACACTCATCTGCGGCTTCATCGCGTTTTCATGGCCGAGATAGTGGCAGGCACGGTCCAGCGTTGTTCCCGCGAACTCCTCGGTGCCGGTGAAGGTGATGGTGCCTTCCACAATCGGCAAAAGCCCCGCCAACGCGCGCAAGAAGGTGGATTTACCCGCACCGTTCGTGCCTTCCACCGTGACGATCTCGCCCGAAGAAACGGTGAGCGACAGGCCGGAGAAGATCAGGTCTTCCCCCCGTTCCACCGCCAGATTGTCGATCATCAGCTTCATGGCCGGCCTCGTAACCCGTCGGCGGGCGATTGCCAAACGGTGCGGTGCCGGTGAGTTTGGCAGGGTCCGAATCGCCTTGTTCCACAACGCCATGAGCCCGACCGTCGATCCTGCAAACCCGCTATCCGTGCTGACCTACCGGGAATTGCTCGCCAACCGCGCAATGGCCCGCAAGCGAATGCGTCGCAAATCGGGCGCGGCGGCGATGGTGGCGCGCATCGATGCGGAACTGGAGCGGCGGCGGGAATTGCGGGGCAATTACCTGTTCCGCTCCGTGCCGTCGGTGGCGGCACTCGACGCGACGAGCGGACACCGTTCGACGCATCCTTCCGGGCGCGGGAAACGCTAGCGTCACCGCAACGTGACTTGTGCGCCCGGCAGCACTCCAGCAGGTTCGGGCCCATGACACGCCTGTTCCTTCTTCTAACCGCACTGATGCTCGCGCTCGCTTCGGCCCGAGCGGAGGAAACGCGCCTGACCGGCGTGGTCGAAATGTTCACCTCGCAGGGCTGCTCGTCCTGTCCGCCCGCCGATGCCATCCTGACCGGATATGCCCAGCGCGACGATGTGCTCGCCCTGTCGTGGCATGTCGATTACTGGAACTATCTGGGCTGGCAGGACACGTTTTCCCACGCCACCTTCACCCTGCGCCAGAAGCGCTATGCGGCAGCGATGGGCACGCGCAACGTCTATACGCCGCAGGCAGTGGTGAACGGCTCCGGCCATGCGGTGGGTTCGCGGAAATCCGATATCGAGACCTTGCTGGCAGGAAACGGTGCGACAGCACTGACCGTGCAGCTCGACGCCGTCCGGTCCGCCGACGGTTTGCGTGTAAGAGCCTCATCGTCGGTCGGGGACGCAACGTTGTGGGTGGTCTATTACGAGCCGACGGCCGAAGTCGTCATCGAACGGGGCGAGAACGAGGGGCGTACCATCGTTTATCACAACGTGGTTCGGGCGATGGACATGGCGGGCATGATGAAAGACGGCGTGCTGGACGTGACATTGCCGCTGGATGCCATGCGGGCAAAGGGGGCCGGCGAGGGCGCGCGGGCTTGTGCCCTCCTGTTGCAGGCGTCCAAAGCGAATGACGGGGGGTTTGCGCTCGGCCCGATCATCGGGGCCGTGCGGGTGGGCGATCTGTAGCCCTTTCGGTTGTTGCAAGCCGTTGCGCCCCCACTTGCGACAGGGCGGCCTTCAGTCCACATTTCCCGAACGATGCGACCGGAGGTCAGACGTGAGCGAACCGATCAGCCTTGCCCTCAATCAGGCCATGCGCCGCCCGCTGGCCGCAGGTACGAGCGCCAATTCGCACATCGCATCCACCGGTAATCCGCTCAAACCGTCGCAGGTCAATTTCGACCGACGGGAATTGCAGACCCTGCTGAACCTCTATTCGTTCCGTGTCGCGGACGGGGAATGGCGCGATTACGCCATCGATTTCGCCCGCGACCGCGCCGTGTTCAGCGTGTTCCGCAAGGCGCGGGAGGCACCCCTGTTCCGGGTGGAAAAGCAACCGAAACTGGCAAAGCGGCAGGGGGCATGGTCGGTCATCGACCAGAGCGGACGGGTACTGAAGCGCGGGCACGACCTGGCCCAAGTGCTGCGCGTCTTGCGACCTGCACCGAAGCTGGTGCGGTGAAGGGCTCTTTTGGGCTCTCACGCGATTGACCTGCGGTCAATGCTCCGAGGGGCGGCGCATAAGCGCCGGTCGGCCCGTCGGCCTCCGTTTAGCGCCAGCCGGGTTCACCCCGTCTCGTAGCCAAAACGCAAGACTGAACAGGTGACGGCGCGGGCGCGGGCTGATAAGTCGCGCGCAATCTGAAATTCTGGAAACCACCATGGCTGCGCGCACCCTCTTTCTTCTTCCCGGCGACGGGATCGGACCGGAAGCCTTCGGCGAGGTTCGCAAGATCATCGGGCACATGAATGCCCATGAGGCTGCCGGGTTCACCACCGATGAAGGTCTGGTGGGCGGTGCCGCCTATGACGCTCACGGCGAAGCGATTTCCGATGCCGACATGGACAAGGCCATGGCCGCGGATGCTGTGCTGTTCGGTGCTGTCGGTGGGCCGAAATGGGACGATGTGGGCTACGACAAGCGCCCCGAGGCCGGTCTGCTGCGGCTGCGCAAGGACATGCAGCTATTCGCCAATCTGCGCCCCGCCATCTGCTACCCGGCGCTGGCGGATTCCTCGTCGCTGAAGAAGGACATCATCGAAGGGCTCGACATCCTCATCGTGCGCGAGCTGACGGGCGGCGTTTACTTCGGCGAACCCAAGGAGATTACCGATCTGGGCAACGGGCAGAAGCGGGCCGTCGACACGCAGGTCTACGAGACCTACGAGATCGAGCGCATCGCAGCCGTCGCCTTCGACATGGCGCGCACGCGCGGCAACAAGGTCTGCTCGATGGAAAAGCGCAACGTGATGAAATCCGGCCTGTTCTGGAACGAAGTCGTCACGCAGACCCACGCACGGGACTATGCCGATGTGGAACTCTCCCACATGCTGGCCGATGCCGGCGGCATGCAGCTGGTGCGCTGGCCCAAGCAGTTCGACGTCATCGTGACCGACAACCTGTTCGGCGACATGCTGTCGGACGTCGCCGCCATGCTGACAGGATCGCTCGGCATGCTGCCTTCCGCGTCGCTCGGCGCGCCGGACGGTGAGACCGGCAAGCGCAAGGCGCTGTACGAACCGGTGCATGGGTCCGCACCGGACATTGCGGGGCAGGGCATCGCCAATCCGATCGCCATGATCGCCTCGTTCGCCATGTGCCTGCGCTATTCCTTCGAGATGATCGACGAGGCCGACCGCCTGGAAGCCGCCATCGCGCGGGTGCTCGACGACGGCTACCGCACGGGCGACATCATGAGCGAAGGCATGAAGCAGCTCGGCACATCCGCCATGGGAGATGCCGTGCTTGCGGCGTATGCGCGCTGAATTGTCGGTGGACCGTGCCAAGGCGCGCGGACCGTCCTATATGCTGGCTATGGTACGTTTCCTTGCACTCATCGCTCTCCTGGTCGCTTTTGCCGGCACGGGCATGACATCGGCTGCAGCCAATTCCCTCGCCGGACTGAAAGGGGAGAAGCGCGCCCTGCTGCTGTTTGCCAAGTCGCGTTCCGATGCCTCGTTCGACAAGCAGCTGGAGATCCTGCGCGAGCGGCGGCCCGACCTTGCCGAACGGGATCTGCTGGTGCTGGCAACGCAAGGTACGCAGGATACCATTCCCGCCATCGGCTACACCGCACTGCCCAGTGGCACGGCGCGCGACCTCCGCGAACGGTTCCAGCCATCGACGAAGGGGCTGACCGTCATTCTCATCGGCAAGGACGGTGGTGAGAAGGGCCGCTGGTCGCAACTGGTGGAACCGGACGAGATCTTCGCGCTGATCGATGCCATGCCCATGCGGCAGCGGGAGATCGGCGAGGCCACGAACTAGCGAACCCCATACCCGGCACCCGCCTGCCGCAAGGCAGGACGGTGCAAACAGGCATTCAGGAATCGGAAACGCTTTGGCGTTACCGGTAAACAGAGGTTTGCCACGGCCGGGAAATAATCGGGTCCATGACGTATAGTTCGGAAAGGCTTCTGCAGGTCGAGAAAGGGCGTCTCGATGCCCTGTTCGGCTCGCCTTCCTCCATCGTCATCGGAACCGTTGCCAGCGTTCTGGCCGTCGGTCTGTGCTATGTCGCAGTGCAAGACCCCTTTCTGCCATTCATCGCTCTGGCGTTCGCCATTACGGGCGCGGTGCGTATCGGCGTGTATAAAGCCTATTGGCGCGCGGTCGGTCGTGGCCGATATGGTGCAAGGGGCCGCGTCGGGGCTCATGTCACAGAGGACGTTCTCGACCGCTGGCGCTTGCGGTGCATCGTGGGGGGAACGATCTATGCCGCCTTGCTGGGCGTGTGGTGTTTCGCCGTCATCGCGCGGGGGTCGGGGGACTTCGCCGTCCTGACCGCCATTTCCACGACCCTCGCCAACACCGTTGGCATGGCCGGTCGCAACTATTCCTCCCGTTTTTATCTCAACGTGCAATGCGTCTGCATCGGAGTTCCGGTGGTGCTGGCTCTGGTCGTGTACGGCGATATGCTGCATGCGGCTTTGGCCTTCTTCTACGCCGCCCATTGCTTTGCCCTCGTCGGTATCGCCACGACCCTGCGCAACACGCTGGATGCGGCCACGCGGGACGAGATCGAGGTGCGCAAAAGCGCCGGACGGTTGTCGACGGCATTCGAAACGGTGCCCAGCGGTCTGCTGATGTTCGATGCGGACGGTTCGCTCGCCCTGGCCAACACGGAGGCCCGGGAATTCCTCGAAATACCGCAGTCCGGCCCGTTGCCGGACACGACGCGCAAGGCGATCGGCAAACAGATGCAATATCTGCTGCGCCTTTCCCTCTCTCAGCGCGAATCCTTCAAGACCATGCTGCGCCCGGTTCGCGCCAACATGCGCCATCCCGACAATGTCCTGCGGGAAGGGGGAACCGAAGGCGGCATCGTCGTCAGCCACCGCAACGGCGGCACCTACCGCATGGCAATTGGCCATAGCAGCGATGGCAGCCTGATCCTGCGGATCGACAATGTGACCGAGCAACGGGCGAGCGAACAGAAGATCGTGGCCCTGTCGCGGTTCGACGCCCTCACGGGCCTTGCCAACCGTAGCTGGTTCTTCGACCGGGCGCTGGAGCTTCTGGAACGCTTCGGTGACCGGGTCATCATGGTCGCCGTCATCGATGTGGACCACTTCAAGACCATCAACGACACGATGGGACACGCCATCGGGGACGTGGTGTTGCGCCGGATCGCGGACAATCTCGACGACCTGGCGGGCGGGAACGGGGTGTGCGGACGGCTCGGCGGGGACGAATTCGTCATCATGACGGCCTTGCCGGACGGTTCCGATACCGAGACCTGGTGCGCGAACCTGCAATCGGCCGCGAACTTCACGATCTGCGAAGAGGGTCGCGAGATAAAGGTCGCAACCTCGATCGGCGTTTACGAACTGCACGCCGGGGACGGGATTCTGCAAGCCGCCGCCGCAAGTGCGGCGATGGACAGCGTTCTGGCCCGCGCGGATTTCGCCCAATACCGGGCCAAGGCCGATGATTCCATAACGCTATGCGTCTACGACGCCTCCATGGACAGCCTGCTGGAGCGGGACTCCCTGTTGCGTCAGGAACTTGCCATCGCAATCCGCGATGGCAAGCTGGAAACCCATTACCAGCCCATCGTTCACGCCGACACCGGCCGGCCCAAGGGGGTCGAGGCCCTCGCCCGCTGGCGCCATCCGACCCTCGGTCCGATCAGCCCCGGCGAGTTCATTCCGCTGGCCGAACAATCCGGTCATATCCGCGACCTGACCGCCTGGCAGCTGCACGACGCCTGTCTCGCCTGCACCCGGTGGCCACAAGACCTGACCGTGTCCGTCAACCTGTCGGCGCGAGACTTCGCCTCGCCTGCGATCGTCGACCACATCCGCTCGGCCCTGTCGCAGTCCGGGCTCGCCCCGCACCGGCTGACGGTGGAAATCACCGAGACTTCCCTGATGGAAAGTCAGGATACGGTGATGAAACTGCTGGCCGATATCCGTGCCATGGGCGTGCAGATCGCGCTGGACGATTTCGGTACCGGCTACTGCTCCCTCTCTTACCTGCGCAACCTGCCGTTCGACATCCTGAAGATCGACCGGGCATTCCTCGATGGGATCGAAGACGACCCGCAGCATCTGGCGGTGCTGGCCACGATCGCCGCTCTTGCCCGCCAGCTCGATAAGGCCATCGTCATCGAGGGAGTTGAAACCGAGCGGCAACTGACCCTGCTGCGCGCCAACGTCAATTTCGATTTCGTTCAGGGCTTCCACTTCGGCCGCCCCATGCCGGCGAAGGATGCCGATACGTGGCTGCACGCATTCTCGCCACCGAAGAAGGCGCAAGGAACGGCCACCACCCGGCGGCAAGCGCAGGCCGATAATCAGCTGGTCAATTTTTACTGTTAACCTTAACGGGATATAGAAGCTATATCGGCGACCGAACGGGCCGTTACCGTATTTACATTGGTTAATCGACGGTTAAGACTTCGACGCAATTCCGCCCTATTGTTTGGCGGAACGGAGTAACACCATGTTTGCCGACCCCCTCGCTCGGACTAACGCCACGCCTGCTTCAGATGCGCCCAAGGCTGCCTACGCATCGGGCAAACCGAAACGGAACGACACAGTCTCGCCCTATGCCGACCGTGCCATGAAGCTTCTTCAGCGGCTCGAATACCGGCCCGTCACGTCCTCGGCGGATCTGGAGGATCTCTACCGCTTTCGCTACGCCTGCTACCACGATGCGGGCATGTGCGAGGCCAACGATCGTCGGATGATCTGCGACCGATACGACCAGGATCCGCAGGTCATGCGGTTCGCCCTCTGGCTGGACGGAAAGATGGTCTCCTCCATCCGCATCCAGCACGTGCGACCGGACCGTCGTGTGGGGATCTCGGTGGTCGGCTTCCCCGATCTGCTGAACCCGCTGCTGGACAAGGGCTACAGCTTCATCGATTCCAGCCGCTTCGTGACGGACCCGCAGGCGTCACGGGAAAACCGCATGTTGCCCCACCTCACCGTGCGGCTGGCAGCAATGGCGACGCTCCACTTTCAGGCGGACTATTGCCTGTCGCTCGTGCGGGCGACACACAGCGCGTTCTACCAGAAACTGTCCCTGTCGAAGCCGGTTTCCGAGGTCATTCGATATCCGGGCGTCAGCTTCGGTGTGCAGCTGAACATGTCGGACGCGCGCAATACGGGGGAGGACGTGCTGGCACGCTATCCGTTCCTGCATTCCATGGCCCACGAACGGCGCATGCTGTTCGGTTCGCCGAAGGAACGTGCCGCCCGCCCGGAAGGCCGGTTCGTGCCTGAACCCGACACGTCCTATTACGACATCATCGCACCGGGCGAAGCGTTACCGGCCGTCGGTTCGCCCCATGGGTTGCATCTCGTCCATTCGGAGCCGTTGACGGTTCTGCCCACCGCCCATCTGGCGACCGCCGCGCTGGCACGGGCTGCCTGATCGGTTTCACCCCGGATCGGGGTTCGGGCGGCTTCCGGCTCGGCGCGGTACGCAGGCCTGGCACTTGGCGTTCTGACCCGTAACGACGATTTGCAGTGGCGCTAGGCGTCGCCCATGGCGATGAGCGAGGCGTTGCCACCGGCGGCGGTCGTGTCGGTGGACGTGACCCGTTCCTCGACGAACCGCGTGAGATAGAGCGGCCCACCCGCCTTGGGGCCTGTGCCGGACCGTCCGCGCCCGCCAAACGGTTGCGAGCCGACGATGGCTCCGATCTGGTTGCGGTTGATGTAGAGGTTGCCCGCTTCGATGCGGCTTTTCACATGGGCCATCACCGCGTCGATGCGGGTGTGCAGGCCGAAGGTGAGGCCGTATCCGGTGGCGTTGATGGCATCGATGACGTTGTCGAGATCTTTGGCCCGGAAGCGTTTGACGTGCAGGACAGGACCGAAGACCTCACGGTCGAGTTCTTCGTCGCGACCCAGTTCGATGATCGTCAGCGGCATGAAGGTGCCTTCGGGAGCCTCGCCCTGCCAGTGGACCGTGTGGTCGGCCACATGGTCCTGCAACCGGGCCGAGCGCATCGGCGTCGATGATGGGGCCGATATCGGTGGCCGGGTCCATGGGGTCTCCCAGCCGCAAGGTGGCGGCCGCACCCGCGATCATGGCGATCATCCGGTCGGCCACGTCTTCCTGCACGTAGAGGATGCGGCAGGCCGAACAGCGCTGGCCCGCCGACCGGAAAGGCCGAGGCCACCACGTCGTCGCACACCTGTTCCGGCAGGGCCGTCGCGTCGGCGATCATGGCGTTGATGCCGCCGGTTTCCGCAATCAGCGGCACGATGGGACCGTCCTTTTGCGCCAGTGCCAGATTGATTGCCTTGGCAGTGGCCGTGGAGCCGGTGAAGGCGACGCCTGCGATGTCGGGATGGTTCACCAGCGCCTGCCCGATATCAGCACCACCGGGAGCAAGGATGAGCGCGTCGGCGGGAATGCCTGCCCCGTGCAGTATCCGCACCGCCTCCGCGCCGATGATGGGCGTTTGCGGGGCGGGCTTTGCGATGACCGTGTTGCCCGCCGCCAAGGCCGCCGAGACCTGTCCGAGAAAGATGGCGAGCGGGAAGTTCCAGGGGGCGATGCACAGGAACGGGCCGCGACCCTGCACCTGATAGGTGTTGGTCTCGCCGACAGGGCCGGGCAGGTCCTTCGTGACGCACAGCTTGCGGGCTTCGGTGGCGTAATAGCGCAGGAAGTCCACGGCCTCGCGGATTTCCGCGATGCCGTCGTCGATGGTCTTGCCTGCCTCGCGCGCCAACACGGCCATGAGGTGCGGAGTCTCAGTTTCCAGTGCGTCGGCGGCTTTTTCCAAAGCCGTCGCCCGCGTTTCCGCTGGCGTGTCGCGCCATGCGGGAAATGCTGCGAGAGACCGGGACATGATCGTGTTGGGGTCGATGGCGTCCGGCGTTGTCGGCAGGGTCGCAGCCCGCATGGCATCGGTTAGTTCGTGAAGCTCGCGGCGTGAGCCAAATTCGATGCCCTTCGAGTTTTCCCGCGGCGCAAACAGGTGCGGCGATCGTTCGATCTTCGGGTGCCGTTGGCCGCTGGCCAGCAGGTGGGCGGGGCGTTCCAGCAGTTCTGCGATCGGCACGTCGGTGTCGCCCACGCGGGCGACGAAGGAGGAGTTCGCCCCGTTCTCCAGCAGACGGCGCACCAGATAGGCCAGCAGATCCTTGTGGCCGCCGACGGGTGCGTAGATGCGGCACGGCACGCCGCCCTCGGCGAACGGTTTCTCGCTGACCTGTTCGTACAATTCCTCGCCCATGCCGTGCAGGCGCTGAAATTCGAAACCCGTTCTGTCGCCGGTCTCGTCGGCCATCTCGATGACGGTGGCGACGGTGAGTGCGTTGTGGGTGGCGATTTGCGGGTAGATGCCCTGATTTACCCGGAATGGCGCGCCGTTCCAGCATCCGCCCGGCGCAGGCCAGGAAGGAGACGTCGGTGGCCGGTTTGCGGGTGAAGACGGGAAAGTCGTCGGCCCCTTCGACCTGCGCGTGTTTTACCTCGGCGTCCCAGTAGGCACCCTTGACCAGCCGCACCATCATGCGCGCGTCGTGGGTTTCCGCCAGATCGGCGATCCAGTCGATGACCGGTAGGGCGCGTTTCGCATAGGCCTGAATGGCAAGGCCGAACCCGTCCCAACCGCGCAGGGACGGGTCGGCGAATACGTGCTCGATCACGTCGAGCGACAGTTCGAGCCGGTTCTGCTCCTCGGCATCGACGGTGAAATTGAGGTCGTAGGATTTCGCCGCCTGCGCCAGTTCCAGCAGGACGGGGCAGAGCTCGGCCAGCACGGCCTCGCGGTTGCGGGCTTCGTAGCGCGGGTGCAGCGCGGACAGTTTGACGGAAATGCCAGGGCGATCGGGCAGGGCCTTGTTGCCGGCCGCACGACCGATGGCGGTGATGGCATCGGCGTAGGATTTCGCATATCGGCGCGCATCGTCCCAAGTGCGCGCGCCTTCGCCGAGCATGTCGTAGGAATGGCGGTAGCCCTTCGATTCCAGCCCGCGCGCGCGTTTCAACGCTTCGCCGATCGTTTCCCCCAGCACGAATTGATGCCCGAGAAAGCGCATGGCCTGCCGCACACCCTGCCGCACGGCGGGAGCACCGATGCGCTTCGTCATGCCCGCCAGAAGGCCGTTCGGCGTGTCACCCGGTTTCACGATGCGGTTGGATACGCCCAGCCCCCATGTGGCAGCGGAGACGAACCACGTATCGGCGGGCTCCATATGGCCCCAGTCGCCCGCGCCGATCTTGTCGGCGATCAGTGCGTCCTGCGTCGCCGCATCCGGCACGCGCAGCAGGGCTTCGGCCATGACCATCAATGCCAGCCCTTCCCGGGTGGACAGGCCGTAATCGCGCAAAAAGTCTTCCAGTCCGCCGACGGAGCCTGCCTGTTTGCGAATGCCTTTCACCAGCTTGGTGGCGCGTGCGTCGATGCGCGCTTCGGCGGCATCGCTGCGCATCACCCGGTCGATCAGGTCCGGCACGAGGGTTTCGTCGGCTGGTGCGTATGGTGCGGCGAAGGGAGCGGTCACAGATATGGTCACGGGGGCGGTCCGAAGGGAAACGTGTGCCGGTTATAGCGACATACCGCTCGAAACCGCCATTCCCCGCCATTGACCTCCACGCGCCCTGTCGGGGGTGGCGCGGGCGCTGGTTCGCGCCTAGTTTGCGGCAAAATCGAACCGGCAGGCGGCACGCATGGACCACGCTCTTCACTTCTACATCGACGGCCAATGGGTCGAATCGCATGGCGGCGAGACCTTCGATGTCATCGACCCGTCCACGGAAGAAGCGTTCGCGCAGATCACGCTGGGCACGCAGGCCGATACGGATGCGGCGGTGGCGGCGGCCAAACGGGCGTTCGAGACGTGGCAGTTTTCGACCAAGGACGAGCGTCTGACGCTGATGCGACGCATCGCCGACATCTACGAGCGTCGCTCCGACGAGATGGGTGAAACGATCAGCCGTGAAATGGGGGCACCCATCGACATGGCGAAGGCATCACAGGCAGCGACCGGTTCGTCCCATATCCAGGCCTTCATCGATACGCTGGAAGGTTTCGAGTTCGAACGCGATTTGCGACCCGATACGCCCAACGACAAGATCCTGTACGAATCCATCGGTGTCTGCGCTCTCATCACGCCCTGGAACTGGCCGATGAACCAGATCGCGCTGAAGGTGATGCCGGCCATCGCCGCCGGTTGCACGATGGTGCTGAAACCGTCGGAAATCTCGCCGCTGTCGGCCATTCTATTTGCAGAGATCCTACACGAGGCCGGTGTGCCCGCAGGTGTCTTCAACCTCGTCAATGGCGACGGGCCCGGGGTGGGTACACAGCTTTCCGTCCACAAGGATGTCGCGATGGTGTCGTTCACCGGTTCTTCCCGCGCCGGGATCGCGATCTCGAAGGCCGCCGCCGATACGTTGAAGCGCGTGTCGTTGGAACTTGGCGGCAAGGGAGCCAACATCGTCTTCGCGGACGCGCCGGAAAGCGCCATGAAGATCAGCGTGATGCGCTGTCACATGGCAATACCGGCCAGTCCTGCAACGCGGCGACGCGGATGCTGGTGGAGCGCTCGCGCTACGAAGCGGCGGTGACGGAAGCTGCTGCGATCTCAGACCAGCTGGAAGTCGATCTGGCTTCCCGGTCGGGCAACCATATCGGCCCGCTGGTGAGCGAGATGCAGTTCGACAAGGTTCAGGCACTGATTCAGAAGGGCATCGACGAGGGCGCGAAGCTGGTCGCCGGTGGTACGGGACGGCCCGCCGGTATGAACCGCGGCTATTTCGTGCGGCCGACGGTGTTTGCCGATTGCACACCGGACATGACGATCTGGCGCGAAGAGATATTCGGGCCGGTGCTGTCCATGATGCCGTTCGACGATGAGGAAGAGGCCATCCGTCTGGCCAACGATACGGATTACGGCCTCACCAACTATGTCCAGACATCCGATCCCGCCAAGGCCAACCGCGTGGCGCGGCGTATGCGGACGGGCATGGTGGACATGAACGGCAAGGCCCGATCAGCCGGCTCGCCTTTCGGTGGCATGAAACAGTCTGGAAACGGGCGCGAGGGAGGCCCCTGGGGTCTGGAAGAGTTTCTGGAAGTCAAGGCCGTGGGCGGATGGGAGCCGGGCGCGGGCTAGGGCCAAACAGGCCGGACCATGTCCGGTCCTTGCTTCGTTGTCGAGCTTTGCCCTGGTATCGGAGCCTTGAATATGAGGTCGAGACCGTTACTCGACCAGATTGGCAACCAGCTCGGAATCGGTCGGCTGCAAGACCACCGCTTCGTCGGTCAGCACGACCTGATCGACGGGAAACACCAGCAGATCGGCCAGATCGACAGGCTCGTCCTGTTCGTTCCATTCGAGGTTCGGGGTGCCGACATGGACTTCGGCCACATCGCCGTTCTCATCGACCGGGGCATCGACGACGTAGCCGATGACGTCGCCCTGCAAGCCTTCGAAGGGCATCCCGAGCCATGCATCGTTCAGCGCGTGCTCGTAGAATTCCGCACCATCTTCGAACGTGATGTCGGCATACGCAGCATCGCTTTCACCCAACGGCATTGGTGCCGGGCCGGTATCGAAGCGTTCCGCACTGATGGCGGTGGGCGCGAAAATGCCCGTCTGTTCCGCTTTGGCGTTGGTGACACCGGTCAGGGAAAAGACGCTGGTAGCGACGGCGGCGGCGATGATAAAACGGTTCATGTTTCAGGCTCCTTCGCGATCTTAACGTCATCTTCATAGATTTGGTTGCGTCCGGTGGCCTATGACTTTACACACACCTCGCAATCGCGGCTGCGAATTGCCGCTGTGACCGGCCCATTGGAGGAGCCCGTTCTGGCAAATCTTCCATTCAGTGTCTTGAAATGTAACACTTTCCGGCGTCCGATGCGCACGGGCTCATAATGAAAGCCTGATCGCGGGCATGAATACGCACTGGACCGGATTGGCGGCGTGAGTTTGCGCATCGCTGCCATCGTCAACAGATCGAGCGGCACGTTGCGCGATGTCGACCATGCCGCGTTCGGGGACCATCTGGTCCATGCATTCGAGGCCCACGGACACCAGGTCGACCTGCATTTCGAAAGCGGGGCGGGCCTCGGCAAGGTGATGGGCGAGGCGGCTTTGGGACAGGATATCGACGTTCTGCTCGCGGTGGGTGGAGACGGGACGGTATCGGGCGCGGCAGCGCTTGCCTGGAAGAACGGCAAGACATTGGCCGTTCTGCCCGGTGGGACGATGAACCTGTTCGCCCGCTCCATCCGCATGCCGCTGGAACTGGACGCGGCGGTGGAGGCGCTGGCGGCAGGGTCGGTCCACGCCATCGACATCGCCACGGCCAATGGCAGGCCGTTCCTGCACCAGTTCGCCGTCGGTATTCACCCGCGCATGATCCGGTTGCGCAACAAGCTCGATTACGCCTCGCGCTGGGGCAAGATCGTCGCCAGCGCGAAGGCGGGCCTGTCGATCACGCGCAACCCGCCGGTTTTCGAAGCCGAATTGCGGCTCGATGGCGGGTTGCCGGACCGGCGCAGACTGTCCGCCATCTCGGTGTCCGCCGCGCCCTTCGCCGACGGGCATCTGCCCTATGCCGACATTCTCGATTCCGGCCATCTCGGCGTCTATACGGCGGTGCCGATCAGCCCGGGCCGGGCGATCCGGCTGGCCAAGGACGTGCTGCTCGGCACATGGTCGCGCAATGCCGATATCGACAGCCGTACAGCGCACCAGGTGGACCTGACCTTCACCCGACTGCCCCGCAAGGCCATCGCCACCGTGGACGGGGAGATCATCGATCTGGACGGCCCCGTCCGCATCCAAAACCATCCCCGCGCATTGTCCGTCATGCTCCCGGCAACCGATACGGCCTGATCTTTGACTTACGGCGACACGAACACGCGGATGAACCGCCATGCCCGGCGGGTCGCCGTGGCAACGCTGCTGGGCGCTGCCGTCTTCATCGTGCTGGCGGCCGCCGTGGGCGCCGGGCTGACGGCCGGGATCGACCGTGCCGTTCTGCTGTCCCTGCGCGTGCCCGGTGCCCCGGACGATCCGCTCGGCCCGCACTGGTTCGAGGAGACGGCAGGGGATTTCACGGCGCTCGGCGGTTACCCGCTTCTGCTGGCTTTCGGTCTCGTGGCGCTGGTGGTGTTGGTGCTGTTGAAAAAGCGCAGCGCGGCCCTGTTTCTGGTCGGATCGCTCGCCACCGGTAGTCTCGTGTCGACGCTGTTGAAGCAGCTTTTCGCCCGTCCCCGGCCGGACCTCGTCGCCCATGCCGACCGGGTGTTCACCTCTTCCTTTCCCTCCGCGCACGCCATGGTATCGACGGTCGGCTGGCTGACGCTGGCGGCGATCTGCATCCGCTTCATCGAACAGCCGGCATTGCGGCGCTTCGTGCTGGCGGTCGCCCTGTCGATTGCGGTCATCGTCGGTACCAGCCGGGTCTATCTCGGCGTCCACTGGCCGTCCGACGTGCTCGCCGGCTGGGCGGTGGGGGTAGCCTGGGCGGGCCTGTGCTGGCTGGTGGCCGATCGCCTGGAACGGACGACCGATACCGACACGGACCTTGGACATTCCCGACCATGATCGACGCTGCCCATCATTCCTGGATCCGCTGGATCGCCCGTACGGGCTACGCATCGCGGGGGGTGATCTACCTCATTGTCGGTGCGCTGACGGTTCTTGCCGCCTTTGCCGCGACGGAACAGACGGGAACCCGCGACGCGCTGGAAACGCTCGTCGCCCAACCCTTCGGCACCGCCATAATGTGGGCCATGGTCGTCGGGCTCGGCGGTTATATCCTGTGGCGGCTGATCCAGTCGCTGCTCGATACCGACGACCACGGCTTCACCCCCAAGGGGCTTGCCGTGCGTGGCGGCTTGCTTGCGAGCGCTGCAAGCTATGCCGCGCTGATGTTGTTCGCCCTCGGTCTGCTCGGTATCGGCGACGGGCGGGACAGCGATACCGGCGAGAAACAGAACGAGGTGCTGGAAACGCTCGGGCAGTTCTTCGGTTTCGATCTCGTGTCTCTCGCCGGTGCCGTCATCTTCGTCGGCGTGGCAGGTGCGCATCTGTGGAAGGCGTTTACCCGCAAATATGCCGACCACTTCCGCACCCACGAAGCGCCCATGGCACTCGTCCACCCGGTGTCCATCGTCGGGCTGACGGCGCGGGGCGTCATCTTCCTGGTGATCGCATGGCTGTTCGCCTACCGGTTCTGGACGAAACAGCAGGAAAGCGGGGACGTGCCCTCGGCCACCGACGCGCTCGATTACATCCGCACCCTGCCGCTTGGCGAATGGCTGATGGCCGGGCTCGGCCTCGGCCTCATATGCTTTGCCTGCTACTCCCTGTCGGAAGCCGTGTGGCGACGCATCAACGTGGAAGATGCCGACGGGCCGACGGAGCAGCAGGCCGACTAGCGCGCCTTCAACCCACCATGTCGGCGCATTCCGGCACGGGTGCCGGTGGGGTCCTGCCGTCGAAGAAGGCGACGATGTTCTCCACCACAAGGTCGGCCATGGCCTGGCGGGTCTCGACGGTTGCGGAGGCCACGTGAGGGGTCAGCACGACATTGTCGAGGGCAAAGAGCGCTTCCGGCACGTTCGGTTCATCGGCGAACACATCGAGAGCGGCCGCGCCGAGGCGACCGTCCTGCAAGGCTTTGACCATCTCCGGTTCGTCCACCACGGTGCCCCGTGCGACATTGACCAACGTGCCCTCGGGGCCCAGCGCGTCGATGATCGATCTGTCGATCAGCTTCTCGGTTTCCGGCCCGCCCGGTGTGATGACAACGAGGATGTCGCAGGCCTGCGCCATCTCCTTCAGATCGGCGAAATAGTCGTATTCCACGTCTTTCTCGGTGCGGGAATGATAGACGACCCTGCACTGAAAGACGGAGAGCTTGTGGGCGATCGTCTCGCCGATCCGGCCAAGCCCGACGATGCCGACCGTCTTGCCGCGAATGGTTCGGGTCAGCGGCGCATTGCCTTCGCTCACCCATTTGCCGGCGCGCAGATATTTGTCCTGCGCCACGATGCGGCGGGTGACGGCCAGAATGAGGGCGATGGCGGTGTTGGCGACATCGTCGTTCAGCACGTTGGGGGTGTGGGTGACGACGATGCCCTTGCGGGCGGCGTGGTCGGCGGCGATCCCGTCATAGCCTACGCCGAAGGAGGAGACGAGTTTCAACCGGGGCATCCGGTCCATCAACCGGGCGGGTGCCCATCCGAAGGTGGCCATGCCTTCGATGTCGGCATAGTCGGCCTCGCTCCAACCGTTCAGATCGTCCTTGTCGGCCACGTGCCGGACGTCGAATGTCTGCCGCAAATCCACGAGCACGCTTTCATAGAAGTTGCCGACCACCAGAATCTGTTTCACTGCGCTTCGTCTCCAAACTGCCTCATGCGACCATACAAATAGCCGCACGGTTGCAAAGGGCCATCGGCACGTTAGGAAAAGAAAGCCTCATCGGAGCCGCACCCTTCATGCCGAAACCCGTCGATCACAACATCACGCCCGACACACGCCCCCATTTCGCCCGCCTGCTGGCCATGTGTGCCGACCTGCCGCCGCTGAAGACCGCCGTCGTCTGCCCCACCGAGGTGACGGCGCTGGAAGGGGCGCTCGACGCCCACGATCTCGGCCTCATCGAGCCGGTTCTGGTGGGAGAAAGGGCAGCGATCGAGAAGGCGGCGGACGATGGCGGGCTGGATATTTCGGGTCTGCTGGTCGTGGACGCGGAAGGTGAGGAAGGCGCGGCCCATCGGGCTGTCGATCTGGCGGCGGCGGGTGAGGTTTCCGCCCTGATGAAGGGCTACATCCATTCCGACACCTATCTGGCCGCCGTCATCCGCAAGGAAAACGGCCTGCGCACCGAAAGCCGCACCAGCCATTGCTTCGTGATGGACGTGCCGGGCTTTCCCCGGCCGGTCATCATCACAGACGCCGCGCTCAACGTCGCGCCGGACGTGAAGCAGCGCCTCGCCATCACTCAGAATGCTGTCAATCTGGCGCTCGCGCTGGGGATCGGGGAACCGAAGGCGGCGATCCTGTCCGCCACCGAAACGCCGAGCGAAGCCGTTCCGTCGTCGATCACCGCCCGCACCATTGCCGAACAGGCGCAGGCCGGTGCCGTGACGGGCGGCATCGTCGATGGCCCGTTCGCGCTCGACAATGCCGTGGATCTGGACGCTGCGGCCTTGAAGGGGATCGAGTCCCCCGTCGCCGGATTGGCCGATATTCTGGTGGTGCCGACGGTCGAGGCGGGCAACATCTTCTTCAAGGCGCTCACCTTCATGGGCGGGGCGGAAACGGCGGGTCTCGTGGTGGGGGCACAGGTGCCGGTCATTCTCACCAGCCGTGCCGACAGCGCCGAAGCGCGGATCGCGAGTGCTGCCTTGGCGGTGTTGTATCGACGCTGGCTGGGTTAGTTGGCTCTCACGCGAAGGCCTACGACCAACGCTCCGAGGGGCGGGGCATAAGCCCCTGGCGGCTCTTCGCCGCCTTCGCGTCCCGCATAGGTGCGGGGCGCTCTAACCGTCGGCATCGACCACTGAGATTGCCTCGTCGGGAATGCGGGCTTCGAGTTCCGTTACGGCGTCCTCGCGCGTGACCGCCTGTCCGCAGAAGCGCAGACCTTCGGCAGCATCGAACGTGTAGGCGGGGGAGCCGTGCAGGGTCCAGCCCTCGTTCAGCGCCGTCTCCACGCGCTTGCAGAAGGCGGAATCGTCCTGTCCGGTGATGAAGCGGTAGCGTTTCATGTCTCTCGTCTCGCTTGGCGTGAGGTTTGCGCTGGTGTAATCCAGCACCAAACGCACCGAAAGTCGAAAACGCCATGGAATCCTTCACCAGCCTGACGGGCGTCGCAGCGCCCCTGCCGATCATCAACATCGACACCGACATGATCATCCCGAAGGATTATCTGAAGACGATCAAGCGCACGGGTCTCGCCGAAGGGCTGTTTGCGGAAATGCGTCTGAACGAGGACGGGTCGGAAAATCCGGATTTCGTGTTGAACAAGCCTGCCTATCGTAAGGCGGAGATACTGGTTGCAGGCGACAATTTCGGCTGTGGTTCATCGCGCGAACATGCGCCCTGGGCGCTGCTGGACCGGGGCATTCGCTGCGTCATTTCCACCTCGTTTGCCGACATCTTCTACAACAACTGCTTCAAGAACGGCATCCTGCCGGTGGTCGTCACTTCGGAACAGCTCGACGCCCTGATGGATGACGCCTCGCGTGGTTCCAACGCGGTGTTGACGGTCGATCTGGAAAGCCAGACCATCACGGGCCCGGACGGCGGCACGATCACCTTCGATATCGACCCCCACCGCAAGCACTGCCTCCTCAACGGCCTCGACGATATCGGCCTGACGCTGGAAAAGGCGGCCAGCATCGATACGTATGAGGGCAAGCTGGGCGACCGACCCTGGGTCTAGGCTCTACTCCCGACCAAAGACCCCGATCATCGGCCCCAGTTCCTTCCAGAACCCACCTCGCTTGAAGCCGGGTGCATCGATGGCGCTGACGGTGCCGTCGAGGAACAGGGCGTTCGGCGTGTCGAACACGTCTCGGAACAGCGTTCCAAAGTCGTAGAAGCTGATGGCGTCGTGGGACAAGGCGAAATGAACGCGTGCCCCGTCCGCGCTGACGCCGATGCCGTTGCGGATTTTCACACTGTCAGAGCCGGGAATGAAGCGAGGGTGCAGCTTGCCGTCGATCACCAGCATGGGGCCGGACTGGGTGGCGAAATCCGGGTTCGGGTTCGTTGCGGCAAATGCCTTCGTCTCGGTGACGGCGACCATCCCGTCGCGCCCCCAGAACACGCCGTTGGGCAGCAGGTGGAAGTTGCCCCACCCGTCCTTGGTGGACAGGTTCTGCCTCCGTTCCCCGTCTTCCACATACAGTCCGACCGGCGACAGGTCTTCGTGATACATGCCGCCATTCATCAGCATGAGGGGGACGGTGTCGAGGCTGCGGCGCAGGTTCGGCAGACGTCGATAGGGTGCGCCGGACTTGTCGTTCAGGAACAGGCGCACGGACACGTCCGAGGCGCGAAAGCTGCAGACAGTGTGGGTCGTGCCGAGATGGTCCAGGGTGCGGCACCCGTCGGCCTGGGCAGTGGCCCCGCACCAGCCGAACAGGGCGCATGTCAGGGCTGCGATCAGATCGAACATTTGCGATGCGGCCTTTCTTGATTCAATTTCGAGCGTGGCGCATATCGTGACGCGACCTTCAAAGGAACGTACACTATGGCCAATCCGCGCACGCTCTACGACAAGATCTGGGACGACCATCTGGTCCACGAGGCTGAAGACGGGACGGCGCTCATCTATATCGACCGCCATCTTGTCCATGAAGTGACGAGCCCGCAGGCATTCGAAGGTCTGCGGATGACGAACCGTACGGTAAGGGCACCGGAACGGACGCTGGCCGTGGTCGATCACAACGTGCCCACCACCGACCGCTCCCAGGGAATCGCAAACCCGGAAAGCCGCATTCAGGTCGAGGCTCTGGCGAAGAATGCCGCCGATTTCGGCGTGGAATATTACAGCGAAACCGACAAGCGGCAGGGCATTGTCCACATCATCGGCCCCGAACAGGGGTTCACCCTGCCCGGCATGACGATCGTTTGCGGCGATTCCCACACCTCCACCCACGGCGCTTTCGGCGCACTGGCCCACGGTATCGGCACGTCGGAAGTCGAACACGTTCTGGCGACGCAAACGCTGATCCAGAAGAAAGCCAAGAACATGAAGGTGGAGGTGACCGGTGGCGAAGGCGGTCGTCTTCCCGACGGGGTGACGGCCAAGGACATCATCCTGGCGATCATCGGGAAGATCGGTACCGCCGGCGGCACGGGTTACGTCATCGAGTTCTGCGGCTCGGCCATCGAGGCGCTATCGATGGAAGGGCGCATGACGGTGTGCAACATGACCATCGAAGGCGGTGCGCGGGCCGGGCTGATCGCGCCGGACCAGAAGACGTTCGACTATATCGAAGGACGCCCGAAGGCGCCGTCCGGTGCGGCATGGGGCATGGCGCTTGATTACTGGAAGACGCTGCACAGCGAGGACGGCGCGCACTTCGACAAGGTGATCGAGCTGGATGCCCGCGATTTGCCGCCCATCGTCTCCTGGGGCTCGTCCCCGGAAGACGTGGTCGCCGTCGATGGTGTCGTGCCGGACCCGATGGACATCACCGATGAGAACAAGCGCACGTCCAAACAGCGCGCGCTGGCCTATATGGGGTTGGAAGCGGGTACGAAGATCACCGACATCAAGCTTGACCGGGTCTGGATCGGCTCCTGCACCAACGGGCGTATCGAGGACTTGCGTGCAGTGGCCAAGGTGATGGACGGCAAGACGATTGCCAGCACCGTCTCCTGCATGATCGTCCCGGGATCGGGGCTGGTGAAGGAACAGGCTGAGGCCGAAGGGCTCGACCGGATCTTCCTCGATGCCGGTGCCGAGTGGCGCGAGCCGGGCTGTTCCATGTGCCTTGCCATGAACGATGACCGCCTTAAGCCCGAAGAACGCTGTGCCTCGACCTCCAACCGCAACTTCGAAGGCCGACAGGGTTTCAAGGGCCGCACCCACCTCGTATCACCCGCCATGGCCGCCGCGGCGGCGGTAGCCGGGCATTTCGTGGATATCCGCAAGTCCGGCGTCAGCTGATCGCAGCCGCTTCGCAGGTGCTCGACCGGTCGGCCTGCCATGCCCGGGCCGTCCAGCCGAGGCCGTTGCGACGCTGGAACGTCGTTGCGGCGTTGTCGGTGCCATAGAAATCGAAGCAGTTTGCGCCCCGACGTTCGACGGTGAAGCAACCGCCGTCGATGGTTTCGGTATCGGGATAGCGGAAGCAGATGGCATCGTCGCGGATGGTGACGGTGCCCTCGATCGTGCCGGTCTCGTCGGTGTAGCGGGTCGTTCCGTCGGTGCCGAACGCTTCGCTGAACCGTGCGCCACTCGCATATTCGCCGACGATGGTGGTTCCTTGAAACAGGGCAAGGACAGTCCGGGCGTCGGTCGCTTGTGCGGGCAACACGACAACCAGCATGGACACGAAGACCAGCGCCATCCACCGATGGTTTGACATTCGCGGTGGTGGGGCTAGAACGCGCGGCATGACATCGAGCAAAATCAAAACCACCTCTTTGTAACCGCTCCCGCATCTCTCCCTGCGGGAGAGGTCGTATCCCCTCGTCTCCTGGGAGAGCGGAGCGAACTTCATGTCTTATACAATCGCAATCGTCGGTGCCACGGGCAATGTGGGCCGGGAAGTGCTGAACATCCTGGCGGAGCGGGCCTTTCCCGTGGCCAAGGTGGTGCCGCTCGCCTCCCGCCGCAGCCAGGGCACGGAAGTGTCTTTCGGCGATAAGCGTTCTGAAAGTGAAGGCGCTCGACACTTACGATTTTGCCGAAGCCGACATCGCCATCATGTCGGCGGGCGGTGACATCTCGAAGGACCTGGCCCCCAAGATCGCGGCCAAGGGCTGTATCGTCATCGATAATTCTTCCGCCTGGCGCTACGACCCGGACGTGCCGCTGATCGTGCCGGAGGTGAACGCGGACGCCATCGAAGGCGTGTCGAAGAAAGGCATCATCGCCAATCCGAATTGCTCCACGGCCCAGCTTGTCGTGGCGCTAAAGCCGCTGCATGACCGCGCCACGATCAAGCGCGTGGTGGTCTCCACCTACCAGTCGGTCTCCGGCGGCGGGAAGGCCAAGATGGAAGAACTGTTCGAGCAGACGCGCGCCATCTTCGTGGCCGACCCGATCGAGCCGAAGGAGTTCACCAAACGCATCGCGTTCAACCTCATTCCCCATATCGACGTGTTCATGGATTCCGGTGACACGAAGGAAGAATGGAAGATCAACGCCGAGACGAAGAAAATGCTCGACCCCAAGATCAAGGTGACGGCCACCGCCGTGCGGGTGCCGGTCTTCGTGTCCCATGCGGAGTCGGTCAATATCGAGTTCGAGAACGAACTGTCCGCCGACGAAGCGCGCAACATTCTGCGTGAAGCGCCGGGCTGTCTCGTCGTCGACAAGCGCGAGGATGGCGGCTACGTGACGCCCTACGAGGCAGCGGGCGAGGATGCCACATTCATTTCCCGCATTCGGGAGGATCCTACCGTCGATTACGGGCTCAACATGTGGGTCGTGTCGGACAATCTGCGCAAAGGCGCAGCGCTGAACACGGTGCAGATCGCCGAATTGCTGCTCAACAGGGGCATGCTGAAGCAGAAGGTGCTTGCCTAGAGGCGCGCTTCCGTACGCCGCTGCCGACAGGCTTCCGAGCCTGTCGGCGCGGGTTCGGGCTGTCTATTTCAGGCCCATGCGGCCCAACAGTCCCTTGGACTTGGCTTCGCCTTCGACGCCGGGATCGTCCGGGCTGCGGTCGAGACGACCGTCGTCATCGGCATCGAAGTTTCGCCGGGCCTCCTCGCTGGTGCGGTAGTGGGCGGAACGGGTGTCTTTATTGGCAGCCGCTGCCGCCTCCGGCGCGTTCGAAGGTTCGCTTTTCGGCGCCCCCGATGCGGCGGAGGGATCGGAGGAGCTTGCAGATGCGGGCGTGTCCGCTTTTGGTGTTGGTGCCTGCAACGGTGTGGCCTGTTTCGCCTTCAGTTCCGCCACGACCTTGGGGCTGACGACCGGCGGCAGGGGTGCCCTGGGTTGCGCAGGCCTGGCGGGTGGTTGTTTGGGGAATATGTAGGTCGAGTCCGAACCGGTCGCAGCGTTCTCGCTTGAGGGAACCGCCTTTGCCGTGTCCGGTGTTGCAGTGTTGCCGGGAGCGGACGGGGGCGATGCCAGGGTCGTGCCAGCGGTGGTGAAGCCTGCGGTGTTCGATATGGCTGCGGATCTGCGTTCTACCTCTGTCTTTACCTTCGGGCTTGCCGGATCGGTGGCCGTCTGGGCCGCATCGGATGTCACAGCAGTGCCGGACCCGGCTTCCCGCGCTGCTGGTGCGGACACTATCGGAGCCACCGCTGGAGCGACGGCTGCGGGCACAGGTTTCCGGTCAGGTTCGGGAGTGGCCTCGACCGGCTTCTCCACGATTTCCGCGTCCGAAATGTCCGGGTTGGCTGTTTTGTCAGACGGCTTGTCTGCAGGTGTCGCAATCGTGCGGTCGGGCAGGGGAGCATCGGCAAGGGTCGAATAATCGATGGATTTCGGCTCGTCGCCCATGTTCTCCATGGGAACACGCCATTCGAACGCATCGATTTCGCCCGTGGCAGGGGAGATGGGTGCCCATGTCTGCGATACGTAAGTGCCGTCGGTCCATACGGGGTCGCGGGGAGCGTTCACCGCGCGAGCCAGCCACTCGCGCACGCGACCGGCATCGCCGTGCTGGGCCTCTTCGATATCGGCCATCAGCAGGCAAGCCCGCTCGGTGGGCGCAGTGTTGAGAACCACCTTCATTTCCTCTCGGGCGCGGTCGTAGTCGCCGGTATCGAGGGCGGCGCGGGCCAGTGCGTAAGCACCATCGACGGTTCCGCCCCGTTTGGCGTTCAGCTTCTCGGCTGCCTTGAAACGGTCGGTTGCGGTGTCGCCGTTGCGCGCGTTCACATAGGTTTCTGCGACTTCCGGATGGGGCGTCTTCTGCCACGTCGTTTCCAGAACCGAACGCGCCTTGCGCACCTTACCGAGGCGGATGGCCGTGCGGGCGGCGACGAGTGCGGCTGGTACCAGGTCCGGTGCCAGCTTGTGGGCGCGCAGGGCATCGGCCTTGGCTGCGGAGGGGTCGGATTTCTCCACATCCATCGCGCGGCCCGTCAGCAGCACGGCGCGTTGGCGGTTGTAGGTATCCTTGTCGATGGCACCGCTGGAACGGGCGGCCTGCAGGGCGGACAGGGACTGCTCCCATTCACCGTTCATCACGCGCGCCTTCAGAGCTGCCTTCATGGCCCACGGCGTGCCGGGTGCCTCGTCGGCGGCGGCGGTGGCGTATTGGGCGGCGGCTTCGCTTGCGCCCTCCCGTTCGGCTTCCAGATAGAGACCGCGCAGGCCGAGAAGACGGGTTTCGTCCCGATCCATCATGGCGGCGAATTTCTCGCGGGCGGCCATGCGGTCGTTTTCGACCAGCGAGGTCTGGGCGTCGAGCATGGCGACGAGGGGTTCGTCGTCGAGATATTTACCGCTTTCCTTCGTCAGTTGCCGCGCCAGCGGTGCGTTGCCGCCGCCGGCTGCGATGAGACCGCGGGAGAGAGCGTCGTAGCCCTTGTCCCGCCGACGGCCCTGACGGTACCGGTCGAACGTCTTCGGGCCGCGGATGATGGCCGACAGGATCGCCCACAGGATCATGACCGCCGCCACGATGATCGCCAGAACGATCACGGTCTGAACCATGGACAGGGTGATCTCTGTCCCGAGCCAATCCATCGTCACCGTGCCGGGATTGTCCATCAACCAGGCGAAGGCCATGGCGGCTGCGAAGAGGAGGAGGAAGAAGATTGCAATGGGAAGCATGAAAGCGGTCCGGTCAGGCGGGAATGGAAAGGGCGGCGGACGAACGCCCTACTGGTCTTGAGCGGGGGATGAGGCCCGCAGCGAAGTATCGATGACGTCGGAGACGAAGCGGTCTGCCGTCAGGCGGGCGGTCAGGTCGTCGTGCCAGTTCTGCGAGGCGGCCTTTGCTGGGTCGGGCAAGGCCTGCCAAGCGGTGCTGGCGGCTGCGAGGTCGCCGGACGAGATGGCTGCGTCGATGGTGTCGATATCCGCCTCGATCCCGCCGGCTGCGTCTCCCGAGCGGCGCACCTGCACGGCACCCCGCGCGCCAGCGAGCAGGCGGGCGGTGAGGCTGTCGTCTGTGGGAGCGGGGGCGACGGCGTCCCGCATAGCGTCGGCTGCGCTGTCGAAATCAGCCTGCACGGTGGCGAGCGTGGGAACGCCGGTCTCGGCGTAGGGGGTAAGCGGTGCCAATGCGTCGGCATCGTCCGACATGCTCGTCAGCGTATCGAGGGTGCCGGTGAAGGGCACGCCGAGGTCCACGTCGCGTTTGAGCGCGGCGGCGGCCAGCGCCCGGGCGGCAACCCGGTCGGCGCCGTTTTCGAGCCGGTCGGTCAGCGCGGCGATGCGGGCATCGGTGGTGCCCGTCAGATCGGCGAGAGCGGTTGCGATTTCGGTGCGGGCGCTCTGGGCTGCCTGCTGCGCGGCCTGGCGGGCGGACTCGCCGTTGGCGGCGATATCGGTCAGCCGGGCGTCGAGCGCCTCCAGCCGGTCACCGAGAGCGGTCGCCTGGGCGGACAGGTCCGTGCGCAGGTCGGCCATGGAGGTCAAGGCGGTTTCGTTCGCGGTCTGCATCTCGGCGATCCGCGCGCCCAGTCCGTCGACCGTTTCCGCCAATGCGGGGTTCGGGCCGCTTTGGCCCTCCACGGTGGTGCGCAGGGTCTCGACCTGGGCGGCCACATCGTCGAGCGTCGAGGACAGCGCCGATACTGCCTGTGACTGGCTTGCTCCGTCGCCCGCCTCACCTGATGCGATGGCCCGTTCGAGCTGATCGAGGCGGGTGGAGCGTGCCTGTTCGGCGCTTTCCAGCGTATCGAGCCGCCCCGTGGTGGCCTCCAGCGTTGCCTGGAAGACGGCATCGGTTTCGCTCACGCCCCCGTCCGCCGCACCGTCGGCAGTCTGTTCGGCCAGCAGGGCGGCGAGCTGCTGCTGGACAAGGGTCTCCACCGCCGCCGTATCGACGGGTGCGGGCTCGGCCGCCGGCTGCTGTTCCAGCGTCACGAGACGCTGTTCGAGATTGTCGGGAACGGCGGCCACCTCCTCCTCGGCACCGAAACCGGACAGAATCCATTGGCCCAACAGAGCCAGCACCGCGCCGCACAAGGCGGCAAGCGCAAGCCGTCCGAACCCCGTCGATCGGTTGCTATCCGACCGCGCGGTGCCGGAAGGCGTCTTGCCAGGCGCAACTGACGATCCCGGTTTCGATGGTGGAACGGACGATTTCGGCGCAGTGGATGCCGCCGCTGCAGGCTTGTCTGATTTGGAAACCGGCGCGGACCCCGCCGAAGACCTCGCCGAAGACCCGGATGGCGATGTCGTCTGGGCGGAAGGCATGGACGGCTTGGGCATGGGCGGCTTGGGCATCGGCGGAGCGGTGGTCTTCGCTGCGGAAGCTGCCGGCGGTGTCGTGGATTTGGCAGGCGTCGGAACGGATGGTTTCGACGGGACCCGTTTCGCTTCGCCTTCGATAATCGCTGGTTTCTTCGTATTGGCGGAATGGCGTGCTGCGGGCTTGGACGCCGCAGGCTGCGCCTGGGCCGGTTTGGCTTGCGATGAACCCGTCGATCCCGCGCCCTTGGCGCCGGACCGGGTGGGCTTGCCGGCAGTCGTCTTGTTCTTCGCCATGTCTTTCGTCACTCGCTTTCGTGCCGCTCTGGCAGCGGACCGGCTGGTCGCACGCAGCCTGTGTGGTGCCTACCGTAGACAATGCGATGCGCCATCGCAAAGACCAAACGCAAAAGTATCGCTCACCGGGACAGCCGACCGTCTCGACCGGTTCCCAGCAGAGACAGCAATGCCGCTTCGTGGGGTTCCGGCGCAGCCCAGGCCTGTTTGCGCAAGTCCGGCGGCAGGGCCTGGCGCACGGCTTGGCTCAGACACAACAGACGAACCGAGGGCGCGATCGCCGGGGCCAGCGCGGCGAAGGTAGCGGCAATGCGCGGCGACGTCAGAAGCACGGCATGGATCGTCCCGTCCACAAGCTGCGCGGCGGTATCGGCTGGCAGACGGGCAGGCCCATCGGCCCGGTAGACCACCCAGCGCGCGCATGAGACGCCATGGCCATGGAGCGCATCGACCATATCGAAGGCGGTCCGTTCCGCGCAGGGCCAGAGGAGCTGCGCCGACGGCAGCAGCCCATCGCGCGCCAGACTGGTCGGCAAGGCCTGCGACAGGGCCCTTGCGTCGGATCCGGCGGAACGGACCCGGCCGAACCCTGCATCGGCAAGCGCTTCAGCCGTTGCGTGGCCGACCGCATAGGCCGGACGGTCGCTGAACGTCGCGACATAGGGCACGGCCTGCGCACTGGTTACGACAAGCGCATCGACGAGACCCGCCGGCAGGGGACAGGGCGTTCCGGTTGCGGTGATGTGCAGCAGCGGATTGACGATCGGGGTCAGGCCGGCATCGCGTAAAGTGCGCGCGGTGCGGTCGGCACCCGGCTGGGGGCGACAGACCAGAATGCGTTCGCTCATACCGGGGCCATTACCGGATCACGGTTCGCCGTCGTTCGAACCCGGATCGTCCAGCGACGGGTCGGTCGACGAAGCCTCGTCCAGAACGGCCAGCAAGTCCCCGACCTGCCCGCTCCTTTGCGCATTGGCCGCCATCTGCTTGCGTGAGGGTTGCACGTTGCGTTGCAGCGTCCAGCGTATTTCACGCGTCTCGCCACTGGACGCGCCGGACGGAACATCGAAGGCGAGCACGATCTGCATGGCCTTGCGGGGGCTGTCGCCCGCCTCGACCCCGTCGAAGCGAATGCTTTCCTCCAGCCGCACCGGGGCGTCGATGCAGGTGAATGTCCAGGCGTCGTTGCCCCCCTTGCCAGCCCCTATGGCCAGCAGGACGGAATGGCCGGACGCAAGATGGGATACCGATATATCCGGCGGAATATGAAACCTGATCGCCGCGCCGAGGCCTTCTCCCGCAGCCGGACCATCGCCCGTCGGTATCAGGCGGTCGATACCCTGCAGGATATTGCCCCCTTCGGGCATTTCGACGTGTCGTTCGTGGCAGAGGCCGAATCGTGCGGCGTAGCCGTCGTGCCGCGCGGTCAGCACCTTGTGCGTAGCATCGTCGCTGCGCTGGCGTATCACCGTCAGGGTGTGGTCCGACGCAGGGTTCTTGCGCGAGGGTCGGTCGAACAACCCTTTCGGCGCATTCTCACCGTGGCGAATAGAGGACGTATCATCGACGGTCAGGGTGGAATGGGCGGCCGTCGCGCGAGCCACCTCACGATAGGCGGCATAGGCCACGTCCGGCCACCCGCAATTCATGATGAACCGACGGCCGCCGCTCGACATTTCGAAGGACAACGCGCCCGCCATGGCGTCCGGCGTGGCCACAGAGCGGGCGACGGTGCCGGTATCGACGAGAACGACCGTGCGGCCACTACTCAACCGGTCGAACCCCGTTTGCACCAGACTGGCAACCGGCCGGCCCTCCACCCCGTAGACGCGCAACAGACGTCCAACGAGATCGTCGTCGACGGTTCCCGTCCCGTTAAACTGGGCGAGCCGACCGTGAGAGTGGCGAAAGAAGCGCAACGCCTCCACCATGCGGGCGGTTCTGGAAGCGAGAATGTCCGGTGCCGGTTCGCCTTTGTCGGTGAACAGGCGCAGCAGGGGCAGCAGATCGCACAGAATGCGGGCCTGGGCGGACGGGTTGCGCGACATGTGCCCGCCATCCGGCGCGATCTGGCGGGCGAGTTCCTGTTCCAGGCCCTTCACGGCCCTTTCCACGTTTCTCGCCCGACCGTCGATGCAGATGGCGGCCATGGCAAGCGCGATACGAACCCGCAGCCGGGTTTCCCCGGTGCTCGCTTCCAGCGAGGCTCCGTTGAGGTAACGGACGTGGCGGACGAGGCTGCGAAACCAGCGCTGGGGCCGCACGTCGCCGACGGCATTTTCGCCGGTCGCATCCACCGCTGCCGCGCCGGTCTGCACCGGGACGAACAGCGCTTCCCCATGGCGCAGCCAGGCCATCAGGCGGGTGGCGGCGACATCCGCGTTCCAGGCGAGCGCCTTGCCTGCAGCGGCCACCGCCGCCGGTGCCATGGAGGAGGGCATGCCGCAGGCGTCGATCCAGTCGATCACCAGCGCGGCCCCGTTCAGGCGCGCCGTCGGGGCGGAACTGGCATTCAGGTCGCGAAGCCACTGGAAGCCGTGAAGATGCGCTGCCCAGTCCTTCGAGCGCACGCTGCCGTCGCCACCGCGCGCAGCATCGGTCTCGAACCGGCCTTCCGGCGGCAGGACGTGGGTAATTCGTCCGAACGTGAATGCGCCTTCGTAGATGGCCCGTGCCCGGCTGCCGTCTGCTTCCACGATGTCCTGCGGCGTTGCCAGCAGCTTGTGGGGAACGGACGCCGTATCCGATGGGCGAGGGTTGCGCGCGCGGGCAAACGGGTTCCAGGAACGGGGGGTTCGGTCGGCGACGCTCATCGTGTGCGTGTTCCTCCCCCTGTCGGGTTTCTCGCCGCGGAAAGGCGATTCGCCGTTCGATACCGGTCACTTGCCGGCAGAATCCTCCCGCCAACGGATGCAAAACCGTGTCGAACCGGATTCGGTGTCAGCCTTTCACGAAACGGGCGGCGAAAAAACCGTCCATTCCGGCAAAACGCGGTTTATCTCGTTCTGCGGTTCCCGCCGGTGCCTCGACCTGCGCCAGATGGCAGGGAAGCGTGCGGATGGTGCCGAGCCCGGTCAGGGCTTCCGGCAGGCCGGGCAATTCGTCCTGCAGGACCGGATCGAGGGTGAGGCCGTTGTCCTCACGGTGCAGGAGGGCCGCCACGTCCTCCCCTTCGGCGCGGTCGAGGGAACAGTTGGCGAAGACCAGCCGCCCACCCGGTTTCAGCATGGTCGCCGCGTGGCGCACCATGCGGGCCTGCAGGTCGGCAAGCTCCTCCACGATGGCTGCATCCTTCGTCCATTGCACATCGGGGTGGCGGCGGATGGTGCCGAGCGACGAGCAGGGCGCATCGATGAGGATGGCATCGAAGGGGGTGTCGGGCTCGAAGGTGAACAGATCGCCCTGTCGTGCGTCCACCGCGAAACCGAGGCGGGCCATGTTGGTCTGCAGACGGTCCAGCCGGTTGGCGTTGGCCTCCAGCGCGGTCACGCGCGCGCCCCGTGCCGCCAGTTGCGCGGTCTTGCCGCCCGGGGCGGCGCAGAGGTCGGCCACGTGCAGGCCTGAGACATCGCCGAGCAGGCTGACGGGAATGGCCGCGGCGGCGTCCTGCACCCACCATGCGCCGTCCTCGTAGCCGGGAAACTCGCTCAGGCTACCGGGGCGAAGCAGACGCAGGGTTTCGCCGAGCACCGGCACGCCGCCGAGGCGTTCGGCCCACCCGTCGCGGTCCGTCGGCACCGTCAGATCAAGCGCCGGTTCCACCATGTGCTGGCGCGCGATGGCCGCGAGCCGCTCCCTGCCGTAGGCCTTGCGCACCCGCTTGCCGAGCCATTGCGGCATGTTCAGCAGGGCGCGGGCGTCGCCATCCTTACCCGCAAACAGTTCTTCCCCCTGTCGCGACAGCCCGCGCAGGATGGCGTTGGCGAGGCCGGAAAAGCGTGCGGACCGCTCGTCCTCCTTGATTGCCGTCACGGCCAGATCGACGGCGGCGCTGTCGGGAATGTCCATGAACAGGATTTGCGCGGCCGCCACGTGCAGCGTGTGGGAAAGATGGCGGGCGCGTTTGGGGATGGGGCGGTCGAGCAGTTGAGCCAGCGCGAAGTCGATCTCTCCGCGATGGCGCAAGGCGACGGTGAGGATGGCGCGCAACAGGCCGCGATCCTGCGCCGACATGTCGGACAGCCTGTCGTTCATGGAGTCCAGAACGCCGTCGAGCCCGCGCCTGTCGTCGACGATGCGGGCGAGAGCGGTGGCGGCGACGCGGCGCACCTCGATGCCGGGGGCGTTGGATTTTCGTGGTCTGCCCTTCGGCTTGCCCCGGTGCCGCTCGTTCAACCCCACGGGCCTTGATCGCGCGGGTCGGACTTGCGGCTGGACGGCACCGACCCGGCGCGCCGGGTCGTCGGACGTTCGTAACGCTTCCGCCGCGGGTCCGGTTTCGCCACCGGCGTCATCTGCTGCGCCATCTGGTGCAGGGCGGCGATCCGGTTGCCCGTGTCGGGGTGGGTGGAGAACAGACCATCGAGACGTTTGCCGTTCAACGGGTTGATGATGAACATGTGGGCGGTAGCGGGCGCGTGTTCGGCGGGCATGTTGACGGTGCGCCCGGCGGCCCGGGCGATCTTCTGCAACGCGGAGGCCAGCGCCATGGGGTTGCCGCAGATTTCCGCCCCATCCCTGTCGGCCTCGTATTCCCGCGTGCGGGAAATGGCCATCTGCACCACGCCCGCCGCCAGGGGCGCGCCGATCATCATGGCGATGGTGCCGATCATGCCGAAGGGGGAATTGCGGTTGCCGCCGAAGAACATGGCGAAATTGGCGATCATGCCGATGGCACCGGCCAACGTCGCGGTGATCGTCATCACCAGCGTATCGCGGGAGCGGATATGGGCGAGTTCGTGAGCCATGACGGCGGCCACCTCGTCGCGGTTCAACCGGTCGAGCAGACCGCGGCTGGCGGCGACCGCCGCGTTCTCGTAGTTGCGGCCGGTGGCAAAGGCGTTGGGCTGGTCGGTCTCCAGAATATAGACCGCAGGCATGGGCAGGCCCGCATTGTCGGCCAGTTCCGCCACCATGTGGACCAGTTCGGGGGCGGTGCGCTCGTCCACCAGTTTGGCCCCGTGCATCCGCAACACCATCTTGCCGGAGTTCCACCACGCGAAAAGGTTCGTGGCCGCCGCGATGCCCAGCGCGATCACCATGCCGCCGAAGCCGCCGATGAAATAGCCGATGGCACCGAACATCATGGTCATGACCGTCAGCAGAACGGTCGTCTTGAAGAAGTTCATACCTTGTTCTCCCGGTCTCATGTCGCACTTGCAAGCGCGGCTCGTGATACGGATATGGTATGTATCCGGCGTCATCACAACGCCACAACGCTTCGGAGGCATGGATGGACGACGGTAACGGCAGGTCTCCCGACCGGAAAGGTGGCTCGACCCCGGCGGAACGGGCACTGGCGGAAGCGGCAGCGCGCCGGGCGAAGGCCTATGGCAGCGACGAGACCGGAGCCCGCGAGATTGCCGGACGCAAGGGGCCGGAACCGGTGCGCTATGGCGACTGGGAGAACAAGGGCATCGCGTCGGACTTCTGACGCCCGTTCCGGCGATCCTCTGAGCGAACCAAGAGGCGGATACGAAAAAGCCGCTGCCACGGTGTGGCAACGGCTTTCGCAATCGTCAGGTGCCGGCTGGGTCACCCCATGGCTTCAGGTCGCTCGATAGTCGACCCGAACCCGTTTCCGGCCTGTCAACTCAGAGCGAGGGCTGCCCCGCAACGAGTGTAACAAACATGGACCCGACCGGCTTCGTGAAATTGCTCGACATCAGATCACCTCCTTTCAGTGCGTTGAGAATGGAGCGACTATGGCGGGCCACATGCCGTCCCGCAAGCCCCGCCCCGTGCCTGCGACCAACCGCCCATTCTGCGACAGTCGTTCGAACACCTACCAGCTGCGCTTCGGCCCCGTATCGATGTGGATGTGGCCGGAACGGTACATGCTGTGGCCGCCGACTGCGCGTTGCTTCTTCACGTAGGCATAGACCGCGCGCATGTCGCCATCGACCTTGAAGTCCACCGCCCGACAGGTCTTGTGATAGGACTTTGCCGCCCCGCCGACCTTGTAGTTGTGCCACGGCGAACGCCACGTGGAAAAGACGGTCACGTCGCCATATTTGCGCGCCACGCGGCGCAGGACCCGTTTCAGGCTCCACGGCACGCACCACGAGGCCTTGGTGTAGGTCACGACGCCCTTGCCGCCGATGCGGTAGAGGCCCGGCACGCTGGCGCAGGCGGACAGGGCGATGGCGCAGGCCATGAACAGGGCTACGCGTGATAGTACTACGCGTGACGGGGCTTTCGATGCGGCCAACGGTCGGACCTCCGGCAAACAGGATTGCCGAAGGGTGAAGCGAAAGCGTCGATTTTGCGTAAGGGAAGGTGGTTAACCGGAAAGGATCGTTCGGCGAAACCGGCTTCGCACAGGTTACCAGGTGCGTTTGGGGCCGGTGTCGATGTGGTAGAAGCCGGAGGAATACCGCTTGTAGCCGCCGACCAGATCATGCCGTGCGAGAAAGCCCGTCAGACCCTTCGTGCTGCCGTGGACGCGGAAATCGACCGCCTGGCATTTGAGGTGATAGGAGCCACGCTTGCCGCCGATCTTGCGGTTGTAGACGCGGGAGCGGTGGGTGGAATTGATGGTCACGCGGCCGTATTTGCGCGCCACCTGCCCGAGAACGGCCTTGAGACGACCGGGAACACAGTCCCACGGCTTGCCGGCGGTCGCGACCCGGGCACCGGCGGCCGCGGCGTAGGATGCCTTGACGGGCGCGATCTTCTTCACGGCGGATTTTTTGGAGGCCGTTTTCTTCGAAGTCTTTGAAGCCGTTTTTCTGGCCTGCTTCTTGCGGGGCTCTTTCTTGCGCGTTTTGGCGACGACCTTCGGCGCCTTCTTCTGCGGCTTGGCCTTTGCGGTCTTCTTCGATGCAGGCGCGGTGGCGTCCTTGCGTTTGGCGGCCCGTTCGGCCTGACGCTCCTCGCGGGCCTGCTCGAAGGCCGCGCGACGCTCCTCTTTCGCCTTTGCCGCCCGTTCGCGGGCCGCCTGCCGCTTGGCATTGCGGGCCGCGCGGTCCTCGTCGGTGACGGAGGCCGTCCCGAGATTGCCGCTATAGGTGCTGACGGCGGAACCGCCGCTGGTGGCTGTCTGGGTGCAGCCTGCCAGCCAGATGCAAGCGAGCGCGGCCACGGCCGTGCGACCGAGTTTGGAAACCATCATGTCGAAGTCCTTGTGAGGCGAATGTGTGAGGCGAATGTTTCAGCGCGGAACCCCACAAGGCAAAATGCCGGGTCGAAAGTGCGCTCACGGGTCTGTGAGGACGTTCATAATCCTCAATGTGGCGAGTCTTTGACACGTGTTCAGTCAGCCGTCGGGCGTTCCGCGCGGCTTTACTGAAGTCTAATGGACGTTGTGGTCCGACGTTGGTAATCACCCGGTCGCGGCATTCGGCGGGAGGACACGTCGAGGCTGGGCAGCACTTTGATACCGGGAGACTACCATGACCGACACGACCTATCCTGTCAGCCCCGAGGCTGCGGCGCACGCCCATGTGGATGCGGCGAAATACGAGAGCATGTACGACCAGTCGGTCGCCGACCCGGACACGTTCTGGCTGCGCGAAAAGGACCGGCTGGACTGGATGAAGTCGCCGACCAAGGCCGGCAACTGGACCTACGACTATCCCGACGTGTCGATCAAATGGTTCGAGGACGGCACGCTGAACGTGTCCGCCAATTGCATCGACCGGCATCTGGACACAACGGGGCGACCAGACGGCGATCATCTGGGAGGGCGATGATCCTGCCGACGACGCGCACATCACCTATCGCGAATTGCACGGTCATGTCTGCCGCCTTGCCAATGCCATGAAGGCGCAGGGTGTGAAGAAGGGCGACCGGGTCACGATCTACATGCCGATGATCCCGGAAGCCTCCTATGCCATGCTCGCCTGCGCGCGGATCGGCGCGGTTCATTCCATCGTCTTCGGCGGCTTTTCACCGGATGCGCTGGCGCAGCGGATCGTGGATTGCGAGAGCACGTTCGTCATCACTGCGGATGAAGGGTTGCGCGGGGGCAAGACGGTGCCGCTGAAGCACAACACCGACGCGGCCATCGAGATCGCGGCCATTCAGGACGCTCATGTGAGCCACGTTCTGGTGGTCAAGCGCACCGGCGGCGCGATCGAATGGCATCCGGGGCGTGACGTCTGGTATCACGAGGCGGTCGACGCCGCGTCCGGCGATTGCCCGCCGGAGGAGATGAACGCGGAGGATCCGCTGTTCATCCTCTACACGTCCGGCTCCACCGGTCAGCCCAAGGGCGTCCTGCACACGACCGGCGGCTATCTCGTCTGGGCGGCGATGACCCACGAGCTGGTCTTCGACTACCATGACGGGGACATCTACTGGTGCACCGCCGATGTGGGCTGGGTGACCGGCCACAGCTACATCGTCTACGGCCCGCTCGCCAACGGGGCGACCACGCTGATGTTCGAGGGCGTGCCGAACTACCCCGACAGTTCCCGCTTCTGGCAGGTGGTCGACAAGCACAAGGTCAATATCTTCTACACCGCGCCTACCGCCATTCGCGCGCTGATGCAGGGCGGTGACGGGCCGGTGAAGGGGACCGACCGGTCCAGCTTGCGCATTCTCGGCACGGTGGGCGAGCCGATCAATCCGGAAGCGTGGGACTGGTATCACAAGGTGGTGGGCGACGAGCGTTGCGCCATCGTCGATACGTGGTGGCAGACGGAAACCGGCGGGCACATGATCACGCCCCTGCCGGGGGCCATCGCCACCAAGCCGGGCTCGGCCACGGTGCCGTTCTTCGGCGTGCAGCCACAGCTCGTGGACAATGACGGCGCGGTGCTGGAGGGCGCGGTCGACGGCAATCTGTGCATCACCGCCTCCTGGCCCGGGCAGATGCGCAGCGTCTATGGCGACCACGAACGCTTCGTGCAGACCTATTTCTCCACCTACAAGGGCAAGTATTTCACGGGCGACGGGTGCCGGCGCGACGAAGACGGCTATTACTGGATCACCGGCCGCGTGGACGATGTAATCAACGTGTCCGGCCACCGCATGGGCACGGCGGAGGTCGAATCCTCCCTCGTCGCGCACCCGGCGGTGTCGGAAAGCGCGGTGGTTGGCTTTCCCCACGATATCAAGGGGCAGGGCATCTATTGCTATGTCACCCTGATGGCGGATGCGGAGCCATCGGACGAGTTGAAGACCGAACTGCGCAACCATGTGCGCAAGGATATCGGCCCCATCGCATCACCCGACGCCATCCAGTTCGCCCCCGGTCTGCCGAAAACACGCTCCGGCAAGATCATGCGCCGCATCCTGCGCAAGATCGCCGAAGACGATTTCGGCTCGCTGGGTGATACGTCGACGCTGGCGGACCCTGCCGTGGTGGATGACCTGATCGAAAACCGGCAGAACCGGACGTAGATCGGCACGCTGCCGACATCGGTGCCTTGCGACAGGAAAAAGGCCCTCCGCTTCGACGGAGGGCCTTTTGGCAGTCAGCGTATCGCTTTGGCTTTGACTTATTCCAGAACAAGGCCGGAATTGTCGGCGGCGACGGACAGTTCACGACCGATTTCGACGAGATCGGCCTGAAGGGCGTTGACCTGTTCTAGCGCAGGCTCGTTGCCGGCAACGGTGCCTTCGAGCTGGCGCAGACTGTCCTGATAATTCTGCAACCGGGTCACGACCGATTTCATCGGTTCGCCGAATGTGGCCTGCAAGTCGCTGGACTGGGTGGAAACGGCCTGGGCCGTCGTGGCTGGTGCGTCTGCAGCTTCCAGTTCGGCGACGCGGGCCTGCGCTTCTTCCAGTTCGACCCGATTGGCTTCCATCTGCGCCTGCATGTCCTCGTTGGTTTCGATCTGCGCTTCCAGCTCTGCCACCCGCGCGTTCGACGCGGTCAGTTCTTCACGGGCCGCTGCCAGTTCGTTGGCCACGTCCCCTGTCTGTGTGTTTTCGCTGTCGAGGTCGGCAAGCCTTGCATTGGCCGTTTCCAGTTCGGCCTGTGCGGTGTCCAGTTGGGCCTGAAGTTCCACGCTGGTCTGTTCGAGCCCTTCCAGTTCGGCCAGACGGGCATTGGCGGCCTCGAGTTCACCGCGGGCCGAGTCCATCTGGACTTGAAGTTCTTCGGACCCGATACGCGCGTCTTCCATGTCCGTCACACGGGTACGCATGGCTTCCATTTCGGTCTGGGCGGTTTCCAGTTCCAGGCGTGCGGCATCGAGTTCGGCCTGAACACCTTGCGCCCCACCCTGTGACTCTTCCAACTCGACAACGCGGGCACGGGCAGCTTCAAGTTCGGTGCGGGCGGTTTCCACCTCACCGCGCACGGTTTCCACGCCGGCACGCTCCGCCTGCAGTTCCTGCTCCAGAGCGGTGATCCGTTCCGAGCCGTCATCGCAGCCGGCCAGGATGAGGGGAGCGGCAAGGGCGAGGGGGATGAGAAGAGCGCGTTTCATGGCTGTGTCCTGATGCAAAATGCGTTTGTTTCGCCTTCCAACGCACAAGGCGCGGTTTCTTTCCATCGATTGCACCCGCAAACTGGACCGATCAGGCCTCGCGCAACATGGGGGCCGCCTTCTGGCCCAGAACCCGCCATGTACCGACCAGCCCGAAACCGACCGTCAATACGAGTGCGCCCACGATGGTTGCCAGTGCCAGCATGGGCTGGAACGTGAAGGTGAAGCCCATGATGACGGCGATGACGAACCATGCGGCCAGGGTTCCCGCGGCCAGCGCGAAGAGTGCGGTGGCGAGACCGAGCAGGGAATATTCCAGCACGTAGGCACCGATCAGCGTGCGGCGGGTCGCGCCCAGCGTTTTCAGCACGACGGAATCGTGAATGCGCGCCCGGTTGCCTGCAGCCAGCGCACCGCCGAGGACGAGGATGGAAGCCACCAGCGCCAGCAGGGCGGCGGCGCGGATGGCGGTCGCGAGCTGTTCGATCAGGCCGTTGACGGTGGACAACGCATCGCGCACTCGCACGGTGGTGACGGTGGGGAAGGCGTTGGTGATCGCCCGCAGGATGGCCCCGTCCCGCGCGGTCTGTTCGGCGGTTTCCTCGCCCGCGAGGTCCGAGGCATCGCCGACCCGCAGCGTGGCCAGATGGGCATGGGGCGCGCCCGCAAAGGTGTTGGGGGAAAATACCATAACGAAGTTCATGGACATGGATTGCCATTCCACGTTGCGGGTGTTGGCGACGGTCGCCTCCACGTTGCGGCCCAATACGTTGACGGTAAGTCTGTCGCCGACGGCGACGCCGACCTCATAGGCCTCTTCGGCGGCAAAGGAGACGAGGTTCTCGCCGCTGTGGTCGTCGGCCCACCAGGCACCATCCTGCAAGGTCGCGTTCGGTGGCAGCTGTTCGGCATAGGTGATGCCCCGGTCGCCGCGCAGCACCCATTCGCCGCCTTCCTTGGGCTTGATTTCGGAAGCGGGCACGTCGTTGATCGACACGATGCGACCGCGCAGCATGGGCGTCGTTTCCAGCGTGCCGCCCGGCGCGGCGGTGGCGACTTCGTCCTTGAAGGCGTCGAATTCGGCTGCCTGAATGTCGACGAAGAAGAAGTCGGGGGCCTGTTCGGGAATGTTGGATGAAATCTGGCTGCGCAGATTGCTGTCGATCGTTCCCAGCGCCACCAGCAAGGCAAGACCCAGGCCCAGCGACAGCACGACGCTCGGCGTCAGCGCACCGGGGCGGTGGATGTTGCCGATGGCAAGGCGCAGCGGCGTGGACGAGACCCGGGGTACGGCCTTGGCGATCTTCTGGATGCCGAAGGCCACGATGCGCAGCAGCAGGAACGACACGGCGATGCCGCCGATGAAGGTGAGCGCGATGCGCTGGTCGGCGGCCTGCAGCACGGCCAGCGCCACCAGCGCGGCGACGGTGATGGCGGTGGCGATGACGATCCACAGGCGCGGCCAGCCGCCGTCTTCGCGCGCCGCGTTGCGGAACAGGGCAGTGGCGGGAATGTCGCGCGCCTGACCCAGCGGCCACAGCGCGAAGACCAGCGCCGTCAGCAGGCCGTAGGCGACGGCGGATGCCAGCACGGTGGGGTGGAACGCGCTGGCGTTGCCCACGGGCAGGATACCGTCCAATGCCCAGCGGGCGACGAAGGGCAGGGTGCCGCCGATGACGAGACCGATGACGATGCCCGCCATGGCCAGCAGCAGGATTTGCAGCAGGTAGACCCAGAACACGAAAGTCGCCGGTGCCCCCAAGCGATTTGAACGAGGCGATGACGCCCCGCTTGCCGTCGAGATAGGCGCGCACGGCGTTGGCCACGCCGACACCGCCGACGATCAGCGCCGTGAGGCCCACCAGCGTGAGGAATTGCGAGAACCGTTCCACGTTGCGGCTGAGCGACGGGGCGGCGTTGTCGCGGGAGCGCAGACGCCATCCCGCTTCGGGAAACTGTTCGCGAGCCGTTGCCAGCTGGGCGGTCAGGTTGGCGTCGGACGGGTCGCTCAGCACAACCCGCGTGGTCCATTCTACCAGCGAGCCGGGTTGCACCAGTTCGGTGCGGTCCAGCGTGTCGAGGCTGGCAATGACGCGGGGGCCGACGAGGAAACCGTCGCCGACACGGTCCGGCTCCTCGACGATCGTACCCAGAACAGGCACCTGCGCGGACCCGATGGCCAGCGTGTCGCCCGACCGCGATGTCGAGGCGGGCCAGCAGGATCTCGTCCACCAGCACCCCGTCTCCCGCCTTCATGGCGGCAATGGCACCGGCGGGTTCGGTGACGAGTTCGCCTGTCAACGGCCACGCGGCTTCGACGGCCTTCAGTTCGATCAGGCTCTGGTCGGAGCCATCCGGCAGACGACCCATGGCGCGCATGGCGACCGTATCGGCGGTGGTGCCGAGACCGGAGACGAAAGCGCGTTCGGTCTCGGACAGACGGCGTTGTTCGGTCTCGAAGGCCGCATCACCGCCTAGCAGGATGCGCCCCTCCTGCTCGATGCCGGACGTGATCGACAGGGCCACCGCGTTGACGCCGGAAATGGCGGCCACCCCGAGCGCGATGCAGGCAAGGAAGATGTAGAAGCCGGACAGGCCGCCGCGCAGTTCGCGCAGCGCGAATTTCAGCGCCAGACCGAGGGTCGCGGCAGACTTCATCTCGCTCATGCGACGGCCAGTTCCGGTGTGTCGACACCTTCGATCTCACCGGCACGCACACGCACCTGCACGTCGCATTGGGCTGCGAGCGACGGGTCGTGGGTGACGAGAACGAGGGTGGTGCCACGCTCGCGCTGCTTGTCGAACAGCAGCCTGGAAATCTGCGCGCCGGTGTCTTCGTCGAGATTGCCGGTGGGTTCGTCCGCCACCAGAATGCGCGGGTCGGGCGCCAGTGCCCGGGCGATGGCCACGCGCTGCTGTTCGCCGCCGGACATCTGCGCCGGATAATGGTCCAGCCGTTCGCCCAGCCCTACGGCGCGCAATTCGCTGGCGGCCTTGTCGAACGCATCCGCCGTTCCAGCCAGTTCCAGCGGTACGGCGACGTTTTCAAGCGCCGTCATGTTGGGAATGAGGTGGAAGGACTGGAAGACGATGCCGATGTTGCGGCCCCGGAAGGCGGCCAGTTCGTCCTCGTCGAGCTTCGCAAAATCCGCGCCCGCCAGAACGACGGAGCCGGAATCGACCCGCTCCAGACCGGCCATGACCATCAGCAGCGTCGATTTGCCGGACCCGGACGGACCGACGACGCCGACGGACCGACCGGCGGGCACGTCGAGCGACATGCCGCGCAGCACATGAACGCGACTGGCCCCGTTGCCGAGCGTGAGGTGAATATCATCGAGCGCGATAACGGCCTGCGTCTCATCGGTCTGTTGCATCGTCGTCATTTCGCCCACATCTGCCGCACAGTCGGTTCGATATGGGCCGCATGGAAGGAAAGTCAAAGTGAAGGTTTTGAAATGTGCTGCGGCATTCGTGCTGGCATCACTGCTATTTGCACTGCCGGTGCGGGCCGAACAGACCGGCGTTCCCGCCACGATCGTCGTCCTCGGAGACTCGCTGTCCGCCGGTTACGGGTTGGAGGCTGGTGAGAGTTTCCCCGAACAGTTGCAGGTGGCGCTCGACGAACGGGGCATCGCGGCAAAGATCATCGGTGCCGGAGTGTCGGGCGATACGACCTCCGGCGGGCTGGCGCGGCTGGACTGGTCGGTGCCGGACGGGACCGACGGGGTCATTTTGGAACTGGGTGCCAATGACGGCTTGCGCGGTCTACCGGTTGCGTCGATGAAGGCCAATCTGGATGCGATGATCGGGCGGCTGAAGGAGCGCGACATTGCCGTTCTGCTGACCGGCATGGAAGCGGCGCCGAACATGGGCGCGGATTACGTGACGGCCTTCCGCGCTGCCTTTCGTGACCTGTCGGACACGCACAACGTGATGTTCTACCCGTTCTTCCTCGACGGGGTGGCGGCGGTGCCCGAATTGAACCAGGCCGATCGGATCCACCCGACCGCCGAAGGGATCGGGGTGGTGGTGGAGAACATTCTGCCGACCGTCGAGCGGTTCGTGCAGAGTCTGAGGCCTGCGCCCTAGGTCGGTTGGTGTCTCTGATAGGTCGTCATCCTCGGCCCACGAGCCAGGATCTGGTCAATGCGTTTCGAACGTCCGACGACCGGATCCTCGGGACAAGCCCGAGGATGACGGCGTGTAGCTAAAGCGAAAGTCCGAAAGCCTCAGCTTTCGGAACCGGCTTCCGCAGCGGCTGCATCCTCGGCGGCCTTTTCGGTCGCCAGCGCCTGGGCGGCGGCAACCTTTTCGGCTTCCAGACGGGCCTTTTCGGCCACGAAGGCTGCGCGTTCGGCGTCGTTCAGCTTGCGCGAACGGGTATTGGTGTTCTCCACGATACGGGCGGACTTACCGCGACGCTCGCGCAGATAGTAGAGCTTGGCGCGGCGCACACGGCCACGGCGGACGATCTCGACGCCTTCCACCAGCGGGGAATAGGCCGGGAACACACGTTCCACGCCTTCGCCGTAGGAAATCTTGCGCACGGTGAAGGACTGGTTGAGGCCGGAGCCCTGACGGGCGATGCACACGCCTTCATAGGCCTGGATACGGGTGCGGGTGCCCTCGGTCACGCGGACCAGCACGCGGACCGTGTCGCCCGGGGAGAAGACGGGAAGCTTGCGCTTTTCTTCGATGGCGGCGACCTGTTCGGCCTCCAGCTCGGCAATGATATTCATGGGTTCAAACCTTGTTTGCGGGCCACGTTGACGCGACCGTTTTCTTGATTGTGCAAGTCAGAGCGCCACGACCGTCACACCATGAAGGCTTCCGGTGGGCATGGTTGACATGCCCGGGGCGGGTTCACTCGTCTGTTCGGGTTTGTCCGAATGGGCGCGGTCTAGTGGTTTGCCGGGCGTTTTGTCCAGCCGTTCTACGCTTTGCCGCCTATGGGTCCCAGATGGGTGTCCTTGAAGCCGGTGGGCAGTTTGAGCCCGTATCCGAGGGCGCGGTCGCCAGCGATGTGGACGAACCAGATGCAGGGCGATGCCGAAGCCGTAGTTCCAGTCCGCAACACCAGGCGATGGCCGCAACCGCGACAGGCGCAAGCCATGTGTGCAACGCGTTGTAGGCGAGCGCGCCAAACTTGGGTCCTGCCAGATAGGCGGCGAAAGAGAGATCGGGCGCGAGAATGAGAACGATGAACGCGATCCAGCCCACGCCGGTCCAATCCTTCGTCAGGACGAAAAGCGCGATGGCCGCTGCGGCAAGTGCGGCTCTCTCAAGTGTCAGCATCGTTTTCATCGTCATCTCCCAAAAGGTCGGGCCGTC
>CAVQDK010000005.1:0-37494 GCA_963711195.1 uncultured Alphaproteobacteria bacterium
GACCGTCTCGGTCGTCGTGCAGGCGCTACTGCTGGCGCTGGTGCTGCGAACCCTGCTGTTTCAGCCCTTCAACATTCCGTCCGGATCCATGAAGCCGACTCTGCTGGTGGGCGACTACATTTTCGTCTCCAAATGGAGCTATGGCTATTCGCGCCACTCGCTCCCGTTCAGCCCGCCGCTGTTCGACGGTCGCATCTTCGGCTCCGACCCGGAACGGGGCGACGTGGTGGTCTTCAAATATCCCTCCGACACATCGAAGGATTACATCAAGCGGGTGCTGGGCCTCCCGGGGGACACGGTGCAGCTGCGCAATTCTGAAGTGTTCATCAACGGCGAACCGGCCATGCGCGAACAGGTCGGTTCGTTTACGAGACCGTGCGGGGCGCCGTGCAGACCGTGCCGATCTATCTCGAGACGCTTGGCAACGGTGCGTTTTACGAAACGCTGGACATCGACACGACGCCGGGCAACCCGATCGACAACACGCCGGAATTCGTGGTGCCGGAAGGCAACTTCTTCTTCCTGGGCGACAACCGGGACAATTCCGCCGACAGCCGCTTCGACGTGGGCTTCGTGCCGGCCGACAATCTGGTCGGCAAGGCGCAGGTCATCTTCCTGTCGCTGGAAGACGGTGCGGCGGCCTGGCAGTTCTGGCGCTGGCCCGGCGACATGCGCTGGTCGCGCATCTTCACGGGTCTGTAGGTGGCGCGTCCGTCCGGGCGTAAGGCCGTCCTCAATGGCTCCCGCCTCGCTTCCCTAGAAGACCGCCTCGGCCACCGGTTCAAAAGCCACGAGCGGTTGGTCCGCGCGCTCACCCATACCAGCGCCGCCACGCAATCGGCGTCTCGCGCCCACTACGAGCGGCTGGAATTTCTCGGTGACCGGGTGTTGGGCCTGTGCGTGGCCGAACGCCTGTTCACGACTTTTCCCGATGCCACAGAGGGCGAGTTGTCCGTGCGGTTGAACGGTCTCGTCAGCGGCGCGACCTGTGCTGCGGTGGCCGATGAAATTGGCCTTGCCGATTATATCTTCGCTGGAACCGACTCCCACCACATCCACACCAAACGTATGAAAAGCGTGCGTGCCGACGTGGTGGAAAGCGTTATCGCCGCCGTCTATCTCGACGGTGGGTTGAAGGCGGCAACCGCTTTCGTCGAGCGCTTCTGGGCCAGCCGTTTCGACGAGGCAGGCGCCGCTACGCCGGATAGCAAGACCGCGCTGCAGGAATGGACCCACGCCTACAAGGGCGCGACGCCCAACTACGATCTCATCGACCGCTCCGGCCCCGACCACGACCCGACCTTCGTCGTCGCCGTACGGGCCGACGGACTGGAGGAAACACGCGGGACGGGCCGGTCCAAACGCAGTGCCGAACAGGCGGCGGCGGAAGCCATGTTGCTGCGCGAAGGAGTGTGGCAGAAGTCGGACGATGGAGCGCTCACGGTGACCACGAATGACTGAAACACGCAGCACCCGCGCCGGGTTTGCAGCCCTGATCGGTGCCCCCAACGCGGGCAAGTCGACACTCATCAACCGTCTCGTCGGCACGAAAGTTTCCATCGTTTCCCATAAGGTGCAGACGACCCGCACCGTGGTGCGCGGCATTGCCATGCGCGGCGACAGCCAGATCATCTTCGCCGACACGCCCGGTATCTTTCAGCCCCGCCGCCGCCTCGACCGCGCGATGGTCGATGCGGCCTGGACCGGCGCGAACGATGCCGATGTCGTGTGCCTGCTCATCGATGCCGAGCGGGGCATTCGCGGTGATGCGGAGACGATCCTAAAACGGTTGGCGGACGTGAAGCTGCCGAAGATCCTCCTCCTCAACAAGATCGACCGGGTGCCGGTGGAAAGCGTGTTGAAACTGACGCAGGAAGCCAACGCCGTCTGCGCCTTCGACGACACATTCCTCATTTCCGCGCTGAACGGAGCCGGATGCGACGATCTGATGGACCATCTGGCGGGCATCATGCCGGAAGGGCCGTATCTCTACCCCCCCGATCAGGTTTCCGACTTTCCCGCCCGCATCATGGCGGCTGAAATCACGCGAGAAAAACTGTTCCTGCGCCTGCACCAGGAACTGCCTTACAGCGCCCATGTGGAGGTGGAAGGGTGGGAAGAGCGCAAGGATGGTTCCTTGAAGATCGATCAGGTCATCTACATCCAGCGCAGTGCCCATAAGAAGATCGTCATCGGCGCGAAGGGCGCGACCATCAAGGCGATTTCCACCGCTGCCCGCACGGAACTTTCCGAAATGTTCGACAGGCCCGTCCACCTGTTTCTGTTCGTGAAGGTGCGGGAAAACTGGATCGACGACCCTGAACGTTACCGCGAGATGGGGCTGGAGTTTCCAAAGTAACAGATGGAATGGTTGGATCGTGGCATCGTACTGGGCGTTCGCAAGCATGGCGAAACGTCCGTCATTGCCGAGATCATGACCCGCGCCCACGGCCGCCATATGGGGTTGGTGCAAGGGGGCAGGGGGCGCTCGCTGCGTCCGCTTCTGCAACCGGGCAACAGTGTAAACGCCGTGTGGCGCGCGCGGCTGGAGGACCATCTGGGCACATTCAAGCTGGACGCGGGCCGCCTGCGCGCCGCGCGGTTGATGGAAAGCGCCCACGCGACATACGCCGTGCAGTGGCTCGCCAGCCTGCTGCGCCTGTTGCCGGAGCGGGACGCCCAGCCCCACCTTCACGACACACTGGACATCGTGCTGGACACGCTGGACGAGCCCGCCATCGCCGCCGAAATGATGGTGCGCTACGAAAGCGCGATCCTGAACGAACTCGGTTTCGGCCTCGACCTGTCGGCCTGCGCGTCGACCGGGCAGCGAGAAAACCTCGTTCACGTGTCGCCCCGCACGGGCCGGGCCATCAGCCGCGAGGCGGGCGCGCCCTATGCCGACCGGCTGTTGCGCCTGCCGCCGTTCCTAATGAACGACGATGCAAAGCGCGCGCAGGCCGCCCCGCTCGATGACATTCTGGCAGGCTTCGCCTTGACCGGGCATTTCATGCACAGGCATGTCCATGGCGCGCGGGGCCTGGTCCTGCCGCCGGAGCGCGAGGCGTTCATCCGGGTAATCAAGAGGGAACTGGCCGATGGCACTGCACACGATTGACGGCAAGGAGATCGAGGTCGGACAAGTGTCGATGGAGCACGCCGCGACCATGACCGGGTTGGACCTAATGCGCGCCATCGCCGCCGGAGACCTGCCCGGCCCGAGTATTGGGTCCGCGATGAACTTTCGCATGCTCGAGGTGAACGAGGGCAGGGTGACGTTCGCCGGAACGCCCCATGAGGGTGTGATGAACCCCATCGGCACGGTGCACGGCGGCTGGGCTGCGACCATTCTCGACTCCGCGCTGGCCTGCGCCATTCACACGCTGTGCCCGACCGGTTATGCCTCCACCTCCATCGACTTGAAGGTCAATTTCGTGCGCGCCATCCTGCCCACGACCGGTCGCCTGTTCGCGACCGGCGAGGTGGTCCATCCCGGTCGCCAGATCGCCACGTCCGAAGCGCGGCTGGTGGACGAGAACGGCAAGCTGTTCGCCCACGGTTCGCAAGCCTGCTCCATTTTCAAGCTGCCCGTCTAGGCGGGCAGCACTCTCGGAACTGCAGCTTCGCGGATCGGCCAGTGAACGGCGGCGGCAAATAGCCCAAGCACCACACCCAGCCACCAAACGATGTCGTAGCTGCCGTAAATATCGTAGAGAAACCCGCCCATCCAGACGCCCAGAAACGACCCGACCTGGTGGGACAGGAACACGATCCCACCCAGCAGCCCCAGATGACGCGTGCCGAACATGATGGCCACCAGCGCGTTCGTGGGCGCGACGGTCGACAACCAGAGCAGTCCCATCACGATGGCGAAGATAATGACGGTCGTAGGCGTCTGCGGGACCAGCAGAAATACCGTCACCGCGATCGATCTCCCGATATAGAGCCAGGAAAGAAACAGCGGCTTGGAATATTTCTGCCCGATGACACCGGACGCAAGCGAACCGAAAATATTGAAGAAGCCGATCAGCGCGATGGCGTAGCCGGCATATTTCGCATCGATGCCGATGTCGCCGATATAGGCCGGGAAATGCGCGGTGATGAAAGCCACCTGAAAGCCACAGACGAAGAACCCTGCGATGAGCAGCAAGTAGGATTGGTGCCCCAGCGCCTCTTTCAAAGCAGCGCCCACCGTCTGGTCCACGCTAGCCTCGCTGTAGGCTGCGCTTTTCGAATTGCCGAACAGTGGGACGGCCAGCACCGGTATGAGAAGCATGAGCGCCGACATTATCAGCAGCGTGTCCGACCAGCCGTAGCGCGAAATGAACCCGACGGAGAGTGGGGCGAACAGGAACATGCCGGCCGACCCCGCAGCCGTACCTAGGCCGAACACCATCGAGCGGTTTTCCGGCGAGACGTTGCGGGCGAACACCGACAGGATGATCCCGAACGATCCCGCCGCCGTGCCGAGCCCGACGAGAACGCCGCCGCCAAGATATAGCATCGACGGCGTATCGGCACTCGCCATAAGGTACAGCCCGAGCGCATAAAGCAGCCCGCCCAGCGCCAGCATTCGCCATGCGCCGAACCGGTCCGCCAACGCTCCGAACACGGGTTGTCCGATGCCCCAGGCAAGGTTCTGCACAGCCATTGCCAGCCCGAAGGTCGTGCGGCTCCACCCTGTTTCCGCCAGCATGGGAAGCTGGAAAAACCCCATTGCCGAACGCGGGCCAAAAGCCAGCAGCGCGATGACGCACCCGCAGGTAATGATGAGCCAGACCGGTGGACGCCATTTCGTCTGGTTCATTTTAGCCGCTGAAGACATGGGACTCGCTCGACGGATCGTTGACCTGTACCGAATAGTCCAAAACCGGTCCGCAGGCGAGGGCACGAAACCGGCAGCCCCGCGTTGAATGGTATTGAAGGAGATTTTCATGACCAAATCCGAACTTGCCAACGAGATCGTGCGCGCCCGCAAGGCGGGCGAGCAAACCATGGTCGCCATGCCGGACCCCCCGATGAACCGGAACGACGCTATGGATATCCAGCAGCTGGCCTTCGAACGCTACGGCGCCACAAGTGTCGGCTGGAAGGTCGGCGCAGCCAACGAGTCTGCGCAGAAGGCCTTTGGTATCGACAGTCCGTTCTACGGCCCCATGGCCCAGAGCAGCGTACTGGAAAGCGGCGCTAGCTTGAAGAAAACCCCATGCGTGGGAGCGGTCGAGCCGGAATACGCGTTCAGGATGTCCCGCGATTTCCCTGCAAATGGCGAGGCGGTGACGATCGAAACCATCAAGGATGCCGTCGAATCCGTGCACCTTGCCATCGAAGTGATCGGCCGATGCATGGGTGATACGAGCTTTGCCAACGGCGTCGGCGTTACGATGGATTTCGGAGGCAATGCAGCCTTCGTCGTCGGCCCCGCTGTGGACGACTGGCGCAACGTGGATCTGGTGAGCACCAGGGTGGAAGGGCTCGCCGACGGCGCAGTCGCGCAAACGGGCAGTGGCGCTGCCGTGATGGGTGACCCACTCGTTTCCCTGGTCTGGATGGCCGAAACGCTGGCGGCGAACGGTGATGCGTTGAAAGCGGGCGATTGGGTATCCACCGGCACCTGCACACCGCCGGTGCCCGCCGTCGCAGGTCAAACGGTCGAAGCCCGATTTGAAGGCCTGGGCTCCGTGACCGTTCAGTTCACCTAGGGCCCCTCACAGCCTTGCAGGAGGCGATGCGACCCGCTAGCCTCTCTCGCGGCCCGGCAACAACCTTGTCGGGCTTGTTTTTCACCGACCTTATACTCACATTGAGTATATCCAGTCGAAAGCGAGTTTTCTCATGATTGCAGCGTCCGAAACCGGCCCGATCGAACTGTCCTCGGGCAAGACCCACGAGCGTCTGCCGCGTCCGGCGTTGGACTACACGCCCGCAGTGGCGAAGGCGACGGCGCACCTCTACGAGAAAGTCGCCCACCACATTCCCGAGATCGAATGGCCGATCCATGCGCCATATGTCCACGCGATCAATGAATTGAAGAAGGTGCGCAACGCCGCCATTCTCGCCCACAATTATCAGACGCCGGAAATCTATCATTGCGTCGCCGATATCGCGGGCGATTCCCTGCAACTTGCGCAGGAGGCCACCCGGGTGGAAGCCGACGTCATCGTGCAATGCGGCGTGCATTTCATGGCCGAAACGTCGAAGCTGCTGAACCCGTCCAAGACCGTGCTGATCCCCGACATGCGCGCCGGTTGTTCGCTGGCAGACAGCATCACCGGGGAGGACGTGCGCCTGTTGCGTGAGGCCAATCCCGGTGTGCCCATCGTCACTTATGTGAACACGTCCGCCGACGTGAAAGCTGAAAGCGATATCTGCTGCACGTCTTCCAACGCCGTTGCCGTGGTGGAAAGTTTCGGAGTCGATACGGTTCTGTTGATCCCAGATGAATATCTCGCCCAGAACGTCGCCCTGCAAACGGACGTGAAGATCCTGACCTGGAAGGGCCATTGCGAGGTCCACGAGCGCTTTACCGCCGAGGAATTGCTGGCCTACAAGGAAGCCGACCCCGACATTCAGATCATCGCCCACCCCGAATGCCCCGTCGAAGTGACGGCGGTGGCCGACTTCACCGGCTCCACTTCCGGCATGATCGACTACGCCGTGGGTCAGAAACCCGGTGCCAAGGTGTTGCTGGTGACGGAATGTTCGATGGCCTCAAACATCCAGGAACAGGCCCCCGGCGTCGAGTTCATCAAACCCTGCAACCTGTGTCCGCACATGAAGCGCATCACATTGCCGAAGATTCTCGACAGCCTGCTGGAGATGAAGGAGGAAGTCGTGGTCGATCCGCTGATGGCCGAGAAGGCCAAACGGGCGGTGGAGCGCATGGTCAATCTGAAGAATTGAGGGTAGGATTAGCAGATGAGTATTCAATCTCTTACTATCGCCAAGCAACTCGCTCATGAAGGGCTTTCTCAAGCGCAGGCGGAGGCTATTGCAACAGCGATCGTAGAGGCAGCAGATCAAGGCCGCACTGATTTGGCAACAAAGTTTGAATTGGACCAGATGAAAACCGAACTGCTACTGGCAATAGAGAAATCTCGAAACCAGACACTGTTAGCAACCGCCGGCATCCTTGGCTTCTTCGTTGCGATCGACCGCCTCGTCGGCTGAAGTACCTGTGCTCGAACAACTCTCCTTCCTCCGCCCCGTCGGCTGGACCGGGTCCGACGACGTCGTCATCGTCGGCGGCGGTCTTGCCGGGCTTTTCTGCGCGCTGAAACTCGCGCCTCGTCCCGTCACTGTTCTCACCGCAGCCTCCCTTGGGCGTGGCGCGTCGTCGGCCTGGGCGCAGGCGGGCATTGCAGCGGCGGTATCGGAAGGTGATACGGTGGAACAGCACGTGGCGGACACGCTCGTGGCCGGTGCTGGCATCGTGGACGAGCGCATCGCCCGTCTCATGGCCGGCGAAGCTGCCGACCGCATTCACGACCTGTTGGAATTCGGCGTGCCCTTCGACCGCGATCTCGAGGGTCGGTTGGCTACGTCGCGAGAAGCTGCTCACAGCCAGAGCCGTATCGTCGGCGTACGGGGCGACATGGCGGGCAAATCCATTATGGAGGCGCTCATCGCCGCCGTGCGGAAAACGCCCTCCATCCGCGTGCTGGAAGGCTACGTCGTTCAGGATATCCAGACCGAAGGCAAATACGTCTCCGGCATCGTTGCCCGCGACGACGCGGGGCAGGGCCGCAACAAGATGTTCCTACCCACCCGCGCCGTCGTCATGGCAGCCGGTGGTATCGGCCACCTCTACGCCGTCACCACGAACCCCGCCGAGGCGCGGGGCGGCGGAATCGGCATGGCGGCGCGTGCGGGTGCGATGCTGGCGGATATGGAGTTCGTCCAGTTTCACCCGACCGCCATCGACGTGGGGAAGGACCCCGCACCCCTCGCGACGGAAGCCCTGCGTGGCCACGGTGCCCATCTCGTCAACGATGCGGGCGAACGCTTCATGGTGCCGATCCACCCAGACGCCGAACTCGCCCCCCGCGATGTGGTGGCACGAGGCATCTTCTCGCAGATCAAGGCGGGCAAGGGTGCCTATCTCGATTGCCGCGAAGCGGTCGGCGCGACGTTCGCCGAAGAGTTCCCGACCGTTTACGCATCCTGCATGGAGGCGGGCATCGACCCGGTGACCGATCTCATTCCCGTCGTCCCGGCGGCGCACTATTTCATGGGCGGCATCCTGACGGACGCCAACGGCCGCTCATCTCTCGATGGGCTTTGGGCCTGTGGCGAAGTCACGTCCACCGGTGCCCACGGGGCAAACAGGCTGGCCTCGAACTCATTGCTCGAAGCCGTCGTGTTCGCCGCGCGTATTGCAGAGGACATCACCGGCCTGTTGCCCGCACCGCGCCTGCAGGAATGGTCCGCCAGCAGCCTGTCGCTGGATGACGAACGACCGCTCGAAGAATTCCGAACCCATGACCCGCCTGCGCGCCATCATGAGCGCGGAGTTCGGCGTCGTGCGGACGGGGCAGGGCATGCTCGAGGGTCTGCGCGGCATCGTCGAACTGGAACAGGGCAATCACTACCAACGCTTCGACAACAGCCTCGTTTCGGCCAAGATGATCGCCGTGTCCGCCATCATTCGCCACGAAAGCCGCGGCGGCCACTATCGGCTGGACTTTCCGGAAGCCCGTTCCGAACTGGCAAGCCGCAGTTTCCTTACCTACGCACGGGCCAACGCACTCGCAGCCGAGTTGTTGAACGAGCAGGAAGCGGCAACGGCGTGACCGCGTTTCCCCTTCCTGCAATTCTCGTATCCGAAGCCATTCGGGCAGCGCTGACCGAGGATCTCGGTCTTAGCGGCGACATCACGAGCGCCGCGACCATTCCCATGGATGCAACGGCTATCGCCGTTCTCGATTGCCGGGAAACCGGCGTGCTGGCGGGGATGGCACTGGCGCAGGCGGCATTCGCGGCCATGGACGAAACTATAGAGTTTGAAACGCTGGCGCAGGACGGCGACCGCCTTTCCCCCGGGCAGCATGTCGCGCGCATTACCGGCCCTGCACGAGCGATCCTGTCCGCCGAGCGCGTGGCGCTGAACTATCTGTGCCATCTGTCCGGCATCGCCACCCGGACCGCGCACTATGCGGATGCAATCGCACACACGAATGCCAGCGTTTGCTGCACGCGCAAGACGATTCCCGGCCTGCGCGCCTTCGAGAAATACGCGGTGCGCTGCGGTGGCGGTTCGAACCACCGCTACGGTCTGTTCGATGCCGTGCTGATCAAGGACAATCACATCGCCATCGCAGGAGGCGTGAAGCAGGCCATCGACGCGGCGCGATCGAACCTCGGTCATCTGGTCAAAATCGAGGTGGAGGTCGACACCCTCGACCAGCTGCGCGTGGCGATGGAGGCGGGGCCGGACGTGGTCATGCTCGACAATATGGACCTCGACCAACTGCGCGAGGGTGTGGCCATGGTCGGCGGTCGCATTCCGGTGGAAGCGTCCGGCAACGTGGGGTTGGAGACGATCGCCGCCATTGCCGAGACCGGCGTGGACCTCATTTCCACCAGCAAGATCACCATGAGCGCGCCGACGCTCGATCTGGGCCTCGATATCGAAATCGACGCCTAGCTTCTGCCGCTGATCCGCAGACCGGGGGCGGGACGCTCGCCCATCACATTACGGCGAAAGCGGAAGCAGGCTGCGGGCCGTCCGCCGGTGGAAACGCGCGCGTTGCCCGTCGGTTGAACGAGTTCGGCTCGCTCGACCATCCGCCGGAAGTTCTGCTTGTGAACACGCCGGCCGGCCAATGCCTCGACTGTCGATTGCAGTTCGGTCAGCGTGAACTCCTCCGCCATCAACTCGAAGACTACGGGCCGGTATTTGAGCTTGCCCCGCAGCCGCCCGATGGCGGTGGCCAGAATGCGCCGGTGGTCCTGCGCCATGGGCAGGCCGAATGCGGCAGCGGGGGTGGCAAACCCGTCCGTGACCGCCTCTCGCACCAGCCCCGCCTCATACATGAGTTCGTAACGTTCCAGCACGCGCTCCTCGTTCCATGCGGAGGGGTCCGGCTCGGTGGTGCCGGCAGGGTTGAAGCCGAATGCGAACTGGACCCGACCGGTGCGATCCGGCAATGGGCCGGACGGTTCGTGCAAACCCTCGCACGCCCATCGGCGCAGGGCGGGGACGATCTGGTTCAGCAGGATATCCGACGCACCTTCGCGCCAGTCTTCCCACGGAAAGTGCCCGTACCAGCTGCGCCACGGTAGGGTCTCCCGATCTGCCTGCCGAGCCAGCGCAAGATAGCCGACGGAAACGACATGCCGCCCGTCATCACGCTGGCGACCCTGGTCGCCGAACGTGTAAAGCTGCTCCACGTAGCCCAGGTCTCGCCGCGTGAGTTCGGAAACCCAGCGTCGCAGACCGCGTTCCATCGTGGGGTCCAGGTCGGGCTGGAACGGGCCGAAGGGCAGCGCGCTGGGTGCTGCGTCAGCCAGGGTTAGAACCTGAGGCGTCGCATCGGTGCAGGAGACGACCACCGCGTGCAGCCCGATGTCGATTGTGGTCGTCACGGCCCGATATCAAGGTCGAACGCCACGGCGGGCGCATGGCTGATGAACACACCGCGACCGGCCTCCTTCACGGCCTGCGAAAACCTGCCGCCATAGCCTAGTTGCGTGTCAGCCAACGCGATCATCAGCGGGTTCGGGTTAGCGTGGGGCGCAGCCATACGCAGCGCGGCGACGAGCCCTGCCGGAGCCATCTCGGACCGGACGACGGCAGCTGCTATCACAGCGGCAGCGGTCGACCGACTGACCCCCATCCAGCATTGCAGGACCAACGGACCTTCACCGTTCCAAGCGCGAATGAACGCGATGAGAGTTGCGACCTGCTCGGCTGTTACCGCCTGCAGACCGTCGAGAGGCCTCGGGATGTCGTTGAAGTCCAGTGCCAGAAAGCCATCGAGTCCGTCCGGACGCGGCAGTGTGGAACCGGGCGCAGCGAACGATGCGAGCCATCGGCTGCCGGACGAGGCCAGCGTTTCCTCGAGATGGGCAAGGGGCGTGATGCGCAACACGGCCATTACGACAAGGCCTCAAAGGTCGCCAGAAACGCCGTTTGCGCTTCCACCACCGGTCGGGGCCGCAACGGTCGTGCGGAGAGTGACGCGCCCTTCGGTAGCGGAAACAGCTTGCGGGCCTCGGCTGCGGAAAAGCCCGCCAGATCGACGGCTTCACGGTGGGCGGAAATACGGTCGGCGGTCTTGATCGTGCGCCGTATGGCAGGCGCGCATCGTGGCGGCAGGCCGAAGCGGATGTGGATTGCCGCCATCAGTCTCGCCTCCACCGCCCCATATTCGGCCCCGAGCACGCCCTTGAACGGTGAGATCATGTCGCCGATGACGTATTCCGGCCCATCGTGCAGCAAGGCTGCCAGAAGCAGGTCGCGCGAGGTTTCGGGTTCGGTTTCGCGCAAAATGTCCACCACCAGCACGCTGTGCTGCGCCACGCTGAACGCGTGGTCGCCGGTGGTTTGCCCGTTCCACCGGGCCACCCGGGCCAGTCCGTGGGCTATATCCTCGATCTCGATATCGAGCGGGGAAGGATCGAGCAGGTCCAGCCTTCGGCCGGACAACATGCGCTGCCACGCCCGTGTGGACCCGTCCCTAGCCACCGTCCGAACCCGAAGCGACAACCGGCCACGTGAAGGAAACGAAGGTGGGCAGGGAACCTGTCACGACAGTGTCGCCTGCCATGATGGGAGTGCCAGCGGCGAGCGCCTTCGCCACGCGGTCGAGCCGCAACAGGGCAAGCCCCCGTTCGCCCACGGAAGACCCCGTTGTTCCGACGGCACGATCATCGGCGGTGACGACCGTCCCTATCGACGGCAAACGAGCGCCCGAAACCTGGACGAACCGGCTGCGCGCCGTTCCGCGATGCTGCATCCGCGACACGACTTCCTGCCCGACGTAGCACCCCTTGCGAAAATCCACCCCACCCCGGACGAACTGGTCCATCAGGGCCTCGTGGGGAAAGACGGTTTCCGGCTCGTAGTCCCGGCCCAGTTCCGGCAGACCGTGGGCGATGCGGTGGGCGTCGTAGTCATCGCCCCCGTCGCTTGGCTCGAACACGCGCCGGGTGAAACCTGCCAGCCGTGGATCGTTGGTTTCCACACCATCGCCCCAGATAACGCTGACCGGCAAGTCGGTCACTTCCACCGTCACGTCGGCCCGCAGCTTGTAGAATGTGAGCCGCCGAACGAGATCCGTGGCGAAGGCGCTTGCCGTGTCGAGAAGGAAACCGGCCCCGTCGCCGGCCACGAAGAACTCGAACAGTATCTTGCCCTGCGGCGTCAGCAGGGCACCGAATCGTAAGCGCACCGGCGGGAAGGCTCTCCACATCGCAGGTCACGAGGTTCTGCAAGAAATGCGCCGCATCGGCCCCGCCGACCCGCACCACCGTTCTATCACTCAAAAGCGCGCTCGCCATGTCAGTCTCCCGCCACGAAAAAGCGCCACTCGCCATCGGGGCGGATGCCGACACGGTAGAAGATATAACCGCCGAACTGCTCGGAATCCTGCACGTCGCCCGCCGTCAGCAGGCGGAACAGTTCGACCCTCTGTTCATTCGACAGACCATCCAGTGGCCAGGCGAAAAAGTATGGCCATACATACATTTCCTCATCCGTGCCCACGTCCACGTGGACGTATCCCGCTTCCAGCACCTCCAGCAGGATGGCGAGGATTTCGAACCCCTCCTCGTCACCGGAAGATTGCTGCAGAAAGTCGATCGGGTCTTCCTCATATCCTGATAGCGACAGCATGGTGCCGTCCGCACCGCTGACGATATGGGGGCGCAACGCGGAAAGTTCGCCCTTTCGGGCAGCGTCCATCAAAGCATCGCGAGTGGCCCGCACGGGTGCGGGCAGATTGTCGACATCGCGCTGGATCGGCGGCGGCGGTCCGGAAGGTTGTGGTTTCTCACGCTTCGGGCGCATCGTCAGGTCCGGTAGCGCATCGTCGGGAATCTGTGCGAATTGGCCGAGATCACGCGCATCACCGTGGCCATGCATGCCGAATGGGCCTTCAGTGACACGCCACGGCGTATCATCACCGCCACCGGCCACGGCATTGCCGACGCTCATGACGGCCGTGACCGCAAATACGATGACTGCGTAGAGATGCATGGCGAGAACCGGTTCGGATACGCGATGCGTCTAGCACGAAAGGGCGGGCAATCGATACCGCGGCGAACGTCGCGGCGGCGTATTTACTGCAGCGTGCGGTCCAGATGGAAATGCCCGGCTTCCGCGCGTGCGGGCAGAGCGTCGATCACGCTGGAAACCGCGTCGTCCCCGGCCAGCCGCTGCAACTCACCGAGCACCATGCCGAGCGCCGATTCCACCGCGATGGAAGGCTCGATGCCTTCCTGCAAAGCCGCCGACCACGCCTCGTTGAAGAACTCATGGGCCACGCGGTGTTTCTCCTCGTGGATCAGTTCATCGAGATTGTCGGCGGTATCGGCCAGCATGACAGGGCAACGTCCGTTCGTGATTGCGTGTCCATTAGGTAGCCCGGGCAAATGTGGCGCGCTACCGAGGAGTGGACGAAAGGTTAATGCGTCCACAGATGTTGTAACGACCCCCTAGCGCCCGAACCGCTGGGTGATCTGGCGTGTCAGAACCCGTCCTTCCTCGGTGTATCGGTCCCCCGCGAGTCGGGCCGACGGTGTGCAGGCGCGATAGACTTCGTCCAGCGCCCGGTAGCCCCGGTTGAACCGCGCGACGAGCCGCGCACGACGGGCGGGGAGAGGGTTTTCCAACGCGATCAGGTCCGTCATCGCATCACGCCACGTCGTGCCCTCGCCAGTCTGGCAAAGCGTACGGAGGTAGTGGACGGACCCCAGCACCTCCGCCAGCCGCAACAGGTATGGGTCGTAGGGTGCCGTCAGTTCCGGCAGGGGCGGCCCGGCCGGTGCTTCGTCCTGCCCATGGGCAGACAGGGGAAAGACCAGCAGACAGAGGAGGATCAACGCGCGCATCTGTCGGTCATAGGGCAGAATTGGAAGCAGCGTCCAGCAGTGCGCGGCTTTCCGAGACGATCGCGGCGGTGTCCGGCAGCAGATCGAACGCCGTCAGATTTTGTGGGTCGGCCCAAACCAGATCGGCAGCGTCCGAAGCGGCAAGCCCCTCGCCGGAAACGGCATCGGCCGCGAAAGCTGCCAGAACGTAGTGATGCGCGACCGCACCCGCCTCGTACCGCGCGATGATTTCCAAAAACCGCACGAACACCGGTGTTGCAATCCCGAGACCCGTTTCCTCGAGAACCTCGCGAGCGACGGCTTCTACCAGCGTTTCACCCGCTTCCACCAGCCCTCCTGGCAAGGCCCAGCGACCTTTCGATGGCGGGTTGCCGCGCTGCACGATGGCGACCTTTCCATGCCGCCAGACGGCGGCACAAACGCCGGTCAACGGATGGTCTGGATAATCGCGCACGCCCATGCTTCGCTTTCGCGCCTCGGCCCCCTATGTGCAAGCATGAACGGTTGCCGGGAGGCGAAATCATGTGCGGACGCTTTGCATTGACCGAGAGCTGGCGTGAACTGGTGGAGACATTCGGTCTCGCCGCCGTCGCTTCGATGCCGCTCGTTCCGCGCTACAACATCGCCCCGACCCAACCGGTCATCATGATTCACGGCGATGGTGGCGGCGCGCGGGTGCCGCTGCTGGTGCGCTGGGGGCTGGTGCCGTCCTGGGTCGACGACCCGGCGAAGTTCACGCTGTTGCTGAACGCTCGCAGCGAGACGGCGGCGACGAAGCCGTCCTTCCGCAACGCCATGCGCCACCGCCGCACCCTCGTGCCCGTGAGCGGGTTCTACGAATGGCGTCGGCACGCCGACGGCAGCCAACCCTTCTGGGTGCGCCCTCGCCACGGCGGCATCATCGCCTTCGCAGGACTGATGGAAACCTATGCCGACCCGAACGGCAGCGAGATCGACACCGGCTGCATCGTGACCACCGAAGCCAACGAGAGTTTCGCGTCCATCCACCACCGCCTGCCTGTCGTGATCCAGCCGGAAAACTACGGCACGTGGCTTGATTGCCGCCGCAACGAACCGCGCGATATGGAGCCGCTGATGCGCCCGGTGGACGATGATTTCTTCGAGGCCATCCCGGTCGGCACGGCGGTCAACAAGGTCTCGAACACCGGACCGGACGTGCAGCGGCGGGTGGAGCCGAAACCGGTGCGCGCGGAACCGACGCAGCTCGGGCTGTTCTGAAGCGATGTTGCCCTTCCTCAACGGCTTCGTCCTCGGCGGGTCGCTCATCGTCGCCATCGGCGCGCAGAACGCCTTCATTCTACGGCAGGGGCTGCTGCGCTCCCATGTCTTCATTTTATGCCTGATCGCCGCCCTCTCCGACGCGCTGTTGATATTGGCGGGCGTTGCGGGCTTCGGAACCATCGTCAATTCCAACCCCGTCCTGTTGACCGTGGTAACGGCAGGGGGTGCGATCTTTCTGCTGGCATATGCCGCGCTTGCTGCAAAACGGGCTTGGAGGCCGCAGGGCATGGAAGCTGCGAAACAGGCCGCACCATCGCTGTCCCGGGCCATCACCACGCTGCTGGCCTTCACCTTCCTGAACCCCCACGTCTATCTCGACACGGTCGTGCTGGTCGGCGGCCTGTCCGGTTCCTACGAAGGGGAGGCGCGCGCAGCGTTCGGGGCGGGTGCGATGATCGCATCCTTCGTCTGGTTCTTCACGCTGGGCTACGGCGCGCGATGGCTGGCACCCCTGTTCGCCAAGCCCTCCGCATGGCGGGTGCTGGACGGGCTGATCGCGCTGGTCATGCTGCTGCTGGCGCTTTCGCTGATTGCCCGCCTGCTGTGACTTGACGCGGGCGCCTTCGCGGCAGCATATGCGCCCATGACCTTCTGCACCGCCATTCGCTGCTGCATTACCGCCTAGCTTCGCGCGGGCCGGTCTTCCCATGTTCAGTTTTCCGGTTCGCTAGGCACTAGCCACGAGACCGCTATGATCGAACTGACCCTGTACAACACGCTGAGCCGCTCGAAGGAAAAGTTCGAGCCGATCGACCCAAAGAACGTGCGCATGTATGTGTGCGGGCCGACGGTCTACGACCACGCCCATATCGGCAACGCGCGCCCCGTCATCGTGTTCGACGTGCTGTTTCGCCTGCTGCGCCATATCTACGGCGAGGACCACGTCACTTATGTCCGCAATATCACGGACGTGGACGACAAGATCACGGACCGTGCCCGCCGCGATTTTCCCGACATGCCGCTCAACGAAGCCATTGCGCAGGTGACGGAGAAGACGACCGAGCAGTTTCAGACCGACATGGCCGCGCTTGGCTGCCTTCAACCGACACATGAACCCCGCGCCACCGACCATGTCGACGGTATGGTGGCGATGATTCAGGCTCTGATCGAACGCGGCCATGCCTATGTTGCCAAAGGCGAAAAGGGGCGGGAGGTGCTGTTCGACGTCACGAGCGACGACGATTACGGCATCCTGTCCAACCGCAAGCTGGACGACCAGCAGGCTGGCGCGCGGGTGGCGGTGGAAGGCCACAAGAAGAACCCCGGCGACTTCGTGCTGTGGAAGGAAAGCGCCGCCGACGAGCCGGGTTGGGACGGTGAGTTCGGCGGCGAAGTGGTCCACGGCCGCCCCGGCTGGCACATCGAATGCTCCGCCATGTCCAAGGCGTTCCTCGGCGAAACCTTCGACATCCACGGTGGCGGGCTGGATTTGATTTTCCCCCATCACGAAAACGAAATCGCCCAGTCCTGCTGCGCGAACGGCACCGAGCGGATGGCGAATGTGTGGATGCACAACGGCTATCTGCAGGTCGAGGGCAAGAAGATGTCCAAGTCCGAGGGCAACTTCATCACGGTGCATGACCTGCTGCACACGGAGAAGGTCGGTGGCCGGAAATGGCCGGGAGAAGTCGTGCGGTTGGCGATCCTGATGACGCACTACCGCGAGCCGCTGGACTTTACGGTGCGGCGGCTGGAGGAGGCGGAGGTAAAGCTGAACTTGGAAGAGCAACGGGAAATGTCAAGACTCCACTTGAAGCCACGTAGCTTGAAGTCGTGCAATCAGATCAACTACTCAATGATCTTATCTTTAATGGTCAAGCATCAGAATCTGGTGCGACTTTGGTTCGACGCTCTCCGATGCGATAGAGCTGGTCATCGTTCAACCTTGGAACGCTATTGCGGAAACTGCAATACCACCGTTTGGAGCCGATCATGCTTCGAACGCGAACTGATGAACTCTCCAGATACTCGATTTACGTTCTGGCTGTCGGATGAGATTTTAGCTTTACAGCGCTAGACAGAGTCGAGCAGCAGTCAAGTTGAACGATGCGATTGTCAAGCGCCTGCCCACATTGCTGCACAAAAACTACCCCGAAGCCGACCGCATCCGTGATGAACTCCTGTCCCAAGGCATCCAGCTAAAGGATTCAAAAGACCCCGAAACCGGCGAGCGCGTCACGACCTGGGAAGTCGTCCGTTGACCGCCGCCCACGACGCCAAGGTCGCCGCGCACGAAGCCGCCGCCACCGCCCCCCGCGAACGCATCACCCTGTTCGACACCACCCTCCGCGACGGTGCCCAGACCCCCGGCATCGACTTTTCCGTCGAGGACAAGATCGCGGTCGCCAAAATGCTGGACGAGTTCGGGCTGGACTATGTCGAGGGTGGCTATCCCGGCGCGAACCCGACGGACACGGCGTTCTTCGAGCAAGCCCGCACGAAACGCGCCACCTTCACCGCCTTTGGCATGACCAAGCGCGCGGGCGTGTCGGCGTCGAACGACCCCGGCCTCGCCGCGCTTACGCAATCGTCCGCCTCCGCCATCTGCTACGTCGCCAAGGCGTGGGATCTGCATGTGCGGGTCGCGCTCGGCTGCACGAACGAGGAGAACCTCGACTCCATCCGCGAGTCCGTCGAGGCAGCCGTGGCTGCGGGCAAGGAAGCGCTGGTCGATTGCGAGCATTTCTTCGACGGCTTCAAGGCCGACCGCGCCTACGCGCTCGCCTGCGCCCGCACGGCGTTCGAGGCCGGTGCGCGGTGGGTCGTGCTGTGCGACACGAACGGCGGCACCCAGCCCATCGACATCCGCGCCATCGTGGAAGCGGTAATCGCGGAAGCCGTGCCCGGCGACCATCTCGGCATCCACGCCCACGATGATACCGGGCAGGCCGTCGCCAATTCGCTGGCCGCCGTCAACGCTGGCGCGCGCCAGATACAGGGCACGCTGAACGGCATCGGCGAGCGGTGCGGCAACGCCAACCTCACCACCATCATCCCGACGCTCATGCTCAAACCGTCCTTCGCCGAACGGTTCGAGACCGGCATCGCGCCGGACGCCCTGTCCGGCCTCACCGCTTTGTCCCGCCGCTTCGACGAATTGCTGAACCGCGCGCCGGACACGCAGGCCCCCTATGTCGGCTCCTCGGCGTTTGCCACGAAAGCGGGAATCCACGCCTCCGCCCTACTGAAAGACCCCACGACCTATGAACACGTCGAGCCCCACAGCGTCGGCAATGCGCGCAACGTCATGGTCTCCGACCAGGGCGGCAAGTCGAACTTCATCGACCAACTCGCCAAGCGCGGCATCACGGTCGCCAAGGACAATCCGCGCCTCGACACCCTCATCGCGCTGACAAAAGAGCGCGAGGCGGAAGGCTTCGCCTACGAGGCGGCGGAAGCCAGTTTCGAACTCCTCGCCCGCCGCACGCTCGGCACGGTGCCGGAGTTCTTTGAGGTGGAAAGCTTCCGCACATCGGTGGAACGTCGCCACAATGCGCTCGGCGAAAAGATCAGCGTGTCGGAAGCGGTGGTGAAGATCGTCGTTGATGGCGAACGGCTGATCTCGGTCGCCGAAGGCAACGGCCCGGTCAACGCGCTGGACAAGGCGCTCGCGCACCGATCTCGGCAAATATTCCGACATGATCGCAGGCATGGAACTGGTCGACTACAAGGTCCGCATCCTCAATGGCGGAACGGAGGCCATCACCCGCGTGCTGATCGAAAGCGCCGACGAGACCGGCGAGCGGTGGTGGACAGTCGGCGTGTCCGACAACATCATCGACGCCTCGTTTCAGGCGCTGAACGATTCAATCGTCTTCCGGCTGGTGCGGAAGACTGCCGAGGTTGCGGGAGGTGGGTGAGGCCTTCGCCCCGACACGGGCGGCGAACGCAAACCTGACGCCCGTTCAGGGCTTCTGGTGCGCGCTGGGCGCGTTCACGATCTGGGGCTTTCTGCCGCTCTATTTCATCCCGCTCACCCATGTGCCGCCGGTGGAACTGGTGTGCCATCGCATCGTCTGGGCCGTGCCGTTCGCGTTGGCGATCATGGCTGTGCAGGGTCGGTTGGGCGAAATCGGCCCGTTGTTTCGCCGTCCGCGCATCGTCGCCATGATGGCACTGACGGCGACGCTCATCGCGTTCAACTGGGGCGTCTACGTCTATTCCATCGCGGTCAATCAAACCTCGCAGGCAGCACTCGGCTATTACATCACCCCGCTGATGAACGTGCTGATCGGCGCGGTCCTGCTCGGTGAGCGCCTCTCGCGACTGCAACTGGCGGCGGTGGCGATCGCCGCTTCTGCGGTGTCTGATCCGCGTGATCGTGGCGGGGGACGTGCCGGTCATCGGCCTGCTGCTGACGACGTCGTTTGCAGTCTACGGTTATCTGCGCAAGACGGTCGATGTCGGGCCGACGCAGGGCTTCGTCATGGAAGTGCTGCTGCTGTCACCCTTCGCGCTGGTGTTCATCGGCTGGCTGGCGGCAAACGGCCACGGGCAGTTCGCGCGGGCGGTGGACACATCGCTGCTGCTGGTCGGCACCGGCGCACTCACCGCCGTGCCGCTCATCCTCTACGCCTTCGGGGCCAAGGCGCTGAGATTCGCCACGCTAGGTTTGATGCAGTATATCGCCCCAAGCATGATCTTCGTGCTGTCCTTCACCGTTTTCGGCGAAGCATTCACCTGGGTCGAGGGTTTGACATTCGGGCTTATATGGTTCGCCCTGGCGCTGTATTCATGGGAGTTTCTGCGCCCGCGTCATGGGGTGAAGGCGAGCTAGAGCAGGCAACGGGAGGACACGTCGGGTTTGGGCTTTGCAGGCGTCATCATAATCGGTCTTCTCGCCGGTGGAGCCGCGTTCGGGTTCACGACGGTTGCGAACGTCTTCGGCCTGCCGGACCTGACAGAGCAGGCAGTTTCACCTTCGGCGGAAGTCGAACCGTCCGGTCCCTCTAACGAACCGACGCCCGAGAAGAACGCGGAACGCATCGTGGAAGCGACCGGCGGCACCAAACCGTCCATCGACATCCTGCGGGCAGAACCGGACGGCTCTTTCGTGGTGGCGGGGCGGGCGGCTCCCGGTATGACGGTCGATCTGAAGGACCGCGCCGGGGCGACCGTCGCCAGCGGCACCGTGGACCAGACGGGCGATTTCGTCCTGCTGTCGGAACGCAACCTTCCTGCAGGGGACCACGAATTACGGCTGCATGCCAGTGACGGGGATACACGGAGCGTCTCCGAAGAAGCCGCCATAGTTAGCATTCCCGAACAGGACGATGCACCCTTGCTGGCAGCCGTGATCGCCGAGGAGGAGACCGTCTCCGTCGTGGACACGCCCGCGCCCCCGCCAGTCGCATTGCAGAACGGCCCTTCGCCCGTCGTCGCCATCGAGGCGGTGGAAGTCGAAGGCGGTCAACTGGCGATTGCAGGCGCAGCGAAAGCCGGTGCGACTGTTCAGGTCTATCTCAACAACGAACCCATCGGCCGCGCCACCGGCACCCGTGACGGGCGGTTTCTGCTGGAAACGACGACGAACCTTCCACCGGGCCGCCACGACGTTCGCGCCGATGTGGTGGAACGGGCCGACGGCACCGTCCTTGCCCGGGCCGCCGTCCCCGTTCTGCACCGCACCACCGAACAGGTGGCCGAAGTAGAGGTGTTGCAAACCGGCACATCGGTGATCATCCGCGGCGGCGACAGCCTGTGGCGTATTTCCCGTAAAACCTATGGACAGGGCATTCGCTACACGACGATCTTCGCGGCCAACCGCGACCAGATCCGCGACCCCGACCGCATCTATATCGGCCAGATATTCAAGCTGCCTGACGATGCGGAAAGCAGTCTCGACTAGGGGTTGCGAATCCCGGATGCCGGCTTTACATCATCGTAAAGAAACGATGATAGGTTCGCGATGGGCAAGTGCACGAAGCCTTCCAGAACGGGTGCGAGCACGGAACTGGCCGATGCGTTCGCCGCCCTTGCCAATCCCGTCCGGATCGACATTCTGCGACACGTTGCCATGCATCGCCATTGCGGTTGCAAGGATATTACGCAGGTCGTCGCGCTGGCGCAATCGACGGTCTCGCAACATTTGAAAGTGCTGACCGAGGCCGGTCTCATCCACATGGAAGTGGTGCCGCCCCGTTCGCGCTACCGGGTGAACGAGGTGCTGCTTGCCGAACTATCCGATACCACCAGCACGTTCCTGAGATCGTGTTGCGCCCATCCCGACGACCCGTCCTGCCGCTGATCCTGCGCGCACCGCTTTACCGAAAGACTTTCCTTGTCCGACAAAATCGCCGACGCGCCTGAACGCGACGCCTCCTCCCTGTCGACCATCCGCAATCTGTGGCCCTATCTGTGGCCCGCGGAACGGCCGGACCTGAAGGCCCGCGTCTTCTGGGCGGCATTCTTCCTCGTGGTCGCCAAACTCATCACCGCGATCATCCCCTTCTTCTTCAAATACGCCACCGACACCCTGAACGGTCTGGAACCGGACGTGTTCTGGATACCGATGGTGCTGATGACGCCCATCATCATGGTCATCGCCTACAATGTCGCGCGCCTCGTGATGTGGGGCTTTACCCAGTTGCGCGATGCCCTGTTCGCACGGGTCGGTCAGTATGCGGTGCGCCAACTCGCCTACAAGACGTTCGTCCACATGCACACGCTCTCGCTGCGCTTCCACCTGCAACGGCGCACGGGCGGCTTGTCGCGTATAATCGAACGCGGGACCAAGGGGATCGAGACCATCGTGCGTTTCACGATCCTCAACACGTTGCCGACGATACTGGAGTTTGCCCTCTACGCGGGCATCTTCTGGTATTTCTTCGGCTTCTGGTATGTCGTCGTCATTGCCGTGACCGTGTGGGCCTATTCCTGGTTCACCATCAAGGCGTCCGACTGGCGCATTTCCATTCGCCGCGACATGAACGCGGCCGACACGCAGGCGAACACCAAATCCATCGACTCGCTGCTGAACTACGAGACCGTGAAATATTTTGGCAACGAGACGATGGAGGCCAACCGCTTCGATGACTCGATGGCGAAATACGAGGTTTCCGCGACCAAAACATGGACGTCGCTCGGCTGGCTGAACTTCGGTCAGATGGCGATCTTCTCGGTCGGCATGCTGATCTGCATGGTCATGTCTGCGCTGGCCGTGCAGCGTGGCGAACAGACGATCGGCGATTTCGTGCTGATCCAGACCTTCCTGATGCAGCTGTCGATCCCGCTGAACTTCATCGGCTTCGTCTATCGCGAAATACGTCAGGCGCTGACGGATATCGAGGACATGTTCGAACTGCTCGCCGTGCCTGCCGAGGTGGTGGACGCCGACGACGCCAAACGGTTGGTCGTCGACGATGCGGCAATCCGGTTCGACAATGTCAGCTTCCACTACGAGCCGGACCGGGAGATATTGAAGGACGTTTCCATCCATGTGCCTGGCGGCAAGACGGTTGCCATCGTCGGCCCATCGGGCGCTGGCAAGTCCACGATTTCCCGCTTGCTCTTCCGCTTCTACGACATCCAGGAAGGGGCGATCACGATCGACGGACAGGATCTGCGCAGCGTCAGCCAGGAAAGCCTGCGCGCGGTCATCGGAATGGTGCCGCAGGACACGGTGCTGTTCAACGACACGATCGAATACAACATCCGCTACGGGCGCATGGATGCGACGGCGGAAGAAGTCCAGAAAGCCGCCGATCGCGCCCAGATCGGCGAGTTCATTGCAAGGCTGCCGCAGGGCTACGACACGCCGGTAGGCGAACGTGGTCTGAAGCTTTCCGGCGGGGAGAAGCAGCGGGTGGCCATTGCCCGCACGCTGCTGAAAGCACCGCCTATCCTCATTCTCGACGAGGCTACCTCCGCGCTCGATACGGCGACCGAGCAGGAGATCAAGGCTGCGCTCGACATCGTCTCGAAGGACCGTACCACGGTCGTCATCGCCCACCGCCTGTCCACCGTCATCGATGCAGACGAAATCATCGTGCTGGAAGCGGGGGAGATTGCGGAACGAGGCACGCACACGGAACTTCTGGAGAACGAGGGTCTTTACGCGTCCATGTGGAACCGCCAGCGCGAGGCGTCGGAAGCCGAGGCGGCGCTGAAAGCCGCGCAGGCTGCCGACGATCGGGGCTTTCTCGGTCCGAAACCAAATTATGAACCGGCTGAGTAGCGCCCTTCTTATCGCGCTTTTGATATGCGCACCGGTGCAGGCGCGGGAGCGTGTCGCTCTCGAACTGGTTCTGGCGCTCGACACGTCCACCAGTGTCGATCAGGAAGAGTTCGACCTGCAACGGCTGGGTCTCGCCAACGCCTTTCGCCACCCGCAGGTTCGACAGGCGGTTCTCGCTCTCGGACCGGAAGGCTTGGCAGTCGCCGTCGTTCAGTGGGCGGGGAGCGGCAGCGCAGCGTTTACGGTGCCGTGGGCCCATGTCCGCAACGGGAGTGACATGGACGCGGTCGCCGTCGCTCTGGAGACTATGCCTCGGCAAATGACGGGCCGCACCGACATTGCCACCGCCATACGCTTTGCAACCGCCGCCATTCTCGGCAACGACTACGACGGTGACCGCCGGACGATTGACGTGTCCGGCGACGGCTCCTCCGACATCACCGACCCGGCTGCCGCGCGCGACCTCGCCGTCGCGCAGGGTATCACCGTCAATGGGCTGGTTATCCACGCCACCGAATACGATCTTGGCGAACTCGCCGACATCGAGCTGTACGAACACTATCTGAACCGCGTCATCGGAGGCCCTGGTGCATTCGTGATGGAAGCGCGGGACTACGACGATTTCGAGGAGTCCATACGCCGCAAATTGCTGCGGGAAATAAATGGCCCGACGGTGGCATTCAACCGCTTTGCGCCCGACCGTCTATCGCGGTAACACCGGCACAAACCAGCCACGGCCCGCACCATGTCCGTCATCAATTCCGTCAAAAGCGTCCTCGTTCCCATCCATCCCGAGGGGAAACGCTTCGTCGCCATCTTCGCAGTCGTCACGCTGGCCCTCGCCTTCGTCTGGCAGCCGCTGTTCTGGCTCGGTTTGGCGCTGACAATCTGGTGCGCCCTGTTTTTCCGCGATCCCGCCCGGGTCGTTCCGCAGGGTGATGGCCTGATCGTCAGCCCCGCCGACGGTCGCATTTCCGCAATCGGCTCGTTCGTGCCGCCTGCCGAGCTGGGCATGGGCAGTGAACCCATGCTGCGCATATCGGTTTTCATGAATGTCTTCGACGTCCACATCAACCGCGCTCCGGTGGCCGGGCCCGTGACGGCGTCCGCCCACAAGGCAGGCAAGTTCCTCGCCGCCGATCTCGACAAGGCCAGCGAGGAAAACGAGCGCCATTGCATCACCATCGATGGACCCCACGGCCCCGTGGGCACGGTGCAAATTGCCGGTCTGGTCGCGCGGCGCATTCTGAACTGGTCCAACGCTGGCGACCGGTTGGGGCAGGGCGACCGCTTTGGGCTCATCCGCTTCGGATCCCGCTGCGACGTGTTCGTGCCGGAAGGTGCTATGCCGCGGGTGGCGCTGGGGCAAAAGGCCATCGCCGGTGAAACCACTCTGGCAGCCCATGAGGGAGCGTTCGCGGAAGCGCCGTCCGTGCGGACGATCTGACATGGCAACGGATACCGAGCCTGCGCCGGAAGCATCGGACGTCGAACTCGATACGGCGATTGCGGGATGTGCCGTTGCGCATGCTGGTGCCGAGCCTCATCACGCTCGGGGCGATCTGCGCCGGCCTGACCGCCATTCGCCTGTCGATCGAGGGGCGGTTCGAGTTCGCGGTGCTCGCCATCGTCTTCGCCGCCATTCTCGATGCGCTCGATGGTCGCGCTGCACGCATGTTGAAGGCATCGACGTCCTTCGGCGAGCAGCTGGACTCGCTGGCGGATTTCGTCAATTTCGGCGTGGCACCTGCCATCATCGTCTATCTGTGGACGTTGAAGGACGCGCCGAGTCTCGGCTGGATCGTGGCGCTGGTCTTCGCGATATGTGGTTGCCTGCGGCTGGCGCGTTTCAACGTGATGCTGGAAGATCCGGACCGCAAGGACTGGGAAGTGGACTTCTTCACCGGCGTTCCTGCGCCCGCAGGCGCGCTGCTGGCGCTGCTGCCCGTTTATTTGGGTCTTTTGGGCGCGGACCGCTTCGGCATCAGCGCGCTGGCGGCCGGGATCTACGTGCTGTGCATTGGCGCGCTGATGGCGTCGAGCTGGCCCACATGGTCCGCCAAACGCACCGGCCAGCGCATTTCGGCCCGCAACGTGCCACTGACATTGATCGGGTTCGTTCTGCTGGTAGCGTTCTTGTTCAGCTACCCATGGGGCTTTCTCAGCGTCGCCAGCCTCGTCTATCTGGCAACGCTACCGTTCAGCGCCCGTGATTACAAACGCCGCAGCGTTCACTCCGCAGCGTCCGGGTAACGCATCGGCGCTGCGACGGGCGCATTGGCATTCGCCACGACCGGCGGTGCGCCTGCGACCCGGGCCTTCGCCATCATGGCGTTCAGATCGTCCAGCGCCATGTAGGGGCTTTCCTCCACTACGGGACCGTCCTCCGCCTTCGCGCGACGGAAGCCGACGACCCGTGCCACCCACGCGCCGACACCGACCAGGTTGGCGGGTAGGGCCAGCATGGATGGTATGACGACCAGCGTCAGAATGGTCGAAAATGCCAGACCCGAAATGATCGCCGTCGACAGTTGGACCCACCAGACAGAGGTAATGCCGCCAAGCGCAATGGTGCGCTCGAGGAAGTTCATGTTGATCTGCAGGGCCATGGGAATAAGCCCGAGAATGGTGGTCATGGTCGTCAACATGATAGGCCGCAACCGCTGAGCGGACGTTTTCAGCACCGCTTCGCGGGTTTCCACCCCTTCGCTGCGCAGCCGGTTGAACGTATCGATCAGCACGATGGCGTTGTTGACCACGATCCCCGCCAGCGCGACGACCCCTGTCCCGGTCATGATGATGGAAAATTTCTGCCCCGTCAGCATCAAGCCGATCAGCACCCCAATCACAGCAAGCACGACGGTCGAGAGGGTGAGGATCGCCTGGTAGAACGAGTTGAACTGGGTCACCAGAATGATGAACATTATGAACAGGGAAATGGCCGCGGCCTTGCCGAGAAACTCGCCGGCAGCCGCCTGTTCCTCGTCCGAACCGCGAAAGCGGAACTGCACGGATGAGGGCCATTCCTGCGCGTCCAGCCACGCCTGCACCTCGTCGGTCTTCGTCTGTATCGTACCGCCGTCGGCCTTGAAGGCATCGGCCAGATTGGCCTTCACTTCCATGGCGTAAAGACCGTCCTTGCGGGTGATGGAACCGACCACCTGCTTAGGCGTGCGCGTGACGAAATTGGCAAGCGGCACCTGACCTTCGCTCGTCTGCACCTTCAAATTGTCTAGCGTGTCGAACGTCCGCTGCTCCTTCGGCAGACGAACGGGGATGTCCAGTTCGTCCTCTGAAGTTGTCGGGGCGGTAGGTGCCGATATTCACGCCGTTGGTCACGAGTTGCACCATGGCACCGATGGACGTGATGCCCGCGCCGTAGCGGCCCGCCATTTCGCGGTCGACCTCCAGTTCCCACTCGATGCCGGGCAGGGGGCGTCCGTCTTCGATTTCCTGCATGTTCTCCATGCCGTCGAAGAAGGCGCGGGCACGGGAAATGGTGGCGACCATCTCGTCATAACTCGTGGATTTCACTTCCAGCCGCACGTCCTTGCCCGTGGGCGGGCCGCCTTCGATCTTCCTTATCTCCACCGTTATGCCCGGGAAGGCTGCGGTTTTTTCCCGGATCTCCGCGAAGATCTCGACGGCTTTCCGGCGGCAGCAATAGTCGTTGAGTTCGATCTGAATCTCGCCCACCACGTCAGCCGGCTTGTCCTGCACCGCGGATGGCGCGCCACCGGCGGAGCCGCCGGAACCGCCCGGCGCGGTCGCCGTCATCACGACGTTTTCAACGCCGTTCACGGTCATCACCCGGTCTTCCACCTGCGCGACCACGTCGCGGATTTGCGTGGCCGAAAGGTTGCCCCTTGCGCCCACGAGAATGATCGCCTGATCCGGCTCCTCTTCCACGAAGAACTCCACACCGCTGTTGTGCGTGCCGAACAGGGAGAACACAGTCATGGTGGCAAACACGACCACCGCGAGGACAAGCGCATTGCCGACGAGATTACCGGACGTGAACTTCAGGAACTTCAGGTAGCTCCCCATCGCGCCTGGAACCTTGTCGATTTCCAGCGGTCGTTCGCTCGAATACATCAGCGAGACCTGATCTTCCGGCGCGGCCTTCCGCGCACGCCAGGCGACGTAGCGGCGCACGACTGGGAACAGGAGTATGGCGACACCAAGCCCTGCCACCGCGGCAATCACCGTGGCCACGTTGCTTGCATTCGCCTCACCTGCCTGTGCCGAAGCGAACCCGAGCACATCGTTCCAGCCGAAGCCGATCGCGCCGGACACGGCGGCCTGCGTCAGCAGGAAAACGGCAAGGCCGGTCAACGACGCGGCCAAAATGGCGGTCGTGAACCAAGCCGCATAACGGCCCGCCCATTGCGCTATGCGCCCGGTCAGCGCGCCCGCCGTCGGCAGAAAGATCAACGCGGTCAGCAGCGAAGCCGACAGCACGATGATGACCATCGTCGGCAGGTAGGACATGAACTCGCCAGACACCCCGGGCCACAACAGCAAGGGCAGGAAGGCTGCCAGCGTGGTAGCCGTGGACGAGACGACGGGCCAGAACATGAGCTGCGCCGCCTGTGTGTAGGCTTCGCTCGGGTCCACCCCTTCCGCCAGCTTTCGGTCGGCATATTCGGTCACCACGATGGCCCCGTCCACCAGCATGCCGACGGTGAGCACCATGCCGAACAGGACCATCATATTCACGGTGATGCCTGCCGTGCCGAGGATCAGGAAGCCGACCGCGAAGGAGACCGGCACCGACAAGCCGACCAGCAGGCCCGATCGCAGTCCGAGGGATGCCACGACCACGACCATCACAAGCGCGATGGCGGTCATGATGGACGCCTGCAACGAGCCCTGCACCTCGTTGATGAAGGCGGATTCGTCGAGCATGAAGTTGATCTTCACGGTCGACGGCCAGTCCTTCGAGAACCGCGCGACGGTCTCCCGCACGGCCTCGTTGTTTTCGATGATGTTGGTGCCGATGCGCTTGACGACCTCCAGCGAGATGGCCGGATCGCCATTCACCCGCGTGAAGACGCTGGCATCCTTGAAGGTGCGGCGGATCTCCGACACGTCGCCAAGCGTGACGACGGCCTCGCCGTTCTGCTTGATGGGTATGGAATAGACGTCCTGCGCGTCTTCCACGAGGCCGGGCACCTTCACGTTGAAACGGCCCGCGCCGTTGTCGATGAAGCCTGCGGCGACAAGCTGGTTGTTCTGTGCCAGCGCATTTAGCAACTCACCCTGCGTGATGTTGTAGGATTCGAGCTTCGCGAGGTCGAGAATGACCTCCAGCTGCTCCTCGCGATTGCCACGCAGGTTGGCCTCGCGCACCGTGTCGATGGCTTCCAGCTCGTCCTTCAACCGGCGCGAAAAGCCGTAGAGCGTCCGCTCCGGCACGTTGCCGGAAAGCGTCACGATCAACGTCGGTTGCAGGGCAAAGTTCGTCTCCGCGATCACCGGTTCGTTAGCGTCGGCCGGGAATTCCGCCTTGGCTTGATCGACCTTGTCGCGAATGTCGGCCAGCACCTTGTCCTTGTCGGTCCCGATCTCGAACTCCAGCACCACCAGTGCGTTGGACTGGTTGGCGACCGCCGTCAGTTCCTTCAACCCGTCCAGCCCGCGCAACTTCGTTTCCATCGGACGGATCAGCAGCCGTTCGCTGTCCCGCGGGGAAATGCCGGGCTGGGTGACGGAGACGAAATAGACCGGAACATCGATGTCCGGTTGCGCTTCCTTGGGAATGGAAATGTAGGTCATCGCGCCGGCGATGATCATCACCAGCATGAGGGTCAGGACCGTCTTCGGACGGCTGAGAATGACGGCGAGGGCGGATGTCATGTCGGCTCTAGTCCTGTGCTGATGTCGTGAGGGCGGCGCTTTTCGCTGCCTCGTCCGGCGCGTTCGTTTGCTGCGCATCCGGTGCGACGACCGGCTCGACCTTCTGTCCGGCTGCGACGAAATCCTGTCCCAACGTGATGACCCGGTCCCCCGGGGCGAGGCCGGCAACCCACATGGACTGCTCTTCCTGCGCCAGAATGGTCACCGCTTTGAAGGCGACGGTGTCGTCGTTCATGACCACTCGCACGCCGACCTGCCCGTCGTCAGCCAGCGTGAGCCAGGAAGGCAGCACCTTGTAGGCTTCCGACGTATCGAGCGGGATGGCGGCGGAGGCGGTGATCCCTTCGCGGATCGCCCGGTCCGGGTTCGGCAGATCGATCTCCACGGCGAATGTGCGGGTGCGTTCGTCCGCCGTCGGCGCGATGAACGACACCGTCCCCGCCGATTGTTCACCGCTGACGAGCATGACGTTGGCATCCATGCCCGTGCGCACGTTGCCGATCTCGGTTTCCGAAACCTGACCGGTGAACTTGATGGGGTCCGTCTGCACCACGGTCGCGCAGACGCCGCCGGGGGTGAGATTGTCGCCGGGCTCCGCCAGCGGCTCGGTGATCTGCCCTGCAATCGTGGTGCGCACCTGCGTGCGCGTCATGTCCTGTTTGGCCCCTGCCAGAGCGGCGGAGGCGGAATCGAGCGCGGTGCGCAACTGCCGCATGCGGGACTGTGTCGTGAACCCCTGTTCGGCAAGGCGCTGGTTGGAATCGAAATCGGCTTGCGCCTGCTGCAACGCGGCCTCCGCCTGCGCCAGCGAGGTGCCGCGCACGCCCTCGTCCAAGGTGCAGAGCAGGTCGCCCGCCGCGACGAGTTGGCCCTTCCGAACCTCTCGCGCCAGCACCGTGCCGCCGGTTTCCGCTCGAACCGAAACGCTCGCGCTGGCCATTGTGCGCCCGCGAATGTCCAGCGTCGCTTCCCGTTCATCGGGCTGCATCGCAGCAACCTGAACCCGAAAGGCGTCGTCGGACCGAGCCTCTTCCCGTTCGGCGATGGATTGCGCATCCGGATCGACCTGACCGCCCTGAATGATATCGCCCGTGAACATCCAGCCACCGATACCGGCGAGAATAGCGAGGGCGACGAGATGGGAACCGCGCAGTTTCATGATATTGGCTTTCTATTCAGCCGCGACGAGGGAGGATGCGGTGGGGCGTGATGAAAAGTTCGCGGTCTCGGCGAGAGCCTCGAGCCGGTCGCGGTGTTCGTAAATGTAGTCCAACTGCGCCTGCAGGCAGGTGCGCCCGCATTCTGCGACCCAGGCTGCGGCTTCCAACGGAACGCTGGCTTCAGCTTCATCGATGATGTCGAGTTCCGCCACCAGCCATTTCACCTGCTTTTCGATGGCTCCGCGAACGATGTCGAGTGGAAGATACTGGGCAAACATCGCCAGAAAGAGAAACTCGCTGCGGAACGTATCCGGTCGCGCCGGTTGCTGAAACATGCCCGACAGAGCAGCCCGTCCGGCTTCGTTGATCGCATAGACCCGACGGTTCGGTTTTCCGTCCTGCTCTTCGACACGCGCTGACAGCAGGCCCTCTGATTCCAGCTTGTTCAACGCAGGATAGATCGACCCGTAGCTCGCCTCGACGAAATGGCTGAAATGCCCCTCCGCAACCCGCTTGCGAATTTCGTAGCCGGTCGCATCTTCCAACTGGAGAATGGCGAGGCAGATGGTCTGGACGTTCATCATGGCAGGCAGCCCGGTGGAACGAAGCATAGTCAACTCCGATATATGAACTTACATCATATATCGGACCGACATATCAAGGCCGGCAGCGCAATAGTTCGAATAAGGTTTACCGCCAACGATCCGTCGTATGGTCCCAGACGCTGCCGGTCTTTCTCGTTTCAGGAGCGAGCAAATCGAGGATTGTCAGAACCAAAGTGGCAGCCGGCGGCACTGTTTTCGGGTTCTCTCCAGGCATGTATCGGGCTCGCATCTTCGTTCGAACGGGACCGGGGAACAGCAGATTTGCGCACACGGACGTGTTCGCGGTCTCCGCGGCATAGGACATTACCAACTCGGTCAACGCCGCCTTCGATGCCAGATATGGTGCGATGAACGGCGTGGCGCTCACCGTGGATGTGATGAACAGCGCGCGGCCGTTTTCCGACGCTTTCAGCAACGGGTCCATCGACCGCAGCAGCCGGAAATTGCCGGTGACATTTATGGCGAACACGTCGTCGAAGACCGACGGTTGCAGATGGCCCAAGGGCGTTGCCGTGCCCATGATACCCGCGTTGCCCAAAAGCACGTCGAGCCTGCCATGGCGTTCGTAGATTGCCGCGCCCAGCCGGTCGAGGCCGTCTCCGTCCTTCATGTTCAATGGAACGAGGGTTGCGGAACCGCCTTCCGCGCGAATAGCGTCGTCCAGCTCCTCCAGCCCGCCAACGGTGCGCGCAAGGACGATGACGTGCGCGCCCTCCTTCGCCAGACCGAGGGCGGCGGCGTATCCGATGCCCCGCGAAGCGCCTGTTACCAGAGCGACTTTTCCGTCGAAACGTCCGGTCATATTCCTACCGCCCACCCGCCAGCAGCGAAATCGGGCGCACGTTGTCGCCGCGGGTATCGACGATACCTTCCCGGTCGGTCAGGCGCGTCGGGTAGTCGCCGGTGAAGCAGGCGTCGCAGAACTGCGGTTGTCCGTTGTCGCGTTTCGCTTCGCCCGCCGCACGATACAGCCCGTCGATCGATAGAAATGCGAGAGAGTCCACCTTGATGAACGCCGCCATATCGTCCACCGACATGCGGGACGCGAGCAGCTTGCTCTTCTCCGGCGTATCGACACCGTAGAAGCAGCCGCTCACGGTGGGCGGCGAGGCGATACGCATATGCACCTCCTTGGCCCCGGCATCGCGCACCATGGCCACGATCTTCTGGCTCGTCGTGCCCCGCACGATGGAATCGTCCACCAGCACGACCCGCTTGCCCTCGATCAACCGCCGATTGGCGTTGTGCTTCAGCTTCACGCCCATATGGCGGATGTTGTCGGACGGCGCGATGAAGGTGCGCCCGACATAATGGTTGCGGATGATGCCCAGCTCGAAGGGCAGCGCCGATTGCTGCGAAAAGCCGATGGCCGATGGCGTTCCGCTATCTGGAACGGGGATGACCATGTCGGCATCGCACGGAGCTTCCCGCGCCAGTTCCTCGCCGATACGCTTGCGGACGGCATAGACGTTTTCGCCCTGCACCGTGCTGTCGGGACGGGCGAAATAGACGTACTCGAACACGCAGAAGCGGGGCTTGGCGTCGTCCTTCGGCGGCCCGAACGGAAAGTGGCTTTCCAGCCCGTCCTGCGTGACGACGACCATCTCGCCCGGCTTCACGTCCCGCACATAGCGCGCGCCTATGATGTCGAGCGCACAGGTTTCCGACGCCAGCACGTAGGAGCCGTCGAGATCGCCGAGCACCAGCGGGCGCACGCCCAGCGCGTCGCGGCAGCCGAACATGCGCGAGCGCGACATGGCCACCAGCGAGAACGCGCCTTCCAGTTGCTGCACGGCGTCGATCAACCGCTCAGGCACCTTCTGTTCGTCGCTCATGGCGATGAGGTGAAGGATGACCTCCGTATCCGACGTCGACTGGAAGATCGCACCGCGCTGCTGCAGCGCCCGGCGGATGGCGGTGGCGTTGGTGATGTTGCCGTTATGGGCGATCGTGAACCCGCCACCGGCAAAGTCGGCATAGAACGGTTGCACGTTGCGCAACCCCTCGCCACCGGTTGTCGCATAGCGGTTGTGTCCGATGGCATTGTAGCCGGGTAACCGCTCGATCACGGACGGCTTGGAGAAGGTATCGCCGATCAGACCGACGTGACGCTCGGCGTGGAACGTGTTGCCATCATAGCTGACGATACCCGCCGCTTCCTGCCCGCGGTGCTGCAACGAGTGCAGGCCCAGCGTGCAGATGGCCGCAGCATCACTGCGCCCGAAGACGCCGAAGACACCGCATTCTTCGTGGAACTTGTCATCGAACATGGCCGTGCCGCTCCGTTGGCAACCTTATGAAGGCAGGCGTATCAGGTGTCGCGCTCGGCGTCCGTTTCGCCCGGGGCGGGCTCTTCCGGCGGGCCGTCGTCGGTGTTGAACAGATCCTTCACCACCTGATCGAGATCGGACGGCAGGGAATCGCGGATATTCGTACCGATGGACACCAGCATCGGACGGGACTTGGCATTCGCCACCCATTCCGGCTCGTTCTCGTCCGCAAGCCAGATGAAGCCCATCAAGGCGATGATGACGAGCAGGGCACCACGCGCGGCTCCGAATATGAACCCCAATGTGCGGTCCAGCACGCCGATGCGGCTGTCGATGATCATGTCGGCGATCAGCATGGTGAAGTAGCTGACCACGATCAGAACCAGTAGAAATACCAGCGCAGCCGACAGACCGTCGAGCACCAGCTGCTTGTCGGCGATGGAGGGAATGAAATCGGCCATGATGGGGGACACGACCGGGTAGAACGTGAGCGCCGCAAACGCGGCAGCCACCCACGACACGATCGACAGCACTTCACGCGAAAAGCCGCGCACCATCGCCAGCAGGGCGGAGATGAGCATGATGACGATCGAGAATACCGTCGAGCAGGGTTATGGGCATGGGCGCGTCACGTCCGGCTTGTGTCCGGGTACAGTCTTTTTGTCATTTGGCAGTATCGGCCTTGTCCTGCAAGCCATCGCCGCCACTACTCACAAGGTCGACCACGAGGTCGGACAGCGTGGTGAGCGTATTGAGGCGCAGACCCTTTGTGGGCGTGTCCTGCTTGGTCTTTTCCGACGCCCTCGTGAACGTCGCCTGGTCGAACCCGAGCTTGGCAGCCTCCTTCAACCGCCCGGACCCGTTGCTGACCGGGCGCAGATGGCCGGAGAGGCTTATTTCGCCGAAATAGACGCCGTTTTCCGGCAGCGGCGTGTTGGTCAGCGACGATACGAGCGCGGCCGCCACCGCAAGGTCGGCCGCCGGTTCCGTGATGCGGTAGCCGCCTGCGACGTTCAGGTAGACATCATGACCGCCCATGCGCACGCCGCACCGCGCTTCCAGCACGGCGAGCACCATGGCAAGGCGCGCCGAATCCCACCCCACCACGGTCCGGCGCGGCGTGCCGAGGGACGATTCCGCCACAAGCGCCTGTATCTCCACCAGCACCGGTCGGCGACCCTCCATACCGGCAAAGACGGCGGCACCGGGCGCGGCCTTGTGGCGTTCGCCCAAAAACAGTTCCGAAGGGTTTGCCACTTCGCGCAAGCCGCGCCCGCCCATTTCGAAGATGCCGATCTCGTCGGTCGGCCCAAACCGGTTCTTGACCGCGCGCAGGATGCGGAAATGGTGGCCCGCTTCGCCTTCGAAATAGATCACCGCATCGACCATGTGTTCCACCACACGTGGCCCGGCGATCTGCCCTTCCTTGGTAACGTGCCCTACCAGCACGACGGCGCAGCCCGATGCCTTGGCATAGCGGATCATGGCCTGTGCGGACGTGCGCACCTGACTGACTGTGCCCGGTGCGCTGTCCACACCATCGGACCACAGCGTCTGGATGGAATCGATCACGACAAGGGCAGGGGGTTTGCCTGCTTCCAGCGTGGTGACGATGTTCTCCACGTTGGTCTCAGCCACCAGCTTCACCGATGCACCATTCTGCCCCGTCGTGCCGACGCCCAGCCGCTGCGCCCGCAGCCGCACCTGCGCCACGGCTTCCTCGCCGGATACGTAGACGACCTGATTGCCGTTGCGCGCCAAGCGCGGCGCTGGCCTGCATGAGCAGGGTCGATTTGCCGATGCCGGGGTCGCCGCCGAGCAGCAGGGCGGAGCCCGGCACGAAGCCGCCGCCCGTCACCCGGTCCAGCTCCGCCACGTTGGCCTTGATGCGGGGCGTGTCTTCGATGGCACCATCGAGATCCTGCATCTCCACGATGCGGCCCTTGCGGGTGCGCGACGGTCCGGCGGCCACGCCCGTGCCGTCGCCTTCCTCCACGAGCGTGTTCCATTCGCCGCAGGATTCGCACCGCCCGGACCATTTCGGATGGGTCGCGCCGCAATTCTGGCAGACGAATTGGATGCGGGCCTTAGCCATCTGCGTTCACGTAGATCCGCGCGAACCGCGGTCCCAAGCCCGTCAGCATTTCGTACCCGATCGTGCCCGCCGCGCGCGCCACATCGTCGATGGCGATCGTCGGGCCGAACAGTTCGATCCAGTCTCCGGCTTGCGCATCGACGTCGGTCACGTCGAAGGCGCACATGTCCATGGAGATACGGCCGACACCGTGATTGGCGTGCCGTTGAACGCGGCGCGCGCCGGTTCCGCGACCTGTCGCATCGGCACGCCTGCATTGGATGCGGCACGGTGATAGCCATCGGCATAGCCGACGGAAACATGGGCGATGCGGCTGTCCCGCGTGAGCGTTTCCGATGCGCCGTAGCCGACACTGTCGCCGGCCTTGGCGTCCCGTACGGAGATGATCCGCGCTTCCAGCGTGACCACCGGGCGGGCCGGGTTCGCCACATCGTTCAACGCTTCGCCGCCGTAGAGCGCGACGCCGGGCCGGGCGAGATCGTAGGCATAGCCGTCGGCCTGCAGGGTGGCGGGGGAATTGGCGGCGGAGCGGGGCACGCCGGGCAGACAGGGCGCTGGCCTCCTCGAACACCGACCGCTGCGCGTCGGTCTTGGCGTGGCCGATATCGTCGGCGCAGGCGAAGTGGGTCATGAAGAGGCATACGTCGAGAGACGCGAAACGCGGACCTTCGACGACGCCTTTCAGTTCGGCGGGGGACATGCCCAGCCGCGTCATGCCGCTGTCGATCTGCAAAGCGCAGGGCAGGGGCGATCCCTCTGCAGCAGCCGCCCAAATCCGGACCTCGCGGACGCTGCCGAGAACGGGTATCAAGCCAGCGTCCAGCATATGCGGCGCGGCGTGCTCGAACAGGCCGTTCAGCACGTAGCAGGTCGCATCCGGCGCCACCGCCTTCACGCGCGCACCCTCTTCCACCAGCGCCACGAAGAACGTGCGGCAGCCGGCTTCCCAAAGAGCGGAAACCACCGGTTCGATCCCGCACCCATAGGCGTTGGCCTTGACCACCGCGCCTGTCTCGCCGTTCGGATTGTCGCGCGACGCGTGATCGCGGCACATGCGCCAGTTGTCGCAAAGCGCCCCCAGGTCGACCGTCAACCGTCCGCCCGCAAGGTCGGGATGGGCACTTGCACCTGGGGTCGAACGACCCTCAGAAATCATGGTGGTCCGGCAGGTGCTCGTCGGAAACGTAGTCGCCGAAACGGGTGAATTCCGCCTGGAAGGTCAGTTCAGCCGTGCCGGTCGGCCCGTGGCGCTGCTTGGCGACGATGACCTCCGCCTTGCCCCGCGAGTTTTCATACCGTGCGACATTCTTCTCGTAGTCCTTGCCTTCCGTGTCGTTGACCAGCCGCTCCGCATAATACTCGTCGCGATAGACGAACAGCACAACGTCCGCATCCTGCTCGATGGAGCCGGACTCGCGCAGGTCGGACAGCTGCGGACGCTTGTCCTCGCGGTTTTCCACCTGCCGCGAAAGCTGGGAGAGCGCGATGATCGGCACCTGCAATTCCTTCGCCAGCGCCTTCAGGCCGGTGGTGATCTGCGTCAGTTCCTGCACCCGGTTGTCGGTCTTGCCGTGGCCCGTCATCAGCTGGATGTAGTCGATCACCATCACGTCCAGCCCCCGCTGTCGCTTCAAGCGGCGGGCGCGGGCAGCAAGCTGCGCGATGGAGATACCGCCGGTTTCGTCGATGAAGAGCGGGATCTTGTGCATGACCTGACTGCACCCGACCAGACGTTCGAACTCCTGTTCATTGATTTCGCCGCGCCGGATTTTCGACGACGAAACCTCGGTCTGCTCGGAGATGATGCGGGTCGCCAGCTGCTCCGCCGCCATCTCCAGCGAGAAGAACCCGACCACACCACCGTTCAGCGGTTTGGTGGACCCGTCGGCCTGTATTTCCGGCTCGTAGGCTTCCGCGATGTTGAAGGCGATGTTGGTGGCAAGCGACGTCTTGCCCATGGCAGGCCGTCCAG
>CAVQDK010000006.1:0-439637 GCA_963711195.1 uncultured Alphaproteobacteria bacterium
GGATTCCCCTGCACATTACAGGTGCACCAACGGTGAAATTCGCCTGCCATTCGGACCTTTGCCGCGTGTAGAGTTACCGGCCAAATAGTCCTCAGCTGCGACCGGGAGTTCCATACCAATATAATTATAGAATTATATATTGACTCATTTGTCTGTATGCGTCAGTGTGGAGCCCAAGATGCCCCATTGCGGTAATCTCAGAAGCTAGGCCGATCAATCTTTGGCTGATGTTCAGATCAGTACCGCAGTAAGAGTATCAGTATCATGCGCATCAGTGGCCATGAAACGCGGGCGGAAAGCGCGCGTGACATCCATCGGTTTGAGACCGTCAAAACCGATCGTCCAATTCAATATCATCAAAGGTGGCATTTGCCCTGGCTCATGATGATGAGCCTCGATGATAACCTCTTTCAGATTTCCGCACCGGAACCAGATATCGAGCTAATGCGCTATGAAATGCTGGTGCTGACGACAAACTTCTCAGGCAATCGAGAATGGCGTCTGTGCTCGACCAACGGGGTTGACCGTCGGGATGCCGGTTTCTTTCGCAACAACCTGCGCGTTGACCTCAAGAGAGATGTCATGAGCAGCGCAGCAAGGCCGGCCGCAATGGCTGTTCGAGCTGCGAAAGACGTTCCGGTTCCACTTGAGTATCGTTTCGCAATTTTAAAATGTGTGGATGAGGAGCGGAACGTAACTATTCGCGATCTTTCATCGGTGCTCGACGTTCAAATAGATCTAGCGGCAAAAGTGGTTTTGTCGCTCGCCTATCAATGTGTTGTTTTAATTGATCTTCTACGCCCTGTGACCTTCGATACCGTAGTCAGATCCACCCAGTTTGGCACATTGCCGCCCCCCGTAATCATTCCGATTAAAGCTGCGCCAACGTGAGCTGACGAGGCAAAACCGGTTCCCGCACCCAAACGAATCGCATGACCTCAAAAACTCGTCGAGAAAATAGAGACATATCAGATACTTGCAGCACTCCGCTGAATTCAAGGTGCGCAAAATCCTCGCTATAAACTACGCTAATCGACCCCGACTCATCTCAACATTGAACGCCGTCTGTCAACATTGAATTCGAGAAAAAACCTATATGGGAAAGGGCCCAAATCAGTAAATTCAAAAAATATTCGAAGCCGCTGTCAACATTGGATTTTTGCTCTCTGGACAGAGCAATCGATCTGTGGATTCTCTAAAGACAGACCCTAACCGCCAATCTGAAAGGACGCGATTGAAAAGCTAACAATGAAAGATTTCCGCCGGGAGTGAAAAAGCGCTCCCGATACCACGTCGGAAGCGCTTTCAATTCATCGGTTCAAACCAAGTGAAAAACGACATTTGAACCATAGACGACTAGGTCTGACCGGATTCTCATATATGAGGAGTCCGCCGTCAAGGGGGAAGTGTGTCTTTCTTCCCGACAGAGCGCGTCGATCAGCTTTTCGCGTAAGCGATATGGAATATTTGCTTCGAGAGGCGGACCTTCAGACTGGGTATGAGGTCTGGACCGTTTCGCCTCAGCTAGAGGTGTATCGCCGCAATGATCAGCAGCCGTGGGTCGCCACGATTAATCGCTCCGGTCTGATCAAGCGGCAGAAATTCTACAGCAAGAAAAACGGGCGCGTCGTCAAAGGCAGTAGCACTGGAGAGGCGGCGGCATTTTCATTTATCGAGGCGAGCCCGTGGGCGGTCTCCTATCGCCCGCAAGGTGATCTGTTGAAGTTCGGTTCCGATGCCGACCATTTCTGGGCGCTGCCCGACGCCGCGGTGCATTGCGCCGACGGCCGCATTGTGTGGATCGAGGGAAAGTACCTGGCATACGTTGATCGCGCGAAATGGGAACGGTTCGACTACATCAACAGGATCCTCGCGCCGCTCGGAATGACCCACTCGGTTCTGGACCAGGGATGGTGCCTTTCTCCGTCCGTCGCTCACAATCTTCAGGTTTTGAGGAGGTCCGAGGATCTACTGCCCGACCCTGAGGGCCGACATAGGCTTCTCGAATTGCTCGCCGATGAACCGGTCAGGTTTGCCGACGCCGCACACCTGCTCTCCGGTCAGGGTGATCCCGACTATAATCAACTGTTCGCTTCCATGGCACGTCGCGAACTTCAGTTCGAAATTCACGTCCCGACAACTCCGAAAACATGGGTAACCAAGGTTTTTCGTCCAGATTGGGCGGTGAACCCGTATTGCGCATCTCCTTCGATGAAGGCGGTATCGTGAAGAACGCTCTAGCAACCTCTGTACGATCAGATAGCGCAACGCGTCTGCACGATATCGCCGAGAAACATAATATCACCGCATGGTCGCAGATGGTTGCCGGTGAAAAGTTGACCATCAAAGGCAAGATCTGGACCTTCGAACAGGCGCTAAAGGGCGGAACATTGCTCTGTAAAAGCGTGGACCAAAATGAAGCGAAGATATTCAAACAGAAGAAACTTCTGAGGCTGTGGGCGCAAGGGAAGGCTCATATTGGCGACTATACCAGCCATCTGAACCGGCGACAGGGAGAGCTTGTACGTACGCCTATTGCGAAGCTGCCGAAGAGCACGCAAGCAAAGATCAAATCCTACGTGGCTTACTTGAGAAAGTTCCACGCCGATCTGCGGGATGGAGTGGTGCTCAACGCTGGACGACGCCATTGGATTACCTGGCTCCAGACGTTCGATCCCCTGGCTGGCTGGGACAAGCATCCGAGCCCCGGTAATTTGCAGAAGAAGTGGTACGACTGGAAAAATTCCAATTTCAAAGATCAAGTGGTGGCCCACGGAAACGCGTGCATTGATCGATCGTCGTCACTTCATCCAGAAGCCATTACAGTGTTGGATGACGTTCTGCACCGAGTTTTCCTTAACAATCAGCAGTTGACCGCCGAGGAACTGCGAAGCTGTATTGTTGAACAGTTGGCGGCTGGAGCCAATCTTGGCAAAAATAATGCCGCTGTGGACTGGGTAGAGCCTCCCAGCGAGTCAACAATCTGCCGACGGAAACGGGGATTTGATCCCTATGACCTCGACAGCCTAAAATATGGCCAATTCGAAGCTGACGCCCGCCATGGACTAGTCGGAACCCTTCCAACGCCGGAAAATCCGTTCGACGCCTGGCAAATCGATCATTCCGTGCTGAAAACTGATGTCGGAATGCAAGTTAAGGACCGCTATGGAAATAGCCACACCTGGAACCTTGGGCACTGCTGGGTCACGAGTGTGATTGACGTCCATTCTACAATGGTTCTCTCGTCAGTGGTCGCACTGACACCCCCGAATACATTCCGCGTTATAGAAGCCATTAAGATCGCACTGAATCCTGCCGACCCCGATGATCCTTACACAACGAAAACACAACATATCCATGGAATTCCATCGCTTATTGTCATGGATAACGGTTTAGATTTCCACGCAAGTCAGTTGGAGGCAATGCTCGCGGATCTGAAGATCGATATGATCTATACCGCAGCCTACAAAGGTTCCGAAAAACCTCATATTGAGAGACTTTTCAAGACGATCAAGTTCGATCTTCACAGGCGGTTGAATGTTGACGCATTTGTAGGAAAAATCTCCAAACGACCAGTCCCCGGGCAGGGTCCCCCTCCCCCACTTGAACTAGAGTTCATACAGAGATCATTCGCCGAGCATGTTTGCGCATACAACGGCAAGAAGAGCGAATACCGCGACAACTTCTCTCCCATCGCTCTGATGGCGGCCGGAATCGCGCGGCTTTCTGCTGCACGGTCCCACAGTCGTGGTTCGAGCTACCGATCCATACTGGAGATTGACCCGCTTGAGTATGACCGGCTCATGTGCCTGCGCCTTGATCTCAAATGTTTTAAAAAAGGGGTTAGGTACAAATACACATGGTTCGTAAGCGCGAAACTTCGCGATTTCGCGCGGAACAACAGTGGTGCAAAAATTCATATTCGGCTGGACCCACACAATCTGGGATCGGTCTGGTTTTTCGATGATCGCGGGGGTGAGGACGGCGGATGGTTTGAGGTGCCAAATTCGGACCCGAAATATTTCGAGGGCCTTAGCCTCGAAACGCACCTTAAAATGCGGGCACACATCAAGTCGTACATGGATGTCGTAGAAGAAAGCGCGTCCAAAGACCCCAACCTTCGACGGTTCTATAATACGAGCTACGAACTGCTCAATAAGGTTCTTGCACATACTGGCATGGAGCTTTGGAAAAAGCGGCCAAACTTCTTGGCTCCGTCGCTTCTCGTAAACAATCCTGTAGACGTCGCTATCGCTGCACGTCAGCTGGATATGATGGCCGTCTTTGATGGTAAAACACCGGTCGGCACTCCCATGCGCACTCTCGACTTTAAAGAGGGCTCGGATGGTCGATATTGCTACAGACCCAACGAAGCCGCCACGAAGGCTTATCTCAAGAAGCTGTACGCGGATCCCGCCCACGACAGCGAAGAGCCGCAGGTTCGCACACCCGACCCTGAGGTGTCAGATCCGACCGAACTGGCCGACCCCCTGGCTGGATTGCCTGGAGCCTCCCATGGGTGAGATCGTCAATCATCAAAGTTCGCCGTCACATTCTGTGTTGAGCCGGTCCTACTGCTTTCAAGAACCTGAAATCCTTGCTGACATCGGCCAGTTTTTCCACTGGACGTCGCAAGCAAGGACCCTGGCAAATGAGCTGAAAGCCTGTCTCTACGATCAGCCATCGGAATCGCGAATTATTTTGGTAACCGGCCAGCACGGTGTCGGTAAAACCAGCATTTTGCGACAGTTTGCGCAGCAGGTACCACCTCATGCGTCTAATCCCATCGACTTGCGGCCGGTGGTCCTTACTGCGCCGGCCGGAGACAGCAAGCCCGCCCCGTTTGCACAAGGCTTGGCTCAGGCAATAGAATGGCCCTTGCGTGTCCGTACGACGAGCCGCAAGGAGGCTGAGAATGTCGTTCTGGACATGCTGCAGAAGTCCGGCACTCGCCTGCTGATCATACCCCGTGGCAACTTTTTATCCACGAATGGGAGAACTATCAGCCCCGATTTGATACCGCTGCTCGTTCGAATTCTCGATGATGCGAAAATCACGCTTGTTCTGTCAGGCGGTCCCGAACTCAAAGGCATTGTTGCCTCGGTTCCCGAAACGGAAAAAGCCATCCAGGCTCAGATCAAAATCGAGCCAGAAGCATTTTCTGGCGACGATACCTGTAGCTGGTCAGCATTTTCTACCGCCATCGCTGATGTACCGCCTGTCGATGTAGCCGTCTGCCGGGAAGTTGGGTTTGCGGAAAGCTTTCACTACGCTTCCCGCGGGCGGATACCTGTGGCTGTCCGCCTTTTCAAATCCGCACTGCTGCGTATGGCGTTGCGTCTGTCCTCAAAGGCAGGCGGGCCTACAATCACACAAGTGAAACTTTCCGGACAGTCCCTGGCAATCGAGGATTTCCAGCTCGCGTTCAAACTCTTTGAACCGGACGCGGTCAACCCATTCACGTTCGAGTGGAAGGCTCAACTGGACACTAAACGGATCGCGGTCATGGAGAAGCCGAAATCAAAATCTCACGAGCAGTTTATGCTGGAGAACGTGCGATGAAGTTGTCAATCACCCAGACGCCATCCGATCTCGCGATCTGCGAAGGGGAAATCCTACCCGGATTCCTACTTCGTATCGCAGCGTACTTTCGTATGACCGTGGATAACTTGCTGCTAAATGTGGTCGGGCGTCCGGAAAACCTGCCCGTGGCATTCTGGGAGCCAGACATTGTCAACCAGATTTCAAGGATATCTGGTGTCGACGAAGCCATTCTAAGAGCCAGTCAGATAGATACCTGTAGAGAGACCGGCAATATTGTTGTTGGCGAGGAAACACTCCCAAGACGTTACGTGACTTTCAGCGACCGCAAGGTGTGCAGTCAGTCATTAGCAGATGACATCGAGCGTCTGGCTCCACCGTATCACCGCAAAGATTGGACACTCAATCATATTATCGCTTCGCCAAGTGGGAAAGCATCGTTCTCATATCATTGCGAGTTTTGTCACTCGGGTTTGAATTGGCAATCCGCAGTACATGTGGACAGGTGCAATATCTGTGGATCGAAACTTTGGCTCCAGCGTGGGAAGCCACTTGGGGGCAAAAGCTTAGCGTACTGTGAGCTTCTCCAGGACCAGCACGTGTTTCGTTCGTTCGGCGTACCAAACGTCAATAAGGAATTTGTCGAAGGCATCTATCTTTCATCCATAGATCGTTTGGAATTGATGGATGCGCTTGCATATCTCGCAACACGTTCCGATCCGAAGGTCATGGAGAGAGGGCTGCTAGACGCCAGGCTGAGCGCGCTGGAAACAATGGCAGATGGTGCACAAGGCGTTGCAGTGGTTCTCAATCGCTTAAAGAGAAATCGCAACGGCGGAAACACTCGGTTGGGACCAATGCTCGCATATAGCAGCATCCAGGCGGAACTGATGCAAATATCCAATCTCAAAGTTCGCAATCTGCTTACATCGCTCTCACAGGGATCATGGACATGAGCAAAATCGCAAATTCCGTTAGTATTGCAATTGAAGAATTCGAGGTTCGATATAGCAAGGCTGACTACAGTATCTTGGTGCGCATGCTACAACTATTTCGGGATTTTCTTGATGCTATTCATACTGATCTTATGAATGCGACCGCAGGGCATGCGTTCTTATGGATTCATGATCGCATGGATGTCCCTCAAGATGCGTTGTATCAACGTTGTAGGGTACTGAGGAACTACTACCAACTGCTACGTCCTAACGAAAATCCATTCGCCAAATTAGGACGCGAACGTCTTAGGAAGCCTCTATGTGTCCGCGCAACCGATCAGGTCGCTTCCAATGTACGGAAGACTATGAAGTTTGTGTCGGAGAGGCATACTGAGACAGGAAAGTCGATTTGGCTCCGGCGTAATCTGGCACTGTCCTTGATTGCGGAACACTCCCTCACCCCCCAGGAAATGGAGGCCCTTACCTGGACACGGAAGGAATACGGTGAAGGTGGAATAAAGTGCGACGTCTTAAGTCGCGAACTCAGACTGTCAGCTGGATCCCGCTTGTTGGCTGCTGAGTATCATCGAAATATTTCTCACAATGGGTTGCCGACAGTGGGGGCTGTGTTTGCAGTTAGATCGGAAATGTTTCCAATAGAAGTTTATCGAATGGGCAAAGCAGCTGGCATAGCCGGAACCGTGAGATATGAAGATGTTCGGAATCTCAATTTTATCGAGGGTCTTGAAATGAACTACTGCGATGTGCCGGTAGATAGAGAAGGCACATACAAGAAAATACTTTCGTTTGACATCAAACGATACTCGCCTGGCGAAGTAGGCAAATTCGTAAACCAGTGTCACCCCATTTCGATGGAAGCCGCCCTTTCGCACCCTTAAAATTTTGCTCGCCGAAGCGGGAGACTCGGAATTCGTGCAGTTCGAAAATGGGAGACTCGAAGTTCGTGATGCTCATAACCTGAAATCACAGCATTCGAGGGATTGAGACTCAAAGTTCATGACTTCGTATCTTTCTAACATATTGTAATTGTTGGATCCGCAGACTCAGAATTCGTGCATCGGCACAGTAACGCGGGACCGTCGTCGCCGATGGTCGCCAAGTTAGCCATCAACGGTGCGCCGAGCAGAACTTCGGGGTCGAACGGTGTCGGCATGTGTTGACCTTCCTGAAACCGGGCGATAGCAACAGCGCGTTGCCGCTTTAGCTCAGTTGGTAGAGCATCGCATTCGTAATGCGGAGGTCAGGTGTTCGAGTCACCTAAGCGGCACCATTCACCCGAACCCGTTATCTGCTGCGCGTGGCTTGGTGCGGATAAGGCGTGACGTTTCCACGGCAGCCTGACGGTGGAACACGATGGCGCGGTACTCGTCATCATAAACCATGTCGATGAATGCCTGTCCCGTCGGATATCGCGCGACGAAGGCGACGTGCCAGATTTCGTCGGGTGGGCCGATCACCATGTGCTCCGGCTCTGCCGACCAGATGATCGAACCGCCTACCTTCGCGAAATATGGGTGCAGACAATTCGCTATAGGCTCGGTAAGCCTCGCGCCCCGTCGCGTCGCGACCATCGTCGTAGGTCGCCCTGTCTCGCAGTTGCACGAGGTTGAGCATCTCGACCGGATGGTCGAGCGCCAGGCCTTTCAGCGCCGCGAATGCTTCTCTGGTGGGATCGATATAGCTCATGTGTGGATCACCCTTCCCTGCGAATCCAGCACGCTTTCATGCATCGTTTCCGACAGCGTTGGGTGCGGAAAGACGGCGTCGATCAGATCCTGCTCGGTGGTTTCCAGGTTCATTGCCACCACGAACCCCTGAATGAGTTCCGTGACTTCCGCGCCGACCATATGGGCGCCGAGCAGCTCGCCCGTATCCGCGTCGAAGATGGTTTTTACCAGTCCCTCGGGCTCTCCGAGCGCGATCGCCTTGCCGTTGCCCTGGAACGGGAAGCGGCCGACCTTTACCTTGCGTCCTGCAGCTTCGGCTTTGGCTTCGGTGAAACCGACGCTGGCAATCTGCGGGTTGCAGTAGGTGCAGCCGGGTATCTTGCCTTTGTCCATGACATGGGGATGCTTGCCGGCAATCTGTTCCGCGCAGATTACGCCCTCGTGCTCCGCCTTGTGGGCCAGCATCGGCGCGCCGGCAACGTCGCCTATCGCATAGATGCCGTCGACGCTGGTTGCGCCGTATTCGTCCACGGTCACGATCCCTCGCTCGATGGCAACGCCGACATCTTCCAGCCCGAGCCCTTCGGTATTCCCGACGACACCGACGGCGGAAATCAGCTTGTCCGCTTCGAGCGTCTGCGGTCTCGCCGTCGGCAGTCTCAACGGTGGCCTTCACCCCCTGCCCGGATTTCTCAACCTTCGTGACCTTTGCACCGGTCAGGATCTTCATGCCCATTTTCTCGAACCGTTTGCGGGCGAAAGCGGCAATTTCGGCGTCCTCGACTGGAAGAACCTGATCCATCAGTTCCACGACTGTCACGTCCGCGCCCATCGCGTTGTAGAACGAGGCAAACTCGATGCCGATCGCCCCGGACCCCATGACGATCAGCGATTTGGGCATCGTCTTCGGCACCATAGCCTCGAAATAGGTCCAGATCGTTTCACCGTCCGGCTCGATACCGGGGAGCGCGCGCGGCCGGGCGCCGGTCGCGACGATGATATGTTTGGCTGTGTAGGTGCCCTGCCCCTTCGTCGCCCTTCGGCTCGGGATGGGCCGGTTGCTGGGCGGCCTTCGATGGTGCACCGACCTCGACAGTGCCCGGTTCGACGATCTTCGCCTCGCCCCAGATGACGTCGATGCTGTTCTTCTTCATCAGGTAGCCAACGCCGCCATTCAACTGGCCGGACACGCCACGCGACCGCTTGACGACCTTCTCGATATCGAAGCCGAACTCGCCAGCCGACAGGCCGAAACTTTCCGCGTGGGTCATGTGTGTGTAGATCTCGGCGGACCGCAGCAGAGCTTTCGTCGGGATGCAGCCCCAGTTCAGGCAGATGCCGCCGAGATGCTCGCGTTCGACGACTGCGACCTTCATGCCGAGTTGCGAAGCACGAATGGCCGCGACGTAGCCTCCTGGCCCGCCGCCGATGACGATGATGTCGTAGCTGTCACTCATGCTGGTGCGTCCTATGTTATCAATGTGCAATTCGGCACGGCCGACATGCCGCAGCCGGGCCAAACCGTGTTGCCTGCAACCCACTGGTGCTTATGGTGGCGCAAACCGCCATCGACCGTTTGCTTGCCATGACGTTTTTCTCCGACTTCGCCGCGCTGGGATATTCAGCCATCGTGCTCATCGTCACGTTCGTTTTCATCGGAGCGATGATCTTCGGGTCGCTCGGTCTGGCGAAACGGGCGCTGTGGATGCGGATTGCGTTCATCGCGGTGCTGATCGCCCTGTTCATTCCTGCCACCATGTTTCTCGCCGGCCAGAATCGCATGCTGAACGATGCCGTGCGGGACGAGGGCGGATTGCAGCGCACCGAACCACCTCAGGCCGACTGACACGCACGCCGGTTCAGACCAGCATTCCCATCGGCTTTTCGATGTAGCGTTTGAAGGCCGACGCCAGTTCCGCGCCCAGTGCGCCGTCGATGACGCGATGATCGAAGGCGAACGTGGCGGACATGACGGTCGCGACGGCCAGTTCGCCATCGGTGACGACCGCCCGCTGTTCGCCCGCGCCGACGGATAGGATGGATGCATGGGGCGGGTTGATGATGGACGTGAACTCCTTGACGCCGAACATGCCGAGGTTCGACACGGCAGTTACGCCACCCTGATATTCGTCCGGCTTCAGCTTCTTGGACTTCGCCCGCGACGCCATGTCTTTGACTTCCGCCGAGATGGCGGACAGCGTCTTGGTTTCCGCCTTGCGGACGATGGGGGTGAACAGGCCGTCTTCCACCGCGACCGCGACGCCGACATCGGAATGCTTGTGGAGAATGCGCGCGGTCGACGTCCACGAGCCGTTGGCCATCGGCACCGCCTGCAGGGCCATGGCCATGGCCTTCACAACGAAATCATTGACCGAAATCTTGTAAGTCGGCTTGCCGTCGCTCTCCGGCGCTGCCGCATTCAGTTGCGCACGCAGTTCGAGCAGCGCGTCGATGCGGCATTCCATCGTGACGGTGTAGGACGGCACGGTCTGCGTGCTTTCCGTGAGGCGCTGCGCGATCGTGCGGCGCATGCCGTCATGGGGTTTGGTTTCGTAGCTGCCATCTTCGAAGAGCGCGAGCACTGCGTCGTCGGACATGGCGGTCGTCGACGTAGGGACTGACGGACGATTTTGCGGCCGAAGGTTTGGTATCCGCAACTGCGGGTTTCGTCCCGGGCTCCGCGCCTTCCACGTCCGCCTTCACGATCCGCCCATGGGGGCCGGAACCGGACAGGGTCGTCAGATCGACGCCCTTCTGTTCCGCGATGCGTCGGGCGAGCGGCGTGGCGAAGATGCGAGCCCTGCCGTTCGGCTTCGGCGTGGCCACGTCCGGTTTGCCGTGCGCCGTGGCGTGGTCGACACTTTCCTGAGCCACCACCGGTTCGGGCGTTCCCGATGTATCGGCAGAAGCGTGGGGCGTTTCCGCAGGCTCTGATCTTCGCATCGCTCGTATCGATGGATGCAGCGTCCTCGCCCTCCTCCGCCAGAATGGCGATGATGCTGTTGACCGCCACACCTTCGGTGCCCGCTTCGACCATCAGCTTGGCGATGGTGCCCTCATCGACAGCCTCGACTTCCATGGTCGCCTTGTCGGTTTCGATCTCGGCAATCACATCACCGGCGGCAACACTGTCGCCTTCCTTGACGAGCCACTTGGCGAGGTTGCCCTCCTCCATGGTGGGGGATAGGGCCGGCATGGTGATGTTGATGCTCATGGGTCACGGGCTCCCTACCCTAAATCTACTGCTGCGACGCTTCGGCCAAGCCGGTCTCGGCTTCCTCGGCGTCGGGGTCGTGTTCGGGAACGGACCAGTCTCGTCCGTTCAGCGTGGCATTCGTGATGGTGATGACGTTGTCATAGCGCACCGAGCGTGTTCGCGACCGTGCGCAACAAAGCAGCGTCGTCGTAAGCCGCCTCGACCGCTTCTTCCGGCGAAAGGCTACGATTGACGTAACCCTCCAACGCATCGCGGGTGATGACCACCTGGTTGGCACCGGCTGGCACCACGACGGCGTCCCGCATGCGGTCCCATTGGGCCTGCCGGATGTCGAGCGGCGGAAGGCGGCTCATATCGTGCGACCCCTAGCGATAGGTCACCGCTTTGACGGCCTCGATGACCTCGCCGACGTTCGGCAGTGCCAGTTTTTCGAGGTTGGCCGCATAGGGCATCGGCACGTCCTTGCCTGTCACGCGCAGTACCGGTGCGTCGAGATAGTCGAACGCTTCCGTCATGATGGTTGCAGCGATTTCTGCGCCGATACCCGATTGCGGAAACCCTTCTTCGATGGTGACGCAGCGGTTGGTCTTCTTGACCGACTCGATGACGGTTTCCGTGTCCATCGGGCGGATGGTGCGCAGGTCGATGATTTCCGCGTCGATACCCATGCCCGCCAGTTCCTCGGCAGCGGCGATGGCGTATTTCATGCCGATGCCGAAGGTGACGATGGAAACGTCCGTTCCCTGCCGGTGGATGCGCGCCTTGCCGATCGGCAGAACGAAATCGTCCATCTTGGGCACGTCGAAGGACTGGCCGTACATGATCTCGTTTTCGAGAAACACGACCGGGTTGGGGTCGCGGATCGCCGCTTTCAGCAAGCCCTTGGCATCCGCCGCTCCGTAGGGCGCGACGACCTTCAGGCCGGGAATGTGGGAATACCAGGCGGCGTAGCACTGGCTGTGCTGCGCGCCGACGCGGGCCGCCGCTCCGTTGGGGCCACGGAACACCATGGGCGCGCCCATCTGACCGCCGGACATGTAGAGCGTCTTGGCGGCGGAATTGATGATCTGGTCGATAGCCTGCATGGCGAAATTGAAGGTCATGAACTCCACGACGGGGCGCAGACCCGCCATGGCCGCGCCGACGCCGATACCCGCGAAGCCGTGTTCGGTGATCGGCGTATCGATGACGCGCTTCTTGCCGAACTCGTCGAGCAGCCCCTGCGTGACCTTGTAGGCACCCTGATACTCGGCGACTTCCTCGCCCATCACGAAAACGCGGTCGTCGGCCCGCATTTCCTCGGCCATCGCGTCACGCAGGGCTTCGCGCACGGTGGTGGACACCATTTCGGTGCCTTCGGGAATGTCCGGGTCGCTCATGCGCGCGGCGGCTTTCGGCTCCGGGCGGACCTTGCCCTCTGCCGGAATGCGACGATCTTCCATGCCGTCCATCGCGCCATCGGCAACTTCATCGGCCTCGGTCTTCACTTCGGTCGTATTGCCCCCATCGGCGGGTTTTGCCTCCGACTTGCCGTCCATCGACGAGGCATCCTCGCCCTCTTCCAACAGCACGGCGATGATCGAATTGACCTTCACGGCCTCGGTGCCTGCCTCGACGGAAATCTTGCCGATCGTGCCTTCGTCCACAGCTTCCACTTCCATGGTCGCCTTGTCGGTTTCGATCTCGGCAATCACGTCGCCGGCGGCAACGCTGTCGCCTTCCTTGACGAGCCATTTGGCGAGCGTGCCCTCTTCCATCGTCGGAGAAAGAGCGGGCATGAGAATATCGACGGGCATCAGACGGCCTCCGCCTGTTCGAGGGGCAGCAGCACGTCGGTCCACAATTCGCTGGGGTCCGGTTCCGGCGTCGTCTGAGCGTAGTCGGCAGCCTCTGCCACGATGGCGCGCACTTCCTTGTCGATGGCCTTCAACTCGTCTTCGGTTGCGAACTTTGCAGCCAGCACGCGCTGCTTGACCCTTTCGATCGGGTCGTTCTCCGCGCGCATCTTCTGCACCTCGTCCTTGGTGCGATATTTTGCCGGGTCGGACATGGAGTGCCCGCGATAGCGGTAGGTCTGCATGTCGAGGATGATCGGTCCCTTGCCGGAACGGCACCAGTCGGTCGCCAGTTCGCCAGCAGCCTGCACGGCGCGCACGTCCATACCGTCCACCTCGATGCCGGGAATGTTGAACGAGCAGCCGCGCTTGGAGAAATCCGTCAGCGCAGACGCCCGGTTCACCGATGTGCCCATGGCGTAGCGGTTGTTTTCGATGATGTAGATGACCGGCAGCCCCCAAAGCTTCGCCATGTTGAAGCTCTCGTACACCTGTCCCTGATTGGATGCGCCATCGCCGAAATAAGTGCAGGAGACGTTGCCGTTTTCACGGTATTGGTTCGCGAATGCCAAACCGGTACCGAGGGAAACCTGCGCGCCGACGATACCGTGGCCCCCGTAGAAATTCTTCTCCTTGGAGAACATGTGCATGGAACCACCCTTGCCGCGGCTGTAGCCACCGGCACGACCGGTCAGTTCGGCCATGACGCCCTTGGATTCCATACCGCAGGCCAGCATGTGGCCGTGGTCGCGGTAGGCGGTGATGACCTGATCGCCCTCGATCAGCGCGGCCTGCATGCCCGTAACGACGGCTTCCTGGCCGATGTAGAGATGGCAGAACCCGCCGATGAAGCCCATGCCGTAAAGCTGGCCCGCTTTCTCTTCGAAACGGCGGATCAGCAACATTTCGCGGTAGGCGTGGAGTTCGGCTTCCTTGTCATATTCCAGTGGTTTCGGCGTCTTGGGAGCCTTCACGTTGGACGCCCGTTTCGGTGCAACCTTCTTTTCGGTCGCCTTCTGCTCAGTCGCCTGTGCCAAACGAAATCTCCCGTATCGAACTTGCCAACGTGCCCTGCTTCCCGTCAGCCTAACGTGGCCAGCGTTGATTGCAACATGAAAACGAGCGCGAATTCTCGTCATTTATTTCAACGATAACAATGGTCTATTGAGTATAAACTCAGATCTGGTTAATCGATAAGAACAACCAGTTCGCCCGCCTTCGCCATTCCAAGCTGGCGGCGCGCATACTCATCGATGGCGTCGCGCTCCATGGTGCCATCCTGCAGAAGAACCAACCGGGCCTGAAGATGTTCGCGGGCTTGGCGGCGCTCGGAAAGCCGTTGAACGAGCACATCCGTATCGCGCTCCATGACGATCTTGGCGCGAACGCCATACTGTCCGTGCATGGCGTGAAAGCCGAAATAGCCCAGCAGCGCGAAGGTCGCGCAGGGGGCGATGAGGCGCGCGAGCGGATGGCGGCGGCGGCGTCTGACGGGCACGGGCTGAACCGGATTGCTGAACTGGTATCGCGTCGACCGTGCGTTGTTCGTCGTTAAGGCGCGCTTAACGCAGGACCGAACGGCCCGCATAAACCGCCTGCGATCCCAGATGCTCTTCGATACGCAGCAGCTGGTTGTATTTCGCGAGCCGGTCGGAGCGGGACAGCGAGCCGGTCTTGATCTGTCCGCAGTTCGTGGCCACCGCCAGATCGGCAATCGTCGTGTCCTCCGTCTCGCCGGAACGGTGGGACATGACGGCGGTGTAGCGGGCGCGGTGGGCCATATCGACGGCCTCGAAGGTCTCCGTCAGCGTGCCGATCTGGTTGACCTTCACGAGGATGGAATTGCCGACACCTTGCGCGATGCCGTCCCGCAGGCGTTTGGAATTGGTGACGAACAGGTCGTCGCCGACCAGCTGCACGGTATCGCCGATCTTGTCCGTCACGGCCTTCCAACCGGCCCAATCGTCTTCGCCCATACCGTCTTCGATCGAGAAGATCGGGTAGGCACCGGCCAGTTCGGCGAGATAGGCCTGCCATGTCGTCCGGGCGACAGCACCCTGCCCTCGCCCTTCAAATTGTAATCGGCTCCGTCCATGAACTCGGTCGCGGCGCAGTCGAGAGCGATGAACACGTCTTCTCCCGGCTTGTAACCGGCTGCCTCGATGGACTGCATGACGAAGTCCAGCGCCTCTTTCGCGCTCCCGATATTTGGCGCGAAACCACCCTCGTCACCGACATTGGTGCCGTGGCCAGCGGCCGTCAGCTTCTTTTTGAGCGTGTGAAAAATCTCTGCGCCACACCGCAGGCCCTCGCGAAACGTCTCGGCACCGACGGGGGCTATCATGAATTCCTGAAAGTCGATCGGATTGTCGGCGTGTTCGCCGCCGTTGATGATGTTCATCATCGGCACTGGCAGTATATGAGCGGACGGGCCGCCGAGGTAGCGGTAGAGCGGCAGGTCGCTGGAGATTGCGGCGGCCTTCGCTGCGGCCAGCGATACGCCCAGAATGGCGTTGGCGCCCAGCGACCCCTTGTTGTCCGTGCCGTCCAGTTCGATCATCGTGGCGTCCAGGGCGCGCTGGTCGCGGGCGTCGAGGCCGGCCACCGCGTCGAATATCGCTCCGTTTACCGCATCGACGGCCTTCTGCACGCCCTTCCCGACATAGCGGTCGCCACCATCGCGCAGTTCCACCGCCTCATGTGCGCCCGTGGACGCACCGGAGGGAACGGCGGCGCGGCCGAACGAACCATCTTCCAGCGTCACGTCGACTTCCACGGTCGGGTTTCCCCGGGAGTCGAGAATTTCGCGGGCGTGGACGTCGAGGATATCGGTCATGGTCGTTCCTTAGTCGGTGAAGCCCGGGATCATGGGTGGGCCGCTGGTGTTCGTTGCAATGCGATAGACGTTGCCCGCCGTCGTGACCACCAGCTCCTCGCGGGCCGCACCGGCAAAGCAGAAGTTTGTGGACTTTTCCGGCAGGAGGATCACGCCCAGGCACCGGGCGTCCGGGGCGTAGAGGTAGACACCGCCCGGGCCGTTGCAGAAGACGTAGCCGTCGTTGGAGACTTTCAGACCGTCCGGCACCCATTTCGGGCGGGGTCCTGCTTCGCCTTCGACCTGTGCCCACACGTCGCCGCCGGACAGGCTGCCATCTGCGCCAACGTCGAAGCGGCGGATGGCCGGGCGGGCGGAGTCGTTGACGTAAAGGTGGCGACCATCGAGCGACAGGCACAGGCCGTTTGGCTGTTCGAACGTGTCGTCGGCCAAGGTGAGTGTTCCGTCGGCATCGAGCCGGTATACGCCGCGAATATCGGTTTCCAGTTCACGCTTGTAGCCGACATCGTGGCGCGTGCGGCCGAACGTGGGGTCGGTAAACCAGATTGCGCCGTCATGTCCGCACACGAGATCGTTCGGTGAATTCAGGGCACCCCCATCGTAATGGCTTGCCAGAACGGTGACGACCTTCCCGTCGTTGTCGTGGCGCACGACCTGCGACGTGGCATGTTCGCAGGAGAGCACCCTGCCCTCGCGGTCGAAGGCGTTGCCGTTCGCCATGTTCGACGGGCGGCGAAACACGGATGTGCCGGTTCGCTCCGACCACCGGTACTGGACGGACGATATGATGTCGGAGAACACAAGGTAATGCTCGTCCGGGTGCCAGATCGGGCCTTCTCCGAACGCGATACCGGACACCAGCTTCTCGAGCGACGCGGTTTTGGGGATGACCGCGTGGAACTCCGGGTCGCGAACTTCGAAAATGCTCATGCCGCCAACTTTGCCAACTGCGTCGTGATGACAGCGGCCCCGCGGAGGCGCTTGTCGGCGGTGGGGTAGTCGCGCGACAGAACGAGCGACTGGTCGGGGCGGATCTTCGCTGCATTGCCCTGGTCGCCGATCCAGCCGATGAGGGCCGCCGGTTCGGGGAACTGCTTGTTGCGAAACTGCACCACGACACCCTTCGGCCCCGCATCCAGCTTCTCGATGTTTGCCTTGCGGCACAGTGCCTTGATGAACACGACCTTGAGCAGCTGTTCGACCTCGTCCGGCAACGGGCCGAAGCGGTCGATCAGTTCAGCACCGAATGCGTCGATTTCCTCGGGCGTGTCGAGGTCTGCCAGACGCCGATAAAGGCTCATGCGCAACGTTAGGTCCGGCACGTAACCGTCTGGTATCATGACGGTTGCGCCCACCGTGATCTGCGGCGACCACTTGTCGTCGATCTCAGCTTCGCCGCCGTCCTTCAGTTCCGCGACGGCTTCCTCGAGCATCTGCTGATAGAGTTCGAAGCCCACCTCCCGAACGTGGCCGGATTGCTCCTCGCCCAGAATGTTGCCGCCGCCGCGAATGTCGAGGTCGTGGCTCGCCAGCTGGAAGCCCGCGCCGAGCGTGTCCAGCGATTGCAGCACTTTGAGGCGACGTTCTGCCGTTGGCGTCAGCGTCGTGCGGGCGGGCAGCGTCAGTATACAATAGGCGCGCGTCTTGGAGCGGCCGACGCGCCCGCGCATCTGGTATAGCTGGGCCAGCCCGAACATGTGGGAGCGGTGCACGATCATCGTGTTGGCGGTGGGAATGTCGAGGCCGGATTCCACGATCGTGGTGGAAAGCAGCACATCGTAACGGCCTTCGTAGAAGGCGTTCATGATGTCTTCCAGCTCGCCCGGCGGCATCTGCCCGTGGGCGACGGCCAGCTTCAGTTCGGGCACGTGCTCTTCCAGCCACTCCTGCCGCCCGCGAATGTCCGACAGGCGCGGGCAGACATAGAAGCTCTGTCCGCCACGCAAACGTTCGCGCATCAACGCCTCGCGCACAACGACGCCGTCGAAGGGCGTGATGAAGGTGCGCACGGCCATGCGGTCCACAGGCGCGGTCGTGATGAGCGACAGTTCGCGCACTCCGGTGAGGGCCAACTGCAACGTGCGGGGAATCGGCGTTGCGGAAAGCGTCAGCACGTGCACGTCGGTCTTGAGTTCCTTCAGGCGTTCCTTGTGCTTGACGCCGAAGTGCTGCTCCTCATCGATGACGAGCAATCCAAGCCGTTTGAACTCGACACCCTTTCCCAGCAAGGCATGGGTGCCGATGATGATGTCGACAGAACCGTCTTTCGCGCCCTTCTTGGCCTCGTTGAGAGCCTTGCCGCCGACCAGCCGGGATGCCTGCTTCACGTTGACCGGCAAACCGTGGAAACGCTCGGAGAATGTCTTGAAATGTTGCCGTGCCAGCAATGTCGTCGGGACGACGACGGCGACCTGTCTGCCGGACATCGCGACCAGATAAGCCGCGCGCAGGGCGACCTCCGTCTTGCCGAAACCGACGTCGCCGCAGATGAGGCGGTCCATCGGACGGCCGGAAGCCAGGTCGGAGAACACCGCGTCGATTGCATTCAACTGGTCGTCGGTTTCCTCGTAGGGGAACTTGGCTGCGAACTCGTCGTAGACACCGTCGTCAAGTTGCACCTTGTCGGCCTTGCGCAACATCCGCTTGGCGGCCACGTCGATCAGCTGACCGGCCATCTCCAGAATGCGTTTCTTCAGCTTCGCCTTGCGCGCCTGCCAGTTTGCTCCGCCGAGGCGGTCCAGCTGCACCTCCGTGTCGGCGTTGCCGTAGCGGGACAGCAGGTCGATGTTTTCGACCGGCAGATACAACTTGTCGTCGCCGTGGTAGCGCAATTCGAGACAATCGTGGGGCGCACCCAGCGCCTCGATGGTCACCAGCCCTTCGAACCGTGCGATGCCATGATCGACATGAACGACCACATCGCCTGCCGAAAGCGCGGAGACTTCTGACAGAAAATCCGCGCCTTTCTTCGATGCCTTGCGCCGCTTGACGAGGCGGTCGCCCAGAAAGTCCTGCTCGGCAATGATCGCCAGTGCCGGATCGACGAAGCCACTTTCCAGCCCGATGACCGCCAGCGCCGTCGTGCCTTTGGCGAGCGCCTCGACTTCTCCGTAATTGGCGACCTGCTTTACGTTCGTCAGGCCATGGTCATCCAGCACCTGCACGAGCCTGTCCCGCGCGCCCTCCGACCATGACGCAATGACGACGCGCTTGCCGTCCTTGCGCAGGTCTGCCGAATGGTCGGACAGAGCCTGAAAGATATTGACGTTGCCGGCCGTGCGTTCGGCAGCGAAGCTGCGCCCGGTCTTGGCATCGAGCGCCATGCGTCGCGCGCCCTTCACGAAATCGACGGACTCGAACGGAGAGAGGCGCACCAGCGCCGCGGCGGCAAGGCCGGCCTCTGCGTCCTTCGGTGTAAGATAGAGCGTATCAGGCTTCACGGGCTTGTAGGGGGTGCCCTCATCCGTCGCCTCCACTCCGCGGGTGCGCGCCTCGTAGTGGTCGACGATCTGCGCATGGCGTGCTTCCAGCCCTTCGCCGACAAGGTGGTCGAGAACGAACGTACGGTCGCCCAGATAGTGAAACAGGGTTTCGAGTTCCTCGAAGAAAAGCGGAAGCCAGTGTTCCAGACCGGCGTAGCGTCGACCTTCTGATACGGCAGCGTAGAGTGCGTCTTCCCGGGTCGCTGCACCGAATGTGGTGAGATAGTTGGTGCGAAAGCGGGCGATGGTCTGCGCGTCTAGCGTCACTTCGCTCATGGGGGCGAGCGAAAGCGCCTCCAGCCGGTCGGCGCTGCGTTGGGTGGCGATGTCGAAGCCGCGTATGCTTTCCAGCGTATCGCCGAAGAAATCGAGGCGGACAGGATCTGTCGCGCCCGGGGCATAGAGGTCGAGAATGCCGCCGCGCACGGCATATTCGCCGGTTTCACGCACCGTCGGCGTACGCTCGAAGCCGTTGCCCGCCAGCCATGCGGACAGCTCGTCCATCGCGATGCGCTGTCCGGGAACGAGACGCCGCGCCTGCTTGGCCATCGCTTCGCGGGGCGGCACCTTCTGCAGCAGTGCATTGGGGGTCAGCGTGATGAGGCGCGGGCGTTTCGGTGTCTCCCCGGCCGCCAACGCCGACACGGCATCGATGCGGCGTGCCAGCACATCGGACGACGGCGAGACGCGGTCGTAGGGAAGGCAATCCCATGCCGGAATGTGCAACACGTCCGCCCAGGGCGCAAAGAAACCGAAGGCTTGCTCGATGTCGGCGGCACGCTGGCCGTCGCGGGCCACATAGACCAGATCGTTTGCACCGTCGTCGGCCAGTTTCCGCAGCGCGGTCGCCAGCACGAGCGCCTCGTAACCATCCGGCACGCCGCCCAGCTCGATCGTTCCGGGATCGCCGAGCCAGTCGGCGAACGTCTTCAGCTTCGGATTGAGCATCAGCCTTGCGAACCGCCAGCGTCGTGGAAATCGCGGATGCGGCGCACCAGTGGAATGTCCCAGTTTGGCGGTACGGAAACCGTGCCGGACAGCCATTTGTACATGTCCGGGTCCGGCACCCGCATCAGCTGCTCGAAGGCTTCCAGATCATCATCGTCCATGGTTTCAATCGCATCGTTGGCGAAAGTGCCGAGCACGTAGTCCATCTCGCGCATGCCGCGATGCCAAGCGCGGAAGAGCAGCCGCTTGCGCTGGTCGTCCAGACCGGCGCTGGTGCGCATCGCTTCGCTCATGCTCGCTTCCCGTCAGTTCGTTGTTCGTGCGCTGGCTATAGATCGGTGAAGCGAGCCTGTCATCGTCTCTTAGCAGCTTGATCGCAACGGCGTGCCACGCCAGTTTGCGACCATGCGTCCCGCCGTCCTCACCCCCCTGTTTGCATCCTCCACCAGCCTGTCCGGTATCGGACCGAAGCTGGGGGCCGCGCTGTCCGGCTTGTTGCGCGGCGGGCATGAGGAAGCGCGGTTGGTGGACCTGTTGTTTCACATGCCGTCCGGCATGGTGGACCGTCGCAACAGGCCGGAAATAGCCAATGCGACGGAAGGTGCGCTGTGCACGATTCTGATCCGCGTCGACCGCCACCAGAAGCCCGCCAGTTCGAAACAACCCTACCGGGTGTTCGGCCATGACGAGACCGGCGAACTGGCACTGACGTTCTTTCGTGGACAGGGCGCGTGGCTGGAGAAGCAGCTGCCGGTCGGCGAACGGCGCTACGTGTCCGGCAAGGTGGACTGGTTCAATGGCCGCCCGTCGATGATCCATCCCGACTACATCGTGTCCGAGGACGCGCTCGATACGTTGCCGATGGTCGAGCCGGTCTATCCACTGGTGGCCGCGATCTCGACGAAAGCGATGCAGAAGGCGATCGCAGGCGCGCTCTATGCGTTGCCGGACTTGCCGGAGTGGCAGGACCGGTCGGTCATGGAGCGGCACGGTTTCACCGGTATGCGCGACGCTCTGGAACGGGTTCACAGTCCTGCCGATGCAGTCGACGTGACACCGGACAGCGTGGCGTGGAAACGACTGGCCTATGACGAATTGCTGGCCGGTCAGCTCGCGATTGCCTTGGTGCGCAGGCGGCTGCGGCGCACGGCCGGACGAGCGTGGGTTGGCACAGGCGAGAAGCAGACAGCGATCCGCGCCGCCTTGCCCTTCGATCTGACCGGAGCGCAGGAGCGGTCGGTCGCCGAGATACAGAAGGACATGGCTAGCCCCGACCGCATGTTGCGAATGCTGCAGGGCGATGTCGGCAGCGGCAAGACCGCGGTGGCCTTGCTTGCGGCGGCAACGGCCGCGGAAGCGGGTGGACAGACTGCGATCATGGCACCGACCGAGGTGCTCGCTCGTCAGCATCTGGCGACGATGAGGCCGCTTTGCGATGCGGCGGGCCTGCGGGTCGATATTCTGACGGGCCGCGAGAAGGGCACGGTGCGGGAAGCCATTCTGGGCGATCTGGCCAGCGGTGCCATCGACATTCTCGTCGGCACCCATGCGCTGTTTCAGGCAGGCGTCGAGTTCGCCAATCTCGCGCTCGGTATTGTGGACGAACAGCACCGGTTCGGCGTGCACCAGCGCCTGGCGCTGGCGGCCAAGGGCGTCGCCGACATTCTGGTCATGACGGCAACGCCGATCCCCCGCACGCTGGTGCTGACCTATTACGGCGATATGGATGTGTCGAAGCTGGATGAGAAACCGGCCAATCGGCTGCCGATACAGACCAATGCCATTGCGATGGAGCGGCTCGAGGAACTGTCGACCCGCATTGGCGACGCCATCGCAAAAGGCGGAAAGGCGTACTGGATCTGCCCTCTGGTGGAGGACAACGAAGAGTTGGACGTCACGTCGGTCGAAGCCCGGCACAAGGCGCTGTCGGAACGGTTCGGCGACAGCATCGGACTGGTTCACGGGCGTATGAAGCCTGCGGAAAAGGACGCTGCGATGGCAGCGTTCAAGGAGGGCCGCACGCGGGTGCTGGTTGCGACGACGGTGGTGGAGGTCGGCGTCGATGTGCCGGACGCGACGATCATCGTCATCGAACACGCGGAACGGTTCGGGCTGGCCCAGTTGCACCAGTTGCGCGGTCGGGTGGGGCGCGGCGACAAGGCGTCCACCTGCCTGCTGCTCTACAAGGGGCCGGTGGGCGAGGTTGCGGAAGCGCGGCTGCGCATCATGCGCGAAAGCCAGGATGGGTTTCGCATCGCCGAAGAGGATCTGAAGTTGCGTGGCGAGGGTGAGGTCTTGGGCACCCGCCAGTCGGGCACGCCTGGTTTTCGCATCGCGCGGATGGAGCACCATGGCGACCTGATGGAAACCGCGCGTGACGACGCCCGGCTCGTGCTGGAAACCGATCCCGATCTCGCTTCGCCCCGCGGCGAAGCCCTGCGGGTGCTGCTGTACCTGTTCGGCAAGGACGACGCGGTGCGCTTGTTGCGCGCCGGTTAGGCTGACGACGCGTTAGAACAGACCGCCTGCCCCGCTCGTTACCGCCTCACGCGCTGCCGGTGTCGCCTTCAACTGGCCACGCGCCATGTCGCTTTCGAAGCCGATCAGCGTGGTGCGGTCCGGCGGTTTGGTGCCGGGTTTGAAGGCTTCCATGATGACGCCGGGATTGCCCGCGCTGGCGAGCAACCCGGTATTCGCATTGATCGGATACAGGGTGACGCCCTCCGGCACGCGGAAATCCATCGCCATGCGTTCGGTCAGCGCTTCCTTCATGAAGTCCACGAAGATCGGCGCGGCGAGCCCGCCACCGGTGCTGCCCTTGCCCATGGGCTCCGGCCGGTCGTAGCCGACGAAAACACCGACAACGAGGTCCGGCGCGTAGCCGACGAACCAGGCGTCTTTCTCTTCGTTCGTCGTTCCCGTCTTGCCCGCAATCGGCACGCCAAGTTCCTGCACGCCCGTCGCCGTGCCGCGCTGAACGACGCCCTCCATCATGGATGTGATCTGGTAGGACGTCATGGGATCGAGAACCTGATCGCGGTTGTTCGTCAGTTCCGGTTCCTGCTGCCCGTTCCATTCGGTCGCTTCGCACCCGGTGCAGACGCTATCGTCATGCTTGAAGACCGTCTTGCCGTAGCGGTCCTGAATACGGTCCACCAGCGACGGGTCGATGCGCTTGCCACCATTGGCGAGCACCGAGTAGGCGCTGACCATACGCAACACCGTCGTTTCCCGCGAACCGAGTGAGGATGCCAGTCCGCGAATTTCGTCGTCGTAGATGCCGAAGCGTTTGGAATATTCCGCGATGAGCGGCATTCCCATGTCGTTGGCGAGGCGCACCGTCATCAGGTTGCGCGATTTCTCGATCCCGCGACGCAGGGTCGACGGTCCGGCATATTTGCCGCCGTAGTTTTTCGGTTCCCACACGCCGAGTGAGCCACCCTGGTCCTTGCTGAACGGACCGTCCACGACCACCGACGAAGGCGTGTAGCCGTTGTCGAGGGCGGCGGCGTAAACGAACGGTTTGAAGGAGGAACCGGGCTGGCGGTTGGCTTGCGTCGCGCGGTTGAACTGGCTGTCGGCAAACGAAAAGCCGCCGCTCATGGCCAGAACGCGGCCGGTATGTGGGTCCATGGCGACGATCGCGCCGGAGACCTCGGGCAGTTGTTCCAGTTTGTAACCCGTTTCCGTGCGAGAAACGTGAACTACGTCGCCGACGTTCAGAATCTCGTCGAACCCGCCGACGTTGCGGAACGTGCGCTCGCCGCCTTCACGGGCTGTCGCGCGCTTCGCCCATTCGGCGTCGGACAATGCGATCGTGGTCGTCTCGCGTTCTTCCGACAGCGCGCCACTATCCGTGGTCGTCGGGCGCAGGCCGACGGTTGCCGTTTCGGACGATACGGACAGGACGACGGCCTCGGTCCATTCCTTCACATCGCGAAGTGCCTTCACCGCCGCCAACGAAACGCCCCAGTCGTCTCCGAGTTCGATGGTGGCGAACGGGCCATGGTAGCCGCGCTTGCGGTCGTAGCCCATCAGCCCGTTACGCAGCGCGCTATGAGCCTGCGCCTGCATGCGCGGGTCGAGCGTGGTGCGGATCGACAGCCCGCCCTCATACAAGGCGTCGGTGCCGTACCGCTGGCTGATCTCGCGGCGCACTTCCTCGGAGAAATATTCCGAGGCCGACACGTAGTCCCGCGCCTCGCGCGGCACGACGCCGAGGGGTTTTTCCTTTGCCGCCTGCCCTTCGGCGTAGCTTGCATAGCCGTTGGCGACCATGCGGCCGATCACCCAGTCGCGCCGGGCCAGTGCCGCTTCGGTATCGTCGTAGGGATGGTAGTTGTTCGGCGCCTTCGGCAGTGCTGCAAGATAGGCGACTTCCTGCAATTCGAGATCACCCACATTCTTGTCGAAATAGGCAATGGAAGCGGCCGCAACACCATGGGCGCCGAGACCGAGGAAGATCTTGTTCAGATAAAGTTCGAGAATCTTGTCCTTCGAGAATGTCTCTTCGATGCGCATGGACAGGATGGCTTCCTTGACCTTGCGGTCGGCAGTGCGGTCGCTGGTCAGCAGGAAGTTCTTGGCAACCTGCTGCGTGATGGTGGACGCACCACGCGCGCGCGCGTTGCGCCCGGACAGTTTCGCCTCGCCGTAGTCGAACGCAGCCTTGCCGAGAGCGAGAAAGTCGATGCCGTTGTGCTTGTAGAAATTCTTGTCTTCGGCCGAAATGAAGGCCTGCTTCAGCAACGCCGGAATGGCCTGGATCGGCAGGTAAAGGCGCCGCTCGCGCGCATATTCAGCCATCAACGAACCGTCGGAGGCGTGAATGCGGGTGGTCACAGGCGGTTCGTATTGCGCAAGCTGCTCGTATTCCGGCAGTTCCGCGCGCAGGTCGGCGACGTAATACATCGCAGCACCGATCACCAAAATCGCAGCCAGAGCACCGATGCCGAAGAGATAGCCGAGGAAGCGAAGGATCATGGTCGGGTCCGGTATTGCAGATACAAGCGTCTTTCGCCCGGCTCACATGAAGCGAACCTGAACGTCTCCCATTCGGGTTTAAGGCAAAAGGTGGAGACAGTAAGACGGTTTGGCCCGAGACGACCCGGTTCGGCGACAGTGTTGCGCGCCTGCATCATTGCGCTTCCGGGCCCGACGCCGTCTGCATCGGCATGAGAAAGCGCAGCACCTCTTCGCCCACGGCTTCCGCCGCCTGTCTTTGCCAAGTGCCGTCGGCCAGCTGCGCTTCGTCCTCGGGGTTGGACAGGTATCCGAGTTCGAGCAGAACGGAAGGTATCTCCGGGGCCTTCAGCACACGGAAATTGGCGGAGCGGTGCGGATTGTTGATCATGCGCGTCACGTTCTTCAACGTCACGACCAGATTGTCGGCAAAGGCGACCGAGAACTGCTCGGTCTCACGCCGGGTCAGGTCTATGAGAATGTCGGTCGCGTCGTCACGCAGTTCGGGCAGATGAAGGCCTGCGATCATGTCGGACCGGTTCTGCTTGCGGGCCAGCAGGCGAGACAGGGTGTCCGAGCCGTCCTCGGACAGTGTGTAGACGGTCGCCCCGCGAATGCCCTTCTGGCGCAGCGAGTTCGGCATGAATGGAGATCATCAGATCCGCCTCCGACGCGCGGATCGCCTCCAGACGGCGGCGCAGCGTTATGAACTCGTCCGTCTCGCGGGTCATCGCCACGTCGATGCGCGGGTGGCGTTCGATGACATCGCGCAGCCGTTCGGCAAACGCCAGCGTAATTGCCTTCTCGGCGACGCCGCCAGCGCCTCGCGCGCCACCGTCTATACCACCGTGTCCCGCATCCAGCATGACGCGGAACTGCTTGGCCGGTCTCTGCACCGCGCGCTGGACCGGCTTTGGCTGGCGAACGGCTTTGGCGAAGGTCGCTTCTTCAGCCTCGAGCAGATCGACGATGAGCCGCTGTTTCGCGACATCCCCCTGCCCGCTCAACGTCACGGTTTCCACGGAGACCGGTGCGGACAGCTCGAGTTCGAGCCGAGACTGGTCCGGTGCGGTCAGTCCGTAACGCATGGCATTGACCAGCGATTTTCGCGCCGGCAGCGTTTCGTCGGGCAGCGAGAAGACGGTACGGTCCACATCGACGACAAGCCGGCGGGGATTGTCGAGCAGATAGACGTCGTGTTCCACCGGCTTGTCGAAATCGACGATCAGCCGTGTTCGGGTCAGGTCACCCAGTACGCGGGCCGCGTAGGCGATCGCGGGTGCGGAGGTATCTTCGCGCGCCAAGGCTTGCGTGCCGAGCACGGCAACCGTCAGCAGAATGAGGAACAACAGACGAAGCACGGTGCGGCCATCGGCAGGCAAGAGGGTGTGAGCGTGCGATAGTGAGCGATTATGGTTAACGGGTGGTAACCTTTGCGACGCTTGCAACGTGCCTCCAGTTACAAAGAGCAGTCTTGCGTTTCCTGCGATCTGTGTTTAGCTGGCGCGGCAGTGGCCGTTTCGAGCTTACGGGAGTTATTTCAGGCTCCGGCACACGTGCATACGACGTATCTATTTCGCGTCGAGTTTGCGCGCAATGCGTTGAACCGATGCACCCAAGGGTCTGTTTTCAAAAGTTTTTGATACATCCCGTCCATCGTGTTTTGAGTCTTGCGGTGAACGGAAAGTTCAGCCCCACAACCGAATCTGCCGGCCTTCGTTCATCGTCGGTCCGGCGAGATTTGCCCGCCCGGCTCAAGCCGGATACCGGGCGTGCGCCAGTTTAAGGCGCTGTCACCGGTCGCAAGGCGCCACTGGCGCTTTGCGACTGAACAGAAACAGGACCGGAGTGGGCCCCTTCATGCGTACCTCCCAGCATTGTCGAACACGTCGCTTGCAGCTTTCGCTGTCGACGGTCGGCTTTGCCGCAACCGCCTTTAAGGCAAGGTTGCAGGAGCGTCATGCACGGCAAGGCCTTTTGCCATTTCTCGACTCCGCTAACTCTGCCTCGTGCAGCGCGGAAAGATCACGGCCGGTCCTTCCCCATGTCGACGTCATTCTCTCCCAATTCAAAGGCAACGCTGACGATCATTCGGTCGGACGCCGCGCAGCACTGAAACGGTTTAGCGACGTCGCGGAAAGCGACGACAATGTCCAATGCAAACAAGATGCTCATCGATGCCAGCCATCCGGAGGAAACCCGGGTTGCCATGGTGCGGGGCAATCAGGTCGATGAATTCGACTTCGAATCCGAACACAAGCACCAGATCCGCGGCAATATCTATCTCGCCAAGGTCACACGGGTAGAGCCCAGCCTTCAGGCCGCCTTCGTCGATTACGGCGGAAACCGCCACGGTTTTCTCGCCTTCAGCGAGATCCATCCCGGACTATTACCAGATCCCTCTTGCCGACCGTCAGGCCCTGCTCGCTGCTGAAGCGCAGGACGCCAAGGACGCCGCCGAGGACGAAGAGGACGAGGGTGATGACGGTGCGCAGGAGGCTGACAGCGCCACGTCGGGCTCGGATGACGAACAGCCCGCGCCGAAGAAGCGTCGCCGTCGCCGCTCCAAGAAGTCTCAACCGTCCACCGAAACGACCGACGAGGAGAGCGACGATTCCGACGACGAAATGAACGCCGACAATGACGGCGATGACGCGGTTTCCGAGACGGCTTCCAAACACAGCGGGCGCGTGACGCGCAAGGCCCCTGCTCGCAAACCGGCGGCTGCTAGCCGAACCTGCAGCGGACGCAGACGTCCGAGCAGAAGCGCTCCCGATCCTGCCCCAAAGCCGCGCCGCCGCACGTCGCGTGTGGCGAAGGCGGAAACGGCCGAAGCGGCACCGGAAGCGAAGCGGAGGCAGCCTTCCAGAAGGCGGTAGCACGCCGAAGCCACGGAACCGGCGACAGACAAACAGGCATCCGAGACAGCCAAGCGCCGACGATAGCCCAGTTCGGAAAAGCCGAAGCGCAGGCGCCGGTCCCGCTCCAGGAAGAGGCGAGCGAGCCGAACGATGAACGGCGACGACTGTCAGAACCGCAGGACGGCCCAGTCCAGCCGAAACCGCCAGACTGTCGAGACCAAGGGCGAGAACGATGATAGAGAGCGAGGCACGCGCAGGACAAGCCAAAGCGGGCCCGCCGTACCCGTTCACGCGGCAAGCAGAGCGATGCGCCGAGAAAGGACGACACGTCCGACGACGAGAACGGCACCGTTCAGCCCGTCGAAACCGGCGGAAAGGACGATGCGCTTTCCGAAGATGCCCGCCCGCCGCGCCGGTCGGCCCGCCGCCACTACAAGATCCAGGAAGTCATCAAGCGTCGTCAGATCCTGCTCGTGCAGGTGACGAAGGAAGAGCGTGGCAACAAGGGTGCCGCGCTCACGACCTACCTGTCGCTTGCCGGTCGCTATTCCGTGCTGATGCCGAATACCGCTCGCGGTGGTGGCATTTCGCGCAAGATCACCAACATGCCGGACCGCAAGCGGTTGAAGAAGATCGCGGGCGATCTGGAAGTGCCGCAGGGCATGGGCGTCATTTTGCGCACGGCAGGTGCCGCGCGTACGCCGGCGGAAATTCAGCGCGATTTCGAATATCTCATGCGGCTGTGGGAAAATGTCCGCACGCTAACGTTGGAAAGCACCGCGCCGTGCCTCGTCTACGAAGAAGGCAGCCTGATCAAACGTTCGATCCGTGACCTCTACGACAAGGACACGAGCGAGATTCTCGTTGCCGGCGAAGCGGGCTATCGTGAAGCGAAAGACTTCATGAAAATGCTGATGCCGAGCCACGCGCGCAACGTGAAGCGCTACAAGGACAAGGTGCCGATCTTCGCCCGCATGGGTGTGGAAGCCCAGCTCGATGCGATGTTGCAACCGCAGGTGACGTTGAAATCCGGCGGCTATCTGGTCATCAACCAGACCGAGGCGCTCGTTGCCATCGACGTGAACTCCGGCAAGTCCACCCGCCAGCATTCCGTCGAGGAAACGGCGATCCAGACCAATCTGGAAGCCGCCGACGAGGTCGCCCGCCAGTTGCGCCTGCGCGATCTGGCCGGTCTGATCGTCATCGATTTCATCGACATGGACAATCGCGGCAACGTGCGGAAGGTCGAACAGCGGCTGAAGGATGCGCTGAAGGATGATCGCGCGCGCATTCAGGTCGGGCGTATTTCCCACTTCGGTCTGATGGAGATGTCGCGCCAGCGGATGCGGTCTTCGGTTCTGGAATCGACCACGCAGGTCTGCCCGCACTGCGAGGGGCTCGGCTATGTGCGTGCGTCTTCTTCGGTCGTGCTGCAGGTGTTGCGGGCGTTGGAGGAACATCTCAACAAGTCGTCGCGCAACGATCTGACCGTGAAGGTCACCACCCAGACCGCCCTGTTCATGCTGAATTCCAAGCGGGAGTCGCTGGCCGATCTGGAAGAACGGTTCGGCGTCGAAATCACGGTCGAGATCGACAACCATATGGGCAACGTGCCCTGCATGATCGAGCGCGGGGAACAGGCGACCCGCACGCCGAGTGCCGCTCCGATCCAGGTCGATCATGCTGACGACGCTGAAGACGACGAGCCGGTTGAGGAGCAGGTTCGTGAGGAGCCGGAAGCGGAGGCAGCACCGACGCAGAACGAACAGCCTGACGATGATGGTGAACCGAAGAAGCGGCGCAAGCGGCGGCGTCGGCGTGGCAAGCGTTCCGACGACGAACAGATGTCTGACGAAGCCGAAGTGCAGTCGGGGAATGCCGAAAGCGCGACGTCCTCGGACGACGAGGCTTCCGCACATGCCGAGCCGGAGCAAGAGAAAACGGTACCAAACGACGCGTCGGCCTCCCGCCGCACCACCCGGTCGCGCCGCACGAAAGCTGCGCCAAAACGGCCGGAACCGATCGCCGAAGAAACCGAGCGATGTAATCCGAGCCTGCTGAGGAACCGCAGCGCAAACCGCGGCGCAATACGCGCAGGGTCGAAGAGGACGACACGGCTGAGGGCTCGACGGCTGTCGAAGCGAAGGCCGAACCAGCCGAGGCCGAAGCGCCAGGCACGGAAGAGAAGAAGCCGAAAAGCTGGTGGCAGAGCCGCTTCTTTTCCTATGGGATACGATAACCCTGCGGCGGTCGTGCGCTTTCCGCACCGTCCGCCGCAGGAAACATCCGGGAGATCGATATGGATATTCGCGCAGCCGTCGCGTTTGAGGCGGGCAAACCGCTGGAGATTGCCACCGTTCAGCTCGAAGGCCCGAAGGCTGGCGAGGTTCTGGTGGAAATCAAGGCCACCGGCGTTTGCCATACGGACGAGTTCACCCGGTCCGGTGCGGACCCGGAGGGCATCTTTCCGGCCATTCTAGGCCATGAAGGGGCGGGTATCGTGGTCGATGTCGGGCCGGACGTGCGTTCGCTGAAGAAGGGCGACCATGTCATTCCGCTCTACACGCCTGAATGCCGCGAATGCGATTATTGCCTGCATCCGAAGACCAATCTGTGCCAAGCCATTCGCACCACGCAGGGTGCGGGCAAATGCCGGACGGGACGAGCCGGTTCTCCCTCGATGGCAAGCCGATCATGCACTACATGGGCACCTCGACCTTCGCCAACTTCACCGTGCTGCCGGAAATCGCGCTGGCGAAGGTTCGCGAGGACGCGCCATTCGACAAGATTTGTTACATCGGCTGCGGCGTGACCACCGGCATCGGGGCGGTCATCAACACCGCCAAGGCGGAAGCGGGCTGCACGGCGGTGGTGTTCGGCCTCGGCGGTATTGGGCTGAATGTCATTCAGGGCCTGCGACTGATCGGTGCCAACCGAATCATCGGTGTCGACATGAACGACGACAAGAAGGCTTGGGGCGAGAAGTTCGGTATGACCGATTTCTACAACCCCACCGGCGCCAGCCATCAGGAGCAGGTCGATGCACTGGTCGAGATGACCGGCGGCGGGGCGGACTACACGTTCGAATGCATCGGCAACACGAATGTCATGCGCGTCGCGCTGGAATGTGCCCACAAGGGCTGGGGTGAAAGCATCATCATCGGCGTTGCCGGCGCGGGGCAGGAAATATCTACCCGACCGTTCCAGCTGGTGACCGGTCGGTCCTGGCGCGGCACGGCCTTCGGTGGCGCGCGCGGGCGCACGGATGTTCCAAAGATCGTGGACTGGTACATGGAGGGCAAGATCGACATCGATCCGATGATCACCCACACGATGCCGCTCGAGGAGATCAACACGGCGTTCGACCTCATGCACGAGGGCAAGTCCATTCGCTCGGTCATCGAGTTCTAGCATGCTGCGTGCGGTACTCGCCTGCCTCGTCACCCTGTCCTTCACGCTCGCCGCGTCGGCGCAGGACGCTGAAGCGCCCGTGGGCGAGCAGCAACAGGCGATGCTCGACCTGCAGCATGACGTCGTCGGCGTCTGGTCCCTCGTTACGCCGCAGTTCAGCCGACGTATCGAGCGCAGCAAGGTCGATGCCGCAGTGGAGAAGTGCTTCAAACCCGCAGCGGTTTCGCCAAAACTCACTCGCGCTATCCGCGCAGCTGCGGAGGGTCAGAGCGAAACCACTCGCCTGACGGCGGCGTCGATCCGTGGAGATCTCGTCTATCGGGCGGAAGGCGCGGACGTTGGTCCGCATCGACTACCTCGCCCAGAACAGGTCCGTGGTCGGCAATGTCGCGAAACGGGTCAGCCCACGGGGCAAGGTGCTCTACACGATCGGGGTCGGGCGGGTGCAGCTTTCGCTGCTCTTCGACGATTTCAATCTGGCCCGTACCGAGAACGGGTTCATGGTCCAGAACTCGGCGCTGTATCTCAAGTGCCCGCCATTGCCGAGCCGCTAGCGTGCACATCTACATCGATGCAGATGCATGCCCTGTGAAGGCGGAGACGTTGAAGGTCGCCAGCCGTTACGGCCTGCATACATTCATCGTGTCCAACGGCGGCATGCGCCCCAGCCGCGACCCGCTGGTCTCGGTCGTTGCCGTCGCAGCCGGTGCCGATATCGCCGATGACTGGATTGCCGAGCGCGTCGTACGCCGACGACATCGTCATCACGTCCGACATACCGCTTGCCAAACGCGTTCTCGACGCCGGCGGGCCATGCACTGGGCCCGACCGGCAAGGCGTTCGATCAAACGAGCATCGGCATGGCGCTCGCCGTGCGCGATCTGAAGCAGCATTTGCGCGAAGCGAACCAGTCGCAGACCTATAATCGCTCGTTCTCGCAGCAGGACCGTTCGCGTTTCCTGCAGGCCCTCGACCGTTTGATCGTCGCGCATCGCGTTTAGCGTCGTCAGTCCGCGAAGGTCACGCGAGTGACCGGGGTGTCGGAATCCAGCCCTTTCAACCGGGTCGCGCCGATGGGTTCGAATGCCATACCATCGGGTGCCGTCAGCCGACTTGCCAGGCTGGACGATATGAGGAATGGAACGCCCAGTTCCTTGCCGAGCGCTTCCAGACGCCCCGTCACGTTCACGGTGTCGCCCAAATAGGTCACCTGCCGACGGCTGTCACCGCATTCTCCCACCACGACCGGCCCGCCGTGCAAGGCGGCCCTGAACGCCGGAACGGTGCCATAGGTGCGCCGAAAGTCGTCTGAAACCAGTTTGATCGCGATACGCATCGTGTGCAGCGCCCGCAGCGCCCGCGCGTCCCGGTCGCTATCTCCGGTAATCGGCCACGTGACGATGACGCAGTCTCCGACGTAGGAGACGACCTCGCCGCCATAGCGCACGACGGCCATGTCGAGTTGGTAAAAGAAATCGGACAGGAACTGGTGGAACTGAACGTCGCCAAGTCGACGCGCCAGCGGGGTGGAATCGACGAGATCCACGAAGAGGAAGATGCGTTCTTCCGCGACCGGTTTGAAGTAGCGCCCGACGACCAGGTTCACGAACCGCTTGAAGCCGATGATCGCCGACAGCTGCGACAGGGTGACGAACACGAGGACGAACAGCAGGCTGAACATCGTGTCGCGAAACTCGGCACCCGCAGTCAGATCGCTGTAGAGCGGTTCTCCGGCGAGCCAGTTCGATATGCCCGTGTTGATGAGAAGCACGGCTCGGATAAGGGCGGTGATGACGACGATGCGAACCAGAAGCCCGGGCAGGAAGGCGACGCGGCGTATCCAGCTGCGCCGCACCGAGCGGATGTAGTAAAGCTCGATCGCGGCCGCGATGAACCCGATCATCGCGCCGGTGCGAAAGCCGCGATAGGGGTCGGCGGCATCGTCCGCGCTTAGATACTCGCCGTAGAACACGGCGCCATAGGCCCAACCGATGAAGCCGCTGAAGATCGCGGCGGTCACGACGACGACGACCCTGCGTATCTCGAAGCGCCGCCGCCAGGCTTTCAGCCCATCCAGTTCCTGCTTCGTAAGGCCGGACGTGTTGCTCACCGCAGCGCCTCGATCACCTGTACCGCAGCCTGCATGTCACGCCAGCGCAGCGCCCTGCGGGCCGTCGCTTCTTCATCTTCGCCCCACTGCTCGATGTTCCAGTCCTCATCGAGATGCGCCGCCTGCCACGCCGCTTCGCCGTCAGGTGGCTTTCCAGCACGGCCAGAGTCAGCAGAGCCGATCCGGTAAGCGAGGTGACGAGATGAAGAGCGGTGAGAAGGACGCTATCATCGACCAGGGCAACCCGGCCGCCGAAAGCGGCAAGTGTTTCCGATGGTTGCTGGATATGGGTAACGCCCGTGGTCGTCTCGAAAGCCATGCCGCGGTCCTGCACCCAGTCCAGAACGTTGCCCCAGACTTCTTCCTGCCGATCCCGCAACGGGGCTGGACCCGGTGCGCGGTAGCACAGCAGGTCGGTGCCTGCGAAGCGAACGATGTCCTCCCGTACCGCCTGCTTGTCCTGCGCGACCCCGTCGAGAGCCGTGTTGACCAGCCGCGTCAGGGGCATGGTCATGGGGTCGATCCGGTGCCGTTGCGCTTCCCACTCCGCGGCCATCGATTTCGCCAGTTCCTCGTTCGTCACCGACAAGGGATGGCGACCGGGGGTGCGCACGGGCTTTCCGTCCAGGGCTGCGGTGAAGGCACCATTCTCGGACAATACGTCGGCGCTCTCGTAGAACCGTTTGGGCAACGCGCTTTCACGGGAAGGTTCGGCCACCCGGGTTGGACGCTCCGGGCACGTTCGGGTCGCGGTTTCCCAGTATGTCGTCGTGATCGCTCATCGTTCGTCCTCGTCCGGCAGGCCATCCGCCTCATCGAAAGCGAACAGATTCCAGCTTTGAACCATATGGGGCGGCAAAGGCGCCGTTACATCGATGACAGGTTTGCCGGCGTCGGGGTGGGGGATGAGAATGCGACGGGCGTGCAGGTGAAGCCGCTTCTGAACGCCACCTGGCAGTTCCCAGTTCTCGACGTCGAAATATTTCGGGTCGCCGATGATGGGATGCCCGATATGCTGGGCATGGACGCGCAACTGGTGGGTCCGGCCCGTAACCGGCTGCATTTCCACCCATGAAACGCGGCGCGGGTTGGGGTCGATCACACGGAAGTGGGAAACGGCGTGGTCGGCATGGCGTTCTCCGTGTTCGCCGACGCGCATGTAGTCGCCCTCCGGCGCCCGTTCCTTGACGAGATAGGTGGAAATGCGCCCTTCCCTCTCACGTGGAACGCCGAACAGCAGCGCCCAATAGGTTTTCTGCGTGTCGCGGTGCCGAAAACTCTTCGCCAACGCGGCCGCCGCGCCTCTCGTCTTGGCGACGACCAAAGCGCCCGACGTATCGCGGTCAAGTCGGTGCACGAGACGGGGTTTCTGACCAGCCTTGTCGCGCAAGGCTTCCAGCATGGAATCGATCGAACGGTTGATGCCGGAACCACCCTGGACCGCCAGACCGGAGGGCTTGTTGAAAACATAGACCTTCTTGTCTTCATACAGCAGCATGTCGCGCAACACGTCCCCGTCGTGACGGTCCCGGATCGTCGATGGTGTGAGATGTTTGGGCGGTCCGGCGCTGTCGGCATCCAGGGGCGGAATGCGGACCACCTGCCCCGGCTCGACGCGGGACGATGTTTTCACCCGACCCCCGTCGACCCGGACTTGCCCGGAACGCAGGAGCTTTTGCAAAGCACCGAAGGCAAGCCCCGGATAGTGGTGCTTGAACCAGCGATCGAGCCGCATTCCGGCCTCGTCGGTGGCAATGGTGCGTTGGGAAACCGTGCCGAGAGCCATCAGCTTGCCACCGCCCGAACGAACCAGAGACCTGCGAAAACCGCCGCGATCGAGCCTATGAGTGTTGCGGCAGCGTAGAGCGTCGCCATCGGCACTTCGCCGCGCTCGAAGAGCACGAGGATATCGAGCGAGAATGCCGAGAAGGTCGTGAAACCGCCCAGAATACCGGTCGCCGCAAAACCTCGCAAAAGCGGGGATGCATCACTGCGCAGTGCCAGCCAACCGATCAGCGCGCCCATGAGGGCCGAACCCAACACATTCACCGTGATGGTTCCGAAAGGAAACGCCAAACCGAAGGCCTTGGCGCATAGGACATTCACGCCGTGGCGCAACGCGGCTCCCAGGCCGCCGCCGGCGAAGATTGCAAGTGTCATCATCATGCCGGGCCAATACCCCATTGTGTCTGGAAACAATACCGCACGCCACGTATCGCGTTGCGGAGGTTCAATTCAAGCAGGTGCAATTCGTCGTCATGCTGCACCTTGAACGCTCTTTGGCTAAGACCGTTCGGCCCTTCGCTTTGCCCAAACCGCCATTCGCTCACCTATAAGTGCGCTCGAACCCGCGGCCGGTCGGTACGTAAAACGTGGCGCGCTCCATGCCTTCGGGGAAATAGTCCTGGCCGGAAAAGCCGTCGGGTTCGTCATGGTCGTAGCGGTAGCCGTCGCTGTAACCTTCCGCCTTCATCAGCCCGGTCGGAGCATTGAGAATGTGTTTCGGAGGCGGTAGCGAGCCGTGTTCGCGCGCGGACTTCATGGCCGACTTCATGGCCGTGTAGAGGGCATTCGATTTCGGTGCTGTGGCAAGATGCACCGTCGCCTGCGCCAACGCCAGTTCGCCTTCGGGCTTGCCCACGAAGTGGAAAGCCTCCTTCGCGGCGATTGCCACCTGCAACGCTTGTGGGTCCGCCAGGCCGATATCTTCGCTGGCCATCCGAACGAGACGCCGGGCCAGAAACATGGGATCTTCGCCTGCATCCAGCATTCGCGCCAGGTAGTAGAGAGCGGCGTCGGGGTCGGACCCTCGAACCGCCTTATGGAGCGCCGAGATAAGATTGTAGTGCCCATCGGCGCTCTTGTCGTAGACAGGTGCCCGCCGTTGCAGGATCGCCTGTACCGCCTCGGCGTCCAGCAACCCGCCATCCGAGGTCGAGCGCCAGATATCCTCTGCCAGGGTCAGCACCGCACGCCCGTCGCCGTCGGCAAGGCGAACCAACACGGACCGGGCCTGATCGTCTACCGGGAGCGCTTTGCCTTCGACTTGTTCCGCCCTTGCCAACAGGGCCTGCAAACTGCGTTCGTCGTGGGCATGGAACGTGAGGACCTTGGCCCGGGACAGAAGCGCGGCATTCAGTTCGAAGGACGGATTTTCCGTCGTCGCCCCTACGAGCGTTAGTGTCCCGTCCTCCATGACCGGAAGGAAGCTGTCCTGCTGGGCGCGGTTGAAGCGGTGAATTTCGTCGACGAACAGCAACGTCCGGCGGCCGTTGGCAGCGCGCAGTCGGGCGGCTTCGAAGGTCTTCTTCAAGTCCGCAACGCCCGAGAACACCGCCGAAATCTGCTCGAAATGGTGAGTACCCACGTCTGCAAGCAGGCGCGCCACCGTCGTCTTGCCACAACCGGGCGGACCCCAGAATATCGTGCTGGGCAGCACGCCATCCCGAACCCACCGGGTCAGCGTTCCTTCGGGGCCAACGAGATGGTCCTGACCGACAACGTCTGTCAGCGACGTCGGACGCAGCCGCTCGGCCAAGGGGGCGAACCCGTCTGGCTTCGATACCGCCGCCGGTTCGCTGGCACCGAACAGATCCGCCATCAGCGGATGAACTGTCGGTATCTGCGGCCGTCCCGTTCGAATGTGTATGGCCAGGACCGGCCTCCCACCCGCACGATACTCGCCATCAGACGTGTGTTGAGCATGGGATCCTGCCGAATGGTCAGCAGGATATCCTTCGGCCGGAACCCGAACCGTGCCGCAGGGCTACCGGCCTCTACTTTCGTCACCACCACACCGCGCTTGTTCGTGGGCATCCCCAGTTCCTGCGCGACGCGGGGCGACAGGTTGGCGATTTCCATGCCGGAAAACGGAGACGGACCCTCGAAACTGCGCGTATCTCGCGCAGGCTTCTCCGGTGCGGCAACGAGTTCGACCGCTATCGTCTTCTCCTCGCTGCGCGACAGAAGGGTAAGTTCCACCGACTGGTTGAGCCCCGCCGTCGCAAGCCGGTAGCCGAGCGCATCCATATGCTCCAGCGGCTTGCCGTCGAATGCGGTGACGACATCTCCTGTCTGCAACCCGGCGTTGGCGGCTGGTCCGTCCTCGTCCACATCGGCCACCAGCGCACCAAGTGGTCGCGTCATGCCGAGGGACAAGGCAATGTCCGGACTGACCGCCTGAAATGTCGCGCCGATCCAAGGCCGTATGAGTGTGGCGGAACCGGCCAATGCTGAATCGATCACGACGCGAACCATGTTGGAGGGCACGGCGAACCCGATGCCGTTGGAACCGCCGGAGCGGGAGAAGATCGCCGTGTTGATGCCGACGAGATTGCCGCCCATGTCCACCAGTGCGCCGCCGGAATTGCCCGGGTTTATGGAAGCGTCCGTCTGGACGTAGAAGCCGAAGTCCTGCACCCCCGCCTGCGACCGCGCGAGCGCGGAAACGATGCCCGACGTCACGGTCTGCCCGACACCGAACGGGTTGCCCAGCGCAAGCACCAGATCACCCACCTCCAAATCCTCGGAATTGCCCAGAGTGACTGTCGGTAACGACGAGCCCGCATCGACCTGCAACACCGCCAGATCGGACTGGGTATCGGAAAGGAGCACTTCGGCTTCGAACTCGCGACCATCTTTCAAAGCCACCCGAATCTCGTCGGCTCCGTCAATCACATGGACGTTGGTAACGACGATCCCGTCGCTGCCGACGATAACGCCGGAACCCAGCGAACGAGCCGTCCTCTGCTGCTCGCGATTGCCTCCGCCGCGCCGGCCGAAGAACCGCTCGAAGAAGGGATCACCGGCGAAGGGAGACGGCCTACGCGTGACGGTGCGTGCCGCGTAGACGTTGACGACGGCAGGTGAGACCTGACGCACCAGGGGTGCGTAGGAGTATCGTACCTGCTCGGGAGTCGTCGGGACGCTGCGTTCCTGAGCGTAAGCGTTGCCATTAGAGAGGAGAAAGAAAAACGCCAGTGCAATAGAGGCCGCGCGGCTAGGTAAGGTCATGCGTAGTGGCTCCGATGGCGTGTGCTCAGGCCTCTGCCCTTCAAATTAGGCGGGAATGGAGCGATGATCGGCGGGACGAGATCGAAAACGAAAAACGGCGCACACCCTGCGGTGCACGCCGTTTCGGCAAGCATTCTGCAGGCAATATTACGCCGCGGCTTCGGCAGGCTCCATAGCCGCGTCTTCTGCTTCCAAGCGCTCACGATCGCTCTTGCCTTTAGCGTCTTCGTCACGATCGACGAGTTCGATAACGGCCATCGGTGCGTTGTCACCGTAACGGAAGCCCGCCTTCATGACACGGGTGTAGCCACCGGGGCGTTCGGCGTAGCGCGGGCCGATGACAGCGAACAGCTTCTTGACCGCATCCGCATCTTCCATTTGAGACGCGGCTTGACGGCGGGCGTGAAGATCACCTCGCTTGCCGAGCGTGATCAGCTTGTCGACGACCGAACGCAGTTCCTTTGCCTTCGGCAAGGTGGTGACGATCTGCTCGTGGGTGATGAGCGAGACGGCCATGTTCTTGAACATGGCCTTGCGGTGGCTGGACGTACGGTTGAGTTTCCGTCCCTGTTTGCGGTGACGCATATGCCTTCTCCTTGGTTGAAAAGCGCGGCCTAGGCCTTGAGCCCGCGCCCGATTGCAGTGTCAGATATCAGTATTGGTCTTCGTAACGCTTGGCGAGGTCGTCGATGTTTTCCGGCGGCCACTGGGGGATTTCCATACCCAGATGCAGACCCATCGTCGCCAGCACTTCCTTGATTTCGTTCAAGGACTTGCGACCGAAGTTCGGGGTGCGAAGCATCTCGCCCTCGGTCTTTTGAATGAGGTCGCCAATATACACGATGTTATCGTTCTTCAGGCAGTTCGCGGAACGGACGGAAAGCTCCAGTTCATCGACCTTCTTCAGAAGGGCCGGGTTGAACGCGAGTTCGGTGACCTGCTCCTGAACAACCTCTTTCTTCGGTTCCTCGAAATTGACGAAGACCGAAAGTTGATCCTGCAGAATGCGCGCGGCGTAGGCCACCGCATCGTCCGGGGAAACGGACCCGTCGGTTTCCACCGTCAGTGTCAGCTTGTCGTAGTCGAGAACCTGACCTTCACGGGTGTTCTCCGTCTTATAGGAACACTTGCGAACAGGCGAATACAGGGAGTCGACCGGGATCAGGCCGATCGGCGCGTCTTCCGGACGGTTGCGTTCGGCGGCCACGTAGCCCTTGCCGGTGTCGACGGTGAACTCCATGCGAATTTCGGCGTCCTCGTCCAGCGTGCACAGCACCAGGTCCGGGTTCAGAATTTCGATATCGCCAACGGTCTGAATGTCGCCAGCGGTCACGGGGCCGGCACCTTCCTTGCGCACGACCATCCGCTTCGGGCCTTCGCCCTGCATCTTGATCGCCAGCTCCTTCACGTTGAGAATAATGTCGGTGACATCTTCGCGAACACCGGGTATCGAAGAGAACTCGTGGAGCACGCCGTCGATTTGGACGGCAGTTACCGAAGCGCCCTGCAGGGACGATAGCAGGATGCGGCGCAAGGCATTGCCGAGCGTCAGTCCGAACCCGCGTTCGAGGGGTTCGGCAACCATCGTGCCTTTCGTGCCCTGTGCGGAAATCTGCAGCTTGTTCGGCTTGATGAGTTCGGACCAGTTACGATCAATCATGAAATTCTTCCTGAAATTCGAGTGGCCACCATCCAGTCGTGGCACTCAAAACGTCTCGGCCGCGCTGGATGTCGCAGCCGTATAAGCGGGCGGATCGGGGCGATCAGACCCTGCGCTGCTTGCGCGCGCGGCACCCGTTGTGGGGAACCGAGGTCACGTCGCGAATGGACGTGATGACCAGACCGATGGACTGCAACGCACGCAAGGCGGACTCCCGACCCGAACCTGGACCCTTGACCTCGACTTCGAGCGTCTTCAGCCCGTGATCCTGCGCCTTCTTGCCGGCATCTTCCGCAGCAACCTGTGCAGCGAACGGGGTCGACTTGCGCGAACCCTTGAAGCCCTGCGCACCGGCCGAGGACCACGAAATCGTGTTGCCCTGCGCGTCGGTGATCGTGATCATCGTGTTGTTGAAGGTGGAGTTCACATGGGCAACGCCCGATGCAATGTTCTTGCGTTCGCGCTTTTTGACGCGCGCGGCATCCTTGGCCATCGTCTATTCCTTGTATGATATTGAACGCCGCCGTAATGCCAGCGGCTACACCGTAGGGCAGTCGCGGCGGACCATCCGGCCCGCCTGAAACTTACTTCTTCTTACCGGCAATCGCCTTGGCCGGACCCTTGCGGGTGCGGGCGTTGGTATGGGTGCGCTGTCCGCGAACCGGCAGGTTGCGGCGGTGGCGCAGGCCACGGTAGCAGCCGAGGTCCATCAGTCGCTTGATGTTCATGGAACGCTCACGACGCAGGTCGCCTTCGACCATGTAGTCGCGGTCGATGATCTCGCGCATCTGCAGCACTTCGGCATCAGAAAGCTGATTGACACGCCGCTCCAGCGGAATGTTCGCCTTCTCGACGATCTCGGCAGCGAACTTCTTGCCGATGCCGTGAATGTATTGCAGCGCAATGACTGCTCGTTTGTTCGTGGGAATATTTACGCCAGCGATACGGGCCACGCTGATCTCCTAACTGGGGAACCGGACGCCGGGCGCACGGTACACTTTCTCGGTTGACGACTTCGACAGACAACCCGGGCATTCAAAAGCGACCGTATCGAGCCATCCTGAATGGACGGTCCGAATCCGATCGCTGAGCTGTTGCGAAATGTAGGCTTGACTTAGGGGCGAACGGGCCCTGCGTCAACATGCTCTTGACACAACGCCTCTTGCCGTTCGCTTCGTTCAGACATCCGCCAGAATGCCTTCGATCTCCTTCGACACGGCGTCGATACTCGCCATTCCATCGACGGTGGAAAGAAGGCGCTTGGCGAAATAGTAGCCGAGCAAAGGCGACGTTTCCTTGTAGTAGACCATGAGGCGTGTGCGCATGGCGTCGGCGTTGTCGTCGGGCCGTCGTTTGAATTCGGTAGAGCCGCACTTGTCGCAAACCCCTTCCGTTTCGGGCCTGTTCAACGTGTCGTGGTATCCGGCACCGCAATTGGCACATGCGTAGCGCCCGGCGACCCGCTCTACCATCGCCTCATCATCGACGGCCAGTTCGATAACCGTATCGAGTTTGGTGCCTTTGTCGGACAACATCTTGGCGACCGCATCCGCTTGAACCAGTGTGCGCGGATAGCCATCCAGTATGAACCCGTTGGCGCAATCGGGTTCGTCGATCCGTTCCGACACGATGGCGTTGACGATATCGTCGGAAACGAGCTGACCGGCTTCCATCACCGTTTTGGCCCGCATGCCGGTGTCGGTGCCCGCAGCGACCGCTGCGCGAAGCATGTCGCCGGTCGACAGTTGCGGGATCTTATGCGCCTCAACGAGCTTCTGGGCCTGCGTGCCTTTGCCCGCCCCCGGCGGTCCCAATAGTATCAGTCTCATTTTCGGCGCTTGCCTCCCCGCTCGCCCGCCGGGCGTGGTTGGCCCTTGCCGCGTCCTTTTGAACCACGCAGCTTGGACTTGGCAATGAGCCCTTCGTATTGCTGGGCGAACAAATGGCTCTGCACCTGATTGACGGTATCCATCGTGACGGAAACGACGATCAGCAGCGACGTTCCGCCAAGGAAGACCGAGATGCCCAGCCCGGTCAGGAACATCTCCGGTATCAGGCAGACGAACACGAGATACAGCGCGCCGAGCACGGTTATGCGGGTGAGAACATAGTCGATGTAGTCCGCAGTCCGATCACCGGGGCGGATACCCGGAATGAAGCCGCCATGCTGTTTCAGATTGTCGGCGGTATCTTTCGGATTAAACACGATCGCCGTGTAGAAGAACGCGAAGAACGCGATCATCGCACCGTAGAAGATGAGGTAGCCCGGCTGTCCGCGGCCGAGAATGGCGTTGATGGTGGTCGCTATCTCACTCGTCCCAGCGGCGCCGGAGAAGCCGGTGACGGTTGCCGGCAGCAGCAGAAGCGAGGACGCGAAGATCGGCGGAATGACACCGGCGGTGTTCAGTTTCAGCGGAAGGTGGGACGAGTCCCCCTGGAACATCTTATTGCCGACCTGGCGCTTGGGATATTGGATTAGCAGCCGACGTTGGGCACGCTCAATGAACACGATGAACGCGATCAGGCCGATGATCGACACCAGCACGGCGAGCATCGTCAGGGTGGATATGGAACCGGTGGAACCGGCGTCGAGCAGCTGCGCCAAGGCACCCGGCAGCGCCGCGACGATGCCTGCGAAGATGATGAGCGAAATACCGTTGCCGATGCCGCGCGCAGTTATCTGTTCGCCGAGCCACATGAGGAACATGGTGCCGCCGACCAGCGTCACGATCGTGGTCAGCATGAAGAACCAGCCCGGATTGACGACCATGCCGTCGGATGCCTGCAACCCGGCGGCAATGCCCCAGGCCTGCGCGGTGCCGAGAATGACCGTGCCGTAACGGGTGTACTGGTTGATGACCTTACGGCCCTGCTCACCCTCTTTCTTCAGCTGTTCCAGGCTCGGCACGACCGAGGTCATGAGCTGCATGATGATGGACGCGGAGATGTAGGGCATGATGCCCAGGGCGAAGATCGCCAACCGCTCCACGGCGCCGCCGGAGAACATGTTCACCAGCCCGAGCACACCCTGGCTTTGCTGTTGGAATGCCGCAGCCAGCTGCTCGGGATTGATGCCGGGCAACGGGATGTATGTTCCCAACCGGTAGACGATCAACGCAAACAGCGTGAACCAGAGGCGCTTCTTCAGATCGGTCGCTTGCGAAAATGTCTTGAACGACAGGTTCTGGGCGAGTTGTTCGGCAGCTGATGCCATGAATATCTCCAGTCAGGCAAAGCCTGCGGTCGGCGTTGTATGTAGGCCAGACCGAGCCTATTCGCAAAGGCGAATTGGCCGACCGATCGAGGCCTGATAAAACGAAAACGCCACCCGCAGCACGGCGGGCCGTAGTGCGGATGGCGAAAACTGTATCAGATGTCGGTACGGACCTATTCCGCCCCGGACGTTTCTTTCGCAGGAGCGAGAACCGTAACGGAACCGCCAGCTTTCTCGATCGATTCGACGGCACCCTTGGACGCGCCCGCCACCGAGAGCGAGAACTTGCTCTTCGCGTCCGAACCACCCAGCAGGCGCACGCCATCCCGTTCCCGGCGAATGACACCGGCAGCGACGAGGGCAGCGGCATCGACGGTCTGACCCGCGTCCAGCTTCCCTGCTTCGACGGCCTTCTCCAGGCGCTCGATCGATACTTCGTTGAAGTCGCTGCGGAACATGGCGTTGGAGAAGCCGCGTTTCGGCAGGCGACGATAGATGGGCATCTGCCCGCCTTCGAACCCGTTGATGGCGACACCCGAACGGGACTTCTGCCCCTTCACGCCGCGTCCGCCGGTCTTGCCCTTGCCGGACCCGATACCGCGCCCGACGCGTTTTTTCGCGTGGGTTGCGCCTTCTTTGTCGGAAATTTTGTTGAGATCCATAACAGCCTCAGCTTTCTTCAACGACCCGAACAAGGTGCGACACCTTGCGGATCATGCCGCGCACGGCTGGCGTATCTTCCAGCGTGCGTTGGCGGTGCATCTTGTTCAGGCCAAGACCGACGAGGGTCTGGCGCTGGTCCTTGGGGCGGCGCAGGGGCGAACCGATCTGCTCCACCGTCACTGTCTTGTTGTCAGCCATATCAGACCTCTTCACCGATCAGGTCGCGGCGACGTTCCTGAAGGGTTGCAAGCTTCAAGCCGCGCTGTGCCGCAATGTCTTTCGGGTGCATCTGGCGTTTCAGCGCATCGAACGTGGCGCGAACCATATTGTAGGGGTTGGACGAGCCGAGCGACTTCGCAACTACGTCGGACATGCCGACGGTCTCGAAGACCGCGCGCATGGGACCGCCTGCGATGATACCCGTTCCGGGAGGGGCCGAGCGAAGCACGACCTTACCGGCACCGTGGCGACCGCGCACGTCGTGGTGCAGCGTGCGGCCATCGCGCAGTGGCACGAAAATGAGGTCGCGCTTGGCAGCTTCGGATGCCTTGCGGATCGCTTCCGGCACTTCACGGGCCTTGCCATGGCCGAAACCGACGCGACCCTTCTGGTCGCCGACGACGACGAGAGCGGCGAAGCCGAAACGGCGGCCGCCCTTCACGACTTTTGCGACGCGGTTGATGTGGACGAGCTTGTCTGTAAAGCCGTCGTCCTCTTTCTCGTCTCGACGGTTGTTGCGTCCGCCGCCGCCCTGTGGGCCTCTAGCCATGTCCTGTTCCTGTTCTTTTATCGGATCATGTGTCTGATGTGTGGGGATCGCCCGCACGGTGTGCAGTGTGCTGGCGGGGCGGTTTCGCAATCGCGACCTGCCCCTGCCCTCGTCTCGTTAGTCTAGAACTTCAAGCCACCTTCGCGGGCTGCGTCGGCAAGTGCCTTCACGCGGCCGTGAAAAAGGAACGATCCACGGTCGAAAACGACGTTCTCAACGCCGGCTTTCGACGCACGTTCGGCAATCAGCTTGCCGACAGCTTCAGCAGCGGCGACATTGCCGCCCTTACCCTTGGCAACCACGTCCGCTTCCAGCGTCGACGCGGCAGCGACTGTGCGGCCAGCCGTATCGTCGATTATCTGGGCGTAGATGTTGGTGTTCGAACGATGAACCGACAAACGTGGACGGCCGTTGGCAACCTTCTTGAGGCTGCGGCGGACGCGGGCACGGCGGCGGTCTTTTGTGCTGAGCTTGGCCATCTTATTTCTTCTTCCCTTCTTTGCGGAAGATCGTCTCATCGGCGTATTTCACGCCCTTGCCTTTATAGGGCTCCGGCGGACGATAAGCGCGGATTTCGGCGGCTGCCTGTCCAACGACCTGCTTGTCGTGGCCGGAAATGGTGATTTCGGTCGGCTTGGTGACAGTGATCGAAACACCCTGCGGCGGTTCGTAAAGAACCTCGTGGGAGAAGCCGAGCGACAGGGACAATTTCTGACCCTGCATGGCAGCGCGGTAACCGACGCCATTGATTTCAAGCTTCTTTTCGAAGCCCGTTTTCACACCTGTGAAGATGTTCTCGATCATCGTGCGGGACATGCCCCACTGGCTGCGGGCCTTCTTGGAGTTGTTGACCGGATCGACGGAGACTTCACCGTCTTCCAGTTTCACAAGCACGTCTTCATTCACGACGAACTTCAATTCGCCCTTCGGGCCTCTCGCCGTGACCGTCTGGCCGTCGACCGTGGCGGTTACGCCGTCCGGTACGTGGACCGGTTTCTTACCGATGCGTGACATACTATTCTCGCTCGTTCCCTGTGGGCAGCACCGCCAGCGGCGGCCACCCGGATTGTTTCGTTAAAGCCGGATCAGAAGATCTGGCAGAGGACTTCGCCGCCGACATTCTGCTCGCGGGCATCATGATCGGCCATCACACCTTTGGGCGTGGACAGGATCGAAATGCCGAGACCGTTGGCGACGCGCGGCAGGTTCTTGACCGACGAATAGACGCGGCGACCTGGCTTGGACACGCGGGTAATTTCCCGAATGACAGGGGCATCATCGAAATATTTCAGTTCGATTTCGATGTCCGCCTTGCCGTTGTCGTAGTCGACGCGGGCATAACCCCGGATATAACCTTCGTTGGCCAGGACATCGAGCACGTTGGCGCGCAGCTTCGAAGCGGGCGTCGAGACTTTCGACTTGCCGCGCATGAGACCGTTGCGAATGCGGGTGAGCATGTCACCGACTGGATCGTTCATCATAACAGGAGCCCTCCCTTACCAGCTGGACTTGACGAGACCGGGCACCTGGCCCGAATTGCCGAGTTCACGCAGCGCGATGCGGGACATGCCCAGCTTGCGATAGACACCGCGCGGACGACCGGACACGCCACACCGATTGCGAACGCGGTTCTTGGCACCGTTGCGCGGCAATTCCGCAATTTCCAGCTGCGCCTTGAAACGCTCCTCGATCGGCTTGGAGCGGTCGGAGATGATCGCCTTCAGCTCTGCACGCTTCCCGGCATACTTCTTCACCAGACGGCGCTTCTTCTTGTTGTTTTCGATGGCAGACACTTTTGCCATTGGTTCGTCCTCTTCGATACGTCTGTCGTTACGGCGGGCACCATTGCCCTTCCCGCTCGGAAGGTCAGGCAGCTTCTTTCTGCTGCGCTTCCTTCGGTGCGGGGAACGGGAAGTTGAAAGCGCGCAGCAATTCGCGCGCTTCGTCATCCGTGTTCGCCGTCGTGCAGACGATGACGTCCATGCCCCAGATCTGATCGACCTTGTCGTACTCGATCTCCGGGAAAACGATGTGCTCCTTCAGGCCCATGGCGAAGTTGCCACGACCGTCGAAGCTTTTCGGGTTCAGACCGCGGAAGTCACGAACGCGGGGAAGCGCGATGGTGATGAGACGGTCGAGAAATTCATACATCTGGTTGCCGCGCAGGGTCACTTTCGCACCCAGCGGCATCTCTTCGCGCACCTTGAAGCCTGCGATGGACTTCTTCGCGCGGGTAACGACGGCTTTCTGACCAGCGATCAGCGACAGATCACCAGCAGCATTGGCCGCTTTCTTGGAGTCAGCGGTGGATTCGCCAACACCCATATTGATGACGATCTTGTCGATCTTCGGCATCTGCATGGAGTTCGTGTAACCGAACCGTTCCTGCATCACGCCCTTGATCGTCTCGTCGTAGAGCCGCTGCATGCGCGGCTTCTGTGCTGCATCAGCCATCGATCAGCTCTCCGGATTTCTTGGCGAAGCGCACACGCTTGCCGTCGTCGTTTGTCTTGATACCGACGCGGGTCGGTTTTCCATCCTTACCGGCAACGGCAAGGTTGGAAATATGGATCGACGCTTCCTTCTGGACGATACCGCCCTCGGAGGTCTGCGACTGTTTGGTGTGGCGCTTGACCATGTTAATGCCCTGCACCAGCACGCGGTCGGTCTTCGTTATCATCTCCAGCACGGTGCCCGAACGGCCCTTGTCCTTACCGGTCAGAACGACGACGGTGTCGCCTTTTTTGATCTTGTTCATAACTCGTTTCTTTCCTTCCGCTCGTCGCGCCTACAGCACTTCGGGGGCGAGAGAGATGATCTTCATATGGCGCTTGGCGCGCAGTTCGCGCGGCACGGGGCCGAAGATGCGTGTGCCAATCGGCTCGGACTTGTTGTCGACCAGCACGGCGGCATTCGTGTCAAAGCGAATGACCGAGCCGTCGGGACGCTGAATGTCCTTGGCAGTGCGAACGACGACGGCCTTGGCAACATCACCCTTCTTAACACGACCGCGCGGAATGGCTTCCTTGACGGAAACGACGATCACGTCGCCCACGGATGCGTATTTGCGCTTGGAACCGCCGAGCACCTTGATACACATGACGCGCCGAGCGCCGGAATTGTCAGCCACATCCAGGTTGGATTGCATCTGAATCATTGGATTGTTCTTTCACTTCAGCGGCAGAACTCTGCCCGTTAAGTTTGGGTCGCAGTGTGCGAAATCAGGCGTCGAGCACACGCCAGCACTTGTCACGCGAGATCGGCCGCGTCTCTTCGATCGAAACCATGTCACCGACTTTGCGAACGTTGTTTTCGTCGTGCGCCTTGTAGTTCTTGGACCGGCGGACGGTTTTCTTGAAGAGCGGGTGCTTGAAGCGACGCTCCACTTTCACGACGACGGTCTTGTCGTTCTTGTCGGACACGACCGTGCCCTGAAGAATGCGTTTGGGCATGGGATATCCTTAAGCGTCGGCAGCGGCGGGAGCCGGCTGCTGGCGTGAGATGGTCTGAAGGCGGGCAACGTCACGTCGGATCTGGCGCAGGCGCGCAGTGTTTTCCAACTGCCCGGTGGCCCGCTGGAACCGCAGATTGAACTGCTCTTTCTTGAGCTTGACGAGCTCGTCTTTCATCTGGTCCGCGCTCAAGGCGCGGATGTCGGAGGGCTTCATCGCCTCGTCCTTTCCTCTTAACCGCGGCCCGAAACCGAAATGGCCAGTTGGCGGTCAGTTAGCATGTCGTTCAGGCTCGAAGCCCTTCGTCTCAGTCCTACTCCGGAGTAGCGCCTAGTCGGCGTCACGCTGGATGAATTTCGTCTTCACCGACAACTTCATGGCACCGAGGCGGAGGGCCTCGCGCGCGATCGGCTCGGCAACGCCGTCGATCTCGAACATGATGCGGCCGGGAGCCACACGGGCAGCCCAGTATTCCGGCGAACCCTTACCCTTACCCATACGAACTTCGGTCGGCTTGGACGAGATCGGCAGATCCGGGAATATCCGGATCCACACACGCCCCTGACGCTTCATCTGACGGGTAATGGCACGACGGGCCGCTTCAATCTGACGTGCATTGATGCGGTCCGGTTCGAGGGCTTTTAGACCATAGGAACCGAACGTCAAGGACGTTCCGCCCTTGGCGTTGCCGTGAATACGGCCTTTGTGCGCCTTGCGGAACTTGGTGCGTTTTGGTTGCAGCATTGTTCTTCTCTGTTCTTGTCTCTACGCGAGCCGATTAGTTGCGGGGTGGACGACGCCCGCCACCACCGCCCGATTCCTGGGCTTCGGTGTTGCGGCGATCATGGGCCAACGGATCATGCTCAAGAATTTCGCCCTTGAAGATCCAGACCTTCACGCCGCAGATGCCATAGGCGGTCACCGCTTCGGCAACACCATAGTCGATGTCGGCGCGCAGGGTATGCAACGGCACACGGCCTTCGCGATACCATTCCATCCGGGCAATCTCGGCACCGCCAAGACGACCACCGCAGTTGATGCGGATACCACCGGCACCCAGGCGGATGGCGGACTGCACGGCGCGCTTCATGGCGCGACGGAAGGCGACACGACGTTCCAGCTGCTGAGCGATGGACTGGGCCACGATCGTGGCATCGACTTCCGGCTTGCGGATTTCGACGATGTTCAGCGACACTTCCGAGGCGGTCATCGTCTGAAGCTTCTTCTTCAGCTTCTCGATATCTGCGCCCTTCTTGCCGATGATCAGACCGGGACGACCGGAATGGATCGTAACGCGACATTTCCGGTGCGGACGCTCGATGATGACCTTCGAAATGGAAGCTGCTTTCAGCTCCTTCTCGACATATTCGCGGATCTTCAGATCCTCGTGCAACATCGTCGCGTAGTCATCGCCGGATGCGAACCAGCGGGAGTCCCACGTGCGGTTGATGCCGAGGCGAAAGCCGATTGGGTTAATCTTCTGACCCATTACGCGGCCTCCTCTTCTTCGGCTTCTTTCACGATGATGGTGAGATGCGCGAACGGTTTGATGATGCGCGATGCCTTGCCGCGACCCCGGGCCATGAAACGTTTCATGACGATGGACTGGCCGACATAGGCCTCCTTCACGACGAGCGCGTCCACGTCGAGATCATGGTTGTTCTCGGCATTGGCGATTGCGGACTGAAGGCATTTGCGGACCGTGCCGGAAATGCGCTTGTTGGAGAATTCCAGGTCGTTCAGTGCCTTCGCAGCGGTTTTGCCGCGAATAAGCTGAGCCACGAGATTCAGCTTCTGCGGAGAAACCCGGATCATCTTGTGCTGCGCCATGGCTTCATTGTCGGCCAGAGCGCGTTCGGTTTTGGGCTTACCCATGACTTACTTCCTCTTGGCCTTCTTGTCCGCACCGTGACCATAGTAGGACCGCGTCGGCGAGAACTCGCCGAACTTGTGGCCCACCATGTCTTCCGACACGTTGACGGGAATGTGCTTGTTGCCGTTGTAGACACCGAACGTAAGCCCGATGAACTGCGGCATGATGGTGGAGCGGCGGCTCCAGGTCTTGATGACCTCGTTGCGGCCACCGTCGCGGACTTTCGCTGCTTTCTTGAGCAGGTAGCCATCGACGAAAGGGCCTTTCCAGGTAGAACGTGACACTGGCGGTTTTCCTTACTTCTTGCGCTGGTGGCGCGAGCGCATGATGAATTTATCGGTTGTCTTGTTGGAGCGTGTTTTCGCGCCCTTGGTCGGCTTGCCCCAGGGCGTCACCGGATGGCGACCACCGGACGTACGACCTTCACCACCACCGTGCGGGTGGTCGATCGGGTTCATGGCAACACCACGGACTTTCGGGCGCGATCCATACCAGCGATGACGCCCGGCCTTGCCCATGTTGGTGTTGGAATTGTCCGGGTTCGACACGGCACCGATGGTAGCCTTGCATGTCCCGTGAATGAGACGCTGCTCACCCGAATTCAGGCGCAGGATCGAAAACACGCCGTCACGCCCGACGAGCTGGGCGTATGTGCCGGCGGACCGTGCGATCTGGGCACCCTTGCCGGGCTTCATCTCCACATTGTGGATGATGGTTCCGACGGGAATGGCGGACATCGGCATGCAGTTGCCCGGCTTCACGTCGGCGGAAGCAGACGAAATAACCTTGTCGCCTTCGCCCAGACGCTGTGGCGCAATGATGTAGGCCAACTCACCATCTTCGTACTTGATGAGCGCGATGAAAGCCGTGCGGTTCGGATCGTACTCGATGCGCTCGACGGTGCCTTCGACATCAACCTTGTTCCGCTTGAAATCGATCTTGCGGTAGGAACGCTTGTGACCGCCACCAATGCCGCGCGACGTCATGCGACCGGTATTGTTGCGCCCGCCGGACTTCGTCAGGCCTTCGGTCAGCGTCTTGACCGGCTTGCCCTTCCACAGGCCATCGCGCGAAACGATGACCAGCTGACGGGTGCCTGGCGTGACCGGATTGAAACTTTTCAGTGCCATGTTCTGTGCCCTGTCTTTCCCCGGCCCCTACAGGCCGGTCGTCACGTCGATGGACTGGCCTTCGGCCAGCGTCACATACGCGAATTTCTTGTCGCTCTGCTGGCCGAGATGGCCGCGGAAACGCTTGATCTTGCCCTTGCGGATCTGGGTGGAAACACCCGTGACCTTCACGCTGAACAGGCTTTCGACGGCCTTCTTGATTTCAGGCTTGGTCGCGTCGCGGGCCACGTTGAAGACGATCTGGTTCTGCTCGGACGCCATGGTCGCCTTCTCGGTGATGACCGGCGAGACGATGACGTCATAGGCGCGAATGTTGTCGCTCATTTGAACCGCTCCTCGAGTGCGTCGATGGCGGCCTTGGAAAGCACCAGGGTCTTGCGACGCAGTATGTCATAGACGTTGATGCCCTGTATCGGCAGCACATCGACGTTTGGAATGTTGCGTGCGGCGAGGGCGAAGTTGTTGTCGAGTTCGGCACCGCCGATCATCAACGCATTGGCGAGACCCAGCTTGCCGAACTGCGTGCGAAGAGCCGCCGTTTTCGGCTCGGAAGCCGCCATGTCGTCGACGACGACGAGGCTGCCGTTCTTCGCCTTTGCCGACAAGGCATGTTTCAACGCAAGCGCGCGGAATTTCTTCGTCAGCTCATGGCTGTGGTCGCGGGGCTTGGGGCCGTGGGCCTTACCACCACCGCGGAACTGCGGTGCAGCCTGCGAGTGGTGACGTGCCCCGCCGGTGCCCTTCTGCCGATACATGCGTGCGCCGGTACGGTCCACGTCGGAGCGACCCATCGTGTAATGAGTTCCCTGACGAGCTTTCGCACGCTGGTAACGCACCATGCGCTGCAGGATGTCGTCGCGTGGGTCGAGGCCGAAGATGGCATCGTTCAGCGAGACGGTACCGCCGTTGGAACCATCCAGCTTGGTAATTTCGAGATCCATTATTCAGACCCCTCTTTGTTTGCAGCGTCCGCTTCGGCTTCTTCGGCCGCTTCGACTGCAGCGGTTTGTTCGGCCTGCTGTTGGGCCTCGAGTTCGGCGGCGGCTTCGTCGGCCATCGCCTGCTCTGCTTCTTCCGCAGCTTTCACGGCTTCGGCTTCGTTGGCACGCAGGGCTGCGGGGCGAATGGCGTCTTCGAGAGCCGCCTTCTTCACCGCGTCCTTGATCGTGACCCAGCCGCCTTTCGGACCGGGAACGGCGCCTTTGACGAGAACGAGACCGCGATCGACGTCGATGGACACGACCTGAATGTTCTGGGTCGTCACGCGGGTGTTGCCCATGTGACCGGCCATCTTCTTGCCCTTGAACACCTTGCCGGGATCCTGACACTGGCCGGTCGAACCGTGGGACCGGTGCGACACGGACACACCGTGGGATGCGCGAAGACCGCCGAAGTTGTGGCGCTTCATCGCACCGGCAAAACCCTTACCGATGGTCGTGCCCGTCACGTCGACGAACTGACCCGGCAAGTAATGGGCGGCAATAATTTCGTCACCAACATTCAGCATGTTGTCGTTGCTGACGCGAAACTCGGCGAGTTTCCGCTTCGGCTCGACTTTGGCGACGGCGAAGTGGCCGCGCATGGGCTTGGTGACGTTCTTCACCTTCGCCTTGCCGGCACCAAGCTGCACCGCGGTGTAGCCATTCTTGTCTTCGGTCCTCTGGGCAACGACCTGGACATTCTCCATGCGGAGAACGGTCACAGGAACATTCACACCTTCCTCGGTGTAGATGCGGGTCATCCCGACCTTCTGTGCAATCACGCCTGAGCGCATTGTTCTCATCCTTCGAGCAATTGGTTGGCGAGCTTGCGCCAACGTAGCCTCGTTGAAGCGGTAAGCGTTCGGCTTACAGCTTGATTTCCACGTCGACACCGGCGGCGAGGTCGAGCTTCATCAGCGCGTCCACGGTCTGCGGCGTCGGGTCCACGATGTCGAGCAGACGCTTGTGCGTGCGCATCTCGAACTGTTCGCGGGACTTCTTGTTCACGTGCGGCGAGCGGTTGACCGTGTAACGCTCGATGCGCGTCGGCAGTGGCACGGGGCCACGAACCTGTGCGCCGGTCCGCTTGGCCGTGGAGACAATCTCCTTGGCCGACGTATCGAGGATACGATGATCGAACGCTTTCAGGCGAATACGGATATTCTGTCCGGCCATGTCGTTTCGTCCTTAAGGTGCAGGTGAAGCCAACAGGGCCAACCCACGAAAATTATTGTTCTTATTAAGCAGCGGGCCGAAGCCCGCTGCGGAAGTTTGGGTCTGCAGCCCTACTCCAGAATTTCCGCCACGATGCCGGCACCGACGGTGCGGCCGCCTTCGCGGATGGCGAAGCGCAGGCGGTCTTCCATCGCGATCGGCACGATCAGCGTGACCGTCATCTCCACGTTGTCGCCCGGCATCACCATTTCCGTGCCTTCCGGCAGCTCGCAAACGCCCGTCACGTCCGTCGTGCGGAAGTAGAACTGCGGACGGTAGTTGGTGAAGAACGGCGTGTGACGGCCACCCTCTTCCTTCGTCAGAACATAGGCTTCCGCGCGGAACTTCGTGTGCGGCTTCACCGAACCCGGCTTGCACAGAACCTGACCACGCTCGACCTGCTCGCGGTCGATACCGCGGATCAGAGCGCCGATATTGTCGCCCGCCTGACCGGAATCCAGCAGCTTGCGGAACATCTCCACGCCCGTGCAGGTCGTCTTCTGCGTGTCCTTGATACCGACGATCTCGATCTCGTCGCCAACCTTCACGATGCCGCGCTCGACGCGACCGGTCACCACCGTGCCGCGACCGGAGATCGAGAACACGTCCTCGATCGGCATCAGGAACGGCTGATCGACAGGACGCTCGGGCTGGGGAATGTAGCTGTCGACAGCTTCCATCAGCTCGCGAATGGCGTTCTCGCCGATCTCCGGCGTTCTCGCCGTTCATGGCAGCAAGAGCCGAACCCTTGATGATCGGAATGTCGTCGCCGGGAAACTCGTACTGGTCGAGCAGCTCGCGCACTTCCATCTCGACGAGCTCGAGAAGCTCCTCGTCGTCGACCTGATCGACCTTGTTCAGGAACACGACCAGCGCGGGCACGCCGACCTGACGGGCCAGCAGAATGTGCTCGCGGGTCTGGGGCATGGGGCCGTCCGCTGCCGAACAGACCAGAATGCCGCCGTCCATCTGCGCGGCACCGGTGATCATGTTCTTCACGTAGTCGGCGTGGCCCGGGCAATCGACGTGGGCGTAGTGACGGTTTTCCGTCTCGTATTCCACATGCGCCGTGGAGATCGTGATCCCGCGCGCCTTCTCTTCCGGCGCACCGTCGATCTCGTCATAGGCCTTGAAGTCACCGAAATACTTCGTGATCGCCGCCGTCAGCGTCGTCTTGCCGTGGTCAACGTGACCAATCGTGCCGATGTTGCAATGCGGCTTGTTACGTTCAAACTTTGCCTTAGCCATGGTCTGGCTCCTTCTTCTCTAAAATCGTTATCGCTTACGCGTATTTCTCGACGACCTCATCGGCAACTGCCTGAGGCACCTGCTCGTAGTGGTCGAATGTCATCGTGTACTGGGCGCGGCCCTGGCTCATGGAGCGCAGGCTGTCCACGTATTTGAACATGTTGGCCAGTGGAACCATCGCCGTGACAACCGTGTCGATACCGCGGGTCTGGGTGCCGGAAACCTGGCCACGACGGGACGACAAATCGCCGATCACGTCGCCCATGTAGTCTTCCGGTGTTACCACCTCGACCTTCATGATGGGTTCGAGCAGCTTCGCACCAGCCTTCTGCGCGCCCTCGCGGAATGCGGCACGGGCCGCGATCTCGAAGGCCAGAACGCTGGAGTCCACATCGTGGTAGGCACCGTCGAGCAAGGTCGCTTTCACGCCCAGCATCGGGAAGCCGGCGACCGGGCCATTGTCCATAACGGACTGGATGCCCTTCTCGACGCCCGGAATGTATTCCTTGGGCACGTTACCGCCGACGATCTTGGATTCGAAGAGAAACTCTTCGCTTTCCTCGTTCGGTGCGAACACGATCTTCACGCGGGCGAACTGGCCGGAACCGCCGGACTGTTTCTTGTGCGTGTAGTCAATCTCGGCTTCGCGGGTAATCGTCTCGCGATAGGCGACCTGCGGCGCTCCAACGTTGGCTTCGACGTTGAACTCGCGTTTCATGCGGTCGACGAGAATGTCGAGGTGCAATTCGCCCATACCCGAAATGATGGTCTGACCGGACTCTTCGTCGGACTTCACGCGGAAGGACGGATCCTCTGCAGCCAGACGGTTGAGCGCGATGCCCATCTTTTCCTGATCGCCCTTGGTCTTCGGCTCGATGGCGATGGAAATGACCGGCTCGGGAAATTCCATGCGTTCGAGAATGACAGTCTTCAGGTTGTCAGACAGGGTGTCGCCGGTGGTCGTTTCCTTCAGGCCTGCAATGGCGACGATGTCGCCGGCAAACGCTTCCTTGATGTCCACGCGATCGTTGGAGTGCATCTGCAGCATCCGACCGATCTTTTCCTTCTTGCCCTTGACGGTGTTCGTCACCGAGCTGCTGGCTTCCAGGTGGCCGGAATAGATACGGCAGAACGTCAGGGTTCCGACAAACGGGTCGTTCATCACCTTGAACGCGAGCATCGAGAACGGCGCTTCGTCGGACGATTCACGCACGGTCGGCTCTTCCGTCTTCGCGTCGATGCCCTTGATCGCAGGCACGTCGAGCGGGGAAGGCAGGTAGTCGGTGATCGCGTTAAGAAGTGGCTGTACGCCTTTGTTCTTGAACGCAGTTCCGCACATCATCGGGAAGAACTTGACCGCGATGCAGCCCTTGCGAATGAGCGCACGGAGCTTCTCTTTGTCGGGCATATCACCTTCGAGATACGCTTCCATCGCAGCATCGTCAGCTTCGACAGCCGTTTCGATCAGCAACTCGCGGTATTCCTCGGCCTGATCCTTCAACTCGTCGCGGATATCGAGCACGTCCCACTTCGCGCCGAGTTCTTCGCCGCGCCAGACATGCTCCTTCATCTCGATGAGATCGATGATCCCTTCGAACTCGTTTTCGGAACCGATTGGCAGCTGAATGACGCAAGGGATGGCGCCAAGGCGCTCTTTGACCGTTGCAACGCAGTTGAAGAAGTCCGCACCGACCTTGTCCATCTTGTTGGCATAGATCATGCGCGGGACGTTGTACTTGTTGGCCTGACGCCAGACGGTCTCGGTCTGCGGCTCTACGCCGGCATTGGCATCCAGCAGCGCAACCGCGCCATCGAGCACTCGCAGGGAACGCTCGACTTCAATCGTGAAGTCCACGTGGCCGGGCGTGTCGATGATGTTGTAGCGGCGCTTCTTGCCGTCGCGGCCTTCCCAGAAGGTGGTCGTCGCAGCGGACGTGATCGTGATGCCACGTTCCTGCTCCTGCGCCATCCAGTCCATGGTCGCAGCACCATCATGCACTTCGGCCATCTTGTGGATCTTGCCGGTGTAGTAAAGAATCCGCTCGGTCATCGTCGTCTTGCCCGCGTCGATGTGGGCCATGATGCCGAAGTTACGGTAATCTTCGAGTTTGTATTCGCGTGACATGATCTTGCTCAGGTCTCGAGGAAAAAGAAAGCCGCCGGGAGGGACCGGCAGCGAGTTGCTGTTACCAGCGGTAGTGCGAGAACGCGCGGTTGGCGTCGGCCATCTTGTGCGTGTCTTCGCGCTTCTTGACGGCGGAGCCACGGTTGTTGGCCGCATCCATCAATTCGCCCGAAAGGCGGTCGATCATCGTGGTCTCGTTGCGCTTGCGCGCAGCGGCGATCAGCCAGCGAATGGCCAGAGCCTGACGCCGCTCGGTGCGGACTTCGACGGGCACCTGATAGGTTGCACCACCGACACGGCGGGAGCGAACTTCCACCTGCGGAGCGACGTTTTCGAGCGCCGTGTGGAACATCGGCAGCGCCTCGGCGCGGGCCTTCTCTTCCATCTGGTCGAAGGCACCGTAGACGATGGCCTCGGCCTTGGACTTCTTGCCATCATACATGATGGCATTCATGAACTTGGACAGGACGAGATCACCGAATTTCGGGTCGGGGTTGATCTCACGTTTCTCTGCGCGGTGACGACGGGACATGCTTTTCTACCTTACTTCGGACGCTTGGCGCCATATTTGGAACGGCGCTGCTTGCGGTCTTTCACGCCCTGCGTGTCGAGCACGCCGCGGATGATGTGATAGCGGACACCGGGAAGGTCTTTCACGCGGCCACCGCGGATCATCACAACGGAGTGTTCCTGCAGGTTGTGACCCTCACCGGGGATGTAGCCGATGACTTCGTAGCCGTTGGTCAGGCGGATCTTGGCAACCTTACGCAGCGCCGAGTTCGGCTTCTTCGGTGTCGTCGTATAGACACGGGTGCAGACGCCACGCTTCTGCGGGTTCTGCTCCATCGCAGGCACTTTGGACCGTTTGACCGGTGCTTTGCGCGGGTTGCGAACCAACTGGTTGATGGTCGGCATGAACAAGTCCTTCTCGATCGGCCCAACAAGGGCAGCTAGACATATGTGCCGATCTTGGCACGGAACGTGCGGATGAGTGCATCACACCCCGCACGGTGCGATCTGAATGAACAAAAAGCGCCATCAGGCAGCACTGGGCTGCCGAGGCGCTCAATCTCCATGCAGAGGATGACCGGAACCGGCCTTCATGCGTTCGAAACTGTGTCTTCGGTTTTTGCAAACCTTGTTTGAGCGATCCTGCTTCCTGTGCTCGGCGCACTGAAAAACGATGCTCACATCGGCTTGGCGTGACCGGTAACTAAGGCCTGCCCCTCGTTGCGTCAACCCCGTCGAGGCAGCACTTGCGACGGTTTTCGCGGGCAAAAGCCTTGCCGGGTGGGCATCTTGCGTGGAAAGGGGCGTCAGTCGTCTCTGGAAATGGCCTTCATGAAGAAATTTCTGATCTTCGTCCTCGTCGTCGTCATTGCGGTCGGCGTCGGATTCGTAATCGGGCCGCGTGAGCCGGTGGACGAGACGATCGCATTCGACCCCACGTCCATCGGCGAGGATCTCGACGCTTATCTGACATCGAGCGAGGCTCTTGTGCCAGACATTCGCGAAGGTGCGCAGAAGCGAATAGTTTGGGCGAATTCAACCTCCAAAAGCAGAACGTCGCTTTCGATCGTATACATCCATGGTTTCTCAGCCTCATCCGAGGAGGTGCGCCCCCTGCCCGACATCGTGGCGCGCGACCTCGGCGCGAACCTATACTTCGCGCGGCTGCAAGGACATGGAAGAACGGGCACCGCGATGGGAACTGCGACCGTCAACGGCTGGTTCAACGATGTCGCGGAAGCCATCGCGATCGGGCGGCGGCTGGGGGAACGGGTCGTTCTCATGTCCACTTCCACCGGCGGCACGCTCGCGACCTGGGCACTGGAACAGCCCGTCCCTTGCCGAGGGCATCGTCGGCAACGTGATGATCTCGCCGAACTTCGCCGTGCAAGCCGCCGGGGCCGAAGCGTTGCTGTGGCCCTGGGCGCGACAGCTCATGCCGATGGTGTTCGGCGAGAACCGGGCGTTCAATCCGATCAACGAGGACCAGAGCAAGTGGTGGACGACCGAATATCCGACAGTGTCTCTGCTGCCCATGCAGGCCAGCGTGGCTCGGGCTGCCCGCGTCGCAGTGGAGGACATCGCCGTGCCCAGTCTGTTCATCTACCACCCAGACGATGCCGTCGTGAAATCCTCCGTTACACGGCAGATTGCGGCGCGCTGGGGCACGTCGGCAAACGCGAGGGCAACGAGCGTGGAAGTCGAAGCGTCCGACGATCCGTTCAACCATGTCATAGCCGGGCGCATTCTCAGCCCGTCCACAACCGAACCGCTCGCAGCGAGAATCGTCACATGGGTGCAGGAACTATGAGCAGCTTCGATGTCCAGCCGAAAGGTTCGCATTACATAGGAGGCACGTATCGAGACGGTGGCAGTGATACCTTCGACAGCCACTATGCCGGAACGGGCGAGACCATCGCCACACTGGGTATCGCGGACAATGCAACGGTCGATGAGGCCGTCAGGGCCGCTGTCGAAGCGCAACAGGCATGGGCGGATACCCCTGCCCCGGACCGTGGACGCATTCTCATCCGTGCCGCCGAAATCGTCCGTCGCAGAAACGATGAGATCGCACGGGTCGAGACGCTGGATACCGGCAAGGCGTTGTCGGAAACACTCTACGTCGATGCCGTGTCGGCCGCCGACAATCTCGAATATTTCGGGCATCTCGTCTCCACGCTGACGAGCGAGCACATTCCGCACAACCCGACGTCCTACACGTATACGCTGCGCGAACCGCTGGGCGTGGTGGGCGCGATCGGCGCGTGGAATTATCCGATTCAGATTGCCGCGTGGAAGGCTGCGCCGTCGCTGGCGCTTGGCAACGCCATCGTCTTCAAGCCTTCCGAGATGACGCCTCTGTCTGCGCTGCTGCTGGCAGAATGCTTCGAGGAAGCGGGGCTGCCGGCTGGATTGTTCAACGTGGTGCAGGGTCTTGGCGCGACCGGTGCTGCCCTCGTATCGCATCCGCAGATCGACAAGGTATCGCTCACCGGCTCCGTTCCGACCGGCGCCAAGGTGATGGCTGCAGCTGCGGCGGACATCAAGCATGTGACGCTGGAACTGGGGGGCAAGTCGCCGCTGATCGTGTTCGACGACGCCGATCTGGAGAACGCGGTTTCCGGTGCGATCATGGCGAACTTCTATTCGTCGGGCCAGGTCTGCTCCAACGGAACGCGGGTCTTTGTACAGTCCGGTATCCGCGAAGCCTTTACCAAGCGGCTGGTAGAGCGGGTCAAGGCCATTACGCACGGCGATCCACTGGACCCGGCGATTCACATGGGACCGATGATTTCAGAACGGCAGGCCGAATTGGTCATGGGTCATATCGAGCGCGCAAAGGCGTCCGGGGCCACCCTCCTGACTGGCGGTGAGCGGCTACCGGTCGACGGGTTGCCGAACGCGTACTTCATCGCGCCGACGGTCTTTGCCGACGTTCGGGACGATAGCGGATTGGCGAAGGATGAGGTCTTCGGGCCCGTCATGTCTCTGTTCGGTTTCGACGGAGAGGATGAGGTGGTCGGACGAGCCAACGATACGGTATTCGGACTATCGGCCGGCGTGTTTACACGCGATATCGCCCGCGCCCATCGCGTTATCGCGCGGTTGAAGGCCGGTACGACCTGGATCAACAACTACAATGTGACGCCGGTCGGGATGCCGTTCGGTGGCCACAAGCGGTCCGGCATCGGACGGGAGAATGCGGCAGCGGCCGTTGAGTACTACAGCCAGATCAAGAGCGTTTACGTGGAACTGGGGGATGTGGACGCGCCGTATTGAGCGGCGCGTCCACGGTCTGTCAGCCGCCGGTCGAGCGCAGGAGTGCGCGCTCCAGATCAAGGCGGGGCGAGTCGATCATATAGGCTGGCACGGTACCCATTTCGAGCAGGTCCGGACCGGTCATGCCGACGTCGGTCAAGGTCGAGTGATCGATCGTGGCAAGCTGGCGGAAGCCGTTGCGGGCGGTGACGTTGTGGCGTTGCTGCTGCAGAAATGCGAACATGGCATGATACCTTTGTGTGTGTGCCACTTTCCTCAATGAAAGTAGGGGCGCGTTAGCCGTGTGTGCGACCCGTGTCGATGCACGAAAAATCATATCAGGAATGCTTGGAACGCATAGCTCTCGGTCGCCGCACCATTGTCTTAACGATCTGTAAACGTACCGGTTTTCCCAGTCGCCGCGAAATTGGGATGTCGTTCGCGGCGGGTACGTTTCAAATTACAACGCTTGAAGGATCTCCCTACGATGTCGAACCCGGTTCTTGTCGAAGTCACTCGCGGTAAATTGGTCGAAAGCGTGCACCGCGGTTCCGTCTGCGTCGTCGATGCGGAGGGGAAGACGGTCTTCGAGCGCGGCACTGTAGATGCGCCGTTATTCCCCCGATCCGCCATCAAGGCGATCCAGGCATTGCCGTTCGTCGAGAGCGGTGCGGCGGACGCCTTCATGTTCGGCGACAAGGAACTGTCGATCGCCTGCGCCTCGCATTCGGGCGAACCGGCGCATGCCGACCTCGTGCGGTCGATGATTGTACGGGCCGGACTGCAGGAGACCTGTTTGGAATGTGGCGGCCACTGGTCGATCGCCCAACCCGACCTGCTCGAACAGACCGGCACTTACGATGAAACCCCGCCAGCCATCTGCAACAACTGTTCCGGCAAGCATGCGGGTTTCGTGTGCACGGCGGCCCATCTGGGCATCGATACCACGGGTTATGTCGGGCCCGACCATCCGGTGCAGGAAGGCGTGCGCCGGGTACTGGAAGAGGTGACCGGGGCAACCCATACGCGTGAGCATATGGGTATCGATGGATGCTCGATACCGACTTACGCGATACCTCTGCAAGCCATGGCGCACGGCTTTGCGCGGATGGCGAGCGGCACCGGGCTGGAGCCCGAGCGTGCCAAGGCGGCAAAACGGCTGTTGAACGCCTGCATGGCGGAGCCGTTCTACATGGCAGGTACGGGCCGGTTCTGCACGGACTTCATGACGGTCGGCGCCGGGCGGCTTTTTGCAAAGACCGGCGCGGAAGGTGTTTTCTGCGCCGCCATTCCCGAACTCGGTCTCGGCATCGCTCTGAAAATCGACGACGGCGGCACACGGGCGGCGGAAGTGGCGATGGCTTCGGTTGCTCGCCGCTGCCTGGCAAAGGACGATCCGCTGCAGGACCCGCTGACGGGGATGAGCAACGTCACGCTGACGAACTGGAACGGCATCGTCGTGGGAACCGTGCGGGAAGCCGGTTAGGTCGCCGTGGTCTGACCGGGTTTGGAATCGCGGGCGAACAGGAAGATCAGCAGCGCGAGCCCAGCCGCGACCGGGTAAAGCCACAGCACGGAGGTAAAACCCGACTGGGGCACCCCTTCGGCCTTGGTCGATGCGTAAAGCGCGCCGGAAATCCACTGCATCACGCCGGTGCCACCGATGGAGAAGAAGTTGAGCAAGGTCGCCCCCCTGCCCGTCATGTGGTCTGGAACGAAGGACATACCGTGGGCCATGATGACCGGATAGCTCACGCCCGTCGCGCCTGCGATCATCAGCAACACCGTGGCCTGCGACGGTGCCATGAACGGATCGAGCGCCCACATGGTCAGCGCCATGACCATGATCCCGGTACCGACGGCGATGACCCATTTGCGGGTGCCGAACAGCGTGTCCAGCGGACCGTAGGCGAAGGTGCCGACGATCATGCCGATCGCGACGGACAGCGAAACGTTGCCGATGGCCGTCGCGTCGTAGCCGTGCACCTGGTCGAAATACGGTCCGACCCACAAACCGCGCAGGTTCGCGATCGCCGAATAGGACAGCGCCATGATGGGAAAGATCGGCCATAGCACCTTCATCCTCAACAGATCGAGGTAAGAGCCTGGGCGTTCAGGCTTTTCACCCGCGGGCGGGTCGCGCAACAAAGCAAGGATACCGATGGCGATGACTGCCGACATTGCCGCCAGTCCCCAAACGACCGGACGCCAACCGTAGGCATCGACCATCCAGGCAAGCGGCGTCGTCCCGGCCAGGTTGCCCAGATTGCCGATTGCGATGAACCAGGCCGACAGCACCGCCAGCCGAGCCGGCGCGTAGAGTTTGCGGAAGACGTAGAATGCGCCCATCAAGACCGGCGCACAGCCGACGCCGATCAGTGCCATCGCCACGATGACCATCCACGGTGCCGTGGCCACCGCGAACAGTGCCGCCCCACCCGATGCGCCTGCCAGGTGCATGAAGGCTGCCGTGCGTTTGGGCCCCACACGGTCGAGCAACGGCCCGACGGCGAATTGGGCGCATGCAAAGGCGACGAACCACGCACCGAGCGCCGTGCTCATCTGGTTGGCGGTAAGGCCCGGATCGATCGCAAGGTCTGGCGTCAGCACGGCAAGGAACGAGCGGTAGAACTGGCTCATGATGTAGGAAAGCGCGAGCGCTGCGAGACCGGCCATGAAATGATGCCTGAAAACGAATGGTGCCCCCTGCCGGACTTGAACCGGCACGGTCTTTCGACCTACGGATTTTAAGTCCGCTGCGTATACCAATTTCGCCAAGGGGGCGTCGGCGGGCATGTAGCGCGCAACAACCGGGAGCGGCAAGCATGGACACGATAGTGACTGCGGGAATGATCGTGATCGGCGATGAAATTCTGTCCGGGCGCACGAAGGACATCAATATCGGGTTCGTCGCCGAATACCTGACCAATCTGGGTATCGATCTCGCGGAAGTGCGGATCGTCGGCGACGAGCAGGATGCGATCGTGGAAGCTGTCAACACGTTGCGGCACCGATACACCTACGTCTTCACCACCGGGGGGATCGGCCCGACGCATGACGATATCACGGCGGAATCGGTCGCCGCCGCCTTCGGGCTGGCCTGCACCTACCATCCCGTCGCGATGAAGGAGATGGCGGCCCATTACGAAGCGCGGGGGATGGAGTTCACCGAGTCGCGCAAACGCATGGCGCGCACCCCGGAAGGTGCGGAGCTGATAGAGAACAAGGTCTCGAAAGCCCCAGGTATCCGCACCGGGAACGTGTTCACCATGGCGGGCGTGCCCAAGATCATGCAGGCAATGATGGATGCGATCGCACCGACGCTCGAAGGCGGAACGAAAGTGATCTCGAAGGCGATCGACACGCCGCTCGGCGAGGGCGTCGTCGGTGGCCCGTTGGGCGAATTGCAGGAGAGGCACCCGGCCACGATGCTGGGCTCCTACCCGCGCTTCGAAGACGGCAACCACACGACGCAGATCGTCGTGCGCGGTCGTGACGGTGACGCGGTCGAAGCCGCCTACGCCGACATTGCGGCAGTGGTCGCAGACTTGTCGCAAGAGGTCGGATAGGGCACACAGCCGCGACCGCCAGCCCAGCACGCTCAGGTCGCACCCATGTCCGAAAAACCCAAAGCCTTTCCCGTATCGTGGGACCAGTTCCACCGCGACTGCAAGGCGCTTGCATGGCGGCTCGCCGGGCCGGGCAAGGGCAGCGGAGAATGGACGGCAATCGTCGCCATCACCCGCGGCGGGCTGGTGCCCGCGGCCATCATCGCCCGGGAACTCGGCATCCGCACCATCGAGACCGTCTGCATCGCGTCCTACCACGAGTACAAGGATCAGGGGCAGCTTGACGTCATCAAGGGTATCGATGCTTCGATGGTGGGCGAGGACGGCGGGCGCGGCGTCCTCGTCATCGACGACCTGACCGACACGGGTGCTACTGCGAAGAAGGTCCGCGAGATGCTGCCCAACGCCCACATAGCCACCGTCTATGCCAAGCCCACCGGCGTGCCGATGGCCGATACGTTCGTCACCGAGGTCAGCCAGGACACGTGGATCTACTTTCCGTGGGACATGGAGATGAGTTACGTGGCACCGATTTCCGGTCTGGCCGACGGGTGAGTACCGAAGCGGCGGCTCCCAACCCCGACCGCCCAAAGACGCCAAGAAAGGCAGCGCTTTCCTTCATCATTGCCGTTGTCGTCATCGACATGCTCGGCATAGGCCTCACATGGCCCATCCTGCCGCAGCTTGTGAAGGAACTGACCGGCAAGGAAATCGGCGAGGCAGCGATGATCTACGGGCTGCTGATGTCCGGCTACGCTTTGGTGCAGTTCTTCGTCTCGCCAATGATGGGCATGCTGTCCGACCGGTTCGGAAGACGGCCGGTTCTGCTTATCTCGATGGTCGGGCTGGGTATCAATTACATCCTGCTGGCACTGGCACCGACCCTCATTCTCATCGTCATTGGTCGATTTCTTCGCGGGTGCGCTGGGCGCGACCATTTCGACGGCCAACGCCTACATCGCGGACGTCACGCCGCGGGAGAAGCGGGCGGCTGCGTTCGGGCTGATCGGAGCAGCCTTCGGAGTAGGCTTCGTCGTGGGTCCGCTGATCGGCGGTGTGCTGGGCGAAATCGACCTGCGGTTGCCCTTTTGGGTCGCCGCCGGACTTTCGCTCGTGGCCGTGACGTTCGGGGCGCTGGTCCTGCCGGAGTCGCTGCCACCGGAAAAGCGACAGCCCGTGGACTGGGCAAAAGCCAACCCGTTCAAGGCGTTCAGCTATGTCGGGCGTTACTCGGTCCTGACCAGCCTCATGGTCGTGTATCTCACCGCCGGTCTGGCGCAGCAGGGGTTGCAGGGCGTCTGGGTTTTGTGGACCGAGGCGCAGTTCAGTTTCGGTGTCGCGGAAGCCGGCTACTCCCTGGCCTGGGTCGGGCTGTGTTCGGCATTCGTGCAAGGCTATCTCGTGCGCATCATCGTGCCGAAATTCGGTGAATGGCGCGTTGTCATGGCAGGCTACGCGATCTCGATGGTTGCCTTCCTCGCGCTGCCGTTTCTGTCCGCCAGCTGGATGCTCTACCCCGGCATAGCGTTTCACATACTGGGTTGGGGGTCCGCCGGCCCTGCCCTGCAATCGCTCATGTCGCAGACCGTGCCGGACAACGAGCAGGGCTTGCTGCAAGGCACGCTGGCGAGCGTCAACACGGTCGGTCTGGTGGTCGGACCGGTGGTCGCAACGCAGATCTTCGCCTTTTCGACCGGAGAAAACCCGTTCTTCCCCTTCTCCGGCACATATTTCTGGATGGGAGCTGCCCTGTTTGGCATCGCACTGCTCATCATGTTCAGAATTCGGGGTAAGATTTCCTCTACCGCGCCAGCCGATCAGCCGATCTAGCGGGATATGCGTGCCAGAAACTGCTGGTCGGGATAGCCATCCGGCGTAACACCCAGTCGCCGTTGTTCGACCGCAACGGCGAGCCGTACGTCTTTCGTTATCCGGCCCGCGTCGTTCGACAGGACGTGACCACGTTTGCGCAAGGCTGCTTGCACCGCAAGGCGCTGGGTCTTGTTGAGGGTGTCACCCGTCGGCCACGCGGCGTTCAAGGCCGCACCCCCACGCAGTCGGTCGGCCAGCAGTGCCGCCGAGAGGGAATAGGCGTCGGAAGAATTGTAGTCGCGGATCACGTCGTAATTGTCGGTGATGAGGAACGCCGGCCCTTCGTGCCCTGCCGGAAAGAACAGGGTCGCTTCGCCGGTAGTAGGGAAGTCAATGCCGTCGTGGGCTTTCACCCCAAGCCGTGCCCACGCGCTCCAGCCTTGCGTCGCGGCGCTTCGGACGACGCTTTCGGGAAGAACGACCGGAACACCCCACGGCTGGCCGGCGACCCAGCCTTTCAATTTCAGGTAGTTCGCCGTGGAGGCCAGCGCGTCGCCGATGCTGCGCCAGAGATCACGGGTACCGTCGCCATCGAAGTCCACGGCGTACTGCAGAAAGCTGGACGGGATGAACTGGGTCTGTCCCATCGCACCCGCCCATGACCCGATCATGCGCGCGCGCGATATGTTCTCGTTCTGCAGGATCGTGAGGGCGTGAAGAAACTCGTTGCGGAAGAAGTCGCCGCGATATTGCATCCAGCCAAGCGTGGCGAGGGAGCGAAAGACATCGCTGTTGCCGATGTTGCCTCCGTAACCGGTCTCCATGCCCCAGATGGCTGCCACCACGTATGGGTCGACGCCGGTTCGTCGGCCAAGGTCGCGCAGCAGGCGCGCGTTTGCCTTCGCTTTCACCCGACCGGAGGACAGAAGCGCTCCGGACGTGCGGCGCTCGATGTAGCCGCCAATGGGTTTGACCAGTTCGGGCTGCCGACGGGTGAGGCGTTCCATGGAAGGGTCCGCCGTTAGGCCCCGTATCGCCGACTGGAACGTGGCGTCGGAGATGCCCCGGGCCGTGGCTTCGGGCTTCAACCCCGCCACATAGGCATCGAAGCCGTCGGCTTGGGCGACGGTAGTGACAGCGAAGAGCGACAAGACGGCGAGCAGTCCCACAGATGACATTCTGAACATGGCGGTTTCCTTCGGATTCGGAATTATGCCCCTTCAGTGTAACTGGAATCGGGCCGATCGGCAGGCTTCAAAAAGGCCGCTTCGCGTCAAGCGGGTAGGGAAAAAATATAGCTGTTGAGAGAGCGGGGAAAAGGTCGGTCAAATGAATCTCAAATGGATTCAGTCAACTTGCACGATTCTTCGCAACCAGAAGCCCACACGACGTGCTGCACACCATGTTGTAGGTGCACGAGTTTTCGACACGCATTATCTTGACGAAGGGTCGTGCGACCGCCCAAACTTGGACACGCCGGGTGCGACGAGCGGACGTCGTTCGCCAGCTTGGCAACGGTAACCGGATTGGTGTCAGTTCGGTGCCGACACGTCCGCTGACAAGCGGGCACCAGAAGCGTTTAGGCAGAACGGTTGGTGGCGGCATTGAGCAATGTCGCGCGATACGGTCCTGATCGACAGGCCGGCGAGGCGAACGCTGACATCGAGAATGATCGAAGTTTTCGATCGATACACATCGCGTCGCCGAACCTTGGTGGCGTGCAGGAAGGACGACAGAACCATGAAGATCACCCGCCACTACACCACCGCCGGAACCTCACCCTTCGATGCGGTGCCCATGCGCAAAGCGACCAGCGAAATTCGCAATCCGGACGGGTCAGTGGTCTTCAGGCTGGAGGATATTCTGGTCCCCGAACAATTCTCGCAGGTGGCGTCCGACATCATCGCGCAGAAATATTTCCGCAAGGCCGGCGTTCCCGCCGTGCTGAAGAAGGTCGAGGAAAATTCTGTTCCTTCATGGCTGTGGCGGTCTGTCGAGGACAAGGCAGCTCTGGCGAAACTGCCGGAAGACGAGCGCTACGGCCCGGAAATGACGGCCGAACAGGTCTTCTGCCGTCTCGCCGGCACGTGGACCTATTGGGGCTGGAAGGGCGGCTATTTCGACGCTGAGGACGACGCCCGCGCATATCTACGACGAGTTGTGCTTCATGCTGGCCACCCAGAAGGTCGCGCCGAACTCGCCGCAATGGTTCAACACCGGGCTGCACTGGGCCTATGGCATCGACGGCCCGGCGCAGGGCCACCACTATGTCGATTATCAGACCGGCAAGCTGACGAAATCCAAATCGTCCTACGAACACCCGCAGCCACACGCCTGCTTCATTCAGGGTGTCGGCGATGATCTCGTGAACGACGGCGGCATCATGGACCTATGGGTCCGCGAAGCGCGTCTGTTCAAATACGGCTCCGGCACCGGCTCCAACTTCTCCCATATTCGCGGCGAGAACGAACCATTGTCCGGCGGCGGCAAGTCCTCCGGCCTCATGTCGTTCCTGAAGATCGGCGACCGGGCCGCCGGTGCCATCAAGTCCGGCGGCACCACGCGTCGCGCGGCCAAGATGGTCGTGGTCGATATCGATCACCCGGATATCGAGGCCTATATCGACTGGAAGGTGAAGGAGGAGCAGAAAGTCGCGGCGATCGTGACCGGCTCGAAGATCGTCTCCAAGCACATGAAGGCCATCATGTCGGCCTGCATCAACTGCGAGGCGTCCGGCGACCAGTGTTTCGATCCAGCTAAAAACCCTGCCCTGAAGCGCGAAATACGCGCGGCAAAACGCAATTCGGTGCCGGAGAACTACATCGCCCGGGTGATCATGCTGGCCAAACAGGGCTTCACCGACATCGAATTCCCGGTCTACGACACGGACTGGGATAGCGACGGCCTATCTGACCGTTTCGGGCCAGAACTCGAACAATTCGGTCTCCATCAAGGACGACTTTTTGCGCGCGGTCGAAGATGGTCGCACGTGGGATCTGATTCGCCGCAAAGACGGCGCGGTGGCCAAGACCGTCGAGGCCCGCGAGTTGTGGGACAAGATCGGCAATGCCGCATGGCAGTCCGCCGACCCTGGCCTGCATTACAACACGACCATGAACGACTGGCACACCTGCCCCGCTGCCGGACCGATCCGCGCGTCGAACCCGTGTTCGGAATATATGTTCCTCGACGACACGGCCTGTAATCTGGCCTCGCTGAACCTGCTGCAGTTCCGCCGCAAGGATAAGTCGTTCGACGTGGAAGCCTTCGAACACGCCACGCGCCTGTGGATGATGGTGCTGGAAATCTCCGTGCTGATGGCGCAGTTCCCGTCGAAGGAAATCGCGCAGCTTTCCTACGACTACCGCACCACCGGCCTCGGCTTCGCCAATATCGGCGGGCTACTGATGACGGCGGGCATTCCCTACGATTCCGACGAGGGCCGCGCCATTTGTGGTGCGATCACCGCGATCATGACGGGCGTGTGCTACGCGACGTCGGCCGAAATGGCCAGGGAGCAAGGCCCCTTCCCCGGCTACGCGCCGAATGCCGACCACATGGCCCGCGTGATGCGGAACCATCGCAATGCGGCCCATGGCAACGCCGATGGTTTCGAAGAGCTGTCGATCGCGCCCCTGCCGCTCGATCATGCCAATATCGAGCAGAAAGACCTGTCCGAACGTGCGAAGATTGCTTGGGACAGGGCCGTCGAACTCGGCGAAGGCGCACGGTTTCCGCAATGCGCAGGCCACCGTCATCGCGCCGACCGGCACGATCGGGCTGGTGATGGATTGCGACACGACCGGCATCGAGCCGGACTTCGCGCTGGTGAAATTCAAGAAGCTGGCCGGTGGCGGCTACTTCAAGATCATCAACCGCTGCGTGCCGGAGGCGCTGTCGAACCTCGGCTATGACGAGGCGACGATCGAGAAGATCATCACCTATGCGGTGGGCCACGGCACGCTGAAAGGCTCCAACGCCATCTCCCACGGGGCGCTGGAATCGAAAGGCTTTGGCCCCGAGCAGATCAAGGCCATCGAGGACGGTCTGGCGCAGGCGTTCGACATCAAGTTCGCCTTCAACAAACACTCGCTTGGGCGAAGTCTTCTGCAAGGAGACCCTCGGCTTCACCGACGAGCAGCTGAACGACTTTTCCTTCGACATGCTGGCCGCGCTCGGCTTCGCCAAGGACGAGATTTCCGCCGCCAATATCTGGTGCTGCGGGGCCATGACGCTGGAAGGCGCGCCGGGGCTGAAGGACGAGCATCTGGCGGTGTTCGACTGCGCCACGCCGTGCGGCCGCATCGGCACGCGGTCGCTGTCGACGGAAAGCCACATCCGCATGATGGCGGCGGCGCAGCCGTTCATTTCCGGCGCGATTTCCAAGACGATCAACATGCCCAACGACGCCAAGGTGGAGGATTGCACCGCCGCCTACATGATGTCGTGGAAGCTGGGCCTGAAAGCCAACGCGCTCTACCGCGACGGCTCCAAACTCTCCCAGCCCCTCAACGCCTCGCTGATCGAGGACGAGGAAGACGAGGACGACGCGCTGGAAGAGCTGATCGCCGCGCCGAACGCCGCGAAGGCCGCGCAGGTGGCCGAGCGGATCGTGGAGAAGATCGTCGAGAAGGAAGTGAAGGTCCGCGCGCTGCGCGACAAGCTGCCGAACCGCCGCAAGGGTTACACCCAGAAGGCCATCGTCGGCGGGCACAAGGTCTATCTGCGCACCGGCGAGTTCGACGACGGGCGGTTGGGCGAAATCTTCATCGACATGCACAAGGAGGGCGCTGCCTTCCGGGCGATGATGAACAATTTCGCCATCGCCATCTCGCTCGGCCTGCAATACGGCGTGCCGCTGGAGGAATATGTGGAGGCCTTCACCTTCACCAAGTTCGACCCGTCCGGCCCGGTCATCGGCAACGACGCGATCAAGAACGCGACGTCCATTCTCGACTACGTGTTCCGCGAACTGGCCGTTTCCTATGCCGGCCGTCACGACCTGGGCCACGTCGACCTGTCGGACTTCGGCAACACGGCGCTGGGCAAGGGCGTGAACGAGGGCAAGGCGCAGGCGGTGTCGTCCGGCCTGACGCGGGGGGCGAAACTGTCCGTGGTGCCGAAGGGGGCAGTCGGCCCGAACGGCGAGCCCGCAGGGTTCGGCGGCATCGGCGCGACGGCCATCGCCAGCGGCTCCAAGGCCGTGGCCGGTGCGACCGGCGGCAGCAACGTGCGCGCCATCTCCTCCGCCAAGGGCAACACGGCCGTGGCCGTAGCGGTCGCTCCGATCTCCGGCACCGACGCGCAGGCCACCGCCTTCGCCCGCACCGTCGAAGCCCCCGTCAGCGACGGCACCCTGCTCGATCAGGGCGAGGTGTTTTCCGACAAGGTGGAGGCACCCGTGCCCAGCAAGGACGAGCAACGGGCCGTCGCGCGGATGAAGGGCTATGAGGGCGAAAGCTGCCCCGAATGCCAGAATTTCACGCTGGTGCGGAACGGGACGTGTTTGAAGTGTGACTCGTGTGGTGGGACTACGGGGTGTAGTTGAGCTCATCAATAAAGCGGTCAAACCAAAGAATAACGTCCTGGTTTTACAGTGTGTTAGCAACGAACTTTCAGCCTACAGCAAAAGGCTGAGCAACTGATGCAGACAGTATACATCACGCCTTTTCGTGTTGCGAAACACGAGCTTCATAAATCGCTTCGGCTTTCGCTGAAGCTTTACCCACACAACGAAATTTACCAAGGCTTAGTAGATCAACGTATTGCTTGTCGAAAACAGATGGTCAGCACAATTGGATCAACCCTGTTGCTGGGATTTCTAATTTCAAACAATGAGTATCGTGAAAATTTTGATATTGCTCATCTGGGGTTACCGATACAGATTCCGAGTTATATTTTCATATTTTTTGCGTTTTTCACACTTCATGGGCGCTATAATTGGTGTATTAAACTTTATTCAGATTGATGCGTTCTTTAATCATTTTGTCTTAAAGTATTATAAATCAAAAAGTCCGCTTGCATTTAGCGCTTTTTCCGATTCAAACGCTGTATTTTCTATAGGAATGCAGCCTCAGTAACGAATTCTATGAGTCCAAACGGGCACATAAACTTAGCACATTCATAGGTGCATTCTTCCTCTTATTCCCGATACTTGCGTTTTTTCTTTTATCTGGTGTTGTCATCCTGCGCGCCGCCTACCTAAATGTAGCTATTCAGAATGTTTGGTCTTTCGAAGCATTCTGTCTTTTCGCTGCCATCGGCGTCGTAATCTATTCGGTATTACAAACCTTTGTCATGTTTGTTCCGTTCGAATTTTCGAAGAATTCCTCGAGTATACGCTGGGGATTTCTCTATAGCATATGGCGGCGCTGTGGAACTAAATCGGCGAATCATGCGAATTGGCTTCGCTCCTAGCGAAGCGAGCACCAATGATGGACGCTAGAGATGTGTAGTAAGTGCTGCTAAATGCACCGTCATTCTAAGAATACAGATTGGAAATTACGAAATGACCAAATCCGCATCCGACTACCTCGAAGCCGCCAACGCTGTCGTGCCCCGCATCCCCGGCGCGGAGGCCATTCCGCACCACAACACCGACGCGATCTTTATCGACGTTCGTGATTCCGGCGATATCGCCAAGTCCGGCACCATTGCGGGGGCAAAGCGCATTCCGCGGGGGTTCATCGAGTTTCGGGCGGACCCGGCTATGGAGCAGTTTTACGACGCCGACCTGAAGCACGATTCCGAGATCTATCTCGTCTGCGGTGCGGGCGGTCAGGCGGCGCTTTCGGGCAAGACGTTGAAGGACATGGGCTACACCAACGTCACCAATATCGGCGGCATCGGTGAGTGGAAGGATGCCGGCGGCCCGATGGAAGGCTGAACGGCGCAAGACCGACCTTCCAAGGTCTTACGGCCCCGCCCATCCCACCACGCGCATTGCCACGCACCCCTCCGGCTGGCATTGCGGTGGGGCATGGAAAGCGCGGCGCATGGCACTGATCGATGGCACTGAACGACGGTAGCGATTCCACCCTCGGCCTCGTGTTGCAGGGCGGCGGGGCGCGGGGTGCCTATCAGGTGGGGGCCATCCGCGCGATGGCCGAGATCAGCCGCCGCCGCCGCATCCCCTTCCCCGTCATATCCGGCGCATCGGTGGGCGCGATCAACGCCGCACCGCTGGCCGCCATGGCTGGCGACTATCAGCGCGCCGCCCGCCAGCTCGAACGGCTCTGGCGCGGCCTGTCCTGCGACAAGGTCTACAACACCCACCCCGCCGCCATCGCCGCCTCCAGCGCCCGCTGGTTGTGGACCATCGCCTTCGGCGGTCTCGGCATCGGCGACCCGGTCGCGCTGCTCGACAACGCGCCCCTCGGCAACCTGCTGGAGAAGAGTTTCAACACCAAGGGCGTGGCGCGCAACCTGCGCAGCGGTGCGTTGCAGGCGCTGGCGATTTCGGCCTCCAGCTACGGCGAGGGCTCGTCCGTCACCTTCTTTCAGGCCGACGAGCGGGCCGTGGGCTGGAAGCGGTCGCGCCGGTTCGGGGTGGGGGATACGATCACCCACCATCACCTGCTCGCCTCCTCCTCCCTGCCCTTCGTGTTCCCCGCCATTGCGGTGGACGGCAACTATTATGGTGACGGCGCGCTGCGCCTGTCCGCCCCCCTGTCCCCCGCCATCCGGCTCGGCGCGGAACGGTTGCTGGTCGTGGGTGTGCGCGACAACGTGGTGGAGCCACCGAACCATCGCGGCGAGGACTATCCCACGATCGGCGTGATGACGGGCCATGCGCTGGACATCATCTTCAACGACGATCTCGACGCCGATATCGAGCGGCTGGAGCGCATAAACCGCACTGTCGGCGTGCTCGACGACGGGCAGCGCGAAACGCTCGGTTTGAAGACCATCGACATCAAGATCCTGCAGCCAACCGCCGACCTGCGCGCCATCGCCCAACGCCACGCCCACGAAATGCCCCGCTCCATCCGCCTCCTCTTCAAGTCCATCGGCGCGTGGGGCAGCGACGGCCGTCTCGTCAGCTATCTGCTGTTCGAGCCGGGCTATATCGGCGACCTCATCGACCTCGCCTACAGCGATACGATGGCGCGCAAGGACGAGCTGGAACCGTGGCTCGCCGAACAGGGCGCGTTGCCGTCCATGGCCATGCGGGCACTCTGAGGCGCGTCTTTCGCCGGTGTGGAACCGGCGGCGAGGCAGCACGTTTCCACATCGAAAGCGCACCCAGGCGCCTATCCGATTTCAGTGGAGAACGAGTATGCCAAAGGCTTTTGTCAGCGGTCTGAACGACAACACACGCCAGGCGATGATCGACCTGCTCAACGACCGCCTCGCGGACGGCATCGCCCTGTCGCTTGCCGTCAAGCAGGCGCACTGGAACCTGAAAGGCCCGAGCTTCATCGGCATCCACGAATTGCTGGACGCGGTTTACATGCGCATGCAGGACGGGGTCGACACGATCGCGGAACGCTGCGTCATCGTCGGCGGACAGGCGAAGGGCACGGCGGAACTGATACCGGAAGCCTCGTCGCTCGAGCCTTACCCGGTCGACGCACAAAACCAGACCGTCCACGTCGATGCGTTGACCGAGCGCTTCATGGACTACGGAAGGAAGCTGCGCGAAGCGATTGCGACCGCTGGCGAAGCGGGCGACGAGGACACGGCAGATCTCTTTACGGAAGTCAGCCGCGTGGTGGACAAGGACGCGTGGTTCATCGGCGCTCACGGTACGCCGGGCAACGACGCGTGATCAGTCTGCCTTTTCCGGCAGGTACAGGGCGTCGATCGGCGTCTTCTCGCCTGCCGGGCGCGCCATTTCCTTCAGTGAACGATCGCTTTCGTAGAGTGCCAGACCAATCGTATACGACAGCAGTTCCTGGCGCGATGACTGGGCCATCATCTTCAACTGGCCCAGCATATCCTGAATGTAGCACAACGTCTGTCGGTCTCTTTCCAACTGCTTCTCGCTCATAACGTCCGCCCGCACCATGTTCGATCCAAACAACCATAGGTTGTGTTCGCGCTGCGTTCAAGCGTTCGGAGCCGGCTCGATTGCGTCATAAGCGCAGGGTGCCTATGTGAGCGCAGTGTTCCAATCCGTCTGTCTGGCTCCATGAAACTCGTCATCGTTGAATCGCCTGCCAAGGCAAAGACCATCAACAAGTATCTCGGTTCGGGCTACAAGGTGCTGGCCTCCTATGGTCACGTGCGGGACCTGCCCGCCAAGAACGGCTCCGTTCTACCGGATGAAGAGTTCGCCATGACGTGGGCCGTGGATGCGAAGTCGAAGCCGCGGCTCACTGACATCACGCGGGCCGCGAAGGACGCGGATGCCATCGTGCTGGCGACCGACCCGGACAGGGAGGGCGAAGCGATATCCTGGCATGTGCTGCAGGTGTTGAACGAAAAGAAGGGTTTGCGAGACAAGCCGGTCGAGCGGGTCGTGTTCAATGCGATCACCAAGAAATCGATCCTGGAAGCCATGGAGAAGCCCCGGCAGATCGATACGCCGCTGGTCGATGCCTATCTTGCCCGGCGCGCACTGGACTATCTCGTCGGCTTCACCCTCTCTCCCGTTCTGTGGCGCAAACTTCCCGGTGCCCGTTCGGCCGGTCGCGTGCAATCGGTCGCGTTGCGCCTCGTTTGCGAGCGGGAAAACGAGATCGAACGGTTCGTGCCGCAGGAATATTGGACGATCCTGGGCCAGATGAAGAACGCGGCCAAGGCCGATTTCGAGGCGCGGCTGACGGAGTTCGAAGGCGTTAAGATCGGGCGGCTGGACGTGAAGGATGAAGCGCAGGCGAGTGATATTCGCCGCATGTTGATGAACGCCGAGTTCAAGGTCGAGACCGTCGAGGCGAAACCGACCACGCGCAATCCGTACGCACCTTTCACCACCTCGACGCTGCAGCAGGAGGCATCGAGCAAGCTGGGATTCTCCGCCTCGCGCACGATGCAGACCGCGCAGCGGCTTTACGAAGGCATCGATCTTGGCGGCGAGACGGTCGGTCTCATTACCTACATGCGGACCGACGGCGTGCAGATGGCGCCGGAAGCGATCGAGGAAACCCGTAGCGTCATCGGCAGCGATTTCGGTGCCATGTACCTGCCGGACAAGCCGCGCATCTACTCGACGAAGGCCAAGAATGCGCAGGAAGCGCACGAGGCCGTGCGCCCGACTTCCCTCGCCCGGCACCCTAGGGAGGTGAAAGGCAAATTGGACACGGACCAGGCCCGGCTTTACGACCTGATCTGGAAGCGCACGGTTGCCAGCCAGATGGCGAGTGCCCGCATCGAACGCACCGCCGCCGACATTCGCGCAACGTCCGGCGACCGCACCGCGCTGCTGCGCGCCAACGGCTCCGTGGTGAAGTTCGACGGGTTCCTGTCCGTCTATGCCGATACGACCAAGGACGACGAGGACAAGCGGCTGGTGCCGTTGAAGGAAGGCGAAACGGTCGGGCGCGAGGAGATCACCTCGACCCAGCACTTCACCGAGCCACCGGCGCGTTTTTCCGAAGCTTCCCTCATCAAGCGCATGGAAGAACTGGGCATCGGTCGGCCGTCGACCTACGCCTCCACGTTGGCGACCCTGGAAGCGCGCGAATACGTGACCATCGACAAGCGCCGTCTCATTCCGCAGGCCAAGGGTCGGCTGGTCACGTCGTTCCTGGAGAGCTTTTTCGCACGCTACGTCGAGTATGATTTCACGGCGTCGCTGGAGGAAAAACTCGATCTCATTTCCGCCGGTGAACTGGAATGGCGCGATGTGTTGCGCGATTTCTGGACGCAATTTTCCGCCAACGTCGCTGAGACGAAAGATCTGCGCATCACCGAGGTGCTGGACCATCTGAACGAAGCGCTCGGTCCGCTTGCCTTCCCGGACAAGGGTGATGGGTCCGACCCCCGCGCCTGCCCGGCCTGCGGCGATGGCCAGTTGAGCCTGAAAGTCTCGCGCAACGGTGGTTTTATCGGCTGCTCGAACTATCCCGAATGCAGCTTCACTCGCCAGCTCGGCAAGGAAGGTGAGGAAGGAGCCGTCGCTCTTTCCCAGCCGAAGGTTCTCGGCGTCGACCCCGACAACAGCGAGGAAGTTACCCTGCGTTCCGGTCGGTTCGGTCCCTACGTGCAGCGTGGCGACGGCAAGGACGCCAAACGCTCCAGCGTGCCGAAGCATGTCGCAGTCGACGATGTGGATTTCGACCAGGCTCTCAAGTGGCTGACCCTACCCCGCGAGGTCGGCAAACATCCGGAAACCGGCGGTCTCATCAGCGCTCGCGATGGCAAGTTCGGGCCACTCATCGAGCACCAGAACGGCACGAAGAAGCAGTATGCCAGCGTCGAGACGTTCGATGACTTGTTCACGATCGGAATTAACCGCGCCGTCGATCTCCTTGCAGAAGTCAGCGAAAAAAGGTGGCGCCCGTCGCGGTCCGAAGGTGCTGAAGGAACTGGGCGAACATCCCGAACAAGGTGGCGCGATGAACGTGATGGACGGGCGTTTCGGCCCCTACATCAACCATGAGAAGACGAACGCCACACTGCCGCGGGGCACGTTGCCGGAAGCCGTGACCGTCGAACAGGCGGTCGATCTGATTGCCGCAAAGGTCGCCAAGGGACCAGCGAAGAAAAAGCCAGCAGCCAAGAAGAAGGCACCCGCGAAGAAGGCTGGCTGCGAAGAAACCTGTCGCAAAGAAACCTGCCGCCAAGAAGAAGGCGGCCCCGAAGAAAGCTGCGGCTGACACGTGAGCGACAGGTCGGAAGCGGCAGACCGCAAGAACAAGGGCAAGCGCGCCAACTTGCCATCGCGCGAAGCCCTGCTTGATTGGATGAAGGCCAACCCCGGCCAGTCCGGCAAACGCGAGGTGGCGCGGGCGTTCGGTCTGAAGGGCCAGCAGAAGATCGCCCTGAAGGCGATGCTGAAGGAACTGGAAGGCGAAGGCGCAATCCGCAAGCGCGGAAAACGCTATGCCGCCCCGGGCTCGCTGCCACCGGTGTCCGTTCTCGACATCGTCGAGCGGGACGATGGCGGGGCTCTTCTGGCACGCCCGGTGGAATGGGACGAGGCCGAAGACGGCCCGCGCCCGACGGTATCACTCGTCAACCATCCGCGTTCCAAGTCCCCGAGCGCCGGGGTGGGCGATCGGGTTCTGGCCCGTATTTCCGAGCACGTTTCCGGTGGCCTGCGCGCGAAGGTCATGAAGGTTCTGGACAAGAACCGCGCGCTGACGTTGGGCGTGTTTCGCATGCTTTCCGAACCGGAGCACGGCGTCGTGGCCCGCATCGAACCCGTGGACCGCAAGGCAAACGAGTTGATGGTTCACGAGCAGAATATCGGCGAGGCGAAGGACGGAGACCTCGTCGAAGTATCGGTGACCGGGCGCAATACGCAGGGGTTGAAGCAGGGAAAGGTCGAGTTCGTCGTCGGATCGTTGACGTCCGAGAAAGCGGTGTCGCTGATCGCGCTGCACCAATACGACATTCCCACGCAGTTTCCCGACAAGGCGGTGCAGGAGGCAGAGGACGCTGCGGCTGCGCCATTGGAGGGGCGTGAGGACTGGCGCGATGTGCCGCTCGTCACGATCGACCCGGCCGACGCCAAGGACCATGACGACGCTATCTATGCCACGCCGGACACGGACGATCAGAACGAGGGCGGCGTGGTGGTCACCGTCGCGATCGCGGACGTCTCCTGGTACGTCCGCCCCGGTTCGGCTCTGGACCGCGAAGCGCGCAAGCGCGGCAATTCCGTCTATTTTCCCGACCGTGTCGTCCCCATGCTGCCGGAGCGCATTTCCAACGATCTGTGCTCGTTGAAGGAAGGCGTCGACCGCCCTGCCCTTGCGGTACGGATGACGTTCGCCAGCAATGGTCGGAAGCTGCGCCATACGTTCCACCGCATCATGATGAGGAGCCATGTTCGGCTTGCCTACGAAGAAGCGCAGGCTGCGATCGACGGCGAGGTCGCTCCCCGCGCGGAACCTTGGTTGGACAGCGTGTTGCGTCCGCTTTGGAATGCCTACGCCGTTTTGAAACGAGGTCGGGAATACAGGCAGCCGCTGGAACTGGACCTGCCGGAGCGAAAGATCATCCTCGCCGAGGACGGAACGGTGGACCGGGTCGTCGTGCCGCCTCGCCTCGATGCTCACAAGCTGGTCGAGGAGTTCATGATCCAGGCGAACGTGGCTGCGGCGGAAACGCTTGAGAAGCGCAAGCAGCCGCTCGTCTACCGCGTTCACGACCAGCCTTCCATGGCAAAGATGGAAAGCCTGCGCGACTTCCTGCGAACGCTGACGATCCCGCTGGCCAAGGGGCAGCAGGTCCGTCCGGAAGTATTCAACGGCATTCTGGAACAGGTGGCTGGCACGACCAACGCGCAACTGGTATCTTCCGTCGTGCTGCGAAGCCAGAGCCAGGCCGAATATAACCCGACCAATATCGGCCATTTCGGACTGAACCTGAAGAAATACGCCCACTTCACGTCTCCCATCAGGCGCTATGCGGACCTCATCGTGCACCGTGGGCTCGTCGGCTCGCTGAAACTGGGCGAAGGCGGTATTTCGCGAGAGGAAGAGGCGAACCTTGCCGAGATTGCCCAGGCCATCTCCGACACCGAACGCCGTGCGATGCTTGCTGAGCGGCAAACGATCGACCGCCTGATCTCGTCGCATCTGGCGTCCCACATCGGTGCGGAGTTTGCCGCGCGCATCAACGGCGTCACCCGGGCCGGGCTGTTCGTGACGCTGGACGAGACCGGCGCGGACGGGTTCATCCCGATTTCGAAGATCGGCGACGACTACTATCACTACGATGAGACAAGCCATCTCGTGCGCGGTGACAACAGCGGCCTGGTCTACCAGATGGGAGACCGCGTCGAAGTGCGCCTTGTCGAGGCGGCACCGATGGCGGGGGCTTTGCGTTTCGACATGGTAAGCGAGGGGCGCGAAAGCTCCGACATGCCACGGGCAAAGCGGTCCCGAAACGGTTCTCCCTCCGGAAGACCGACCGGCAGGCCGCGACGATCGAAACGATCGGCCCGAAGATAGAGGAGTATGACGATGGAAACCCGTTCCAAGGCGCTGGCCGTCAAACGCGGTGTGCAGTGCAGATGTCCGAATTGCGGCACAGGAAAGCTGTTCGACCGGTGGTTGAAGGTGACCCCGCAATGTTCAGCGTGCGGCGAGGCGTTGCACCACGAACAGGCGCAGGATTTCCCGCCATACATCACCATCACCATCGTCGGGCATATCGTCGTGACCCTCCTGATGATGGTGGAAGCCAACTATGACTGGTCGATGACGACCCATCTTCTGGTCTGGATCCCGCTGACGATCGTCTTGACCCTTGCGCTCATGCAGCCCGTGAAAGGCGGCGTGGTCGGGTTTCAATGGGCGCTGCGGATGTTCGGTTTCGGCGACGAGGAAGCGCGCCCCGAAAGCCAGCATGGCTGACTGGAACGAACGAACTGCCGGCGCACGACCTTCGACCCTGAAAGCCGGAATGTCGAAAGACGAGATGGAGGAAGCGGCGGCGTTCGACGGTTCGAAGCGCAGCCCGAACATGCCTCCCAAAGACGCCGGAACACTCATCATTCTCGACACGAGCGGTGCCGAGCCGCGTGTTCTGATGGGCAAACGGCATATGGGGCATGCGTTCATGCCAGGGCTTTTCGTCTTCCCCGGCGGACGTGTCGACAAGGCAGACGGCGATGCACGCGTTGCAAGCGAATTGCACCCGGTCGTCGAAGCGAAGCTGATCGACAACTTCCGGGGCAAACCGACGAGACGTCGGGCACGGGCCGTTGCTTTGGCCACGTTGCGCGAAACGTATGAGGAGGCCGGACTGTTCGTCGGCAAGAAAGGCGCGGTGGGTCAGACGCACGATGACTGGTCGGCTTTCGACGAGCACGACATCGCGCCCAGCCTCGAACCGCTCCGCCTCGTCGCGCGGGCCATCACGCCACCAGGTCGCACGAGGCGGTTCGATGCCTGGTTCTTCGCAACGTTCGTCGATCATATCGCACACGAACTGCCCGCGGGCCCTTCGGGCGAATTGGAAGACCTGCATTGGCTGACGATCGACGCCGCGCGCAAGCTGGACCTGCCCGTCATCACCGTATCGGTGTTGCAGGAACTGGAAGATAGGCTGGCGGCAGACCCGACGTTGTCGCCAACCACTGACGTTCCGTTTTTCCACCTTCGCGGCAAGACGTTCCTGCGAGACCTGATCTGACGCTTTGCAGTGCGACGACCTTGACAATTCGGGGATCGCCGCTAGGAAACGGGCCAACGACCGCCTTGTGAGTCAGGCTGGGTCGACACTCATTTTGCAGGAACGATACGATGGCCAAGGCAACCACCATCAAGGTGAAACTGAACTCGACCGCTGATACCGGTTTCTATTACGTGACCAAGAAGAACTCGCGCACGATGACCGAAAAGATGGTCATGAAGAAATACGACCCGGTCGCGCGCAAGCACGTCGAGTTCAAAGAGGGCAAGATCAAGTAGGAACGGCGTTTCCTATACCCTGGATCATTGAGAAAGCGCCCTTTCGGGGCGCTTTTTCGTTTGTGCTTCGGAAATTGGGTAGCAAGCGCCGCTTAGGCAGCTTTTGCCACCACCTGGTTGCGGCCGGCCTTCTTGGCGTCGTATAGCGCGGCGTCCGCGCGGGCGAGAATGGCTTCGTGGCTTTCGTCGCCGGCCGCATAGCAGGACACGCCGGCACTGACGGTAACACGCAACTGCTGCGCACCGCCGTCGATTATGAAGGGATGTTCGGCAATTTCCTGCCGCATGCGGTCCGCCACCACGTGGGCGAGTTCCGAATTGTTGTCCGGCATCGCGACGACGAACTCTTCTCCGCCGAAACGGCAGGCGAGGTCAGGTGCGCGGACGGCACGAGCGATGCGGCGGGCAAATTCCTTCAACACGGCATCGCCTGCCTGATGGCCGTACGTGTCGTTGACGGATTTGAAATGGTCGATGTCAAGCACGATCAGGGACAGCGGCCGCCCGGTGGATTCGGCGTTGTTGAACAGCGTTTCCATGTGGGTGTCGAAATAACGCCGGTTGTGAAGACCGGTCAGGCCGTCCTTGATCGCCATTTCCATGGTCGACTGCACGCTTTCGCGCAGAGCGTCCGTCAATCGCTTGCGGCGCACCTGCGTCCGGGCCCGGGCGCGCACCTCGCTGGCTTCGACCGGACGTGAAACGTAATCGTTCACCCCAAGTTCGATTGCGCGCAACAGGCGGTCCTGATCGCCATCGGCAGTCACCAGAAGGATCGGAACGTTGCGTGTGCGGTCCAGGGAGCGAACCTGCGAACAAAGGCGCAGCGCGTCGAAGTTGGCAATGGCGAGCGACACGATGAGAAGATCGAAGGACTGGTCCGCCATGCGGAACAGGGCTTCCTGCGGGTCCGCGACGACGGCGACGGAATGGTCGCGGGCAAGGGCACGCACCGTCCGTTCATAGGAGGTCGGCTTGTCGTCCACGACCAGCACGTTGCCGCCCAGACCGCCCTTGGGGTCGATCTTCGTGGGCTCACCCGATTCCAGACCGAACTGTTCACCGGTGGACGCCCGCAACTGCAATTCGTCGGTCATCATTTTCAGGCGTGAAAGGCTCTTGACCCGTGTGGTCAGCGCGATGTCGTCAAAGGGTTTGCTCAAAAAATCGTCCGCGCCGGCTTCCAGACCCTGCAGGCGATCGGAAGGCTGATCGAGGGACGTCAGCATGATGACGGGCATGGTCGCGGTCTTCTGGTCCGCCTTGAGACGTCGGCACACCTCGTAGCCGTCCATCCCCGGCATCATCACGTCGAGCAGAATGATATCGCACTGCCCCGACTGGGCAATCTGCAACGCGTCCGGCCCGTTGGTGGCGGTCACGACCTCGAAATATTCCGCCATGAGGCGGGCCTGAAGGAGGCGGACATTCGCGGCAATATCGTCGACTACGAGAACTCGGGCGGTCACGGGCGACCCTTTTCATCACTGTGCGTCCGCTTGGCGGTCAGACGCGGGAAATAGCTATTCGCCAAGATACGACCTGACGGTTTCCAAAAATTTTACGACCGTGATGGGTTTTGAGATATATGCCTCGCAACCGCCGGCACGGATCTTCTCCTCGTCGCCCTTCATGGCGAATGCGGTGACGGCGATGACCGGTATGTGGGCCACATCCTTGTCGTCCTTCAGGTCTTTCGTAAGATCGAGCCCAGAAACCTGCGGCAACTGGATATCCATAAGGATCAGGTGCGGCATCGTTTCCTTGGCCGTCTCCCGCACCCGCTGGCCGTCGCGGATCAGGATCGTTTCATAATTTTGCGCCTGAAGGAGATCGTTGAACAGTTTCATGTTCAACTCATTATCCTCGACAATCATCACTCGTTTCGTCACAGGAAGAAGGTCCCCGGCGTTGGTTTGAGCGGTAGCCGGGAAGCAATTCCAAGCCACGCTCGTTCAGATGAGTGGTGGTTTAGAGCACTTTTCTTCAGGACCGGTTAAGATGAATTTCAACGACATGAGCGAGCCTAGAAGCTTGAACCAGGAGGAAGCGGAAGGACTGGCCATCGCAGGGTTCGTGCGCATCTCCAGCGACGACGCTCTTCTTGGCCGGTTTTCCGACATCACCGGTGTGCTGCCCAACGACATGCGGCGGGCCGCCTCCCAGCCGGACTTTCTGGTCGCGGTGCTGGATTTCTACATGGGCCACGAGCCGGACCTGCTTGCCTGGGCGGAGGCGGACGGTTTTGCGCCGGACAAGGTGGCATCGGCACGGTTGTCGCTGGCACCGCAAGACAGTTCCGGATTCGGAGCATGAGCGAGCACAAGCAGCCCGACATGTTCACGCTCGAACAGCTTGCGGCGCTCGGTTACGACGGCACGGCGACGGTATCAAAGCGACCCTTGCTGGCATGCGATGTGGACGAGGTCGTCTTGCATCTCGTCGATCCGTTCGAGGCTGTCATGAACGAGCGGGGGTTCGAGCTGCGTGCCCACGCCTTTCAGTTGACGGGGAACATTTTCGAGATGGAAACCGGGCGGGAGGCGACGCAGGCGGAGGTTTGGTCCGGGCTGGATCAGTTGTTCAACGAACAGGCGGACCGGCAAGGCATGGTCGACGGCGTGGTCGAAGGCCTGACAGCACTCGGCGAGCACGTGGACGTGATCTTCCTGACCAATCTGCCCCATACGTTCGGCGATATTCGCCGCGACTACCTGCGATCCCTCGGGCTTCAGCAGCCCTTGCTGACGAATGCGAGGGTCGAAAGCCCCTGCCCTGCGTATCTTGGCCGCTGGCCATGAAGGCGCAACGGGCTTCATCGACGATTCGCCGACCAATATCGAGCAGGTCCGCGCAGCTCTGCCGGACATTCGCCTGTTCCACTTCATGGCCAATGCTCGCTTCCGCGCATTGATGGACGATCTCGAGGGCCCGCTGCACCACGGTACGCAATGGCATGAAACATGGCCCATTATCCGCGATCATCTGACGGCATAATTTCCTATCTGTGCTAGTCAGTTCTGATGGCGAAACAGCTGGACCCACTTGCAGGATTTTGTCGCGATTGTCTGACGGTTCAGACCAGACGGGCCAAGCGCTGCGAGACCTGTTCGAGCCCGCGTCTGGTTCAACATGCAGAACTGTATGACCTGACGGTCGCGCATATCGACTGCGACGCCTTTTACGCCTCGGTGGAGAAGCGCGACAATCCGGAGCTGGCCGACAAGCCCGTCATCGTCGGCGGCGGACGACGGGGCGTCGTCACGACGTGCTGCTACATCGCCCGCATCAAGGGCGTGCGGTCGGCAATGGCGATGTTTCAAGCGTTGAAGGTCTGCCCGGAGGCAACGATCGTACGGCCCCGGATGGGCCACTACGCGCAGGTCGGCCGCACCATCCGCGAAATGATGCGCGACCTTACGCCCTCCGTCGAACCGCTTTCCATCGACGAGGCGTTTCTCGACCTTTCCGGCACGGAACGGGTGCACGGTATGCCGCCTGCCCTGACCTTGGCCCATTTCGCGCGGCGGGTGGAGCGGGAAATCGGGATCAGCGTGTCGGTGGGTCTTGCACCGAACAAGTTTCTGGCGAAAATCGCGTCGGATTTCGAAAAACCGCGTGGGTTCTCGGTCATAGGCGCGGCCGAATCCTTCGATTTTCTCGGCAGTCAGCCCGTTTCCCTCATCTGGGGTGTGGGAAGGGCGACCCAGGCACGACTGGCCGCGGACAACGTCCACATGATTTCCGACCTCCAGTCGCAGGACGAAGCCGATCTGATGCGTCGCTACGGGTCCATGGGTCTGCGTCTGTCACGCCTGTCGCGGGGCGTCGACCACCGCACCGTCTCCAAGCGGCAGGGCGCGAAGAGTGTTAGCGCGGAGACGACGTTCAACGCCGATCTCTGGGAGGCCGACGATCTGATGCCCATCCTACGCCGTCTGTGCGAAAAGGTGGCCGACCGGTTGAAGGAAAAGCAGATCGCCGGTCAGACCGTCGTCTTGAAGCTGAAGACCGCGCAGTTCCGAAGCCTTACCCGAAACACGACCTTGCCCGACCCGACGCAACTGGCAGACCGGCTTTTCGCCGTTGGGCGGACGATGCTGGAAAAGGAACTGGGTGCCAAGTACAGGCTTGTGGGGATCGGTGTCAGCGACCTCAAGTCCGACGAGACGGCCGACCCCGGCGACCTGCTGGACGAAGGTGCGCAGAAGCGGGCTCGGGCCGAACGCGCGATGGACGACGTGCGCCGCCGCTTCGGCAGCGACACGGTCGAACTGGGCCTGACATTCGGACGCGGCAAACGCGGTGGGCATATCGGGCTCGGTGAAGCCCACGATCTTGCCGGCGACGATAGCTAGTTCAGCGGCTCGCATGGTTCGGCATCGAGATATTCGACATCCGTCAGTGCGCCTTTCAACGAGTAGTCCTCGTAGCGCATGGTCAGGTCGCGGGAAACGCCATCTGCAAGCATGAGAAACGACACCTGATAGACCGGCAGTTTCTCGCCGCTGCCTGCCATGTCGTCGGTGGTGAAATAGCTGACCGATACCGGCCATGCCTGCTCCCCCCGCAGCGCGTCCACGACCTCGTCGGATTCTCCATCGAGCTTCGGGCCCAAGGTGCGCATCTTCCCGATGATGGCGGTCGTATCCATCAGCTGGTCGCCTTGGTCGCTTCCATCGTAAACCTTTGCGGTCGCAACGGTTTCGCCGTTTCGAGCGGCGTCGATCAGCATGGCCACGTGTTCGGACTGGAACATGGCGTCGTCCAGTTCCAGTGTGACCTCGTCGGGCTGGGACAACTCGATTTCCAGCCCCGCCCCGCCGCGCTCCGCCTGCCCGCGCACGTCGTCTTCCAGTTGGCCATTGAGGTAGCTTTGTGTGACGAAGTTGAACGATGAGGAATCGCCGGCTTCGAACGTGGTCGCGCGCTGGTCGTTGGTGAACTCACGGCGACCGGCCTGCACGTTGGTGAGGAAGCGAAAACGCACGGCGAAACCCTCGCAGACGGACCCCTTCATCTCGTAGACGATCCGCCCGCTGATATCGGTAATACCCGAGCGGTCACTCGTATCCACGAGCGACAGGTCGTATACGGCACGGTGCGGGCGCAGGTCGTCGATACCGGCGGCAAGTGCAGGCGCGGCGGTCATCGTCGCCAGAAGGGCACCACTGAAAAGTCGTGTGAGCAAAGAAGTTCCTTTCACCGATGCATCGTGCACGGTATCAGCATCCATATCGCGTTTGATACGCTGACAGGCAAGGTGGATGAGAAGATGGCAGGCACGATCGAAGCGAAACTGAACGATCTTGGCATTGCGCTTCCCGATGCGCCCGCTCCCGCCGCCAATTACGTTCCCTACACGATGGCGGGCAATATTCTCACGATCTCCGGCCAGATTTCCAAAGCGGGCGACGGCTCCTTGCTGCAAGGCCGCTTGGGTGACGATGTCGATGTCGCCCACGGGCAGGAAGCCGCGCGGATATGCGCACTGAACATTCTGTCGCAGGCCAAGGCGGCCCTCGGTGACCTCGATCGCATCACGCAGGTCGTGAAGATACAGGGTTTCGTCTGGGCCTCTCACTATTTCAAGGACCATCCGCAGGTCATCAACGGCGCGTCGGATTTCCTCGTCGAGGTGCTGGGCGAAAAGGGTCGCCATGCCCGCGCTGCCGTCGGCATGTCATCGCTCCCGCTGGGCGTCAGCGTCGAAATCGACGCGGTGATCGAATTTTCCTGAAGTCGATGGATTTTCTGACGGCCCGTCCGATTGCGCATCGCGGGCTGCATGATCGCGCCCGGGGAATCATCGAAAACTCGCCGGCTGCCTTTCGCGCCGCAGTTGCGCATTGCTATGGCATCGAATGCGACGTGCAGATCAGCGCCGACGGTCTGGCGGTCGTTTTCCACGATTCCAACCTGAAGCGTCTGACAGGCGTCGATGCGCCGGTCAGTTCGCTGACAGCAGCACAACTGTCCGAAATCCGTCTGAATGGCACGGACGACACAATCCGCACCTTGGACGATCACCTCGCCATCGTTGCAGGCGCCGTTCCCCTGACCGTGGAACTCAAAGTCCCTGAACGACGGCGATACAGGCTTGGCGGACGCTGTGGCATCGTCGCTCGAAGGCTACGAGGGGGATGTAGCGGTCATGTCCTTCGGTGCGGCATTGTGCGGGCACTTTCGGAAAGCCATGCCAGACGTGCCGCGCGGTTTGACCGCAGAGGGTGGCGAGGAGGTCTATGCTACCCATGTGGCCGCCATGAACCAATACGATCTGCACTTCATATCCTACGCCCTCGGCGACCTGCCCTGCCGGTTCGTTACCGAGCAGCGCGCGGCCTCGGTGCCCGTCATCAGCTGGACCGTCCGGTCGCCTGAAGAGGCTGCGAGATCGGCGCTCCATGCCGATCAGATCACATTCGAGACGTTCCTTCCGTGAGCGAAATCACCATCCGCACCGTTGCGGATATCGCCGATATCGATCGGGCCGACTGGGACCGGCTTGCCAACCCCGACCGTCCCGATTCCGCGTACGACTACAACCCGTTCCTGAAATATGATTTCTTCCACGCATTGGAGACGAGCGGCTCGGCGTGCGCACAGACCGGCTGGCTACCGCAGCACGCGGTGCTGGAATCGGCGGATGGCGCAATTGTCGGGATCCTGCCTTGCTATCTGAAGAACCACAGTCAGGGTGAATACGTCTTCGACCACGGCTGGGCGGATGCTTTCGAGCGGGCGGGCGGGCGCTACTATCCGAAAGCTACAGGCCGCCGTGCCATTCACCCCGGCGACCGGGCGCCGGTTTCTGGTGGGCAACGAGCCTGCGTCGGCGGACCGTCGGTTGATCCTGGCCGGTGGTTTGCAGGAGATATGTCGCCGCCACGATGCATCATCCGCCCACATCACGTTTCTACCGAAGAATGAATGGGAGCAGCTTGGGCAACACGATTTCCTCCTGCGGGAAGATCAGCAATTCCATTGGCTTAACGACGGCTACGAAGATTTCAGTTCATTTCTGAACGCCCTGTCCTCCCGCAAGCGCAAGAATATCCGCAAGGAACGGCAAGCCGCGCTGGAAGGCAACGGAATCACGATCGACTGGCTGACCGGCTCTGAATTGACGCCCGAAATATGGGACACGTTCTATCGGTTCTATCAGGACACCGGCGCGCGAAAATGGGGGCAGCCGTACCTGACACGCGATTTCTACCGACGCATCGGCGAGACGATGGCCGACGATGTCGTGCTGGTGATGGCGAAGCGGAGGGGAGACTACGTTGCCGGGGCGATCAACTTCGTCGGGTCCCATACGCTGTTTGGTCGCCATTGGGGGTGCGTCGAGGACCACCCGTTCCTGCACTTCGAGGTGTGCTACTATCAGGCCATCGACTATGCCATCGCGCACGGTTTGCAGCGCGTGGAAGCCGGTGCACAGGGTGGGCACAAGCTGGCGCGGGGCTACATGCCGCAGATCACCTACTCCGCACACCATATCCCGAACCCGTCCTTCCGGCGGGCGGTGGACGACTACCTGACCCACGAACGGGAGGCGGTGGAACGCGACGCGCAGATGATCGCGGAGCACGGGCCGTTCAAAAAGGGCGGCTAACGCATCCGCCTGTCGAGCAGCAGAGCGAAGAGAAAGGCGAAGTTGGCAAGCAGGAAAGCGATGCCGCCCGCTAGCGCCAGCATATCCCCCGCCCGCCACGCGGACGCAATGAAGAATGCGGCGGAGACGATGAACAGGCTCCAGCCGAGTAGGATGAACGCCAGTTCGCGGTTCACGGCCCTGCACCTTCGCACTTGAGTGAACGGTTACAAACTTCCATCATTGCCATACCTGCAAACCGTGCACCGAGCCCATGTCAGAGCCCTATGACCCCGACAACATCTTTGCCAAAATTTTGCGTGGCGAGATGCCCAGTGAGACGGTGTATGAGGACGAGGATACGCTCGTCATCATGGACATCATGCCCCGGGGCAAAGGCCACGCACTGGTGCTTCCAAAGGCGGCAGCGCGTAACATTCTGGATGTCGAACTGGCATCACTGGAAGCGGTCATGGCGACCGTACAGAAAGTCGCCCGTGCGGCGAAAGCCGCTTTCGACGCCGACGGCGTGACGGTGCAACAGTTCAACGAAGCAGCAGGTGGGCAGGTCGTGTTCCATCTGCACGTCCACGTCATTCCGCGTTTCGCAGGCGTCGACTTGCGACCCCATACCGGGCGCATGGAAGACGGGGACGTGCTGAAGGCCCATGCGGACACGCTGCGCAAGGCGCTCGCTACCGCCTAGGTGACCGTGAGCCAATAGCCGATAAGCAATAGCACTTCACCGGTCACGATACCGACGATCATGCGACGGTCGAAGGCGAGAAAGGCGGCGAAGGCTATCAACGTCGCACCGAGGCGTACCCAGACCGGTATCAGACCGAGCGCACCCGTCGGAGCGAAGATGATCTGCGCGATGACCGCGGCCACCAGAGCGGTCGCCACGCACCGGATGAGAATGAGAGTTTCCGACCCCTGCTCGATCCCACCGACCAGAAGTACGCCGATCCAGCGCCACATGCCGGTGGGAATCGACCCGGCAAGAAATATGAAGGCGTAAGGCCACCACCAGGCGTCAACGCTCGATATGCTCACGGTCAACGCACCATACGACCGACAAGATACGCGCCAAGACCTCCGCCAATTCCCGCAATCAGGATGGCGAATTGGGGGAGCAGCACGGCGACGATCGGGGTCAGCGCAAACCCTGCGATCAGCGCACCCCTCTCCACGTCATGCCGTGACGCGTTCCAGATCGAGGTCGCGAAATAGAGTGGCGTGAGAAAGGTCAACAAGGCCATGACGAGCGGCGGAAAAGAGGCGGCCAGTATGTGCACCAACGATGCGGCCGTCGTGCAGACCACCACCATCGTCAGCCCGAAGCCGGTGAAGTACGGCAGCCGCCCGCGCATGGGAATGTCATCGGCCCGCTGCATGAGGTTTACCCACGCCGTGATTGCGACGAGGTTCGAGACCAGCAACAGGTGCCACCGTTTGGTGCCCGGCACACGCACTTCCGGCACGAGCGCCATGACCATCGGAAGCATCCGCATGGATGCCAATGCCACCGCAATGGCGACGGCGAACATGGAGGTGTCGGCGACGATACCGGCAACAACCAGCAGATGCGAAGGCAAGGCCCAGATTGTTGGAACCATGAAGATCAACTGCGACAGGGTGATGCCCGCATCCCGTGCCAGACCGCCGAAGCCGACGAAGGCGGAAGTCAGCACGATGGACGGCAATGTCCCGAAGCCACCGATACCTCGGACGAACCAGCACCAGTCGTAAACGCTTGTCGATGTCGAAACAGAAGTCATGGGCGGTGTTTGCGCTTCGCCCACGGGCAATTCAAGCGCCAAAAGAAAGGGGCGGATCGTGCGTTCCGCCCCTTTCCAAGTTGGTTTGCCTAGCTTTTCAGCGGCACTTTCGGCACCCCGTTACCACCGCGCTTTGGTGGCCCTTTCGGGTCCGGCTTGTCGGCTTCGCTTTTTGAAGCATCCGCCTTCGCTGCCGGTTTCTTCTTCTTGGCCGCAGGCTTCTTGCGCGGCACCGGGTCTTTCTTCGGCTTGACCGGCTTGTCGTCGATCGCTTCCAGTTTCAGGCCCGACACGCCGTTGGGCAGATCCTCCACGGTCACCTTCACCGTGCCGCCCTTTTGCAGTTTGCCGAAGAGAACCTCGTCGGCCAGCGGCTTTTTGATGTGCTCCTGAATGACACGGCCAAGCGGACGCGCACCCATGCGGTCGTCGTACCCCTTCCGAGCGATCCATTTCACCGCTTCGGGGGTCAGATCGAACGTTACCCCGCGTTCGGAAAGCTGTGCTTCGAGCTGCATGACGAATTTCTCAACAACCTTGTGCACCACATCCGGTTTAAGGCCTTCGAACGGAATGATCGCGTCAAGCCGGTTGCGGAACTCGGGAGCGAAGAGGCGATTGATCGCTTCCATGTCGTCGCCCGTACGTTTCGACGAGCCGAAACCGATAGCGGATTTGGCAGCTTCCGAAGCGCCCGCATTCGTCGTCATCACGATGATGACGTTGCGGAAATCGACCTTCTTGCCGTTGTGGTCGGTCAGCGCGCCATTATCCATCACTTGCAACAGGATGTTGAACAGGTCCGGATGGGCCTTCTCGATCTCGTCCAGCAGCAGCACGCAATGGGGGTGTTGATCGACACCGTCCGTCAGCATGCCGCCCTGGTCGAACCCGACATAACCGGGAGGGGCGCCGATGAGGCGCGAAACGGTGTGGCGCTCCATATATTCCGACATGTCGAACCGCAGCAGCTCGACGCCAAGCGTGTCCGCCAGCTGCTTCACCACTTCCGTCTTGCCGACGCCCGTGGGGCCGGAAAACAGGTAGGAACCGATCGGCTTGTTCGGCTCCCGCAAACCGGCACGAGCCAGCTTGATGGAGGAGGCCAACGCGTCGATCGCCGCGTCCTGCCCATAGACCATACGCTTCAACTGCTCCGTGAGGTTCTTCAGAACCTCGGCGTCATCCTTCGACACGGATTTGGCAGGAATGCGGGCCATCGTGGCGATGGTCGCCTCGATGTCCTCCACGCCGATCGTCTTCTTGCGCTTCTCGGCTGGCAGCAGCATGAGGCTGGCACCTGTCTCGTCCACCACGTCGATCGCCTTGTCCGGCAGCTTGCGGTCGTTGATGTAGCGCGACGACAGTTCGACGGACTGCACGATGGCCTCGTCGGAATACTTCACCTTGTGGAAATCCTCGAAATACGGCTTGAGACCGCGCATGATGTCGATGGCATCGGCGACCGATGGCTCGTTCACGTCGATCTTCTGGAACCGGCGCACGAGGGCGCGGTCCTTTTCGAAGAACTGGCGGTATTCCTTGTAGGTCGTGGAGCCGATGCAGCGGATCGCACCGGACGAAAGCGCCGGTTTCAGCAGATTGGAGGCGTCCATCGCACCGCCGCTAGTGGCGCCTGCACCAATGACGGTGTGGATTTCGTCGATGAACAGGATCGCGCCGGGCGTGTCCTCGATCTCCTTCACGACCGCTTTCAGACGTTCCTCGAAATCACCGCGATAGCGGGTGCCTGCCAGCAGCGTGCCCATGTCGAGCGAATAAATGGTCGATTCCAGCAGGACTTCCGGCACGTCCTTGTCGACAATCCGCTTGGCCAGACCTTCCGCGATGGCTGTCTTGCCGACGCCGGGATCGCCAACGTAAAGGGGGTTGTTCTTGGAACGACGGCACAGGATCTGGACCGTGCGATCGACTTCCTTCTGCCGCCCGATCAGGGGATCGACCTTCCCGGCCGCGGCCTTCTTGTTGAGGTCGACGCAATAGGCGGCCAGCGCCTCGCCCTTCTTCGGCGCATTCTCCTCGCCCTCACTTTCACCCAAACCTTCGACGTTGCGGGGCTCGGACGCGCCGTCGCGCTTGGCGATGCCGTGCGAGATAAAGTTGACCGCGTCGTACCGGGTCATGTCCTGCTCCTGCAGGAAATAGGCCGCATGGCTTTCGCGCTCGGCGAAGATCGCCACGAGCACGTTGGCTCCCGTCACTTCCTCGCGCCCGGAGGACTGTACGTGGATGACCGCGCGCTGGATGACGCGCTGGAAACCGGCGGTCGGCTTCGCGTCATCGAACTTCTCAATGACCAGATTGGCCAGTTCGGTGTCGATATAGGTCGTCAGCTTCTCCTTGATATCCTTGACGGAAACGCTGCAGGCCCGCAGCACGCCGAGAGCATCCTCGTCGTCCACGAGAGCGAGAAGCAGGTGTTCGAGGGTGGCCCATTCCTGGGACCGTTCGCTGGCATATGTAAGTGCCCTGTGGAGAGCGGATTCGAGGCTTTCGGTAAAGCTGGGCAAAGGCTGTTCCTTAATGGTCAAAAGGGTGCGGGCGAGAGAGGCCGGCTTACTTTTTCTCCATCACGCATTGCAGCGGATGCTGGTTTTTCTTCGCATGGTCCATCACCTGCGTGACCTTTGTTTCGGCCACCTCGTAGGTATAGACCCCGCATTCCCCCACGCCGTTCTGATGAACGTGGAGCATGACCTGCGTGGCCTTCTCCAGATCCATCTGGAAGAACCGCGCCAGAACATCGATGACGAACTCCATCGGGGTGAAGTCGTCGTTGAGAAGCAGTACGCGGTACAGGCTCGGCTTCTTCAGCTTCGGTTTGGTACGCGTGATGACGGTCGTGCCGTTGCGTCCGCCATCGTCACCGCCGCCGGTGTCGTCTTCATCATTCATCGTCACCAGTGGACGCTTTGTGTCGGCTGAGAGCATGTTTCGCGAAATCTCGTGTCGTGTTCGATATGTCCGGCAGTGGCCGAAGCGTCTCCCGGTCAGGGCTGCATATAGGTGCTTCGGCAGACAGTTTAAGCCCCGGCGGGCCAGCAACTCAATGGGGCTGTGCCGGGTGCGACAAGCCAGCGATTTCGCAAGCGAACTTAAGCCTTTGGCAACCACGCACATTTAGGTTCGATTCAGCCAAACCGCTGCACGGACTGCTCCCTGCCGTCGCAGCAACACCTACTGACCGGCGTCCTGCGCCGCCACACCAAAGGACTTGTCGTGCGTACCGTATCCGGACCGACCTCCGCCCGCCTTCGGGCGATCCTGTTTGCAACATTCGCCCTAACGGTGGCCGCTTCGCTGTTCGTGGCCACCACGAACCCGGCCCACGCCAATGCCAAATACGCGGGTCTCGTCATAGACGCCAAGACGGGCAAGGTTCTGTATTCCCGCAACGCCAATGCCAAACGCTACCCGGCATCCTTGACGAAGATGATGACGCTCTACCTCATCTTCGAAGATCTCAAATCCGGACGCATCAAGCTTTCCGACCGCGTGGTGATGACGCAGGCCGGCGCCCGACGCCCCCCTTCCAAGCTCGGCATCCGCGTCGGTGGATCGCTCTCCGTGGAGCAGGCGCTTTTGTCGCTGGTCACGAAATCCGCCAACGACGTCGCAACTGCGGTCGGCGACAAGCTGTCTGGCTCCGAGGCCGAGTTTGCAAAACGCATGACCCGCAAGGCCCGTCAGCTTGGCATGAAGAACACGACGTTTAAGAACGCCTCCGGCCTCACGGCACGCGGTCAGCTGACGACCGCTCACGACATGGCGATGCTCGGCATGGCTCTGCGCGAGCACTTCCCGCGCCGGTACAGCTATTTCCAGACCCGCCTCTTCAAGTTCGGCAAGCGTCGGTACGGCAACCACAACAAACTGCTGGGCCGGGTTCGCGGCGTCGATGGTATCAAGACGGGTTACACGAGTGCTTCAGGCTTCAACCTCGTATCCTCGGTTCGCCACAACGGTCGCAGCATCGTCGCCGTCGTGATGGGCGGCCGCACAGGTGCCCGGCGTAACGCGCAGATGGAAAAGCTGATCGCAGCCTACCTGCCGAAAGCATCCCGCGGTGCCCAGCGCCGACAGGTTGCCCGGGCGACGAACTCGGCAACCGGCTCGCTCACCTCTACCCTTGCCAGCCTGAAGGACGCGCCAACCCCGACCTTCGCCCGCCGCACCGTGGCCAGCGATACCCCCGCAACATACGCTTCGACGGCTGGGATCGCGGCGATCACCCCCGCATCGCGTGAATCCACGTCGGTGGCGGACAGCAGGATTGTCGCGGAAGGCTGGCACGTCCAGGTGGCAGCCGGTGACAACCGCTCCGAACTGACGGAGTTGCTGGCCCGCATCAAATCGCGCAACCCGTCGCTGCTCGATACCGCACGGATGTACACGCCGAAAGTAACGCGGGGCGGGTCGACGTTCTACCGCGCGCGCTTCGTCGGCTTCGAGAACAAGTCCACTGCACGCCGCGTCTGTCAGGCTCTGAAGCGAGCAGCGCACCGATTGTCTGGCGCTTGCCGGATAGAACCGAAATTACTTCGGCGGGCGTGTTGTTGCCCGCTTCCACTCAGTCCTGACTAGTTTTGCGTAAAAGGACCACTCAAGAATGGCTTCTCACAAGCACGTCTTTGGCCTCGTTGATTTTCGCGGCAAGAAAAGTAGATCCGCCCCTGTCGGGGTGAAGGTCCTTCATGAGGCGGCGATGGGCGCTGCGGATAGCGGCGAGATCAGCGCCCCGAACAAGCCCCAGCACCTCATAGGCCTCCTCTTCGCTCATGGTTCCCGTGCGCGGCGGGCCAGCCTGCCCCGCACCGGCGTCCGTCTCAGTGTCTTCACGCCAGCCGGCGAACCGGCGGTCAAGATAAGCATCCAGTAGCGCCATCGAGTCGCCGTCGTCGCGTACGTCGGTGCGCAGTTCCAACAGGTCGGCACGGTCGAGATCGCGTAGTTCGCGCCCCTCGAAGCGACCGGCCAGCACGATGCCGTCCATGCCACCTGTCTCGTGGTCGAGTTCCATCTCCAAGGCGGCGGTGCGCACGGACGATCGACGGTCGGCCGGGGTCTTCTGCGAGAACGTGCCAGCCGATGCCATGCGGCGGCGCAGGGCGAAACCGGCGGCAAGCAGCAGGCCGCCCAATCCGGGCTGCCGAAACGCCATGAGAGCGCCGCCGGCGACCATCAAGCGCCAGCGGGCCGCCGCGCGTGATGGCGTTGGCGAGGGTGGCCGGCGGCACGCTTGCGACAAGCACGATCCCGATGAGCCCGATGGCGATGATGAATACGACGATGGTCATTTGAGCTGCTCCAGCAGCGCACGGTCCTCACGGCTGCCACTGGCTTCCAACGCCGGACGACCACCTGCGGCGAAGCGGGCGACCGCCTTCAGCAGTTCGGCAAGTTTGGATGCTGCGCCGGAGTCGAAGCGGACGTAAGCGCCCTTGGTCAACCGGGCAAATTCGCGGAAGGCGCGTTCGGTGGTTGCGTCACTGCCTTCGTGGAAGAAAAAGCAGGGAACGCCAAGCAGACCTACCTGCCCGGCCTTTTCGCACAAGACGTCGATATCCTCTTCCATCGCGTCGCCGACGTAGATGACCGCATCGACACGTTTGCGGGATGGGTCCAGCGGGTTCTTCTTCGCCGCTTCCTTGCGCACATGGTTCAAAACCTTGCCGATCTGCGTCTGCCCGCCCTGGCAGGTGATACCCGTCATCAGGTCACGCAACGCGTTCGCATCGCCCACCCAACGGGACGCGCGGCACTCGCCGAAACCGCGGAAATAGGTCAGCTGAACGTCCAGCCCGCCGGTATTGCGCACTGTCTCGAACATCTGCGCCTGCATGTGCTGCGCCTTGTCCCAGGTGTGCTGCCGGCTCATCGTCGCGTCGAGGGCGAAGATCAACCCGCCCCGCCTGGAGGACGACGACCGCATTTTCGTGGCCGTCTGCAGGAAGGCGGACACGTCGTCGCGGGGTGAGATCGAACCGCCTTGGCGGTTTTGAGGCAACTTATCGGACATGGCGTATATTTGGGCTTTCGTCCGGCCAGCGCAAGCGGGTTACATCAGCCCCAGTTCGGACAATTCCGCGCGCAGTTCGGCCGGTATGGCCTGTTCGCCATCGGCCAGGTCGGCCGGCGCATCGATACGCTTCAGGTAGCGCCAGCCTTGGAACGGGCGGCGGGGTTGCCACTGTGTCCTGACCAGCTTCGGCGACAACACCAACCGGCACCGGCGGATGCCTTCCCGGTCGGTGAAGACGTCGATGTTCTCAATGCGTTGGCGCGCCTGAACCTGCCCCTTGATCACCCAGTAGATCGACCCGCCATCCAGCAGGCTTTCCGCCTGTTTCGGCACCATGCGCGTGGTGTGAAAGGGTCGGCCCTGCCCGGCGGAGCGGCGTTTCACGAAGCGTTCCAGATGTTCGACGCTGTCGGTTCCGACACTCAGCTTCAGCAAGTTCAAGTCACCGCTCATGCGTCGTCTGGTGTCACTTCGATGTGCAGCGCGACCGTTTTTCCATCGACCTGATCGCCGATGGCGATGGCCAGATCGCGAACGATACCATCGGCTTGCGCGACGACGGCATGCTCCATCTTCATCGCCTCGACGGCAAAGAGAATGTCGCCCTTCTCGACGATATCTCCTTCGGCGACGGAAAGGCCGACGACCTTGCCTGTCATGGGCGCGCGGATTGCACCGCCGCTTCCCGCTTCTGCGACCGACTGGGTGGACGCCGGTTCGAAAGCGAACTGCGAGCCTTTCGACAAGATATACACCGTTGCGTCGTCGGCATGAACGGTGCTTGCGGAACGGCTCGGGCGACGTTCGAACGTCGCCGTCGGCCACGAATATACCGTCCTCCTCGAACGCTACGTCGACGCGACGGGATTCGCCGTCGAGTACGAAAGCGTGTTCCTGCACCCGTTCGCCGTAGGTTGAAACCCGTCCGTAGCGCCCCACGGTCCGGTCGTGGGCGCAGTGCGATCGATGCGCCCGTTCTCGGCGGCGATGAGTGCAGCGATACCGGAAGCGATGATGCCGGGACTTGCCTCGACGGCTTCCGTCAGTTCGTTCAGGTGAGCGTCGATGAGGCCCGTATCGAACGCACCTTTGCGCAATTCGTCATGGCCGATCAGGCGAATGAGGAAGGGAATGTTGGTTTTCACACCCGCAAAACGGGATTCACCGAGGGCTTTCTGCAGGCGATCGAAGGATTGGTCGCGGGTTTCGCCAAACGCGATGGCCTTCGCGATCATGGGGTCGTAGTGGGGGCTTATCGTGTCACCGGTTTCGACCCCCGTGTCGATGCGCACGCCATCGATCGCCATCGCAGACAGTTTACCCACTGACGGCAGAAAGCCGTTCGCGGGGTCTTCGGCATAGATGCGTGCCTCGACCGCATGGCCCGATAGCGCGATCTCGTTCTGCGAAAGTGGCAGCGGCTCTCCGTTGGCAACACGCAACTGCCATTCGACCAGATCGACGCCGGTCACCATTTCGGTAACCGGATGTTCGACCTGCAAACGGGTGTTCATCTCCATGAAGAAGAAACCGTCCGCCCGCAGCCCGTCGCTGGCGTCGACGATGAACTCGACCGTTCCCGCCCCCTCGTAGCCCACGGCCCGGGCAGCTTCGCACGCGGCTTCGCCCATGATCCCGCGCAGTTCGTCCGTCACGCCGGGCGCGGGCGATTCCTCGATGACCTTCTGGTGGCGCCGCTGCATCGAGCAGTCCCGCTCCCCAAGGTGGACCACGTTGCCGTGGCTGTCGGCGAAGACCTGCATTTCGATATGGCGTGGGGTGGCGACGAAGCGTTCGATCAGAACGTCATCGTTGCCGAACGAACTGGCGGCTTCCCGGCGGGCTGCATCGAGGGCGGCATCGAAATCGAGCGCCTTGTCGACGCGACGCATGCCCTTTCCGCCGCCGCCGGCAACGGCCTTGATAAGGACGGGATAGCCGATCTCGTAGGCCTTGCGTTTCAGAAACGCCGCGTCCTGGTTGGAACCGTGATAGCCCGGAACGACCGGCACGCCGGCTTCGACCATGATCTCCTTGGCGCGGTCCTTGGAGCCCATTTCGCGGATGGCATGGGCCGGCGGGCCGACGAAGACCATCCCGGCATCTGCCGTCATCTGGGCAAAGTCGGCATTCTCCGACAGGAAGCCGTAGCCGGGATGGATCGCATCCGCACCGCCTCCTTCGCCAATGCCAGAATGCGCCCTGCCCGCAGGTAGGATTCCGACGGCGCGGCCCCGCCGAGCGACAGTGCTTCATCCGCCATGCGCACGTGCAGGGCGCTGGCGTCGACATCGGAATGAACGGCGACGGTGGTGATGCCCATCCGGCGGGCGGTGCGGATGATACGGCAGGCGATTTCGCCACGATTGGCGATGAGAAGACGCTGGAGCATATCTAGCCGCCCGCTACGTCGCGGGACGATCGGGCAAGGCCGACGCGAGGGAGATTGTCGACTTTGGCAATCCTCTCACCAGTATCGCCCAAAATGGACAGGACCATCCAAACCTCCCAATGTCCATCCACATCGCCAACCGGTCACGACCATGCGCTTTCCTGCACCCCTCACGCAAGGTATTTTGCTGCGCCGCTACAAGCGGTTTCTGGCCGACGTGTCGTTGCCGGACGGCACGGAACTGACCGTTCATTGCCCAAATCCCGGCGCGATGATGGGGCTCAACGAACCCGGCAACCGGGTATGGATTTCCGACAGCGGTAACCCGAAACGCAAGTTGCAGCACACACTGGAACTGGTCGAGGCGCAGGGCCCTGCCGGTCCGGTCATGGTGGGCATGAACACGATGCTGCCAAACCGTCTGGCGGAAGAGGCGATCGCAAACGGGCGCATCGCGGAACTCGCGGGATACGACACGATGCGACGTGAAGTGCCTTACGGGGAAAACTCGCGCATTGATCTGCTGCTTGAATTGGACGGCTGTCCGCCCTGCTATGTCGAGGTGAAGAACGTACATCTTGTGCGGCGCGAAGGGTTGTTCGAATTTCCCGATTGCAAGACCGCGCGCGGCGCCAAGCACCTGCTGGAACTTGCCAACGTGGCCGAAACCGGCGGGCGGGCCGTGATGCTGTATATCGTTCAGCGTGCGGACGGGGAGGCACTGTCGTTTGCCGAAGATCTCGACCCGGTCTACGCCCGTTCATTCCGCGAGGCCAAGGCCCGCGGGGTTGAAGCTCTCGCGTTGCGGTGCCAAGTCTCGACCGACGGTATCGAGGCGCTGACGCCGGTGCCGGTCATTGCGTGAACTGCAGGTGCGAGAGGACGACTGCCCGGTATGACGACCTACATTCCCGCAGCGCAGGCTCCGCTCAAGAACACGGGTCACATCAAACTGTACAACGCCGCGGACTTCGACGGTATGCGCGCAGCCTGCCAGCTGACGGCACGGTGCCTCGATGAAGTGACGGACCTCGTCAAACCGGGCGTTCCGACATCGCAGATTGAGGACTTCATCTTCCAGTTCGGGCTGGACAACGACGCCGTGCCCGCAACGCTGAATTATCGCGGCTATCAATATGCCAGCTGCATCTCTCTCAACCATGTCGTCTGCCACGGTTTTCCGGGAGCGAAGCCGCTTCGGGACGGCGACATTCTCAACGTGGACGTCACGTTCGTGCTGGACGGTTGGCACGGGGATTCCAGCCGCATGTATGTGGCAGGCACGCCAAAACGGGCGGCCGAACGGTTGATCGACATTACCTACGATTGCCTGATGGACGGCATCGCGGCCGTACGCCCCGGCAACCATATCGGTGCCATCGGCAAGGCCATTCAGGACCGCGCGGAAGCGGAGCGTTGCTCGGTTGTGCGGGACTTTTGCGGCCATGGTCTGGGGCGGCTGTTCCACGATGCGCCCAACATCCTGCACTACGGCAAGGCCAACGAGGGCGTCGTGATGAAGGAGGGCATGATCTTTACCATCGAGCCGATGATCAATCTCGGCAAACACCACGTGAAGGTGCTCCGCGACGGCTGGACGGCGGTGACCCGCGACCGGTCGCTTTCGGCGCAATTCGAACATTCCGTCGGGGTGACGGCAGATGGTTGCGAGATCTTCACGACATCCCCAGCCGGCCGGGGCCGCCCGGTATTCGAGACGGCCTGACATGAGCGACAGTTCGGCTCCAGACGGTATGTCGGACATGGCCCAGCCGCACTATCACGGCCACCGCGACCGGTTGCGCGAGAAATTCGCGCGACACGGGCCGGACCCGCTCAACGACTACGAATTGCTGGAACTGCTGCTTTACCGCTTCGTGCCGCGCCGGGATACGAAGCCGATCGCGAAGGCGCTGCTTGCCAAGTTCGGAACGATCTTCGCCGTTTTCGGTGCCACCGAACGTGAACTTGCTCAAACGCCCAATCTGGGTGCGAAATCCGCCGCCGACATGAAGATCGTGGCCGCGATCATCTCGCGGGCGCTGAAACAGGAGGTGAAGGAAAAGCCTCTGCTCGGTTCCTGGACGACGGTGATCGACTATTGCATGGCGGAGATGGCGCATAACGATGTCGAGCAGTTACGGGTGCTCTTTCTCGACAAGCGCAATCGGCTGATCGAGGACAAGCAGATGCATACCGGCACGGTTGACCATACGCCGGTCTATCCCCGCGAAATCATCCGGGCTGCGCTGACGCTCAATTCGACGGCCATCATTCTCATCCACAACCATCCTTCCGGCGACCCGTCTCCTTCCAAGGCCGATATCGACATGACCAAGACGGTCATCGAGATCGGTGCGCCGATGAACGTCGTGGTCCATGACCATCTGATTATCGGACGCAATGGCCATGCCAGTCTGAAGGCGCTGAAGCTGATATGAGGGTGGCACCGGTCCTACTCGCGATGCTCATCGCATCCGGCGCGTCTGCAGCCGCTGCGGCCGAACGAATCGGCCTTGCCGTCCCGCTGACTGGACGACAGGCACCGGTTGGAGACCGGGTCGAGTTCGGCGCATTCATGGAACTTGAAGACGCACGCGCTGCGGGTGAGGCTGTGGAACTGGTGCTCGTGGACACGGTGTGCACTGCCGCTGGCGCCGCTGCGGCGGCCGAACAGCTGATGGCCGCTGAAGTCGAGATCGTCATCGGACCGTTGTGCACCGAAAGCGCTGTCTCGATTGCCGAAACGATGCTGGACGTGCCTGTCATCGCTCTCGACACCCGCAACCCGCTTCTCGATCGCGCGCGGGATTTCGATGGACTGCCATTGTTCGAACTCGGCCATGCGCCGGAGACAGAAGCCCAGGCGATCGTCGACATGCTGATCCCGCGCTTCGGCGGGCGTCCATTCGCCCTGCTGGACGACGGGTCCGTGCCGATGCGAGGCCTATCGGACCGGTTGCTGTTGCAGGCCGACGAGGCAGGCGTGCGCCCCGCCCAGATCGCCAATTTCCGTCCCTTGCAAAGCACCTACCGGACCCTGCTCCGACGGTTGGACCGGTCCGGCGTGGAGGCGCTGATCGTACTGGCCGGGCCGGAGGATGTGGTGACCATGGTGACCGACATGCAAGCGCTCGGTCTGGATTGGCAGGTTGCAACAGGTGAAAGCGGGCGGCTGCTTGCCTACAACGATCCGCCCCTGCCGGAAGGTGCGATCGTCATCAGTGTGCAGCCCGCCGACCCGCCGACTGCCAATCTGGTCGGTATTTCGGAGCGCTTGCTGACGGCAAAGGCGCAGGTGGAAGACGCCTTGATACTGGGGTACGCAGCAACGCAGATCGCCGTGGGTTTCGACCCATTCTTGCCGCTTGCCGGCCAGCAGTTTCAGACGATTTTGGGTCCGGTCGCGTTCGGCCCGGATGGACGCGCCTCACCTCTTTCGTTCCGGGTTCTGGAAACCGTCGGCACGCCCACTGACGCTGCATCCCAATGACGCCCGGACCGCGCAACGCAATCACGGACATCGCGGGGTTGCGTGTCGGCAATGCGGCTGACCACGCCCTGAAATCGGGGGTTACCACGCTAGTCTGCGACGTCGAGGTGACTGCATCCGTCCACGTGATGGGTGGCGCGCCGGGGACCCGCGACACGGACCTGCTGGCACCGGACAAAACCGTTTCCTCCGTGGACGCCATCGTGCTGGCCGGCGGCTCGGCATTCGGGCTCGATGCCTGTGGCGGAGTGCAGTCCGTCTTGCGGGAAGCCGGACGCGGGTTCCAGATCGGCCCGCACCGGGTGCCCATCGTGCCGGGCGCGATCCTGTTCGACCTGATCAACGGCGGCAACAAGGAGTGGGGGGCGACTTCGCCATACGGCGAATTGGGCCGGGCCGCAGCGCAGAACGCGTCGGCAGAGTTCGAACTGGGCACCGCAGGCGCGGGCTATGGTGCGCTAACGGGCGGCCCGGGTGGGGGTTTGAAAGGTGGGCTGGGGACAGCTTCGGCCACGCTGCCCGATGGCACGACCATCGCGGCACTGGTTGCCGTCAACGCGCTCGGGTCACCTGTATCGGACGCAATCGGGCATTTCTGGGCGTCTGCATTCGAGAAGGATAAAGAATTCGGTGGGCTTGGCCCTTCTCCCGCTCCGTCAGACGCGCTGTGGATCAAGTTCCGGCAGGCGATCGAAGGGGCGAATACCACGATCGGCATCGTTGCGACCGACGCGGTTCTTACCAAAGCACAGGCCAACCGGCTTGCCGTTGCCGCCCATGATGGTTTTGCTCGTGCGCTATGGCCTGCCCATACGCCGCTTGACGGCGACGCGATTTTTGCCGTCGCAACCGGCGGCAGCGGCGTGACACCGGACCTCGACGGCCAGATCGATCTGTCCGCCGCCGCAGGCGCGGTGATGGCGCGCGCCATTGCCCGGGGTGTCCACGCGGCGACGCCTGCCGAAGACGACCTGTTTCCCACATGGTCGATGTTGAGAGCCGCTCGCCTGCGTGATACGCGGCGCGCATGACCTTGCTGATTGCCCCTTCCATTCTGGCTGCCGACTTTTCGCGTCTTGGCGCTGAAGTGACCGACGTGATCGAAGCCGGGGCCGACTGGGTGCATCTGGACGTCATGGACGGGCATTTCGTGCCGAACATTTCGTTCGGTCCAGCCATCATTTCCGCGCTGCGCCCGCTGACGGACCGCGTGTTCGACACCCACCTGATGATCGCGCCAGCCGACCCCTATCTGGAAGCCTTCGTAAAGGCGGGCAGCGATATCGTCACCGTCCACGCCGAAGCCGGGCCGCATCTCCATCGGTCGTTGCAGACCATCCGGTCGCTTGGCGCGAAGGCCGGCGTGTCGCTCAACCCGGCGACGCCGGTCAGTGTGCTGGAACACGTGGTCGGTCTGGTCGATCTGGTGCTGGTCATGAGCGTCAATCCCGGCTTCGGTGGACAGTCCTTCATTCCCGAAGCCGTCGAGAAAGTCCGGCAAATCAAGGCGCTGGTGGGCGATCGTCCCGTTCACATCGAAGTCGACGGCGGCGTCGATCCCACCACCGCACCTGCGCTCGTTGCAGCAGGTGCAGACGTGCTTGTGGCTGGTTCCGCCATCTATCGCGGCGATGGGGTCGAAGGCTACCGCGCCAATATCGAAGCGATCAGGGCCGCGTGTGCATAATTCGGCGCGGACCGTCCTTGCCGCAATCGGATCGGGGTTTGCAACGCTTGCAAGTGCATGGGCGGGGCTTGCGGCGCAGGGTTGGACGGACGTTGATCAGCTGGTTCCTGCCCTGTGGCCATACGGACTTGGTGGAGCCATTGGCGGGGCGGTAGCAGGCTTCGCCCTTTCGCACATGCTACGGGAAGCGAGTGCGCAGCGCAGGTTCGCGTTGGCACTGGCCCTCCATGCCGTCGTCGTGGTGGGCGTGACCATGCTGCTGTTCGCACTGCAATATCGTCAGTATTTTGCACAATGGCACTCCGATGCCTTCACGCTGACTTGGGCCTTTCAGGCGTTCTTCACGACGATAGGATCGTTCTACCTGTTCTTTTCGACCGGTCTCGTTCTGCTGGTTCCCTGGGCGATCCTCGGGTGGATCGTGGTCTCGGTGATGCTCGCGCGACCGTTGAAGATGACGGATGCGGGTGTTACGCGAGCGCGCACCAGCCCTCCCTCGATCTGAACCCATGGTCCCCCGCTATTCCCGCCCCGACATGACGGCCATCTGGTCGCAGGAAACGAAGTTCCGCATCTGGTTCGAAATCGAGGCCCATGCCTGCGATGCGCTGGCCGAACTGGGCGTGATCCCGAAGGAAGCCGCAGCGACGATCTGGGAGCGCGGCAACGCGGCAACCTTCGACGTGGAGCGCATCGACGCCATCGAGCGGGAGACGAAACACGACGTCATCGCATTTCTCACGCATCTGGCGGAAATCGTCGGTGACGACGCACGGTTCGTGCATCAGGGCATGACATCATCGGACATTCTCGACACGACGTTCAACGTGCAGCTGATGCGCGCGACAGACCTGATGATCGCAGATCTGGACGCGCTGCTGGCAGCCCTGAAGACACGTGCTTACGAGCATAAGGATACCGTCACCATCGGTCGGTCCCACGGCATTCATGCGGAACCGACGACATTCGGCGTGAAACTGGCGCAGGCTTTTGCCGAGTTCGACAGGTGTCGTACCAGGATGGTGGCTGCGAAGGACGAGATAGCCGTTTGCGCGATTTCCGGCGCCGTCGGCACGTTCGCCAACATCGACCCCAGCGTGGAAGCGCACGTTGCCGGTAAGCTGGGAATGCGGATCGAGCCGGTCTCTACGCAGGTCATTCCGCGGGACCGGCACGCAATGTATTTCGCAACGCTTGGCGTCATTGCCTCATCCGTGGAACGGTTGGCGACGGAAATACGGCATTTGATGCGCACCGAAGTGCTGGAAGCCGAGGAATACTTCGCGCCGGGCCAGAAGGGCTCGTCCGCCATGCCGCACAAGCGCAACCCGGTGCTGACGGAGAATCTGACCGGCCTTGCCCGCATGGTGCGCGCCTACGCCCTGCCGGCTATGGAGAACGTCGCGCTGTGGCACGAACGGGACATCTCCCATTCCTCCGTCGAACGCATGATCGGGCCGGACGCGACGATCACGCTGGATTTTGCGTTGGCGCGGTTGACGGGGGTCGTCGAGAAACTGCTCGTCTATCCCGACAACATGACCCGCAACATGAACAAGTTTCGCGGTCTCATCCACTCGCAACGCGTGCTGCTGGCGCTGACGCAGGCAGGTGTTTCGCGCGAGGACGCCTACCGGCTGACGCAGCGCAACGCGATGAAGGTTTGGGAAGACGGCAAGGACTTTCTGGAAGAACTGCTGGCGGACGCCGACGTGCGGGCGGCGTTGTCGGAAGACGATCTGCGCGAAAAGTTCGATCTCGCCTATCACACCAAGCATGTGGACACGATTTTCCAACGGGTCTTCGGGGCTTGATCGAGGCGCATCGCCCACCACATCGCTGGTCATGAAAATACGCGACGCCGACATCGTCATCATTCCCGGCTACACCAATTCCGGGCCCGACCATTGGCAAAGCCGGTGGGAAACGAAGATGCCGAACACGATCCGTGTCGAGCAGGAGGATTGGCATAAGCCGGTGCTGGTGGATTGGATCGATCGGGTCATCGAAGCCATCGATGCCGCTTCCCGATCCGTGGTTATCGTAGCTCACTCGCTCGGGGTTTCCACTGCCGTGCAGGCGGTTCATGCCATGAGTGTCGAACAAAGGTCGCGCATAAAGGGCGCGTTCCTCGTCGCACCTCCCGACGTGGAAAACCCGTCGATCCGTCCGAAGCATCTGCAAACCTTCGGACCTTCTCCGACCGAGCCGCTACCGTTTCCGTCCATCGTCGTCGCCAGTCGGGACGACGGTTTCTGCGGTTACGAGCGGGCGGGCGACATGGCGAATGCCTGGGGGTCCATGTTGGTGGACGCGCGTGAAAGCGGGCATATCAACGCCGAGTCCGGCCACGGCCCATGGCCGGACGGGCTGATGGTCTTCGCCAACTTCATGAAGAACCTCTAGCGGAACGATACCTTCGCAAGCTCCGCGTTCGCACCAAGCGACAGGTAGGTGGAATCGAAGCCGTAGGACGCGAAGCGGTAGCCGAAGCCCTGCACCATCTCCAACGCCGCGATATCCATGCAGAACGCGGCGGCGATCTTGCCCCGATCGCGCGCCGCCTTGGCCATCGCCTTCACGATCTCAATCGTGTCTGGCCCGTAAACGTCGGGGATAGGGTTCTGCCGAACGGAAATGGACAGGTCCGCCGGGCCACAGAACACGCCGTCTATGCCATCCACGTCGAGAATCGCTTCCATGTTCTCCACCGCCTCGCGGGTCTCGATCATGGCCAGCGCCATCGTGTGGTCGTTGGCGTGGGTCACGTAGGTGTCCCGGTCCGTTCCAAGCACATGGGTCGCCTGGGTGACGCCGAAGGACCGTTCGCCGACCGGGATGTATTTGCACGCACCGGCGAAGCGACGCGCATCTTCGGCAGTGTTGATCATTGGCGCGATGATACCGTGGGCACCGGCATCGAGGGCCTTGGACGCAAAGTCGAACCGTCCGACCGGGATGCGCACGACGACCGGCTTGCCGATCGGCGCAAGCGCCATGATCCCGTCGATGACCGACGTTTCCGTCTGCATGCCGTGCTGCATGTCGAGCGTCACCGCGTCGAAGTCGCACTTCGCCAGCATGGACAGGTAGAGCGGGTTGGGAATTGCGCTCCAGGCGGAAACGACGGTCCTGTCGTCTGCCAGCCTGTCGGTAAGCCGTTTCAATCCGATACTTCCGTGATCGCCTGGCCCATCAATTCGATCATCTTCTCGCGGATGGCGGTATCGTCCATGGCCACGTTCGCTGCGTCGAAGTCACCGCGAACCTTGCGGAAAACGTCCTCGTCGCCTGCTTCCTCGAAGTCCGCCATGACGACCTCCTTCGCGTAGGCATCGCCATCGGAACGCCCCATCTTCTCGGCCGCCCAAAGACCCAGCAGCTTGTTGCGACGCGCTTCGGCCTTGAAGCGCAACTCAGCATCGTGTGCGAACTTGTTTTCGAAGCCGCGCTTGCGTTCGTTCATATCGGACATGGCATTGTCTCCTCCAATTCCTTCACTCAGACTTAGGTGCGGTCCCGCTGCTTGTCCACGCGAGAAGCGGCTTGAAATGTTGTATTGGGCCTGCGGGACGGCTAAGCGAAGCGCATAGTTCTCGTCCACCGGAACCACTGACATGAGCAGGCGTCGCCGTATCTACGAAGGCAAGGCGAAGATCCTCTATGAAGGGCCGGAACCGGGCACGCTGGTTCAGTTCTTCAAGGACGATGCGACCGCGTTCAATGCCAAGAAGCACGAGATCGTGGACGGCAAGGGCGTTCTCAACAATCGCATCTGCGAGTTCATCTTCGAGAAGCTGAACAGCATCGGCATTCCCACCCACTTCATCCGCCGCCTGAACATGCGCGAGCAGTTGATAAAGGAGGTGGAAATCATTCCGCTCGAGGTCGTGGTGCGCAACATCGCCGCCGGGTCGTTGTGCAAGCGGCTGGGTGTGGAAGAAGGCACGGTGCTGCCGCGCTCGATCATCGAGTTCTACTACAAGAACGACGAACTGGGCGATCCCCTTGTTTCCGAAGAACATATCACCGCTTTCGGCTGGGCCTCGCCGCCGGAAATCGACGATATGATGGCGCTGGCGATCCGCGTGAACGACTTCCTGTCCGGCCTGTTTCTGGGAGTCGGCATCCAGCTGGTGGACTTCAAGATCGAATGCGGTCGTCTGATCGACGGGGAGATGATGCGCGTCATCGTGGCCGACGAGATCAGCCCCGATTCCTGCCGCCTGTGGGATGTGAAGACCAAGGAGAAGATGGACAAGGACAGGTTCCGCGAAGACCTCGGCGGGATGCTGGAGAATTACCGTGAGGTCGCCAAACGGCTCGGCATCATGAACGAAAACGAACCGGCCCGCACCGGCGGGCCCGTGCTCGTGAAGAGCGACTGATGGCGACATTCGACGCGCGGGTTACGGTGACGTTGAAAACCGGGGTTCTCGATCCACAGGGCAAGGCCATCGAAGGGGCGCTCGGTTCTCTCGGGTTCGAGGGTGTGGACAGCGTGCGTCAGGGCAAGGTGTTCGACATAACCCTGTCGGCGAAAAGCAAGAAGGCCGCCACTGAAACGCTGAATGCCATGTGCGAAACCCTGCTCGCCAACACAGTGATCGAGTCCTACGAGGTCGCGGTTCTGTGAGGGCGACCGTCGTTCTTTTTCCCGGATCTAACCGGGACCGCGATATGATCGCGGCACTAACCAAAGTCGGTGGCTTGGCTCCGCAGACGGCGTGGTATGCCGATACCGATCTGCCCGCCTCCGACCTGATCGTCATCCCCGGCGGTTTTTCCCATGGCGATTATCTACGTGCCGGAGCCATCGCCGCCCGGGCGCCGATCATGCGCACTGTGGCCAAGCGTGCAGCGAAGGGTGTGCCCGTTCTCGGAATTTGCAACGGCTTTCAGATATTGACCGAACTCGGTCTGCTACCGGGGGCGCTCATGCGCAATGCCGGGCTGAATTTCGTCTGCCGCGAGGTGAAGCTGGAAATCACGGCGACCGATAATCCGTTTCTGTCACGTTACGCCCAGGGTGAGATTATCCACTGCCCCGTCGCCCATCACGACGGCAATTATTTTGCGGACGACGAAACGCTCGCACGGCTCGAAGGCAATGGACAGGTTGCTCTGCGTTACGCGGAGGGAACGAACCCCAATGGTTCGCATAACGACATTGCGGGTGTATTGAACGAGAGCGGTACAGTCCTGGGAATGATGCCGCATCCGGAGAATTTCATCGAACCCGCTCACGGAGGCACGGATGGGCGGCGGTTGTTCGAGGGCGCCCTCGCGATGGTCGAGGCGGCTGCGGCATGAGGATGCTCGCCGTGTTTGCAGTGCTGCTGTCCGGATGCGTGACAGTGGAGGACGAGCCGACCGTAGCACAGTCGTCACCCCAATCGCTCATGGCCGAAGTTGCGACGCAGGTGCAAGCCTGCTGGTTCCGATCCAAGGACAAGCGGTTCGCGAAATATACGCTTTCTCCCGAACTCAATTCCTATGCCGGCCGGCCACGGATCCTGCTGGTTCCAAGAGGTAGGCAAAGCGCCCTGCCCGTGCTGGTCGCGCAGGCGGAGCGGGTGAACGGGCAAACGGTTTTTTCCAGTTATGGCCCCCTGGTGGGCCAAACCGGCGGTGCCGCACTGCAGGGTGACCTGTCCCGTTGGGCCAGCGGGGAGCGGACCTGCTGACATGAACGAACGCACCGACCTCGAAATCACCCCTGCCCTTGTTGCCGAACACGGACTGAACGAAGAGGAATGGGCCAAGATCCTCGATCTCACGGGGCGAGAGCCGAGCTACACCGAACTCGGCATCTGGTCGGCCATGTGGAACGAGCACTGTTCCTACAAATCCTCGAAGAAATGGCTGAAAACGCTACCGACGGAGGGTTGGCGTGTCGTTCATGGCCCGGGTGAAAACGCAGGCGTCGTCGATATCGGCGACGGGGATGTCGTGGTCTTCAAGATGGAAAGCCACAACCACCCGTCCTTCATCGAGCCCTATCAGGGTGCAGCAACGGGCGTGGGCGGTATTCTGCGCGATGTGTTCACCATGGGTGCCCGCCCGATCGCGGCCATGAACGCCTTGCGCTTCGGCGATCCTGACCATCCGAAAACACGCCATCTCGTATCCGGTGTCGTGTCCGGTATCGGTGGGTACGGCAACTCCTTCGGGGTGCCGACGGTCGGCGGCGAGGTGAACTTCCACCCGCGCTACAACGGGAACATTCTGGTCAACGCCTTTGCGGCGGGCATTGCCAAGGCCGACGCGATCTACATTTCCAAGGCGGAGGGCGTTGGGCTGCCCGTCGTCTATCTGGGGGCCAAAACGGGTCGGGACGGCGTCGGTGGCGCGACGATGGCGTCGGCGGAGTTCGACGATACGATCGAGGAAAAGCGGCCCACGGTGCAGGTCGGCGACCCGTTCACGGAAAAATGTCTGCTGGAAGCCTGCCTGGAGCTGATGGCCTCCGGCGCGGTCGTCGCCATTCAGGACATGGGTGCGGCGGGGTTGACGTGCTCGGCTGTGGAAATGGGTGCCAGCGGTGGCCTCGGCATCGAACTCGATCTGGACAAGGTACCGACCCGCGACGAGGCGATGAGTGCCTATGAGATGATGTTGTCGGAAAGCCAGGAGCGGATGCTCATGGTGTTGCGGCCCGAACTGGAAGAGACTGCCAAGGCGATATTCGAGAAGTGGTCGCTGGATTTCGCCGTGGTCGGCAAGACGACCGACGATCTGCGGTTTCGCGTTCTGCACGACGGTAAGGCAGGTTGCCGACCTGCCGATCCGGGAACTGGGCGACGAAGCGCCCGAATATGATCGGCCTTGGGTCGAACCCGGCATCGCCTCCGACATGCCACCCCACCTGTTCGCCCCACCGGACGACTATGGCAACGCGCTGCTGAAGATGCTGGGCTCACCCGACCTGTGCTCCCGCCGGTGGGTTTGGGAGCAGTACGACACGCTGGTGCAGGGCAACACGTTGCAACTGCCGGGCGGAGACGCCGGTGTGGTGCGGGTCGATGGGCATCCGACCAAGGCGCTGGCGTTCTCATCCGATGTCACGCCTCGCTATGTCGAGGCCGACCCGTTCGAGGGCGGCAAGCAAGCGGTGGCCGAATGCTACCGCAATCTCATCGCGACCGGCGCCGAACCGCTTGCGGCGACGGACAATCTGAACTTCGGGAACCCGGAAAAGCCGGAGGTCATGGGGCAGTTCGTGGCGGCAATTCGGGGCATAGGCGAGGCTTGCGAAGCGCTAACCATGCCGATCGTGTCGGGTAACGTGTCGCTCTACAACGAGACCTCCGGTAGCGATGGCAGCAGCGAGGCGATTTTGCCGACGCCCACGATCGGTGGCGTCGGCCTGATCGAGGACTGGGCGCAGATGTGCCGCGTCGGTTCGGCAAACGAGGGCGACGTCCTCTTCCTGATCGGCACGGAAGCTACCCATCTGGCGCGGACGATCTACCAGTCCGTCATATTGGGCGAGGAGAGCGGCCCCGCCCCGACAGTCGATCTCATGACCGAACAGTGGCGGGGCGAATTCGTCCTATCCGCCATCCGCAGCGGCTATGCATCCGCCTGCCACGACGTTTCAGACGGCGGGCTGGCCGTCGCGTTGGCGGAAATGTGCATGGCGTCCGGCCTGGGGATGGAGTGCGATACGACGGTGACCTACCCCCATGCGGCGCTATTCGGCGAGGACCAGTCGCGCTACGTCATAGCGGTGCCGTCGCAATGGGCGGATATGTTCGCCGGTAATTGCGAAGGGGCCGGTGTGTTCTTCGAGCGCATCGGGACCGTTGGCGGAACACGGTTGCAGATCAACGACCTTGTCGACGTGGAGGTCAGCGTCATGCAGGATGCCCACGAAAAGTGGTTCCCAACATACATGACGAATCGAGGAGCGTGACATGGCGATGCAGGCGAGCGAAATCGAGAGCATGATCCGCGACGCACTGCCCGACGCGCAGGTGACGATCCGCGACCTGGCGGGTGACGGGGACCATTACGCGGCGGAGATCGTGTCCGCGTCCTTTGCGGGCAAGAGCAGGGTTCAACAGCACCAGATGGTCTACAAGGCGTTGCGTGGGAAGATGGGTGGCGAGTTGCACGCCCTTGCCTTGCAGACAAGCGCGCCGGCCTGACCGACGTCGGGCTGGCAAAGCCGACGTGGCCGCCCTATCTTTTCAGCACAGCAATCCTAGTGAGACCGAACCCATGAGCATGAACGACTTCATCGACAGCGAAGTGAAATCCAACCCGGTCGTGGTCTTCATGAAGGGCACACCGGCCTTCCCGCAATGCGGATTTTCCGGCCAGGTGGCACAGATCATGGATTATCTGGGTGTCGAGTGGAAAGGCGTGAACGTTCTGGCGGACGACGATCTGCGACAGGGCGTGAAGGACTACTCCGATTGGCCGACCGTTCCGCAGGTCTACGTCAAGGGCGAGTTCGTCGGCGGCTGCGACATCACGCGCGAGATGTTCCAGTCCGGCGAATTGAAGTCGCTGATGGAAGAAAAAGGCGTGGTCGTGCAGGGCAAAGCGACCGCCTGATGCCGCGAAAGGCGAGTGCCGATGCCGGGTTTACCGGGTTCGGCAAGGACGCCATTCCGTTCCTGAAGGCGCTGGGTTTCCACCAGAACCGCGAGTGGTTCCACGAGAACCGTCCTATCTACGACGAAAACCTGCACGAGCCGCGCGTGGCGCTTGTCGAAGCGGCCAGCCGGGCTTTGGGTGAGGCCGGCGTGCCGCTGCACGGGTCGCCGAAAGCGTCCACCTTTCGCATCAACCGGGACGTTCGGTTTTCGAAAAACAAGGACTCCCTACAATACCCACGTATCCTTCGTGCTGACCCGCAACGGGACGAAGAAGGATACCGGCGGTATCTACTTCATGCTGAAGCCGGGAGAAAGCGTTCTCGCCTCCGGCCTGTGGCATCCGGATGGACCGATGTTGAAGGCGTTTCGCGAAGCGATGGTGGCGAGACCGGACGACTTCTTCGCGCACGAAGATGCGCTCGGCACACACGGATTGAACTGGAGCGACACCGACCGATTGGTGCGCGTTCCACCGGCGTTCAAGGCCGTGGAAGACGAGCGACTGCGAGACCGTCTGCGGCACAAGAGTTTCATTGTGGAACGCAAGTTTCCTGATAAGCGAATGACGTCTGCAAAACTGGTGGACGACATCGTTCTGTTCGGGCAGCAGGTGCTGCCGTTCATGAACTACGTCTGGCGCATCACCGACCCGGTTCGCCAGTCGGACGAGACCTAAAACAAAAAGGGCCACCCGGTTGGGTGGCCCTTTTGCGTTCTGGGTTGAAACCAATCAGCGGGAGTAGAATTCGACCGTAAGGTTCGGTTCCATCTGCACCGGATAGGGCACGTCGGAGAAAGCGGGCACGGAAACGAGCGTCGCGTTCATCTTGGAGTGATCGGCGGAGATGTATTCCGGCACGTCGCGTTCCGGCAGCTGAACGGCTTCCATCACGGCAGCCAGTTCGCGGGATTTCTCACGCACTTCCACCACATCGCCGGGCTTGCAGCGGTAGGACGGAATGTTCACGCGCACACCGTTCACGGTTACGTGGCCGTGATTGATGAACTGACGCGCCGCGAAGACGGTGGCCACGAACTTTGCGCGGTACACGACGGCGTCGAGACGACGTTCGAGCAGGCCGATCAGGTTTTCGGACGTATCGCCCTTCATGGCGTTGGCCTGATCGTAGATCTTGCGGAACTGTTTCTCGGTGATGTTACCGTAATAGCCCTTCAGCTTCTGCTTGGCGCGCAGCTGGATACCGAAGTCGGACAGTTTGCCCTTGCGGCCCTGCCCGTGCTGGCCGGGGCCGTACTCGCGGCGGTTCACTGGCGACTTCGGACGTCCCCAGATGTTTTCGCCCATACGGCGGTCAATCTTGTACTTGGCACTCTGGCGCTTGCTCATGGCATTTCCTCAAAAGAAACGCGCGCGGACCATTCCACGCGCGGGAGAAAACGCACCCTCCTCTGCCCGACTATTTCGCCGAACTGACAGGACCACGCACGCACGCTTTGCGCTGTGGTCCACGGGATACGTGTGCGCACAGGCATCAGCCTGCGCACGTGCTGGAGATAGAACCGACCTGCCGGCAAGTCAAACGCAATCACCTACATGGAGCCCGAAACCGGAGAAGAGGCGTTGCATGGCCGGTTCTGGCGGACCTCCGGTGAAGTAGGCCATGTCCTGCACATCAACTATCTCGCCCATTTCGGGCAACCGCGACCGCGCATGGCGGGCTATGGCTTCGGCCGGGTTCAGCCAGTCGACCGGCCAAGGCGCGAGACGGCGAAAGACGTTGGTGAGAAACGGGTAGTGGGTGCAGGCCAGCACGACGACATCCGTGCGCGCGCCAAACCGGTCGACGAAGCAATCGGCGATATCCTGCGCCACGACTTCCGGTGTCGCATGTGCCGGTCGTCATGAAGGTCTCTGCCTGTTGGGCAAGATTGGAGGCACCGACAAGGCGGACGTTCACCTGCGCGGCGAACTCGGAGATCAGCGATCGGGTGTAGTCGCGCTGCACGGTAGCTGGTGTGGCCAGACACTGAAATCTGCCCGCTCGCCGTCCGTTCCGCGGCTGGTTTGATGGCTGGCACGGTTCCAACGATGGGAAAGTCGAAGTGTTCTCGTAGGGGGCCGAGAATGAGGGTCGAAGCCGTGTTGCACGCGACGATTATCATGTCCGGGTCGTGCCGGGCGACCAGTTTATCGAAAAGGCCGACCATCCGTTCCAGAAGAGCGCCCTTCTTCCCAGTTTCCGTAGGGAAACGCGGCGTCGTCGGCGACATAGACGAAGCGATGGTCCGGCATCAGCACCCGGGCCTCGCGCAGAACGGTGAGGCCGCCGATACCCGAATCGAAGACCAGAACCGTCATCAGCCGGTTCTCGGTTCCATCTTCGGCATGGGAACGAGTTCGGGAATGTCGTCGAGACCGAAATCGAGATAGTAGAACACGAACCAGTAGATGAAGAACACGACGCCGGAGAACAGCGTGTTCCAGAGCATCCGTTTCAGCATCTGCGGGTTTTCAGGGGCTGCGGCTTCGGTGCCGGGTATGACCGCAGCCGCTGTCGGCCTGCGACCGCATCTGGAAGGGCAGCGTGATGAACAGCGTCGTCCACCACACGACGAAATAGATGGCTACGCCCGTGCCGAACCCCATCGTCAGACCTCTTCCAGTTCAACCAGCGTGCCGCAGAAATCCTTCGGATGCAGGAACAGCACGGGATTGCCATGCGCCCCGATCTTCGGTTCCCCGTCCCCCAATACCCGCGCGCCGTTCGCCATCAAATGCGCCGCAGCGTCGCGGATGTCGGACACTTCGTAGCAGATGTGGTGCATACCGCCTGCTGGGTTGGCTTCGAGATATTTTGCGATGGGCGACCCCTCTCCCAGCGGTTCCAGCAGTTCGACCTTGGTATTCGGCAATTCGACGAACACCACCGTCACACCATGTTCCGGCAACGCCTGCGGTGCGCTGACGGCGGCCCCCAACGTGTCGCGGTAAAGAGCCGTCGCCGCGCCGAGGTTCGGCACGGCGATGGCGACGTGGTTCAGACGTCCGATCTATCGTTAGACCTGCGTGACGAACACGGTGACGATGGGTTTCTTGCCCCATATGTTGCGCGCCTCGTTGCGAACGGCCTTCTCCACCGCGTTCTCCACGCGATTGGCGTCTCTGCGCTTCGACGGCGGCAGGCCTTCGACGATGTTGAGGGCCGTGTCGTAAAGAACGTCCTCGAACGTGTCGTCGCCGTCCGCCATGCGCGGCAGTCCTTCGCAGGTGATTTCCGGGTCGGCGAGCAGTTCGCCCTTACGATCGAGCACGATGGACACGACGACGACGCCGACCCACGACAGAATGCGGCGGCGTTTGATGCCGGTCTCATCCTCGCTGCCGACGATGTTGCCGTCCTTGTAGATACGACCGGCTTTGACGTGGTCGATGACCTCCGCATGACCCGGTGCAAGGCGCAGCATGTCGCCGTTCCGGATGGGGGCAACGTCCTCTATGCCGCATTCCTTCATGAGTGCGGCATGGGCGGTCAGATGCTGCGCCTCGCCGTGGACGGGAACGCCGATGGTCGGCTTCACCCAGTCATACATCTGGCGCAACTCGCCACGGCGCGGGTGGCCGGAAACGTGGACGAGCGTCTCGCCGTCCAGCACGATTTCGACGCCCTGATCGATCAGCGCGTTCTGGATGTCGATGATTTCGCGCTCGTTGCCGGGAATGGCGCGCGAGGAATAGACCACCATATCACCCGCCGTCAGCGAGGCATTGCGATGTTCGTCACGGGCCAGCTTGGCGAGGGCCGCACGCGGTTCGCCCTGTGAGCCGGTCAGGATGACCACGACCTTGTTGCGTGGAACGGATTGGAACTCGTCTTCCGACATGAAGGGTTTGATGTCGTCCATCATGCCCAGATCGCGCGCGACTTCGACGACGCGGAGCAGCGAACGACCCAGCACCATGACCTTGCGTCCCGCCGTCTCGGCCGCCTGGGCGATCGAGCGAATACGACCGAGGTTGGAGGAGAAGGTCGTGACAAGCACCCGGCCCTCGGCACCTGCGATAACCTTTGCCAGACTTTCGGAAACTTGCACCTCGCTGGGCGACTCCCCTTCGCGCATGGCGTTGGTGGAATCGCAGATCAGCGCCAGCACACCTTCTTCGCCAAGGCGACGAAAATGCTCTTCGTCGGTTTTCTGTCCGAGGGTCGGGTCGGGGTCCAGCTTCCAGTCGCCAGTGTGGATTACGTTACCGAGCGGCGTGCGGATCATCAGCGAAACCGGGTCCGGCACGGAGTGGGTGACGTGGACACCCTCGATCTCGAAGTTGCCCAGCTTGAAGGGTACGCCTGCTTCGTAGACCTCGATCGGAATTTTCGGTGCGTTGCGCTCGCCCTCCAGTTTGGCTTCCAGCATCGCTGCGGTGAATGGGGTGCAATAGACCTTTCCGCCGAGCATGGGCCACAGCGCCATGAGCGCACCATAGTGATCCTCATGGGCGTGGGTGATGACGATGCCGTCGATCCGGTCGCGCTGTTTGGAGATGAAATCGATATCGGGCAGCACGAGGTCTGCACCAGGAAAGTCGTCGCCGGGAAATGTCACGCCGACATCGACGATGATGTAACGGCGTTTGGCTTTCGGGCCATAGCCGTAGAGTGCGAAGTTCATGCCGATCTCGCCGACCCCGCCGAGGGGAAGGAAGACGAGTTCGTTGGATTGTTTTCTTGCCATAATGGGCCTTGTTCATGCGCGCGGATTGCGCGACTTTTCGGAATTGTAAAATCAGATGGATGGACGGTCGAAAAACACATCGCCCGCCATGATGCGGCGGATGCCGTCTTCCCGTTGCAACAGCAGATAACCTTCCCGGTCCAATCCTGCAAACGTGCCGCGCTCTTCTGCATCGGAATAGCGCACGATCAGCGGCTGGTTCAGGCCGGCTGCGCGTTTCAGAAACGCCTGTGCCACGCGTTCGGCCCCACCAGCAGCCCCCCATTCGGCGAGCCGGGTCGCCATTGCCTGCGCGAGTTTGGTGAACAGAGTGTCCGGCGTGACACTGACGCCGAGGGTTGCCAAAGAAGTCGTCTCATACAGTCCGCCTTCGGGATGATGGGCGCAGTTCACGCCGCATCCTATGACGATCAGGGGTTTGCCGTCCGGCCTCGTGGCGCCTTCCAGAAGGATGCCGCTGCACTTCGCCCCGTCGAGCAGCACGTCGTTCGGCCACTTCAGTTTCGCATCCGCCACGTCGCGGACCAACGGTTGCAGCGCGTCGTGAAGCGCGAGGGCGGCAACGAGCGGAAGCAGCCCTACCCTTTGCGGCGGTTCGGGGGCTACGAGAAGTAACGACGCGTAGAGGTTACCGGCTTCGGACACCCAGGTTCGGCCCCGTCGCCCGCGACCGGCCAGCTGACGCTCGCCGGTCACCCACAGCATTCCGCTGTCACCCTCCTGCCCGAGCGCCATGGCAACGGCGTTCGTGCTGTCGACGTCGCCGAGCGCCACGTGACGCCAGCCTTCGAGCCCGGAAATGGCGGCTGGCAGGATCAGAAGAAGGACCGCGCGGCTTCGTTGGCCACCGTCGCGACCGGTCCGGCGACGACGACGTAGAAGATGGTGAAGACACCCGTGACACCGAGAACGACCCGCAATTCGGTCGCCATGGGGACCATGGCCTCGTCACCATCGTCGAACCACATGATCTTGACCATGCGCAGATAGTAGAACGCGGCAACCACGCTCGACAGCACACCTATGACGGCCAGCCAGTAAAGTTCCGCCTGTATGGCGGCCAGAAAGACATACCATTTCGCCCAGAAACCTGCGAGTGGCGGTATGCCCATCAGCGAGAACATGAAGCCGGTCAGGAAGAAGGCCATCATGGGGTTCGTCTTCGACAGGCCCGACAGGTCCGAGATCGTCTCCACCATCCCGTCCTTGCGCCGCATGCCCAGGATGATGGCGAAGGTGCCGAGAACCGTGGCCAGATAGACCATCATGTAGACGACCACACCGGAGACGCCCGCTTCGGAACCGGCGGCAAGACCGACAAGAGCAAAGCCCATATGTCCGATGGAGGAGTAGGCCATGAGGCGTTTGATGTTCGTCTGCCCGATGGCCGCAAAGGAGCCGAGCAACATGGATGCCACCGAGATGAAGGCGATGATCTGCTGCCAGTCGGCGGTCGCGGGCTCGAAGGCCGAATAGACGATCCGCACCAGCATTGCCATGGCCGCGACCTTGGGGGCCGCCGCGAAGAAGGCGGTGACCGGCGTCGGCGCACCTTCGTAGACATCCGGCGTCCACATGTGGAACGGCACGGCGGAAATCTTGAAGGCGATGCCGGCGAGCATGAATACGATGCCGAAGATGAGGCCGAGATTGCGGCCCTCTTCCATCACGCTGGCGATGCCGATGAAGGTCGTGTGCCCCGTAAAGCCGTAGACGATCGACGCGCCGTAAAGCAGCATGCCGGACGACAGGGCACCGAGGACGAAATACTTCAACCCCGCCTCTGTCGAGCGCAGGTTCTCCCGGTTGATCGCGGCCACGACATAGAGGCACAGCGCCTGCAATTCGAGACCGAGATAGAGACCGATGAGGTCGTTGGCCGAAATCATCAGCAACATGCCGAGCGTGGAGAGCACGATGAGGATGGGGTATTCGAAGCGGTCGAAATTTTCTTCCCGCGCAAACCCGACCGACATGGCGATGGCCGCTCCGGAACCGATGAGGACGAGCGACTTCATCAGGCGCGCGAAGTCGTCGACGATGAAGGCGCCGTTGAAGGCCAACCCGTCCTCTGTAATGAAGATGACCAAGACGAGGGCGACAATCGAGAAGAACGATCGACAGGCCGGTAATCAGGCGTGTCGACTTCGCCCCGCCGAATGCGCCGACCATCAGGAGTGCCAGCGCACCGATGGCGAGCACGAGTTCGGGAAGGACGAGAACGGAATTGGTGTCGGTTAGAAACTGGGTCATGGTCCGTTCCTAATTCGCAATCGCTGCGGTGGCGGCACCGTCGACCGCCGCTTGATAAGTGGTCAGCAATGCATCCACGCTCGCTTGCGTGACGTCGAAGACGGGCATGGGATAGACGCCGAAGAAGATGACGAGAACGACGAGCGGATAGAGGATCGCCTTTTCCCGCGCGTCCAGATCGAGGATCTGTTTCAGGTTTTCCTTGTCCAGCACGCCGAAGATCACGCGCCGGTAGAGCCACAGGCCGTAGGATGCCGACAGAATGACGCCAAGCGTGGCCACGACCGCGATATAGGTGTTGGCGCGAAACGCCCCCAGCAACGTCAGAAATTCGCCGACGAACCCGGCCGTGCCCGGCAGCCCGACATTCGCCATGGTCAGAATGAGGAAGATGACGGCGTATTTCGGCATGCGGTTCACGAGCCCGCCATAGGCCGCAATCTCGCGGGTGTGCATGCGGTCATAGACGACACCGACGCACAGGAAGAGCGCACCGGATACCAGACCGTGAGCGAGCATCTGAAAGATCGCACCCTGCAAACCCTGCGCATTGGCGGCGAAGATGCCCATCGTCACGTAGCCCATATGGGCAACCGACGAGTAGGCGATCAGCTTCTTGATGTCTTCCTGCATGAGGGCGACGAGCGACGTGTAGACGATAGCGATGACGGAGAGGACCAGAACGAATGTCTGGAACTCCGCAGACGCGATAGGAAACATGCCGAGCGAGAAGCGTATGAACCCGTAGCCGCCGAGTTTGAGCAGAATGCCAGCCAGAATGACGGACCCGGCAGTCGGCGCTTCCACATGCGCATCCGGCAGCCATGTGTGGACCGGCCACATGGGCATCTTCACGGCGAAGGAGGCGAAGAAGGCAAGCCACAGCCACGTCTGCATTTCAGCAGGGAAATCGTATGCCAGCAGGCGAACCATGTCGGTCGTTTCCGCCTGCCAATACATCGCCATGATGGCGAGCAGCATCAGCACCGAGCCGAGAAGGGTGTAGAGGAAAAACTTGATCGACGCATAGACACGCCGCTTGCCGCCCCAGACGCCGATTATCAGGAACATCGGGATGAGGCCGGCTTCGAAGAATACGTAGAACAGGACGATATCGAGGGAAACGAACACGCCGATCATCAGCGTTTCGAGAATGAGAAACGCGATCATGTATTCGCGAATGCGCGTCTTGACGCTTTCCCAGCTTGCCAGAATGCACAGCGGCATGAGGAAGGTGGTGAGAATGACGAACAGCATGGATATGCCGTCCACGCCCATATGGTACGATATGCCCGTGCCGGGTATCCACGCGGCCTTCTCGACCATCTGGAACCCGGCTTGGCTGTTGTCGAAGCCGATCCAGATGCCCAGCGAGATGATGAAGGTGAGCACGGTCGTCAGAAGCGCGACGTAGCGGACGTTGCGATGTGCGACTTCGGACTCTTCCCATATCAGGAAGATGATCGCTGCCCCCACGAGGGGCAGGAACGTCGTGATGGTGAGAATTGGCAGATCAGTCATGGCCTCAGGCCACCCCGCGGAACATCATCCACGTGATCAGCGCAGCGGCACCGATCAGCATGGCAAATGCGTAGTGATAGAGATAACCGGACTGCAACCGGCTGGCCGAACGGCTGATATCGACAACCCGGGCCGCGATACCGTTCGGCCCCAAACCGTCGATCAAGCGCCCGTCGCCCTGTTTCCAGAACACGCGGCCAAGCCACATGGCGGGGCGCACGAAGATACGGTCATACAGTTCGTCGATGTACCATTTGTTCAATAGGAACTTGTACAGCGCAGGGTGCTGGCGGGCCAGTTCGGCGGGCAGACCGGTCGAGCGGATATAGAAGAACCAGGCCGTGATGAAGCCGAGCGCCATCATGATGAAGGGCGACCATTTCACGATCTTCGGCACATTGTGGAACTGTTCGAGGATACGATTGTCGGCACCGAGGAACAGCGATGCATCCCAGAACTCCAGATAGTGGCTGTCCAGATGGCCAGCCTCGTGATGGCTGCCGATGAACGGCGTGTGGAACACCAGACCGGCGAACAAGGCACCCGCTGCCAGGATGTAGAGCGGCACCAGCATCACCTGCGGGCTCTCGTGAATATGGCTCATCACGTCGGCCGAAGCGCGAGGCTTGCCATGGAACGTCATGAAGATGAGACGCCATGAGTAGAAGCTGGTGAACAAAGCCGCGATGACCGTCATCCAGAAAGCGTAACCGGCCCACATGTTCTGCCCGACATACAGGCTTTCGATGATGGCGTCCTTGGAGAAGAACCCAGCCGTGCCGAGAATGGTGCCGGGTATGCCTAGCCCGGTCAGCGCGACCGTGCCGATGATCATCATCCAGTATGTGACCGGGATGTGCTTCCGCAGACCGCCCATGTTGCGCATGTCCTGTTCGTTGGACACGGCGTGGATGACGGAACCGGCACCGAGGAACAGCAACGCCTTGAAGAAGGCGTGGGTGAACAGGTGGAAGATGGCAGCGCCATATGCCCCGACTCCCAGGGCGGCAAACATGTAGCCGAGCTGCGAACAGGTCGAATAGGCGATGACGCGCTTGATATCGGTCTGGACCAGTCCGACCGTTGCGGCAAAGAAGGCAGTCGTCGCGCCGACCAGCGTCACGACGGCGAGAGCGACAGGGGCGAGTTCGAAGATCGGCGACATGCGGGCGACGAGAAACACGCCCGCCGTCACCATCGTCGCGGCATGGATCAGCGCCGAAACGGGCGTCGGGCCTTCCATCGCGTCCGGCAACCATGTGTGGAGCAGGAACTGCGCAGACTTGCCCATCGCGCCCATGAACAACAGCAGCGCGACGACTGTGATCGCCGCACTTTGCGTCAGGTCGTAGCCGAGGAACGAGAAAACGATGGCGTCGCTGGCGGCATCGCCCTGCGCGGCGATCGTGCCGGCATTGGCGAAGATCACATCGAAGTTCACGCTGTCGAACAGTACGAAGACACCGAAAATACCGAGAGCGAAGCCGAAATCGCCTACGCGGTTGACCACGAAAGCCTTGATCGCCGCAGCGTTGGCTGACGGTTTCTTGTACCAGAACCCGATCAGTAGATAGGACGCGAGGCCAACGCCTTCCCAACCGAAGAACATCTGGATGAGGTTGTCGGACGTCACCAGCATCAGCATGGCGAAAGTGAATAGGGAGAGATAGGCGAAGAAGCGCGGGCGGTGCGGATCGTGGCTCATATAGCCGATCGAATAGACATGCACGAGGGCCGAGACGCTGTTGACGACGACCAGCATCACCGCCGTCAGCGTGTCCACCCGGAACGCCCAGTCGACCGCGAAATTGCCCACCGCCATCCAGGTGGCCACCTGCACGGTTCCCGCTTGCGTATCGCCGAGCCAGAAGCCTGCAAACACGATCCAGCTCAGCACGGCGGCAACGATGAGGAAGCCGGACGTGATGTATTCGGACGCCTTCGCACCGATCGTGTTGCCGAACAGGCCGGCAATCAGAAATCCGGCAAGCGGCAGAAAGACGATGAGGGTAATCATGGCCGCGTCAGCCCTTCATCATGTTCACGTCTTCCACCGCGATGGAGCCGCGGTTGCGGAAGAAGACGACGAGAATTGCCAGTCCGATGGCAGCTTCGGCAGCGGCCACGGTCAGCACGAACAGAGCGAAGATCTGACCCATCAGATCGTTGTTGGCCTGCGCGAAGGCGAGGAAATTGATGTTCACCGCGAGCAGGATGAGTTCGATCGACATGAGAATGACGATGACGTTCTTGCGGTTGAGAAAGATACCGAGAACGCCGAGCGTGAACAGGATCGCACCGACGGTGAGAAAATGGGAAAGGCCGACTTCCAGCATGATCTAGACCCCCTGCCCCGGTTCGACGCTGCGTAGCTTCACATCTTTCGGGTCGCGCGCGGATTGTTCAGCCGGGTTCTGGCGGCGGACATCGGGACGGTGCGAAAGGGTCAGAACGATCGCGCCGATCATGGCGACGAGAAGCACCATGCCGGAGATCTGAAAGAAGAAGACGTAGCGCGTATAAAGCAGGTCTCCGATGGCGCGGATGTTCGACACTTCCGCCATATCCGGAATGGGCTGCACGGCCAGAGCCGAGCCTTGCACTGCAAAGGCGTTGGAGCCCAGCACGAGGATCAGTTCGATGACGAGCACGAGGCCGATCAGCGCACCGACGGGCAGATATTGCAGAAACCCATCGCGCAGTTCGGCGAAATCGACGTCCAGCATCATCACGACGAACAGGAAAAGCACCGCGACCGCACCCACATAGACGACGATGAGAATGAGGGCGAGAAACTCCGCGCCGGTCAGCATGAACAGACCTGCCGCATTGAAGAACGTCAGAATCAGAAACAGGACCGAATGGACCGGGTTGCGCGACGAGATCACCATGAAGGCGGACGCCACCGTGATCGTCGCAAACAGATAAAAGAACAGCCCGGCTACGCTCATGATGGTCGTTTCGGTTCCCCTGGGCCACCGTCTGGCGGACCCGTTCCGGCACCCGTGGCACCACTGCGTTGGACGGTGTCCGCCCGGTTCGTTGCCGCGTCGTTTAGCGGCTTGGCATGGCAGCGTCCATACGGCGCTGCCACCAAGTTCGTCTTTGCAAGCTGCTTAGTTGTCAGCGTTACCGATAAGCCGCATCTGCTGCCAGATTGCGGGCCAGTTCCCGCTCCCATCGCGCGCCGTTTTCCAGCAATTTGTCCTTGTCGTAGTACAATTCTTCGCGCGTTTCGGTGGCGAACTCGAAGTTCGGACCTTCCACAATCGCGTCCACCGGACACGCTTCCTGGCAGAAGCCGCAATAGATGCATTTCACCATGTCGATATCGTAGCGCACGGTGCGGCGGGTGCCGTCGTTGTTGCGCGGACCGGCTTCGATGGTGATCGCCTGCGCAGGGCAGATGGCTTCACACAACTTGCACGCGATGCAGCGTTCCTCCCCGTTGGGATAGCGGCGCAAGGCGTGTTCGCCGCGAAAACGGACGGAGGACGGACCTTTCTCGTAAGGGTAATTCAGCGTTGCCTTGGGGGCGAAGAAGTATTTGACGCCGAGCCCGAAGGCTTTGACGAACTCCCACAGGAACAGCGATTTGCCCGCTTGCAGCACGGATGACATGGCGTCTTTTCCTAGCTTTCCGCCGGCACGATGACGGTCACCGGCGGCTGGGTTGGAATTTCATGCACGAGGTCCGGGTTGGGTGCCCAGCCAGTCAGTTGCAGAATGAATGCGACGATGAAGACCATCGCCAAGGAAATTGGCAAGAACACCTTCCAGCCAAGCCGCATCAGTTGGTCGTAGCGATAGCGCGGCACGATGGAGCGCACCATCGCCATGCAGAAGAAGACGAAGAACGCCTTCAGCACGAACCAGACCGGCCCTGGCACCCACGTGAATGGAGCAATCGCCAGCGGGGGCAACCAGCCGCCGAGGAACAGGAGTGTAATCATGGCGCACATGAGCGTGATGGCCACGAACTCACCGAGGAAGAATAGCAGGAATGGCGTCGAGGAATACTCGGTCATATGGCCGGCGACGAGTTCCGACTCGGCTTCCGGAAGGTCGAATGGCGGGCGGTTCGTCTCGGCGATGGCGGATATGAAGAAGATGATGAACATCGGAAACAGCGCCAGCCAGTGCCAGTCGAGGAACGACGGTGGCAGACCGACCATCGTGCCGGGGCCGGAAAGCTGCGCCAGAACGATGTGGGTGAGGTTCAGCGAGCCGACGCAGAGCAGCACGGTGATGATGACGAATCCGATGGAGACCTCATAAGACACCATCTGCGCAGCGGACCGCAGCGACGACAGGAACGGGTATTTCGAGTTCGAGGCCCACCCACCCATGATGATGCCGTAGACTTCCAGCGACGTGATGGCGAACAGGAACAGAATGCCCAGGTTCACGTCGGCCACGGCCCAACCGAAATTGATCGGCACCACGGCCCATGCCGACAATGCCAGAACGCCTGCAACCAACGGTGCGAGCAGGAACACGCCCTTGTTGGCAGAGGCCGGAATGATCGGCTCTTTCAGGACGAACTTCAGCAGGTCCGCGAAACTTTGCAACAATCCCCACGGTCCGACCACGTTCGGGCCGCGGCGCAGCTGAACGGCGGCGAATATCTTGCGGTCCGCATACAGGATGTAGGCGACGACGATCAGCAATGTGACGAGCAGCAGAACGGACTGCGCCAGAATGACGAGGACCGGCCAGACGTAGTCGGTGAAGATGTAGACTTCAGCGACCGGCACGACGGCGACCGGGGTGACGGCCGCCGACGCTTCGGCTGCCATGACTTCTCCTGCGTGGGCTTCCATCTACTCGGCCGCCATCGGCAGATCGCCGGATACGCGGGCCGAACATTCCGCCATCACGGCGGACGCGCGTGCTATCGGGTTGGTCATGTAAAAATCGGTAACGGGTGAGCGGAACGGAGCGTTGCTTGCCTTACCGCCAGCCCGCTTGGCAAGGGCGGCGACACCATCGTCGCCTTCGGGCCGGGCAATTTCGTCCACTTCGGCGAAGTGTGGATGGACCGCATAGAGCGCTGAACGAAGGCCGGAAAGCGAATCGAACGGCAACTTATGGCCCAGACTTTCCGACAATGCCCGCAGGATCGCCCAGTCTTCCCGGGCCTCGCCGGGGGCAAATGCTGCTCGCCAGGCCATCTGCACCCGGCCTTCGGTGTTGACGAACGTGCCGGACTTTTCCGTATAGGTCGCGCCCGGCAAGATCACGTCGGCATGGTGTGCGCCGACATCGCCATGGCTGCCGATGTAGACGGTGAACGAACCGGTGGGCCGCTGCGTCATGTCGAGTTCGTCTGCGCCGAGCAGGAACAGGACCGGCGTTTCCGCCAGCATTTCCGCCGTCGCCTTGCCGCCTTCGGCGGGTACGAAGCCGAGATCCAGCCCACCCACACGAGCGGCCGCAGTGTGCAGCACGTTGAAGCCGTTCCAGTCGTCCGTCACGATGCCGAGCGCCTGTGCGGCAGTTGCCGCGGCCTTCATGGCCGCCGGTGCGCCCTTTCCGGCGAAAGCACCGGCACCGACGATCATCATGGGGTTCTTGGACATTGCTGGCTTGCGAGACGCCATATCCTTCAGCGTATCGACCCCGCCACCAATCAACTGGTGATCGTAGGTGAGGTCCATGACTTCCCCGATCGCGCCAACGGGGAAGTCGCCCATCCGCCAGCGTTTGCGGATCCGGGCGTTCAGCACGCTCGCTTCCAGCCGCGGATTGCTTCCCACCAGCATCAGCGCACCCGCCTCTTCAATCCCGTCGATGGTGGAGTTGAAGATGTACGACGAACGACCGAGCGCAGGATCCAGAGCGCTGTGGGGTTCGCGACAATCCATGTTCGGCGAACCGATCGCTGCGAGCAGTTCGCGCATGGCGAACATTTCTTCCACCGTGCTCATATCGCCGGCGATAGCACCGATATCGCCCGGGGCGGTACCGTTGGCCTTCGCTGCAATCGCTTCGAACGCTTCCGCCCAAGTCGCGGCCCGCAGCTTGCCGCCCTCGCGAATGTAGGGGCGGTCAAGACGCTGAGACTTGAGGCCATCCCAGACGAAACGGGTCTTGTCGGAAATCCACTCCTCGTTCACCGATTCGTTCACGCGGGGCATGATGCGCATGACCTCGGTGCCGCGGGTGTCGACGCGGATGGCGGAGCCGACGGCGTCCATGGCGTCGATGGTCTCGGTCTTCGTCAATTCCCACGGACGGGCCTGAAAGGCGTAGGGCTTCGAAGTCAGAGCGCCGACCGGGCACAAGTCGATGACGTTGCCCTGCAATTCGCTTGTCATGGCCTTTTCGAGATAGGTCGTGATCTCGGCGTCTTCGCCGCGTCCCAGCAGACCAAGTTCGGAAATGCCTGCCACTTCCGTCGTGAAGCGCACGCAACGGGTGCAGTGAATGCACCGGTTCATGATCGTCTTGACGAGCGGGCCTATATACTTGTCCTCGACCGCGCGCTTGTTCTCGTGGAACCGCGTGTTGTCCATGCCATAGGCCATGGCCTGGTCCTGCAGGTCGCATTCGCCACCCTGGTCGCAGATCGGGCAGTCGAGCGGGTGGTTGATGAGCAAAAACTCCATCACCCCCTCCCGCGCCTTCTTCACCATCGGTGTGTTCGTGAAGATTTCCGGCGGTTCGCCGTTCGGGCCGGGGCGCATGTCCTTCACGCCCATCGCGCAGGAGGCAGCTGGTTTCGGCGGGCCGCCCTTCACCTCGACGAGGCACATGCGGCAGTTGCCGGCAATCGACAGCCGCTCGTGAAAACAGAACCGCGGAATTTCCGCACCTGCCTGCTCGGCGGCCTGAAGCAACGTGTAATGATCGGGAACCTCGATTTCGGTTCCATCGACTTTGATCTTGGCCATCAGGCTTTCTCTTCGAGTTTGGTCAGGCGGGCCTTCATGCGCGTCGATTTCTTCGGCTACGGTATCGACTGTTCGTACATTAGCAGCGCATGGCGTTTCCGGCTGCGCATAGATCGGAATTGCGAAGGAATTCTTCCTGCCCGGCGCGAAGGTCGACGCAGTTCTTCGCGAATGATTGCAAATTCTTTGTTCTGCTTGTCTTGGCCAGTCAACGAATCTTCCTGTTCAACAGACGCAGCGCCGTGATTGTCGGTTCGTCAGCCATACCCCACTCCTATCACCCGCACCGCTTCTCGCGCCATGCTTTGACGTGGGGCAGATGAGCCCAACCAAATGCCTCATCGCTGTCGCCATGCGCCTGCAGATGATCGAGCCGCTCTTTAGCTTCCTGTAGCGTGGGCCGGTGCCCCTCTTCCACCCACCACATGACGAAATGGGCATTGTCCATCTTCTCGAACCATTCGGCTTTCGATTGTAGAAACGCGCATGGACCGTATTCCACACGAACCGCTCAAGATCTTCGGCGGTCTCCCAGACGGTCAAGTTTGCCGCCATGTCCGGCCAAGGCGTTGGCATATCCATCGCGTGGCCGCTGTCGTCCTTATGGATCCAAACGAAACCGGGCATGGACGCGCCGAGCTTGTTGATGCGCTCCAGATTGTCCATGAACCCCGCAAAGCGCGGATCGTCGTTGGCGTAAAGGGGGCGGCCGATGTTGAGTTGGGCGAGATGCACTACTCAGCCGCCTCCAGCACACGCCCATCCTTGTCCGACCGATACGTGTAAGCGTCGATCCGCTCTTCGATCACTGGTCTGAAATGCGTGATCAGCCCCTGTATCGGCCAGGCCGCCGCGTCGCCCAGCGCGCAAATCGTGTGGCCCTCGATCTGTTTCGTCACATCGAACAGCATGTCGATTTCACGCTTCTCGGCGCGGCCTTCGACCATGCGTTCCATCACGCGCCACATCCAGCCGGTGCCTTCGCGGCATGGCGTGCACTGGCCGCAGGATTCGTGCTTGTAGAAATAGGCAAGCCGGGAGATGGCCTTGATGATGTCGGTGGACCGATCCATCACGATGACCGCTGCCGTGCCGAGGCCGGATTTCAAGGCCGATAACGAATCGAAATCCATCGGCGTGTCGATCATCTGGTCGGCGGGCACCATGCGGACGGACGAGCCGCCGGGAATGACGGCCAGCAGGTTGTCCCATCCACCGCGCACGCCACCGCAATGCTTGTCGATCAGCTCGCGGAACGGAATGCTCATGGCCTCTTCGACCGTGCAGGGCTTTTCCACATGGCCGGAGATGCAGAACAGTTTGGTGCCCCGGTTATTTTCCGCGCCAAAGCCCGCAAACCATTCCGGCCCGCGACGCAGGATCGTCGGCACGACAGCGACCGATTCGACGTTGTTGACGGTCGTCGGGCAACCGTAGAGGCCGACATTGGCAGGAAACGGCGGCTTGAGGCGGGGCTGCCCCTTCTTGCCTTCCAAGGATTCCAGCAAAGCGGTTTCCTCACCGCAAATGTAGGCACCGGCACCGTGTGTGACGTAGATGTCGTAGTCCCAGCCGGTCGATGCGTTCTTGCCGAGCAGACCGTCGGCATAGCATTCGTCGATCGCCGCTTCGAGCGCCTCGCGTTCGCGCATATATTCGCCGCGCACGTAGATGTAGCAGGCCTTCGCGCCCATGGCGAAACCGGCATAGACGCAACCTTCGATCAGCGTGTGCGGATCATGGCGCATGATGTCCCGATCCTTGCACGTGCCGGGCTCGGATTCGTCGGCATTGATGACGAGGTAATGAGGACGTTCGCCGACTTCCTTCGGCATGAACGACCATTTCAGCCCCGTCGGAAAACCTGCGCCACCACGCCCGCGCAAACCGGAGGCCTTGACCTGATCGATGACCCAGTCACGTCCGTTGGCAAGATGCGGTCTTCGTTTCCGACCAGTGGCCGCGGCGTTTCGCGCCGGCCAGCGACTTGTCGTGCAGGCCGTAGAGATTGGTGAAAATGCGGTCTTTATCTTGCAACATTAGCGTGGCTCCTTACCGAACACGCGAACATATTCATCACGGCCACCCTTGGCGAGGGCCTTGGCCTGTCTGATCCAATCATCACGATCGATCCGCCCGCTGAAGCGCAGGTAGCCGTCTACCCAATCGCGCTCCTCGTTTCTTCCAACTTCGCAATCTGCGCGAAGGTGTAGATGCCCAGACTCGTTCAGGATGCCCTCGATCTTTGGGCCAACGCCGCTGATGAGCTGCAGATCGTCCGGTTCGGCTGGCTTCGGCGATCGAGGCCGGACGATTGGCATCGTCCAGATGACGGCTTCTCGCGGCTGCGCAGCTTTGCTCCGTCTTCCGGCTCGACGGTGTGGTGTCCGGCATCGGTTCGACGGACCGAGCCCAACTCTTCCGGCCCGGGCTGACGCAGATCGGCGGGTTCGACCAGGTAGCCTTGTCGACGGTGTCGGCCAACTTCGGCAGCGCGCTTCTTCGGTGACGGGGTATCGGCCTTTGCACGGCTGCTCGGACGCCGATCTGCTTGGCCTCCTGCGACTTGCCTCTTTGCTCAACCGGCGTAGCGATGGCAGGGCTGGTGAGCGAAACATGGCTTGCGGGACGGGCAGCGTTCGTGGCCGCCTGCGGCTCGGCCCGCTTCCCCTTCGCCTTCGGCTTCTTCGAACGCGGCCTCAGGGTCTTCCGTCAGCGATGTCAGATCCACCTTCGGGTGCCGCGAAAATACGATCGATCTGCGGACCGACAGGAACGGACGCGCCGTCGCCGGCCTCGAAGGCGTCGATGATCTCGTCCATCCGCTCGGGCTGTCAGGTCCTCGTAGGAGTCCTTGAAGACCATGACCATCGGCGCGTTCACGCAGGCGCCCTGACACTCGACCTCTTCCCAGGACAAGCGAACCGTCGTCGGTCGTCTCGAACTGATTGGGCGAAATGCGGCGTTTGCACACGTCCATGATCTCGCCTGCTCCGCGCAGCATGCACGGCGTGGTTCCGCAGACCTGAATGTGGGCGCGCTTGCCGACTGGCGCGAGCTGGAACTGGGTGTAGAACGTCGCCACTTCCAGCACACGGATGAGCGGCATGTCGAGCATGTCGGCCACGTGTTCGATGGCCGGCTTCGTCACCCAGCCTTCCTGTTCCTGCGCGCGCATGAGAAGCGGAATGACGCCGGAGGCTTCGCGGCCTTCGGGGAAATCCTTCAGCTTGTTGCGCGCCCAGTTCTCGTTCTCCGCCGTAAAGGCGAACTCGCCGGGCTGGACGGCATCTTCTGCCAGACGACGAACGCTCATCGGTCGACCTCCCCGAACACGATATCCATGGAACCGAGCACCGCGCCGACATCGGCCAGCATGTGGCCCTTGCACATGTAATCCATCGCTTGCAGGTGCGCGAAGCCGGGGGCGCGCAGCTTGCAGCGGTAGGGCTTGTTGGAACCGTCCGAAATCAGATACACGCCGAACTCGCCCTTAGGCGCTTCGACGGCGGCGTAAATCTCGCCAGCGGGCACTTTGAAACCTTCGGTATAGAGTTTGAAGTGGTGGATCAGCGCTTCCATCGACCGCTTCATCTCACCGCGTTTCGGTGGAACGGCTTTACCGTCGGCGGAAGCGATCGGCCCCTGCCCTGCCGGTTCGCGCAGCTTTTCGCAGCACTGGCGCATGATTTTAACGGATTCGCGCATTTCCAGCATGCGGATGACGTAGCGGTCATAATTATCGCAGTTCTTGCCTACCGGAATGTCGAATTCCATTTCGTTGTAGCATTCGTATGGCTGCGCCCGTCGCAAATCCCACGCCGCGCCGGAACCGCGCACCATGACGCCGGAAAAACCCCAGGCCCAGGCGTCTTCGAGCGAGATGATGCCGATATCGACATTGCGCTGCTTGAAGATGCGGTTGTCGGTCAGCAGTCCCTCGATATCGTCGACGACCTTGAGAAACGGATCGCAGAATGCCTCGATATCGTCGATCAGCTCCGGCGGCAGGTCGAGATGGACACCGCCGGGGCGGAAATAGGCGGCGTGCAGACGCGCCCCGGATGCCCGTTCGTAGAACACCATCAGCTTTTCGCGCTCTTCGAAACCCCAGAGGGAGGGCGTAAACGCGCCAACGTCCAGCGCCTGCGTGGTCACGTTCAGCAGATGCGACAGGATCCGCCCAATCTCGCAATACAGAACGCGGATCAGCTGCGCGCGGCGGGGCACTTCTAGCCCGATCAGCCGCTCGACCGCTAGACAGAAAGCGTGTTCCTGGTTCATCGGCGACACGTAGTCGAGTCGGTCGAAATACGGCATGGCCTGCAGATAGGTCTTGTGTTCGATCAGCTTCTCGGTGCCACGGTGGAGAAGGCCGATATGGGGATCGACACGCTCGATCACCTCGCCGTCCAATTCCAGAACGAGGCGCAGAACACCGTGGGCCGCAGGGTGCTGCGGTCCGAAATTGATATTGAAATTGCGCAGGTCGACTTCTGCCATCAGGTCTGTCCGTCTGAGATTTGGGCCTCGATTGCGACCCGGATCATATCCATCGTTATAGAACCGCAGGGTGCGCTATCGCGTCCTGCGGATTTGCAATCAGTGCTTCGCTTTCTCGTCGCCCTTCAATTCGTTGGGCAGCTCGTAATCCGTACCTTCCCACGGCGAAAGGAAGTCGAAATTGCGCAGTTCCTGCCGCAGTTCGACGGGCTCGTAGACCACCCGCTTCAGGGCATCGTCATAGCGAACTTCCGTGAAACCGGTCAGCGGAAAGTCCTTGCGCAGCGGGTGGCCCTCGAAACCGTAATCCGTCAGCAGACGGCGCATATCGGGGTGGCCGGTGAAGAGGATGCCGTACAGATCGTAGGCTTCCCGCTCGAACCATTCCGCCGCCGGATAGACATCGACCACGCTCGGCACGGGAGTGCGGGCATCGGTCGCCAGCTTGATGCGGATGCGCGTGTTCCCCTTGGGGGACAGCAGGTGATAGACGACATCGAACCGCTTGCGCCGTTCAGGGTAATCTACACCGCAAAGGTCGATGAAGCAGGAATACTGGGTCTGCTGATCGTCGCGCAGGAAGCGCAGCACGGTGCCGATAACCGTTGCGTCGATCCTGATGGTAAGATCGCCGAACGAGATAACCGCGCTCTCGATGTGGTCTGCCAACTGCTCTTCGAGATAGGCCTTGATATCGAGCAGAGATTGGTCGTCGATCATGCTCATCCCTAACGCTCGATCGTTCCGGTGCGCCGCATCTTCTTCTGCAACATCAACACGCCGTAAAGCAGCGCTTCAGCAGACGGTGGGCATCCGGGCACGTAGATGTCCACCGGCACCACGCGGTCGCAGCCGCGCACGACACTGTAACTGTAGTGATAATAGCCGCCGCCATTGGCACACGACCCCATGGAAATGACGTAGCGCGGCTCCGGCATCTGGTCGTACACCTTGCGCAGTGCGGGGGCCATCTTGTTGGTCAAGGTGCCCGCGACGATCATCACGTCGCTCTGACGGGGGCTGGCGCGAGGGGCGATACCGAAACGCTCGGAATCGTAGCGCGGCATGGACATCTGCATCATTTCCACTGCGCAGCATGCCAGGCCGAAGGTCATCCACATGAGCGATCCGGTGCGCGCCCAGTTGATCAAATCATCAGTCGACGTGACGAGAAAACCCTTGTCGGCCAGCTCGTCGTTCATTTCGCCGAAGTAGCGGTCGTCCGCGCCGATGGGCTTGCCCGTGGCAGGGTCGAGGACGCCCTTTGGCGTGGGTGCGATCAAAGTGTCAGTAGTCATGTCGGTTCTTTCGCGTTCGAAGGAGACTGCTCAGTCCCACTCCAAAGCGCCCTTCTTCCATTCGTAGATGAAGCCGATCGTCAGCACGCCGAGGAACGCCATCATCGACCAGAAACCGAACCATCCCAGCCCGCCGAAGGAAACGGCCCAGGGGAACAGGAACGCGACCTCCAGGTCGAAGATGATGAACAGGATGGCGACCAGATAGAAGCGCACATCGAACTTCATCCGCGCATCGTCGAACGCATCGAAACCGCACTCATAGGCCGACAATTTCTGGTCGTCGGGAGCGCGATAGGCAATGATGAAGGGCGCCACCAGCAGGGCAATGCCGATGACGAGTGCAACGCCCATGAATATGACGACGGGCAGGTATGAAGCCAGCAACGCTTCCATGTGAGAACTGCTCCAGTTGGTATGCTGCCGAGGTAGCCCGTCGGTCGTCTTTTCGCAAGGCGAACGCCTTTCCAAATGGACGCAGCCGACCGCACCGAACCGGTTTGCGAAAGGTTGCAATTTTGCACTCCGACAGCTTGACTTGGCGCACCCTGCTCCGTATCCGTCACCAGCGTTTCGCAGGCGGCACATGTCGTCGCGCGGCAATGCATGCGGGTGTAGCTCAGTTGGTTAGAGTGCCGGCCTGTCACGCCGGAGGTCGCGGGTTCGAGTCCCGTCACTCGCGCCACGTTTTCCTGATTGCAGGAATGACGTGGCGCTGGCCCGCTTCATCGTTTTGCGCAACCGGCGGTATTGACCGTCGATTGGCATGGCGAACGGATATGAAGGGCGATTAGCTCAGTTGGTAGAGCGCTTCGTTTACACCGAAGATGTCGGCAGTTCGAGCCTGTCATCGCCCACCATTCGTATCGTGAAGCAGTCGTGATTCGATTTCTCGCCTATCTGCTGGTCGCAACCGTCGTCATCGTTGCCGGGCTTTTCGGCGTGCGGGAATGGGTGGCTGCGAACGCTGTGCGGTCCGACTACACCGACGATCGGTCGCTTCACCCATACATTATCGGGAACGACAGACTTTCCGTTCCCGGCAACATGATCCGCGAACCTTCGCAGCGACGCATCGCGGGCGGGAACCGGCTCGACCTCGCGCTGCATTGGCCATCGGGCCTTGGCTACACCGCCGATCTGCGCGGAGCCTTCGATCGCGCGTCCGGTGATCTTATCGCCATCACTGTCACGCGTCGGGAGATGTCGGCAGGAATGTCGAAGCGGCTTGCCAGTGTATATGCCGAACTGTTCGAGGCCGACCCCTACGAAGGACCGGCAGGGTTGCTGCTGCAACGGCTCGACGGCGAGAGCGGATACGAAGGTGAGGCGCTGGCGATTGCGGTTGATGAGCCGGTGCCGTGGATCGCGCGCTGTCCGGTGGAACCGCTTTCTGGCACCCTGAAAGACAGTGGTCGTTGCTTGCACGACTTTCAGGCAGGGGACGATCTATCGGTGACGTACAGTTTCGACAGCCGACACCTGCACCAATGGAAGCAGATCGACCGGATGGTGAACCGCCAGATCGCGGCAGTGCTGGGCGAATGAATTTGACGTCTAGTCGTCGACGACTTCGATACCGCCTGCCAGATCGATGTCGAGAATCGCCATGTTGAAAGACCTGCATTCCGTCGGTGCTGCCCTCATCGTCGTAGAGTACGCCGAGAAACTCGTCGCCACGGTAGACCTCGGCGCTGTCGGACTTGTTCGGCCGTTTACGCAGCTTGACGTTGTCGTTGTTGAAGACGTCCTTGAGGTAAGAATCCAGTTCCTCGTAGGGGCCATCGGGAATGTCCTTGGAAAAGTTATAGGACAGTTCACCCTCGTCCTCGTCCCGGTCGATCCGTGCAAACAGGGTCTTGCCGTTGATGACCAGAGCCTGCTCGTCGTCTTCGGGGTGCTGGAGAACGGCCAGATCATCCTCTCCGAACATGTCGGCAAGATAGGACTTCAGGCTGTCGAGTTCTGTCTGTTCCATAAGGCCTTAGTTCTGATCGGCTAGAATCTGATTCATGGTGCGCGAGGGCTCCGTGCACCCGGCTACACCAACGACCCGGGCAGGAACACCGGCGACGGTTACATTCGGCGGCACCTTCTTCAGCACCATCGATCCAGCAGCCACGCGGGAGCAGTGGCCGACTTCGATATTGCCCAGTATCTTTGCCCCTGCCCCGATGAGCACGCCATCCCCCACCTTCGGGTGACGATCGCCGCCAACCTTGCCGGTGCCGCCAAGCGTAACGCCTTGCATGATCGACACGTCATTGCCGACGCTGGCGGTCGCACCGATGACGATCCCCGTGGCGTGATCCATGAAGATCCCACGCCCGAACGGTGCGGCCGGGTTGATGTCCGTCTGGAATATCTGGCTGGACAGGGATTGCAGATAGAACGCGAAATCGCGCCGCCCGGCACCCAGCGCCCAGTGCGCGAGGCGGTGGGTCTGTATGGCGTGAAAGCCCTTGAAGTACAGAATGGGTTCGATGAACCGCGTACAAGCCGGGTCGCGGTCGTAGACGGCTGCGATGTCGACGCGGATTATCTCGGCGATGTCCGGCTGCGCGGTCAGCATTTCGTGGAATGCACGGCGGATCGTGTCGGCCGCCATTTCCGGACGGTGCAGCCTTTCCGCAATGCGATGCACCACGACATCTTCCAGCGAAGGCTGGTTCAACACGTTGGAGTAAATGAAGGAAACCATCGCGGGGTCGGAGTCGACAATGGCCTGCGCCTCGTCGCGCAATGCCTGCCAGACCGGATCGAGCGAAACTACGCGATCTCTTACTTCGGGGTTGGTCATCGCAATAGCCTTTCGCCTGGCCGACCAAGCGGCTGTCACGCTAACGCAAACCTAGTGCCTCGGTTGCCCGGTTGCCACCTCGGCACCGAACACTGCGCTAGCCGACCCGCTCGCCGTTTTCGATGCGATAGGTGGGTTCGTACATCGTCACAAGTTCTTCGGCCGCGCTCGGGTGGAGGGCCATGGTCGCATCGAAGTCGGACTTCCTGCACCCCATCTTGATGGGAATTGCCAGAAGCTGCGCCATTTCGCCCGCGTCGTTGCCGAAAATATGGGCACCCACAACGCTGTCGTCGTCGGCGTGCACGATCAGCTTCATGATCATCTTGCCCTCCCGCTTTGGCAGGACGTTCTTCATCGGGCGGAACTTGGCGAGATACACGTTCAACCGCTCGTGCCGTTCGCAGGCTTCCAGTTCGGTCAGGCCGACCGTGCCGATTTCGGGATGCGAGAACACTGCCGTGGGGATCGTGCCGTGGTCCGGACGTTCCGGACGGTCGAGGAATTCGGTCGCCACGAAACACATCGCCTCGTGGATCGCCACCGGGGTCAGTTCCACACGATTCGTCACGTCGCCGAGCGCCCAAATGGAAGGAACGTTCGTGCGGGAATATTCGTCCACCGGGATGTGGCCCTTGTCGGTCGTCTCAACTCCAGCCTTCTCCAGCCCGAGACCCTCTGTCGACGGCAGGCGACCAAGACCGAGCATGACCTGCCCGACCTTGAGCACCTCACCGCCGCGCAGATGGGCGTGAAGCAAACCGTCCTCGGCGCGCTCGATCTTGCTGAAGACTTCGCCCGTTATGATACGGATGCCCCGCGCTTCGTATTCTTCATGCAGGGCGCGACGCACGTCCTGATCGAACCCGGACAGAATTTCCTGCCCGCGATAGATAATTGTGGTATCGACCCCCAGGCCGTTGAAAATACCGGCAAACTCGATCGAGATGTAGCCGCCACCGGCGATGACGATCTTGTCGGGCAGGTTTTCCAGATCGAAGGCCTGATCGGAGTCGATGGTCAGCTCGTGGCCTTCAAGCGATGCATGCGGGTTCGGATATCCGCCCACGGCCACGACGATACGTTCGGCCGTGACGATCCGGTCTTCCGACTTCAGCCAGATCTCGTTGGGACCGCGCAGTTCGGCGCGGGTATCGAAGATCTCGACCCCCGAACCGATGAGGCCCGAGCGATACAGGCCTTCAAGCCGGGTGATTTCCGCTTCCTTGTTGGCGCGCAGGGTGTGCCAATCGAAGGAGGGCTCCCCGACCGTCCAGCCATATCCAGCAGCGTCCTCGAAGGTCTCGGAGAAGGTAGAGGCATAGACGTACAACTTCTTCGGAACGCAGCCGCGAATGACGCAGGTGCCACCCATGCGACTGGCTTCGGCCAGCCCGACCCGCTTGCCGAGCCCGCCGACGCGGCGCGCGGCGCGAACGCCGCCGGACCCGCCACCGATGACGAAAAGATCGTAGTCGTAAGCCATTCGTGCCTAGTCTCCGGTCGCCCCGGCGGCGGCATCACTCTCAGCCGCCCCTTCGACCGGTGCGGCTACTTCGGGGCTGATTTCGACGATCTTCGCCTGAACCGTCGTGTTCAGATCGCGATTGATGCCGGTTGCCCACACGCGCGCTGCCCGGGATAGCTCACGGGCCAGAATGGGTGTTGCCTCGTTGTATTTGATACCCGCCGCCGATCCGTAGAACGCGGCGATTTCGTTCAATTCGGCTTCCGTGAACGAGTTCGCGAAAAGCCGTGCAGCTTCGGCTTCGAGCGCGGACCGGCGCGGGGCAAGCGCAATCGCCTCCTCGTCCACGATCGTCGAGATCTGGTCCGCAAGGTCGGGGCTGGCCGCGATGAACTGGTCCTTAGCCCGCGAGGCTGCATCGAACAGGATGCCATCGTAGGATTCGGTCGCACGCGTCGCTTCGATCGCCTTGCGAGCGGCCTCCATGTGAGCATCGGACACATCCTGCGCCGATGCACGGTCGTAGTGACCGACGGCCATGATGGAAATGAGGAAAAATGCCGTCAGATAAAGCGGACGCATTGCAGTCATATCGAATAGCTCCGTTTCGGCCCGCCCGTAATGCTCGGGGCCATGGGAATGATCAAGGCTTGACCCGCTCGATCTCCAACCGTTCCACGCCATCGCTGCTTGCAACGTAGGCGCGGTCGGCAAGGTCCATGAACAGGCCATGCTCCACGACGCCGGGAATGGCGTTCAACGCGAAGGATAAAGCGCTTGGATCGGCAATACGGCCAAAAGATGCGTCGATGATGAAATGCCCGCCGTCCGTCTGATAAGGCAAGCCGTCCTCCCCCTTGCGCAACGTAAGTTCGGTCCCGGCCCCGGCAATGGCCCGGATAGCCTGCACCGTCGCCGCCATGCCGAACGGGTTGATTTCAATCGGCAGGGGGAAGGCGCCCAGCCGCTCGACCAGCTTGGAATCATCTGCGATCACGACCATACGACGGGAGGCGTGGGCGACGATCTTTTCCCGCAGCAGCGCCCCTCCGCCGCCCTTGATCAAGCGCAGCTCGCTGTCGAGTTCGTCCGCACCATCGATCGTCAGGTCGAGGGTCGGTTCGTCGTCCAGCGTCGTGAGGGGAATACCCAGTTTTTCGCACCGTAACCGCGTGGCTTCCGAGGTCGGCACACCGATGATGGACAGGCCTGACGACACCCTCTTGCCAAGGGCATCGATGAAAAAGTTGGCGGTGGAGCCGGTGCCGATGCCCAGCTTCATGCCGTCCACCACCTCAACGAGGGCGGCTTCGGCGGCACGTTTTTTCAGATCGTCACTCATGAAGCCCGCTCTAGCACGCGGCACGGGTTGCGCCAGAGGGCGTGGCGGGTTTTATCGATTCAAAGCAATGGGACGCGGTTGATACATGACAAACGGAATCATCGTCTTCGATCTCGATGGAACGCTGATCGATTCCGCACGCGATCTTGTGCCCGCGCTTAACCGCACGACCGCCCGCGACGGCTTGCCGCCTGTACCGATGAACGAAGTGGGCACGGTCGTCGGGCAAGGTGCGCTGGCGATGATTGCGCGGGCGTTTGCCTATCACGACCGCTCGCTCGATCCGGTGCGCCACAAGGAGTTGCTGGCGATCTTTCTGGAAGAGTACGAAGCGCGCATCGCGTCGGAGACGGTCTGGTATGACGGGGTGTTCGAGGCGCTCGATACGCTGGAAAGCGAAGGCTGGCGCTTCGCGATCTGCACCAACAAATACGAACGCCTCGCCCGGCTCATTCTGGCGCAGATGGACGGCGGTGACCGCTTCGGCGTCGTGACCGGCGGTGATACGTTCGCGTTTCGCAAGCCGGACCCGCGCCACATCACGGAAACCGCCGCGATGGTGGGCGACGGTCCGGTCATCATGGTGGGCGATAGCGTCAACGATATAGAAGCGGCCCGGCTGGCGGGAATTCCCAGTATCGGTGTGACCTTCGGCTATACGGACGTGCCGATGGCGGACCTGCAACCGACTGTCGCGATCGACCGGTTCACCGAATTGCCCGGCGCCGTAGAGAAGGTGATGGTGGGCGATACTGGGATCGAACCAGTGACCCCTGCCGTGTGAAGGCAGTGCTCTCCCGCTGAGCTAATCGCCCGACCGGGCCATGGTCTGCAAACTGCCCGCCGTGTCGCGCCTATAGGCGCGGTGGGTCGGCACCGTCAAGCATGTCGCGGCTTGAATGGCGCGGGGCGGACGGGCACTGTGGGGCAAACGCCTTGTCGGAACGGTTTCATGCTGGACACGCCCTCCCCACACGTCGAACTCTTCCCCCTCGGGCCGGACGAGACGCCCTATCGCAAGCTGACGAGCGACTACGTGCGAACCATCGAGGCCGGTGGGCGCACGTTTCTCGAAGTGGAGCAGGAAGGGCTGAGGTTGCTGGCCGAACAGGCGTTCATGGACATCAACCACCTGCTCCGTCCGGGACACTTGCAGCAGCTGGCATCCATCCTCGACGACCCCGAAGCGACGCAGAACGACCGTTTCGTCGCGTGGGATCTGCTGAAGAACGCCAATATTGCCGCCGGTGGCGTGTTGCCCATGTGCCAGGACACCGGCACCGCCATCGTGTCCGCCAAGCGTGGGCGAAACGTGCTGACGGTCGGCGATGACGAGGACGCGATCTCGCGCGGCATCATGGATGCCTATGACAAGAAGAACCTGCGCTATTCGCAGCTCGCCCCGCTTTCCATGTTCGAGGAGAAGAATACGAAGAACAACCTGCCCGCGCAGATCGACATCTATTCCGATGGCGGTTCGCCGGACGCCTACAAGCTTCAATTCATCGCAAAGGGTGGCGGGTCCGCCAACAAGACGTTCTTCTACCAGGGCACGCCCGGGCTGCTGACGCACGACCGGATGATCGAGTTTCTGAGCGAGAAGATCCTCACCTTGGGCACGGCTGCCTGCCCTCCATATCACCTCGCCATCGTCATCGGCGGCACGAGTGCGGAGCAGTGCCTGAAGACCGTGAAGATGGCATCCACCCGCGCACTCGACGCCCTGCCGACCGAGGGCAGCGAAAGTGGGCACGCCTTTCGCGATCTGGAGATGGAGGCGGAGGTTCACAAGCTGACCCAGCGCATGGGCGTCGGCGCGCAGTTCGGCGGCAAGTATTTCTGCCACGACGTCCGCGTCATCCGCCTGCCCCGCCACGGCGCGTCGCTCCCGATTGGGCTGGGGGTTTCCTGCTCGGCAGACCGGCAGGCCAATGCGAAGATTACGAAGGACGGCATCTTTTTAGAAAAACTGGAAACGGACCCGTCGAAATACATGCCGGATCTGGATGAAAGCACCTTCGAGGGTGAGGTCATCAAGGTCGATCTGAACCGGCCCATGGCGGACGTTCTGGCGGATCTGTCGCGCTATCCGGTCAAGACGCGGCTGTCGCTGACCGGCACGATCATCGTCGCCCGCGATCTGGCCCATTCGAAAATTCGTGCTCGGCTGGAAGCGGGCGAAGACATGCCGCAATACATGAAAGACCACCCCGTCTACTACGCCGGACCAGCTAAAACGCCGACAGGCATGCCGTCCGGCTCCTTCGGACCGACGACCGCGGGGCGGATGGATTCCTACGTCGATCAATTTCAGTCCTTCGGCGGGTCCATGGTCATGCTCGCCAAGGGCAACCGCTCGCGGCAGGTGCGTGAAGCCTGCAAACAGCACGGTGGCTTCTATCTCGGTTCCATCGGCGGCCCCGCTGCAAGGCTGGCTCAGGACTGCATTCGCAAGGTCGAGGTCGTCGAATACGAGGAGCTGGGCATGGAAGCCGTTTGGCGCATCGAGGTCGAAGACTTCCCGGCCTTCATCGTCATCGACGACAAAGGCAACGACTTCTTTTCGGAACTGAAGCTCGGCTAGGAAGAGACCGCAGCCGAACATCGCCTGTGGCAGAGCTGCACCAGTGTTTAACGCATTTTGAAGGATCGCCCGCTAGTGGTGGCAGACGGCGTGTTCGCTCGTTAACCTTGAACAACGTCAAACATCCAAGTGGGAATGAGGGGATCTTCCATGCGCAAGCTATTCATTCTGGCCGCTGCCGCCGTCGTCGGTGGCGCCGCCGCCTTCGTGTCGGTCGCGCCGGCCCAGGCAGGGCTTTTCAGCGACGGCTTTTTCAGCAGCAACGAGGCCGGCCGCCTTGCCGACCCGAGCAAGGCTCGACTGGGCTCTAACAAGTCCCCCATTCGCAAACGTACCGTGCGGTTCGACAATTCGGTGGCCGCGAACACGATCATCGTCGATACGGGCGCGCGTCGTCTGTATTACGTGACGAAACGCGGCAAGGCCATAAAGTACGGTATCGGCGTCGGTCGCGATGGCTTCCAGTGGTCCGGCACGCACAAGGTCACCCGCAAGGCGGAATGGCCTGATTGGCGTCCGCCCCAGGAGATGATCCGTCGCGTGAAGCGTGAAAACGGCGTGCAGCTGAAAAGCTTCTATGCCGGTGGCCCGAGCAACCCGCTCGGCGCCCGTGCACTGTACATCGGCTCCACCATCTACCGCATCCACGGCACGAACCAGCCCTGGACCATCGGCAAGGCGATGTCCTCCGGTTGCATCCGCATGGCGAACGACGATGTCGAGCATCTGTACAAGATGGTGAATGTCGGAACGAAAGTGGTCGTGCGGCGCTAGTCGGTTCACCTCTCGCTGATTTTGCGGAGAGGCCGGCGGAAACGTCGGCCTTTTTTCGTTGCGTCGGGCGATCTGGCTGGTCCGAGCCCATTCGTCTCCGACGTGACCCGTTGCTTGAGTGATGGCGGGAGTGGGCATAGGAGGAACAGGTTCCCCACCACGATCGTGGTCGCCTTGTCCCGTTTTCCCCGCCTGCCCGGTGCGGCCACGTCCCCGCCGAACCTGCTTATCCTTGTGATCCTTACCGGCACTTCGGTGATGGCCATGAACATGGTGCTGCCCGTCCTGCCCCAGATGGCGCGGGATCTGGACGTATCGCCCGCTGCCATCCAGTTGGTTCTGACGGTGTTTCTGTTCGCCACGGGTGCCGCCGCGTTGGTGGTCGGTCCACTCGCCGACCGCTACGGACGCCGCCCGGTTCTGCTCGTCACGTCGATCATATATCTCGGCGCCACGACGCTGGCATGGTTCGCGCCGAACCTGGAAATACTGTTGCTGGCGCGGCTTCTGCAGGCGTCCACCGCTGCATCCATGTCGATCAGCCGCGCCATCATTCGGGACCTTTACGATCGCTCGCAGGCGGCCAGCATGATCGGCTACATGACCATGGCCATGGCAATCATGCCCATGGTCGCGCCGACGATCGGTGGCATTCTGGGGGAAGCCTACGGCTGGCGGTCGATCTTCCTGCTGCTGGACGTCGTGGCGCTCAGCGTGCTTGCCCTTATCTGGTTCCGCGTCGGTGAAACACACACACCCGTCGCAGTTTCCGTTTCCGCGCAGGCAAGGGCCTACGCCGCCCTGCTTCGGGAACCCGTCTTCTGGGGCTACATCATCTGCGCTGCTGCCGCGTCCGGGGCGTATTTCGCCTTCCTAGGTGGCGCGCCGTTCGTCGGCGACAAGATCATCGGCATGACGCCCTCGGTGCTCGGTTTTCACTTCGCATTCGTGGCGATCGGCTACATGGCCGGCAATTTCATTTCCGGACGCTACAGCCAGTCGGTCGGTATCGAACGCATGATGATGCTGGGCGGCATTACATGCGCATTCGGTGTCGCCATCTCGCTCGGGCTGATGAGTACTTTGGAACCGAAAGCGGGATACCTGTTCTACCCTATGATGCTGGTAGGCGTCGGCAACGGCATGGCGCTGCCAAATTCGACGGCGGGTGCGCTTTCCGTACGCCCCGATCTTGCGGGTTCCGCATCCGGGATCGCGGGCTTCGTGCAAATCGGTGCGGGCGCTGCGCTGGCGACCTTGTCCGGCACGTTGATTACGGTCGAGAACGGAGCGATGCCGCTCTACGTGATCATGTTTGCCACGTCGGTGCTTGGCGCGGCGGTCGCTTGGCTGATGTATCGCCGCGCAAGACGCCTTGGCGGCGCGGCCATGCAGGGTTAGACCGCACCATGCTGCTGCACCCCGACCCGGACGATACAAACCTGTCGACCCCTGTTGTCGGGCTGGACCAGGACGGTGCGCCGGTTACGGTGGATGTGGTGACCGAACGGCCTCTGACATTGTTCCTAAACGACCAGGAGGTGGTGACGATGATGACGATCGGCGATCACCCGGACCTTCTCGCGCGGGGTTATCTGATAAACCAGAATATCCTTTCGCCGGACGATGCGATCGCTGCTATCGACTACGATGACGAACTCGGGGTCGTCATCGTGCGTACGGAGGTGGAGACCACGTTCGAGGCAAAGTCCAAGAAGCGTGTTCGCACGTCCGGTTGCGCGCAGGGCACGATCTTCGCCGACGTCATGGATGGGTTCGAGAAGGTCCAGCTTGCGGCCGATGCCAAACTGCACACGTCGTGGCTCGTGCCGTTGACGAAAACGATCAATACCGCGCCCAGCCTATATTTGAAGGCGGGAGCCATCCACGGCTGCGTACTGGCGCGTCAGGCGGAGCCGTTGGTGTATCTGGAGGATGTCGGGCGGCACAACGCAGTCGACAAGATCTGCGGCTGGATGGCGGCAAACGCGTGTTCGCCCGATGACAAGATTTTCTACACCACCGGTCGTCTGACCAGCGAGATGGTCATCAAGACTGTTATGATGGGTATACCCATTCTCGTATCCCGCTCGGGTTTCACGGCGTGGGGTGTGGACCTTGCCCGCAAGGCCGGACTCACGCTAGTGGGGCGGGCGAAGGGGAGCCGCTTCATCGTGCTGGCAGGCGAGCAGCGCGTGGTGTTCGACCACGGGTCCGCTGGATGAGGATCGCAGGGATCGTTCTGGGCGGTGGGCAATCGCGCCGCATGGGAGGCGTCGACAAGGGCGGTACGCTGCTCGATGATCGCACTTTGCTGCAACACGCCATCGCCAGACTGGAACCGCAGGTGAAGGCCCTGGCTATCAATACGCCCGCCCCTGTCGACGGGTATGCCCACGCACCGGACACGGTTCCGGGACGGGTCGGCCCGCTGGCTGGGGTGTTGGCCGGGATGGAATGGGCCCGGTCCGCCGGTGCGACGCATCTGGCAACGGCGGCGACGGACACGCCCTTTGCGCCTGTCGATTGGGTTGCAGCCTGTGCCCATGCCGTCAAGGAGAACACACCCGTGGCGATGGCGTCGAGTAACGGCCGCATTCACCCGGTTTTCGCCCTCTGGCCCGTCGTGCTGGCGGACGATCTACACCGCTTCCTGACTGTTGAGGACCAGCGGAAAATCATCGTCTTCGCACAACGGCATGGGCTGGTCGAAGTCGAGTTTGCAAACGCCGCCGATGGCGATCCCTTCTTCAACATCAATACGCCGGAAGACCTCGCGGTGGCGAAGGCGAGGATCGTATGAAGGTCTTTGGTGTCGTCGGGTGGAAGGACACGGGCAAGACGACATTGGTGGCCGGGCTCGTGCGCCTGTTCACCGAACGTGGTCTGCGCGTATCCACCATCAAACATGCCCATAGCGGCTACGAGTTGGACCGCGAGGGGAGTGACAGCGCAGCGCATCGGAAGGCGGGTGCTGCTCAGACCGCGCTTGTCTCCGACAGTCGCTGGGCTTTGCTGACGGAAAAGGCGCGTGCCGAAACTGACCAGCTGGACGCCATGTTGGCACGGCTCGACCCATGCGACCTCGTGCTTGTCGAGGGATTCAAGGGCAGCCGCCACGCGAAGATCGAATGCGTGGGCTCGAAGCCGCCGCTCTATGGTCAGAACACGACGATCGTGGCGCTCGCCAGTCGAAGCGGCCTCGACGCGTCGTTACCGGTTTACGACCGAAATGACCTCGAAGGGCTTGCAGACTTCGTCGCGCTCCAAACCGGGCTCGCATGATGGAACGCCGCGGCGACCGCAAGCCACTCGATGATTGCTTCGTGCACGACAAGCATCGCCTGCGCCACGACGACGCGCTGTCGCTACTGCGCGACCGTCTGACCCCGATCGTCGGCAGCGAGACCGTCTCGCTGTCCGAACTCCCCGGGCGTGTTCTGTCCGACCCCGTCGTTGCACCGCGGGACGTGCCGCTTCACACGAATGCTGCGGTGGACGGCTTCGCCTACCTCCACCCCGCTCCGGACCGACCCATCGAGGTTTCGACCCGTATTGCGGCAGGAGAGCTGTCCCCCGCACCGCTGGAACCCGGCACTGCTGCTCGCATTTTTACCGGCGCGCCGATGCCTTCCGGTGCCGATAGCGTGGCGATGCAGGAAGACTGTGCCACTACCCGGACCCATGTGACGATCCCGACGCTGAAAGCGGGTGCCAACTGTCGAAAGCGCGGTGAGGATGTACAGGCTGGCGACATCGTTCTGGACGCGGGCGCGAGAGCGAACGCCGCTGCTATTGCGGCCATCGCATCGCTCGGTTTCGCGGAGGTCTCGGCGTATGGACGCCTTCGGGTGGCTCTGCTGTCGAACGGTGCCGAGCTGGTCGTGCCCGATTCTCGCAGCACGCTGAAACCGGGGCAGGTATTCGATTCCAACGGTCCGATGCTGTCGGCGCTGCTCGGCGGAATGCCATGCCTGGTCGATCATTTGCCGATCGTCGGCGATACGCGAGCAGCTGTGTTCGACGCGCTTGCTGAAGCGGCTGCAACGCATGATGTCGTTTTGACCTCCGGGGGCGCGTCGCGGGGGGATGAGGACCACATGCTCGACGCCCTCGACACGCTCGGGCACCGGCACATGTGGCAGCTGGCCGTGAAACCCGGTCGCCCCATGATGATGGGTCAGATCGCGCGGGACGGCGCGAGCGACGCCTATGTCTTCGGCCTGCCGGGCAACCCGGTCGCGGCGATGGTATGCTTCCAACTCTACGTCCGCCCTGCCCTGCTGCGGCTTGCTGGCGCGAACTGGCTGGAGCCACCTCGCTATTTCGTGCCTTCCGGGTTCGACCTGTCGGCCAAGAAACCGGACAGGCGGGAATTCGTGCGCGGTCGGCTGGAAGAGGGTGTCGCGCACCGGTTCGGTCGTGACGGGTCCGGGCTGATCTCGTCGCTGACGCAATCGGACGGGTTGATCGAAATACCCGAAGAGGTCACTTCCATTCGCAAGGGCGACCCCGTCGCCTTCATTCCCTGGACAGCATTTTCGTAGGAGCACTCATGGCCAAGGTAGGATTCATCGGACTCGGCGTCATGGGCTATCCCATGGCAGGCCATCTGGCTGCCAAGGGCCACGAAGTAACGGTGTTCAACCGCACCGGTGCGAAAGCCGACAGCTGGGTCGCGGAGCACGGTGGGGCGAAGGCCCAAACGCCCGCGCAAGCAGCCGATGGCGCGGACTTCGTCTTCTGCTGTGTTGGCAACGACGACGACCTGCGCTCGGTCACACTGGGCGAAGGCGGAGCTTTCCCCAGCATGAAGACCGGTTCGGTCTTCATCGACAACACGACCGCCTCTGCAAACATTGCCCGTGAACTGGCAACGGCTGCGCAACAAGGCGGGTTCGGCTTTCTCGATGCACCGGTATCCGGCGGTCAGGCGGGCGCGGAAAACGGCGTTCTGACGGTGATGGTGGGAGGCGACGAAGCCACGTTCGACCGCGCGAAGCCCATAATCGAGTGCTACGCCCGTATGGTTGGCCTGATGGGCGAAACCGGCTCCGGCCAGATGACCAAGATGATGAATCAGGTCTGCATCGCAGGTCTTGTTCAGGGGCTTTCCGAAGCGATTCATCTGGGGAAGGCCGCGGGGCTCGATATCGACAAGGTGATGGAGGTCATCTCCAAGGGTGCCGCCGGTTCCTGGCAGATGGAAAACCGCAACAAGACGATGATCGCAGGCGAATACGACCACGGCTTCGCGGTGGACTGGATGCGCAAGGATCTAGCCATCTGTCTGGCCGAGGCCGACGCTCGCGGCGTCAGCCTGCCCGTTACGGCGCTGGTGGATCAGTTCTACGCGGAAGTGCAGCGCATGGGTGGCAACCGCTGGGACACGTCCAGCCTGCTGGCGCGGCTAGAGCGTTAAGGCTTTTCCACCGGCATGTGATCGAGCGGCAGACGGGTCGTGAACTTCATCTGCTCCATGGCGAAAACGGACGAGACGTCGGTGATATCGATCGTGCCGATGAGGCGTTTGTAGAAGGCGTCGTAGGCTTCGATATCCGGCACCACGACGCGCAGCAGGTAGTCCACGTCCCCGCTCATGCGGTAGATTTCGACCACCTCCGGCATGTCGGCTGTCACTTCCTTGAAGCGTTTCAGCCACTCCGTGTTATGCTCGCTCGTGCGGATGGAAACGAATGCGGTAACGTTGGCGCGCACCGCTTTCGGGTTCAGCAGTGCCACCCGCGCGGTGATGACCCCCTCCTCTTCCATCCGTTGTATGCGACGCCAGCACGGCGTCGTGGACAGTCCGACCCGACGACCGATCTCTGCCACGGGCAAGGTGCTATCCTCCTGCAGAAGGTTGAGAATGCGCCGGTCTATCCGGTCCATGGCGCAAGTCCGTTGCGTGAGAAACTGTCGATGCCTGCCAACATTGCGCGAAACGTCCAAGCTCGCAACACCGGCGCAATATCATTCCCCTGTCAGCCGCGCCACTTCAGCGCGCAGGACTGGCAGAACGTCACGCTCATACCATGGGTTTCGCTTCAGCCAGCCCGTGTTGCGCCATGACGGGTGGGGGATGGGAAGCGTCGGACGCCCGGCATTCGGGCGCAAGTGCCGCTCCCACTGGCGCACGGTCTCCGTCATGGTTCTCGATCGCGCCGCGCCGAGATGGTACGCCTGCGCATAGGCCCCAATCGCCACGACGAGTTCGATTTGGGGCATGGCGGAGAACAACAGGTCGTGCCACGTGGCGCGGCACTCGCGGCGGGGCGGGATGTCACTTCCCTTGGCGTCGTAGCCTGGAAAGCAGAAGCCCATGGGCACGATGGCGATGCGGGACGTGTCGTAGAACGTCACCCTGTCGATCCCCATCCATTGCCTCAACCTGTCGCCGGAGCGATCGTCGAACGGTTCGCCGCTGGCGTGCACGCGTGCACCGGGCGCCTGTCCGGCGATGCAGATGCGCGCCGTCGACGACAGGCGCAGAACCGGCCGTGGTTCGTGGGGCAAGGGTTCGCCGAGAGGTCGCTCGACGCAGATGCGGCACGCTTCCACGCGCCGCTGCAACGCGGCAAGCGTCATGCGGCGTAGGACGGACGCGCCTTCATCGCTTCGTACCAGCGCCGGATATTGGACAGGTCCGCCGGCAGTTCGAGGCGAGCCGGCTTCATGAAGTCGACAGCGACCGTGGCGGTGATGTCGGCAATGGTGAACGCTTCGCCCGCTATGAACGCCCGGTCGCCGATGTCGCCGTCGAGCCATTCCAGAAACTCGATGACCTTCGGCCGGTTTGCCTCGCTGAAAGCGGCGATCTGCGGCTGCTCCCATTCGGCCATCGCCGGGTGAGCGTGGCGGAAGACATTCGCAACCGGGAGAAGCAGATGGAACTCGATCCGCCTCTGCCACATCTCGACGAGCGCGGTTCCGACCGCCCCTTCACCCATCAAAGCCGGTGCGGGGTGCAAGGCTTCGAAGTAGCGGCAGATGGCGACGGTTTCAGCAATTGCGGTGCCGTCATCCAGTTCCAGCACCGGCAGACGGCGCATCGGGTTGAGAGCGGCAACTGCCTCCGCACGATGACCCAGCGCACCCATGTCAACCGGCTCCAGCAGCACGTCGGTGATGCCCTTCTCCGCCAAAAACATCCTGACCCGGCGCGGGTTTGGTGCGCGGCCACCATCGTACAGTTTCATGTGTTCAATCCGTATGTTGACGCTTCATTCCGCTCAATAGCAGGCCTGTGTCGCTGGCGGTAGGCCGGGAATTTTCGGAAGGGTGGAGACAGGTGGAGCAGCCCGTTTAACCCGATGTTACCCTAATGAGGGCACCCTGTCGGCAGTTCTGCGTATCATTGCTCCGGTTGTTTGTATCATGTCTACCGCTGCCACCACCCTGTCGAGCGTCGACAAGACCATCGTCAGCCGCCCCGGTTCCAACCGCAGCGGCGAGGCGTCGCGTCGGGCGGTATCGAAGCTGCGGCGCAGTTCCAATGTGCAGGTTGGCTCCAACGAAAACTGGGAAGCGGAAATTCTCACCCGACACGTGGCAGCCAAAAAGCGGCTGGTCGTCAGCGCCCTGGCAGTCACCGTCGCCACTGCCATCGCCATTCACTTCACCATGTCGCTCGCAATGGTTGGCGGTGTGGGCGCTCGCCGCGTTTGCGCTGACGGGGGCAACGTCCGTTCTGGCGAACAGATACAGCGAGATCGCCATCGAGAACGTGGACGTTGGCTATTGGAAATCGGTCTTTCTGGCGTTGCAGGTGTGCCAGGGCATTCTGTGGGGCGGCCTTTTTCTGATCGTTCCGATGATCGGATCGGAAAACATGTTCAGCGTTGCCGCCTTCGCGTCGGCAATTTCCATCATCGGCATGACCCTGCTGGGGACGTACAACCTGCGCTACGCCACGCTTGCAACCGCACTTCCCTATCGCGGCTGCGGTCGCACTGCGTCTGTCGCAAGATCAGAGCATGGTCACTATGGCGCTCAGCCTTATCCTGCTGGCGTCGGTCGTGTTCTTTCATCATCTGGCATGCGTGATGCGGTCGGCCTACACCGAACACCTCGCTTCCCGCGCCGAGCGCGACGAACTGATTTCGGAACTGGAGCAGTCGCAGGCCATCTCCAATGAGGCCCGCCGCCGCGCGGAAGAGGCCAACCTCGCCAAATCGCGGTTTCTCGCGACGATGAGCCACGAGTTGAGAACGCCGCTCAACGCCATCATCGGGTTTTCCGAGATGATGGTGAAAGAGGTGATGGGGCCGATCGGCAATGAGCATTACAAGGACTATGCAGGCGATATAAACACATCCGGTGCCCATTTGCTCAAACTGATCAACGAGATCCTGGACCTGTCGCGGGTGGAGGCCGGGCGCTATGAATTGAACGAGACCGCCACCAATCTGGGTGAGGCCGTCGAAGACTCACAGCAGATGATCCGCCTGCGTGCCGACAAGAAGGGCATCAAACTGGTCGCGCAGGTGCAGGACGGTCTGCCGAACATCTGGGCGGACGATCGGTCCGTGCGCCAGATCATCCTGAACCTGATGACGAATGCCGTGAAGTTCACGCCGAACGGCGGTACGATCCACGTAAAAGCGGGTTGGACCGCCGGTGGAGGCCAGTATATCAGCGTGCGCGACAATGGACCGGGCATTCCCGAGGAGGAAATCCCGGTCGTGCTCTCCGCATTCGGTCAGGGTTCCATCGCGATCAAATCGGCGGAAGCCGGAACGGGTCTCGGTCTTCCGATCGTGCAGGCGTTGGTTCAGATGCATGACGGGCATTTCGAACTGAAATCGAAGCTGCGCGAAGGCACGGAGGTCATCGCCACCTTCCCTCGCAAGCGCGTTCTGGAAGGTCTGAGCGCTGTGCCGGAGGCCAATCAGACGGCGGCGGACGTGAACGCCCGCGTCAGACGCTTCAACCAGACCTCGGCGGCGGCATAGCTAGTCCGCTGCGACGCCCTTCGCACTGACGGCGGCTTCTTCGAAAGTCGCCATGCCGGTATGGCAAAGAGCGGCGGCTTTCACGATACCGGCGGCCAAGGCCGCGCCAGTCCCCTCACCCAGCCGCATGTCGAGATCCAGCAGCGGCGTCTTGCCTATCGCATCGAGCGCGGCGCGGTGTGCTGGCTCGGCGCTGACGTGAGCGAACAGGCAATGGTCGAGCGCCGTCGGGTCTGCAGCATGAAGAATTGCGGCGGCGGAGGTTGCAACGAAACCATCGATGATGACCGGAATTCGCTGGGCACGACCTGCGAGGATCGCGCCCGCCATGGCGGCGATCTCCCGACCGCCGAGACGACGCAGCACTTCCAATGGGTCTTTCAGATGGTCCTTGTGCAGATCGACCGCGCGGCGCACGACATCGGCCTTCAGGGCAATGCCCGCCGCATCGTGGCCCGTCCCCGGCCCCACCCAGTCTTCCGCCTCGCCACCGAACAGGGCGAAATAGATGGCGGAGGCGATGGTCGTGTTGCCGATGCCCATTTCGCCGATGCACAGCAGGTCGGTGCCGCCGGCGATGGCTTCCATGCCGAACGCCATGGTGGCAGCGCAGGTGCGCTCGTCCATCGCCGGACCTTCGGTAATATCGCCGGTGGGAATGTCTAGCGCCAGATCGAAGACCTTCAGCCCCAGATCGTAGGCGATGCACAGTTGGTTGATGGCTGCCCCTCCGGCAGAGAAGTTGCCGACCATCTGCGCGGTGACTTCCGGTGGAAAGGCCGACACGCCTTGCGCCGCCACACCGTGGTTGCCGGCAAAGACGGCCACGAGCGGGCGGTTGATACGTGGTTCCCGCCCCGTCCATTTGGCGAGCCAGACAGCGATATCTTCCAGTTTCCCCAGCGAACCGGCAGGCTTCGTCAGCTGTGCATCACGTTCGGCCACCTTCTGGGCGGCGTGGGTGTCCGGCCCCGGAAGATCGTTGAGCAGCGCGCGAATATCGTCGAAGGGCAGTCCCGATCCGGTGGACATGGTGCTAGGAGCCTGTTTGGTAATGGATTGGCAGCAAACGGTCGTTGGCCGTGACTAGGCAAGCCCGCGGGGAGGCGCAAGCATGGAATGGGCGCGAACCACGGCGAACTTGCCCCGGGACACGCTGGCGAGCATGCAGTTTCTCACCCGTCTGCCGGTATGGCGGTTGGCGAAGCTCGACGTCGCGCCCGATTTCAGAGCGACGGCCCATACGTTTCCACTCGCTGGGCGAGGCATCGGCCTTCTTGCATGGCTCCTGCTCATACCGATCCTGTTTGTCGGCCTGTCGCCCGACCTTACGGCATTGCTTCTTCGTCGGTTGCATGATGCTGATGACCGGGGCACTTCACGAGGACGGGCTTGCCGACGTCGTCGACGGGTTCTGGGGAGGCCACACGCTGGAGCGCAAGCTCGCGATCATGCGCGACAGTGCCATCGGCACCTACGGCACGCTGGCGCTGATCGTCGTTACGGGCTTGCGTTGGATGCTTTGGACGACTGTTCTCGCGATGGCCTCCGGATGGGAAGTCGCCGTAATCCTTGTAGCTGTTTGCAGTCTTTCCCGGGGCGCGATGCTCGTGCCGTGGGTTTTCCTGCCACCGGTCAGACCGTCCGCGCCGCAGGGCGGGGCAACGAAGGACGGCAGCGGATTGTCCGTCCGTTACGGGCAGCCGAACATGCGCACCGGTGGATTGACGATCCTTATGTGCCTTCCATTTCTGATCGGGCTTCTTCCCCTCGGCGGCGACGCGCTGGCGATGTTGACCGGGCTGGCATTGGCAATCGCCGTCGTCGCTCTGCTCGCGCGCCACCATATCGGTGGGCATACGGGTGACGTTCTGGGGGCAACCCAGCAAATGGCCGAAGTGGGGCTGTTGTTCGGCTTCGCGCTCGCTATGTAACTGCCATGAGCGAACCCATCCCCTCCCCTTGCGTGCTGGTGTGCCAGATCGATTACGACAGCGGCAACTGCCACGGATGCGGGCGCACGATCGATGAAATCATGGCATGGGGGAAGATGCAGCCCCACGAGCGGGACCGCATCATGGACGCGCTACCGGACCGTCTTGCCACCATGCCGAAGGGCGAGCGTCGCGTGACGAAACGCAGACAGAGGCAGCGGACCCGTGAACGGAGTCAGAGCGCGGCAGCGCGCGGAACAGACGCGTGAGACGCTCGTTCTGGATCATCGCCGCTCTCGCCGCACTCGTGCTCGTGTTGCTGTTGACGTCACACGACAGCGGAACGGTTCTGGGCGTCGACAATGGTATGTTCGCGTCCGCCGCTCTTCTGAGCCTCTGGGGCGCATTGCTGGCTTCCGTTTTGTTTCGGGGGCCGACGAACTGGGGGGCGGTAGCAGTTCAGCTTGCGATCTGGGCGCTCATCATCGTGACGCTCATGGCTGGGATACATGTTCTTCGATGGTCGTTTGGGTGGGCCTGAAGAAGACGGTGGCGTTCTTGCCGTGCTTGCGACCTTCCGCTAAAGCGGTCCGCATGGCGCTTGCGCCTGTGCCCTTATAGCTCAGCTGGTAGAGCAACTGATTTGTAATCAGTAGGTCCCGAGTTCGAATCTTGGTGGGGGCACCATTCAATTTCGATGCCGTTTCCGTGCCGGGGGGATAAGTCCATGACCACAATCGGAACACCGAAGGAAGCGGCAAAGGGCGAGAACCGGGTCGCCATGACCCCCGCCAGCGCCCGCGATCTGCAGAAGCTCGGCTTCGATTGCATCATTCAGAGCGGTGCGGGCACCGCAGCCCGCTTTTCCGATGCCGCTTACCGCGAAGCGGGCGTCGAGGTGGTCAAGACCGTCGGCGAGTTGTGGGAACGCGCCGACGTCGTCGCCAAGGTCCAGCGCCCGACCGCCGCCGAGGCCAAGCGATTCCGCGCTGGTCAGACCGTCATTTCCTTCGTTTACCCGTCCGATGCCAAGAAGCTGATGGAAACGGCGCGGACTGCCGATTCGACATTGATCGCCATGGATATGGTGCCGCGCATCTCGCGCGCCCAGAAGATGGATGCCCTGTCGTCCACCGCCAACATTGCCGGCTATCGCGCCGTCATCGAAGCGAGCAACGCCTTCGGTCGTTTCTTCACCGGTCAGGTCACCGCCGCCGGCAAGGTTCCACCCGCAAAAGTGCTGGTAATCGGCGCAGGCGTTGCCGGCCTCGCTGCAATCGGCACGGCCCAATCACTCGGTGCCATCGTGCGCGCCTTCGATGTGCGGCCCGAAGTGGCGGAGCAGATCGAGAGCATGGGCGCCGAATTTCTGATGCTGGACTTCGAGGAGTCCGGTTCGGGAGACAGCTCGGCCCAGGGGGGCTATGCCGCGCCATCCTCGCCGGAGTTTCGCGAGAAGCAGCTCGAACTGTTCATGCAACAGGCGCCGGAAATCGACATCGTCATCACGACAGCGCTCATCCCGGGCCGCGATGCGCCGGTGCTGTGGACTGCCGACATGGTGAAAGCCATGAAGCCTGGCTCGGTCATCGTCGATCTGGCAGCCGAACGCGGCGGCAACTGTGAGATGACGGTGAAGGACGAGAAGGTCGAAACGCCCGGCGGCGTGACGATCATCGGCTATACCGATCTTGCCTCCCGCATGGCGACCCAGGCCTCCACGCTCTACGCGACCAACATCCGCCATATGCTGACCGACCTGACGCCGGAAAAGGACGGCGTGATCGTTCACAATATGGAAGACGACGTCATTCGTGGATCGACCGTCGTTCACGCCGGTGAGGTCACGTGGCCACCGCCGCCTCCGAAAGTTGCGGCGATTGCGAAGCCGAAGCCAAAGACGCCGGAATTGTCGTTCGAGGAAAAGGAAGCCAAGGCGCTCGCCGACATGCGCCGCGCGGGCTTGCGTGAAACCGGTTTGCTGGTCGGTGGCGGTGCACTGCTGCTTCTGATCGGCCTCGTCGCGCCGGTCAGCTTCATGCAGCATCTCATCGTGTTCGCGCTTGCCTGTTTCGTGGGCTTCCAGGTTATCTGGAACGTCTCCCACTCGCTGCACACGCCACTGATGGCGATAACAAACGCCATTTCGTCGATCATCATCGTCGGTGCGCTCATGCAGATCGGATCCGGCTCATGGCTGGTGATGATATTGGCCGCACTCGCGGTCTTCATGGCGGGTATCAACATATTCGGCGGCTTCATGGTGACACGGCGCATGCTCGCCATGTTCCAGAAATCGTAGGCGGAGCGGACAGCCATGGATAACGCCTTCACGATCGCGGCCTATGTCGTCTCCGCCATTCTGCTGATCCTTTCCCTTGGGGGATTGTCGAGCCAGGAAAGTGCGAAACGCGCCGTCTGGTACGGTATTGCCGGTATGGCGATTGCCGTGGTGGCAACGCTGATCGGCCCAGGCTCCGGCCTGTGGCTGGTGTCCATCATCCTGATCGGCGCCGGTGGTGTCATCGGGGCGCAACTGGCCGGTCGCGTTCAGATGACGCAGATGCCGGAACTGGTCGCCGCCATGCACAGTCTGGTCGGCCTGGCGGCAGTGTTCGTGGGCGTGAACGCGCATATCGAAATCGTGCGCGTCAGGGAATGCTGCTGGATAACGGAGTTGCCACGATGCCTGACGGACCAACCTACATTCAGTGCGCACTGGCGCAAGGGATTGTCGGCTTCGAAGAACTTCGACGGGTTCGCGGCCATCGTCGCCAAGAAAACCGGCGCTGGAGATCGCCATTCTTCGCGTCGAACTGTTCCTCGGCATTTTCATCGGCGCAATCACGTTTACGGGTTCTGTCGTGGCCTATGGCAAGCTGGCCGGGCGCATCACCAGTTCAGCGGAACAATTGCCGGGCGGGCATATGCTCAACGCCGGTGCGCTCGCCGTCTGCGTGGTGTGCCTCGTCTGGTACATGGTGACCGGCAGCGGACTGGCGCTGTTCGTCGTCGCGCTTGCCTCGCTGTTCATCGGCTACCACCTCATCATGGGCATCGGCGGAGCCGATATGCCCGTGGTCGTGTCGATGCTGAACTCCTATTCGGGCTGGGCGGCGGCGGCGATCGGCTTCTCGCTCGGCAACGATCTGCTGATCGTGGTGGGCGCGCTGGTGGGCTCGTCCGGCGCCATCCTGTCGTACATCATGTGCAAGGCGATGAACCGGAACTTCGTCTCCGTCATTCTAGGCGGCTTCGGCGGATCGTCCGGTCCCGCCATGGAAATCGACGGCGAGATGGTGGCGACGGACGCCTCCAGTGTCGCAGCAATGCTGGACGATGCGGACAGCGTCGTCATCGTGCCGGGTTACGGTATGGCGGTGGCGCAGGCGCAGGCCTCGGTTTCCGAACTCACGAAGCGTTTGCGCGGCAAGGGAAAGTCCGTGCGTTTCGCAATCCACCCCGTCGCCGGCCGTCTGCCGGGCCATATGAATGTGCTGCTGGCTGAAGCGAAGGTGCCCTACGACATCGTTCTGGAGATGGACGAGATCAACGACGACCTGCCCTCTACCGACGTCGTGATGGTCATAGGCTCCAACGATATCGTGAACCCTGCAGCGCAGGACGACCCGAACTCACCGATTGCAGGCATGCCAGTGCTGGAAGTGTGGAAATCGAAGCAGGTCATCGTGCTGAAGCGTGGGCAGGGCACAGGCTATTCCGGCGTCGAAAACCCGCTGTTCTTCAAGGACAACACGCGGATGCTCTACGGCGATGCAAAAGCCTCGGTGGACGCACTGCTTCAAAAGCTGTCGTGACCGGCAGGCCGGCACGGCGCTGGGATGACGAGAACCGTCTACCGAGAATAGCGGTCGTAGCCGCAACCACCTTTGCCGCAGAGCGGGCGCGAAGCGAGGTGATGGAACTCTACGAGACCGTCGACCCGGACGATGCCGACGTCATCGTCGCGATGGGCGGTGATGGCTTCATGCTGTCGACACAGTTTCGTTTCCTCGACAGCGGCAAACACATCTATGGGATGAACAAGGGCACGGTCGGGTTTCTCATGAACCCGTTCGGTACGGACGACCTTCTGGCTCGCATTGCTTCCGCCACATGCGAACGCATCCATCCGCTGCAGATGGAAGTGACGGATACGGACGGGACAACCCACTATGCCATGGCCTTCAACGAGGTATCCCTGTTTCGCCAGTCCGCGCAGGCGGCAAAATTGCACGTCACGATCGACGGGGTGACGCGGATGGAAAGTCTGGTTTGCGATGGATTGATGGTGGCCACGCCACAAGGCTCCACCGCCTATAATCTGTCCGCCCATGGCCCCATTCTGCCCTTGCGCGCCCCTCTATTGGCGCTGACGCCGGTAAGCCCGTTCAGGCCTCGCGCGTGGAAGGGGGCGCTGTTGCCGAACACGGCCCGCGTTGAAATCAAGGTGCTTCAGACCGCCAAGCGGCCCGTCAACGCCGTGGCAGACAACACCGAGATCAAGAACGCCGCGACTGTCCGCATTCACGAAGACCGGCAGGCGACCGGGTACGTTCTTTTCGACCCGGAACACCCGTGGGAAGAGCGCATACTGGACGAGCAGTTCGGTTACTGACCCGGCAACGGGTCAAGCGGCTATGGCAAGTTGACGTTCCGCCGGTTCCCAACGCTCGCGGCGTTGTTCCTGGTCGATTCGCGACAGCATCCGCAGCGTGGCGCTGTCGGCATCCTGCGAATGCTCGAGAAGCAAGGCCGCATCGCAACTCTCGCCCCTCCCCCATACGTCGACGGCAGCCAGAAGCGTCGGCAGGACATGGGCCGGAAGCCCGGTCCGCAGGAAAAGCGCCTGAAACGCCACCGTGCGCCCGCTGTCGACGATGGCCTGCACCCGAGAAACGGGAACGCCGCTTAGGACTGCGATAGCCGTTTCGAACAGAGCCGCATTGTCTTCGCAGGTGGAACGCACGAGCAGGGCCGGTGTAAGGCACTGTGCGGCCTGCAGATGACGAACGTAGCCGTCCATGTTCTGCGGACCCGCGCATCGCGCGACGTCGATGATCGTGCGGTCGAGGGCGTCGGCCATGGTCGTATCGAGGCGCTTGGAATCAGCGGCAAAGGCACCAGCCATCGCCTGCAAGTCCTCCAGTTGCGCCAGCCGCAGATCGAGGCGGGTGGTGGGATCGATATCCTGGTAGTCGAGCAACAGGGCGCGAATCGACGCTTCGCTGGCGAACCGCTTGGCGATCATATCCTTCAGGCCCGGGCCGATGGCGACCGCGGCGTTGCTCAACAGCGTGCGAATGGCGTCCGCACAACCACGCTCGACGATGGCTCGGACGACCTGCGGTCCGATATCGCCGCGGCCTGCAACAGCACATTGGACAAGCGCACTTTCCTCGACGGTGTCGACGAGGTCCGCCTGCCGGAAGTGGGAGCTGCGCGCGTATACCTGAGCGGCTATCGCGGGCGTATCGTCGCAAAGGCTCCACAACAGGGCCGGCGGCGCGCCCGGTGCGACCGTCAACGCCCGTGCCAGCGCGATCCGTACCCTGTCGTCGGGGTCTGTCGTGGACAGAGAGAGCACCTGTTCGCAATCGTCACGGTCGACTTCGTCGATACTGGTATCGAACATGGCCTGGGCGATGGTCGTCACCGCATTGCACCGTTCTTCGACCGACGCACTGGCGGCCCAGGCGGTAAACTGTTCCACGAACATTACGCAACTCCACACATACACAACTGCGCCCGAACTGTTGGGCGTACTGCGAGATTGGCGCAAATGGGTTAAGGCACCGTTCACCACGCCTGTTCACGAACGGGAAACCATGGTCTCCTGTGCGCTGACATACCTCGCCCTGGAGCAAGCCTTTGGCCGGACTGTATTTCGACGCGTTCTTCGTCGGTCAGACATTCGAACACGAATTGCGCAAGACGGTGACGGAAAGCGACAACATGCTGTTCTCGACGATGACGCTGAACCCGCAGCCCCTCCATATCGACCGGCACTTTGCCGCCGATACCGAATGGGGAGAGCCGCTGGTCAACTCCCTCTTCACGTTGGGACTGGTGATCGGCATCAGCGTCGGCGAAACGACGCTCGGCACGACGATCGGGAACCTCGGCATGACGGACACGACCTTTCCCAACCCGGTGTTTCAGGGCGACACGATCCGCGTAACTACCGAGGTAGCGTCAGTTCGGGCATCAAAATCAAAGCCGGACCGGGGCATCGTCGAGTTCGTTCACCGAGGTTTCAATCAGGACGACAAGCTCGTTTGCCAGTGTACCCGGCAGGCGATGATGCGGCGGCAGACGGCATGATCCGCTCCGCATTGTTCGTTCCTGCTGACAGCGAGCGAAAGCTCGCCAAAGGTTTGGCAAGCGAGGCGGACGCGCTTTTCATCGATCTGGAAGATTCCGTTGCACACGACGGCAAGGCCGATGCACGGGCCATCGCTGCCGAGTTCCTCGGATCGGCACCCCCTAAGGCACCCACGCTATTCGTGCGCGTGAACGCGTTCGATACCGGCATGACGGACGACGACCTTGCCGCCATCATGCCCGGCGCACCCGCCGGCATCGTGTTGCCGAAGTCCGCCAACGGTGCCGACGTACAACGGCTCGACGCCATGCTGCGTGTCCACGAGTTGGAGAACGGAATTGAGGACGGCGCAACGAAAACCATAGCCATCGTGACCGAAACGGCGGCCGCCGTCTTTGGTGCGGGAACCTATGCCGGTTCAAGCGATCGCCTGACGGCGATGACATGGGGTGCCGAGGATCTTGCGGCAGATGTCGGCACCCTGCGACAACGGGACGACCACGGCCACTATACGGACCTGTTTCGGTTCGCGCGAACGCAATGTCTGCTCGGCGCGACGAGTGCGGGGGTTCAGGCGATGGACACCGTCTATCCCGATTTCCGCGACGACACCGGCTTCAAATCTGAATGTGCGGAAGCGGCGGCGGACGGTTTCACCGGCAAGATGGCTATCCATCCGGCCCAGGTTCCGATCATCAACGCGGCATTCACGCCAAGTGCTGACGCCGTTCAGCGAGCGCGGGCGATCGTCGAGGCTTTCGAAGCGGCTGGCAATCCGGGCGTCGTTTCCCTCGATGGCTCGATGCTCGATCGGCCCCATCTGCGGAAGGCGCAGGCGCTCTTAACAAGGGTTGCGCACGTAGCCGACATAAAACGAAAAAGGCCACTTGCTACACAGCAAATGGCCTCTCGAATGCTTTCGAAGGGGCGTGAACCCCGTCCGATATCAGGAAACTTCGAGTTTGCTGACGGCAGGTTTGCCGGAACGGGCGTCGACGTCGGTTTCGTAGGAAACCTTCTGGCCTTCGGACAGGCTGGTCAGGCCGCAGCGTTCCAGAGCGGTTGCATGAACGAAAACGTCCTTGCCGCCGTTCTCGGGCTCGATGAAGCCGTAGCCTTTGGTTTCGTTATAGAATTTTACGGTACCGGGAGTCATGGGATAGTCCTTGCGTTTGTCTCGTTTGCACACGGGCAGAATGCCCGTTCATTCGATCTTGGAGAGCATTCCGGGTGCATAGCCGTGAAAACGACGGAGGCAGCGGCAGGTCGGCCAATTCGAACTTATCAGCTAGGGTAAGAATGCGAACAAAACAAGGCTATGACAGTGCACGAAGTTTTCCCATTCGCCCCTCGCACCGATCAGCCGTCCGGGCGGACGAGTTCGAACATGGGCCCGGCGCCCATATAATCTCGGTAACCCGCGCGCATGATGGGGTCAGCCTTTGCCAGATCGAACCTGCCATCGGTCATGTGCCCGTCGTCGATGAAGACGCCCGTCACCTGCCCTATGACAACCAGATACGCGGATTTTCCACCTGCAAGCGTGTCCGGTTGCACGATGTTCGTCACCGCGCATTCCAAAGCTGCTGGAACGCCTGCCACGCGCGGGCAGTCCACTGTCGTTCCAGCGAGCATATCGAGCCCGGCCAAGTCGAACTCGTTCACGCCAGACCCGACGCTGGCCGAGGACATATTCATCGCGTCACGCATGGCACCGCTTACGAAATTGGCGGTGAACACCCCGGTTTCGCGGGCATTACGGATCGAATCCTTCATCCCTCCGGACGAAAACATGACCATCATGGGCGCATCGCCGATCGCGTTGAAGAACGAATACGGAGCCAGGTTCGGCACACCACCGGCGGAGATGGTCGAAATCCACCCGATCGGCCGCGGCGCGACAATTGCTTTGAAGGGGTCGTGCGGCAAGCCGTGAGGTTCGTCGGCGCGGTAGAACATGAGCGATCAGACCTCCCGTACGGAATAGATATCATCGACGTCAGGACGGGGACGTTCGACCTTGGTGACGTCGCTGGTTCCGATATGAATCAGCCCCGCGATCTTCTCGCCCTCGGCCAGACCCAGCATCCTCAAAGCGCGCTCGTCGTAGGTATACCATGCAGTCAGCCATTGGGCGTCGAAACCGGCGGCATTGGCGGCCTGCAACAGCAGCATGCAGGAAGCGCCAACGCTCAGGTGCTGTTCCCAGACCGGAATCTTTTCGTGTTCCGTCGCCGTGCTGATGACCGCGATGACGCAGGGCGCGTGAAGCACTTTATCGGTGCCCGCTTGCATTTTGCCCGCATCGACTTGGGTCGGGTCGATCAACGCGCTCAGCTTGGCATGAAGCGACTTGCGAAAGGCCGGACGCCACAGTTCGAACCGCCACGGTGCCAGCTTGCCATGGTCCGGCACGCGGGTTGCGATGGTCAACATGCTGCGGACCTGATCGTCCGACGGGCCGGGTTCGTCCAGCGTCATCGACAATGCGGATCGGCGGGTTTTCAGGTATGATTGCAGGACGTTCATGTCCGGCGTTCTATCAACAAGCGCCCGCCATGAAAACGCCGCGCGAGAGAGAGAAACAACGGAATGCTTCGTATCATCGCACTTACCCTTTTCGCGACGTTTTGGTGGATTTTCTCTGCCATGGCGCAGAATGCCTACGCGCCACCCAGTCCGGATGCCGCTCCGAACCTTTCCATCGCGCCCCTGTCCCTCGTTGCCAGGCTGACGGAAGAATCGGCCGAAATCGACACGGGGCTCGTCTGGCGCGTCTTCGACGAACGCACGGACGACGCGGGGGAACACCCGCTGGTCGCCACCGCCGAAGGTGGCTCGGCAACCTTCGATCTGCCGAGCGGGCGCTACCTGATACACGTCGCCTACGGTCGTGCCGGCGCGACGAAACTGGTCGATCTGGTCGAAACCGGCGCGACGGGTGATCTCATCTTGCGTGCCGGTGGACTGCAGCTGTCCGCCGAAGCGGAAGGGACGGCGATCCCGGACCGTCTGCTACGGTTTTCCGTCTATGCCGATGGCCCCGATGCGCAGGACGACCGGGAGCTGATCGCTCTCAACGTGCCGGGCGACCGTATCGTGCGGTTGAACGAGGGCACCTATCACGTTGTTTCCAGCTATGGACGCATCAACGCGACCGTCCGAGCGGACCTTCAGGTACGGCCCGGGCAGGTAACACTGGCCACGTTGCAACATCGCGGGGCGGAGCTTGCCATGCGGCTGGTTTCCCGGGCCGGGGGGGACCCGATCGCCAACGTTTCCTGGACTGTGCTGACGAACGATGGCGAAAAGGTCTTCAGTTCCGACGAACTGACACCGTCGCTCGTGCTGTCGGAAGGCACTTACGAAATCAACGTCCGAAACGGCGAAAGCTTCTATCGAAAAGCCTTCGAAGTGTCGGCAGGTCAGGACGAGACCATCGAAGTGCGGCTCGATCTCGACCGGGTCTAGGGTCTGGACCGTTCCGCATCACGGTGCCTGCGCAAATCGGGGGCGATGGCCTCTTCCGTCAGTGCTTCTATGGCCTCGTCCAGCGTCATTGTCTTGGAGTGTTTCGACCCAAGCCGGCGAATCGAAACGGTGCCCTCTTCCGCTTCCCGTGCGCCAAGAGCAATGATTGCGGGCACCTTGGCCAAAGAGTGTTCGCGCACCTTGTAGTTGATCTTTTCGTTGCGAAAGTCGGTCTCGACGCGCAGCCCGGCCTTCTTCATCTTTGCTGCAACCTGTTCGCCATAGCCATCGGCTTCGGACGTGATCGTTGCGATGACCGCTTGAACAGGGGCCAGCCAGAGCGGGAAATGACCCGCGAAGTGCTCGATCAGGATGCCGATGAACCGCTCCATCGAGCCGCAGATGGCGCGGTGCACCATGACCGGTTCCTGCTTGGCGGAGTTCTGATCGATGTAGAACGCGCCGAACCGTTCCGGCAGAGCGAAGTCCACCTGCGTCGTGCCGCATTGCCAGTCACGGCCGATGGCGTCGCGCAGCACGTATTCGAACTTGGGACCGTAAAACGCACCCTCGCCGGGGTTCATTTCCGTCTTGATCCGGCCATCGCTGTCGGCAGCGATCTTGTCGAGCACGCGCGACATGATCCCTTCCGCCCTGTCCCATCCTTCCTCACTGCCAACGCGCTTCTCCGGCCGCGTCGAGAGCTTGACGACGATATCGCCGAAGCCGAAATCGCTATAGGTGGTAAGAATGAGATCGTTGATCCGAAGGCATTCGGTCTCAAGCTGTTCCGGCGTGCAGAATACGTGGGCATCGTCTTGCGTAAAGCCGCGCACGCGCATCAGTCCATGCAACGCACCGGACGGTTCGTAGCGATGCACGTTGCCGAATTCTGCCATGCGAACAGGCAGTTCGCGGTAAGACCGTAACCCGTTTTTGAAGATCTGCACGTGTCCGGGGCAGTTCATTGGCTTGATAGCGAACTGGCGCTCGTCCTCCGTGACGGTCGTGAACATGTTTTCGCGGTACCAGCCCCAGTGGCCGGACTGTTCCCAGAGTGCCTTGTCGAGAATCTGCGGGGCGTTCACCTCGTCGTAGCCGTGTTCTTCGATACGGCGGCGCATGTAGGACACCAAAGCCTGAAAGACCTTCCAGCCCTTCGCGTGCCAGAACACGACGCCCGGTCCCTCCTCCTGGAAATGAAACAGATCCATCTCCCGACCCAGTTTGCGATGGTCGCGCTTCTGCGCCTCCTCCAGCACGAACAGGTATTGCTTGAGTTGCTTCTCGTCCGCCCATGCCGTGCCGTAAATGCGCGACAGCATCTGATTATCGCTATCGCCGCGCCAATAGGCACCGGCCACGCTCATCAGTTTGAATGCATTACCCACATGGCCAGTGGACGGCATGTGCGGGCCCGCGGCAGAGGTCGGTCCACTCGCCCTGCGAGTAGAGCTTGACGTCGTCTCCTTCGGGGATCGCGTCCAGCAATTCGACCTTGTAAGGCTCACCAAGTTTTTCAAAGAGCGCCTTCGCTTCCTGTCGCGACACGACCCGCTTCTCAAACGGCGCATTGCGCTGGATGATCTGGCGCATCTTCTTTTCGATCTCGACCAGTTCCTCCGGCGTGAAAGGATTGGGACGGTCGAAATCGTAGTAGAAGCCGTTGCTTATCACCGGTCCGATGGAAACCTTCGTGTCCGGCCAGATTTCCTGCACGGCTTCGGCAAGCACGTGGGCGCAGTCGTGGCGGATGAGTTCCAGCGCCCGTTCGTCGGTGCGGGTGACGAGTTCGAAGGCGCCGGATGCTTCGATTACGTCGGTGAGGTCCGTCAGCACTCCGTCGAGGGTGTAGGCGACGGATTTCTTAGCCAGCGACTTGGATATGCTTTCGGCGACGTCGCGACCCGTCGTACCGGGGTCGATGTCGCGCGTGTTGCCATCGGGGAAGGTGATCGTGTGGGCCATCGGGGCGCGTCTTTCCTATCCAGTCCCGCATACGAAACGGGTGGGTGATTTCGCGCCGCTTTTAGGGGAGGTATTGACCGGCAACAAGCCGCGTCGTTCACTGAACCGATGGGAGTTTCGGTTTTTCGGCGTTTGGGCATGGGCAAGTGGGCGTAGTGGACGGTCAGCCCCAACAGGACCAGCAACGTGCCCGGGAGCAATATGTCGGTACGCTTGCCGACCGGCAGGCGGATCTGAACGCGCTTGCCGTCGATTGCGGACCGGGCAGCCATCGGCTTGCTCCGGTCGTGGACGCCGCCCGCAATGCGCGCGCAACCTCGCGCAACGTGCGGATGAATATCGGCGGGCGGTCACCGCAGATCCATTTCGAATCTGCGTGGATTTTCTGGATTGCGACCGTGCTTGATCGTGCTGGTGGAAATGGTCGTGAACAAGGTCCTGTTCGACATGGCTCTGCTGTCGAACTTCATCGTCAGCCTGGCCGCGTCGCTGATATTGTCGGCTTTCCTCGTATTTCTCGCTCACAGTGCGGGTAGCCTGCTGCGGCAGGTGCATTCCCGCCACCTACGCGCTTTTTACGTCTGGCGACTGGTCCTCGGGCTGTTCTGCCTCGTCTTCGTCTGCGCCATCGTCCTCGGCATCATGTACACACGCGCCTATTTCGAGACGATCGTACAAGCGGATGTCGCGTCCGATCCGTTTGCCAGCGCTGTGCAACTGGCATTCTCGGACGGGTTCGAGACGTTTTTCGCGCAAGCGTTCGGCTCCGCGGAGTCGGCGGTGATGGGCGCCCTCAACTTCGCAGCGCTTTTTGCCGCCTTTATCGTCGGCCTGTTTTCCCACGATCCTGATATCGAATACGATCGGGCGTACCGCAGAGAGAAAAGAGCCGAAAAGGAGTTGAATGCCACCATCACGTCCTATGCCAAACGGCAGAGGGCCATCGCACGCACCTATTCCGACCAGCTCAAACGCCATCGGCAGCTTTACGTCACGAATGGTGGCGACGCCTCGAGGCTTCCGCGGGATGATTTTCGCGGACAGGTTGCCGAAGCCGAAGGCATCGGAACCTTACGGCGATGCCCCGCAGAACTACTCCGGACGCGATCTGCCGACTCAGTTCAGCAACGAGCCGTTGTATATCGTGGACGACAACGGCGTTCCGAAGGTGCGATCGCGATGACGCTGCGTAAGGCGGCTTACCTTGCCGCACTCTATCACTATTGCTACATGCCTGTCGTTTAACGCGCACGCATCCAGCGCGGGCAAGTTCTGTCGGGAAGAGGCGACGATCCGCATGGCAATGGTGGACGTCACGTCCGGGATCGACGCCGAGCGCGGAAATTGCATTGCAGGCAGGACTTCGCGTTGTCTACGCCGGTCTGGAGGGCGGCGACCGGCTGGTCATCAAGACGATCGAAGCCGACCATACGAAGTCTCGCACCGTGTTCGACCGATGCGTGCCCCACTGCATCGATGCAGGCACGTTCGACAACTGCACCGAAGGGTCGTTGAGACTGGAGCGGGTGCGGTTTCGCAACGACTTCGCATCGTCGTTCCGCACCCTCCTGGACCAGCCGCAGCAACCGAGATCGGCCATTCTGCGCACCGTCAATTCGGCCATGCGATCGCTCGGCAGCAACGGGCAATCCGTCCATCTCACGATCTATTCGGACCTTATCGAAAACTCCGAGTTCATATCCGGAAGGGAATTGCTGACGGCCGATACGGGTTCTCTCGTCCAGCGAACCCTGCGTGCGAACGTCGTTTTCGACTGCACGAACGTGGCCATCACAGCCTTCGGTGTCGGCAGAAGCGACGCGACGGGGCGCGAGGCGCTTTCCCAAACCGAAGTTCAGACCGTCACCGATTTCTGGAGCCTGTATCTGTCGTCGATCGGATGCACCGAGCTGGACATACTTGAACGGCTGGAATGACGGTTAGTCCGGCACGGGATCGTGCCCGTGACTGCCCCATGGGCCACATTTCGCCACCCGCTTCGCCGCCAGCCAGCCGCCCCGTGGCAGGCCGTGGCGGGCGATGGCTTCGTAGGCGTATTCCGAACATGTCGGCAAGTGGCGACACCCCTGCCCCACGAAACCGGACAGGGTAAGCTGGTAAAGTCGAATCAGCCCGACGCCCAGCAGTCGGCCGGGCGTCCGCCGCCACGGGCCGTCGTAGTTGCGCTTCAAGCGGCGTGCCGTTTGGCCAGCGCCTGCTCCATGGCGTCCACCACCGCTTCGAACGGCAACATCGTGGATGCATGGCGAGCGCGATAGGCTTTCACGGGTTCGAGAAATGCGAGTTCCGCGAACGGCTCCGCCGGCGGGGGGCCGTCCTCCTTCAACATTGCGCGCATGGCGTCCCGCGCCATCACGAGTTCCGAAAGCGTTCGTCCGACCACTTGGGACGCCAGGATGGACGCCGTGGCTTGTCCGAGCGCGCAGGCTTTCACATCCTGCGCGTAGTCGGTGACTACCCGGCCATCGGTCGTAACGTCCACGGTGACAGTGGAACCGCAGAGTTTGGAATGGGCCTTGGCCGTTCCATCTGGTGCATCGAGCCGTCCGATACGACCGATATTGCCCGCATAGTCGAGGATCCTGGCGTTGTAGACAGCGTCGAGACTCATGGTCGCCCTTCCAACTTGCGCGTGCAACGCTATATAGGGGATGCCCCGCAGCACTTCCAAGCCTGCGGTGGTTCAAGGGATGCCATGTCGCATAACACCGGCATGCATCCGTCAGCTTGAGTCGGTCGTGGACAGGGTTCGCGCGGTTGGCCACGTTAGGTCCGCATCCGTAAGGGCGGACGGGGAAAATCTCCATGGACAATTCAGCCGACACGATCATGCCGTTCCCGGCACCTGTGAAGCCGGTGGCCGACCATCGCCGCCCGAGCCGCGAGGAAGCGGAAGCCGCCGTTCGCACGCTTATTCTGTGGGCGGGCGACGACCCCGAACGCGAAGGCCTGCTGGAAACCCCCGCTCGTGTCACCAAGACGTTCGGGGAGATCTACGGCGGATACGAGCAGGATCCCGCTGCTTATCTCGGGCGCACCTTCGAGGAGGTGCAGGGCTACGACGACATGGTCGTGGTCAAGGACATCACGTTCCACAGCCATTGTGAGCATCACATGGTGCCCATTATCGGTCGCGCCCATGTTGGGTATCTTCCGGACGGCAAAGTGCTGGGTCTGTCCAAGATTGCCCGCGTGGTGGATCTGTTCGCCCATCGGCTGCAGACCCAAGAGGCGCTCACGGCGCAGATCGCCCACACGATCCAGAACACGTTGCAACCGGCCGGTGTCGCGGTGAAGATCGAGGCTGAGCATATGTGTATGGCCATGCGTGGCATCCGCAAGCAGGGTTCTACCACCACCACGACCATGTTCACGGGCGCATTCAAGGACGACCCGCACGAGCAGATGCACTTCTTGACGCTGCTGCGTGATGGTTGAGACCAGTATCGAGGAGACCGGCGAGTTCGCACCGTGCTTCGGTGATGACGGGCTGCTCACGGCGGTCGTGGTCGATCGGGCCGGGGCACCGCTCATGCTCGCCCATATGAACGCCGAAGCCCTCGAAGCGACCTTGACGTCGGGCGAAGCGCACTTCTGGAGCCGGTCTCGCGGCGAACTGTGGCACAAGGGTGCAACTTCGGGAAACGTGTTGACCGTCCACGAAATGCGGACGGACTGCGACCAGGACGCGCTATGGATCGTCGCGGAACTGCAGGGCGACGGCGTGGCTTGCCATACGGGGCGCCGTTCCTGCTTCTACCGCACCATCGAGCCGGCCACGCGCCGTCTGGTCTTCAGCGAATAAATCAGGCGTTGAATGGACGCTGGCGCTCGATGGGGTCGAACAGCGCGAAACCCAGCCAGCCGACCAGAAACCCGCCAATATGCGCCTGCCATGCGATACCGGCGTCCTGCCCTGGCACACTCAGCACGCCGGACCCGAACAGCCAGTTCAGGGCGAACCAGACCAGAACGAACGTCAACACACCGCGATTGGCAAGCGACGCACCCAGCGACAGTGCCGGTCGGTGAACGGTCGCAGCAGTCGGAACCCCCGGAGCGAGGGCAAACCGTATCGCCGCCCCCATCGCAGCGGAAACCGCGGCTGACGCGCCGATCATCGGCACATCGGAACCGAGATTGGTCATAAGATGGGCCAAGGCTCCGCCCGCTGCTCCTGCCAGCAACAGCAAACCGAAGCGGACCGTGCCAAGCCGGCGCGCCACCGGTGTGCCGAAGGCCAGCAGGTAAGCGCAGTTGATGCCGAGGTGCGTCCAGTCTCCATGCAAAAGCGCGTAGCTGACGGGTGTCCAGTAGCGCATGGCTGGCATGTACAGTTCCCCGTTCGGCGCGCCGTAGATCCAGGGATGGAATGCCAACAGGTAGGTGACGAACAACTGGTTTTCCGTGTCCAGAAGCCAGAGGAGCATTGCATGGATTGCGACCAGACCTGCAATCAGGACGACCACGACCGCCGGCACATTGAAGATCGGTTCCCGCTTCGGACGCTCGGCCTGCGGTTCGCGGCGTTCCATATCGGGATCGGGTATCATGCTCACCATCTAGGATCGTCGTTCCCCCGTGTCATCCAAAGCGGCCTGCTATCGGACAAAAAAAGACCCGGCAGGTGTCTCGAAGACACCGGCCGGGCCAAAAGAGCCGCGCGCCCCGTCCCCAACGACGGTCGGTCACGCAGCTGGTCGAGGTCCGAAGCGGTCGCTGCAACCGGTTCGGGAAAGCTGTAACGCCCTATCGGAAACCTTGGTCCGGAGCGGTTAGTGAAGCAGTGGTTACTGGATAGTTGATCGAACCGCGCCGCGGCAAGCATCGCATATCGTTAACCCTAACGGATGGCACCGCCGTATTCACGATTTCGGCGCGCTTCCTGGCACGTCCTCTGCAACGCATCCCCCGAACAGCCGAGCGTCTGTCCCGTACCGGGATGCCGCTGGCGGAAACGCGCATACCAGGGAAACAGGCCATGAGACTCTCCAAGACACGCGAAGCGATGGACTATTGGATGAGATTGTACACACAGGCGGGCAACCGCCCCTATCAGGACCAACCGCCCGTGTGGCCGGAACGCAGCGCGATCATGCCGTCGCAATGTGCGCCGATCCTGGGCGACATGTTCATCCTCGACCTAACCCCGATCGAACCCACCTATCGTCTGGCGGGCACACGGTTGTGCAGCCTGTTCGGATCGGAATTGCGCGACCAGCCCTTCGCCGCCCATTACCGTGCGGCGGATCGCAACGTCGTATCGAACTGGGCCGATCAGCTGCACAACGAAGGGGCGCTGGTTCTGCTGTGCTCCCGTGCGGCGAACAAGACGGGCGAGACGGTGACGTTGGAAACGCTGCTGATGCCGCTTTCCAACGGCGGACGCATGAATGAGCGTCTGCTGGGCGTAACGGTGCCGGCGGCGGACCCGTACTGGATCGGCGACGCGAAAGTCGAAGAACTCACACTCCTGACAGCGCGATCGCAGACCCCATGGCGTGATCTGACCTCGTTGCGTGAACCCGCGCTTGGACCTGTCGAGTTCGGCACCCTGCCCACCCGCCCAGCCATGCGAAAGGTTCGTCATCTGGCAGTTCTGGAAGGTGGACTTTCCGATGTTGCGAACCCGGTTTCGTGACCCCGTATTAACCATATGGAGACGGAGCCGATCTAAGGTCGACCCTGAAATACCACCCGAGATGGCCGGACCGTGACACAAGCTGCCGCTTCCAATGAGCTCGAAATGCCGGAGCGCCGCGCGCACGAACGTGTGGAAGTGGCCTTGTTCGGGCGGTGTCTGTTGCCGAGCGGTGCCGAACGGCCGTGTCAAATGGTGGAAGTGTCCCCGGGCGACTGCAAGATCGTTCTGGCTGAGAAACCCAAAGCCGGTGAGCGGATCGTCGCGTATCTGGACCATCTCGGTCGAATCGACGGCAAAGTTTCCCGGGTACATGCCGACGGGTTTTCCATGTCTATCGATGGCACCACCCGCAGGCGCGACAAATTGGCAGCGCGGATCGAATGGATCCGTCAAAGCTACGAGTATGGACGCGACGATGGTCGCCGTCACGTGCGCCTGGAGCCGCAGAACCGCAATGGTGAGATCAAGATGCCCGATGGACGGGGCTACAAGATTCAGATCATCGACATATCCCTGTCCGGAGCGGCAGTACGGTGCGACGTGCGCCCTGCCCTTGGCTCGAAGGTTAGCCTGTCCGGCATGAACGGAAACGTCGTGCGCCATTTCGACGAGGGCATCGCATTGGAGTTCGACAAGCTGCAACAGGATGTGCCGATCTGACACCGTTCGACGTTGGCCTGATGTTGACCTCATGCTGACCTAAAACCATTGCTCCTTTGAACGCCCGCATGGCTTCCGCCCTGCGGGCGTTTCTGTATGCATCGTTGGATGCTCCGCCAGTCGTCTCGTCTCGGCCGTGTGGTAAACGGCAGGTAACGCAGTTCGGAACGTTTTGTGTCGAATTAGTATAAAACTAGACTACTACTTGATTTGAATGCCGCGTTTACTTTTGGTCTGATGGATATTTCTTAGTGCGACCTTCTCCCTGTGGAACGGGAGAACGAACACATGAAAATTGCAACCATCATACTCGGCGCAACACTTGCCATCGCATCCTTCGCAACAGCCGCACATGCTTCGAGCCGCATGCTTACGACGGGCAGCACGTCCCAGCCGATCGGGCACGCTCTCTTCTGCCAGCAATTTGCAGCGGAATGCAAAGTGCGCTCCGCCAACGATGCGCCGCCTTCGCTGACCAAGAAACGCTGGGCGGACCTGGTGGAGGTCAACACCTACGCGAACCGCACGATCCAACCCGTCACCGATCAGGATTACTACGGCGTCGAAGAACACTGGACCTACCCGCGCACGTTCGGCGATTGCGAGGATTACGCCCTGCTGAAACGCTACATGCTGATGCAGCGCGGCTGGCCCGTCTCGAGCCTTCTCATCACCGTCGTTCGCCAGCCCAATGGGGATGGCCACGCCGTACTCACCGTGCGGACGGACCGCGGCGACTTCATTCTGGACAACATGGAAGCGAAGATCGAACGCTGGGATCACACGCCCTACAAATTTCTAAAGCGCCAGTCCGTGACCCATTCCGGCGCCTGGTCGTCCATACGGGACCGTCGCCGCTCCGCCGGTTCCTGATCGCACACGACACAAACCAATCCTAGATCGGTCCGGTCGGTACCACCCCGTTCCCACAACCTGCCGGATCCGGAAGCCGGTCGTCACCACAGACGACCGGCTTCACCCTATTCGACTTCAACCAGTTCGCTTGCGAAACGCTTGGCATTCTCAACGTAGTGCGCAGCAGAGGCCTTCAGGAACTGCGCGGTCTTTTCGTCCAATTCGCGCACCACCTTTCCCGGTGCCCCGACCACCAATGAGTTGTCGGCGATGACCTTTCCTTCCGGCACCAGCGCATTGGCGCCGATGATGCAATTCCTGCCAACCACCGCACCGTTCAGCACTGTCGCGCCCATGCCGACGAGCGAGCCGTCGCCGATCGTGCAACCGTGCAGGATCGCACCATGACCGATGGTGCAATCCTCCCCCACCGTAAGCGGGAAACCGATATCGCTGTGCAACATGCACAGATCCTGAATGTTGGAACGGGCACCGACGCTCAACAGCTCGTTGTCGCCGCGCAAAACCGCACCGAACCAGATGCCTACATGGTCAGCGAGTGCTACATTCCCCAGAACGGTCGCAGTCGGCGCGACCCAGGCCGTGGGCGCCCGTTCGGGTTCGATCTTGCCCAGTCGATAGACGGTCATCGGTTTCTCCATAAAAAACCCCGCCCGGCAGGTTCGCGCGGACGGGGTTGCTGTCTTCGCAATCGAAGCTGTGTTCTAGGCGTTGATCTTGTCTTTCAACGCCTTGCCGACCTTGAAGCGCGCCACGTTGGCGGCCTTGATCTTCACCTGCTCGCCGGTCTGCGGGTTGCGGCCCATCTTTTCCTCGCGACGGGACACGACAAAATTGCCGAAACCGAGCAGACGCACCTCTTCGCCGTCCTTCAACGAGTCGGTGACGCTGTCCATGAACGCTTCCAGAGCGGCACCGGCCTGCTCTTTGGTGAGGTCGCTCTTGTCGGCCATCGCCGAGATAAGGTCCTGTTTATTCATCCCATCATTCCTTTTTGAAATTCGATTGATACGCACAACACGTTGCGCGCTTATCCGACGTTAGAACCCGCGGGACAAGCAATCGCTGCAACAAAACCGCCATTTCAATGGGTTTGAGCCTTGGAACCTATGCAGATCGGAGGTTCTCGGCGTCCGAGAGAGAAGGAAACCACGGTCGCCGCCAGGTTGGGTCGCACTGATTCTCGCGGCATGGGACCGACGTTCCCGCCGGCCGAAGCCGACGGGGATAGGCGGTAGACGGCGGTCTAGTGCGCTATGGCAGCGCCTTCGTTGCCCGCCTTCGACGCGAGTGCCGCGGCTTCAGCAGCTGCTTCGTCCCATTCCACCGCTTCCGGCATGGACAGCAGGGCATGGGGCAAAACGTCGTCGAGATGTTCGACCGGGACGATTTCCAGCGCGTTCTTCACGTTGTCCGGAATATCGGCCAGATCCTTGGCATTGTCGTGGGGTATGAGAACCTTCTTGATCCCGCCACGCAGGGCGGCGAGCAACTTTTCCTTCAAGCCCCCGATAGGAAGCACCCTGCCCCGCAACGTGATCTCGCCGGTCATGGCGATATCGCGCCGAACCGGAATACCGGTCAGCATGGAAACGATTGCCGTGGCCATGGCCGTGCCGGCGGACGGACCATCCTTGGGCGTCGCCCCTTCGGGCACATGGACGTGGATATCCCGTTTCTCGAACAAAGGGGGTTCGATGCCGAAGTCGACGGACCGCGAGCGCACGTAGGATGTGGCGGCGGAGATGGACTCCTTCATGACGTCCTTCAAGTTGCCCGTCACGGTCATCTTGCCCTTGCCCGGCATCATGACCCCTTCGATGGTCAGCAATTCGCCACCAACTTCCGTCCAAGCCAGGCCGGTAACGACCCCGACCTGATCGGTCGTGTCCGCCATGCCGAAGCGGAACCGTTGCACGCCGAGATAATCGTTCAGGTTCTCGCGCGTGATGGTGACCGACTTCGTCTCGCCTTTGGCCTTCAGGATTTGCGTTACGGCTTTCCGGGCAAGCGATGCCAGTTCCCGTTCGAGGTTCCGAACGCCGGCTTCGCGCGTGTAGAGACGTATGACATCCGTAAGCGCGTCTTCGGTGATCGTGAGTTCGGTTTCCGCCAGTGCATGGTTCTTGATGGCTTTCGGTATCAGGTGTCGCCGGGCGATCTGCACTTTCTCGTCTTCGGTGTAGCCGGCCAGCCGGATGATCTCCATCCGGTCCAGCAACGGGCCTGGAATGTTGAGCGAGTTGGCCGTCGTTACGAACATGACGCTCGACAGGTCGTAGTCGACCTCGAGGTAATGGTCGCCGAACGCGTTGTTCTGTTCCGGGTCCAGCACTTCGAGCAGAGCGGACGACGGATCACCGCGAAAATCCTGACCCATCTTGTCGATCTCATCGAGCAGGAAGAGGGGATTGTTCTTCTTGGCCTTCTTCATCGACTGTATGACCTTGCCAGGCATGGAACCGATATAGGTGCGCCGATGCCCGCGAATCTCCGCCTCGTCGCGCACGCCGCCCAAGGACATGCGAACGAACTCGCGGCCCGTCGCCTTCGCCATCGACTTGCCGAGCGACGTCTTGCCGACACCGGGCGGGCCGACGAGGCACAGGATCGGACCTTTGATCTTTGGCGCACGCGCCTGGACGGCGAGAAACTCCACGATGCGTTCCTTGACCTTTTCGAGTCCGAAATGGTCGGTATCCAGCACCCCCTGCGCCGCTGCAAGATCGGTCTTCACGCGGCTTTTCTTGCCCCACGGTATACCGAGCAGCCAATCGAGGTAGTTGCGCACGACCGTCGCTTCCGCACTCATCGGGCTCATCTGTTTCAGCTTCTTGAACTCGGCGTTCGCCTTTTCCTTCGCCTCTTTCGACAGTTTGGTCTTGGAGATGCGTTCTTCCAGCTCGGCCATCTCGTCACGGCCGTCTTCGCCATCCCCGAGTTCCTTTTGGATGGCCTTCATCTGCTCGTTGAGGTAATATTCCCGCTGGGTCTTCTCCATCTGGCGTTTGACGCGACCGCGGATGCGCTTCTCGACTTGAAGCACGGAGATTTCGCTTTCCATCATCGCGAGCACCTTCTCCAGCCGATCCTTCACGGATAGCAGCGCGAGAATGTCCTGCTTCTCGCCGATCTTGACGGCGAGGTGGCTGGCGATCGTGTCCGCCAGTTTGGTGTATTCCTCGATCTGGGTGACCGCCGAGACGACTTCGGGCGAGACCTTCTTGTTCAGCTTCACGTAGTTTTCGAACTCCGCGGAGACCGATCGCGCAAGTGCCTCGACTTCGACTTCGTCGTCGTCGGCGTCCTGCACCGGTACGGCGATGGCTTCGTGATAGGCATCGCGGTCTGTAAAGCGGGAAACGGTGGCGCGCTGGTAGCCTTCCACCAGCACTTTCACGGTGCCGTCGGGTAGTTTCAACAGCTGCAACACGGTGGCCAGAGTGCCGATGTCGTACATTGCCGATGGCTTGGGATCGTCGTCGCCCGCGTTCTTCTGCGTCAGCAGGAGGATCTGTTTGTCAGACGCCATGACGTCTTCCAGCGCGGCGATGGACTTTTCACGTCCAACGAAGAGCGGCACGATCATGTTTGGAAAAACCACGATGTCGCGCAACGGCAGAACCGGCACGACGCTGCCTTCGGCGGAGAACTCGATCTTCTTGTTCGTATCGTCAGTCATAGCATTGGCCTTTGCCCAGGCGTCCCGCCGAAGCGGCAACGCGAATCTCGAGCATCCACAATAACGTCCACCCGCAGTCGATGCACACGAACCGTGTCGCAGTGGCCGGGGTGGTGGTGGATGCTCCCTGTTGTGGTGCATGTGGGGCGCGCGTCGGCGGGTTCAACCGTTTGGCGGGCAGTGGCAATGACACGGTTGTCGCGGTATGAGCCGATACCTGTTCCTTTCCAAAACCCGGTAAAGCAAATGTTTCGCTTGCTTATGAGCGCCCTTGCGGTCGTCATGTTGTCCACGGTCGCCTTTGCCCAATCCTCGGGGCCTCCCAGTCGCTGGTTTTCGGTCGAGACCCTCAATGCGGGCCTCGGGCCCACGCCTTCCGGTGTAAACCGGGAAACTCCGCACAGTGCTTTGGAAACCTTCGTGACCCTGACGCGCCAGGAACGCTACGGGGACGCCACCCATCTGCTCGATCTGTCCGACGTGGAGCAAACACGGCAGGCCATCGCCGGGGAGGAACTTGCACGGCGGTTGGCCGCTGTGATCGATCGAAAGATATGGCTTGATTGGGGTACCGTTCCCGACAGGCCCGACGGTTTGTCTCCCACCGGTGACAGTTCGGATCAGCGCGCGGGCGAACCGCGGCGCGACATCGTCATCGGTCGCCTGAGCCTCGGAGACATTCCCACGTCGATACGGTTGCGCAGGCTCAAGACCGAGACCGGTGATCCTGTATGGGTGTTCGCACGCCAGACGGTGAACGACATCGATCCACTGTTTGAAGCCTATGGCCCGAGCGCATTCGAACGGGCAATTCCCGACGTTCTGAAGAAGAAAACATGGCTCGGCATCGCCTGGTGGGAAATGGCGGCGCTGCCCCTGGCCATCGGCCTGCTGCTGGTCGGCGGCATGGCCCTTTACCGGCTCTTCGGTCGGCTGAATGGTCGGATGCCTGAGGGTTCGGTGCGTTCCGAAATCGTCGGTGCCGTCCGTCTTCCCATCGTTCTGTGGAGCGTTGCGCTTGCCGGTTGGTTCCTGACCCGCAACGTCTTCGTCTTCTCCGCTCCAGTCGACACCTTCATGGCACCGATATGGACGACCCTGTTCGTCATCGCCGTCCTGCTTCTGCTGGTCCGGGTGTTCGACACGGTTCTCGACAAATCGTTGCAGGACAATATCGACGACATCGACAAGCCTGAAAACAACGACGATCGCGACATGCAGACGAACCTGTCCGCCGCGCGACGCATCGCACTGCTCGTCGCGTTCGTCGCGGGCGCGGGCATCGTGCTGATGCAGACCAATCTGTTCAACGGCGCCGGCGCAGCCCTGTTCGGTTCGGCTGGGGTACTGACCCTGATACTGGGTTTCGCGGGCCGCTCGGCGCTGTCCAACATCATGTCATCCTTGCAGATCGCGCTTTCGAAGTCGGCAAAGATCGGGGACGCGGTGCTGTTCGAAGGGCAATGGTGCACCGTGGAGAAAATCCACTTCACCTATATCCAGCTGGAAAGCTGGGACTCGCGACGCTTGATCGTGCCGGTGAACTACTTCACCAGCAACCCGTTCGAGAATTGGACGAAGAAGGATCCGACCATGACGAAAACTGTCGAACTTCGTCTCAACCACATGGCGGATGTCGACGCGCTGCGCGAGCGGTTCGAGCAGTTCGTGCAGGAAGATGACGACGTGCTGACCAAGAACGAGGCGAAGGTTCAGCTGATCGACCACAGTGCAGACGGCATGCTGCTGCGCTTTTATGCCGATGCCCGTGATCCCTCCACGGCGTGGGACATGCAGTGCCGCTTGCGCGAGGCGATGCTGAAGGCGGCGGTCGAGCTCGAACCCAATCGTGGAAGCCAGGCGCTGTATCTGCCGACCGAGCGCGAGGCGAAGGTGGCAGACCTTACCTGAAAAGCGGGCGAGAGCGCCTAGGCGCTCTCCTTCTCTTCCATCTCTTCGCCGTTCTCACCGTAGATATACAGCGGCGAGGCATTGCCGTTGATGACCTCGTCGGAGATCACGACTTCCTCGACGCCTTCCAGGCTCGGCAGCTCGAACATCGTTTCCAGCAAAATGCCTTCGATGATCGAACGCAGGCCACGGGCACCCGTCTTGCGCACGATGGCCTTCTGGGCAATGGCGCGCAGGGCTTCATCACTGAAGGAAAGCTGAACCTTTTCCATCTCGAACAGCCGCTGATACTGCTTGATAAGCGCATTCTTCGGTTCGGACAGGATCTGCACGAGGGCGTCCTCGTCGAGGTCTTCCAGCGTTGCGAGAACGGGAATTCGGCCGACGAATTCAGGAATGAGACCAAAGCGCAGCAGATCTTCCGGCTCCAGTTCCTTGAACAGTTCGCCCGTCTTGCGATCTTCCGGGCTTTCGACGTTGGCACCGAAACCGATCCCGGTCTTGCGTCCGCGGTCGGAGATGATCTTGTCGAGACCAGCAAACGCACCGCCCGCAATGAACAGGATGTTGGTCGTATCGACCTGCAGGAATTCCTGCTGAGGATGCTTGCGCCCGCCCTGCGGAGGTACGGAGGCGACGGTGCCTTCCATGATCTTCAAAAGCGCCTGCTGCACGCCCTCGCCGGACACATCGCGGGTGATGGACGGGTTGTCGGACTTACGGGAAATCTTGTCGACTTCATCGATGTAGACGATGCCCCGCTGTGCGCGCTCGACGTTGTAGTCGGCACTTTGCAGCAGCTTGAGGATAATGTTCTCCACATCCTCGCCAACGTAACCGGCTTCCGTCAGCGTCGTCGCATCGGCCATCGTGAACGGCACGTCGAGAATGCGTGCGAGTGTCTGCGCCAACAGGGTCTTGCCGCAACCGGTGGGGCCGATGAGCATGATGTTCGACTTCGCCAGTTCCACGTCCGGGTTGTCGGCGGCGTGGTTCAGGCGCTTGTAATGGTTGTGAACGGCGACCGCGAGCACACGCTTAGCGTGGGGCTGGCCGATGACGTAGTCGTTGAGAACGTCGAGAATTTCCTGCGGCGTCGGCGTGCCGTCCGTGCTCTTCACAAGCGAAGATTTGTTCTCCTCGCGGATGATATCCATGCACAATTCGACGCATTCATCGCAGATGAACACGGTCGGTCCGGCGATGAGCTTGCGAACCTCGTGCTGGCTCTTGCCGCAGAACGAACAGTAGAGCGTGTTCTTGCCGTCGCCGGATGTGTTGGAAACTTTCGTCATATCAATCCTTTACCCGGATGAAGGAGCGTTGCCCCCTCTCCGTGAAGACCACATCATCGCAGCCCCGGTCGGTGTATCGGCGAGCGCGGAGTCTTATGGCTCCGCGCACGAATCGTATCATCCTAGAAAACCCATTTGAATGGCAAGTTAATGATCAGGCGGCGCTGTCGTCGCCCTCTTCGCCTTCGATCTCGCTGCGGCTTGCAATCACCTTGTCCACCACACCGAACTCGACGGATTCTTCGGATGTCATGAAGTGATCGCGGTCCAGCGTGCGCTCGATCGTTTCGAGATCCTGGCCGGTATGCTTGACGTAGATTTCGTTCAGGCGCTGCTTCAACTTGATGATGTCGCGCGCGTGGCGTTCGATATCCGAAGCCTGGCCCTGAAATCCGCCGGAAGGCTGGTGCAACATGACCCGCGCCTGGGGCAGGATGAAGCGCATGTCCTTTTCACCCGCCGTCAGCAGCAGTGAACCCATGGAGGCCGCCTGCCCCATGCACAACGTGGCAACGGGCGGTTTGATGAACTGCATCGTGTCGTAGATCGCCATGCCGGATGTCACGACGCCACCGGGAGAATTGATGTAGAGCGAAATTTCCTTCTTGGGGTTCTCGGCTTCAAGAAACAGAAGCTGCGCGCAAACGAGCACGGACATGCCATCCTCGATCGGACCCGTGATGAAGATGATGCGTTCTTTGAGAAGACGGGAGAAGATATCGTAGGAGCGTTCGCCCCGGTTGGTCTGTTCGACCACCATCGGCACGAGGTTCAGGGCAGTTTCGACTGGATCGCGCATGGGGCCTTTTTCTCCGTGCGCGTTTCGCCGATGAGACGGACAAAACGAATGCACGGTTTCTGGAATGGAGAGATGCGGCGCAAGGGGCCACGATTCGATGCTTTTGCGAAAATAGGTTCATCGCCCGAGAAATAAAAGGCCCGCTTCTGCCCGCCAAGCAAACTGCGCTTGCTCGCAGACAAAATGGCACGTGTAACCTGGGCTGCAGAAACGAAACTACCCGCGAGGCCGGTGACCGCGCGGGTAGTTCAATGCCGGATTGTGAGCCTAGAAGGAGAGTTTGACGCTGGCGCTCAGTGCGTAGATCGGATCGTTGTCGAACTCGTACGTCACGTTGTTGGCCGAGTCGCCGAAGGGCGAGACCTGGGAGTCTCCGTCGGTCAGAACACCAACGAGACCGCCGAAGTTCAACGTGAAGTTTTCGGTCGGAGTGTACGAAAGACCGGCGGAGAGTGTGTAGGTGTCGGTTTGGGAGCCCGTGACAGTGGATGTCCCCCGGTCCCAACCGAGACCCAGCAGACCCGACACCTCGTCGGTGAACCGCCGTCCGATACCACCGGAGATGGTGTAGCCGTCCTGATATTCCGGATCGAACGAAAGCTCCGTGGGCTGGCCGTCAACCGGGCTGAACCCGCCGGCGATCGGGATGATGCCGAGCTTGCTCCACTGCTGCCATTTCATGTTGAGGTAGCCGAGCGTCTTGTCGTTGATGCCGGACTGCAACCTTATTTCGATTGCCTGAGGCATCTCGGTGCTTGCCGTGATCGGTACTTCACGGACGTCGAACACACCCGGCACGATGCCGCCGACACCGCTGTTGTCCTGAACGCCTTCCACGTCGTAATCGTATTTCGACTGGTACAGCACCATTGCGCGCAGTGCTATGGCAGGGATTTCATAGGCCACGCCGACACGGTAGCCGAACGCATCGTCCGATGCTTCGAACGTGGCCAGACCGAGCGAATTCGTCACACCACCGACATTCGCGGAGAGGGGAGCGCCGGGGAAACCGAGACCGGAATTGGCGAGATCGAGGAACCGCTGACGGGACTGAAAGGCGTCGAGCTGCTGGTACGATACGCCTGCAATGACCCGCAGGTTGCTGGCACCAAGGGACGTCTCGCCCATGTCGAACTTGTAGCCGCAGGTCGCGCCGAGGTCCTTCGTGTCGACGGAGAATTCGACGGCGGAAGCTGAGTAGGCGTTGTTCAAGCCGTAATCGGCGTCCGCACCGTAGGGCTCGGTATAAGTCAGAAGACAATCCAGGTCTTCCGTGAGGCCCATCTTGATGCCGACAGCGGGGACTGTGAAGTCGTTGTCGACGTCGATTTCCTCGTCAAAGTCTGGCGCAAATGCCGGGTTGGCAAGAACGGCTGCGGTTACCTGAGCGGTAACAGCGCGGATGGTCGCTTCGCGGTTGGCAGCCAGTCCGGCGGCGATCTGCGGCGTGGGGTTGGCAAGCACCTGTGCGACCCCGCCCTGCACCAGTGCAGGAACGGCGGCATTCTCGCCGCGACGCACGTTCTTCAGCTTACGCTGGGGCATAACGTGGCGCAGCTCGGTTTTGAACGAGAAGCGTTCCGTATCGAACAGCTGATCGACATTGACGCCGCCCCGGTCGAAGCCGCCCGCGAGCACCGTGGTCATTGCAGAGGCCGTTGCCACCGTCGCAATACCGGCAACCAGTGTCGCCCTGTTCAGTTTCTTGGTCATTCGTTCCGCCCCCGGGAAATTTCAGCCGCCTCCCGACGACCGACAACAATGTGGGCGGATAGAGACGCGGGCTGACGTTAAGGTCAATCGAGTTTGGCCGTCATCGGGCGAAAATTAGGCAGTCTGCCCCATTCTGATGCATCGCGGTGCGAGAATGTCACAGTTTTGTTGCATCTCAGGAGTTGAGTGCGGCAACCCGATCCAATGCAGCGGACAATTTGGACCGTTTGGCTTCTGCATCCGCCAAGCGCTGCCGATTTTCCGCAACCACTGCCTCCGGCGCGTTGGCAACGAACTTCTCGTTGGCAAGCTTGCTGGAAAGCTGGCGTATCTCCTTGTCGAGGCCGTCCTGCTCCTTCGTCAGCCGGGCAGTTTCGATCTCGAAGTCCACGATCCCCTTCAGCGGAAGGGCGAATGTCGCCTCGCCGACCAGCACTTGCGCGGAACCGGACGGGACAGCATCAGCAAACGTGATCGTCTCGACCCGCGCCAACCGCTCGATAGCATTCTTGTGGGTGTCGAGCATCGACTTCTGCTTTGCGTCGGCGTCGATGGCGACGAGATCGGTTTTGACCGACGGCTTCACATTCATTTCGGACCGGACCGAACGGATCTCGTCAATCAGCATGATCAGCCAGTTGATCTCGCCCGCCGCCTCGGCATTCCGCGCGGTGTGGTCCGGCCATTTTGCGTGGCACAACAGTCCATCGCGCGCGCCCGTCTCCGACCACAATTCTTCCGTGATGAAGGGCATGAACGGGTGAAGGAGAGCGTAGATGCCGTCAAACACGTAGCCCGCCACGGCACGGCTTTCGGCCTTCGCGGCTTCGTCATCGCCCGCGAAGATTGGCTTGAGCAGTTCCAGATACCAGTCGCAGACCGTGTGCCATGTGAAGCTGTAGGCCGCGCTGGCGGCGTCGTTGAAGCGGTATTTTTCCAACGCCTCCGTCACCTCGCCCGTCGCGCGGGCAAGCTCATCGATGATCCAACGATTGACCGTAAGTTGCGCCGATACCGGATCGAATTCGGCGGACGGTGCAACGTCGTTCATCTGCGCGAACCGGGTTGCGTTCCAGAGCTTGGTGCAGAAATTGCGGTAGCCGGCGACCCGTGCAGGGTCGAGCCGCACGTCCCTGCCCTGCACGGCAAGCGCGGCCAGCGTGAAGCGCAAGGCGTCTGCCCCCACGTCGTCGATCAGGTCCAACGGGTCGATGCCGTTGCCCTTCGACTTCGACATCTTCGCCCCGTCCTTGTCGCGCACGAGGGGGTGCATGTAGACAGTGTGGAACGGTTCCTTGCCGGTGAAATGCAGCCCCATCATCATCATCCGGGCGACCCAGAAGAAGATAATATCAAAGGCCGTGGAAAGCACGGATGTCGGGTAGTATTTCGCCAGTTCGTCCGTGTTTTCCGGCCAGCCCATTGTGGAGAAGGGCCATAGGGCGGAGGAGAACCACGTGTCGAGGACGTCGGGGTCCCGTGTCAGGGCAACCCCGTTTCCGGCTTTCGCTTGCGCTTCTTCTTCGGTGTGGCCGACGTAGATGGAACCATCCGGCCCATACCAGGCCGGTATTCGATGTCCCCACCAGAGCTGTCGGGAGATGCACCACGGCTGGATGTTTTCCATCCAGTGGAAATACGTGTTCTCCCACTGTTGGGGCACGAACTTGGTGCGCCCCTCGCGCACCGAGGCGATTGCCGGTTTGGCCAGCGTTTCGGCGTCGCAGAACCATTGGTCCGTCAGCATGGGTTCGATGACCACGTTGGAGCGGTCGCCGAAGGGCTGCATGATCTTCTTGGCTTCCACCAGCGGCACCAAAGCGCGCACTTCGCCACCTTCTTCGGGTGCCAGCGGGGCCGTCACCGGACCGAGGCGCGGGTCGGTTTCGGGCACCATGATCGCCAGACCCTCGGATGTGATGTCGGCCACGACCTTCTCGCGGGCATCGAACCGGTCCAACCCACGATAGGCGTCCGGCACGAGATTGATACTGTCGACGTGGGCGGTATCAGGTGTGCCCTCTTCCGCCAGCACGAGCATAGCTAGTGCGGCGGCCTCGGCGTAGGGCGTACCGTCGGCGCGCATCGCGCCTTGTTCGTCCATCAGGCGATACATCGGAATGCCATTGCGCTTGGCGACCGCGTAGTCGTTGAAATCGTGCGCGCCGGTGATCTTCACGGCACCGGAGCCGAAATCCTTGTCGGGATATTCGTCGGTGATGATCGGGATCAGCCGGCGATGCTCTTTCGGACCGACCGGGATCTCGCACAACTTGTCCGATGATTGGCGCATAGCGTTCGTCCGACGGGTGGACGGCGACCGCGCCGTCTCCCAGCATCGTTTCCGGACGCGTGGTGGCGATGGAAATGTAGTCACGCGTCTCGCGGGACAGTTCGTTGCCGTCTTCGTCGCGCTCGATGAACTCGTAGGTCGCACCATCTGCCAGCGGATATTTGAAGTGCCACATGTGGCCGTCGACTTCGCGGTTCTCCACTTCGAGGTCCGAAATCGACGTCTGGAAATGGGGGTCCCAGTTCACCAGCCGCTTGTCGCGGTAGATCAGACCCTGTTCGTGCAGCGTGACGAAGGCTTCGGTAACGGCCTCGACCATTTGGTCCTGATCGTCATTCGGGTCGCCCATGGTGAAGCGTTCGCGGGACCAGTCGCAGGACGCGCCAAGACGCCGGAGCTGCTTCCCGATCGTGCCGCCGGATTTCTCCTTCCAGTCCCAGACCCGCTCGATGAACGCATCGCGACCCATATCGCGGCGGTCCTCGCCGGTCTCGGAAAGCTGACGTTCGACGACCATCTGCGTCGCGATCCCCGCATGGTCGGTGCCAGGCTGCCACAGCACATCCTTGCCGCGCATCCGCTCGAAGCGGACCAGAATGTCCTGCAGCGTGTTGTTGAGCGCGTGGCCCATGTGGAGCGAACCGGTGACGTTCGGCGGCGGGATGACGATGGAAAACGCTTCCGCACCGGGCTTTGCGCCAGCGCCTGCACGGAAAGCCTCTGCCTTCTCCCATTTCTCGGCAATACGCGGCTCGATCGTGGCGGCGTCGTAAGTCTTGTCGAGCATGGCCCGGTTCCGGCTTGTTGGCGTTCGGTCTCGGGCGATAAAGACACCGCCCGTGGGCAAGTCAACAGACCGATGCTTTGGCCGCAGATGGCGAGCCGCTAGCGGGCCGTGCCGCGGGAAACCGCCTCGATCTCTTCGCGTATCAGCCGTTCTACGAGGCTTGGCAGGTTCTCCGCCAGCCAAGCGCGCACGACCGGTGCAACGACGGCTTCGACCTGACGGGTCATTTCGTCGTTGTGGGTGCCGATCCAGCGTTCGACCACGTCCCGGGCCACATCCTCGGACGCCAGGGTCGGCACGGCAAACGATTGTTCCAGCACGGGCTTCTGCGTCGCAGTGGGCATGGCGGTTTCGACCGCCAGAGCCTTGGCCATGCCAGCCGCAATTTCCGCTTCGAAGTCTTCCGGCGGAGCGGCTTGCGGAATGACGACTGTCGGCCGAGCCGTAGGTTCGCCAAGGGTTGGTCGCGCAGACGGAATTGGGGACGCATCGGAGGTCCGGACGGGGGGCGCACCGGCGGGTGCAGCCGACGTCGCGTTGCTGTTGGAAACTTCGGTCGGCACGGCAAGGCCCTGCCGCTCGGCCTTTGCCGGTTTCGGCCCGCTGTCGTCGGCAATGATCTGACGGATCGACGCGAGGATCTCGTCCATCGATTGCTCCGGCTGGCCTTCGACGACGGAAGAGCGGAAATCCGGTTTGCCTGACATGCGCCTTACTCCATACGCCGCGCCGACCATCGACACGTTGATTCGTCTCTTACAAACTATAGGCATTGCCACCGCCCGTCACAGGTGCGGCCGGGACAGTCCACCGTTAGCGGCCTGCCACTAGCGGCCGGACGGTGTTCGCAAGCCGTACCACTTGTCCTTCACCGCATCGAAATGCTCGCGCGGGTCGTAATGGTCCACCCGAAGCCCGAGTTCCCGGCTGCTGAGCCTGCCGATGCCTGCGACCAGCCGGTAGCCGGCGGTTACTTCCAGCTGTTCCGATTGCAGAAGCAGTTCCTGCGCGGTCAAGACCTGGCTCTGCGCGTTCAGCACATCCAGCTGTGTGCGCTGACCGACATCCCGCTCGGCGGTCACGCCGCGCAACGCAAGGTTTGCGGCCTCGACCTGCAGATTGTTTGCCGACACGTTGGCACGGGCGGATTCCAGCGACGTCCAGGCGGTGACGATCTCGGCACGCACCTCGTCGCGGGCTTCGTCGACCTGAATGCGACGTTGCGCGAGTTCCTGTTTATTCTGCCGCACGACCGAACTGGCGCGCCCTCCCTGATAGAGGGGCACGCTGAGATTGACCGTGGCCTGCGCCGAATCAGTGTCGGTGCTGTTGTCGCCAGTGTTGAAACGGCGGTTCGCCGAACCGTTCAGGGACACCGTTGGAAGAAACGATCCCTCCGCCACTTTCACGTTGAAGAGGGCAAAATCGACGAGATGCTGGGTGGCGAGAACGGCTGGATGACGGGACGCTCCGATCTCCATCGCCTGTTGCAGACTGGATGGATAGAGGTGTGTCGGTCCTGTCGGTTTGCGGAGGTTTTCCGGAATGCGACCGATGACCTGGAAATACGCACCCTCCGCGCTGGCCAGCTGCGCTTCGGCGGCAAACAGTTGCGCGCGGCCCAGGGCGAGCCGGGCGTCCGACTGGGCAACATCTGTTCGCGTGCCCTCCCCGACGTCCAGCCGCGCCTGTGACGACCGGCTCTGCTCGGTCAGGAACGCGATGTTGCGCCGGCGTATCTGGACGAGTGCGCGGTTGAACACGACTGCAGCGTAAGCGTTGGCGGCGTTCAGGAGCGTGTTCTGCTCCACGTTGGCGAGGACCTGACGGCTGGCCGAGATAGCCGCTTGCGCCGCGTTCACGCCGTTGACGACACGAAATCCGGAAAACAGAGCCTGCGAGATATTGATTCCGTATCCGAAAGGTCGACTGGAACTACCCCGCGTGACGGAGCCGATGTTCTCCACGAACGTGTCCGTCGTGGACCCGGCGAAACCGGCATCGGCGGTAAGGTTCACGGTCGGTCGAAACCCGGACAGTGCCTGGGGCAGTTGCTCGTCGGCAGCGCGCGTGGCTGCACGCTGGGCGTTCAGCGAAGCATTGTGGTCGTAGGCACGAGCGAGCGCCGCGATCAGCGATTCCGCGCTGGCAAACTGCGGAACGCACGCCATGGAAAGGGCGAACGCGACAACCAAACTGTACTTCGCGAGCCGCAATACAGGCACCTTTCGGACATACGCAGGACTGATCGACGATTCGCACGCCGCTGGTCCGTCTTCATGGAAGCTTAGACCAACACGCCATCATGCGCGCGCCCCCGGCGGGGTTTACGCAAAATTAACACACTGGGCGTTGCCGATGCGCGACACTTCTCGCCACAGGGTTTAGAAAACGAAGGTTTGCGCGACCTCGAAACCCGGCAAGGGTTCGACCGCGCTGTTGAACGGGCTGCGCGACCCGATGATACCGCCGACATTCGTGTACAGAACCGCCCGTGCTGCGTTGCCCTGCCCGATGACGCCGACGAGCCGTCCGCCGACCTTGAGCTGGTCGAGGAGGGTCTGCGGCACCGCCCCCATCGCGCCGCCGACGAAGATGACGTCGTACGGGCCTTCCTTCGCGTAGCCCTTCTCCAGCGGTCCGGTCACGACGACGGCGTTGTCCGCCGATTGTTCGGAAAGATTGGCCGTGGCGGACGCGGCCAGCGCCTCGTCGCATTCCAACGCCACGACGGATGAGGCGAGCCTGGCAAGGAGCGCGGTGGAGTATCCGGTCGCGCAGCCGATATCCAGAACGATATCCGTGTCCTGCACTTCGGCGAGCTGGATCAGTTTCGCCAGCGACATGGCTTCCATGAGATACCTGTCGTCACCGACTTCGATGTCCTCGTCGATGTAGGACAGCGCTTTCATCGCCGACGGCACGAACGCCTCGCGGGGCACGAGGAGGAACGCCTCCAGAACGTCGTTTCTGGTCACGCCATTCGGCATGATCTGGCAATCCACCATGGTGGTCCGGGCGCGGGCGAAGTCGATCATCTGTAGGGCGTCCAGTTTGACTGCCTGAAGACACGCGCGTGTGCGGATTGGAGGCCTCGCCCGGAATCGAACCGGGGTGCAAGGATTTGCAGTCCTCTGCGTAACCACTCCGCCACGAGGCCATCCGTTTCCGCGCGTCTTCGCCCGGCGGAACGGGCGGTGTTTAACACTGCCACCCTGCCCTGCCAAGCGATGCTTTCACCTGTCACGGTCGGTCTTGCCGAGACTGGGCGCACTATCGATGCCATTTGGAAAGAAGCGGTTAAAGAGGCGCATGATCCATGGCTGCGTCTTGGCCCAACGGCCCAACCGAACGGTCCATCGCCTGCGAAACCGGCGCACGGCTGCAAAATCTTCGCTCAGAACCCAGAGGCCGAGCGGGATCATCCAAAGGCCGAACACGGGTAGAACGGCGAGAAAGCCGCCGAGGATCAGCCCGACGCCGAGCGCAATGCGCCCAAGCTTGGTACGCGGCAATCGCAATCGCTTAATCAAGGAAAATGGCTCCCCGGGTCGGATTCGAACCAACGACCAATCGATTAACAGTCGATTGCTCTACCACTGAGCTACCAGGGAACACGCAGGCTTGCCCGCGTTCCGCACCGTTTAGCGCAGACGGTGCGGGATTTGCAAGCGCCAAGCCCGGCGAATTACTGCGTAAGGGGCACCAGTTCGATCGTGACACGGCGGTTCTGCGACTTGCCCTCGGCGGATGCGTTGGAGGCGATGGGCTGGACCTCGCCGAAACCCTGAACGTAGAAGCGGCTCTGATTGACACCCTGACTGACGAGATAACGCGAGACGTTGACGGCGCGACGTTCGGAAAGCTGCTGATTGAAACCCGCCTCGCCATCAGAGTCCGTGTGGCCGTTCACGTTGATGAGGTTGGACTGGAACTCCTGCAGGACCTTGGCGACGGAATTGAGCACGTTGAAGAAATCGGGATTGATGGAATCCGCACCGCTGGCGAAGGTGATCGCCGAGGGCATGTTCAATATGATGCGATCACCGGCGCGGGTTACGCTGACACCGGTATTCTGCAACTCGGCACGCAGCCGCGCGGCCTGACGGTCCTGATACAGGCCGATGCCACCGCCGGTCAACGCGCCCACACCGGCCCCGATCAGAACCGCGTTGCGTGTGTTGGCATTCGTCGTCTTGCCGACGAGAAGCCCGCCAAGGGCACCGACGGCAGCACCGGCGCCCGTGCCGACGACAGTGCGCGAAACGCGCTGGTCACCGGTAAAGGGATCCGCCGTACAACCGGCGAGCATGATAGCGGCGGAGGTGGCAATGAAAATCTTACGCATTGTAAATCCCTTCAGGACTACGAAAAACACTGTTCGGCGGGGCCGGTAAGCCTGTCATGCGTTGAAAGTGTGGCACATTGAGGCATCGTCTGCGCCTAATGCTGCCTTCATGAACGCAGACTGAACTAACCGGAACGGTGCCCATGAACGACCATACCATCAAACCCGCCATCGTCTGGTTTCGGCAGGACTTGCGGCTGGCCGACAACCCCGCGCTCGACCACGCCTGTCGCTCCGGTGCGCCCATCGTCGCCGTCTACGTTTTCGACGAACTGTCCCCCGATATCCGCCCCATGGGCGCGGCACAAAAATGGTGGCTGCACCATTCGCTGGCGGCATTGGCGGACGATCTCGATACGCGCGGAAACCGGCTGATTTTCCGACGCGGGGCGGCCGAGGACGTCGTGACCGATCTCGCAGCGGAAACCGGTGCGCAGACAGTTTACTGGAACAGGCGGTACGGAGACGGCGAGGAGGCCGTCGATTCGGCAATCAAGTTGCGGCTCGAGAACGAGGGGCTGGATGTGACGTCGTTCGACGGCATCCTCATGCACGAGCCGTCGAAGGTGCGCACTGGGTCGGGCAAATATTACAAGGTCTATACGCCGTTCTGGAAAAACCTCGCCGAGAACCTGTCGGTGCGCACGCCGCTCGGTGTGCCCGAGACCATATCACCTGCAAACGAAGACCTGACGAGCGATACGCTCGACGACTGGCATCTGCTGCCCACCGCGCCCGACTGGGCGGGCGGCATTCGTGCAACATGGACGCCGGGTGAAACGGCCGCCCATGCGGACCTCGATGCCTTCCTGTCCGACGATCTGCAGGACTACGATACCGCCCGGGACAGGCCCGGACCGGACAGAACATCGCGTATGTCGCCACGTTTGCGGCACGGCGAAGTCTCACCCCATCAGCTCTGGCACGCGGCGCAGGATGGTCGCCGTACCGCCGATGGCAAGGCGCGGGAGACGTGGCTGAAGGAACTGGTCTGGCGAGAGTTTTCCTACCATCTGCTCCACCACAATCCGGACCTGCACGAGCGCAATTTCAACCCGAAGTTCGATGACTTCGAGTGGCGCGAAGACGCTGGCGACCTGAAAGCGTGGCAGAAGGGTCAGACCGGCTACCCGATCGTCGATGCGGGCATGCGCCAGCTGTGGAACACGGGCTGGATGCACAATCGGGTGCGGATGATCGCGGGCTCGTTTCTGGTCAAGCATCTGCTGATCGACTGGCGTGAAGGTGAGCGGTGGTTCTGGGATTGTCTGGTGGACGGCGACCCGGCCTCGAACGCGGCACAATGGCAGTGGGTCGGTGGTACCGGTGCGGACGCTTCCCCCTACTTCCGTGTCTTCAACCCGATCATCCAAGCGCAGAAATTCGATCCGGAAGGCACATACATCCAGCGACACGTTCCGGAATTGCGCAATCTGCCCGCCGAATACCTGCCCGCCCCGTGGGACGCCCCGCAGGATGTCCTCGACGAGGCGGGTATCGAACTGGGGAAAACCTATCCGCGTCCGATCATCGAACACAAGAAAGGGCGAGAACGGGCGCTCGATACGCTGGCCGCCCTGTCGGCCAAGCCGTCCGAGAAGGACGACTGACAGGTGGTGGGCAAACGGGGACGCCGGTTTGCAACGTGGAAACCGCAATGGCTATAACGGCGTTCCTGTTTGCATATGACAATACCGAGTGACTGGTGACGCCGCATGAATGAACAGGGCAGCATGAATAGGGTCGTGCATATCGATGCGGACAACGTGGCCGAACTGGCCAAGGAGTTTCCCCGCAAGGTGTCGCTCGCGCTTAAGGCGCTGACGAATCTCCGCTTCGGCTCTCTGCAGGTGACCATGCCGGGCGGGCGCACCTTCGCCTACGACGCTCCCGAGGCCGGACCTCATGGGGAGGCCGTGCTGCATAATTGGGGTATCGTGCGACGCGCGGTCACCCACGGTTCGCTGGGCGTGGCGGAAAGCTATCTCGACGGTGAATGGGACTCGCCGGACGTGACGGGCTTCCTGCATTTCTTCCTTCTCAATTCCTACGACGAAGGTGGCGCGCAGTTCTTCGCCCGGTCGCGGTTGGTGAACTTCTTCAACGGCGTGTTGCACTGGTTCAACCGCAACACGAAGGCGCAGGCGCGCAAGAACATCGCCGCCCATTACGACCTCGGCAACGCCTTCTACGAGCAATGGCTCGACCGCACGATGACCTATTCGAGCGCCCTGTATTCCACCGGGGCCAATGATCTCGAACAGGCGCAGATCGCCAAGTATCGCAAACTCGCGGAGGCCACCGGCGTGCAGGCGGGCGACAGTGTGTTGGAGATCGGCTGCGGCTGGGGCGGCAACGCCGAGTTTCTGGCAGGAACGGTCGGTGCCAACGTCACCTGCCTGACGATCAGCCGCGAACAGCTGGACTATGCCCGCGCGCGGATGCAGCGCGAAGGCCTGTCCGACAAGGTCGAGATCAAGTTTCAGGACTACCGCGACGAGACCGGCGTCTACGATCGCATTTCCTCGGTTGAAATGTTCGAGGCCGTCGGCGAAAGCTATTGGCCGTCCTACTTCTCCCAACTGCATGACCGGTTGAAGCCCGGTGGTCGCGCCGGGGTGCAGGTCATCACGATCAAGGATCAGGATTACAGGCACTATAGGGAAAATCCTGATTTCATACAGAAATACATCTTTCCCGGGGGCATGTTGCCCAGCGATGGCGTGATGAAGTCGCTGGGCAACAGTGTTCACCTGAAGGAAATATCGGACTTCGGATTTGGCCTGGACTATGCCCGCACACTGGCGCAGTGGCGCGAGCGGTTCGACGCCGCATGGCCGACGATCGAGCCGCTCGGGTTCGACGATCGGTTCAAGCGCATGTGGGGCTTGTATCTCAGCTATTGCGAGGCCGGGTTCCTCACCGGTTCCATCGATGTGCGGCAGATCGTGTACGGCAAACCCGCCTGACGGCTCAGTTTAAAGCGCCTGCCCTGCCGCCCAGCCGGACGACCATGCCCACTGGAAGTTGTAGCCCCCAAGCCAGCCGGTGACGTCGACGGCCTCGCCAACGAAATACAGTCCCGGCACGCGCTTTGCTTCCATCGTTTTCGACGACAGGTCGTTGGTGGACACGCCCCCGACGGTCACCTCCGCCTTCGCAAACCCTTCGGTACCGTCCGGTTGAAAAGTCCAGCCGTTCAATCGGGCTTGGGCCGCCTGCAGATCCCGGTCCTTCATGGCCGCCAAAGTTCCCGACAGACCGATCCTCTCGGCCAGAACCTCGCTCAGCCGGGCCGGCAGCACGCGCGCGATGGTGTTGGCCAGTGTTGCATTGGGGTCGGATTTCTTCTGCGCGATGAAGTCGAGCGCGCCCTGGAGGAAGTCGATCACGATGGGTTCACGGTGCCGCCAGTAACTGGACGCTTGAAGAATTGCCGGGCCGGACAGGCCTTTATGCGTGAACAGCGCGGCCTCGGGGAATGCCGCCCCACCAGCCGTCGCGATGACAGGCGTCGATACGCCGGACAGGCCACGGAATAGCGCTTCGCTGGACGGAAGCGTCAAGGGCACGAGGGCAGGACGCGGTTCGACGACCTTGAGACCGAACTGCCGTGCAAGGTCGTAGGCATAGCCCGTCGCCCCCATCTTGGGGATCGACGGCCCGCCGGTAGCGATGACAAGGCGGGCAGCGCGGTAGGCCTTGCCGCCGGACGAAATGTCGAACCCATCGGCGTTCTTCGTCACGCTTTGCACCGGTTCGCCGAACCGGTAATCCGCACCGTCGGCTTCTGCCATCAGCATATCGACGATTTGGCGGGCCGACCCGTCGCAGAACAGCTGGCCGAGGGTCTTTTCGTGCCACGCGATCCCGTTGCGTTCCACAAGCGCCAGAAAGTCCGCCGCCGTATAGCGGTTCAGCGCGGATTTGGCGAAGTGGGGGTTGGCGGACAGGAACCGTTCCGGAACGCAATCGACATTGGTGAAATTGCAACGCCCGCCGCCGGATATAAGGATTTTCTTGCCGGGCTTGTCGGCATGGTCGAGGACCAGCACGCGCAAACCGCGCTGAACTGCCACGCCCGCACACATCAACCCGGCACCACCGGCACCGAGTATGATGACATCGTAGGTCTGCGCGGCGTTCGGGCGGGTCATGCCCCTGCCCTAGGCCAGATGCAGCCTAGATGGCCAGATAATCGTGACGCAACTGCTCGTTGTCGAGAACTTCCTTGGCGCTGCCGGTGAACGCGACCTCGCCGGTGTCGAGGATGATCGCGCTGTCGGAGATTTTCAGCGCGGCGACCGCGTTCTGCTCGACGATGATGGTGGTGATGCCGGCGGCACGAACCTCCATAAGCGCCTTTTCGATATCGTGGCGAACCACCGGGGCCAGCCCTTCATAGGGCTCGTCCAGCAGCAGCAGTTTCAGATCCTTCGCCAACGCCCGCCCGATTGCCAGCATCTGCTGCTCACCACCGGACAGGGTCGTGCCCTCTTGCGTCCGCCGCTCCTTCAAACGGGGAAACAGGTCGAAGATACGCTCGAATTCCCATCCGGGATTGCCGGCGATGACGGCGAGATCGAGATTCTCCTGCACCGTCAGCCCCTGGATGATGCAACGGTCTTCCGGCACCAGCTGAATGCCCGCACCGGCGGCCTGATAGCTGGTCATGGAGTGGATGGCCTGACCTTCGAGCCAGATCTCCCCGCTGCGCAGTTCGGGCTCGTCGGCCCGGGCGATGGCGCGCAAGGTCGACGTCTTGCCAGCCCCGTTCCGGCCGAGCAGCGCGACGATCTCACCCTCCTTCACGCTGATCGAAACGCCCTGCACGATGTAGCTGTCGCCGTAATAGGCGTCGAGGTTTTCCGCACGGAAATAGTCCGACGTTCCGGCCTGTGCGGGACGGTGTTGTTCGACGACGCTCATACCTGCTCCTCGCCCAGATAGGCTTCCTTGACCTTCGGGTTGTTCTTGATCTCGTCCGGTGTGCCCTGCGCGATGATGCGCCCGCCCGCCAGCACCGAAATACGGTCGGCCAGCGAGAAGACCACGTGCATGTCGTGCTCGATGATGACCTTCGTCATACCGCCTTCCTTGATCTGCTTGAGCAGATCGATGGTGGCATTGGTGTCATGACGCGCCATACCCGCGGTCGGCTCGTCAAGCAGGAGCAGCCTCGGCTTCTGGATCAGCCCCATGGCGAGTTCCAGCCGTCGCTTGTCGCCCCGCGACATGGACGATGCCAGATCGGTCAGTTGCGCCTGAAGGCCAACGCTTTTCAGTACGGCTTCGGCTTCGTCCTGCAAGGCGGACTGTTTGCGAAAGCCGGAAAACGGATCGAGGTGGAAATGGCCGTATTTCTTGGCCAGTCCCGGCACCATGACGTTCTCGATGACGGTGAGATCGGGAAACACTTCCGGGGTCTGGAAGACCCGGGCCACGCCGACCTGGTTGATTTCGTGCGGTGCCTTGCCGGTCAGAACATGGCCATCGAAGACGACGGCACCCCGGTCGGGTTTCAGGCGACCGACGCAGACGTTGAGCAGGGTGGATTTCCCCGCACCGTTCGGACCGATGATGGCGTGGGTTTCGCCTTCCCGAACGGACAGATCGACATCCGACAGTGCGTGGAGGCCGGCGAAACTTTTGTGCACATCGTCGATATGTAGAACCGTGTTCGGCGTGCCCCGCTGGAACGAGCGGCTTTCGTCGATCGGTTCGATGGTCGTGTTTGCCTGCGACATGGCGCTTACTCCCCTGCCTGTGGCGCGGGTGGTTGGCCCGGCTTGGTGTTGGGAATGGTCGAAGACCGCACCGTCTCATGGTTCTGCGGACGGCGGAACTTGACCGACAGTCGGCGAAACCCTTCCATCAACCCGCCGGGCAGGAAGATGACGACAACCATGAACATTAGCCCCAGCGTCAAGTGCCAGCCCTTGCCGATGAACGGATAGACGATGGCGATCAACGCATCCTGCACGACTTCGGGCGCCCAGGCGGTCCAGCCTTCCAGGACCGTCTCGTTGATCTTGGAGACGATGTTTTCCATGTATTTTATCAGACCGGCACCGAGGACCGGTCCGATCAGGGTGCCGGCACCACCGAGAATGGTCATCAGCACCACCTCGCCGCTGGCGGTCCAGAACATGCGCTCGGCACCGGCCTGGGAATCCATTGCGACCATCAGGCCGCCCGCGAGTCCCGCATACATGCCGGAGATGACGAAGGCCGCCAACGTGTAGGGGCGCGTGTTGATGCCGGTGAAGTTCAACCGGTTCTGGTTCGACTTCACCGCGCGGAGCATGAGGCCGAAGGGCGAGCGGAAGATGCGGATCGAGATGTAGAAGCTGATCAGCATGAAGGCGGCTGCGATGTAGTAACCCGCGTTGAACGTGAACGACCAGCCGCCCACGACCAGTCGTAGGTCGCGCTCATATCGAGACCGAACAGGTTCGCGGACGGTGACTGACCAGCCTCGAGCGGCCCGTCGAGAACGCGCGGGTCAGCACGCTTGGGCTGAAGACCGGTTTCTCCTCCCGTAATCGGCGTCAGCACTGAATAGGCCAGAGCGTAGGACATCTGCGCAAAGGCCAGCGTCAGGATGGAAAAGTAGATGCCGGAGCGGCGCAGCGATACGTAGCCCACGAGAAGGCTGAACAGGCCGGCCACGATGATGCTCAGCGCCATCGCCGGCAGGATGTTCATCGTCAGCAGCTTGAACATCCAGATACCGGCATAGGAACCGGCACCGAGAAAGGCAGCGTGCCCGAAGCTGAGATAGCCCGTCAGTCCGAACAGGATGTTGAAGCCGATGGCGAAGATGCCGAAAATGACGAAGCGTTGCATCAGATCGGGATAGCCCGCGTTGAACTGCGCCAGGCTTGAATCGACCGGAAACGGGTTGAGAAAGAAGGGGGCGAAGACCGTCAGCACGATGACGAGAAGCAGGGTGCCGAAGTCGCGTTTTTCCAATCCGAACATGGTTCTAATCCTCCATCACGCCGGCTCGGCCCATCAGGCCTCGCGGACGGGTGAGCAAGATGATGATGGCGACGAGGTACAGCACGATCTGGTTCAGACCCGGCAACACTTCGAGCACTTGCCCCATGGAAGCGAAGCTTTCCAAAATACCGAGCAGAAAGCCTGCCAGCACTGCGCCGACGAGGCTGCCCATGCCGCCGACCACGACCACAACGAAGCTGAGGACGAGGAAGTCCATCCCCATATGGTAGTTGGGCGAATTGATAGGCGTATACATGACCCCCGCCAGCCCGGCCACGGCGGCGGCAAGACCGAACATGATGGTGAAGCGCCGGTCGATGTTGATACCGAGCAAACCGACCGTCTCCCGGTCCGCCATGCCGGCGCGCACGACCATGCCGAAGGTGGTGAAGCGAAGGAATGAAAAGACCCCGCCGATGATGACGACGGCAAAGATGAAATAGATCAGCCGCCAGTACGGGTAGATGATGACATTGGGGTCGAAACCCATCGCCGCACCGAAGTCGAGCGACCCGGCGAACGCTGCCGGAGCAGGCGTCGGTATCGGGTTGGCACCGTAGAAATACTTGATGATCTCCTGAAGCACGATGGCAAGGCCGAACGTGACGAGGATCTGGTCGGCGTGGGGGCGCTTGTAGAAGTGCTTGATGAGCCCGCGTTCGATGGCGATGCCGATGAGCATCATGACGGGGATGGCGAACAGGATCGATATGGGCACCGACCAGTCGATGATGGTCTGCCCCGCGCTCTCGCCGAACAGTTCGTAGACGTAGGGGATCTGCACTTCGAGCGGATTGCCGAGGAAGTCCTTTCTCGTCTCGTCGACGACCACATGGGACAGGGACAGCAGACGGCTGACCGTGACAGCGCAGAATGCGCCGATCATGAACAGCGCACCGTGGGCGAAGTTCACGACGCCGAGCGTGCCGAAAATGAGCGTGAGACCGAGCGCGATGAGCGCGTAGGCCGAGCCCTTGTCGAGCCCGTTCACGATTTGAAGGACGATTGCTTCCATAGCCGTTGGCCGCTAACGGCCCCCCCGGGTGGCTGGCACCGGCGCAAGCCGGGCTACTTCAAATAGTTGACAAACAGGGGCGGTCGCTCCCGACCGCCCTGTGATCGTTCGAAGCGCTTACGCGCCCGCGATTGCAGGTACCGATCGGAACGACGTTGCCGTTCTCGTCTAGCATCTGCGGGTGGTCGACAGCGTAGGTCACCTGTCGACCGGCGTACTTCGACGATTTCCACGAGGTCGAACTCGTTGTCCGGGTTCTCCTTGCCCTTCACGACGACCACGTCCTTGAAGCACTGGTGGTCTTCGGCGCGGTAGAGCGTTGGACCGTTGCCGAGCCCGTCGAACTCGAAGCCTGCTAGCGCTTCCACGATGCCGCAAGGGTTGAACGTGCCTGCACGTTCGGCCGCATCGGCATACAGCAGCGTCTGCACGTAGCAGGTATGCGCCGCCTGGGATGGCGGGAAGCCGTACTTTTCGCCGAAGGATTTGACGAAGGCGTTCGTGCCGACATAGCGGCTGCCCATCTGGTCCTCGAGTTTCCAGTCCCAGTTCTGCGAGCCGAAAATGCCCTTGATGTTGGCACCGGCACCGCGGGCCATCAGCTCGGAATAGAGCGGCACGATGATCTCGAACTGCTTGCCGGCACTTCCTGCTCACGCAGGCCGAACTGAACGGCGTTGGTAAGCGAGTTCACCATGTTGCCGCCGTAGTGGTTCAGCACCAGCACGTCGGCGCCGGACTGCAGAACGGGCGCGATGTAGGACGAGAAGTCCGTCTGCGTCAGCGGTGTGAGGACGGCGGAGACCGTTTCCCAGCCGAGTGCTTCGGTGGACGTACGCGAATGGCCTCTTCGGTGGTGTAGCCCCAGTTGTAGTCGGCGGTCAGATGATAGGCCTTGCGGTCCGTGCCGTAGGCATTGGCCAACACCGGGCGCAAGGGCCGCACCGGACATGTAGGAGTTGAAGAAATGGCGGAAGCCGTTGGCCTTCTTGTCCTTGCCGGTCGTGTCGTTGGAGTGGGTCAGACCGGCCATGAAGATGATGCCGACTTCCTGGCATAGCGCCTGCACGGCAACGGCCACGCCGGAAGACGAACCACCGGTGATCATCACGGCACCGTCTTTTTCGATCATCGAACGGGCGGATGCGCGAGCAGCGTCGGATTTGGTCTGCGTGTCGCCGGAAACGTAGGCGACCTTCTTGCCGAGAACGCCGTTGCCCTTCAATTCCTTGGACGTGAACGTGTTCATCATCCCGCCGTCGCCTTCACCGTTCAGGTGCTCGACGGCCAGCTGGTAGGCGCGCAGTTCGTCTGCACCCTCGTCGGCGTAGGGGCCGGACTGCGGGACGTTGAAGCCGAATGTGACGGTGTCGCCGGTCGGCGCGTTCAGATAGCCGGTATGGCCATCGGCGAATGCGCTGCTGCTGAAGAAGTATGGCGTTGCGGCAGCACCTGCGGCAGCGGCTGCACCGCTCTTGAGTACGCGGCGGCGCGTGAAGTCTTTATGGTCGCTCATGATTATCCTCCCATGAGATTGACGTTTGACGGCCAAGCCCGCGACTCCCACCGCCGACTCTCCGAGTCTCCTTCATATGGCGAGATCGGGTCGAGCGAAATAGGCCTTTGGGTGTAGGTGCCGACGAAAAGCCGCTTCAGGCAGCCGGCCAGCAAGCGCCTTCAAATCTGTCGCTGCGACCGCTTCCGGTGAGACCGGGACGGCGTTTTCGATGAGCCGACGGGCGGTCATGAAGGCCGGGGCGTCGTTCATGGCATCGACGGCGAGCAGGGTTTCCTCCTTGAAATACCAATGGGATACGCTGCCATCGCGCCGGCCCGGCCGCACGACGATCCGGTCGTAGCCCGTGTTCGAGACCGGCAATCTGCAGTTTAACCTCGTACTGATCCGACCAGAACCAGGGCGCGGCGATGTACTCGACAACCATGCCCGCCATGTTCTGCGCCGCAACTTCCGCCTGGTGAATCGCATTCGGCACCGATTCGAGGCGAATATCGGCGGCCACGGTAGGGAAAGCTGGCGCAGTCTCCGGCCGCGAATATGGAAGCGTCGCGCGTTCGGCAGTGCCCGTCGACCTCGATGCCGTTGTCGCAAGCCAGACCCGCCTCCTGCGCGAGCCGGTCGTTCGGAAGGACGCCGATCCCGACCAGGGCAACGTCGGCGTCCAGCACGGTGCCATCCGACAATCGCACCTGTTTCAGAACGCCGCCAACCCCCTCGAACCTCTCGAAACCCTGCCCTTCCAGAAGCGTGACCCCGTGGTGCCGGTGGAGATCGGCGAACCATGCGGAGGTTTCCCGACAGGCGACACGGGCGAGGATGCGCGAGGCGGCTTCGATGACCGTGACGGTCATGCCCATCGATCGCGGCGACTGCCGCTGCTTCCAGTCCGATATATCCGCCGCCCACGATGACGATGCGTTGCCCTTCGCGAAAGGATGCGCGCATCGCTTCGATGTGAGCGACGGTGCGCAGGTAATGGACGTTCTCCAGATCGTCGCCCAGACCCACCGGTAGCCGACGCACACGGGTGCCCGTGGCCAGCAACAGCCGATCGTAGGCTTCGCTCGTGCCATCCTCCAGTTCGATCCGGGCCGCCGCCGGGTCCACGGCATCGACGCGCGTTCCGCACCGCGTTTGGATACGATGTTCGGCGAACCATTCCGCCGGTCGCAGAACGAGGCGTTCCCAGGGCATGTCGCCGGACAGGTATTTCTTCGACAGCGGCGGGCGCTGGTAGGGCAGAACAGGTTCTTCGCCGACGATCAGGATGTCGGCATCGCCATCCAATTCGCGCAGTTTCGCGGCGGCGGAAACGGCGGCCTGGCCACCGCCGACGATGACGTGACGCATGATCTACAGACCCAGACCGCCGATGCAGACATATTTGGTATCGAGGTATTCTTCGATGCCCTGCCGTCCGCCTTCGGACCCGACGCCGCTTTCCTTCACGCCGCCAAAAGGGGCTTCCGGGGTGGTGATGACGCCTTCGTTGACGCCCACGAGGCCGTATTCCAGCGCTTCCATGACGCGGAACGTCTGTCCCAGATCGCTGGAATAGAGGTAGCAGGCCAAACCGAATTCCGTATCATTGGCAGCGTGGATCGCTTCCGCCTCGTCATCAAAGCGGAACACCGCCGCGACGGGGCCGAAGATTTCCTCCCGCGCGAGCCGCATGTCGGCGGTCGCGCCGGACAGGACCGTCGGCTCATAGAACGTGCCGCCGGGGCTTTTGCCGCCGGTCACGACCTTGGCGCCCTTGTCGAGAGCGTCGGCCGTAAGTTCCTCCACCTTCGCCAGCGCCGGTTCGCTGATGAGTGGGCCTTGCTGGACGCCGTCTTCCGCACCGTCACCCACCTTGAGGTCGGAAGCGGCTTTGGCGAGTTTGTCGACGAACGCGTCATGGACCCCGTGCTGCACGTAGAACCGGTTCGTGCAGACGCAGGTCTGGCCGGAATTGCGGAACTTCGCGGCGATCGCACCCTCGACGGCCTTGTCGATGTCCGCGCTGTCGAAAACGATGAACGGTGCGTTGCCGCCAAGTTCCATGGAGACTTTCTTCACCGTTTCCGCTGCCTGTTTCATCAGCAATTTGCCGACCCGGGTCGAGCCTGTGAATGTGATCTTGCGCACCTTACCGTTGGCGCACATTTCCTTGCCGATTTCGGACGCATCGCCGGTCACGATGTTCATGCAGCCCTTCGGCAGCCCCGCCTGTTCGGCAATGACGCCCCACGCAAGACCGCTATACGGGGTCAATTCGGCGGGCTTGATGACGCTGGTGCAACCGGCTGCAATGGCCGGGCCTATCTTGCGAGCAAGCATGGAGGAGGGAAAGTTCCACGGGGTGATGGCGGCAACGACGCCAACGGGTTCCTTGCGCACCAGAATGCGACGGTCGGCCCAGGGGCTCGGCACGATATCGCCGTAGATGCGCCGCCCCTCTTCGGCAAACCAGAGCAGGTAGTTGGCACCGATGGCGATTTCCCCGCGCGCTTCGGCCAGACGGCTTGCCCATTTCCATGGTCAGCAGCTGCGCCAGGTCTTCCTGGTTGTCCATCATCACATCGTGCATCCGGCGCAGGATGGCGGCGCGGTCGTTGGCCGTGGTCGCCTTGAAGGACTGGAACGCCTCGTGCGCAGCCTCGATGGCCCGCTTCGTTTCCCCCTGCCCGGCGTCGGGCACGGTGCCGATCGTCTTGCCGTCCGCCGGGTTGGCGACATCGAACGTGGCACCGCTGTCGGCGGCAACCCAGTTTCCGTCGATCAAAGTTGGCTTCCTTCAGGAATGGGTTGGTCATTGTGTATCCAAAACGCGTATGGCTTTCCCGCTTATCGCGCAGGCTCGCACCTTCCTGCAAGCGTGGCACGACAACGGGTTGCAACACTGACCGATTGCAAGGATGGGGCATAGGCTTTAGGAGACGGCGAACCACCGTCCCCAATTACAGCCTTCACGCTGCCGACGGTTCGCAAACCCTCGATTGAGACCCGTTTTCAGGAGCCAGCCCATGTCCACCTTCGACAAGGTCGCCGACATCATTGCCGATACGTCCGAAATCCCGCGTGAAGACATCACGCCGGAAAGCCACACGATCGACGATCTGGGCATCGATTCCCTGGACTTTCTCGACATCGTTTTCGCCATCGACAAGGAATTCGGCATCAAGATTCCGCTCGAAGCATGGACGCAGGAGGTCAATGACGGGAAAGCGGCGACGGAAGAGTATTTCGTGCTGAAGAACCTGTGCGCGAAGATCGACGCGCTGGTTGCAGCCAAAGCCTGACAGTCCAGCCGTGCAGCTTGAGTATTTTCAGATGGTCGATGCCATAACGGCGTTCGACGACGAAGCGGGCACGATTGCCGTGCGCTCCACCGTGCCGGAGGAAAGCCCCGTCTTTCAGGGCATTTCCCGGGCATGCCCCTGTTGCCCGGTGTTTTGCTGATCGAGATGATGGCGCAGACGAGCGGGTTTCTCGTTCTCGGCCGCACCCGGCTGGCCCGGATGCCACTGCTGGCTGGCGTCAAGAGCGCGAAGATGCGCTCGGTCGTCGAACCGGGCGAAGCGCTCGATGTGACTGCCGAACTTGTGCATGACGGATCGGGTTTCGCCATGACGAAGGCGCGTATCACCCGCGAGGCAAAGCCGGTTTGCGACGCCGACCTGACGCTCAAGACCCTTGAGTTCCCCACTGCCGAGTTCGCGGACATGATCGTCGAGAAGGCGCGCTTTCTGGGTCTGCCGGCAAGCGTCCTGCCGCCGAAGGGCTAGTTTTTGCCAAGCCTTTGCAGGGCGGACCAAACCCGCCTAGATACCGCAACAATCCAACTTCCTGAATACGGACACCCCATGACCAACCCACGGCGTCCTGTCGTCATCACCGGCATCGGGCTGCTTTCCGCAGCGGGCGAAGGGGTGGACGCCCACCGCGCGGCATTGGCTGCGGGCAAGCCGCTGGGGTTGGATAGCGAGGCATTCGCGCCTTACGCGGTGCACACCCTAGCCGAACCGGACTGGTCGACCCAGATTTCGCGCCGCGACATGCGCCAGATGGAGCCCTGGCAGCGTATCGGCACCTATACGGCAGGGTTGGCGCTGGACGATGCGAACGCCAAGGATGCAGAACTTCTCGACCGCATGGACATGATCGTCGCCGCCGGGGGCGGAGAGCGGGATGTGGAGGTCGACACCAATGTGATGACCGAAGCGCGCGGTCGGTCCGACAAGGACGCCGTGTTGAACGAGCGCCTGCCGGACGATCTGCGCCCGACACTGTTCCTGGCCCAGCTTTCCAACCTGCTGGCGGGCAACATTTCCATCGTTCACAAGGTCACGGGCTCCTCGCGCACCTTCATGGGTGAAGAAGGAGCCGGCATTTCCGCCATCGCCACGGCACATGCGCGCATATCGTCCGGCCAGAGCGACATCATTCTCGTCGGCGGCGGCTACAATGCCGAGCGGGAAGACATGATGCTGCTGTTCGAACTCGGGCACTTGCTGTCCCACAGCGACGGCAGCACGCCGGTGGAGCACCGGTCGGGGGACACGTCGGGGGTCCATTTCGGTTCGCTCGGCGCGTTTCTCGTACTGGAATCGTCAGACCATGCCGAAGCGCGCGGTGCGCGGATCTATGCGGAATTGGCTGGCGTCGAAGGGGCGCACGGACCGCGGGACGGCGATGGCCTGACGCGCCGTCTTGGAGAGACTCTCGAGCATGTGGGTATGCCCGCAGAGGCGCATGTCCTGTCCGGCGCGACAGGCATCGCGGATGCGCGCGACGCGGAGATGGCATCGCTTGGCAACCGCAACGCCACGTATTTCGGGTCGGTATTCGGGCATGGGCTGGAGGCGCAATTTCCCTTCGGTGTAGCGTTGGCCGCTATTGCTCATGACGGGGATGCCACCGGCATAACAGGCGTGGGCGCGTGGCGCTCCGAGGGGGCCGCCCTCGTACGCCCATATTCGAGGGACGCAGCATGAGCACCGACACGGATCATATGGGTCGCCCGATTGTCGTCGTGACCGGCGTGGGGGTCGTTTCTTCCCTGGGCACAGGCTGCGCGGACAACTGGGCCGCGCTAACGGCAGGCACGTCCGGTATTCATTCCATTACGCGGTTCGATACGACAGGCCTGCGCACCACCATCGCGGGCACCGTGGATCATTTCGACTTGCCGGACCATTCCGCCCCTGCCCTCTCATTTGCGTTGGCCGACCGTGCAGCGAGCGAGGCTGTCGCCCAGTCCGGTATCGCGAAAGGTGATTTTCCCGGACCTCTCTTTCTCGCCGCGCCGCCGGTCGAGATGGAGTGGCAGCACCGCTTCGCCCTCGATCTGGAGATGGACGAAGGCGAAGGCTACGCGCGCTTGCTGGCGGCTGCACGAAAGTCGAAGCATCAGGAGATGTTCGAATTGCTGCAATTCGGGCGCACGGCGGACCGGCTATCGGAACGCTATGGCACGAAGGGATTGCCTATCTCGCTTTCCACCGCCTGCGCGTCCGGTGCGACGGCGGTGCAGCTGGGTGTGGAAGCCATTCGGCGCGGCGACACGGATGCAGCCTTCTGCATCGGTACGGATGGGTCGGTGACCACGGAGGCGCTCATCCGCTTCTCGCTCCTTTCGGCGCTTTCCACCCAGAACGGTGCGCCGGAAAAGGCTTCCAAACCGTTTTCCGCCAACCGCGACGGGTTCGTCATGGCGGAAGGCGCGGGTGCGCTCGTGCTGGAATCTCTCGCCTCTGCCCGAGCACGCGGTGCCGAAGTGCTGGCCGTCTTGCGCGGCTGCGGCGAGAAGGCCGACCATTTCCACCGCACGCGCTCGTCGCCGGACGGTTCGCCCGTCATCGCCGCCGTTTCGCAAGCACTGGAAGATGCGGGCGTGACCGTTGAGGACGTCGACTATATCAACGCCCACGGCACATCGACACCCGAGAACGACCGGATGGAATACAATTCGCTCCACGCGGTGTTCGGCGACCGCATCCACGATGTTCCGATATCGTCGAACAAATCCATGATCGGCCATACACTGACGGCAGCCGGTGCCATCGAGGCGGTGTTTTCCGTGCTGACCATCCGCAACGGGGTGGTGCCGCCGACCATCAACTACGACCAGCCGGACGAGGCTATTCCGCTCGACGTGGTGCCGCATGAGGCACGTTCGGTCAATGTCTCGACCGTGCTGTCGAACTCGTTCGGGTTTGGTGGCCAGAATGCCTGTCTCGTTCTCGGCGCAGCGGAGTAGAAGCATGAGAGCCCTGCAACTCGTTTCCGACCGCGCCGTCGAAGCGGTCGACCTGCCCGAGCCCGACGTCCCCGCCCCCGGCGAAGTGCAATTGCGCGTGCGCGTTGTTGCCCTGAACCATCTCGATGTCTGGGGTTGGCGGGGCATGGCGTTTGCAAAGCGCGAAATGCCGTTGACCATTGGTGCGGAAGCTTCGGCGGAAGTCGTTGCCCTCGGCGAGGGTGTGAGCGGGTTGAAGCCGGGGCAACTCGTCTCCGTCTTCGGCGCGCGCACCTGCGGAACCTGCCATCATTGCCGCGGGGGCCGCGACAACATGTGCGAGCATGTAGAGGGCGTGCACGGCTTTCACCTCGGCGGCTTCGCCCGCGAACTGGTCAACATTCCGGCCCGCCAATGCGTGCCCGTTCCACCCGGATGCGACGATATTGGCGCTGCGCTCGCGCCCATCACCTTCGGCACCTGCGAACACATGCTGTTCGACAATGCCAGGCTGCAACCCTCTGAAACCATTCTCATTCAGGCCGGCGGCTCCGGCATCGGCACAGCGGCCATTCAGCTGGCCAAGGCCATCGGCTGCACCGTCATCACCACCGTAGGCAGCGACGACAAGATCGAACCGGCAAAGGCGTTGGGCGCGGACCATGTCATCAACTACCGGAAAGACCGCTTCGAGGGCGTCGCCCGCAAGCTGACGAAAAAGCAGGGCGTGGACGTCGTCTTCGAACATGTGGGCAAGGAAACATGGGCGGGGTCCATGCTCGTGATGAAACGCGGTGGGCGGTTGGTGACCTGCGGGTCCACGTCGGGCGTCTCGGCGGAAACGAACCTGATGATGCTGTTCCAGCGCCAGCTGCGGCTCATCGGCTCCTTCGGGTGCCGCATGGAGAACATGGTTTCCTCCATGGACAAGATCGCGCGCGGGTTCGTGAAACCGGTCGTCGATACCGAAATCGAGTTCGGCGATCTGGCGACCGCGTTGGAGCGCATGGAAAGCCGCAAGGTCTTCGGCAAGATCATCATGCGAATGAGCTAGCGGTTTGGCGCGGTTCATTCGCCATCCGTTCGTCGAACGACAGCTGCTGCGCGGCAAGTCGGTGTGGGACTGGACAGTGGCCAAGCTGGTCGGCCTGTTCCTGCACCTCGCGAAGAGCTTGCCCCCCGAACGGTCGACGGCGGCGGCGGAGAAAATCGGGCGCGCGCTAGCGCCGGTCCTGCCCCGGTCTGGTCTGGCGCGCCGCAATCTCGCTGCGCGCTTTTCCCGACAGGTCGAAGGCCGAAATCGACGCTCTGTTGCGTGGCGTCTGGGGCAACGTCGCGCGTACGATCGCGGAATACGTCTTTCTCGACGAACTCTTCGACTTCGATATCGACAGGCCGGGTGTGGGGCGGATCGACGTCGTCGGCGTCGAACACTTCGTTCGTCTGCGCGATGAAGGCAAGCCTGTCATCCTGGTTACGGCCCATACGGGCAATTGGGAGATTTTGCCGGTCGCGGCCGCCGCCTACGATCTTAACGTCACCGCCCTCTTTCGGCCGCCCAACAACCCCTATCTCGCCAAGCGGGTGCTGAAGGCCCGCACGACGGCCATGGGTCATCTGGTGCCTTCACGTGCCGGCGCCGCCTGGGCGCTGGCGAAGACGCTGGAGCGGGACGAGGCGGTGGGGCTTCTGGCCGATCAGGCATTCCGGCGCGGGCCGCGCATTGACCTTCATGGGTCGTGAAGCGACGGCCAATCCGCTGGCGGCGACGCTGGCCCAGCAGTTCGATTGCGCGATCCACCCGGCCCGATGCGTGCGCTTGCCCGGTGGGCGGTTTCGGCTGGAACTGCACGACGCCATCGATATCACCCGCAAAGCCGGACGGCACGATCGACATTCCGGCAACGACCCGGACGGTGAACGCGTATCATCGAAGAATGGGTGCGGGAGTATCCCGAGCAGTGGCTGTGGCTGCACGACCGCTGGAAGATCAAGGGCCCGCCACCGGCGAAGTGGTCGCGCTAGGCTACCACTCCGGTACCAGCGTTTCCTCGCCGCCGTAATACAGACCCACAGCGTGCTTGGCGGTGGCGAAGAACAGCCAGCGTTCGACGAACAGGCCGACCATCAACATGGCGAAAGCGAGCCATTGCAGCGCCGCCCACGGGACGAACAGGGTGGCGAACAGCAACAGGAACGGCAGGGCGAAACCGGTCGACGATGGTTACCACGCGCAGGATATCGACATGTTTGCGGGCAATGCGGAAGGCCATTTCCCGTGTCAGGTAATTGTCCATCGCATGGGGTTTTTCCAGCAGCCTTATCCGGCCCAAATGTCCAAGACCCGTGGCGCTCGCCATGTCCGACTTGCCGTAGCCGATCCGCGCCGCACGCTGCGCCCAGACCAGCTTCACGGCCCACGCGACGATGAGGAACACCAGTGCCAGCCACACCCAAACGCGGTTCGACGCCGTGCCGGGGCCGTAGCCGAAGAAGGCGAGGTACAGGATCGTGCCGCTCGTGAGCGAGAACAGCATGTAGGTCGCGGGCACGAGCCAGGTGTGCCACTGGGGTATCGTGCGCAACGACGCGTAGATCATCGCGGTGCAGAACACGGTAAGCGCGCAGCAGGCGGCGGCGACGTATCCGACGACGGGGCTGAACGTGTCGGCGAACAGGCTCATACCGGCAAGTATCGTCAGCGGAATGAACGTGACGAGCGGCCATCACCCCTTCCCGCGACAGCCAGCTCGAGCGCCATTGCGAGAATGCCCGCCACGCCCGTTGCGGGTTACGCAAGTGAAGCGTGGAAAACAGCAGGCCTGCGCCGATGAGAACGAGGGCCAGCATCCAGGCAACTTTGGTGGCCAGAAAGGCCGGGTTGCCGTGGCCGGTGGACAGCACGAATGCCAGTCCGTAACCGGCGCCGGACAGTGTGGTGAACGCGATGACGGAAAGTGCCGGGTGCATCAGTGCGCCTTCCCGGATGCGCCGGATAGGGCACGGTCTATCCAACCCAGAAGGCCCGTCGCACCGCTCGTGTCCTCTTCGGCGAAGTTCGAGGGCGCGGCACCTTCGCCCAACGGTTTTTTCTCGCGGGGCGGCAGGTATTTGTTGACCGGCCTGTTGCCTTGTTCCGGCATCAGATCGAACCCGCCCCGTTCCGCCACCAGCACGGACACATCCGACTTCGGATCGCCGAGATCCCCGAAGTGGCGCGCGCCAGCCGGGCATGTGCGGACGCAGGAGGGGACGCGGTCGATCTCTTCCAACTGTTCGTTGTAGATGCGGTCCACGCACAGGGTGCACTTCTTCATCACGCCAGCGGCGATATCGACTTCGCGGGCACCATAGGCGCAGGCCCAGGCGCACAGGCCGCAGCCGATGCACTTGTCCTCGTCCACCAGCACGATGCCGTCTTCGGCCCGTTTGTAGCTGGCACCGGTCGGACAGACGGTGACGCAGGGCGCGTCCTCGCAATGAAGGCAGGATTTCGGGAAATGCACGACGCGTGCCTCCCCCTCCTGCCCAATGATTTCAGCGCCTTCCGGCACGACTTCGAACGTATGAATCCGGTTCAGGAACGCGCCGGACGGTTCCGCGCCATACGGATCCTGATCCGACAAAGGTGCACCGTAGCCCGACGTGTTCCACTCCTTGCAGGAGATGACGCAGGCATGGCAGCCGACGCAGGTGTCGAGGTCGATGACGAGGCCGAGCTTCTTCGCGCTCGGCTGCGACGGCAGCATGGTCAAGTGGCCGCCTCCCCTTCTGCGCTACCGACTTCGGTGAGCGACAGCATGATTGCGGCGAGTATTATGAATGTTCCCGAAACCCGTTTGATGAGGCTTTGCGCGCTTCCGCCGAACAGGGCGACCGCCTTGCGAGCCAGCCCGCCAAGCACGACCAGCAAAACGCCATCGATGACGACATAGGTGAGGCCGAGGATTGCAATTTGCATCGGCAGGTCGGCTTGAGGGGTTAGAAAATGGGGAAACAGCGCCGCGAAAAAGACGATCGCATAAGGGTTGGCGGACGAGGTGATGAAGCCTTGTCGGAACAGCGCCGCCGCGCCCGGTGGGGCGGGTTCACCCGCTTCCGAGCGTGCCGAAAGGATGGATTTGACACCCAGCCAGACGAGATAGGCGACACCTGCCCACTTCACGACCGTAAAGAACAGGGCGGAAGACGTCGCGATGGCAGCCAGACCGAAGCCGGCGATAAGTATCTGTATCGTGTTGGCCGAAAGGTCGCCGACCAGCACGGGTAGAGATTTGGAAACGCCGCGTTGCATGGAGTGCGCCATGAACAACAACTGGCTCGGCCCCGGGGGGCCGGCGAAGAACACGAAGACGGTGGCCAGATAGGCGAGGTAGGTCTGCGCACTCATGCTGTCCACTCCTTGCCGTAACGCAGTTCGTCCGGCGTTTCGTTGTGCTGACTGCTCGCCCAGCACGGGTTCGGAAACGGCGTCACCCGCTTCGGCCTTCTCGATACGCACGCGCAGATCGTACCATGCGGCCTGTCCTGTCACGGGGTCGGAATTGGCCCATCGGTGGCCGTCACCCTTCGGCGGCAGCAACTCGTTGATGAGGTGATTGAGCAGAAAGCCCTTCTTCGCTTCCGGCGCATCCTTGTCGAGCGCCCAAGCCCCGCGACGCTTGCCGATGGCGTTCCACGTCCACATCGTCGAGGCGTTCAACGCCTCCATGCGCGCGACCTGGACCTTGATCTTGCCGTGCCAGCTTTCCACCCAGGCCCAGTCGTCGTCCCTCAACCCTTCCGCATCGCAGATGGCGGCGGGGACGTAGAGTGGGTTCTTGGCATGGATCTGGCGCAGCCAGGGGTTCTGGCTTCCCCATGAATGATACATCGCCGCCGGGCGCTGGGTGATGGCGTGGTGGGGAAACTTCGCCGTGTCGATGCCCTCACCCTCGAATGGCGCGTACCAGACGGGCAGCGGGTCGAAGGCCATGACGACGCGGGCGCGCAACCGTTCCGGAGGCTGGTTCTCGCCGTGGCCTTCGCCCGCCAGACGAAACTTCTGCAGCACCTCGCTATAAAGCTGGAACGTCACCGGCGAAGGCTTGTCGAAGAAACCCATCTCGACAGCGAAGTTCTGATAGGCCGCGTTGGCATGTTTGAAGAATTGCGCTTCTGCAGGCACGTCGTGGTGGCTGAATGCACCATGCTTCCTGTATTCTTCGAGTTGGTTTGGATTGGGCTCCCCTCGTCCGAACTGGTCGCCATTCTTGCCTCGCCAACCGGCGAGCGGGCCGATGCCGGGCTTGCGTTCGTGATTGACCATGTAATCGGCGTAGTCGGCATATTTGGCCGACCCGTCGGCATTCGTCATGCCGTCCAGTCCGAGCCGCGCGCCGAGGTCCAGCAACACCGACTGAAAGCCCCTCACCCCCGCATGTCCCGGCCGGTCCGGTTCCACGACCGGCCACCGCATGGAGTCGCACACGGCTTCCGGTTCGCTGCAGGGACGGTCGAGCAGTGAGATGCAGTCGTGGCGTTCCAGATAGGTCGTATCGGGCAGGATCAGATCGGCGAAGGCCACCATTTCCGACGAATAGGCGTCGGAATAGATGATGTTCTTGATCTTGTAGTCGCCGTTTTCCTCTCTGTCCGTCAGCATGTCGATCGTGCCGCGGGTGTTCATCGACGAGTTCCACGCCATGTTCGCCATATACATGAACAGCGTGTCGATCTGGTATGGATCGCCCGCATGGGCGTTGGCGATGACCATGTGCATCATGCCGTGGGCGGAGAGTGGCGCGTCCCACGTGAACGCCTTGTCGATGCGCAACGCCGACCCGTCCTCGTGAAGGAGCAGATCGTCCGGGCTCTGGGGGTAGCCCAGATGGGGGCCACGTAGCGGTCCACCGGTCGTGCTTGCGACCGGCGGAGTGGCGTTCGGCTTGGGGTGGGCATCGAACGGTTTCGGGTATGGCGGCTTGTAGCGGAACCCGCCGGGGCAATCGACGGAGCCGATCAGGACCTGCAACACGTGCAATGCGCGGGCGGTCTGGAAGCCGTTGCTGTGGGCCGAGATGCCCCGCATGGCGTGCATGGAAACGGGACGTCCGATCATCCGCTCGTGGCGTTCGCCTTTCATGTCCGTCCACGGCTGCTCGATGGTGATCTCTTCCTCGAAGGCCACACGGGCGATCTCGGCGGCGAGCGCCACGATCTTGGCAGCCGAAATACCGGTTTCCGCAGCAACTGCCTCCGGAGCATATCGGGCGGATGCGTATTTCTCCGCCATCAGAAGCAGCACGGGTTTGGCGATACGACCGTCTGCCAGCTTCACGGCTTCCGACACGTGCGCGCGCGCCTTGCCGGTATGGGCAACCGCTGCAACACCGTCCCAGATGCATTCCACCCCGTCGGCGTCCCTAACGAACAGGCCGTGGTCAGCCGTGCCGGGCGCATCGACGACCAGCCAACCGGCGTTCGAATAGCGCAGCAGGTAGTCCACATCGATCTGGCGGGTACGGAACAGTTCGTGGATCAGGGCAAGGATCAGCAACCCGTCCGTGCCGGGTTTGACACCGAACCAGTCGTCCGCCACCGCACTGTAGCCGGTTCGCACCGGGTTGACGGAAACGAACCGCCCGCCGTTCGCCTTCAGCTTGCCGATGCCCATCTTCAGCGGATTGGAATCGTGATCCTCCGCGACGCCGAACATCAGGAACAGTTTCGTGCGGTCCCAATCGGGCGAGCCGAACTCCCAGAAAGCGCCCCCGATCGTGTAGATACCCGCTGCTGCCATGTTGACGGAACAGAAACCTCCGTGGGCCGCATAGTTCGGTGTGCCGAACTGCTGCGCCCACCACGATGTCAGCGATTGCGACTGGTCGCGGCCCGTAAAGAAAGCGAGGCGTTTGGGGTCTTTCTTCAGGGGTTCGAGCCACTCGACTGCGGTGGACAGTGCCTCGTCCCAGCTGATCTCTTCGAACTCGCCGGACCCACGGGGGCCGACCCGCTTCATCGGTGCCTTCAGGCGGGCGGGAGAATAATGCTGCATTATCCCCGCTGAACCCTTGGCGCACAACACACCCTTGTTGACCGGGTGATCGCGGTTGCCCTCGATATATTTGACGGTCTTAGGACCATGATCGCCGGGGGCGGTATAGACATTGATGCCACAACGGCAGGCGCACATGTAGCAGGTGGTCTGGTGCTTCTCGCCTATGGGCTTCGACAGGTTCAGGTTCGGTTGTGCCAACGTCTTTCCCTTACGCAACGTGCCGAAGCAGTGCCAAACCCGCCAGTCCGATCAGCAGCACAAGACAGAACGGTTTGTAAAACCGTTCCAACGCGGGTTTGAACAGCATCTGCCCGAACACTACACCGGCCATTGTCGGGACCGCCAGTCCCATTCCGCGGACAATCGTTTCCGACGTCATCAAACCGTAGGCCAACAGGGCAGCGAGGGAAGCGATTTCGGAGGCAAACAGATACATGACAAGGGACGCGCGCATCTGCCGGGCGGGTGCCTGTCGGGCCAGTACATAGAGCGCGACGACCATGCCGCCGATGGACGCGAGGCCAGTGGCCACGCCTGCGGCGACACCGGAACCGTAGAGACCCGCCCGCGTGGAGAGGAAAGCGGCGCGCACCTTTGCAAGCTGCAAACCCGCCAGCACGATCAGAAGGCACAGCACGACCGTTGTCGACGTATCGACGGGCAAGAGGCGGTTGAGGCCCAGTCCGACGACGATGCCGAAAGCCGACCCGACCACCAGTCCGGTCACCAAGGACCGGTCCGCCTCCCTCCAACCGCCGCGCACCATGATGAGGCTGGCCGAAACTTCGAGAAACCAGCACAGGGCTACGAGTTCCAACGGAGGTATGAAGGTGACGAGAAGTGCCACCGTCATGGCGGACAGGGCGAAGCCGGAAAACCCGCGCACGATACCAGCGACGAACACTGCGCCAACGGCAATCGACGCCGTGGCCGGATCGAGCCTCGCCAGTCCAGCCCATGTCTCGAAAAGGCTCACGAGCGTTTCAACCAAGCCGTCTTGTCCCGAACCTCGGTCGCGCAGCCTTACGCGACAGGATGGTTGTCAGAACAGTCTCAAATCGGAATGCGGCCTGAGGATACGGTCCGGGCTCGTACAGCGGTGGGGCCGAGTGCTCCGGCATCCGCGCGCGTCGTCGTCGGTGCGCTCGACCGCACGGTGTCCGACGCGCGAATTACTTCGGCCAACCCCGGCATGCCACGCTGCGCGCGCAAGTCGTCCACTATGGTGTCCAGGTAACGCACGCTGCTCCGGGCGACAGGTTGCGTGCCCGGCCGCCACTTCGGCAGTGGCGGGTTCACCACCCACATACGACGCAGTTCGGCTGCATAGCTCGGCGATTTCAACGCGGCGAGAAGAGTGCTGTCGCTGCCGTTCGGGCGATAGGAGGCATAGCTTGCAACCATTGGTGCGACCGAGGCGACGGCTTTGCGGGCGGAATTATCCGCTCGGGCAGCGACCTCTACCTTCGGTTCGGAGACCGGCTTCGGCTTCGGCCTGGTGGCCAGCTCTACGGTCGGCCGTTCGCCGGGAGCAGTCTCCGGCGCTTCCACCATCACCTGTGGCACGACCGGCTGTTCCGGTTCGTGTTCCCGCGCCGTCAGTTCGGCAAAAGGCCAGGCTGCGCGCAACGCATCCGGCTTCATGTAAGCCAGATTGACGTCGATCATGTGATCGGTGCCCTTGATACGGTGCGGGCACCGACGCTTGGAACAGTTCACCATCGTGGAAAACTGCCACAACGTGTAGCTGTCCCACTGCCCCATCGGAAACGCCTTCGGCATGGACGGGCGGTAGCGCGCATACCACAGGTTCAGGCGCGACAAGAGCTTGTAGCGGTCCTTGTTGCGGGCGATGAACTGGGATGTGTTGTGATTGGTGTACAGCACCGGATAGCGCCCCGTGCGTGCCTTGATGTAGCGGGCGAAGGTTTCGGCGTCCTTCAGGGACATCCACTTGTCGGTGTTGTCCTCGATGTCGAGGGCGATCAGCTCGTCATCTTCCGGCTGCGCAAAACGCAGGAAGTGCTGCGCCTGCTCGATCGGATTGCCGGGGCGGGCGAGATGGTAAGCACCCCATTTGAGGCCCATGGCCTTCGCCAGGGACCGGCGGGTGTGGTAAAGCTCTTTCGTCACCGAATAGCGCCGCCATTTCACACCGCAAAGGCTGTTGCGAGACGGACAGCGGTACTTCGGCGGCAGACCGTCGGAAGCCTTGTTGATGAAACCGACAAGGTTGCGGTTTTCCTTCAGACGCTCCCACTTGATAGGCGTGAACTCGTAGGCGTCCAGCACGAAGGAAACGTCTCGTTCTTTCCAGGGCTGATTGAACTCACCCTGCGAAAGCCGGTGCGGTCATGGCCAGAAAAATGAGAGCAGCCGCCCAGCGAGCTAAGGTCATCATTTCGTCATCATCTCACGGCGGCCTCGGCTGGCGCTTGCTAGGCACACAATGGGACCAGAGTGTGGAAACATGGTTAGCAAGAAGTTAATGCTAACGGGTGTCCTCCAGTCGTGACGCAGCTCAGTGCTTAGGCCACCTGAGCACGGCGATCGTAGACGCGGCAAAGGTCGGGCACGTGTGCGGGTTTGCCGAGAAAGTAGCCCTGCCCTCCGTAGACGCCGATGTCCTTCAGGGTCGCCATCTCCGCTGCGGTTTCAATTCCCTCCGCGACGATGGCCGCATTGGTCTCGTTCGAGAAGTAGATCAACGCATTGGCAAGGGATCGGTGGGCGGGATTGGTGTCGACGTCCCGTGTGAGCGACATGTCCAGCTTGATGATGTCCGGCGAAAGCCGAACGATATGACGCAGGCTCGAATAGCCGGCACCGGCATCGTCGACCGCCAGTCGGACGCCCATTTCCTTCAAGGGCTGAAAGCAGGCCAACAAATGGTCGTAGTCGGCCACCTGCGCGTGCTCGGTAATTTCGATGACGATACGTCCACCGGGCAGCCCAGCGAGAAGGGGCACCAGCCGTCCGCTGGTCACTGTCTCCGGCGAGGCGTTGACCGACAGGTAAAGCGCAGGGTCGAGGTTCGGCAGCATGGCGAGCGCCGTGGCAATGACGGCGAGTTCGAGTTCGATACCGAGCCCCACATCGGCGGCGTCCGCAAACCACAGATCAGGTGTTCGGTATGGATCGCTGTCGAACCGGCAAAGGCTTTCGAACCCGGCGATCGTCTTGCTGCGCAGGTTCCAGATGGGCTGGTAGACGACGGAATAGGTCGCACCATTCAGAGCCGTTTCGATCCGTGCGACCTTCTCGCGTCGCACCTGTTCGTTCTCCTCGTCGCGATGCACCTGTTCGGTGGCGAGGGATGCGAAGATGCGCATGGTTTCCAGATCGCGTTCGTTCAGATTGCGGTTCGGTTTGGTGGCGAGGCAGCAGAACATGCCATAGACGCTGCCGTCGGGTCGCGTGACCGGCAGGCTCATATGCGCGCCGATCGGAGTAGCCGTTGTGATTGGCAGCGCCATCGCCACGGGTTCCAGGGACGTGTCGGGCATCAGTGCCGGCAGGCGGCCTTCGAGGATGTGATTGCAGTATACATCCTCAAGTGAGTTGGAGTCGCCGACTTTGACGACTTCTTCCAACCCGGGCGCGTTCAGCGCGCGGAACACGGAGCGCCCGTCCACGAACTCCGATAGGTAGGCGATATCCATTCCAAGATGTTCGCGTACGGTTTGAAGTGCGCGTTCGATGGTCGTGCTGGAACTCTTGGTGAGATCGCTCTGGGACAGGATAGGGGATGCAAATAGCGACACGGGTAGGCCTCCAAAACCGATTTTTGGAAAGCCTAGTTGCCCCACCTTACGCAGAACGTACCCGGTGAGCGCTCTATATGTACCACCCCAGTGCCACCTGCGCCTCTTCGGACAGCCGTTCCGGGGTCCATGGCGGGTCGAAGACCATGTTCACGTTGACGCCGGACACGCCCTGAACGGTGGAAACGGCATTTTCGACCCAACCGGGCATCTCGCCGGCAACGGGGCAGCCCGGAGCGGTCAGCGTCATGTCGATGTCGACCATGCGGTCGTCATTGATGTCGATGCGGTAAATCAGACCGATTTCGTAGATGTCGGACGGAATTTCGGGATCATAGACGGTCTTGATGGCCGCGATGATATCGTGGGTGAACCGCTCTATCTCTTCAGGCGCGAAGCCGTCGGCCGTGTTCTTCCCGATCGCGGGTGCGTTCGGTCCGGCCGCCTCGGCTGCTTCGGTTGTCGTATCGGTCATGCGAAGAACTTCCGTGCTTTTTCGAGAGAGTCGACCAGAGCATCCACTTCCGCGCGCGTATTGTATAGGCCGAAGGATGCACGGCACGTGGAGGTTACCCCAAAGCGTTCCATGAGAGGTTGCGCGCAGTGGCTCCCCGCACGCACCGCGACCCCAGAGCGGTCCACCACCATCGAGACGTCGTGCGCGTGGATGCCCTGCAACTCGAAGGAGAAGATCGCACCCTTGTCCGGCACGTCGCCGATCATACGCAACGTGTTGATACCGCGCAGGCGTTCGCGGGCGTAGTCACGCAAGTCGGCTTCATGTTCGGCAATGGCATCGCGGCCTATGCCTTCGACGTAGTCGAGGGCCGCGCCCAGGCCGATGGCCTGCACGATCGGTGGCGTTCCGGCCTCGAAGCGATGCGGAGGATCGTTGTACATGACGCCGTCGCGGGACACTTCGACGATCATTTCGCCCCCACCCTGGAACGGACGGGTCTCTTCCAGCGCTTCTTCTGTGCCGTACAGCGCGCCGATGCCGGAGGGGCCGTATATCTTGTGGCCCGTGATCGCGTAGAAATCGCAGCCGATGGCCTGCACGTCGACCGGCATGTGGACGGCAGCCTGCGACCCGTCGATCATCGTACGAATGCCCCGCGCCCGGGCATCTGCGCAGATGGAAGCGACATCCAGTATCGTGCCGGTGACGTTCGACATGTGGGTGATGGCGACGAGCTTGGTGTGCTCGGTGCAGGCGGCGGAGACCATGTCCGGCGTCACGTCGCCTTCGTCGGTGCAATCGACCCACACCAGTTTGACGCCCATGCGTTCGCGCAGGAAGTGCCACGGCACGATGTTGGAATGGTGTTCCAACAACGAAAGGACGATCTCGTCGCCTTCCTTCAGATGCGCCATCGCCCAACCATAGGCGACCAGATTGATCGCCTCGGTGGTGCCCTTGGTAAAGACGATCTGCTCGATGGACGGCGCGTTCAGGTACGCCCGCACCCTTTCCCGTGGCACCTTCATAGGCGTCCGTGGTGGCGTTGGAGAGATAGTGCAGCCCGCGATGAACGTTGGAATATTCGTTCTCGTAGGCATGGCTGACGGCATCGATGACCGCGCGCGGTTTCTGCGCCGATGCACCATTGTCGAGATAGACCAGCGGCTTGCCGTGGACTTCTCGCGACAGGATCGGGAAGTCGGCGCGAATGGCATCGATGTCGTATGCGGCGTTCATATATGCGCCTCCATCCACGTGTCGATGCGGGCCGACAGGCGTTCGGCCAGCGTTTCGTCGTCCATGTCGTCCAGCACTTCCTGCACAAAGGCCTTCACGAGCAGGCGGCGCGCTTCCACCTCGGGAATGCCACGGGCCATGAGGTAGAACATGTAGTCGTCCTCGATGTCGGCCACGGTGGCACCGTGGGCACACTGCACGTCGTCGGCGAAGATTTCGAGTTCCGGTTTGGCGGAGAAGTCGCAGGTGTCCGACAGCAGCAACGTGTTGCATGCCATGCGGGCATCGGTGAGCTGTGCAGGTTGTGCGACCTTGATCTGCCCCTGGAAGACGCCTTTGCCCGACTCTGTGGCCACGTTGCGGAACAGTTCGGTGGAGTTGGTGTGCGGCACGGCATGGTTGATGCGCGATGTGACATCGATATGCGCCTCGCCACCGATCAGATTGACGCCGGAGATGTTCAGCTCGGCGTTCTCGCCCTGTACGTCGAAATACAGTTCCTGCCGCACAAGCTTGCCGCCTGCGTTCAGCACGATGAGATTGAAGGTGGACCCGGTACCGAGCGTGACGGAAAGCCGGGCAAGTCGTTGGGCGATGTCGCCATCCTCGATCGACAGAATGTAATCGACGGTCGCCCCGTCGCCCACGGTCAGATCGACGAGGGATGAGACGCAATAATTCAGCCCGTCGGGGCCGACCGAGCGTTCGATCAAACGGCAGGTCGCGTTCGCACCGACGGCCACCGCGACGCGGGTTGCGCCAAGACCTGCGGTCGTCGGTGTGCTGGCAAGACCCACGGTCTGCTCCACCTGCACCCCGGCTTCCACCTGCAGCGAGCAAGAGGACGTGAGGAACGCCGTATTAAGCAATTCGACGGTGTTTGCAGCATGTCCGTCCGGGTTGGGGAATGTCGCAGATTCCCGGACCAGCGCGATACCTTCGGGCAGGGTCTCGTCCATGTCGAATAGGTGGCCGTCGCGGAAGTGCAGCACTGCCGCGCCGTCAACGAGACGAGGAAAGGCTGCACCCGCCGATTTGGCGGTCGCGTCGTCCGGCCGCGGAACCGGTTTGGCTGGTGCAGTCAGCAGCGCCCGCAGATCGGTATAGTGAAAGGCTTCGATGCGGCGGGTGGGCAACCCGTTGGCGCGCAGTGCGGCCAGGGCTTCCTTGCGGCCGGCCAGCGTGACCGCATCGCTGAACGTTGCCTCTTCGAAGGCTGCGAACAGATCGCTTTCGCCCTGGGTATGCATGCGGGGGGTGTGCGCGTTCATGGTTTTACGCCGCCGCTTCGATAATGTCGGAATAGCCCTTGGCTTCCAACTCGTGCGCCAGCGTCTTGTCGCCGGATTTCACGATCCTGCCCTTCGACAGCACGTGCACGGAGTCCGGCACGATGTAGTCGAGCAGGCGCTGGTAGTGGGTGATGACGATGACCGCCCGGTCCGGAGACCGCAGGTGGTTCACGCCTTCCGAGACGACCTTCAGCGCGTCGATGTCGAGGCCGGAATCCGTTTCGTCCAGCACGCAAAGTTTCGGTTCCAACAGGCTCATCTGCAAAATCTCGGCACGCTTCTTCTCACCGCCGGAAAAGCCGACATTGACGGGGCGTTTCAACATGTTGAAGTCGATCTCGAGCCCCTTTGCCCGTTCACGCACCAGCTTCATGAAGTCGGGGGTCGTCAGTTCGTCCTCGCCGCGCTCCTTGCGCTGGGAGTTCATGGCAGCCTTCAGGAATGTCATCGTCGGCACGCCGGGTATTTCGACCGGGTATTGGAAAGCGAGGAACACACCGGCAGCCGCCCGTTCGGACACGTCCATTTCGAGCAGGTTCTCGCCCATATAGGTGATCGACCCGCTGGTTACTTCGTAGTCTTCCTTGCCGGACAAAACGTAGGACAGCGTGGATTTTCCGGACCCGTTAGGCCCCATGATCGCGGCCACTTCGCCGGCGGCGACCGACAGGTTCAAGCCGTTCAGGATTTCGGTTCCGTCTTCCGCGATGCGGACGTGGAGGTCTTTGATTTCAAGCATTCTGTTTCCTTCGGGGCAGTGTCGCCCACTTATTCCATCCACCGGCAACCGCGAACAGCCCGGCCATTATTCCCACATTCTTGGAGAACAGCTGGAACTGAATGCTCGCAGCCTCTCCTTCGAACACCCAGAACGGGTGCATGAACCAGTTGATGACCGCCACGTAGGCGATCAATCCCAGACAGGCCTCGCGCACCGCGAACCCCGCCAGTAGCGCGCTGCCAAGAATGGCCTGCGCGGTGGCGGCGACGATATAGAACGGCAACGGGTTATCGAACCCGGCCACCCGCATCATCTCCAGTTCGGTCGATGCCGCGACCACTTTCAGCCCCGCCGAGCCAACGAAGAACAGGCCGAAGAACAGCCGCGCCGCGGTCAGCATCACAGGCGACTAGCCCTCCTGGTCGGCGATCAACGCATCCCGTTCGTCTTCCAACCGCTTGATGTCTTCCTCAAGCTGATGGATCGACCCTTCGCCGATCTTGGTACGCGACATCGCTTCCCGCGCCTGCGTCAGCTTGCGCTCGATGTCGGCGAGACGGGCTTTGTGGCTGTTTTTGCTACTCACTACGAAGCTCCAGACGCTTTTCTATTCTCTCGAGACGATCGTCCATTTCTGCAACTCGTTGATCCTGAACAACCTGATGACCAAGGAACCCCGCGAAGTGCTGTCGCATCGAAATCATTTCACCCTGGAGAGCGTCCACCTTTCCGGCAATCGTCGACATATCCGCCCGCATTGCTCGCAAATGCTCCAATATTAAGTTTTCGACCTTCTCGTTCATCAACCAACACTCCCTTCTAGCGAGATCCCGATCAGTTTCTGCGCTTCGACCGCAAACTCCATCGGCAGTTCCTGAATAACTTCCTTCACGAAGCCGTTGACGATCAGGGCGATCGCCTCCTCTTCGGGAATGCCACGCTGGAGGCAGTAGAACAGCTGGTCGTCGGAGATCTTACTCGTCGTGGCCTCGTGTTCGAGCTGGGCGGACGGGTTCTTGGCCTCGATGTAGGGCACCGTATGGGCGCCGCAGCGATCACCGATCAGCAGGCTGTCGCACTGGGTAAAATTCCGCGCGTCGGAGGCCTTGCGGTTGATCGAGACCTGTCCGCGATAGGTGTTCTGCGAACGCCCCGCGGAGATGCCCTTGGAGATGATGCGGCTGGTCGTGTTCTTGCCCAGATGCAGCATCTTGGTGCCGGAATCGATCTGCTGCATGCCGTTGGATACGGCGATGGAATAGAACTCACCTCGCGAACCGTCGCCGCGCAGAATGCAGCTTGGATATTTCCAGGTGATCGCAGAGCCGGTCTCAACCTGCGTCCACGAAATCTTCGAGTTCTTACCCCGGCAATCGCCACGCTTGGTGACGAAGTTGTAGATGCCGCCCTTGCCCTCGCTGTCGCCCGGATACCAGTTCTGCACCGTCGAGTATTTGATCTCCGCATCGTCCATCGCCACCAGTTCGACCACGGCAGCATGAAGCTGGTTTTCGTCCCGCTGGGGTGCCGTGCAGCCTTCCAGATACGAAACGTAGGAGCCTTCCTCGGCGATGATGAGCGTGCGCTCGAACTGGCCGGTGTTCTCCTCGTTGATGCGGAAATAGGTCGACAGTTCCATCGGGCAGCGCACGCCCTTCGGAATGTAGACGAATGAGCCGTCGGTGAAGACGGCGCAGTTGAGCGTCGCAAAATAATTGTCCGTCACCGGCACGACCGAGGCCATGTATTTCTTCACCAGTTCCGGATGGTCCTTGATGGCGTCGGAGATCGAACAGAAAATCACGCCCGCTTTCTCAAGCTCGGCGCGGAAGGTGGTGACGACCGATACGGAGTCGAACACAGCATCCACCGCCACGCGGCCGGACTTGTAGACGTTGTCGTCCGCCATGTTCAGGTCGTCATGTTCTTCGGCATCTTCCGCTGCGGGCGGCTTGCGCACACCGGCCAGAATTTCCTGCTCCCGCAGGGGAATGCCGAGTTTCTCGTAGGTCGCCAGCAGGTCGGGATCGACCTCATCGAGCGATTTGGGCGCGTTGGTCCAGTCCTTCGGCGCGGCGTAGTAGTAGATGTCCTGATAGTCGATCTCGTCATAGGCGACCCGCGCCCAGTCGGGCTCGGTCATCGTCTTCCAGCGGGCAAACGCATCCAGCCGCCAGTCGAGCATCCACTGGGGCTCTTCCTTCTTGGCGGAAATGAAACGGATCGTGTCTTCCGTCAGACCCTTTGGTGCCTTCTCGGTGTCGATCTCGGTGGAGAAACCGTATTTGTACTGGTCGATATCCAGCGTCTTGACGGTGTCGATGGTTTCCTGAACGGCGGGCATGGATGGCTCCTGATGCGGCGGCTTAGGCCGCGTCCTGTGTGTCTTGCATGTGGGCGTCGGCGGTGCGTTGGGCAAGGCGGGCAGCCATGCGGTCGAACGCCGCGACGAATGTGTCGAGTTCGGCTTCGGTCGTCGTCGGCCCGGTGCTAACACGCAGGGCGCAGCGGGCGATTGTGTCCGGCACGCCCATGGCTTTAAGCACATGGCTCGTCCCGACCTTGCCGGACGAGCACGCCGAACCGGACGATATGGCTATGCCCTGCAGATCGAAATCGATCAGCGCGGTCTGGGCTTCGATGCCGTCCAGCGCAAAGCAAAGCGTGTTAGGCACGCTGTCTGCATAGTCCGAAAAGACGTGAAGCCGATCGGTCAAACCGTGTAATGAGCAAACCTTGCGGACACGGTCGGCCAACGCTGCGGATGACCGCATTTTGTCGGCGTAGGCTCGAACCTCTTCCGCTGCAGCCGATGCGGCAGCTCCGAAACCGGCGATGGCTGCCACGTTTTCGGTTCCGGCACGGCGGCGGTTCTCGTGCGAGCCGCCGGTAATCAGCGGAGCGGGTTCCAACGTCGCGTTGCCCAGCACTAGCGCGCCTGCCCCCTGTGGGCCACCGAACTTGTGGGCTGACAGCATGAGATAGTCGACGCCTAGATCGTCAATGGATAGCGGCATTCGACCGGCAGCCTGAACGGCGTCACACAGCACGTAGCCGCCTCGGGCGCGCACCCGTGCGGCAATTCTTGCAACGGGTTGAACAATGCCGGTTTCGCTGTTGACCAGTTGAATGGCCACCAGCGGCGTCTCGTGGTTATCCAGCAGGCCTGCGAACGCCGCCTCGTCAATCAGTCCGTCGGCGTTCACGGGGATCTCGTGAATGTCGTCATCCGCGAAGCGCCCTCCATTCAACACGCAAACATGCTCCGTCGCCAGACGAAGCAAGGCCGTCGCCGGGCGGGAACGACCGTTGCAGCCGCTGGTCCGGTGTCAGGGCGAATGGCGGCAGCTTCGGTCGCATTGCTCGTGAACATCGACGTTTGCGGTCTGAGCGCCGACCAGGGCCGCGATCTGCGACCGCGCTTTCTCCACGATGCCCCGTGCCGCACGCCCGCCTGCATGGATAGAAGACGGGTTGCCCGGCCATCCAGCGCAGCCATCATCGCGTCACGAGCAACCGCGCGCAGCGGGCGCGGAAGCGTTGTGGTCGAGATAGATGCGGGCCTGAGCCATCGATCAGTTTATCCTGACACGCGAAACGCGTGTTTTCCTTGAATTTCGCAGTCCTTGAAGACTATGTAACGCGCAACCGACTGCATGGCTTCGCCGGTCCCGCAAACTGCCCACCGTAAATTCGGACCAGTTTGGAATCATTCCAAGAGGCTTTGAACAGTTCTAAACTAGGTTAGAAACCGTATGGTGCCCCGTCAACCGGCGCGGGCCGTTTGCGGTGCGACACCGTATCGGAGTTTTCCATGCCAGAAGTCATTTTCACCGGTCCTGAAGGCCGGCTCGAAGGGCGTTACCAGCCAGCCGAGGACAAGAATGCGCCGATTGCGATCATTCTGCATCCCCATCCGCATCCGCAATTCGGCGGCACGATGGACCATCCCATCATTTACAAGCTGTTCTACATGTTCCGCGAGCGCGGCTTCACGACGTTGCGTTTCAACTTCCGCGGTGTCGGGCGTTCACAGGGCGAATTCGACCATGGTGCTGGCGAATTGTCGGACGCCGCGGCGGCGTTGGACTGGATACAATCCCTGCACCCGGATTCCACCGGCTGCTGGGTTGCCGGTTTCTCGTTCGGCTCGTGGATCGGCATGCAGCTTCTCATGCGCCGCCCGGAGATCGAGGGTTACATCTCCATCGCTCCACAACCGAACGTCTACGATTTCGCGTTCCTCGCCCCCTGTCCCTCGTCCGGGCTCATCATCCACGGCGAGAACGACCGCGTTTCGCAGCCGAAGGATGTGCAGACGCTCGTCGACAAGCTGCGCAGCCAAAAGGGCATCACCACGACGCAGATCACCATGCCCGGTGCCAACCACTTCTTTTCCGAGCATCAGGACGAGATGCTGGACGAGTGCCAGATCTATCTCGACAAGCGGCTTGGGCTGATCGAAGGCGGCATCGAGGAAACGATGCTGCTGCGCTAGGCACGCCCTGTCGTGGAACCGTTCATGCTCGCCGTTCTGTTCGCTGTCGGTGTGGTGGCGGGCATCTTCAACTCCATCGCAGGGGGAGCGACGTTCATCTCGTTTCCGGTCCTGCTGGCCGCCGGGCTGCCGCCGCTCGTGGCCAATGCGACGAACTTCGTGGCTTTGCTGCCGTCCAACGCTGCCGCCGTTCCGGGCTTTCGCAAGGAGTTGCTGTCGCTTGGAAGGCGGCTCTGGATCGATCTCGCCCTGTGCGCAGCGGGTGGGCTGGTGGGGGTCTACCTTCTGCTATGGCTTGGCGAGGGCACGTTCACGACACTCATTCCGTGGTTGATGCTCGTAGCGGTCGGTATCTACGCAGCCGGGGCGCGGTTGCGGCATGCCATTGAGGGGCTGTTTTCCGAAGGGGGAAGCGATGTCTTCGGGCGGGTGCTGCTGTTCAGCCTGTCCATCTATGGCGGCTATTTCGGTGCGGGGCTGGGCGTGGTCCTGCTCGCTGCGCTGACCATCGCAGGTTACCACAACCCTCAGATCGCCAATGCGGTGAAGAACGCGGCGGGAACCGTGATCGGGCTGGTGGCCGTGGCAGTCGTCGCCGGCACGGGTCTGGTCGCGTGGGGTCCGGCGCTGGCGATGATGGCGGGGGCAACGGTGGGCGGCGCGGTGGGCGGCTCGTTTTCACGCAAGGTTTCGCCGGCCGTGTTGCGCGCCGTAGTCATCGGCTTCGGCTTGCTGGTATCTGCGGTCTATCTATGGCGCGCCTACGGGCCGTGACGGGCCAGCACTCCGCCGGTAGCTGGCTCCCTGCAGCCCGTCGTCGTCGGGAATGTCAGGGGAAGCCCGTTCACGCTGCGGGCGGCCAGGAAGGCGAATGCCTGCGCTTCCAACATGTCGCCGTTCAAGCCGTGGTCTTCGGCTACGGCAACCTTGGCTTCATCAGCTGCGGCCAGCTGCGCGAGATCGCCTAGGATGATCGGGTTGTGCGCTCCACCGCCGCAGATGATCCAGAGCTTCGGTGGTTCTGGGAGATGATCGACCGCTGCGTAGATCGCCTGCGCGGTCACTCGCGCTAGAGTGCGCGCACCGTCGTGCAGACCCGCCGATCCCGGTTCCAGTGGAGCAAAGTCGAGTCGGTCCAGACTCTTGGGCGCTTTTGCTGCGAAGTAGGGCGAGGCCATATAGCGTTCCACCACCTGCATGACGACCCCGCCCTCGGAGGCGATGGCACCTCCCTGATCGAACGGAATGCCCGCGCCCGCCTGTACCCATTGGTCGATGAGCGCATTGCCCGGACCGGTGTCGAAGGCGACGAGCGCATCGTCTTCCCCGACCCACGATACGTTGGCGATGCCGCCGATGTTCACGAATGCCAGCGGGCGTTCGGCGATATCCTGCGCCAGTGCTGCGTGAAAGACGGGCACCAGCGGCGCGCCCTGCCCGCCTGCTTCCATGTCGGCGGCGCGGAAGTCGAAGACCGTGTCTATGCCGGTGGCTTTGGCTAACACAGGGCCGTCGCCAAGCTGGATGGTCAAACCCGCTTCGGGCCGGTGCAGAACCGTCTGGCCGTGGAAGCCCAGCAGGTCGATGTCGCGATTCTTTCAAACCGTTTGCAGCGAGAAACTGCGACACGGCTTTCGCATGGGCCGCCGTCACCATGCGCTCCACATCTCCGAGACAGCCAGGACGCTCCGTTCGGTGCGTCGACCGCCTTGGCGTCTTCCAGAGCCTGCTCGATCTGTCGACGCTGCGCAGGGGTGTATGGCACCTCCATCACCGCGCCGAATGACTGCACGCGCTTCGCCATCGGTCTCCAGCAACGCAACATCGATACCGTCCATGGACGTGCCGCTCATCAAGCCGATTGCCCGCATGGTCTTATTTCCGTGAATTGCGCTTCGCCTTGGTGTAGAGGCTGACCGTCCCGCCAACCAGACCCCCGCAAACCCACGTCATGGCCTTCAAGAGCGAGTTTCTGCGCGTGCTTTCCGAGCGCGGCTACATCCATCAGATTTCCGACGAAACGGGTCTCGACGACCTGATGGCGAAGGAGAAGGTCACCGGCTATATCGGCTTCGACGCAACGGCCACCAGTCTGCATGTGGGGTCGATGGTTCAGATCATGCTGCTCTACTGGATGCAGCAGACCGGTCACACCCCCATCGCGCTGATGGGTGGCGGCACGTCGATGGTGGGCGATCCGTCCGGCAAGGACGAGTCCCGCCAGATGATGACGCGCGAGATCATCGAGTCGAACAAGGCCGGTATCCGCAAGGCCTTCGAGCCGTTTCTCGACTTTTCCGGCCCGGCCCTGATGGCAGACAACGCGGACTGGCTGCTCGACCTGAACTACGTCGATTTTCTGCGCGATTACGGCAAGCACCTCTCCGTCAACGCGATGCTGGCGCGGGACAGCGTGAAGACCCGGCTGGAACGGCAGCAGCACCTGTCGTTTCTCGAGTTCAACTACATGTGCCTGCAGGCCTACGATTTCGTCGAACTGAACCGGCGCCACGATTGTCGGCTGCAGCTTGGCGGATCGGACCAGTGGGGCAATATCGTTTCCGGTGTCGATCTCGGTCGCCGCTCCGGGACGGACCAGCTGTTCGCGTTGACCACGCCCCTTCTCACCACATCGTCCGGTGCGAAGATGGGGAAGACGGCGGCAGGTGCGGTCTGGCTCGATGCCGACATGATGCCCGTCTTCGACTTCTGGCAGTACTGGCGCAACGTGGAAGACGCCGACGTGGGCCGTTTCCTGAAGCTGTTCACCGTTTTGCCGATGGACGAGATCGCCCGCCTCGACGCACTGGAAGGGGTCGAAGCCAATGAGGCCAAGAAGGTGCTCGCGACCCGTGTCACGGCGATGGTGCACGGCGAGGACGCTGCACTGCAAGCCGAACGGACGGCGGTGGAAACCTTCGAGCGTGGGGGCACGGCGGCGGACCTGCCGAGCGTGGACATGGACCTGTCTGAACCCGTCGGCATTCTGTCGGCACTGGTGGCTGCAGGCCTGGCGGGGTCGAACGGCGAAGCACGGCGACACATCAAAGGCGGTGCGGTGCGGTTGAACGACGTTGCCGTGACCGACGAACGCGCAACTCTGTCGTCTTCCGATGTAACGCCGGACGGCGCGGCAAAGCTGTCCTTCGGCAAAAAGAAAAACGTCCTGATCCGACCACAATAGGAAGAACGCCATGGACCTGACCGGCAAACCCGCCCCATCATTCACCCTGCCAGCCAACGGCGACGGCACCGTCACCGTGCCCGGAGATCGGGCAACGGTGCTCTACTTCTATCCGAAGGACGATACCCCCGGCTGCACCACCGAAGCGAAGGAGTTCACGGCGGCTTCGGAAGAGTTCGCCGCTTTGGGGTTTCGTATTGTGGGTGTCTCGCCGGACACGGCCGCCAAGCACGACAAGTTCATCGCCAAGCACGATCTGGCCGTGACGTTGGCTGCCGATGAAGAACGGATCGCCTGCATCGCCTACGGCGTCTGGGTGGAAAAGAGCATGTACGGCAAGACGTATATGGGGGTCGACCGCTCCACCTACCTCATCGATGCCGGGGGTATCGTGCGGCACGAATGGCGCAAGGTACGGGTGAAAGGCCATGTCGATGCTGTGCTGGAAACCGCACGGTCCCTGTAAATTCCGCGCGTTTGCGCTGCGGCGCAACGCTCCATTAACCTTAACAATCCATTGTAGCCGGCAGTAAAGCGTTTCGAGCGAATGGACCTTCCATCATGTCAACCAGTCGGCAGGCCAATCCTCCCTCGGCGACGGTTGACGAAGCTGCGACCGGTCTTGTCTGGCACGGTCGCAACGGCAAACGCACCGTTTCTCTGTCCGCTGCGGCGATCGTGACCGCTGCAACCCTGTCATCCATCGTCGCAATCGGCATGGCAGGCTTCTCGACCTACGACGTGCTACAATCCAGTTTCTCCGATGCGCAGGCCACGCGGCAGGCATCCATCCGCCGGGACTACGAAGACAGGATCGCGGAACTGCGCACGCGGGTCGACATCGTCACGTCACGCCAGTTGATCGACCAGCGGGAAGTTGAGGCACGTATGGGCGTTCTGCTCGCCAAACAGGCTGAGCTCGGCGCGCGGCAGGCCCACGTAACGAATGCGGCCATGCGCACCGGGGTCGACCTGCCCTCCATCACGACCCGCCCGGCAGCCCGTCCCAAAGCCAATGTCGCACCTTCCGGATTGCGGCTCGGTAGCCTTGTCGGCACCACATCGCCCTTTGAAGCCGAGCTACCGACCGTCGCGCATACGCCTACCGTTTTTGCAGAGGTCGAGACGTCGCTTGCAGAGACCGAGCGTATGCAGGTGGCGGAAGTGACGGCGATCCACAACGAAGCGGTGCGCAAGGCGCGCGATCTTTCCGACATTCTCGCCAAGCGCGGCGTGCGTGTTCCCGCCTCCGGAACCGGCGGGCCGCTTATCGAACTGAAGGGTGCCGGCGATTTCATGGCGACCGTTTCGAAGCTGGACGCCACCTTGGAAACGCTCGATCAGGTGCGTCGCGCCGCCCGGGCCGTGCCGCATGGTTCGCCTGCACCGGGGCGTGAGGTTTCCTCCCGCTTCGGCGCACGCCGCGACCCCTTCACCAAACGCTCGGCGATGCACGGAGGCATGGACTTTCGCGCCCCGCGCGGCGCGAAGGTCGTCGCCACCGCCGACGGTAAGGTGACGAAAGCCGGTCGTCTGGGCGGATACGGCAAGCTCGTCGAGATCGACCACGGCGGCGGGATCACGACCCGTTACGCACACCTGTCACGCATCAAGGTGCAAACGGGGCCAGCGCATCGAGCGTGGCACGTTGATCGGCAAGGTCGGCTCCACGGGCCGTTCCACCGGCCCACATTTGCACTACGAAGTGCGTCGCAAGGGTCGTGTGCTGGACCCGCTCCATTTCGTGAGGCTGGAAAAGAGACTGCGGCCTTACCTGTAGGCCCGCTTACTCGACATCCTCGACGGCCTTGTCCTCGCCGCTGACCTGATGGGCGAGCGCGGCTTCCATGAAGCTGTTCAGATCGCCATCCAGCACCGCCTGCGGGTTCGTCGATTCGACGCCCGTGCGCAGGTCTTTCACGAGCTGATAGGGCTGCAGGACGTAGGATCGGATCTGGTGGCCCCAGCCGATATCCGTCTTGGAATCATGGGCCGCCTGCGTGGCCTCTTCGCGCTTCTTCATTTCCAGATCGTATAGGCGCGCACGCAGGGCCTTCATGGCGTTGGCGCGGTTCTGATGCTGGGACTTCTCCGATGACGTGACGACGATGCCGGTCGGGATGTGGGTGATGCGCACGGCGGAGTCGGTCGTGTTCACATGCTGCCCCCCCGCCCCGGACGAGCGAAAGGTGTCGAGGCGTATGTCGCTGTCGGGGATATCGATTTCGATGTTGTCGTCGATCACGGGATAGACCCAGACAGACGAAAACGACGTGTGCCGTTTGGCGGCGCTGTCGAAGGGCGAGATGCGGACGAGGCGGTGAACGCCGGATTCGGTCTTGAGGAAACCGAAGGCGTTGGTGCCCTTGACCAGCACAGTGGCGGACTTGATGCCAGCTTCGTCCCCCGCCGTGGTGGCCTGCACTTCCACCTTGTAGCCGTTGCGTTCCGCCCAGCGCACGTACATGCGCAGCAGCATGTTGGCCCAGTCGTTCGATTCCGTGCCGCCGGCCCCGGAATGGACCTCGAAATAGCTGTCATTGGCGTCCGCTTCGCCGGAAAGCAGCGTTTCCGTCTGGCGTTTTCCCAATTCGCCGTGCAGGTCGCGCAAGGCCTGTTCGGCTTCTGCCAACACGGCGGCGTCATCTTCCATCTCGGCCAGTTCGATCAGATCGCCGGTGTCGCGCAAGTCACCTTCCAGACCGTTGATCGAACTGATCCCGCTGTCGAGTTGCTGGCGCTCCTTCATCAGCGCCTGCGCTTTGTTGGGGTCCGACCACAAGTCCGGGTCTTCGGCCAGATCGTTTAGTTCGACGAGGCGCGCGCTGGCCTTCTCCCAGTCGAGATGGCGGCGCAGGAGCGAAATCGTCTGGGTGATCTCGTCGGCAAGGGTTTGCATTTCCGCGCGCATGGAAGGCCTGTCGAAATGGAACGGGGTGGAAGATGTGCAGATACGCGGCCACGCGGGGCGGTGTCAAAGCGAATGCGTATGGCCTCGCACCGCCACCCTCCGACAGTCAGCGGTCGCCATCCTCCAGCGCCTCCTTCACCGCCGTTGCGAGGTGTTTGAGCGAGTAGGGTTTGGGCAGGAAGCCGAACTTGCCATGTTCGGCGGCAGGCAGGTTCTTCTCGAACGCATCTTCCGCGTAACCGGACGCGAAGATGAAAGGCACGCGGGAACCGGACTTGCGGACTGCGTTCAGCAGGCTCGGGCCGTCCATTTCCGGCATGACTACGTCGGACACGATCAGATCGATCGTCTCCCCCAGTTCCTCGAACAGTTCCAGCGCCTCCTCGCCGTTCTCCGCCTCGTGAACGGTGTAGCCGCGGTTGGCCAGGGTGCGCGCACCCACGGCGCGGACGGCGTCCTCGTCCTCGACGAACAGGATGGTCGCGCTGCCGGCCAGGTCGCGTGGCTTCTCGACCTTCTGCTGGTTTTCGGCCGCCAATTCGGCAACTTCCGTGTCGGTCGGCTCGTGTCGGGGCAGCAAAATGCGGAACGTCGTGCCCTTGCCCTGTTCGGAATCGGCATAGATGAAACCGCCGGACTGCTTGATGATGCCGTAGACCGTCGACAGCCCCAGTCCCGTGCCTTTGCCGACCTCCTTGGTCGAGAAGAACGGATCGAAAATCTTCTCCATGACTTCCGCGCTCATGCCGGTGCCGGTATCGGCTACCTCGACCACCACATAGTCCGCATCCGGTACGTCCTTGCGCGCAAAGGAACGACCGAGCTGATCGGCTTCCACGTTGTGGGTCGTGATCGTGACGGACCCGCCATCCTTGCCCGCATCGTTGATCGCATCCCGGGCGTTGACGCACAGGTTCACCAGCACCTGCTCGAACTGTCCGAGATCGGCGCGGACGGGCCAGAGGTCGCGCCCGTGGTTGATGTCGAGCGAGACCTTTTCGCCCATCAATCGCGTCAGCAGCATGCGCAGATCGGACAGCACGTCAGGCACGGAAAGCGTCTGCGGGCGCAGGGTCTGCTTGCGGGAGAACGCAAGCAGCTGCCGCACCAGCGTCGCCGCGCGGTTGGCGTTCTGCTTGATGTTCATGATGTCCTGGAAAGACGGGTCGGACGGGCGGTGATTGGCGAGCAGCAGGTCCGAAAATCCGATGATCGCGGTCAGCACATTGTTGAAGTCGTGGGCGATACCGCCGGCAAGCTGGCCGATGGCCTGCATCTTCTGGCCCTGCGCCATCTGCCGTTCCAGCGCCTTCTGTTCCGTCATCTCTATGGCGTAGAGAATGGCGCGTTCCGAACGTTCCCCGGCCACTGCAGCCGCACCGTCACTGACGGTGGACACGAAGAAGCGGACCGAACATTCCTCGTCGGCAATCTGGCTCGTCACTCCGGGCAGGATCGAATCGACGTATGGAATTTCAGCCCGACCTTCGTTGGCGCTCGCCATCGCAGTCGCCATCGCAACCGCGTCATCGCGGGCACACAAATGCTCGATATTGACCCCGTCCTTCGTCTTTGCGTGGGCCATAACCGGCGCGAACAGGCGCTGGAAAGGGGCGTTGGACTGCATCATCATCCCGTCGGCATCGAAAGAGGCGATGGCGATGGGCGTATTGTTGAAGAAGCGCGTGAACCGCACTTCGGCCGCCCGCAATTCGTCGTCGCTGGCGGCACCCGCCTGTCGGCTGAGAACGAGAGTGCGCGTGGCACCGGGCGCACCATCGGGAGCAAACGGCACCTTGTGATAGAGCCGCGCTGCAAACGCCTTGCCGCTGGACCGGGTCAGGTCGAGATCGACGACGATGGTCTTCGATGTGCCGGGCTCCACATCGACACGCTCCAGCAAAGCTGCACCGTCGCCCACGATGAGGTCGGACACCCGCATGGCACCCGGCTCGAACTGCGTCAGGTCGATACCCACCCAGTCCGCAAGCGTGGCGTTGAGATAGACCAGGCGACCGTCGGGGTCGGCGGAAAAGAAACCAGCGGGTGCGTGATCGAGATAGTCGATGGCGTGCTGCAATTCGACGAAGACGCTTTCCTGCCGCTGCCGGTCCTGGGTGACGTCCGCCACTTCCCACACGATGAGCGGCTTGGAATATTGCGGGTGCGCCAGGGGTCGAACCGTGGCGCGATACCAATGGGGAGCGTAGGGCCGCTGGTCGTCGTGCAGGTCGCGCACATCGCGCACCATGCGGAACTCCTCGGTGGTCGCCTTGCCGGAACGAACGGTCTGATTCATGCGGTAGACAATTTCCGCCGCCTCGTCGGAACGGGAAAACACGCGCTCGACGGTTTCGACATTGTCTTCGTCACCCGCGCCGGTCAGCCGACCGTAGGCCTTGTTGGCGTAGACGATCCGCCCGTCCCAGTCGGTCACGATCGCGCCCTGCTCCAGCCCTTCCACGAAAGCACGGGAGAAGACCTCGCCGTTTTCGCGTGCGGTCAGGCGAATGAAGCCGATCGACAGCGCGAAAACGAAGAATACGCCGAGCATGGACAGGATCGCCAGCAGGGCGAGCGTCATGGCTTCCGCGTACCGTTCCGGCACCACGAGAAACGCGCCGACGATGCCGAGCAGGACGAGACCGACCATCAGCAGGCGGCCGATATTGCCGCCTCTGTCGGTGCGGTCCAGCAGGGGAGCGGTATCGCCGGGTTGCGTCTTCAGGTGGGCAGAGGTCTTGTCCAGCTTGCGGCCGTCGCGTGCCTTCATGATGTCGATCGCTTTGTCCCGTGGATAGCCGTGCTTGAATCACGTTTCGCGGACGGGGAAAAGGCGCAGTCCGGGGTTGTACGGGCCGAACCTGCCGCGGCGGGCATTGCAACCGCCGCGCGTTAGGGTAGCAAGACACCACCTTGCAAACGACGGAGCAGATCATGGCGGCCTTTCTCGAAAGCATATTGGGAATACCGGTATCGGGCACCGCCGCGCTTGCCATTGCCGTCGTGCTTCTGCTGCTCGCCGTTGCCCTGATCTGGTTGCTGGTACGCTTCTTCCGCCAACCTCGTTTTGCAGGCAAGCGCGGCAAGCAGGCCCGTCTGGCGATTACGGATGCCGCCCGGGTCGACGACCGACGACGGCTGGTGCTGGTGCGCCGCGACGACGTGGAACATCTCATCATGATCGGCGGCGTGACGGACCTGCTGATCGAAACAGACATTCGCAGAACCGCACCTGCGCGTGCATTGACCCATGTGGAGGAGGAGAAACCTGCCTCGGCTACGCCACCACAACCCGTTCAGCGCGAGCCGGTGGCTGAAACGAAGGTCACCCCAAAGACGGAGCCCGAAGTGGCGGCCGAACCTGTAGCCAAGCGCTCTCCCGCCACCGCCTCGGAGTGGCCGGGCATACCACCGGCACCGAAAGCCACCGCCTCAAAACAGGCGTCGGCGGGCGACTCCGTCCGACCAACTGCGCCGTCGCAATCGGTGCCAACGCCCCCGATACCGGTTTCCGCTCAGACTGCGCGCAAGGAGCCGACCTCTACCCCAGATCGCCCGGTCGAACCACCGAGCGTCAGCGCCCAGTCGGACCCAGCCCTGCCGGACCCTGCGGCACCGTCCACAGACGCGAAAGTGACGAACGCAGCGCCATCGGCGGAGTCCGCGAAGCGGTCGAAAGCGACCGAGGAGATGGAAGCCCTGTTGAGCGGGTTGAAACCGCAGCGTTAGAGCCGCGACTCTTGCTTCCGCGCTGCCCGCGACGGCAGGTCAGTCGTCGCGGTAGATCTTCTCGCGGCGTTCATGACGCTCCTGCGCTTCCAGCGACAGGGTGGCGATGGGACGGGCGTCGAGGCGCTGCAGGCTGATCGGCTCGCCGGTGTCCTCGCAATAGCCGTAGCTCTTGTTGTCGATACGCTTGAGCGCCTGGTCGATCTTGGACACGAGCTTGCGCTGCCGGTCCCGCGCCCGCAGTTCGATCGAGCGATCGGACTCGGACGATGCCCGGTCCGTGATATCCGGCGCGTTCAGATTCTGGCTTTGCATCGTTTCCAGCGTGCCCGCCGATTCGCGTTGTATGTCGGCTTTCCAGGCGTTCAGCTTGTCGCGAAAATAGGCACGCTGACGCTCGTTCATGAACTCTTCGGCGTCGTCGGGCCGGTAATCTTCAACTTTCGTCGACATTCTCCGTGGAACTCCGCTTTCACTGGACGGCGTCGCCGTGCAGCCTGCACCGCTTCGACCCCGACCCTCGACGCGCCTATATCGCGCTGCCCGACCCGCTTCAAGCATGCAGTGCGAAGCGGGTCGGGCTTGCGATAAATGGGCGCTTGGCAGGGCGCAGACCGCCGCCTAGAAGGGGTGATGGTTCGTCTTACAATCCTGCGGCATGCGAAATCCTCCTGGGCGGAACCCGGCGGGTCGGACATCGACCGCGTGCTGAATGACAAGGGTCACGAACAGACGGTCCGCCTGGCCAAATGGCTGGAGAGTGCGGGTGAGAAACCGGATGCATGCATCTGCTCTCCGGCCCAGCGAACACGGCTGACATGGGACGGCATCGCCGCACCCCTGGGGTCGATCACCCCCGAGTTTCGCGAGCGGCTTTACTCCGGAAATCCCGAAACATACCTCGACGAAATCTGGGCAAGCGAGGCGTCGCATCTGCTACTAATCGGCCACAACCCGACCTGCGACGAACTCGTGCGCACCCTCGCCCGGCCGACCGGGCCTGCCTATGAACGGCTGGCGGCGGACCATTACGGCACCGCCAACTGGGCGACATTGCGTTTCGATGGCGACGATATGAGCGCCGTTGCCCTCGCACGTGGCACGCTGGAACACTATGTGCGGCCCAGCGATTTGAGCGACTAGGCGCGGTCAGGCAGACCAGCGGACAGACCAGCGGACCGGCATGGCAAAGATGACAAGACTGGGCGACGATGCAGGCATCGCGTTCGACAATCTTGCAGACGCGGCTTCGGGCCTGTTCGAACCGACATTGCGTTTCGGGGTGACCGGCCTGTCGCGGGCAGGCAAGACGGTGTTCATCACGGCGCTGGTGCACAATCTGCTGCATGGCGGACGGTTGCCGCTGTTTTCCGCGCACGCCGATGACCGGCTGACAGGTGCCCGGCTTGCCCACCAACCGGACGACGACGTGCCCCGGTTCGCCTACGAGGACCATCTGAAGGCTATCGTGGAGGAGCACATCTGGCCCCAATCCACATCATCGATTTCCCAGATACGGGTGAAGATCGCCTACCAGTCCGCCAGCGGATGGAGCCGACGTTTCGGCGCGGGGGAACTGACCCTCGACATCGTCGACTATCCCGGCGAATGGCTGCTCGATCTGCCGTTGTTGGCCAAGGATTATCGTGAATGGTCGGCGGAAGCCGTCGAACTGTCGCGCCTGCCGAACCGTAAGCCGTTGGCAAGGGACTGGCATGCAGCGTTGGAAGGCCTTTCTGCCGATACGCCTGCCGACGAGATGGTCGCGAAGGACCTTGCCAGGCAGTTCACCGGCTACCTGCGGGCCTGTCGTGCCGATGGCACAGCGCTGTCCACCCTGCCCCCGGGGCGGTTTCTGATGCCGGGAGACATGGAAGGCTCGCCTGCCCTCACTTTCGCACCCCTGGACGAGGAACGGATGGACGGCCCGCTGCACGCGCTGATGGAACGGCGTTACGAGGCCTACAAGACGCTGGTCGTGCGCCCGTTCTTCCGGGAACACTTCGCCCGGATCGATCGGCAGATCGTGCTTGTCGACGCCTTGCAAGCCTTGAACGCCGGGGGCGCAGCCGTGGCGGATCTGGAAACTGCCCTGTCGGACATCCTGGCCTGCTTCAACCACGGCAAACGCAACTGGTTCACGTCCCTCTTCGCCACCCGCACGGACCGCATCCTGTTCGCCGCCACGAAGGCGGACCATCTACACCACGAGAACCACGACCGACTGGAAGCCATTCTCGGTCGCTTCGTCAAACGGGCCGCCGACCGGGCCGCTTACTCCGGTGCGGAAACGAAGGTCATCGCCATGGCCGCCGTGCGGGCCACGAAGGAAGCGACTGTGGATGAAAATGGGGAAAAACTGCCGGTCATCGTCGGCACGCCCATGGCGGGGGAGACGATCGACGGCGAGACCTTCGACGGCAGCCGACGTACCGCCATTTTCCCAGGTGATCTGCCTGCCGATCCCGCCAAAGCCGTGCAGGCCGACCGCAAGGGCGGTGAGTTGAACTTCGTGCGTTTCCGACCGCCGGAATTGGAGAAGACCGATGCCGGAGTGACGATCTCGCTGCCGCATATCCGACTGGACCGTGCGCTGGAGTTCCTGCTGGGAGACAAGCTGAAATGAGCGATACTCCCCGCAAACCACGCCGCTTCGATGTTCCCGGTGAGCCCGTGAGGCCTGCCGAACCTTTACCAAACGCTGCGCCCAAACCTTCCCGAACACGCGCACCAAAAGCCATCGAAGCCGATTCCCCCCTGCAGTTTGAGCCGGACGAGGCCGCGCAACGGGCGCCGGTGGCCCTTGCTGTTGACGATCTGACCCCGCCGCCGCCACCGCCGACACCGAACCAGGGCATTCGCTGGTCGCGTATCCTGTTCGGAGCGTTGAGCGGACTGGTCGCGCTGGCAATCGGGCTTTGGATCGACAACCTCGTCCGCGACTTGCTGTCGCGCGAGACCTGGCTTGGATGGATCGCCATCGGGCTGACCGTTCTCGTCGCGATTGCCGCCCTCGCCATAGCCTTGCGCGAATGGCTGGCGCTGCGCCGGCTCGCGCTGATTGACGATCTACGAGTGCGGGGACTTGCAGCCCTCGTGAGCGGCGATCAGAAGGCTGCGCTCACGGTGGTAGACGATTTATCAGCCCTTTACGCAGAGCGGGACAATCTGGCACCGGCACGGGCTGCGCTGGCGGCCCAGTCCGGCGAAATAATCGACGCCGAAGACCGTCTGCACCTGGCCGAACGCGATCTGTTGGGCCCACTGGACAGGCGAGCGCGGGCGCTCGTCATGGGGTCGGCCAAGCGCGTTTCGGTCGTCACCGCAGTCAGCCCCCGCGCTCTGGTGGACGTGTCCTACGTGCTGATCGAAAACATGCGCCTGATCCGGCAGATTGCCGACCTTTACGGCGGTCGGCCCGGCACGCTCGGCTTCTGGCGGCTGGCTCGAAACGTGGTCGGCCACCTTGCCGTCACCGGCTCGATTGCCGTGGGCGACGGGCTGGTGCAGCAACTCGTGGGACACGGGGTCGCAGCGAAATTGTCGACACGGCTGGGCGAAGGGGTCGTCAACGGCCTGCTGACAGCGCGTATGGGCATATCCGCGATCGATGTATGCCGCCCGCTAGCCTTCTCCGACCAGAACCGCCCAAAGATCGGAGATTTCATGGGCGAACTGGTGTCGCTTTCCGGCAACGGAAACACGACGGACGACAGGGTGGAGAAGCAACCGCGTGCCAAAGCGTAAGCACGGCATTAACCACTGTGAGCGATAGTCGATTCACGCCAGCTACGGATTATTTGTCATGCGTCATCGTGCTTCCACACTCGCCTCCGCTATCATCGTTGCAGCCTCAACGCTGTCCGCGCCCGTCTTCGCGGGGGAGGCGGACTATTTCCGCGCCGTTCAGGGGAAATGGTCCGGCTCCGGCGAGATCGTCGCGGGCAAGTACAAGAACACCCGTTTCACCTGCAAGTTCGATGGCACCGCCCCCCGCGGCGCTGCGATGGACATTTCCGGCACCTGCCGGGTCGGTCTGTTCTCCCAGCCAATGTCCGCCCGTATATCGAAAAAGGGCGGGAAATTCCGGGGGCAGTTTCTCGACGGGGCCAAGGGTAAGGGGCTGGACCTGAAAGCCGGTCAGCTGCGCGGCGACAAGTTGGTGTTGGACATCAACCGCAAGCAGTTGAACGGGCAGATGGTGGCGAATCTGAAGACCGAAAACCAGTTGCACCTGACCATTTCCGTGCATGCGGGCAGTGCACTGGTGCCCGTCATCGGTCTGACCTTGCAACGCGACGGTGCGCGCAAGACGACGATGCTGTCCGACTAGGCGACATTCTCCCGCCACCAGTTCGCAGGCAGATCGATCTCCTCCATCTGCGGGTCTGCCAAAACATCCGCCCAGCGTTCTGCGGTTCGACCGGCCACGGTCAATTCGGGTGCTATATCGGCAAGCGGCACCATGACGAACGCCCGTTCGTGAGCACGTGGGTGGGGGATCGTGAGGCCCTCCTCATCCAGTTCGATACCGTGCATGGCGATGATATCCACGTCGATCGTACGAGGCCCCCAGCGCACATCCCGCACGCGTTTGCCTTTCCGCTCGATCCCGTGACAGGCTGCCAGCAGAGCGCGGGGCGCAAGCTGGGTCTCGATCTCGGCGCAGCAATTATGAAACCAGTCCTGCGCCACCGGTCCCCAGGGAGGGGTCCGATAGAGCGGCGATACGGCAATCACGGTGACGCCGGTGACGGCGTCGAGACCTTGCAGCGCTTCCGCGAGGGACGCCCGTACATCACCGATATTGCCGCCAAGGCCCAGCCACGCCCTGCTCATGACACGCGTTTCGATGTTACTGTCACTTCCACATGATCCAGCACACCCTCGATGGGTGCGGATGGCTTGCGCACGGTGATGGCGGCGCATTCGACGAGTGGAAAGTCGTGCAGGATCGCCGTCCCGATGCGAAAGGCCAGATGCTCTATCAGCTTGACCGGCGGCCCCGTCACGTTGGCTTCGATCGACGCAAAGACTTCGCCGTAATGGACAGTGCCTTCGATCTCGTCGGCCTCCACCGCGCCAGTATCCTCGACCATCAGTTCGGCGTCGACGTAGAAGCGCTGACCGATGCTCGTCTCTTCCGGCAGCACGCCGTGGCGGGCGAAGAAGGCGCAGTTTTGGAGACGTATCGTATAGCTCACGATGCAACGTTCCCCGTGCGGATGGCATCGGCTACACGGACCGCGTCCCGGTTCTGATCGATGGCGTGAACACGGAACAGAGCGACTCCGGCACTCCGGGTGATGGCGGTGGTGGCGGCCGTGGCACTGTCCCGGTCAACGGCTTCCTGGCCGGTGATGGCACCGAGGAACCGTTTGCGGGACGTGCCGAGCATCAGTGGTTGTTCCAGCACGTGAAGTCTGTCGATATTCCGGAGCAGGTTCAGGTTCATGGCAGCATCCTTTGCAAAACCGATTCCGGGGTCGAGAACGATACTCGCACGAGGAACCCCCGCCTCGTCGGTGATTTCCATCGAACGGTTCAGGAACGCGATCTGATCGTCGACAGGGTCCGGCAGCACCTCCCTGCCCCGCCCGGTATGCATGACGATCAGCCCCGCACCGTATCGGGCTGCGACGGCCGCGATATCCGGTTCGCGCTGGCAGCCCCAGACGTCGTTGACGACATGGGCCCCCGCTTCCAGCGCCGCTTCGGCGGTTTCGGCCCGGTAGGTATCGACGGAAACGATCACCCCCGCTTCGGCGAGTTGGCGGACGACAGGAAGGATACGCGCCCTTTCCGTGGCACCATCGACTTCGTCTGCACCGGGCCGCGTGGATTCCCCGCCAACGTCGATCAGGGCGGCCCCCGCCTTCATCATCGCAAGCCCTCGCGAGACTGCCTTGTCGACCGTGTCGAACTGCCCGCCGTCCGAAAAGGAATCAGGCGTGACGTTGACGACCCCCATGAGCAGTCCGCGCGGACCCAACGTCACGACTGCGGCCCTGTGCGAGGCTCCATTCACGTGGGGCGAACGGATCGTAGGGCAGGTTCACGGCCGGTCGCGGAAGCGGTTTGTGATCGGGTAGCGCCGTTCGCGCCCGAAGGCCCGGCGGGTGATTTTTACCCCGGGAGCGGCCTGGCGTCGTTTGTATTCGGCGATGTAGAGGAGGTGTTCCATACGCTCCACGACAGCGCGCTCGAACCCGTGCTGAGCCACGATGGCATCCACCGACATCTCGTTCTCCACCAGACCTTCCAGAATGGCGTCCAACACCGGATAGTCCGGCAGGGAATCCTGATCGGTCTGGTTCTCGCGCAATTCGGCGGTGGGTGCCTTGTCGATGATGTTCTGCGGAATCACCTCCCCACCCGGGCCCAGACAGTCGGGCGGGACGCGGGTGTTGCGCCATGCCGAGAGGCCATAGACCTCCATCTTGTACAGGTCCTTTATCGGGTTGAAGCCGCCGTTCATGTCGCCGTAAAGCGTGGCGTAACCGACGCTCATCTCCGACTTGTTGCCGGTGGTGACGACCATCGAACCGAACTTGTTGGAGACCGCCATCAGGATCGTGCCGCGCGTGCGGCTTTGCAGGTTTTCCTCCGTCACACCCTCCTTCGTATCGTCGAAGAGTGGGGCCAGCGTTTCGAGGAAACCGGCGACGGGCGGTTCGATGGGGACGATCTCGTAGCGTACGCCCAAAGCCCGAGCGCAGTCTTCGGCGTCCTTAAACGATTCATCGGACGTGTAGCGGTAGGGTAGCATCACGCAGCGCACCCGGTCTTCGCCCAGCGCGTCGACGCTCATGGCCGCCACGATGGCGCTGTCGATTCCGCCGGACAGGCCGAGGACGACGTTGGTGAAGCCGTTCTTGTTCACATAGTCGCGCAAGCCCAGTACGCAGGCGCGGTAATCGGCTTCCTGGATATCGGGCAGGTTGGCGCGCACGCCGATATCGCAGGACCAACCGTCCGTCCTGCGCCGCCACGTCGTCAATGCGACGGCATCCTCGAACTGGTCGATCTGCACGGGGATGGTGCGGTCGGCGTTGACGACGAACGAGCCGCCGTCGAAGACCAGTTCGTCCTGACCGCCAAGCTGGTTGAGATAGGCAAGCGGCAGACCGGTTTCGACAACGGCTTTTATCGCCACCTGATGGCGCACGTCCATCTTGCCGCGATGGTAGGGCGATCCATTGGGCACGACGAGCATCTCCGCGCCGGTTTCGGCCAACGTATCGACGACATCCATCGCGCCCCAGATGTCCTCGCAGATGGGCACGCCGAGACGCACGCCGCGAAAGTTCACCGGACCGGGCATCGGTCCGGGCTGGAACACGCGCTTTTCGTCGAACACTCCGTAGTTCGGCAGATCGACCTTGTGGCGCAGGGTCACCACCGTGCCGCCATCCAACAGCGCGACGGAATTGTACGGCAGGTCGCCTTGCGAACCCTCCTCGTGCCACGGCAGACCGATCAGAATGCCGGGTCCGCTGTCGGCCGTGTCAGCGGCCAGAGTTTCAAGCGCTTTAGCGCAGGCTGCCACGAATGCCGGTTTCAGAACGAGATCTTCGGGTGGGTAGCCGCACAGAAAAAGTTCGGGGAAAACGACGAGGTCGGCTCCCTGTCTGGCGGCGTCCTTTCGGACGCGACGCGCAAGGTCCAGATTGCCCGAGATGTCGCCCACGGTCGGATTTACCTGCGCCAGCGCAATGCGCAGCGTGTCGTCGATCTTTGTCATGGGTCCGCTCTAACCAACCCGATCGCCATCGTCCACGCGGCGTTCAGCGCGGCTGGGGGCGAGGGTCGTGTTGATCGTCGGCGTCGAACTGTCTGTCGCCGCCGGGGATGGCGTAATAGTCGCCCTTGTCGGCCACGAAGATATGCCGGTCGAGGGTCAGGCCGGTGGGGGCGTCCATGGAGCCGAGCAGGATGGACGTCGTGTCCGAACCATTGCTCTTCCAGAACATGGCCGAACCACACGTCGCGCAGAATCCGCGTTTGGCTTCATCGGACGCGGAAAACCACGTCAGAGTGCCGCCATCGGTGATGGAGAGGTCGTCGTCCGCGCTGTCGGTCGCCACATAGAAGTGGCCGGATTGCTTGCGGCACTGGCTGCAATGGCAGGCCGCCAGATCACGCAGGGGGCCGGTCGCCTCGTAGCGGACCGATCCGCACAGGCACGACCCTGTTCGGGTCACGCCGCGACCTGCGTTGCCTGCGCCCCCTGCTTGCCGCGCTTCAGCCGGTCGGCCACGAGGAACGCCAGTTCGATGGACTGGTCGGCGTTCAGGCGCGGGTCGCAATGGGTGTGGTAGCGCGAGCCAAGATCGTCGTCGGAAATTGCGCGGGCACCGCCGGTGCACTCTGTCACGTTCTGGCCCGTCATTTCGATGTGGACGCCACCGGCGATCGTGCCTTCGGCTTCGTGCACGTCGAAGAAACCGTTCACTTCGCCCATGACGCGGTCGAAGGGCCGGGTCTTGTAGCCGCCGGCGGAAATCGTGTTGCCGTGCATCGGGTCGCAGGACCAGACGACGTTCCTGCCCTCGCGTTCCACGGCGCGAACGAGTTCCGGCAAGTGCTCGTCGACCTTGTCGTGGCCGAAGCGGGCGATCAGCGTCAGGCGTCCGGCCTCGTTGTCGGGCGACAGGATGTCGATGAGTTCCAGCAGGCCGTCGGCGGTGGTCGACGGACCGCACTTCAAGCCGATGGGGTTCTTCACGCCGCGGCAGTATTCGACATGGGCATGGTCCGGCTGGCGGGTGCGGTCGCCGATCCAGATCATGTGGCCGGAACAGGCGTAGGGCTCGCCGGTGATCGAATCGTTGCGTGTCAGCGCCTGTTCATAGCCGAGCAGAAGCGCCTCGTGACTGGTGTAGAAGTCCGTTTCCTTCAACTTCGGGTTCTGCTCCGGGTCCATTCCGACCGCGCGCATGAAGTCGAGCGTCTCGGTGATGCGCCCGGCCAGTTCCTCGTATTTCTCCGTCTGCGGCGAATTCTTGACGAAATCCAGCGTCCATTCATGAACGTGGTTGAGGTTGGCATAGCCGCCCGTCGCGAAGGCGCGGATGAGGTTCAGCGTGGCGGCCGACTGGCGGTAGGCCATGATCTGCCGTTCCGGGTCCGGCACCCGGGCAGCCTCGGTGAACTCGATGCCGTTGACCACGTCGCCACGGTAGGACGGCAGGGTCACGTCGCCCTGCGTTTCGCTGTCCGAGGAGCGGGGCTTGGCGAACTGGCCCGCCACGCGCCCGACCTTCACGACCGGCTTCGCGGCCCCGAATGTCAGCACGACGGACATCTGCAGGAAAGCGCGGAAGAAATCGCGGATATTGTCGGCACCGTGTTCGGCAAAACTCTCCGCACAATCGCCGCCCTGCATGAGAAAGGCTTCGCCGCGGGAAACACGGGCCAGATCGTGCTTCAAGGCACGGGCCTCACCGGCGAAAACGAGGGGCGGGAAGGATGCGAGGCGTTCTTCGGTGCGGGCCAGCTCGGCTGCGTCGGGGAAGTTCGGCATCTGCAAGCCGGGCTTGTCGCGCCAGCTGCTCGGGGTCCAGTCTGCGGCCATGTCGTGCACTCGTCACCAGGGGAATGCGCGGGTCTTGCCCCCGCACGTTTGCGGGCGTTTTAGGGCGACAAGGGGCAGGCAGGCAACCCGCATTCGCCTAGCCGGGTTTGGCAGAGCGCAAAATGCCGTTCGCGACGAAAATATCCCAGCTTTCGCCGATCCATTCGCTGCGAAACGAGTGGCCGCCATCGTGGAGGCAGAATTGAAGAAATGCGGTGCCTGAACCGGCTTTCTCCTTACATTCCAACGGTCCCCGATCATCGATAGGTGCCCACTCACCGTAACCGCCCTCGCCGCTCATCAGTTCGAGTGCTCGAAAGACGTTGCCCTGCGCGCTGTTGGCGATGATCCGCCCCTCCAGCGGCACCGTGCGGTCCGCTGTGCCATGGATGTGGACCATCGGAACCGGCAGTCCCGAACAGGCGTCGGGCACGGGCTTCCAGAACGTGCCGGCAATTGGGGCGTAGGCGGCGAACGTGTCACCTAGTTCGCAGGCGATGGTCCACGCGACCATGCCACCGGCGGAAAAGCCGGAGACCATGATGTTGTCGCCATCGATGCCGTGGTTCTGCACCAGATCGGCTTTCAGCGCCTCGAAATACGCCATTTCGCGCATTTGCCCCTCGAGGTTCAGGCCACGGCGGGGGCGGTTGTGAAGTTGCCAGTCCTCGTCCCCCGCCTGTGCAGCGACGAAGGCGACTCCACGCGCCCCGAGGGCATCGATGACACCCTTGTTGCGCATCGTGCCCGCCGCCGTGCCACGATATCCGTGGGCGAAGATGACTGCACCGGGTTTGGCACCGGACGTTTCGGGAAGCGCGATGCGGTAGGTGCGCGTTTCCCCGGGAAGAGCCACGACGCAATCGCTTGCTACGCCGCAAGCGTAAGAGGTCGCGGCGGAAGCGCACAGGATCAGGCTGGCGATGATGGGTTTGAGCATGGAGGATCCTTCGTTTGCGCTAGCCTAGCCTCCTGCCGCCTACAACGAAACGAACCTCGCGGAAGTGTGTTTGGGTTGACGTAAACGTAAGGGTAAGAAACGTTGCGGTTCCCACAACTAGAGTGCGCGCCATGTCCGACGTCCAGCAAAATGAGACTGCCGTATCGTTTCCATCGGCGTCCGGCAGGCCGCTGGGCGGAACGTTGATTACAGGCGAAGGCAGCGGCCCGTGCGTTCTCATATCGGGCGCGACGGCAGTGCCCCACCGCTACTACGCCAACTTCGCACGGTGGCTTGTGGAACAGGGCGCGGGTGCGGTGCTGACGTATGATTACAGCGGTATCGGTACTTCCACAGAGGCCAACACGATGAAGACGGTGGCCTACCGGACCTGGATGTTCGAGGACTTTCCCGCTGCGGTAGATGAGCTGGAGCGGGTCGCGGACGGTCGTCCGATCGTCGGCATGGGGCATTCCTTCGGGGGCCATGCGCTGGGGCTGAACGGTACGGCGCACCGGTTTACGCGCTATTGTACGATGGGTACTCTATCCGGCTATTGGCGGCACGTCGGCACACCGGTCTCGGTCTGGTTGCAGGCGCAGATCGCCCTGCCGCTCGTCGCCCATCTGTTCGGCGGCATACCCAAAGCCCTGTCCCCCGGGGAAGCTTTGCCGAAAGGGGTGGCTCTCGACTGGGCGCGCTGGATGCGGATGCCGGACTACTTCTTCTCGGACACCGGCCTGCCCGAAACGGCAGGCTTCAAGGACGTGCGCATTCCCATACTCAGCATCGGCGCAACCGACGATGACTGGGGCAGCCCACGCGCCGTGGAAACCTTCATGCGCCACTACGAGAACGCCGATCTGCATCAGGTCTGGCTGGAACCGGGCGAAAGCGGGCCGGTCGGCCATCTCGGCATGTTTCGCAAGGCGCACCGGCACACGCATTGGCCGGTGATGGGAGACTACTTTGCTGGGTGGTTCTGCCGAACGGGGCGTTCCCGCTCTAGACCAGCCGTCCGTATTGCTTGGCCGCAGCTACAAAACCGGCGAATAGCGGGTGGGGCGCGAAGGGGCGGCTTTTCAGCTCGGGGTGATATTGCACCCCGATGAACCAAGGATGCACGTCGCGGGGATATTCGATCGTTTCCGGCAGCAAGCCGTCCGGGCTCATGCCGGAAAAGACAAGCCCGGCGGCCTCGAGCCGATCCTTGTAGTCGACGTTCACCTCGTAGCGGTGGCGGTGGCGTTCGGACACTTCGGTCCTGCCGTAGATTTCGGCAATCAACGAACCGGCTTCGAGCGGGTGCGGATAGGCACCAAGCCGCATGGTGCCGCCCAGGTCGCCGGCTTCCTCGCGTTTCTCCAGCTGGTCGCCCTTCATCCACTCCGTCATCAGGCCGACGACCGGCTCGTCGGTCGGTCCGAACTCCGTCGACGATGCGTTCTCGATACCCGCCAGATTGCGGGCGGCGTCGATGACGGCCATCTGCATGCCGAAGCAGATGCCGAGATAGGGTATCTTCTGTTCACGTGCGAAGGTTGCTGCCTTGATCTTCCCCTGACTGCCGCGCATGCCGAACCCGCCCGGCACGAGGATCGCCTCCACATCGCTCAGATGTTCGGACGGGTCGCCGCTTTCGAACACTGCGCTCTCGACCCACTTTCAGTTTCACCTTCACCCCGTTGGCGATGCCGCCGTGAACGAGGGCTTCCATCAGGCTTTTGTAGGCGTCTTTCAGAACGGTGTATTTGCCGACGATGGCGACCGTCACCTCCCCTTCCGGGTTGTGGATGGCGCGGCTGATCTCTTCCCAAACCGCCATTTTGGGCTTCGGCGCCGGGTCGATGCCGAAGGCGTCCAGCACCTGCTGGTCGAGGCCTTCGCGGTGGTAGGCCATCGGCACGTCGTAGATGCTCTGGGCGTCCAGCGCCTGCACCACAGCTTCAGGGCGCACGTTGCAGAACAGGGCCAGCTTGCGCTGTTCCTCGGCCGGAATCTCGCGGTCTGCACGCACCAGCAGAATGTCCGGCTGTATGCCAATGGAGCGTAACTCTTTCACCGAATGCTGGGTCGGCTTGGTCTTCAACTCGCCAGCAGCGGCAATCCACGGCATGTAGGAAAGGTGGACGTAGATGCAGCCGCCGCGCGGCAGGTCGTTGCCCAGCTGGCGGATGGATTCGAAGAAGGGCAAACCCTCGATGTCCCCCACCGTGCCGCCGATTTCCACCAGCACGAAGTCGTAGTCCTCGTTGCCGTCGAGCACGAATTCCTTGATAGCGTTGGTGACGTGGGGAATGACCTGCACCGTTGCGCCCAGATAGTCGCCTCGCCGTTCCTTGGCGATGATGTCCTGATAGATGCGGCCCGTCGTGATGTTGTCGGACTGGTTGGCCGGACGGCCCGTGAACCGCTCGTAGTGGCCGAGATCGAGGTCCGTTTCGGCCCCGTCATCCGTGACAAAACATTCGCCGTGCTGATAGGGCGACATCGTTCCGGGATCGACGTTGAGATAGGGGTCCAGCTTTCGCAGCCGGACCTTGTAACCCCGTGCCTGCAACAATGCCCCCAAAGCGGCTGAAGCGAGGCCTTTCCCCAAAGAGGAAACCACGCCGCCGGTGATGAATACGTATCGCGCCATGGGAGTGCAGCCTTAGGGGTGCAAACGATTCACGCCAACCCCAAATGGACGCCGCTTGCCGTGACGCACACCTTTTTCCGAATTGGCAGTTCAGTCCCTAGTCGCCGACAGGAACGCCCGTAGCGGGTGCGGCCGGTTGGGTGTCGCACCGGGCACGCCCGGGTCGGCCATCAGATCGTCGAGCAGGCTGTCGGCGGACGAGCCGTCTTCCGGCGTGATCGGCACGCCCGTTTCCTGCGCGCCTTCAATCTGCTGCAAGACGCCGTCGACGCGGTTGTCGTTCTTGGCGATGACGCCCAGGGCGATCGACGTTACGAAAAAACCGGCGGCGATGATCGTCGTCGACTTCGTCAGCGCGTTCGCCGCGCCGCGGGCCGACATGAAACCGCCGCCGCCGCCACCACCGCCGCCGCCCATGCCGAGCGCGCCGCCTTCCGACTTCTGCAACAGGACCAGCACGATGAGCGCCAGCACAAGCATGATATGGATGGTGATGATGACGGTCGTCATGATGTGGCGCTTTCGGAAGATGGGGGACGGCCGTTCAGGCCATCGCTCGGCGTGGTCCTATCGAAGACAGGGGCCGCCTTCAAGGCGTCAGACGTCCCTGTATGTTTCGCAGATGGCGAGAAAATCCTCGGCTTTCAAGGAGGCACCGCCGACCAGTGCACCGTCGACGTTCAGAACGGACAGGAGTTCGGCGGCGTTGGAAGGCTTGACGGAGCCTCCGTAAAGAATGCGCATCCGTTCCCCCGGTCCACCGAACCGGTCCGCCAGTTTAAGGCGGATCAGCGCGTGAATGGCGGCGATATCGTCCGGCGACGGCGTCTTGCCGGTGCCGATGGCCCAGACCGGTTCGTAGGCGATGATGGTGTCGGTCTCGCGAACCATATCCGGTAGAGACTGGGACAGCTGGCGCGACAGCACGGCTTCCGCCTGCCCGGAATCGTATTCCTGTTCGGTCTCGCCAATGCACACGATGGCGGTCAGCCCGGCACGGTGGCAGGCGACGACCTTGGCGCGAATATCGGCGTCCGTTTCCCCGTGGTCGGCGCGGCGTTCGCTGTGGCCGACGATGCAGTGGGTCGCGAAACAATCCGCAACCATCTCCGCCGACACGTCGCCCGTATGGGCGCCCGACGCTTCCGCGTGGCAGTCCTGCGCACCGACGTCCAGATGGGTGTCTTCCGACAACGTGGTGGCAACATACAGCAATGTCGCAGGCGGGCAGACCAGCATGTCGACCTTGGCAGCCAGTTCGTCGTCCGCGCCCCGTGCCATTAACGCCAGTTGGTCGAGGCTGTCGCGCGCGCCGTTCATCTTCCAGTTTCCGGCAACGACGGGTTTGATGTCAGGTGTCATGGGCGGTGTCGGTACGGAGGGGTTGTTACCCGTTTATGCGGCCCCTCCCCGTCGGGGCAAGCGGTGCACGGGAAATTGGGCAACGGGTGACAAATCCCACCGCCACCCATATGTTGCGCCCTGCATCCTGCCCGAACCGATACGGATTTTGTCTTGCTGAGTTCCCTTCGCACCTTCGTCGGCTCCTGGGCCGCCAAGATCCTTCTCGTCCTGCTGGTCGGCTCGTTCGCCCTATGGGGCATTTCCGGTAGCCTGCTGAGCCAGGGAGACCTGAATACGGTGGCGACGATCGGCGAAACGAAGGTTCCGACGCGGGAATTTCTGTCAGCCTACAACCGCAACCTGAACCAGATCCAGCAGACCACCCGCCAGCGGCTGACCCGCGAACAGGCGCAGATGTTCGGGGTAGAATCGCGCAGTCTGTCAGATGTCATCGCCTTCGGAACGCTGGACGAATATGCCCGCCGGTCCGGCTTGGCCCTGTCCGACGAGGCTTTGGCGAAGATGATTGGCGACAACCCGACGTTTCAGGATTCGTCCGGTCGCTTCAACCGCGATGCCTTCCGCCGTGCCGTCTTCGAAGCACAGATGCGGGAAAGCGATTTCATCGAGTTGCAGAACCGCGCCGCCATTCGCAGCCAGCTGACGCAGGGGTTCGCCACCGGCAACATCCTGCCGGCGGCCTACACCGATGCGCTCAACGTCTATTCCGGCGAACAGCGCACGTTCGACTACATCACCGTCACCCCGGAACTGGCAGGCGCCGTGCCGGAACCATCGGAAACCGATCTGTCCACATGGTTCGAGGCCAACAAGGCGGATTATGCCGCGCCGGAGTTTCGCAAACTGACCCTGCTGCACATCAACCCGGAAATCGTGGCCGACGAGTCGACTGTCTCCGATGAAGACGTAGCCGCGGACTACGAGCAGCGGGCGGAAAGCTACGTCACGCCCGAAAAGCGTCGCGTCCAGCAGGCGGTCTTCGCGGATCGTCCAGCGGCGGACGCCGTGGCCGCCAAACTGGCGGAGGGCGCACTGTTCGAAACCGCGATGACCGAGGCTGGCATCACGCCCGCGGATCTAGGCTTGATCGCCGAAAGTGAACTGCCGAACGCCCTCGGCGAAACGGCATTCGCGCTGGAATTGAACACGCCAAGCGCGGTCGTCGACGGACCTTTCGGCCCTACGCTGATGCGCGTTACCGAGATTACCGCCAGCGAAACGACCCCGCTTGACGACGTGCGCGCAGACATTCGCCGCGATCTTGCATTGCGCGTCGCCGCCGACAGGGTGAATGTGCTCTACGAGGAAATAGAAGATTCCCGCGCAGGCGGATCGACCCTGATCGAGATCGCCGAGCAGTTCGACTTGGACACACGGACAGTCGCGATGGTGGACCGCGCCGCTCGCGATGAAAACGGTATCGTCATCAATGACCTGCCGGCATCGCGCGACCTGCTTTCGCAGGCCTTTGAAACCCGCGTCGGCGCGCAAAGCGGTCCCATCGACTTCGGTTCGGGCGAGCATGTCTGGCTCGACGTGGACGAGATCATCGAGGCCCGCGACCGTACGCTGGAAGAGGTGCGCGACCGCGTGGCGACGGACTGGACTGCCAACGAACGCTCTCAAATGGTTCGGCAAAAAGCGGATGAATGGATGGCGCGTCTCGGCGAAGGCGTCACGTTGGCCGCCCTGTCGACCGAAATCGGGGCGCCGGTCGAACAGGCAGGCCCGCTGGCCCGTAGCGGCGCGACGGAAATTTTCGTTCGTGAGGCTGTAGCCGAAGGGTTCGGTCGGCCGCAGGGAGCCGTGTTCACGGCCCCTGCAGCGACGCCCGGAAACCTGTTGCTTGCCACGGTGGTTTCGGTAACGCCACCCGAGGGCACCGTCTCGGAGGAACTTGTGGACGGCGCACAGGAAAGCGCGTCGAACGACCTGCTCAATCAGCTTATCATCACCCTGCAAGATGCCTATTCGGTGACCCAGAACCCGGCCTCGATCGACTACGCGCTCACCAACCAGCGATGAATGATCTGAAGCCATACATTGCGAAGGTCGCCGACGGGCATTCGCTGAACCGCCGGGAAGCCGAAGGCGCGTTCGGCATTCTCATGTCCGGAGACGCCACACCGTCGCAGATCGGCGCTTTTCTCATGGCCTTGCGGGTGCGGGGCGAAACGGTGGACGAGATCGCCGGGGCGGTCTCCACCATGCGCTCCAAGATGCTGACGGTCGATGCTCCCCCGGGCGCGATCGACATCGTCGGCACAGGCGGCGACCAGTCGGGAACCTACAACATATCGACCGCCGCCGCGATCGTCGCAGCCGCCGCGGGCGCGGTCGTCGCCAAGCACGGCAACCGCGCGCTGTCGTCGAAATCCGGCGCTGCCGACACGCTGGAGGCGCTTGGCGTTTCGCTTGATGGCGGACCGGACGTCATCGCGTCCTGCATCGAGAAGGCAGGCGTCGGCTTCATGTTCGCCCCGGCTCACCATTCGGCCATGCGCCACGTCGGCCCGACGCGAGTGGAACTTGGCACACGCACGATCTTCAACCTGCTGGGCCCGCTCTCCAACCCGGCTGGCGTTAAACGCCAGGTGATCGGGGTCTTCGATCCCAAATGGCTGGAACCGCTGGCCAACGTGCTGCGCGAACTTGGTTCGGAACACGTGTGGATCGTCCACGGAGACGGCATGGACGAGATGACGGTGACGGGCGAAACGCGGGTGGCGGAGTTGAACAACGGTAAGGTTGCGACGTTCACGATCAGTCCAGGCGACGCCGGGTTGACGCACCATTCGATCGAAACATTGAAGGGCGGCGATGCTGCCGCAAACGCAAAGGCGCTGACAGCCGTTCTCGATGGCGAAACCGGCGGGCACCGCGACATGGTGGTGCTGAATGCAGCCGCCGGCCTGCTCGTCGCGGGGATGGCCGAAACTCTGAAGGACGGTGCCGAACAGGCAGCCGCTGCCATCGACGACGGGCGCGCGAAGGCGACGCTTGCCAAACTCGTCGCTTCATCGAGGGGATCGGCATGAACGACATCCTCTTGAAGATCGAAGCCTACAAGCGCGAGGAAATCGCCGCAGCAAAGGCGATGGTTTCGCTGGAAGAACTGAAAGAGGCACAGCGCGACGTTTCCGAACCGCGCGGCTTCGAGGCAGCTTTGCGAAATAAATACGAAGCCGGCGCAGTACGGGCTTATCGCCGAGATCAAGAAGGCCAGTCCGTCCAAGGGTCTGATCCGCAAGAAGTTCGATCCGCCCGCACATGCCATCGCCTATGAAAACGGCGGGGCTGCCTGCCTTTCGGTTCTGACGGATACCCCCTCGTTCCAAGGTTCGCCGGACTATCTCAAGCAGGCCCGTGCCGCCTCCTCCCTGCCCTGCCTGCGCAAGGATTTCCTCTACGACCCCTATCAGGTCCACGAAGCGCGCGCGTGGGGAGCGGATTGCATTCTCATCATCATGGCATCGGTGAAGGACGACGAGGCCGTCGCCTTGGAAAACGCCGCCAGCGACCTTGGCATGGACGTTCTGGTGGAGGTGCATTCGCAGCTGGAAATCATGCGCGCGTTGAAATTGCGGTCCAAGCTGTTCGGTATCAACAACCGCAACTTGCGGACCTTCCAGACCGACCTTTCCACCAGCCAGACCCTCGCTTCCGTCGTGCCGGACGATTATCTCGTGGTCAGCGAAAGCGGCATGTCCAACCGGGACGATCTGGACCGCTTGGCGGAACACGGCATCTCCACATTCCTGATCGGCGAGAGCCTGATGCGCCATCGCAACGTGGAACGCGCCACCCGCAAGCTGCTGGCATGAGTGCCGATGGGAAGGCGAGGGTCTGACGCATCTGGGTTCGGACGGCGCTGCACGCATGGTGGATGTGGGCGACAAATGCGCCACCAGCCGCCGCGCCGTTGCCGAGAGCTTCGTGCGCATGCGCCCGGAAACCTTGCGGATGATCGCGTCCGGCGACGCCAAGAAGGGCGATGTGATCGGCACCGCGCGGCTGGCCGGCATCATGGCCGCCAAGCGTACCCACGACCTCATCCCCCTGTGCCATAGTTTGATGCTGACGAAGGTGCGGGTCGACATATCGCTCGACGATGCCCTGCCCGGCTTGCGTATCGAAACGGAAGCGCGGGTGAACGGACAGACCGGCGTGGAAATGGAAGCACTGACCGCCGCATCCGTGGCGGCCCTCACTATCTACGACATGGCCAAGGCGGTGGATCGCGACATGGAAATCGGACCGACCCGGTTGCTACACAAAAGCGGTGGAAAGTCCGGCACGTTCGACGTTGAGACCCCCCGTTGAGCCTGCTCGACGTCGACACTGCCCTGGCACGCATACTGGACGGCGTGAAGATACTGGCGACGGAAATCGTTCCGCTCGACCAGGCGGACCGCCGGGTGCTTGGCACGGATATCGTCGCACGTCGCACGCAACCGCCCTTCGCGGCATCCGCGATGGACGGCTATGCAGTGCGAACTCGCGACCTGCCGGGTACGTTGAAGGTCATCGGGGAATCGGCGGCCGGTCACCGCTTCGAAGGCACTGTGGGAGTTGGCCAGGCCGTTCGTATCTTCACCGGTGCACCCCTGCCGGAGGGTGCGGATGCGATCGTCATACAGGAAAACGCGGAGCGGTCTGACGACGATGTAGGCATCGCGCATGCTGTCGCCGCCGGAACCTACATTCGCAACGCCGGTATCGATTTCCGCGCAGGGGACGTGTTGCTGAAAGCCGGGCGGCGCATGGATGCCGGGGCGCTTTCCCTCGCCGCGGCGGCCAACTGCGTCGACATACCGGTGGTGCGCAAGCCCAAGGTCGCGCTGATCGCCACGGGCGATGAACTCGTGCGACCGGGAACGGAGCCCGGCCCGGATCAGATCGTCGCGTCGAACGGCGTGGGGCTCGCCTCGCTTATCGTTTCGGCAGGGGGAGAGTCACTGGATTGCGGTATCGCCCAGGACAACGAACCCTCGATGACGGCGGCTTTCGACGAAGCGTCCGCTGCCGATATCATCGTCACCCTCGGGGGGGCGTCGGTCGGCGACCACGATCTGGTGCGCCGGACGCTGGAAGGTCGCGGGGTGACACTGTCGTTCTGGAAACTGGCGATGCAACCTGGAAAGCCGGTCATCTTCGGCATCGACGACGATGGACGTCGATACCTCGGACTGCCTGGAAACCCGGTCTCCGGGCTCGTGTGTTCACAGGTGTTCCTGACGCCGCTCATCGGCGCGATGTTGGGCTGTTCGGCACTGCCGGAAACGCTAGTCGGCACATTGGGGCGAGCCCTGCCGGCTTCCGGCGAACGACGACAGTTCATGCGGGCGAGGCTGGACACGAGTACCGCTCCCCCCACCGTCACCCCCTTCGAGCGACAGGATTCCTCGCTGGTAAGCCTCTACGCGAAGGCTGACTGCCTCCTTATCCGCACGGAGAACAGCCCGACGGCCGATGTTGGCGAAGCATGCCAATACGTGCTGATCGGGTGAACGGTTGCAGAACATATTAAGAACTTGTTAAGGTGTTCTTGTTTTGTATCAGTCGGTGGCGAATCACCCGGAGAAGTTGCGATGTTGACCCGCAAACAGCACGAATTGCTCATGTTCATCCATGAACGGGTGAAGGAAAGCGGCGTGCCGCCGTCGTTCGACGAGATGAAGGACGCGCTGGACTTGAAGTCGAAGTCCGGCATCCATCGTATCATCACCGCGCTGGAAGAGCGCGGGTTTATTCGCAGGCTGAAGAACCGGGCCCGGGCGCTGGAGATCGTGAAGCTGCCCGAATCCTACGTGCCAAGCCCGGCGGGTCGCCGACCGTTCACGCCAAGCGTCATCGACGGCGATCTGGGGCGCGCACCGTCACCGGCCGGACCTGCGGCCAACGACTCGGCGACCATTCCCGTCATGGGCAGGATCGCTGCCGGTACGCCGATATCGGCCATCCAGGAGCATACCCATTCCATTATCGTCTCTCCGGACATGCTTGGTTCCGGGGAGCATTACGCTCTCGAGGTGAAGGGCGACTCCATGGTGGATGCGGGCATTCTCGATGGCGATACGGTCGTCATCAAACGCTCGGACACTGCCACGCCCGGCGAAATCGTCGTGGCGCTGGTGGACGATGAGGAAGCGACGCTGAAGCGGTTTCGGCGCAAGGGCGATAGCATCGCGCTGGAAGCGGCGAACCCTGCCTATGAGACAAGGATCTTCGGGCCGAACCGGGTGCAGGTTCAGGGCAAGCTGGTCGGGTTGATCCGGCAGTACCACTAGGTCTGCGGCAGCATTTGCCCGCGGGTGGACGAAAGGTCCGTCAGGACGGTCGTCGAACCGTGCAGTCGTAGAGCCACCGAAGAAGGTTGGGCCGACACCCTACGACCCTGCGTAGCAGTTCAGTTCGCGAACACCCTGTTCCAAGGCCGGGTTAGAACAGGACGTGACGTGGCGATGGATACCTGCCCCCCGTGCATTCGGAGCGCATGGGCACCGTGCCTCTCGAGTTCACGCATATCGATGATGATCGGTCGTCGCGAAGCCGGCAGGGAGGTGCATGCATCCGGAGCGGTGAACGGCACGACGATGATGTCGGCCATTCTGCAGTCTTCCCAAAGCCTGTCACCTTGTTCCACGGCGAGAACGATCTTGCCCTCGATCGTCGCTGCGCAGCCGCTGCTGTCGCAGCGAAAGGCTCCCCCTGGTTCTTCCGCGTCGCCGTAAGCTGCCTTCCAGATGCCCGTCGCAAACCGTTCCGCTCTTGGTCTGACCAGATCCACGATACCGTTGTCGGTAACGATACCGATCTGTCGTCCGGTCGACGAAATGAGTACGTCCGGGTAATTGTCTGCTGTCGGCACAGTTGCAGCCAGCACAAGAGGGACGATCGCCATCATTCGCAGGCGCGTGCGCGAGAGTGTTGCGACCAACAACGCTATTGTCGCAAGTGCCAAGGTTACCGGTGCGACGCGGCCCACGGTACCATCCGGCCCCAGTTCCGAAATTCGTTGTGCAACCTCCACGACTGCCGAGCTGCCCCAACCCATCACCTGCAGCGGGACGGACTCCAACCCGAAGGGCATGGCAAGCATCGAGATGAGCGCCATGGGCATCACGACGAACGACACGACCGGCATTGCCAGCAGGTTGGCGGGCAGGCCGAGCGGAGCGACCCGGTAGAAGTGGTATGCGGCGAATATGCCGGTCGCCAAACCCGCGATGATCGACGTCGCCGCTAGTCCCAACATGTTGCGTCCGATTGCGCGAAGCCAGTGCGGCAGCCGATCGTCCATCGTCGAAGCACGCCGCAGAACGCCGTTCCCGCGCGATCTCGAACATGGCGATGAGTGCCGCCACGGCGGCAAATGACATCTGGAAACCGGGGGACAGGATGGCCTGGGGCGACAGGAGCAGTACGGCGAAAGCCGCAATGGCGACGTTGCGCATGGTCAGCGCCCGGCGGTCGGCAAGCACCGCCAGGAGCATGATGGCAATCATGATATAGGCGCGTCGCGCAGAGACACCGCCTCCGGAAATGGACAGGTAAAGCGTCGCGGCGACGAGCGCGGCACCAGCGGCCCATTTCTTGACCGGATATTGCAACGCAAGCCCCGGTATGGCTGCGAAGAACACACGCGCGCCCACGAGCACGGTTCCGGCGATGAGGGTCATATGCAGACCGGATATTGCCAGGATATGCGCCAACCCGCTGCGGCGTAGCGCCTCGGAAACCTCTTCTGGTATGCCCGAGCGGTCTCCGACAATCAGCGCCACGGCGATGCCTCCCGCCTCCCCCGGCAATGCGGTGCGGATCGTGCCCGCTATGCCGTGGCGAATGCTTTCGATGGACCAACCAGCTGCGGACCCGGCAACGAGGCGAGGCGCACCTAGGAAGAAGCCGCTTCCCCCCAACCCGTCGAACCACGCGTGGAACGCGAAGTCGTATCCGCCCGGCATGACCGGCGCAGGTGGTGGCCCGACCCGGGCAGTGCCCGTCAGTCGATCCCCGATCTCTGCGTCGAGCATCGCCTTACGGGCGGTCAGCCTGATGCGGTTCGGAAGCCTGTCAATTCCCCTACCCGTCAGGCTGGCGGGGCCATTGTCGATGGCCAGCGTATAGCGTGCCGAACCGTTCGCCCGTTCCTCGATACGCACGATGAGCGCATCGATATCTGCGACCGTGCCGGTCGAAAGCATGGGGGTCGCCTTCCACTGCACATGGGTTTGCGCCGTCACCACGCCGCCGGCCACCAGCAGGACAACCATGGAGATCCGGTAGGTCAGCCCCGTTCGCAGGCTGCGCAAAGCCGTGATTGCCGCGATCGTGGCGGCTGCCGGGAAGGCGAAGACAAGCGGTTCGCGCGGCAACGCGAAGTAGAGCAGGATGCCCATGCCGAAGAAGACCGGAGCCCACAGAAAGGCTCCCCCGCGGTCCTCCTCCTCACGGAGCAGCAGTGCGAGCCCGGCGCCCGCACGTTCGCGCCAGTAAGACAGGCGCAACGCGAGTCGACGTGCCGGACCGGGCTTCGCGTAGGAAACGGCCCGCAAGACCTTGTTGTGTTTCGCGCCGGTCGCGTCCGTCTCGGCAGGCTTGTCGTCGCGCATTGCCAAGCCCTTCCCGCTTCACCGACGGTTGCATGATTGCAAGCCCGTGCTAGACCGGCAACGTCCCCCTTTGTTCCGCTTCGGCTCCAGCCTGCCAGGGCCTTGTCGCCGTGCGACTTTCCGGTGTTTTCATGTCCGACACGACGCCTGCCCCCGTCATCACCCGCTTTGCCCCGTCCCCGACCGGGTTTCTACATATCGGCGGGGCCCGGACCGCGCTGTTCAACTGGCTCTACGCCCGCGCCAATGGCGGCAAGATGGTGCTGCGCATCGAGGACACCGATCGGGAACGCTCCACGCAGGCGGCGACCGACGCTCTTGTGGATGGGCTGGGTTGGCTCGGCATAACGTGGGACGGAGAACCCGTCTCCCAGTTCGAACGGGCCGACAGGCACCGGCAGGTCGTCGACGACCTTCTGCGTCGCGGGCAGGCCTATCGCTGCTACGCCACGCCCGCCGAACTGGACGAAATGCGCGAACTGGCCCGTGCCGAAAAGCGGCCGCCGCGCTATGATGGCCGGTGGCGCGACCGGGATGCTTCGGATGCACCGGAAGGCGTTCCCGCCGCCATTCGCATAAAGGGTCCGAAGGAAGGCCATACGATCGTGCACGACGCCGTGCAGGGCGACGTCTCGTTTCCGAATTCGGATCTCGACGATCTCGTGCTGCTTCGCTCCGACGGCTCGCCCACCTACAATCTGGCTGTGGTGGTGGACGACCACGACATGGGCGTCACGCAGATCATTCGCGGCGACGATCACCTGACGAACGCCGCGCGGCAGACCATCATCTACCGCGCCATGGGCTGGGACGTACCCGGCATGGCGCATATTCCGTTGATCCACGGGGCAAGCGGCGCGAAAATGTCGAAACGGGACGGCGCGATCGGCGTCGATGCCTACCGCGCCATGGGATACCTGTCGGAGGCAATGCGCACCTACCTGTTGCGCCTCGGCTGGTCCCACGGCGATCAGGAATACTTCACCCTCGAAGAACTCGACACGCTGTTCTCGCTCGACGCGGTGGGCAAGTCCGCCGCACGGTTCGATTTCGACAAGTTGGACAACGTCAATGCGCACTACCTCCGCGAGACGGACGACGGAGACATCGTCGGCCGGATAAAGAGCATCCTGCCGGAGATCGCAGACGGCTCGTGGTTTGCCGAACGCTGGAGCAAGGTGCGTGCCGAACAGTTGCAGGAGGCGATGCCCGGGTTGAAGGAGCGCGCCACGACCTTGATCGATGTTCTGCACGGTGCCCGGTTCATATTCGCAGAGCGTCCGCTGGAACCGGACGAGAAGGCGGCGGCCATTCTGTCGGGCGACGGTGCGCAGCACCTGGCTGCGCTGGTGCCCTTGTTGGAACAGGTGGCGGACTGGACTGTGGAAGGCGGTGGAGAAGGTCGTGCGCGACTACACCAAGGATACGGGTGCAAAGCTGGGACAAGTCGCCCAGCCCATCCGCGCGGCGCTGACCGGCACGACCCAGTCGCCCGGCGTCTTCGACGTCATGGCCGTTCTGGGCAAGGACGAATGCATCGCCAGAATGGCGGACAAGGCCGCACCATAGGCTTACCACCGGTCGGTCCTGCGACCTAAGTTGCGCCGACCATCCTTGCCGCGCACCTGCGGATGACGTATCACGACGGCACCAGTTCAAACGATGTGAAGCGCCGTTTCACCATCGCCATTTCGCATCGATCGTCCAAGTCCCTTCAGACTTCGTTGAATATGCAGGGCGACATGGGAACCGCGCCAACGAGAGGCGATACCCTATGTCAGACGAGACCGCGAAACTCACAATCGGCTCCGAAAGCTACGAATTTCCAATCCTGAAGGGCACGGTCGGGCCGGATGTCATGGACATCGGGGCGCTGTACAAGCAGACCGATCGCTTCACGTTCGACCCCGGCTTCACTTCCACCGCCTCGTGCGAAAGCGCCATTACGTATATCGATGGCGATGCGGGGATCCTTCTTCACCGCGGCTATCCCATCGACCAGCTGGCGGAAGACGGCGACTTCCTCGAAGTGTGCTACCTGCTTCTCTACGGCGAACTGCCGAACACGATGCAGAAGGCCGATTTCGACGCCCGTGTGACCTACCACACGATGATCCACGACCAGATGACGAAGCTTTTCTCCGGTTTCCGTCGCGATGCGCATCCGATGGCCATCATGGTCGGCGTCGTAGGTGCCCTGTCGGCGTTCTATCACGACTCCACCGACATCACCGATCCGCACCAGCGCATGATCGCATCGCTGCGCATGATCGCGAAACTGCCGACCATCGCGGCGATGGCCTACAAATACTCGATCGGTCAGCCGGCGGTCTATCCGCGCAACGACCTGGACTATGCGGCGAACTTCCTGCGCATGTGTTTCTCGGTTCCGTGCGAGGAGTATGAGGTGAACCCGGTTCTGGCGCGGGCGATGGACCGCATCTTCATTCTCCATGCCGACCACGAGCAGAACGCGTCGACGTCGACCGTGCGCCTGGCCGGCTCGTCCGGCGCGAACCCCTTTGCCTGCATCGCAGCCGGCATCGCCTGCTTGTGGGGCCCCGCTCATGGCGGCGCGAACGAAGCGGCCCTCGACATGCTGACCGAAATCGGAACACCGGATCGCATTCCCGAATTCGTGGCCCGTGCCAAGGACAAGAACGACCCGTTCCGCCTGATGGGCTTCGGCCATCGGGTCTACAAGAATTATGACCCGCGCGCGAAAATCATGCAGAAGACCTGCCACGAAGTGCTCGATGCCCTCGGTATCACCGATGATCCGATCCTCGATGTCGCCATGGAGTTGGAGAAATTTGCGCTGGAAGACGAGTACTTCAAAGCCCGCAACCTCTACCCGAACATCGATTTCTATTCGGGCATCACGCTGAAGGCGATGGGGTTCCCCACCGATATGTTCACCGTGCTGTTCTCGCTTGCCCGCACGGTCGGCTGGATCGCGCAGTGGAAGGAGATGATCGAGGACCCGAGCCAGCGCATCGGTCGGCCTCGCCAGCTCTATACCGGGCCGACGCAACGGGACTACGTTCCGGTATCCGACCGCTAGGCGGCGTATCCCATCGAGATAAGCCTTTCGGGCTAATGGGCGCGGGCGGCGGAGAGAACGATCTCCGCCGCAAGTTCTCCAGCCGGTTTCTCCGTCCGCATCACCTCGCGCAGCTCCGCAAATGCTTCCGTTTGCATGGCACGAGCGGGCCCTGGCACCAGCAGTTGTTCCACACGACGCGCCAACCGTTCCGGGCGCGCCATGTTGTCGATGTCCTCCGGCATGACAACGCGGTCCAGAATGAGGTTCGGCAATACGGCGGTCCACGCCGTGATGAACGCGCCAAGACGCCGGGTTATCAGATCCGTGTTGTAGACAACGGCGGTCGGTACCCCGTGAACTGCCAGTTCCAGGGTCACCGTGCCGCTGCAGGCCAGCGCCGCCGATGCGTTCTGAAACGTCATCCCGTTCTGTGCACCCGAGACCAGCTTCGGACGATGACGCCAACCCGCAATCTCGGTTTCCAAGGTGGCGCGATGGCGGTCGACGGCGACGAGGACAGGCTCGAACGGCACCCGGTTTCGGTGATGCAGCACATCGACCGTCTGTTCCAGCAGGGGCAGGATGCGCTTGATTTCCCCGCCCCGCGAACCGGGCAGGAGCAGCAGCTTGGGTACTTCGTCCGAAGGTTCGGCCAACGGGGGCATGTCCTGCGCCAGCGGATGGCCCACATACGTACCTGCCGGACCGCCGAGGTCTTGCAGCACCTTCGGTTCGAAGGGCAGTAGTGTCAGAACGTGGTCGATATAGGCCCGCATGGCCTTGGCTCGACCGGGCCGCCATGCCCATACGCTGGGACACACATAGTCGACCACCGGAAGGTCCGGTCTCACTCTCCGGACGCGTCGCGCGACGGCGTGGGTGAAGTCCGGGCTGTCGATGAGCACGACGACATCCGGCGACGTTGCCAGAATGTCGCGCACCGTCTGGCGAACGCGCCGCACGATCGTGGGAAGTCTGCCCGCCACGGCGGTGAACCCCATGACGGCGATATCGTCGAGGTCGAACAGGCTGCTTTACCCCTCGCTTCTTCAGCCGCGGGCCGGCCAGTCCGACGATGCGCGCTGCGCCGCCTGTCTGCTGCAGCAGGTGGTCGGCGAGGTCGGCTCCCAACGCATCGCCGGACTCTTCGCCGAGAACGAAATAGATGGTCGGTCCGGTTCCCGCGCTCATGTCAGAATCCGTGGAGCGCGAGCCCTGCGGCATCGGCATTTCGGATCGTATCGTCGCGCCGGAGCACAAGCGTTCGACCAGCCTCGACCGCGATTGCGACCAGTCCCGCCGCTTGCGCCGCAGATATGGTATCCGGACCGATCGACGGCATGTCGACCCGGGGGTCCTGGCCCGCCTTCATCGCCTTGACCAGCAAAGCGGGATAGGCCTCGTTGAGAACGCCGGCAGCGCGCATGTCCGCTGTGCGCGCCAGCAGTCCGGCAGTTCCTTCCGCACCTTCCACCGCAACCACGCGGCGACCCGCCACGATGCAGGCCTGGCCCACATCGTGACTGGACAGATCACCGAGCAACTGACGACCGACGTCGAGACCGGCAGCCACCGCTTTCGGCAGTTTGTGCCGCCCGTTCGCACCCTCCCCGACCACCAGATGCGGGGCCAGATCATGCGCTCCCACGACCTCGAAGCCACGCCCTTCGAATATGGACACGACCTTCGACAGCAAGGCCCCGTCGCCGCCGAGCATCTCGCCCAGTATCCGCGGCAAAGTCAGCATGGTGGCGAAGTCCATTTCGCTGAGGCGAAATGCAGGGCGCGCGCTGACCCCCCCGGCAAACGCGACCCGTGTCACGCCACGATCCCGCAATACCTTGAAGACGCTGCCGATTTGCTGCCATCCCAGAACGCGGTGATCGAACGCTTCGATGGAGCTGTCGACCTCGCCGTCGATGCCGATCAGCAGGGGCGCAGCCCCGCAGTCCGCGAGATGGCGTGCGATTTCGAGCGGCAGGACACCGTTGCCGGCGATGATCGCAGTCGGCGTGAGAGCGTTGGTCGTATCGCGCACCGGTCAGCCCGGCGTGCAGATCGCACGGTCCTTCGCATCGTGGATGAAGGCCAGCATGTCCGCAACAAGCGGATCGTTGTCAGGGCTGACCAGCGCGCGCACAGCTTCCTGCACCGGCTTACCGCTCTGGAACACCGACTTGTATGCGCCACGCAGGGCATGGATCGAACTGCGTTCGATCCCCCCGCGCTTCATGCCGATGATATTGAGGCCCGCGAGCCGGGCGCGGTTGCCCATGGCCATTCCGAACGGAATGAGATCGCCCTCGACCCCGGCCAATCCGCCCACGAAGGCGTGATGGCCAACCCGGCAGAACTGATGGATCGCAGACCCGCCACCGAAGATGACATGGTCCCCGATCGTGCAATGGCCGGCAATCATCACGTTGTTGGACAGGATGACCCCGTTTCCGACACGACAATCGTGGGCCACATGGGAGTTGGCTAGAAATACGCAATCGTCGCCGATCAACGTTTCCGCCCTATCCGCACCGGTGCCGGGGTTGAGGGTGACGCCCTCGCGGATCGTGCAGCGCGCGCCGATGCGCAGACGCACCGCTTCGCCGCCGAACTTCAGATCCTGCGGTTCGTTGCCGACGGAGGCGAAGGGGAACACCCGGCTTCCGGCACCGATATGCGTGTCACCCTGGACGGATGCGTGGCTGAGCAGCTGCACGCCATCGCCCAGCCGTACCTGCGCACCCACATGGCAGAACGGCCCGATGAAGACCTCGCTGCCGAGTTCGGCACCGTCTTCGACGATGGATGTTGCGTGGACCGACAGCGGACTAACCTTCGCCGTCCCGACCGGCCATCATGGCGCCGATTTCAGCTTCGGCGGCCAGTGCGCCGTCCACCATGGCGCGGCAGGCATATTTGAAAATGTTGCGCCGCTGTTTCAGCTTCTCGATGTGGTATTCCAATCGGTCGCCCGGGGTGACCGTCTTGCGGAACTTGCAGTTGTCGATGGTCATGAAATAGACGGTCTTCTGATCGTCGCCGTAGTGGTGCTGGGCGCAAATCGCGCCTGCGGTCTGCGCCATGCCCTCCACGATCAGCACGCCCGGCATGATGGGCATGTGCGGAAAATGTCCGGTGAAATGCGGCTCGTTCATCGTCACGTTCTTGATGCCGATCGCCGACTGGTCGCGGTCCACCTCGATTATGCGGTCGACGAGGAGGAACGGGTAACGATGCGGCAGAAGCTGCATGAGCCGCATGATATCCAGGGTTTCCAGACTTTCCGAACCGGCTTCAGACATTCCTGCTTTCCTTCTTCTTCGCCCGGTTCTTCCAAGCCCTGCGCGCTTCGACCATGTCACGCCGCCAGATCGACAACGGTCTGGCCGGGTCGCCAGCATATTGCACACCGGCGGGAATGTCTTCCACCACGACCGTCTTGCCCATCAGTTGCGCACCGGAACCGATGGAAATATGCCCGTTGACCGAAACGCCTGCACCCATCAGCACGAAATCGCCGATCTCGGTGCTGCCCGCTATGCCGCATTTTCCCGCCATCACACAATGGCGTCCGATCGTTACGTTGTGGCCGATCATGACATGACCGTCGATCTTCGTGCCCTCGCCGACGATCGTATCGCGGTTGCTGCCCCGGTCGATGACGGTGTTGGGACCGATCTCCACATCGTCCTGCAGGACTGTGCGGCCGAGCTGGACGATCTTGTGGTGGCTCTTCGGCCCCATGGCGAAGCCGAACCCATCGGCACCGATACGCGCGCCGGGCTGCAGGATGACCCGGTCACCGAGCATGGAGTGGATCACGGTGACATTTGAGCCGATGGTGCAGTCTCGTCCGATGCGTGACGTGGGGACCGATGACCGCCCCCGCACACAGGACGGTGCCGCTCCCGATACGGGCACCTTCTCCGACGACCACGGATGGATCCGCAGTCACCTTCTCCTCAAGTTCGGCGGCAGGGTGGATATGGGCACCCTCGGCTATACCGAACCCGAATATCGGGAGGGGGCGCATGGCGGCGGGAAACATGTGGGTGGCTGCGAGCGCGAAGGCGCGGTACGGGTCCGATGCGATCAGGACGGGCAGCGAGGGCGGCACGTGGTCCAGATGTCCGGAACCGACAATGACGGCCGCCGCGCGGGTCGTCTTCAGCATCGGGGTGTAGCGTCGGTTGTTGAGAAACGACAGCGAGCCCGGCTCGGCATTTTCCAGGGGGCCAACCGAGTCGACGAGGACCGCATGGTCGTCCGCACCGCGCAGTTCGGCCCCTACGATGGACGCGAGGTCACCAATCGCAATCGGCTTCGCCGGTGGGAAGAATGCGCTCACGCCGATTCCATAATTCGTTCAGGAAAGGGCCAGCCCGGGAGGCTGGCCGCAGACACTAGAATTTGGTGCTGACACCGAAGCGGAAGAACTGGGTCTCGTCGTAGTCTGCCTTCGCGACGGGGTAGGCGAAATCCGCACGCAGCGGGCCGAACGGGGAGTCCCAGATGATGGACGCACCGACGGATGCCCGCAGCTCGTTGTCGTCGACGATACCGATGCCTGCGAAATCATTCGAGAACAGCGATCCCGCATCGGCGAACACCGCGCCACGCAGACCGTAGGACCGGTTGATGAGAGGAAGCGGGAACTGCGCCTCGACCGATGCGGCGTAATACGCCGTACCGCCGATAGGCGTATCAATGCCCAGCAGGCCGGCACCGGGATCGAGGATCCGTGGTCCGATACCCCGTGTTTCGAAGCCACGAATGGTCTCGGCACCGATGAAGAAGTGGTCCGACACTCGAAGGTTGTCGTCGCCCAGGGGTTGAATGTAACCGCCGCTGACGGAGCCTTTCAGCACGATGTCGGCATCTTCGGAAAGCAGATAGTAGCCCGTAAGTTTCCCGACCGTCTTGATGAACTGCGGCGTCTCCACCGGCACCGGCAAAATCCTGCCCGAAGGTGGCGTAGACCCCCTCGCGCGGTGACTGCAGGCTATCGATGTCCACATAGGTCAGGGAGTAGCCGAACGAGGACGTATCGTAGGGGCTGCGGGAGAACGTGTCGGCGAGCGGCGCGGCCAGCGTGGCTGCATACGCTGCGCGGCTGATCGTCTGATCGTCGGACGGCTCCAGTTCCTGGCGCACGAACGTATAGTTGACCGTCGCGCTGAGATTTTCGGTAATCGGCGCGGTCGCGCGCAGGCGGCCCAGGGTCTGGGTCGTATCGAAAAACGCACCGTTGTTGGCTTCCGCCTCTTCGCGGGACAGGTCGAAGCCCACCGCGACGCGGTTGCCCAGGAAGTAGGGCTCGGTGAACGACAGGTCGTATTTCACCACGTCTTCGCCGTAACCGCCGGACAGGCGCAGATACTGACCGCGCCCCAGAAAGTTGCGTTCCGTCAGCGAAATCTCACCAACCGCGCCGTTGTTGGTGGAAAAGCCGCCACCGATCGAGAACTCGCCTGTCGGCTTGTCCTGCACGTTGACTGCCAGAACCACACGGTCGGGTGCGGAGCCGGCGCGTGTCGTGATGCGCACCTGCTCGAAGAAGCCGAGTGCTTCCAGACGCCGCTTGGCCTGATTGACGTAGACGCGGTTGTAGGCATCCCCTTCGGAAATATCGAATTCGCGGCGCACCACGAACTCGCGGGTGCGCGTGTTTCCGGACACTTCGATGCGTTCGATGTAGGTGCGCGGTCCTTCGTCGACGAAGAAGGTGATGTCGATGGTGCGGTCATCGAAATTGCGGTCGCCGCGTGGTGTCACCTCACCGAAGGAATAGCCGGTGCGGGCCACCGCCTCGGTCAGCGACACGAGCGAGTTCTCGACGTCCCGCGCGCTGTAGATGTCGCCCGACTCGAATTCCAAAGCGCCTTCGAGTGCTTCGTTCGGCACTTCGGCGAGCGCGTTGTCGATCTGGACGTTGCCGAAGCGGTAGAGCTCGCCCTCTTCCACCGTGATGGTAATGACGTAACTGTTCGTGCCCGCGTCGAAATCACCGCTGGCGGACAGCACCTGAAAGTCGGCGTAGCCACGGTTGTAGTAGAACTGACGCAAACGCTCCTCGTCGGCCTGAAGGCGATCCGGGTCGAAGAGATCGTCACGCTTCAGCCAGGACAGGAAGTTGCTTTCGTTGTGCGAAATGACCTCGGACAAACGCCGGTCGCCGAATGCGTTGTTGCCGACGAAGTTGATATCGTCGATCTTGGTGCGCCCGCCTTCGTTGATGAGAAAGACGATATCGACGCGGTTGTTGTCCAGCTGATCGATGCGGGCGGTCACCTGCGCGGAAGCGCGACCGGAGCGCAGCACGGCGCCCTTCACGCGCTCGACGTCGCTATCGACCTTCTCCTGGCTGAAAATGCCCAGCGATTTCGACTGCACGATGCGTTCGAGCTGCTCTTCCTTGACCTTGTCCTCGCCTTCGAAGCGCACGAGGTTGATCGTCGGATTTTCGACGACCTGCACGACCAGGGTGCGGCCGGACTGGGAAATGCGCACGTCGGAAAACAGGCCCGTTGCAAACAGGGCTGCAAGGGATTCGTCGGTGTCGAAGGACGTGAAGTTCTCGACCCGGCTGGATCGTCACGTAGGAGCGGACCGTCTCCGCATCGACGCGGCGGTTGCCTTGAACGGAGATGGACGAGACAACCGCGGCTTCTGCGACGGACGCGGACGAGGCGACCAACGCGCCGCCGAGCGGCAGGGCCGCAACCCAGAAAAACGCCATACAGAGCAAAGCCGTAAGACCGTTGCCTCTTTTGTGAGCAAATCCGTTCATCAAGTCACTACGCTCTCTCTTGTGCATTTTCGGGACATAGGGCGTTCAAACCCGGCCAATTCCGACGCGCTTTCTTCGTAAGCGCGGGCGAGATGGCGACCATCCCGCACCAGTTCGAAATCCGCTTGCGCCCCCTGAAAACGCATTCAAACCTATTGCCGTCTTACAGGCTTTCTTAACCCGCGCAACCGCGCCCCGATTGTCCTAGCTTCAAATTCTTACGACCGCGTCCGATAGGCAACACTGGTAAGATTCGCAGTTAATACCTGGTTAACGAAGCCAACATTCGAGCACCGCTCAGGACCATAGAGTACGAATGATATCGTTGCTCGTGGCGAAGATCATCAGCATCAGGACCAGCGTCAGACCGACCTTGAACGCTCGCTCCTGCACCACCGGCGACAGCGGCTTTCCCCGCACTCCTTCCAGCGCGTAGAAGACCAGATGACCGCCATCCAGCATCGGCACGGGCAGCAGATTCATCAGACCGATGGACACCGACAGCACCGCTGCCAGCGATATCAGTTGCAAAAAGCCGAGGGTGGCGACCTGCGACGTCATCTGCGCGATGCCCAGCGGCCCGCGCAGTTCGCGCGCGTCCTGCTTGCCGCCGAACAGTTCGACGATGAAGTTGCCGGTCCCCTCCACCACCAGCCATGTGCGGTCGAGCCCCTTCACGAAGGCATCGACCGGGCCGAGCCGCGTGCGTTCCAGGTTCGCAGGGTCCGAGTCGGGGGAAATGCCGACCAGCGCAGTGCGATATGTGTTGCCGAACGGGTCGGTGCGTTCGGTTATACGGGGAGCTGCCACGATGGTCTGCTCGACGCCGTCGCGTTCGATCAGGAACGCAAGTGGTGCGTCGGAACTCATCATGGTGATGCGCTGCATGTCGGAAAAGGAGTTTACCACGGCGTCGTCGATGGCCACGATGCGGTCTCCGGGCAGGATGCCGGCCTGCTCGGCGGCGGACCCTTCCTGGACGGTCCCCACCACCGGCGCGACGGTGACGTGGTCGGTCGCCATGAAGAGGCCGGTATAGAGAACGATGGCCAGAATGAAGTTGGCGATCGGTCCAGCCGCCACCACCGCTGCCCGTTTCCACAGTGGCTTGTGCTCGAACGACACTGCGCGCTGCGCCTCGTTCATCGCATCGAGTGAAGCCCGGTCGGGCTGGCTGGCGGCATTCTCGTCGCCCATGAACCGCACGTAGCCGCCCAGCGGCACGGCGGCGAGCCGCCAGCGGGTGCCCTTGCTGTCGTCGAACCCGAACAGTTCCGGCCCGAAGCCGACGGAGAACGCCTCGACCTTCACGCCGCACCAGCGGGCCACGAGAAAGTGCCCCATTTCGTGGATGAACACGACCAGCGTCAGCACGGCGATGAAGGGCAATACCTTCATCAGCATGAAATCGAATACAAATTCGGGGGCGGCGAGAATGTCCATCGGCGGTCAGTCCATCATGGTGAAGGCAAAACGAAGGCGTTCGACAGCAACTCGAACGAAGCGTATCGACTCAACCCTGCATCAGGGCGACGGCCACTGCCACGGGGAATGCCGCGGCAATGAGCCCGTCCACCCGGTCGAGAAAACCGCCATGGCCGGGGATGAGCCTGCTCGAATCCTTCGCGTTGTGGACGCGCTTGATCCAGGATTCGAAGAAATCGCCCGCTTGCGCGGAGACGGACAGAATGGCGGCCGATACGACACCGGCCCAAACTGCGAACCCGTCGACGAACAGACCGAACAGGGCACCGACGACCATCGCGCCGCCCAGACCGCCAAGACCACCGGACCACGTCTTCTTCGGACTGACGGATGGCAGAAGTTTCGGTCCGCCAAGCGCTCGACCGGTGAAGTAGGCCGCCACGTCCGTCACCCAGACGATGAGGAACAGGAAGAAGATCAGCGCCATGCCCAGCGTGCCGCCGACATCGCGGATGGTGGGCAGGGCGACGGCGGCGGTTATGCAGTAAAGCGCACCCATGCCGATCCAGCGGATGTCGGAACGCTCCGGCCCGTGGCGGGTCAGTTCCAGCGCGATGCCCACCAGCACGAATACAATCAAGGTGGGGAGGAAGAAGTCGAACGTCGCGCCCACCAGCATGAGGGCAAAGCCCGCCGTCAATATCGCTTCGGGCATGTCGAACCGGGTGACGGCGACGACGTTCTGCCATTCATAGAACAGAAGCCCCGCCAACACGCAGCACATCAGCCGGAACGCCAGGCCGCCGGCCCATGTCGCCAGCAGGACGACGACCAGCAGCACGATCGCGGACGCGACACGCAGTCCCAGTTCCGTTGCGAGAAAGCGCCCGGAACCGGGCTCCGGTGCTGGCGGGGTGTGTTGCGGACCCGTCACGCCGTCGCCTGCACGTTCAGATCCTGCAACCCACCGAAGCGGCGGTTGCGGCGGGCATATTCGGCGAGCGCCTGTTCGAGCGAACCGCGATCGAAGTCCGGCCAATGGCAATCGAGGAAGACGAACTCGCTGTATGCGGCCTGCCACAGCAGAAAGTTGGACAGGCGCTGTTCGCCGGACGTGCGCACGATCAGGTCCGGGTCGGACCAGTCGCCCGTATCGAGGCAAGCGTGGATGGCGTCGGCGTCGATATCCTCCGCCAGCATGGTTCCGGCTTCCACCTTGCGCGCCAACGAACGGGCCGCGCGCGCGATGTCGTCGCGACCACCATAGTTGAAGGCGATGACGAGGCGTGTTCGGTCGTTGTGGCGCGTCAGGTTTTCGGCTTCTTCGAGAAGCTGCAGAATATCTGCGGGCACGTTGTGGCGCGCGCCGATAATCGACACACGCACATTCTCGCGGTGCAATTCCGCAAGATCGCGGCGGATGAACAGCTTCAGCAGCCGCATCAGATCGGAAATCTCGGATTCCGGCCGTTTCCAGTTTTCAGAACTGAAGGCGAACAGCGTCAGGGTGCGGATGCCCAGTTCGCCGGCTGCGCGAACGGCCGCACGAACGGCCTCGACGCCACGCTTGTGTCCCGCTGATCGGGGCAGACCACGGCTTTGGGCCCAGCGGCCATTGCCGTCCATGATGATGGCGACATGTTCGGGTACGGTGCCGTCGCATCCGTCCCGCGCGGACCCCGGTCGGGAGCGTCCGTTCGCATCTGTCGCCGGTGTCTCACTCATGTCTCACTCATGGGTATCGCCTCGATACGAACCGGAAATACCGGTCAGACCTGCATGATCTCCGCTTCCTTGGAGGCGAGCACCTTGTCGATTTCAGCAACCTTGTCGGAGGTCAGTTTCTCGACCTTGTCGGACGTCCCGCGGGCATCGTCCTTGCCGATGTCGCCGTTCTTTTCAGCCTTTTTCAGCGTTTCCATACCGTCCCGGCGCACATGGCGCACGGCGACCTTCGCGTCTTCGGCATAGGTCTTGGCGACCTTCACAAGATCACGGCGGCGTTCCTCGTTCAGATCCGGCATGGGAATGCGCAGGTTTTGCCCATCGATGACCGGGTTGAGGCCAAGGCCTGCTTCCCGCACGGCTTTGTCGACCGGGCCGACCATCGTCTTGTCCCAGATCTGCACGGTGATCATTTTCGGTTCCGGCGCGCTGACATTGGCGACCTGGTTGAGCGGCATCTTGGAGCCGTAGGCGTTGACCATAACGGGATCGAGAAGCGACGCGGTGGCACGGCCCGTGCGCAAACCGGCGAGTTCCTTGTGGAACTTTTCGATGCTCGTATCCATCCGCTTTTCGGTGTCTTTCAGATCAAGCCCTTCGGCCATGGTCGTATCCTCCTGAGTTCACCCTCGGCCACATGGGATCGGGCGATGTTGCAGTGCCGCCGGCTACGCTTTCGTGCTGACAGTCGTGAACGTCCCGCGTCCACAAATCACCTGCGCGAGAGACCCCTTGTGGTGAAGCGAAAAGACCACAACGTCAATCGCGTTGTCCCGCGCCAATGCGACAGAAGCGGCATCCATGATGGTCAGCCGCTTCTCCAGCACCTCGTCGTGGGACATGGTTTCGAAGCGTTCGGCGCTATCGTCCTGCCGCGGGTCCGCGTCGTATATGCCGTCCACCTGCGTACCCTTGACGATGGCCCCTGCCCCGAACTCGGCGGCGCGCAAGGCGGCACCAGTGTCGGACGTGAAATAGGGCGACCCGGTTCCGGCGGCGAAGATGATGACATCGCCCCTGTCCCGCGCCTCCAGCATCGCACGCTGGCTGAACGTCTCGCAGACCTGCGGAACGGCGAGACCGGACAGGACGCTGGCGGCAACGCCACGCCGGTCGAACTCCATGCGCAGGGCGAGCGCGTTCATGACGATGGCGAGCATGCCCATATGGTCGGACGTGACGCGGTCCCAGCCGGTCTCTTCCAGCTTAGCGCCGCGAAAGATGTTGCCGCCGCCGACCACGAGGGCGATCGAAACGCCCAGTTCCCGTGCTTCTACCACATCGTCGACGATCTGCGAGACCATTGCAGGGTCGATGCCCGATGTCTGACTGCCGAGAAGCGCTTCGCCGGAGACCTTGTAGAGAACGCGGTCGTATCTGGGAGTCATGTCGGCGGGCGTCCGGGCAAGTGGCTGGGTGCCGAATACAAAAAGGCCGCCGCGATGTCACGCGACGGCCCTCATGATAACGCGAGAAACGTCCGCTTACTTGTTCATCGCCGCAACTTCGGCTGCGAAGTCTTCCTGCGGGCCCTTGTCGATACCTTCGCCGAGCTGGAAACGCACGAAGGTTTTCAGCTCGATCGGAGCACCAACGGTCGCTTCGGCGTTTTTCAGAGCCTGCTCGACCGTGTTTTCGCCGTCGATGACGAAGGTCTGGGAGAGCAGCACGTTTTCCTGATAGAACTTGCGCACGCGGCCTTCGACCATCTTCTCGATGATGTTGTCCGGCTTTCCGCTCTCGCGGGCCGATTCGACGAAGATCGCCTTTTCGCGCTCGACGACCGTGGGGTCCATGTCCGCCTGCGTTGCGGCGAGCGGATTGGTGGCGGCCACATGCATGGCGACCTGGCGACCGATGGCGCGGAGCGCATCGGCATCGCCCGTGGATTCCAAAGCGACCAGCACACCGATCTTGCCGAGATCGTCGGCGACCGCGTTGTGCACGTAGGAGGCGACGACGCCGTTCGACACTTCGAGCACGGCAGCGCGGCGCAGGCTCATGTTCTCGCCAATCGTGGCGATCGCCTTGGTGATGGCTTCGGCGACGTTGGTGCCGTCCATGGACCCGCCGGAGATGGCTTCAACCGTGCCGTCGGTCAGCACGGCTGCGTTGGCGACGCCCTTGACCAGCGTCTGGAAGCCGTCGTTGCGGGCCACGAAGTCGGTCTCGGAATTGACTTCGACGATGGCCGCCTTCGAACCGGATGCGGCAACGCCGATCAGGCCTTCGGCAGCGGTGCGGCCGGACTTCTTGTCGGCCTTGGCGATGCCCTTGGCGCGCAGGTAGTCGACCGCGGCTTCCACATCGCCGTCGGTTTCCTTCAACGCGTTCTTGCAGTCCATCATGCCTGCGCCGGTCTTGTCGCGCAGTTCCTTGACCGTCGATGCTGTAATGGCAGCCATCGGCTCGTCCTTTCGAGTTGTGTGTAGCGCGGCGCGGAAAGTGCGCCTTTTCGCTCAAATGGGAAGTGGTGCGCGCGGCACAAGGTGCGCGCACCGGTGTGGCAGGCAGGCGGCTTATTTCGCCAGTTCGGCGGCCTGCGCTTTCCAGTCCTGCACCTGCGCGGTGGAGAACGGCATGTAATCGTCGACCTTCTGCACCTCTTCCGGCGTCAGGCCAGCGATCTGCGCGTAGGTCGTGATGCCCTGCTCCTTCAACTGGCGTTCGGCGACGGGGCCGACACCGTTGATCTTCTGCAGGTCGTCGCCCTCACCGGCCGGTGCCGTGAACAAGGGGCCGTCCTGCGTCTTCTCGATGCCGTTGCCGAGTTCGGCAGCGGTGGTCGATGCGGTTGCAGCAGCGGAAATCGCGGCGTCCTTTGCAGTGTCGGCAGCGGTCGCGGCGGTATCGCTGGCCGTCGCTGCGGCGGACGAGGCTGCAGCCGAAGCGGTATCGACAGCCGAGGCCGCCGTGTCCTTGGCGGCAGCAGCGGCACCGGGGGCAGCGTCCGTAGCGGAGGTCACCGCGGAAGACGCCGCTTCCGTAATGCGCGAAGCGGCGGCAGAGACGGCGTCCATGATGGAGGCAGCGCCCGTGGAGGCGGTTTCCGCCACGCTGGAGGCTGCAGCAGATGCCGTTTCAGCAGCGGACGATGCCGCGGTGGATGCCGTGTCGGCAACGGTCGATGCGGCGCTCGAAGCGGTGGCGGAAACATCGTCGAGAACCGTTTCGCGCGGTGCGTCGGCGCGGGCACCGAGGTCGGCACCGGACGCACCCTGCTGGCGGGCGAGGCCATCGATGGCGGCCTTGGCGATCAAGATCGCAGTAGAGCGCGATGGCACGGGATGCGTCGTCGTTGCCGGGAATCGGCAGGTCGATGCCATCGGTATCGGAGTTGGAATCGAGGATCGCGCAGACCGGGATCTTCAGCTTGTTGGCTTCCTGAACCGCAATCGCTTCCTTGTTCGTATCGACGACGACGATCAGGTCCGGCGTGCCGCCCATGTCCTTGATGCCGCCGAGCGCACGCTCCAGCTTGTCCTTTTCGCGGGTCAGCGAGAGCAGTTCGCGCTTGGTGTAGGATTGATCGGACCCGTCGAGCAGTTCTTCCAGCTCACGCAGGCGTTTGATCGAATTGGAGATCGTCTTCCAGTTGGTCAGCATGCCGCCGAGCCAGCGGGCATTGACGTAATACTGCGCCGAACGACGGGCCGCATCGGCCACGAGTTCGGATGCCTGACGCTTGGTGCCGACGAACAGCACGCGGCCACCACGGGCGACGGTATCGGAAATCTGCTTCAGCGCCGTGTGCAGCAGCGGCACGGTCTGGGACAGGTCGAGAATGTGGATGTTGTTGCGCTTGCCGAAGATATAGCGGTCCATCTTCGGGTTCCAGCGGTGAGTCTGGTGGCCAAAGTGGACGCCTGCTTCGAGAAGCTGACGCATGGAGAAATCGGGCAGAGCCATAGCTTTGCTGGTCCTTGTTTACCGGTTGAGCCTTGCGCGGAAAAGAACGACTTCGCATGAAGCCGCACCGGAGTGGCGGTCGATTGCCATGTTATCGCTAACCGGGGGCTGACGGCCGCAAGCGACCGGTGACCGACACGCATCCGCGTGTGGAATACGGGGTGACTAGACCGGCACCGGCGGAAAATCAAGCGGGGTTTGCAACCTGTTTTCGCGCGCGCATAAGCGCCCGATGGACCCGTTCACGATTGCCATCGTTACCGCCGCCTTTCTGCTTGGCGGCCTCGTCAAGGGCGTCGCCGGCATGGGTCTTCCGCTCGTCACGGTTGCTGTGCTGACGTTCTTCTTCGACCTGCCGACGGCCATGGCCTTCATGCTCGTGCCGGGTCTCGTCGCCAACTTCTGGCAATCCCTGTCCGGCGGGCGTGTGGTCGAGCGGACGCTGGGCATCTGGACGCTGCTGTTGCCCTGCCTGCTGACGATCTGGGTCGGTGTCGTGGTGTTGCAGAGCGCGGATAATTCCACGTTGCTCCTGATCCTCGGGGTGGTGCTGGCCTTCTACTCCGCAGTCAGCCTGACGAAGTTTCGTGTAGACATTCCCTTGCGCGGACGCGTCGTCACCGCGCCCGTCTTCGGGGCGGTTTGCGGGGTCACGACTGGCATGACGGGCGTGACGTCGGTGCCGTCCGTCATCTATCTCAACGGGATAGGGCTGAAACGTGATGCGATGATTCAGTCCATGGGCATCTTCTTCTTCACGTCCTACGTGGTGCTGAACGCCTGCTTCTTTTTCCTCGGTCTGTTGACGGTCGAACTGGGCCTCCTTTCCGTCTATGCCGTGTTGCCGGGGCTGATCGGCATGGAAATCGGCAGGCGGCTTCGCGCGCGAACGTCGGAGGAACAGTTCCGCAGGATCTTCCTCATCACCCTGCTGGCTATCGCGCTTTCGATGGTCGCGCGGTCTCTCTGAACCGGGCGACCTAGACCAGCTGCACGTCCACCACGCCGGGGATCGCCTTGATGGCCCCTGCGATCTGCGGCGATATCAGACGTTTGCCGGGCAATCCGATTTCCACCTCCGGCGCGCCGTCGCCGCGCACGACGATGAGACTGACCTGCCCCGCCCCCTGCCCGTCCACGCGACGCTTGATGGACGCGAGCGGCTTGTCGTCGCGCACGAATATGGACAGCTTGTGTTCGACGTTCTTCGCCACATCGTCCAGCGCCTGCATGGTGCCGATGCGTAGTTGCACCCCTTCCGGTTCGTTCTCCGCGGCAACCTTCATCAGCACGCTCGTGCCGACTTGCAGAAGGTCGCGGTACTGGTCGAGTTGTTCGGAGAACATGGCCGCTTCGAACTGGCCATTGGGTTCGGACAGCAGCACGTTTGCCATCATGTTGCCGGAGCGGGTGCGCCGCTTCTGCACGGCGGAAATGGTGCCCGCAATCTCGCGCGGCTTGCCGCCCTTGCGCACGTCGCGCTCGAAGGACGGCCAGTCGCGCACCCGCATCTTGCGCAGCATCTCGGCATATTCGTCGAGGGGGTGGGCGGACATGTAGAAGCCGAGCGCCTGAAACTCGCGCAGCAGCCGTTCGGCTGGGCGCCAGGTGTCGGCCTTTGGTAGCACCACTTCCGTTTCGCCGGTGTCGCCACCGAACATGTCGACGATCCCCATCGCGCTGTTTTCGCTGACGCGGGTGGCGTGGCCGACGAGGCGATCGATGCCCGCGCACATCTGCTCGCGGGAGCAGCCGAAGCAGTCCATCGCACCCGACGCGATCAGATTTTCCAGCGCCTTGCGGTTCACCTGCCGCGGGTCGATGCGGGAGAAGAAGTTGGTGATCGAGGTGAACGGGCCACCCGCCTCGCGCTGGTCCACAACATGGCGCATGGCTTGTGCACCCACGCCCTTGATGCCGGCGAGGGCGTAGAAGACCTTGTTGTCCTTGACGGAGAAGCCGACCGCACTCGTGTTCACCGAAGGCGGCACGACCTTGATGTCAGTGCGTTTCGCCTCGCGGTAAAAGTCGTGCAGCTTGTCTGTGTTGTTCATGTCGAGCGACATGAGGGCGGCGGCGAACTCCACCGGGTAGTTCGCCTTCAGCCACGCCGTCTGGTACGATATCAGCGCATAGGCGGCGGCGTGGGATTTGTTGAAGCCGTAGTCGGCAAACTTCGCCAGCACATCGAAGATGAAGTTCGAGCGCGCCTGTGTCAGCCCACGCTCTACCGCTCCATCGTTGAAGCGCACTCGCTGCTTTTCCATCTCGGAGGCGATCTTCTTACCCATGGCACGGCGCAGCAAATCCGCTTCACCAAGGGAGAAGCCGGACAGGATTTGCGCGATCTGCATCACCTGTTCCTGATAGATGATGACGCCGTAGGTCTCGCGCAGAACGTCCGCGATGGCGTCCTCGTAATAGTCCGGCTCCTCGCGCCCGTGTTTACGGTCATTGTAGGTGGGAATGTTGTCCATCGGGCCCGGGCGGTAGAGCGCGACGAGGGCGATGATATCCTCGAACTGGTCCGGCTTCATGCCGACCAGCGCCTTGCGCATGCCCGCCGATTCGAGCTGGAACACGCCGACAGTCTCGCCGCGCTGGAGCATGTCGAACGTTTTCTCGTCCGTCAGCTTCAAGCCGTCGACGTCGACCGTTTCGCCCTTTTGCGCGATGAACTCGACGGCGCGGCGGATGACGGTAAGCGTTTTCAGGCCGAGAAAGTCGAACTTCACCAACCCGGCCTGTTCGACATATTTCATGTTGAACTGGGTGACCGGCATGTCCGACTTCGGATCGCGGTAGAGCGGGACCAGCTTGTCCAGCTCCCGGTCGCCGATGACGATACCGGCGGCATGGGTTGAGGCGTGGCGGTAAAGACCTTCCAGTTTCAGCGCCAGCGCGATCAAGCGCGCCACGTCCGGGTCGCGGCGGGCTTCGATCAGTTCCGTTTCGCTTTCCAGCGCCTGCGCCAGGGTCGTCGGGTTAGCAGGGTTGTTGGGCACCAGCTTGCACAACTTATCGACCTGCCCGTAGGGCATTTCCAGCACGCGCCCAACGTCGCGCAGCACCGCGCGGGCCTGTAGCGTTCCGAACGTAATGATCTGCGCTACCTGCGCGCGGCCATACTTTTCCTGAACGTAGCGGATGACCTCGTCGCGTCGGTCCTGACAGAAATCGATGTCGAAATCGGGCATCGACACGCGTTCGGGGTTCAGGAACCGCTCGAAGAGCAATGCAAACCGAAGCGGGTCGAGATCGGTGACGGTGAGCGCCCAGGCAACGAGCGAACCGGCACCGGACCCCCTGCCCGGCCCGACCGGAATGCCCTTGCCCTTCGCCCATTTGATGAAGTCGGCGACGATGAGAAAGTAGCCGGGAAACTTCATGCCGGTGATGATGTCGAGTTCGCGTTCCAGCCGCGCGTCGTAGTCTTCACGCGCAAAGCCGGGGGCGAGGTCGTGGACCTTCAGCCGTTCGTCCAGGCCAGCGCGGGCCTGCACCACGAGTTCGGCGGCCTCGGCAGCCAGCGGGTCATCGCCCTTGCCGCCGGTGAAGAACGGCAGGATCGGATCGCGCTCCGGCACCGAGAAGGCGCAGCGTTCTGCGATGACCAGGGTGTTGGCAAGTGCTTCGGGCAGGTCGGCGAACAGCAGCGCCATCTCTGCGGAGGATTTGAGGTAGTGGTCCGCCGTCAGCTTGCGGCGGTCCTCCTCGAAGACCTTGCGCCCTTCCGCGATGCACAACAGTACGTCATGAGCTTCGTAGTCCTGCGCTTCGGGAAAATAGGCCTCGTTGGTCGCCACCAGCGCAATGTCGCGCTCGTATGCCATGTCGAGCAGGGCGCCTTCGACGGTGCGATCATAGCCGCGATGGCGTTGCAGCTCGATATAGAGGCGGTCGCGGTAGAGGTCGTGAAGCGTGGCAGCAATCTCTGCCGCTCGGTCAGCTTGCCCGTCCATCATAGCCCGGTTCAGCGGTCCGGATGGGCCACCGGTCAGGACGATGAGACCGTCCGTATGGTCACGCATCTGCGGCAACGTCACGTGGGGGCGGCTTTCCTGTGCACCTTCCATGTGGGCCAGGCTCGCCAGCTTCGTCAGGTTGTCGTAGCCGGTCTGGTCCATTGCCAGGAACACCAGCGTCGGGTTGGCGCGCATGGCGGCTTGCGTCGAGGCATGGTTGGGTCCGGGCTCGGCCTCTCGCAGCACGACTTCCAGCTTGCAGCCGATGATCGGTTGCAGACCGGCGGCGACCGCTTTCTGGCTGAACTCCAACGCCCCGAACAGGTTCGAACGGTCCGTCACCGCGACGGCAGGCTGCTCGTCTTCGGCAACGCGGGCCACGATATTCTTGATCGGCAGCGCGCCCTTCCAGCAGCGAGAAGGCGGAATGAACGTGCAGATGCACGAACGGCATGGCTGCGCGATCGCCGGTTTCGCGGGCAAGTGCCCTGTTCATGTCATCGCGTTTGGCCACGGGAGGGTTCGGAATCGGGTCTGGGGAAGGCGCTTATCGTGGGACGCCGGCCGCACCCTCGCAAGGCATTTCCGCAGCCTGTGGAAAGGCCGTTCAGCGCACCCGTATCTTGCCGCCTTCGATGGTCACGGTGCGATCCATCTGAGCGGCAAGTGCATGGTTGTGGGTGGCGATGAGCGCCGCCAGCCCCGTCGAGCGGACAAGGTCCGTCAGCGCATCGAACACCAGCGCCGACGTTGCGGGGTCCAGATTGCCGGTGGGTTCGTCGGCCAACAGTAGTTTTGGTCGGTTGGCCACCGCACGGGCAATCGCCACGCGCTGCTGCTCGCCGCCGGACAGTTCCGACGGGCGGTGGGTGGCGCGCGGGCCGATGCCGAGGCTTTCCAACAATTCGTCCGCGCGCTGCACTGCGCTGGCCTTGGAAACGCCCGCAATCTGTTGCGGTAGTGCGATGTTCTCGCGGGCGTCGAGTTCGGGCAGCAAGTGGTGGAACTGGTAGATGAAGCCGAGATCGACGCGGCGCATTTTGGTGCGTTCGCTGTCCGACAGGCTGTTGCATTCCGTGCCGCCGATGGTCAGCGACCCGCCGTCCGGCTTTTCCAGCAGGCCCGCCAGATGCAGCAAGGTGGATTTGCCCGCCCCGCTGGGCGCGACGAGGGCGACGAGTTCGCCACGGGAAATTTCCAGATCGGCGCCGTCGAGAACCGTCAGCGCCTGTTCGCCGCCCCCATAGGTCCGCCGTACGTTTTCGAGGCGCAGGACCACCTCACTCATAGCGCAGAGCCTCCACCGGATCGAGGCGAGCGGCGCGCCAAGCCGGGAAGATCGTGGCCAGCAGGGACAGGCCCATCGCCATGCCGAGCACGACCAGCGTTTCGTTCATATCGAGTTCTGCGGGAATGTCGGTGAGGAACCGGATCGTCGGATCCCACACGCTGGTGCCCGTGACCGAATCCAGGAACGCCTGTATCGAACCGATGTTCAGGCACACCAAAACGCCGATCGCAAAGCCAGCGAGGGTGCCGAATATGCCGATTGCCGACCCCGTTATCAGGAACACGCGCAGTATTGCGCCCCTGCTCGCACCCATCGTGCGCAGGATCGCAATGTCGCGCCCCTTGTCCTTCACGAGCATGAACAAGCCGGACACGATGTTCAGCGCGGCGACCAGAATGATGAGGCCGAGGATCAGGAACATGACGTTTCGTTCGACTTCCAGCGCCTTGAAGAAGGACTGGTTGCGCTGTTGCCATGTGGTGAGAATGACCGGCCGTTCGACAGCCGCTTTCCACCGGTGCCGCGCATTTCATCGACCGCGTCGGGATCGTTGACGAAGGCTTCGACGACCGAGGCGCGGCCCTCCATGTTAAAGTAGAGCTGCGCCTCCTCCAACGGCATGAAAACGAACAGGGAATCGTATTCGTTCATGCCGATCTGGAAGATCGCATTGACCGGATAGGCTTTCACGCGAGGGCTGACGCCGAAAGCGGTCTGGTTGCCTTCCGGCGAAACGAGGGTGAGCAGATCGCCGACGCGCAGTCCCATCGCGTCGGCCATGCCGACGCCGATGGCCACGCCTTCCTCGGTGTCAAAACCGTCCAGCGTGCCTTCCTGGATCGTGTCACCGACACCCGACAGGCGTTTCACATCGACTTCCCGCATCCCACGAACGCGGGCACCGGACCCGCCGGGACCGGAGGAGGCCAGCACTTCGCCCTCGATCAGCGGAAACGCCATCGTGATGCCGTTCACCCCTTCGGTGCGGCGGGCGACGGCGTCGTAGTCGGTCAGTTCCATATGGGCAGGCTGGACGATGAGGTGGCCATTGATGCCGAGAATGCGGTCGAGCAATTCGGTGCGGAACCCGTTCATCACGGCCATCACGATGATGAGCGTCGCCACGCCGAGCATGATGCCGATGAAGGAGATGATCGAGATGACGGAGATGAACGTCTCCTTGCGCGTCGAGCCGAGGTAACGGCGCGCGAGCATCCATTCGAAAGGGGCGAAGGGGGCGGTCTTGCCGGGAAGGGAATCAGCCACCGAAGCGAGCCTTCGCGGCGGCATGTGCGCTCGTCAGCTTGTTCAGCGCGGCATCGAGCGACAGCGTTTCCTTCTCGCCGGTGCGCCGTTCCTTCACTTCGACGGTTCCTTCCTTCAACCCGCGCGGACCGACGACAAGCTGCCACGGCAGGCCGATGAGATCGGCACGGGCGAACTTGCCCCCGGCCCGCTCGTCGGTGTCGTCGTAGAGCGGGTCGAGACCGGCGGTGGTCAATTTCGCGTACAGGTCTTCGCAAGCCGCATCGGTCGCCTCGTCCCCGGCCCGCAGATTGATGATGCCCACATCGAAGGGCGCGACGGAGGCGGGCCAGATGATACCATCGTCGTCGTGCCCGGCTTCGATCAATGCGGCGACAACGCGAGACGGGCCGATGCCGTAGCTGCCCATATGGACCGGCACGTCCTTGCCGTCCGGTCCGGTGACGTTCGCCCCCATCGCGTCGGAATACTTCGTGCCGAAGTTGAAGATATGCCCGACTTCGATACCCCGTGCGGAGCGTTGCTGGTCGGCTGGCACTTCGGCCCACAGCGCCTCGTCGTGCATCTCGTCGGTGCGGGCATAGGAACGGGTCCAGTCGCCCACGATAGCCGCGATGGCCGCGTCGTCGGCGTAGTCCACGCCCCCATCCGGCACGGGCAGGTCGAGATAGTCGGCGTGGCAAAAAACTTCGCTCTCGCCGGTATCGGCCAGAATAAGAAACTCGTGGGACAGATCACCACCGATCGGGCCTGTATCGGCACGCATCGGTATGGCGGTGACGCCCAATCGGTCGAAGGTGCGCAGGTAGGATACGAACATGCGGTAATAGGCGGCGCGGGCGGCGTCGGCGTCGAGGTCGAAGGAATAGGCATCCTTCATCAGAAACTCGCGGCCCCGCATCACGCCGAAGCGCGGGCGCACCTCGTCGCGGAACTTCCACTGGATGTGGTAGAGATTGAGCGGCAGGTTCTTGTAGGACCGCACATGGGTGCGGAAAATATCGGTGACCATTTCCTCGTTGGTCGGGCCGAACAGCATGTCGCGTTCGTGGCGGTCCACGATGCGCAGCATCTCCTTGCCGTAATCGTCGTAGCGCCCGCTTTCGCGCCACAGTTCGGCAGGCTGGATGGTCGGCATGAGGATTTCGACGGCACCGGCGCGGTTCTGCTCCTCGCGCACGATCTGCTCGACCTTGCGCATGACCTTCAGACCCAACGGCAGCCAGGAATAGATGCCCGCCGCCTGCTGGCGGATCATCCCCGCGCGCAGCATCAGGCGGTGAGAGGCGATCTCGGCTTCCCGGGGGGCTTCCTTCAACACGGGCAGAAAGTAGTTCGACAGGCGCATGGAATGGTCCTCGTTCATTACCGGAGACCACGCGATTACGTGCAGAATCAGGCGCGACGCATCGCCGGACACGTCGCGCGCTTAAAACCGCATATGGAAGCAGGCGGCAAGCGTCTGCTATGCAACCGTAGTCGCACGAAGGCTCAGAACTTGCGCGAATCCGAATGGCGGGCCTTGATCCAGCGCACGGTGCCGGTGGAAGAACGCATGGCGACGGTGTGTGTGGTCAGAAATCCACGCCCGAACTGCACGCCCTTGAGCATGCTGCCGTCGGTCACGCCGCATGCTGCAAACAGCACGTCGCCGGACGCCATCTCGGCCATGTCGTAGGTCTTGTCGGGATCGTCGACGCCCATCTTGGCGGCGCGGGCTTTCTTCTCGTCGGTGTCGAGAATGAGCCGCCCCTGCATCTGGCCGCCGATACACCGCAGAGCCGCCGCCGCCAGCACGCCTTCGGGGGCGCCGCCGGTGCCCATGTAGAGATCGATACCGGTCTCGTCCGGGTCGGTCGTGTGAATGATACCGGCCACGTCCCCGTCGCCGATCAGACGAATGGCAGCGCCCGTCGCGCGAATTTCGGCAATGAGGTCGGCATGGCGGGCGCGGTCCATCACGCATGTGGAGACCTGATGGGGTTCGACGCCCTTCGCCTTGGCAACGGCGCGAATGTTTTCGGTCGGCGAGGCGTCGATGCTGATCGTGCCGGGGGCATAACCCGGACCGATGGCGATCTTGTCCATGTAGACGTCGGGCGCGTAGAGCAGTTTGCCGCGTTCGGCGATGGCGATGACGGCAAGGGAATCCGCCTGGTTCTTGGCGCAGAGCGTGGTTCCCTCCAGCGGGTCGAGGGCGATATCCACTTCCGGGCCGCCGGACCCGACTTCCTCGCCGATATAGAGCATCGGCGCTTCGTCGCGCTCACCTTCGCCGATGACGATACGACCGGAAATCGGCAGGTTGTTCAACTCGCGGCGCATGGCATCGACGGCCACCTGATCGGCGGCCTTCTCGTCGCCCTTGCCCCGTTCGCGCGCCGCGGCGACGGCGGCGGCTTCCACCACCCGCGTCATCTCCATCGTCAGCATCCGGTCGAGATCGCCAGATTTGGCGTCGGTGGTCATGTCCATTGGTGCGTTTCCCCGTGGTGGTCGCATGCCTGCCTGTGGGCGTGCTCGAATTGGTTTGCGAACGGCCTTACAACTGCTCGATGCGGATCATCTGCGCTTCGCCATCGAGGCGTCCGTCGCTGGCAATACCATCGAGAGCTTTACGAATTGCCCCTTCGGTGGTGGCGTGGGTGACGAGGATAATCTGCGCCGCGCCGGTCTGCGCGTTGCGCTTGCCACGCTGCACGATGGAATCCAGCGAGATGTCCTGTTCGGCAAAGCGGGTCGCGATGGTGGCCATGGTGCCGGGCTTGTCGGTCACGATCAGCCGCACGAAATATCCACCCGCGTGGCGCGCCATGGGTGCACGTTCGTGTGGTGAGAGGGATGCGGCGGGTTGGCCAAGCGCCGGGCCATGCTGGTGGCCGGGGCGCGCCTTGGCGATATCGCACAGGTCTCCCGCAACAGCGGAAGCCGTCGCCGCGCCGCCCGCCCCGGGACCGGACAGCAGCAGCGAGCCGACCGCGTCGCCTTCGACCGCAACGGCGTTCGTTACGCCGGAGATCTCCGCGATAGCGGAACTCAACGGAACGAGCGCCGGGTGGACGCGGCTTTCGACGCCTTCCGCCGTGCGGGTCGCGACCCCGAGCAGCTTGATGCGATAGCCGAGATCGTGGGCGGCCTCGATGTCCTCCAGCGTGATCTTGGTGATGCCTTCCATGAAAATGGCGTCCGGTGCGATGCGGGTGCCGAAGGACATGGCGGCGAGGATGGCCAGCTTGTGGGCCGTGTCGTTGCCTTCGATATCGAAGGTCGGATCGGCCTCCGCGTAGCCCAGCTTCTGCGCGTCGGCGAGGCAATCGGCAAACGCCATGCCGTCGCTTTCCATCCGCGTGAGGATGTAGTTGGCGGTGCCGTTCAGAATGCCGAAGATGCGGGTGACGTGGTTGGCGGTCAGCGACTCGCGCATCACCTTGATGATGGGAATTCCGCCGGCCACGGCAGCCTCGAAGTTCAACAGCAGCCCGCCTTGCTCCGCCTTGTCTGCAAGTTCCACCCCGTGCTTTGCGATCATCGCCTTGTTGGCCGTGACGACGTGCTTGCCGGCGTCCAGAGCGGCATTGGTCGCGTCGAGAGCGTCGCCGTCCTCGCCGCCGATGAGTTCCACCATCACGTCGATCGTATCGGCCCGGGCCATGGCGACGGCCGTGTCGAACCACTCGATGCCGCCAAGGTCGATGCCGCGATCCTTTTCCCTATCCCGCGCGGTGATACCGGCGATGACGATCGGACGCCCGCACCGCGCCGCCAGCATCTCCGCCTGGTCGCGCAGAATGGTAATGAGGGCTGTCCCGACCGTACCGAGGCCTGCAATACCGATGCGAAGGGAAGTATCGGGCATGGAAGAGTCCGTTGCGTTTGAATCGTGTAGGCGTCCGGCCCCTACCACAGCAGGCAACGGCGTGGCAGCCCGTAAATGGTGAGGAAACGCCTACTCGCTCGGCCGTGCTCACCTCGGACGACGCCTCGATGCGTCGAAGTCGCTCCTGCGTGAGTGCGTCGCCTTGCTTTTGCAACTGCGCGATCCCCTGCCGGTAGGCCCCTGCATTGTCGGCGGCCGCCTGTCGCGCGGCTGGCGCGGTTGCGGCCTGCAGGTCGGAGCGGATTGCTGCCTTCTCAGACGGTGTTAACTGCGCGACGGCCCCGGTGGGATTGGCTTCGAACTGCGGTGTCTGCCCGGTCAACCCGGGCGAACCCAGAGGCGCTTCCGGCGTCAGATACAGCGCATCGGTCGACTGGCACGAAGCGAGTGCGATGACGGCGGCAAGCATGGCCCAGGCGACAGGTCGGCAGGTCACGGCGTCTTCCTCATCGTTCCATGCCGGGCGAAGGCTACAGCTGTTTCAGCGCCTGGTCGAGATCGGCGATCAGATCGTCGACATCCTCAAGCCCGACCGAGACGCGCACCACGTCCGGGCCGGCCCCGGCGGCGGCCTGCTGGCCCTCGTCGAGCTGGCGGTGGGTGGTGGACGCGGGGTGGATGATGAGCGATCGGGTGTCGCCGATATTGGCAAGGTGGGAGAAGATTTCCACGTTCGAGACCAGATCGATACCCGCCTGATAGCCGCCTTTAACACCGAAGGTGAACACGGCACCGGCGCCCTTCGGCATGTATTTCTGCTGCAACTCATGATGCGGATCGTCGTCCAGCCCGGCATAGGAGACCCACTCGATCTTGTCGTGGGCAGCCAGGTGCTGCGCGACCTTCATTGCGTTGCTGCTGTGTCGGTCCATCCGCAGGCCGAGCGTTTCGATACCAGTGAGAATCTGAAACGCATTGAACGGCGAGATGGCGGGGCCAAGGTCACGCAGGCCGAGTACGCGGCAGGCGATGGCAAAGGCGAAATTGCCGAAGGTCTCGGCTAAAACCATGTCGTTATATTCGGGGCGCGGCTGGGTGAGGATCGGGAAGCGGTCGTCCTTCGTCCAGTCGAACGTGCCGCCATCGACGATGATACCGCCCATGGAATTACCGTGGCCGCCGAGGAACTTGGTGAGCGATTCCACCACGATATCCGCGCCGTGCTCGATCGGGCGGCATAGGTATGGGGTTGCCATCGTGTTGTCGACAATAAGGGGAATGTGGTGCTTGGCGGCCACTTCCGCGATGGCGTTTATGTCCATGACCACGCCGCCGGGGTTGGCGAGGCTTTCGATGAAGATGGCTTTGGTCTTGTCGGTGATCTGCGCCTCGAAATCTTCCGCCGCCTGCCCTTCAGCCCAGCGCACATGCCAGTCGAACGATTTGAAGGACTGGCCGAACTGGTTGATCGACCCGCCATACAGCTTCTTGGAGGCAACAAACTCGTCGCCCGGCTGCATCAGTGCGTGCATGACGAGAAGCTGCGCGGCATGGCCGGACGAGACGGCCAAAGCTGCCGTGCCGCCTTCCAAAGCTGCGACACGCTCTTCCAACACGGCGGTCGTCGGGTTGGTGATGCGGGTGTAGATGTTGCCGAAGGCCTGCAGGCCGAACAGGCTGGCAGCGTGGTCGACATCGTCGAACACGAAGGACGCGGTCTGGTAGATCGGCGTGATGCGCGCGCCGGTGGCCGGGTCGGGCTGGGCGCCTGCATGGATGGCTAGGGTGTCGAAGCCAGGGTCGCGGTCGGTCATGGTCTGTCTCTATCGTTGCATCGTTTGGCGGGGTTATCGTGCAGCGGGATGGCCGCGTCAAAGGCAGTTGTTGCGCGGTTTCGCCCCTGTGGCGCAAGCACGTTCTAAAATCGGCTGAGTATGAGCCCGCTGACAACCAGTGCGATTGCACCAAGGCGCTGCCAGCTGACAGGCTGGACCGGCACGCCGAACGCGCCGATGGAATCGAGCAACAGCGCCATGACCATTTGCCCCAACACGACGCCTGCAAAGACCGTGAGCACCCCGAGTGCACCGACGCTGGAAACATTGGCCCAGACAAACACAGCCCCCAGCAGGCCACCGGTCCATGCCCACCACGGGACCGAAGACAGGCCGGACAAACCCGGGGAGCCGTTCCGAACCGCATACAGTGCAAAGAGCGCGACCGTGCCGACGCCAAATGATATGGCCGCCGCCAGCACGAAACTGCCGGAGGCGCGGCCCAGCACGGCGTTGATAGGCACCTGCAAGGCGACGGCCATGCCGCCTGCGATGACAGTCAGAAGAGGCCAGACCAGAGTTGCGTTCATTGCTTACCAGCACCCAGCCCATAGTGCTGAAAGCCGCCGCTCATGGTTGGTTTCTTCGCGCTGATCGTGCGGCGGTTGAAGCCTGTCCATGCGATCTCGCCGCACAGGCGGGCATATTCGATCTTCGGGCAGCGGTCTTGGATTACCGTGATGCCAGCCATTTCCAGCAACGCCGCCACCGCATCGTCACGGATGCCGAGCTGGAACCACACCACGTCCGGCAGGTCCGTCATCGCCATGACCTCGCGGGCGACATCCGGCAGCGCTTCGGTGCGGCGAAAGACATCGACCATGTCGACGGGCTGCGGCAGGTCGGCAAGGGTTGCGTATGTCATCGCGCCAGCGATCTCGCGGCCCGCATGGCCGGGATTGACCGGGAAGATGGTATAATCCTTCGACGCCAGATATTTCGACACGAAGGCGGACGGGCGGTTCGGGTTGGACGACGCGCCCACGACGGCGATGCTGTTCACGCGCCGCAACACGTCGCGCAGCAGGGCGTCGGAATAGCGGTCGTGGTCACTCATTGTCGTTGTCGGGCCATATGGCGGGCCGGTCTTCGAGGAAAGGCACCAATGCCTTCCTGCGCGCTGTCGCTCATCATGTTGTCCGCCATCACCGCTGCCGTATGGGCGTAGGCATCGGCTAGGGTCATATCGGCCTGCTGATAGAATGCCTGCTTGCCGGTCTTGAGCGTGGCTGGTGATTTCTGCGCGATCTTGCGGGCATATTGCAGCGTGACCTTTTGCAGATAGTCGACCGGCACGACCCGGTTCACCAGCCCGATCTCCCGGGCATGGCTCGGGGTGATCGCCTCTCCTGTCAGCAACATTTCCATCGCGTGCTTGCGGAGGACGTTGCGGGACAGCGCGACCATCGGCGTGGAGCAGAACAGGCCGATATGCACGCCGGGGGTGCAGAACGTCGCGTCTTCGCTGGCGATGGCAAGATCGCAGGACGCCACCAGTTGGCATCCGGCAGCGGTTGCCAGACCGTTCACCTCTGCGATGACGGGGCACGGATGATTGACAATGGCCTGCATAACGGTGGCGCACTTTTCCATCAGCGCGCCGAAGTAGGCGCGGCCCCCATCGTCGTCGCTGCGGCGCGCGGTCAGTTCCTTCAGGTCGTGGCCCGCGCTGAACAGGTGGCCATTGGCGGCGATAATGATGACCCGCACCCCCTCGCCGGGGTCGGCCAGGGCTTCGGCGAGCGCGTCGAGCATCGCTTCGGAAAGCGTGTTGGCGGGCGGGTTGTTCAGCACGAGCCGCAACACACCGCCATCGAGCCGCTGACGAGCAAGCGGCGTTGTGTCGAGCGGGTCCGGTGTGCGAATGGAGACGATATGAGCCATGCCGTTTCGTAACCGCGAGGGGATGCGGCGGCAAGGCGTCGATGGTTCGGGAGATTGCGCAATGACGGCGGTAATGACGAAAGACGAGTTGGATGCCTTCATCCGCGCCGAGTTCCCGCAGGTTTACATGACCTATCCGGGCTTCTCTGTCGTCTCGGTGGGTGCGGGCGTCGTGACGGTGCGCATGGAGACGGACGAGAGCCACATACGTGCCGGCGGCACAATCTCCGGCCCGACCCTGTTCGCACTCGCCGATATGGGCGGCTATGCCTGCGTGCTGTCTCATGTCGGACGGGAAGCGCTGGCTGTGACAACCAATCTCAATGTCAACTTCATGCGCAAGGCCGGTCCGGGGGCGATCGTCGGGGAAAGTCGTATCCTGAAACTGGGCAAGCGGCTGATGGTATTCGATTGCACGATCACGAGCGAGGTCAGCGACGGCATCATCGCCCATGCAACAGGAACCTATGCGATACCGCCGAAATGATACGGTAAAATGATACCGTATCGCGTAAGCGGTTGCTTTCGTTACCGTTTGCATACTTGCATCGTCGGACCGGGTATTGACGCGCCCTTCTCCTCCCCCTAAGGCAATGCCAACCTGGCCCGCCTATTTCGCAGGCCGACGTTCGTTTGCGGCCAGCCGGTCGCCTACTCACCGAATTGAAGAGCCAACCTGATGAAAACCTTTACGCAGAAACCTGCGGATGTGGTGAAGAACTGGATCGTGATCGACGCCGACGGCGTCGTTCCCGGTCGCCTCGCATCCTTCGTTGCCAACCGCCTGCGCGGCAAGCACAAACCCACCTTCACGCCCCATGTCGATGACGGCGACAACGTCATTATCGTCAACGCCGACAAGGTTGCCTTCACCGGCAACAAGCACGAGCAGAAGACCTATTACTGGCACACAGGCTATCCCGGCGGCATCAAGGAGCGCACCGCGCGTGCCCTGCTGGAAGGCCGCTTTCCCGAGCGCGTGATGCAGAAGGCCGTCGAGCGCATGATGCCCGGTGGCCCGCTGTCGCGCAAGCAGATGAAGAACCTGCATGTCTATGCCGGTCCCGACCACAAACATGAAGCGCAGCAGCCGGTCGCGATCGACCTTGCCGCGCTGAACCCGAAGAACAAGAGGACTGCCTGATATGGCCGACATCAAGTCATTCGAAGATCTGGCAGCCGCCACGCAGGAAGCTGCGAAAACCGCAGCCGACACCGCAACCGACGCCGCATCCTCTGCAGTCGACGCCGTCACTCCGGACCAGCCGTCCGATGCGCCGGTCTATGAGCGCAAGGTCGACGAGCACAACCGCGCCTATGCGACCGGCAAGCGGAAAGACGCCGTCGCCCGCGTCTGGCTGAAGCCGGGCACGGGCCGCATCATCATCGAAGGCGTTCAGAAGAAGCGCGAAGTGCGCGCGACGAACCGTCGTGAAGGCAAGAAGGCGCAGAAAAGCCGCGATTTTGCCGAGTATTTCGCCCGCCCCGTGTTGCAGATGGTCGTCAAGCAGCCGCTGATCGCAACGGGTCGCGAGACCCAGTTCGACATCGTGGCAACGGTTGCCGGTGGCGGTCTTTCCGGACAGGCCGGGGCTCTGCGTCACGGCATTTCCAAGGCGCTCACATATTTCGAGCCGGAACTGCGCGGCACGCTGAAAGCCGGTGGCTTCCTGACCCGCGACAGCCGCGTGGTGGAACGCAAGAAATACGGCCGCGCGAAAGCCCGTCGTTCGTTCCAGTTCTCCAAACGCTAGGCTTCAAACCTTTCACCGAATATGGGAAGGCGGGCCAAGCGGCCCGCCTTTTTTCGTTTCAAGGACACTCCTCATGTCATCTACCGGTATCGACAACGCCTTCACGGCCTCCGATCTCAAAACCCATTCCGTCGACCGCACCTTCGCGGGCGTCACCTCGTTTGCGCGCCGCAAATATACGAAGGACGTCAGCGGGGCGGACGCAGTGGTCTGGGGTGTGCCGCTGGACGTGGCGGTGACGAACCGGCCCGGCACGCGGTTCGGACCACGGGCCATCCGCGCCGCGTCGGTCATCATGGACAACGATCCGCAATATCCGTTCGGGGCCAACATCTTCGACGATCTTGCGGTGGCCGACTACGGCGATTGCCATCTCGATTACGCGCCCCACGCCGAGATCCCGAAGCAGATCGAGGAACAGGCCAAGGCCATCATCGATGCCGACAACGCCCCCTACCTGCTGACGCTGGGCGGCGATCATTTCGTTACCGGCGCGCTGCTGAAGGCCCATGCCGAGAAGCACGGGCCGCTTTCGCTGGTGCAGTTCGACGCCCATCAGGACACGTGGGACGATGGCGGTATCTTCGCCCTCGACCACGGTTCCTTCGTCACCACCGCCGTGCGCGAAGGATGGATCGACCCGAAAACGTCGATCCAGATCGGCATTCGCACCCATGCGCCGGAAGACTATGGCATCGAGATCATCGACGCGCTAACGGCTCATGCGATGACGCAGGAGGATGTCGCCAAGCGCATCTACGAGCGCACCGGCGGCACGAATGTGTATCTGACATTCGACATCGACTGCCTCGACCCGGCCTTCGCGCCCGGCACCGGCACGCCGGTTTCCGGCGGCATGTCGACGGCCTGGGCGCTGATGATGTTGCGGCATCTGAAGAACCTGCAGGTTATCGGGTCCGATGTGGTGGAAGTCTCCCCTGCCTACGACCATGCCGACGTCACCAGCATCGCGGCCAGCACGATCGCCATGTATATGCTGGGCAATCTGTGGGAGCGACGACAGGGTTGAGACTTCGATTCAAGCGGTTGGCGGACTGATTCCGCTTATCGTTCCATGCCCCTGTAATTGCGGACTATTCCCATGAAACCGAAAATCTTCATCGACGGCGAGCACGGCACGACCGGCTTGCAGATCATCGAACGGCTGGCGGGCCGGACCGACCTCGACATGCTCTCCCTGCCCCACGACCAGCGGCGCGACAGGGACGCGCGGACGGCGATGTTGCGTGAGGCGGACATCGCCATTCTGTGCCTTCCGGACGATGCGGCACGGGAATCCGTCGCGCTGGCGGAAGGGTCCGGAACGCGGTTCATCGATGCCTCCACGGCGCACCGTACGAACCCGGATTGGGTGTTCGGGTTCAAGGAGCTGACAGCGGGGCATGCGGCAACGATCGCCAGGGCGGAGCGGGTGGCCAATCCGGGCTGCTATTCGACCGGCGCGGTGGCGCTGCTGCGCCCGCTGACGGAAGCAGGGGTTCTGCCACGGGAAACGCCAGTCACTATCAACGCGGTTTCCGGCTATTCCGGCGGGGGCAAGGGCATGATCGAGCAGATGGAGAGCGGCGAGATCGACGCCCCGATGTTTCTGTACGCGCTCGGGCTGACGCAGAAGCACGTGCCGGAGATCAAGCAGTATGCGCTGCTTGACCGCCCGCCCCTGTTCACGCCCTCGGTCGGTCGGTTCATGCAGGGCATGATGGTGCAGGTGCCGTTTCATCTGGCCTCGCTGCAAGCGGACAGTCGCACCGACGTTCATGCGGCACTCGCCGCGCATTACGAAGGCGCAGAGCATGTGCGTGTCGCACCGCTGGATGAAAGCGATGGTCTCGCCCGCCTCGACCCGACAGCACTGGCGGACACGGACACGATGGACCTGCACGTCTTCGGCAACGACACGCACGTCAATCTCGTCGCGGTGCTGGACAATCTCGGCAAGGGCGCAAGTGGTGCCTGCGTGCAGTCGCTTGACCTGATGATCGCTTAGCGAAGCGTGAACTGAACGGGGCGCTCCAGCACGTCTGACAAGCCCTTCAGCCGCTTGTCGAGCCGTTCCCCCTCGAAGGCCGCGAACGGCTTCGGCACGTTGATCTGCAAGCCCTCCTCGCCAGTCGTCCATTCCAGTTTCGGAAGAACGCCGGGCATGGCGGCGGAGAACAGGTAGGCGACGCGGAACAGTGCCCCGAGCAGCCGCGCACGAGACGCCAATCGTTCGTCGGCCAGCCCTTCCAGCGGCGGTGCGGACTGGAACGCGCTCAAGCCTTCGTGCCGGTAGTAGGTTGCCAGGGCAAGATAGGCGCGTCCGGCATGGTCGACGCCGACAAAGTTGGCGTTGGAAATGAGGTTCAGGGCCTGATCGCCACGATAGTCCGGGTGGGAGCGCCACGTTATATCCGCCAACAGGCAGGCAGCCTTGCGGTAGCGCCGTTCCCGGGGCGTTTCGCGGTAGCCTGCGACGCGGAACGCGTGGCGGGTGAACGTGTTCAGCTCACGCGCGTGTACCGGGGAGCGCGCCCGCAGGACGGCCATTTCTTCCGCCGCAGTGATGAGCGGATCGGCCTTCTGCACCTTCGGCGGCAGCAGCGAGTACAGGTAGCCCTCCCGCACGCCGAGTGCGGAGAAGACGATGCGTTCGGGCTTCATGATCTTGATGATCTGTTCCAGCAGCACTGCGCCGAACGGCAGCAAACCGCGCCGGTTGGTCGAGATATGCTCGATGCCGCGAACGGCGGCTCCGTGCCCCTTCGTCAGGCTCTTGCACAGTTTCAGCGCCTCGTTGGCACTGATAGCGTAGTCGTGCATGACGTGCAGCGGGTAGTCGCAGCGCGCCATGTGCAGCCGCCCCAACGCGCGCCACGTACCGCCCACGGCGAAGAAGTCGGTGCCGGGATGGTCGCGCAGGACCTCCACATCGGCGAGCGCGTCCTTGCACATGGTGCGAGCCGCTTTGACGTCGCCCCCGGATTCGTCCTGCAACCTCAGGCCGCCAAGGGGTTTGGTAATGCCCTTGCCGAGGGGCTGCCGGTCGACCGCCGTGAACTCGACGGATCCGCCGCCCATATCCCCCGAAATCCCCACGGGTTCGACGAACCCGCACACGATACCGAGCGCGGCGTAGTGGGCCTCTTCCGGTCCGGTCAGCACATGTACGTCACCCCGCAAGATCTTCTTGGCATCGCGCACGAAGGCGGGACCGTTTTCCGCCTCCCGGGCGGCAGCGGTCGCGAGGGTGTAGATGTCGTCGGCACCGGCCTGTTTCGCCAGCACCTTGAACCGGCGCAGAGCCGCCAGGGCGCGGGCAACGCCATCCTCGTCGAGCCGACCGGTTTCCGCAATGTGCGCGCCGAGGCCGCACAGCACCTTTTCGTTGAACAACGGGGTCGGCGACCGGGACAGGCCTTCATATACCACCAGACGCACCGAGTTGGACCCGATGTCGATGATGGCGATGGGCGACAGTTTCCGCAGGCGACCCTGCGCCCGTAGAATGGATTTAAGGGTGCGGGCTATGGGTCCACTCCTGCGTCTTCCACCGTCCGACCGACGGCCACGCGGCGCGTATAGGCGATGCTTTTGGGCGAGTCTTCCTCAAGCGACTTTCCGCGACCCGAAAGGCTGGGATTGGTCATGAACCATTCCTGAGCGGAGAACGGACGCTCCCCTTCCTCCGGCTCGATGCGGCGCGCGGTCCCGTCCGGCAGTATCTCCCAGCTTTGCTGGTTGTCCATCAGGTTACCGAGCATGATCTGGTCCAGCACCTGCTCGTGGATCGTGGGGTTTTCCAGCGGCACCAGCACTTCGACGCGCCTGTCCAGGTTGCGCGACATAAGGTCGGCAGACCCGGCGTAGATGATCGCCTCGCGGGACGGCAGGCCGTGACCGTTGCCGAAGCAGAAGATGCGCCCGTGTTCGAGAAAACGCCCGATGATCGATTTGACACGGATGTTCTCGGACAGCCCCGGCACCTGCGGGCGCAAGCAGCATATGCCGCGCACGATAAGGTCGATCTGCACACCGTCGCCGGAGGCTGCGTAAAGAGCATCGATCATGCGCGCATCGACCAACGAGTTCATCTTCATCCAGATATGAGCCGGTCGGCCTGCCCGGGCATGAGCCCGTTCCTGCTTGATGAGCGCCGTCAGCTTTTCGCGTAACGAACGAGGCGAAACGACCAGGCGGTCGACCTCCGTCGGCTCGGCGTAGCCGGTGATGAAGTTGAACACCCGCGCCACGTCCAGCGCGATGGTCTCGTCGTCGCTGAAGAACGACAGATCGGTATAGATGCGCGCATTGGACGGGTGATAATTGCCGGTCCCGATGTGAACGAGGTTGACCAGCTTGCCCTGTTCACGGCGCACTACGAGAGACAGTTTGGCGTGGGTCTTCAATTCGATGAAACCGTACACCACCTGCACCCCGGCGCGCTCCAGATCCCGCGCCCAACGAATGTTGGCCTCCTCGTCGAACCGCGCTTTCAGTTCCACCAGCGCGGTCACCGACTTGCCGTTCTCGGCTCCCTCGATTAGCGCCTTGACGATGGGACTGTCGTTGGACGTGCGGTAGAGCGTCTGCTTGATGGCAACGACGGCCGGGTCACGGGCGGCCTGGGTGATGAACCGCACCACCACATCGAAACTCTCATAGGGGTGGTGGACGACGAGGTCTTTCTGGCGAATGGCAGCGAAGCAGTCCCCGTTATGCTCGCGGATGCGTTCGGGAAAACGCGGATTGTAGGGCGTGTAGCGATGCTGGGCCGGGCCGGTATTGACGACTTCGGAGAGATCGGCGAGCGACAGCATGCCATCGAGAATAGTGGTTTCCGCCTCCGGAACGGACAATGCCTTGACCACGAAGCGGCGCAGGCGTTCCGGCGTGTCGGAGGTGAATTCGAGCCGGATGACGAGGCCCCGGCGGCGTTGTTTGAGCGCGGTTTCGAACAGGCGCACGAGGTCTTCGGCCTCCTCCTGTATCTCGATGTCACTGTCGCGAATGAGGCGGAACATGCCGCGCTCCATCAGTTCGTAGCCGGGAAACAGCCGTTCGATGAACAGGCTGATGATCTCTTCCACCAGCACGAACCGGGTCGGCGCGCCGTCGTTTTCCCCCGGCAGCGCGACGAACCGGGGCATGGCGTTTGGCAGACGCAGCAGGGCCGTCATCGGTTTGGCGTCGGACTGCCGCTTCAGGCTCATCACGAGCGTGAGGCCCAGATTGGGCACGAAGGGAAACGGGTGCGCGGGGTCGATGCACAATGGGGTGAGCATCGGGAAGATTTCGTTCAGGAAATGCTCCCGTGCCCATTCGATCTCATTGCGATGCAAGGTATCGGCCGCCAAGATATCGATGCCCTGCCCGGCCATTTCCACCGTCAACGCGTCGTAGATGCGCCGCTGCCGCCGTTGCAACCGGCCTATCTCGTTGGTCGCGTTGGCAAGTTGCTCGACGGGGGTCTGCCCGTTGTCCGACAGGGTGGCGACCTGCTCGCGCACCTGGCCCGCCAGACCGGCAATGCGCACCATCATGAATTCGTTGAGATTATCGGCGGATATGGACAGGAACCGAAGACGTTCGAGCAACGGATGACGCTCGTTTTCGGCCTCCATCAGCACCCGGCGGTTGAACTGCAACCAGGAGATCTCGCGGTTGATGAACCGGGCGGGTGACGTGCGCAGGTCGCCCGGTTCCGTCGGCAGCGGGTCGAGCGTGTCGGGTCCGTCCGGGTCGTGGTCGGTCTGGTCGGTGGCTTGGGTATCGTTCATGCAATCGTTCTGCCCTTCCTGCGGTTCGCTGACAATCGCATGGCGAAAAGACGGATTGATGAACCGGTAATCAACTCGCCAGACCCAGCTCCCGCAGGGCTTCGCCGGCCAATGGCCGGGTGATGGCGCGTTTGCGGGACAGGGAAAGCCGGTCGAGTTCGCCTACCAGCGTTTGGGCGGAGGCAAGGGAGCGTTCCATTCGCACGGCGAGATAATCCAGCACCGGCGCGTCGACGGCCAATTGCCGGTCGGCGAACAGCTTCAGCAACACGCCCTTCAGCAGCGCATCGTCCGGTTCGCCTATTTCCATCACGTGCGCGGTGGCGAGGCGGGAGCGCAGGTCCGGCAGGGCGATGCCCCAGTCCCCCGGTCGGCGACGGCTGGTGAGCAGAAGCGATGCGCCGGTCTGCCGCACGGTGTTGAAGAGGTGAAACAGCCAGGTTTCGCTAAACGCGCCCTGCACCATGTTCTCCACGACGACGCAGCCACCATGGTCCGGCGGCGGGCGTTCCGGGTCGGTGGACGGCGCCTCGAACCGGGCGTTGGCCTTGGCGGCCCAGATATGAGCGAGATGGGTTTTGCCGCACCCGACCGGTCCCGTCAGAATGCCGACCGGCCCCGGCCAACCGGGCCAGGCATCGAGATAGGCAACGGCAGAGGCGTTGGCGGTGGCCACCACCAGATCATCGCGCGCGCTGGCTGCTTCCAACGGCAGGTGCAGTGGCAGCTGTTCGAGCGTCGGGCGTCGCATCAGGCATCGGGCCAGTTGGCCGGAGGCTGTGCGGTTTCCACCTCTTCGCCATGGTAGAGCGGGCTTTCAAGATAGCGTTGCAGCGCGAACCGCACCAGCACGCCAAGGGCCGCGGCGACCGGCACGGCGATCAACAGCCCCGTGAAGCCGAGCAGGACGCCGAAAGCGGACAGCGAGAACATGAGCCAGACCGGGTGCAGACCGACGCTGTCGCCCACCATTTTCGGCGACAGGAAGTTGCCTTCCACGAACTGCCCGAAGGCGAAGACGCCCCCCACGGCTGCAATCCACACGTAGTCCGGCCAGAACTGCACCAGCGCCACGCCCACCGCCAGAATGAAACCGACGATCGAGCCCACGAAGGGGATGAAGGAGATCAGGCCTGCGACGATGCCGATGAGCAGTCCGAAGTTCAGACCCACCAACGTCAGCGCCACCGCGTAGAATGTGCCCAGGATGAGACAGACCGAGCCCTGTCCGCGCACGAAACCTGCAATCGCCCCGTCGATGTCGGTCGCCAGTGTCCGCAGCGTTCCCCTGTGCTCCCGGGGCAGCCATCCATCGACGCGGGCGACCATGCGGTCCCAGTCGAGCAGCAGGTAGAACGCGACGATGGGCGTGATGACGAACAGCGCCAGAACGTCGATCAGCGCCTTGCCGGACTGCCAGATGGACCCGAACACCGTGGTGAGCCAGCCGGCTCCTTCGGTCACGACCGTATCGAGGTTGCCGCGAATATTGTCCGCCCCCTCGCCGATCAGCCGGCGCAGCCAGACGCTTTCCGTGTTGGCCACCAGAGATTGCAGTCGTCCGATATAATTCGGCAGCCGCTCGATGAACCCGCTGAGCTGGCTCGACAGGACTGGAATGACCACCAGCAAGGCGATGACGAAGACCATCAGGAAAATCAGCAGGATTGCCGCCGTCGCCACCAGCCTGCTCGCTCCCAGCTTTTCCAGCCGGTCGGCCACGGGGTCCAGCATGTAGGCCAGTGCCATGCCGGTGATGAAAGGCAGCAGGATCGAGCGGAAGACGTACAGGAACAGGCACAGGACGACGAAGGCAATGATCCAGAACAGGACCTGACGGCGCACGCCCGGGGCAAGGAAGGTCTGTCGTTGCATCTTCAGATTTCCCGTCCCGTTGCCAGACTGCCCGTGCCGATACCGAACAGCGTTCGACCGCCCTGAATGGCATAGGCGGTGGCCGACAGGATCGTAAAGGTCACGACCAGCCATTCCAGCGCGCCGATGACGAACGGGTCGGGGAACGCAAAGGCGAGAGAGGCCAGGACCGCGGCAACCAGGGCAATCTGAAATACGGTCGTCACCTTCGATACCGGCAGCGGCTCGATGGCGACCTTGCGCCCCAAGGCGAGCGCCGCGGCGATACCGAGCAGCAGGAGCGCGTCGCGCCCGATAACGAGGACGGCAATCCAAACCGGTAGCAGGCCAAGCCAGGCCAGAACGGCGAAACCGCTGACCAGCATCAGCTTGTCGGCAAGCGGATCGAGCACCGCTCCCAGCGCACTGCGCTGGTTCAACAACCGCGCCACGATGCCGTCAACCGCGTCGGACAGACCGGCGCCGAGGAAAACGAAGAACGCCAGCACCGGGCGGTCATCGAACAGGGCCCAGAGCATCACCGGTACGAGAAAGCAGCGTCCCACTGTGATGAAATTCGGAATTGTCACGGGTTTTGCTCACGCGATGCAGTTGGCGAGCCGCGAAAATGCGCCCGTTACGGTCGGTTTGCAAGAAAATGTGCCGAAACGGCTCCGTCGTCCGAACCATTGTGCCGTGAATAAGTTCGGATTTGGCAAGACCGCAGCGGGCAGGTCGATTAGGACCACGACCATGAGCCAAAGCGAACCGCCTCTCACCTACGCCCATGCCGGTGTCGATATCGACGCCGGAAACGCTTTCGTCCGTGCCATCGGACCGCTTGTGGCAGCGACGCGGCGTCCCGGTGCGGATGGGGCCATCGGCGGCTTCGGGGGTATCTTCGACATCGCCGCAACCGGTTATACGGACCCGTTGCTCGTGGCAGCCAATGATGGTGTGGGCACCAAACTGCGCCTTGCCATCGAAACCGGACGGCACGACACGATCGGGATCGACCTAGTGGCCATGTGCGTCAACGACCTTGTGGTACAGGGTGCGGAACCGCTCTTCTTTCTCGACTATTTTGCTACGGGAAAACTGGATGGCGGGGTGGCGCAGGCCGTCGTGGCGGGGATCGCCGAAGGCTGCCGCATGGCCGGTTGCGCGCTGCTTGGTGGCGAAACGGCCGAGATGCCGGGGATGTATGCGGCAGGCGACTACGACCTGGCCGGTTTCAGCGTCGGCGCTGTGGAACGCAACGCCCTGCTGCCAGCGAACATCGCCGAGGCGGACGTGGTCTTGGCCCTTGCCTCCAGCGGCGTGCATTCCAACGGCTATTCGCTGGTGCGCGAGATCGTGAAGCGCAGCGGGTTGAACTGGGCTGATGCGGCACCTTTCGCCCCGGATGCGTCGCTGGGCGAAGCCTTGCTGGAGCCGACGCGAATTTATGTCGAGCCTGTTCTGAAAGCCATCGGGTCCGGCGGCGTGCATGGCGTGGCCCACATTACCGGCGGCGGACTTGCGGAAAATTTTGCGCGGGTTCTGCCTGACGGCTTGGCAGCCGAGATCGACCCGACCGCCTGGCAACGTCCACCCGTCTTCGACTGGTTGCAACGGACTGGCGGAGTTTCGGACGATGAGATGATGCGCGCATTCAACTGCGGTGTCGGCATGGTGCTTGTCGTCGAGCCAGCCAGCGAAGACCGTGTCCTGCAGGTGCTATCGGCACATGGGGAAACGGTAACACGTATCGGGACGGTCGTGCCCCGACGCACCGAACCCGTCGTATTCGGAGACCCGCGATGAGCCGGCTGAAACTTGGTGTCCTCATTTCAGGCCGTGGCACAAACATGGGCGCCCTTGCCCGCGCGGCGCTTGACCCGGATTTTCCCGCGGAGATCGTCCATGTCATCTGCAACGTGCCGAACGCACCGGGCGTGGATGTCGCAATGGAACACGATCTCGCCGTCAGCGTCTTCGACCACACCGAGTTCGAAACCCGGGCGGCCCATGAGACAGCGATCTCCGAACAGTTGCAGGAAGCGGGCGTCGAACTCGTCTGTCTGGCCGGCTATATGCGTCTGCTGGAAAATGCCTTCCTGAAGGATTGGCGTGGGCGGCTCGTGAACGTCCACCCCAGCCTGCTACCGGCCTTTCGCGGCATGGACACCCACGAACGGGCGCTGGCGCGCGGCTGCCGCATTCATGGCTGCACCGTCCACTATGTCACCGCCGAACTCGACGGCGGTCCCATCATCGCGCAGGCCGCGGTGCCCGTGCGCCCGGACGACGACGCGGAAAGCCTGCGCGAGCGGGTGCTGGAAGCCGAACACGCACTTTATCCGCAGGCCATCCGGCTCATCGCCGACCGCCGCGTCCGATACGGTGGCGAGGACGGGGTGCGCGACGGCGACCTCACGACCGACGACGTTTCCTTCTTTCCACCAGCGGACTGAGGCTTGCGGCTCCCCTTGCCCCCCTTTACCGTGCCGCAACACGTCCATGAGGTTTGCCCATGACCCGTTCGATCGCGCCGATGCTTGCCCTGATCCTGTTCGTATCGGGGTTTGTCACACTTCCCGCACAGGCCGGACTTCTCGAACCGCTCTTGCAGAAGAAGACGTTTCCGCAGTGTCACGAGGTCAAAGTGCTGGGCAATATCGTCGAGCGGTTCAACTGGGCGGAAGAGGAGACATGGAAGCGTGGCATCTACATGCGCGACATCGACAATGTGCGCCCCCGGCTGCTGCGTGACCATCCCGACCGACTGGTACCACGACGCTATTGCCGCGCGACTGCCACACTGACGAACGGACACCATCGCACGGTCTTCTATCTTATCGAGGGCGGTGGCGGATTTGCAGGCAACAGCTTCAATCTGGAATTCTGCGTGGAAGGTCTCGATCCGTGGCGCGTGCACGACGGGTCTTGCCGCGCACTGCGCTACTAGGAGAACGACGCCATGAAAGTTCTGACCGGCAGCGCCTCGCCCTTCGGTGCCAAAGTCGCCATGGCCGCAATTGCCGCGGGCATCGACGTGCAGATGGTCGAAGTCGATTCCGGCAACCAGGCGCCTGAATTGCTGGCGGCCAACCCGCTGGGCAAGATACCCGCGCTGATGCTCGACGATGGCATGGTGCTCTACGACAGCCGCACGATCACCCGCCATTTCGACAGGTTGTCCGGCGGCAAGTTGGGCCTTTCCGGCGACGATATTCGCATGGATCTGGCGGAAGCCCATTGGGATGGCGTGAGTGAATGCGCGGTAGCCGGCATGTATGAAAAGCGCATGCGGCCTGAGGAAAAATGGCACCAACCATGGCTCGACCGTCAATGGGGCAAGGTGGAGCGTGGTCTCGACAACCCGCCCGGCGACCTGCCCTCGGCAAGCGCGAACCTCAGCATCGCCTCGATCGCGCTCGCGGCGACGCTCGGCTACCTTCGCCTGCGCTATGGCGGCACGTGGGAGACTGGGCGAAACGATCTCGTCAGGTGGCTGGCGGACTTTGAAACAGCGCATCCGGACGTAGCCGCAGCGCTGCCCCACGCCTGATACGGCCACGCCCATTCAATGCGCCGACCGGCCTTGAAGCGAGGTGCACGCGCAACCACGTAGGCGACAGCCTCAGTATCACGAACCTTTCCCGCTATGCTCGTCTATCTTCTGCTCGTAGTCGGGCTTGCGCTATTGCTGCTGGGTGGCGACTGGCTGGTGAAGGGCGCGGTCGGTGTTGCGCAGAAGCTGAACATTCCGCCCCTCATCATCGGCCTGACCATCGTGGCCTTCGGCACGTCCGCGCCAGAATTGCTCGTCTCGCTCCGTGCAGCACTGGGCGGTGACAGTGGTATCGCATTGGGCAACGTGGTCGGTTCCAACATCGCCAACGTCCTGCTGGTGCTGGGTCTGCCGGCAATGTTCGCGGCCATCGTGTGCAGCGGTGACGGCATTCGCGCCAACATGGTGATCCTTTCGGCTGTCACGCTGCTATTCATCGCCATGCTGATGATCGCTCCCCTGTCCCGCGTGGACGGGATCATCCTGCTGGGCGTGCTTGCTGCCTTTCTCGCCTATCAGTTCCACCAGTTGCGAAGCCAGAAGGCGACCGCGGCATCGACAGCGGCACCTGCAGACGATCTGCTGGACGACGTGGGCGAAATTCCGTCGAGCGCGCTGACCGTGGCAGCCTATCTTGTCGCCGGTCTTATCGCCCTGCCCGTGGCAGCCGAACTGACGGTCTCCGCCGCGGTCGATATTGCGGAGATCTGGGGCGTTCCGTCGGATGTCATCGGGCTGACGATCGTGGCAATCGGCACATCCCTGCCGGAACTGGCGACCGCCATCATGGCGGCGCGTGCGGCGTCGACCTCAGTTCTTCTGGGCTCCGTGATCGGGTCCAACCTGTTCAATATCGCTGCGATCCTCGGCATCACGGTGCTGGTCGTGCCGCTGTCGGCGAGCGAGAAGATCATGAGTTTCGACATCTGGGTGATGCTCGCCGCCACGGCCTTCCTCGGCATCGTTGCCCTTACGAAGCTGACGATCGGGCGACTGCTGGGCGCGGTCCTGTTCGGTGGGTATCTCGCCTATCTGGTCGCCACCGTGATGCTGTAAACGGGCGTCATGGACGATTCGACGGACCTGAAGAAAGCCAAACCGCGCGACAGCGGCGACGTGATGTGGGAGGAAACCGCCCCGGTTTCCGACACGCCCGGTGCCGCCGTCATCGGCGCGCTCGTCAAGCGCCTTCCGTCGCAACCGGGCGTCTACCGCATGCTCAATCGCGCCGGTGAGGTGCTGTATGTCGGCAAGGCCAAGAACCTGCGGAACCGCGTTCAGAATTACGCGCGCGGTATCGGACACGGCGGCAATCGCACGGCGAAAATGATCTCCGAAACCGCCGGTATGGAGTTCGTCACCACCCATACCGAGATGGAAGCGCTTCTGCTGGAAGCCAATCTCATCAAGCGGTTGCGGCCTCGTTTCAACGTGTTGATGCGGGACGACAAGTCGTTCCCCTATATCTGGCTGACCACCCACCACGACGCACCCGGTCTGTTCAAGCACCGCGGGGCCCGCTCCAAGAAGGGTGATTATTTCGGTCCGTTCGCCTCCGCCAGTGCGGTGAACACGACGATCAATGCACTGCAGCGCATCTTTCTCGTCCGTACTTGTACCGACTCCTTCTACCAGTCCCGCACCCGCCCCTGCCTGCTGCACCAGATCAAGCGATGCGCGGGCCCGTGCACCGGCGAGGTTTCGGCGGACGCCTATCGGGAGATGGTCGGGCAGGCGCGGGACTTCTTGCGCGGTAAGTCCAGCACGTTGAAGGAAAACTACTCGACGCGGATGCAGGCGGCATCCGACGATATGGATTTCGAAACCGCCGCGCTCTACCGCGACCGTCTTGCGGCGCTCTCACATGTGCAGGCCCACCAGGGGATCAACCCGCAATATCTGGTGGAAGCGGACGTGTTCGCGGCCTACCATGAAGGCGGGCAATTCTGCGTGCAGGTCTTCTTCTTTCGCACCGGCCAAAACTGGGGCAACCGGGCCTATTTCCCACGCGCAGATAAGAGTTTCGACGAGGCGGAGGTGCTGGAGGCCTTCGTCACGCAGTTCTACGACGACAAGCCGGTGCCCAGGCTGATCCTGCTATCTCACGACATCACGGAGGCCGATCTGCTGGCCGAAGCGCTGACGTCGAAGGCCGGGCACAAGGTGCAGGTCTACAAACCCCAACGTGGTGAGAAACGCGATATCGTCAAGCAGGTTTCGCGCAACGCGAAGGAGGCGTTGGGCCGCAAGCTGGCGGAAAGCGCAACCCAGACGAAACTGCTGGACGGCCTCGCCGATGTCTTCGATCTGGACGCCCCGCCTCGCCGTATCGAAATCTACGACAACTCGCACATCATGGGCACGAACGCGGTGGGCGCAATGGTCGTGGCGGGGCCGGAAGGCTTTGCGAAAAACCAGTACCGCAAGTTCAATATCAAGAGCACGGAGATCACGCCCGGCGACGATTTCGGTATGATGAAAGAGGTGTTCACCCGCCGGTTTTCCCGACTGAAGAAGGAAGGCGACGCGAAGGCCGATGTCGACGCCATGCCCAACTGGCCGGACCTGGTGCTGATCGACGGCGGTGCGGGGCAGCTTTCGGCGGTGCGGGAGATCATGCGAGACCTCGATCTGGAAGACCGGGTGGCACTGGTCGGGGTCGCCAAGGGTATCGACCGGGATGCGGGGCGTGAACGCTTTCACGTGCCCGGCAAGAGCGATTTCACCCTGCCGATGCGCGACCCGGTGCTGTATTTCGTTCAGCGTTTGCGCGACGAGGCCCACCGTTTCGCCATCGGCACCCACCGGGCCAAGCGCAAGAAGGAAACGCTGAAGAACCCGCTCGACGAAATCCCCGGTATTGGTCCGACGCGAAAGCGCGCGCTGCTCCACCATTTCGGCTCCGCCAAGCAGACGGCGAAGGCGGCTGTCGCCGATCTGATGGCCGTGGATGGGATCAGTGAGAAGATGGCGCAGGATATCTACGACCACTTCCAGAAGGGATGACCTGCATTCCGACAGGCTTTGTCGGTCGTTTTCCTTGAAACCGAACGCGGAATGCGCTTTCTGAACCCGAATGACCAACACACCCGTCAAACCCGCACCGGCAAAGCAGGCAGGCCCATGGAGCGTGCCGAACTTGCTTACGTATGCGCGCATTCTGGTGGTTCCTCTGGTGGTGCTTTGCTTCGATCTGGAAGAGCGTGAGAAATCGACGGATATCGCGCGCTGGTCGGCACTGGCTCTGTTCGTCTTCGCCAGCATTACAGACTTCTTCGATGGCTATCTGGCGCGGACCTGGGAACAGACCTCGTCGCTGGGGCGCATGCTGGACCCGATTGCCGACAAATTGCTGGTTTCCGCCACGCTTCTGCTGCTCGCCGCAGACGGAACCATCGCGGGCTGGTCGATCTGGGCCGGGATCGTCATTTTGAGCCGGGAGATACTGGTGTCCGGGTTGCGGGAGTTTCTGGCGGACCTGAAAGTGTCCATTCCCGTCAGCAAGCTGGCCAAGTGGAAGACGACGTTGCAGATGGTTTCCATCGGCTTCCTTCTGGCCGGGCCTGCCGGCGAGGCGGTGTTTCCCTACACGATCGAGGTTGGATTGGCGCTGTTGTGGATTGCGGCGGCAGTGACGCTGATCACCGGCTGGGACTACTTTCGCGCCGGTTTGCGCCACATGGTCGAATGACCGGGCGCACGGTCACGCTCAAATATTTCGCGTGGTTGCGGGAGCGTATCGGCGTCGGTGAAGAGACGGCCGTGCTTCCTGGTAACGTCGTCGATATCCCCACCTTGCTCGACTGGCTGGAAAGCCGTGGCGCGGGATACGCCCACGCGCTCGAAGCCCGGGCGGTGCTTCGTGTCGCACTCGACAAGACGGTCGTGCCCGCCGACGCAGTCCTTGGCGATGCGACCGAGATCGCGCTGTTTCCGCCCATGACCGGAGGGTAGGATTTGGCGACGACCATCCGTGTGCAGACGGAGGATTTCGACGCCGCGGCGGAAACACGGGCGCTGACTGCTGGACGCACGGATGTGGGCGCCGTCGCTTCGTTCATCGGCCTTGTGCGCGGCGAGGGTGAACGCCTCTCGGCGCTGGAACTGGAGCATTACCCGGGCATGGCGGAACAACAGTTGGCGGCCATCGCCCAGCAGGCGCGTGAGAAATGGCCGGTCGATGGACTGACGGTCGTACACCGCCATGGAACGATTCCTGTCGGCGGTCAGATCGTGCTGGTCATCGCAACGTCGCGGCACCGCGACGCCGCCTTCGATGCGGCGCGGTTCATCATGGATTACCTGAAGACGGACGCGCCGTTCTGGAAGAAGGAGCATCGGGCGGACGGGACAGCCGAACACTGGGTGGAAGGAATATGATGTCGGACAAGGTGTGGCCTCCGGCGGCGACGCTTCAAAACGCTCATGTCCGCGTCGAACCGCTTTCCCTTGCGCATACCGAAGACTTGCAGGAGGCTGCCGCCGATCTGGGTCAGCTCTGGTACACCTGGGTGCCGACGCCCGAAGGCATGAAGGCGGATATCGAGCAACGGCTCGCCAAACGCGCAGCCGGGTCCATGCTGCCATTCGCGGTGCTGACCTCGAATGGACGTGCCGTGGGCATGACGACCTATATGAACGTCGACGCCGCCAACCGCCGTGTCGAGATCGGTTCGACCTGGTACGCGAAAAGCGTGCAGCGCAGCGGCCTGAACACGGCTTGCAAGTTGCTGCTGCTGGAACATGCCTTCGAGGCGCTGGATTGCATTGCGGTAGAGTTCCGCACTCACCGGTTAAACGTCCAGAGCCGACGCGCCATCGAGCGGCTCGGCGCGCAGTTCGACGGGCTCATCCGCGCGCATATGGTCATGGCGAACGGCACGATCCGCGATACCGCGGTTTATTCGGTCACCGCGCCGGAATGGCCTGCAGTGAAGGCCAATCTGGAATGGCTCGCCAAACCCCGCGCTTAGCGTGCACGGCGCATGGCGAACCAGCCCGAGAGCAACAACAGGATGCCGATCACAAGAATCGCGCCGTAGATCAGACCGCCCTGTCCATAGGGATCACGCGGCATCCAGTCGGGAAAACTCACCAGCCAGAGCAGGCTCAACCGGTAGTTCAACAGCCCGCAATTATCGGCACATGCCGTGCCGAATGTCAGCCATACGCCCCAGGCGGCAGCGGCTAGATAGGCCGCGCCGGGCAGGAAATAGACGAGCTTGCTCAGCCGACGATTTCCGTTTCGGAGAACCAGTAGCCGATTTCGCGGGCTGCGGTTTCCGGTGCATCGGAGCCGTGCACGGAATTTTCGCCCAGGCTTTCGGCGAATTCCTTGCGGATGGTGCCTTCATCGGCGTCCGCAGGGTTCGTCGCGCCCATAATATCGCGGTTGGCTTTCACGGCGTTCTCGCCTTCCAGCACCTGCACGATGGTGGGGCCGGAGGACATGAACTCAGTGAGTTCGCCGAAGAACGGGCGTTCCTTGTGTTCGGCGTAAAAACCTTCCGCTTCGCGCAGGCTCATGTGGACGCGCTTGGAAGCGACGACGCGCAGACCGGCTTCTTCAAGGCGCTGGGTGATTGCGCCGGTCAGGTTGCGCTTGGTGGCGTCGGGCTTGATCATGGAAAAGGTGCGTTCGATGGCCATTGTCGGTCTCGTTTGAATGGAAGAAGAAGTGTTGGCGCGCCTATAAAGGCGGCGCGCGGTCCCGGCAACCGCTGTTCATGGGAACCGTTCAGGCTGCGGTGGCGACCTTCCGGCCTTCGCCATCATACATATCGAGCAACCGGTCGAACCAGTCGGCGGACGGCGTGCCCTTGGGCAACACATCAGTCTTGGCCGTCGTGCGCGCCCATTGCATCGCGCCGAAGACCACATAGTCGGCAAAGAGCGGGCTCTGGCCACCGATGAAGGGCTGCTGTTTCAGCATCAGGTCAAGCGATTTCAGAACGCCCGCGATTTCCTTGCCGTCCTTCGGAAACTTCGCTGCAAACTCTTCCAGTGTGGAGCCGAAGATTTTTTCGCGCGTCGTGCGGAAATGCTCCTGATCGGCCGGGGCGAGAGCATCGTAAATGTCCATCAGCGCGACCTTGGTGACGGCGGCATTGAAGTTGGCCTGCGTCCACGCGATGATGAATTGGGTGAGCGCCTCACCGGTCGCTCCGCCGAGCAGCGTCGGCGCTTCGGGATAGGCCTTGTCGAGATAGCGCGCGATTTCGAGGCTCTCTTCGACGACCGTTTCGCCATCGCGAATGACAGGCACCTTGCGGCCACCGCCTTCGATGCCGGCCACTTGCGAAAACGGCACACCAACGGTTTCAAAATCCAGCCCCTTGTGGGCGAGCGACATGCGGGTTTTCCAGCAATGGGGGGAGAAGGCGTGGGCGGTGTCGGCACCGCAGAGTTCGTAGAGTTTGATGGTCATTGTGTGGCTCCCGATTGGTTGGCGCGGCCCTAGCACCCAACCGGCTTGCAATCCAGCCGCGCCCCACTCACAAGCCGTTCATGCTAAGAATCGAAGACCTCACATTCCGCATGCAGGGACGGCTTCTGCTCGACGCGACCTCGGTCCATGTGCCGATGGGCGCGCGCGTGGGCTTCGTCGGGCGCAACGGTACCGGCAAGACGACGCTGTTCAAGCTTATCACCGGCGAATACGCCCCGGAATCCGGTTCGCTGGAACTGCGACGCGGCGTGACCATCGGACAGGTGGCGCAGGAAGCGCCGGGCACGGATGTGTCGCTGCTGGAAACGGTGCTGGCCGCCGACACCGAACGCACGAACCTGCTTGCCGAAGCGGAAACGGCGAAAGACCCGACGCGCATCGCCGACATCCACACCCGGCTCGCCGACATCGAAGCCCATTCGGCCGAAGCCCGCGCCGGGGCTATTCTGCACGGACTCGGCTTCGACGCGAAAGCGCAGGCACAGCCATGTTCCGCCTTTTCCGGCGGCTGGCGGATGCGCGTGGCGCTGGCAGCCGTGCTGTTTTCCGAACCGGACCTGTTGCTGCTCGACGAGCCGACGAACTATCTCGACCTCGAAGGCACGCTTTGGCTGGAGAACTACGTCGCGCGCTACAAGCACACGGTCATCATCATCAGCCACGATCGCGACCTGCTGAACACCTGCTGCAACACGATCGTCCATCTCGAAAATCTGAAGCTCACCTCCTACAAGGGCGACTACGATTTTTTCGAGAAGACCCGCGCCGAGCGGATGGTGCTGCAGGGTAAGATGAAGGTGAAGCAGGACGCCAAGCGCGCCCACATGCAGGCCTTCATCGACCGCTTCAAGGCCAAGGCTTCGAAGGCCACGCAGGCGCAGAGCCGCATCAAGGCGCTGGAGCGGATGGGGTCCATCGCCGCCGTGCAGGAAACGGATGTGGCCCCCCTCTCCTTCCCGTCGCCGGAAAAGGTCGCCGCATCGCCGATCGTCAATCTGGAGCGCGTGTCGGCGGGCTACGAGGAAGGCCATTCCGTCATCTCGCAGATCGATTTGCGGATCGACGCCGACGACCGCATCGCGCTGCTGGGGGCCAACGGCAACGGCAAGTCCACCTTCGCCAAACTGGTTGCCGACCGTCTGACCACGGAAGGCGGTATCGTGGACGGCACGATCACCCGCGCAGACAAGATGCGGGTCGCCATGTTCGCCCAGCACAACATGGACGATCTCGTGCCCGAACAATCGGCGCTGGAGCACGTGCGCAAGCTGGTGCCGAACGAGCCGGAAGCCAAGGTGCGCGGGCGCACGGCGCGCATGGGGCTCGGCATCGAAAAGATGGACACGCCCGCGCGAGACCTTTCCGGTGGCGAGAAGGCACGGCTGCTGCTCGGCATCGCCACCTTCGACAAGCCGCATCTGCTGATCCTCGACGAACCGACCAACCACCTCGACATGGACACCCGCGAGGCACTCGTGCTGGCGCTGAATGCCTATCGCGGGGCCGTCATTCTGATTTCCCACGACCGGCATCTGGTGGAAGCCAGCGCAGACCGCCTGTGGCTGGTCAACGAGGGCACGGTTGGCCCTTACGATGGCGATCTGAACGACTACCGTCGCCTGATCCTGAAAGGCCCCGGTTCGCCGCGTTCGCGGCGTGAGGATAAGACCGGCGCGGGACCGGGCAAGCAGGAAATCGCCGAGAAGAATGCCGCCGAAAAGCGCAAGCGCGATGCCGCACGTCGTGCCGACCAGTCCGGCACCCGCGCCCGGGTGAAGCAGTTGGAAACGACGATGGCTAAGGCCGCCGATGCCATCAAGAAGCTCGACAAGCTGCTGGCGCAGGCCAGCACGGAACGGGATGGCAAGCGCATCCGCGACATTGCGACAAAGAAGGCGGAGTTCGAGCGGCGGCTGGCCGATGTGGAAGAGGAATGGCTCGAACTGAGCGAGGCACTCGTCGGCTGACAACCCTGTCGCCTTACGCGATCGGGGAACTTTCCGAAACGATGGTTCCCGGCAGGGAGAACGACAGGGATGCGCCGGTCGCGTGGGACGCGGATTTGCTGACCCAGAGTTTGCCGCGCCGCGCTTCGATCAACGACCGGGATGCAGCAAGACCGACGCCGTTGTTGCCGCTCTTCGGAAAATCCGCATTCACACCGCCGGTTTCTGCAAGAACCGTGTCGGGAAGGCCCGGGCCATCGTCGCTGATGGTGAAATGCAGCGTTTCGTCGTCCGCAGCCTCGATTTCGACTGCAACGGCGCTTTCGCTGAACTTGGTGGCGTTGTCGAGCAGGTTCCTCAGCGCAATGTCGACCACGATCTTCTCGCAGTTCAGGATGACGTGCGGATAGTCGATCTTTCTCGTCTTCAACGGGTCGAGAATCGCAACGGCGTCGGCGCACCAGTGACCGAAATCCATACGCTCGTCACTGCGGTTGTCGTAGCTGGTCTCGTTCACCATCGACAGGTTGTGGTCGATGAGGTTCAGGCCCTTCTCCATGACGTCGTTGATCGTTTGCAGCAGCCCCAGCTTGTCGTCGCCGAGATCCATGAACCCGTCGCCCAACATTTCGACCAGTATCTTGGTCTGGCGCATGGGGCCACGAACGTCGTGGGCGGCTGTGGACGCCAGGATTTGTAGATCCTGGTTTTTCGAACTGACGACTTCCAACGCCTCCGCCAAGCGCTTCTCGGTCTCCTTGCTCGGCGTTATGTCGGACGATATGCCGATGATCCCGGTGACGGTTTCGCCGTCCATGATGGGCGTCAACCGGGTTCGCCACCAGATTTCACCGAGGGGAAGCGCCAGCACCTCGTCATAGGCGTATTGGTTCTTCGAACGCACGCAACGCAGGTAGTTCTGCATCACGGTATCCGCCATGCGAACCGGCAGCGCTTCATGCGGGGTCTTGCCGACGAGACTTGCACCATCGACCCCGGTTATCTGGCCGTGGACCGCATTGAGCGCCCGAAAGGTAATGGTTTCACTCTCCACATCCAGCAGAAAGGCCGGGATGTTCAGGAACTGGGTGCTTTCGATCAGACTGTCGGCAAGCATGGTGGGTGCCTCTGGCGGGAGTTTTCAGACGCGGATCCTATCAGGCCGGTCTTGCGCAGAAGTGGTGCTCCCGATTGCGCGGCAACGCTCGGTTACCCGGCCTTCTTCTCCCACCGCCCGCCGTCCTGCTGCCAGTATGTCAAACTGCGGCCGGCATCCTTCTCGATCGCCCACCGTTTGCGGGCTTCGGCCACCGCGTCGGCATCATGTCCGTCGAACATATAGATGACACGTTCGCCAACCTGCGTATCCTGTGGTACCGCCCCTGCAACGGCGAAGTGCACATGCCGACCGGCGGATTGGTCGCTGACACTGTCGAGCCAGATGGGATGGTCGGACGGCGAACCCGGTGCGGAACCCATGGCCCCGTGGGGCAGGAAAGCGTCGTCCCGGTACGTCCACAGGGCTTCGTCCAGAACCTCCAGCACGCCATCATCGCCGCATTGCACAAGCACGGTCCACGACCGCTTCAGGCACTGTTCCACCAGCCTGGGCAACGCGTGTTCGACGCGGCTTTCCGTCAGGTGATAGAATAGGCAATCCATGGCGGCTTATGCTTCCGGGGCGGTCGAATTGTCCAGCAGCGCGTAACGGGTTAGGAACCCGCGACCCATAGCGCAGCTAGTTTGCAGGCAGGTTTCATGGTTTCCAAAGTTCACCGGGCGCGTTCGTCGATGCTTGGCCCGCTCGGTCTCGCCGTGTCGCTGGCGTGTACCGTACCCGGTACGGCGCAGGCCGAAGGGTGCGCGTTGAACGGTATGGTGCTGACTTGCGGGGAGAGCCGTCCGGCCATCGCGGCGGCACTCGCCCATCCGGACACCCCGGACCTGTTCGAAACTCTGGTTGCCGACAGGGACTTCTGGCTCGACGCGGCGGCGCGCGAAACCTTCCGCAAGTCGCTGGAACGTGTGCACCGTGCCACCCGTCTCGACGCGCGCGCCGCCTTTCGCAGGTATCGCGACCACCAGCTTACCGCTGCGCAATACGAGGCGGTCCGAACGCAGTACGAGGCGGCGGTCGGCAATTACCGCGCCGGTATCCTCGCCTATCACGAGGGCGAATGGAAAGACCCGCGCGGTGCGGAGCGCGACTAGTTTTCGTACTCGGCCGCCACCAGTTCGTTCAGCAGCCGCACCCCGAAGCCGGACGCCCAGCCGGTGCTGATCTCCGTTTTCGGTGAACCCATGGCGGTCCCTGCCACATCGATATGGGCCCACGGGGTTTCACCGACGAAACGCTTGAGAAACTGCGCAGCGGTGATCGAACCTGCGTAGCGTCCGCCGGTATTCTTCATGTCGGCGTTCTTCGTGTCGATCAGCTTGTCGTATTCCGGGCCGAGCGGCAGGCGCCAGACTTTCTCGTTGGTCGCCAACCCGGCGGCGGTGATGTGCTCGGCCAACGTGTCGTCGTTGCTGAACAGTCCTGCATGGTGGTTGCCCAAAGCCACGAGAATGGCACCCGTCAAGGTTGCCAGATCGACGATGAACTTCGGGTCGAACATCTCGATGCAATGCGTGAGGGCGTCGGCGAGCACCAGGCGGCCTTCGGCGTCTGTGTTGATGATCTCGATCGTCTGGCCTGATTTGGAGACCACGATGTCGCCGGGGCGCTGGGCATCGCCATCCGGCATGTTTTCCACCAGCGCCACGATACCGACGACGTTCGCCTTGGCCTTGCGGCCTGCTACGGCGTGCATGAGCCCGGCCACGGCGGCAGCTCCGCCCATATCGCCCTTCATGTCTTCCATACTGGCGGATGGCTTGATCGAAATGCCGCCGGTATCGAACGTGACGCCCTTGCCGACGAAGGCCACCGGCTTGTCGCCCTTCTCCCCGCCATTCCATTCGATGATGGCCATGCGGGGCGGGTTGCGCGAACCGCGGGACACGCCCAGCAGCGCGTTCATGTCGAGCGCCTGCATGGCGTCCTGGTCCAGTATGGTGACTTCACAACCCAGGTCGGACAGGCTTTCCATCCGCTCGGCGAAGCGCACGGGAGTGAGGATATTGGCCGGTTCGTCCACGAGATCGCGCGCGAGCAAGGCACCTTCCGCGACGGGCTCGGTCACATGCCAGAACGCGGTCGCGTCCGTTTCACTATCGATGTGCAGCGCAACCGCTGCGCTCTTGGCAGACGTGTCGTCCGGGTCAGCCTTTTTCGTGTGATAGCGGTCGAACTTGTAGCAGGACAGTTTCATGCCCAGCGCCAAGCCGGTATATTCGGCAGGTTGCAGCCCGTCGGCCAGGATTGCGACCTTCTCCGCATTGCCGATTCCGCCGAATATCTTGCCGCCGATACGGGCCCAGCGATCGGGTTCGTCCTTGCTCGGGTCGCCGGTTCCGACCACCAGCACGCGCTCCGCATCCGAACCGTTCGGCACCCATATTTCCAGCGTCTTGCCGTGCCCGCCCGACCATTTCGCAGCCGCGACGGCCCTTTCGATCGTATCGAAACCCGGAACTTCAGTTGCTTTGGGCGTGAAGACGCCGGCGGTGTTACATAGCAGGACGAGCAATCCGGACTGGGGAAGTTCGGCTTCGGTAAAGGAGATATCGAGGTTCATGAGGTCGGTTCTGCCGGCAGGTGTTGTTGGCGGGACACTGCGACCTCGCGCAACGTGTGTAAATGGGGCGGGTAACGATCGGTTCACCATCCTCGTTCGCCGCTTTTTAGCCATTGCGAACGCTTAATGGCCGGTGCCAAGGACACGTCGGCCCGGTCGCGTTTTCGTCAACCCCAAACTCCTCGGAGCGGACATCGTGCGGCTATCGCTCATCGAACGCTACTTTTTCGGCAAGGCGATCGTATCCGTGTCGATGGCGGCCGCCGCGCTGGTCGGGGTGATGTGGATCGTCCGGGCGGTGCAGGAAGTCGATATCATCATGAACAAGGGTCAGGGCATCCTGACCTATCTGTCGATGATCTCGCTGGGGGTTCCGACGCTGGCGGCGGCCATCGCGCCGCTTGCGTTGCTCATCGGGCTGGTGCGAACGATCAACGGCCTGAACGACGATTCCGAACTTGTCGTCATGCACGCATCGGGGGCATCGCGCATCGCGCTGATGAAGCCCTTCCTCGCCACCGGGGCGATCGTGGCGATCGTCGTGTTCGTTCTGCAGGTCTGGGTCGCGCCGAACTCCATGGCGTCGCTCAGGGGATACATGACCGATGTGCGGGCAGACCTCGTTTCCCTGATCGTGCGGGAAGGCACGTTCAACGATGTGGGCGAGGGCATGACGTTTCACGTCGCAAGCCGCGCGCCGGGCGGTGTTCTGAAGGGCGTCTTCATTCAGGATGCGCGCGGCGAGGACGAAGTGCAGACCTATCTGGCGGAAACGGGTATCGTGACGAAGGTTGGCGACAACGCTTTCCTCATTCTCGACAACGGCCAGATCCAGCGCCAGCCACGCTCGTCGGAACAGGTATCCACTATCCGCTTCGAATCCTACGCGTTTCGACTTGTCCACCTACGGCTCCGACAAGGCCGAAAGCGGGCAGCAGCCAGATGGAGGTGCCGACGGCCCAGTTGTTCAAGCCGGACCCGGACGACAAGCTGTTCCAGCATGCACCGGAGCGGTATCGCGCGGAAATGCACATTCGCATGTCCGGCTGGCTCTACCCTATCGCCTTCGCTTTCACGATTCTCGTTTTCCTCGGCGATCCGGTATCGCACCGGCAGGGACAGCAACTTGTCGTGACGGTGTGTTGCATCAACGCGGTGGGCATGAAGGCGCTCGCCGTGGTGGCGGAAGGGGCAGCACGCGATTCCAACGTCGCGATCGCCGCCTTGTGGCTTCTGCCGCTGACGGCGATTGCGATCAGCGTCGTCTTGCTTGCCTATGACAAGAAGGCTCTGCCGGACAGCGTGCGGCGCTCCACGGAAGCATCGCTACGTGCTGGCTTCCGGCGCGTGCAGCGGTTCCTGCCGACAACGATGCGCCCTGCGGAAGCGGAACGCGCCGCATGATCGGCAAAACCCTCTATTTCTATCTGACACGCGATTTCCTGCGCAACGTCGCGCTGGTGTTCCTGCTGTTCTTCACTCTGGTCGTCGCAATCGACATGCTGGAATTGTCGCGCGATCTGACCAGTTCGCCGGACGTGACGTTCCTCGACGTGTTGTCCATCGCAGCGACGCGCGCGCCGTTGTTTTCCGGTGACGTGCTGCCGTTTGCCGTTCTGTTCGGAGCAACCGCCACGTTGCTTCTGCTGAACGGGCGGCTGGAACTGGTCGTCGCCCGTGCGTCGGGCGTGTCGGCCTGGCAGTTTCTTGCACCGCTGTTGATTGCCGCGCTTGTTCTGGGACTGTTCGCCTCTCTGGTCTACAACCCGCTGGCGTTGCAGGGGAAAAGGGTTTCAGCCGGTCTCGAGGCGGCGGCCTTCGGCAGGGTGAAGGGCGCATTTTCCAACAAGACCGACAAGTTCTGGCAGCGCCTGCCCTCGAGCACCGGCGATACGGTCATCAAGGCGGAGGTCGTCGAGGACGGTGGCGCGCGGTTGAGCGGCGTGACGGCGTTTCGCTTCGATGTCGAAGGGGTCACGACGGAACGCTACGATGCCGGCGGAGCGACGTTCGTCGAGAACGCCGATGGTCGTAACCACTACCTTCTGAAAGACGCGCTGGTCAGTCGTCCGGGCGAAAGCGCCGTGGCCTCGAACGATACGATGATACCGGTTCAGCTGTCGCGGGAACAGTTGCAGGCGCGGGTGCAGCGCCCCGTCGATGTCGGTTACTGGCAGCTGCTGGAAACCGGTCGCCGGGCCGAAGATGCGGGCAAGAACGGGCTTCCTTTCTTCACGCAACTCAATGCCCTGAACGCCCAACCCCTCACATTCGCCGCTATGGTGTTGATTGCGGGCACCATGTCTCTGGGATTCGCACGGTTCGGCATCGACTGGCGTGCCATCGCGGCTGGTCTGGCGTGCGGTTTTGTGCTGTATGTTCTCACGAAACTGGTGCTGACATTTGGGAGCAACGGGTTGGTTCCGCCGTGGATAGCGGCCTGGTCCCCGGGGCTCGTAGCGAGTTTGATTGGTATGACGGTGATCCTGAATCGGGAAGACGGGTGATAATGCCCCGGACCGATCACCTTTTCCGGCTTGTGCCGACCGTCGCTCTGGCTGCGTTGCTGGGAACGACAGCGCTCGTGCCGCTTTCGCATCCAGGCACGCGCACGCGCAGGCATTGCCGCAAAGCAACCCCGACGCCGAACTGCTGCTGACTGCGGATGAACTGGTCTACGACAACGATGCGCAGACCGTGGTTGCCCGCGGTTCGGTGCAGATGGAGTATGACGGGTACGACGTGGTTGCGCAGCGCGTCTCCTACAATCGGCAGACCCGGCGCGTGAAGGCCTTTGGCGATGTGGAAATCATCGAGCCGGACGGTAACCGCATCTACGCCGAGGAAATCGATCTCACGGACGATTTCGGCGATGGCTTCGTCAATTCGCTTCGGGTCGAAACGACGGAGAATACCCGATTTGCTGCTGAAAGTGCGGAGCGGCGGTCCGGGGAGCGCACGATCTTCAACAACGGCATCTACACCGCGTGCGAAGTTTGCGCGGAGAACCCCGAGAAGCCTCCAATTTGGCAGATCAAGGCCGAAAAGGTCGTGCTGGACGGTGTCGAGAGAACCGTGACGTATCGCAACGCCTCCTTCGAGATTTTCGGTCGTCCGATCGCCTATCTGCCTTACTTCCAGCACGCCGATCCATCGATCAAGCGCAAGCGCGGGTTCCTGTTCCCGACCGCCGGGTCGCAGGACGAACTGGGGCTGTTCTACCGGCAGGCCTATTTCATTCCCACGTCGCAATCGACCGACGTGACCGTGACAGGAACCTATTACAGCAATCAGGGACTACTGGGCGACCTGCGCTGGCGACACCAGCTGGAAAACGGGTTCTATTCCCTGCGCGCCGCCGGTATCCAGCAGCAAAGTCCGGACGAGTTCGACTTCGAACCGGACAATTCCGTCGAAGAGCGGGGTCTGGTGGCGACGCGGGGCCGGTTCAACATCAATCCGCGCTGGGCCTTCGGCTGGAACCTGCTCGCACAAAGCGACGTCAATTTCGGGCGCACCTATTCCGTCGCCAACTGGACCGCACAGGAGATCACCAACGACATCTACCTGAACGGGTTGGCGAAACGCTCTTCGTTCGAGCTATCGACGCAGCAATATCTCATTCAGCCCTCCACGGCGATCAATCCCGCAAGCGCCAATTACGGCTTCCATTACGATGAGGACCAGCAGGCTTTCGTGCGTCCCCTGCTCGACTACAATTACGAAACCACCGAAGCGGCGGTTGGCGGTCTGGTTTCCCTCGACGTCAATCTGCAGGGTATTCAGCGGGACGAGCAGAATGTGTTCACATCGACGTTCGACCAGCAGGTGCTGGCCGTCGAGGGCACGAGCGCACGTGCAACGGCGGACCTGGGCTGGAAACGAACCGTCGCGACCCGCAACGGCCTGGTTCTGACCCCCGAGCTATCCGTTCGGGGCGACTGGTTGAATGTCGATGAAAGCACGTCCGCATTCTCCGGCGTACTGCTGAACGGCAGCGACAGCCGGTTCGTCGCCACTGCGGGGCTGACGGCCTCCTATCCGCTCCTGCTGACCGGGCCGACCTCTACCCACGTCGTCGAACCCATCGCGCAGGTCTACGCCCGCCCGGACGTGAACAACGAAACACTGTTCGTCAACGAAGATGCCCGCAGCCTGGTTTTCGATACGACCAACCTGCTGCAGGACACCAAGTTTTCCGGCTACGACCGGGTGGAGGAAGGCGTGCGCGCGAATATGGCGTTGCGTTATGCAGGCTTCTTCGACAACGGCCTGACGCTGAACGCCAAGGTCGGACAGTCGTACCATCTGGCGGGTGAGAACGCCTATTCCCGTCTGGACGGATTGACCAATACCGGCGCGCAATCGGGCCTGGAAGACGACGTCTCCGACATCGTCAGTTCCGTCAGTCTGGGAACGAGTTTGGGGCTGGCGTTCAACAACGAAGCCCGGTTCGACAAGGAAGAGCTCGACCTTCGGCGCACCACGGTGGGCACCAGCTATGTCACCAGCGCGGTACAGACTTCGGTTGCCTACACGTTCATCGCCAGTCAGCCGGCTATCGGCTACGAGGAGGACCGCGAACAGGTCGGCGCGGCTGCCAATTACAGGTTTGCCGACAACTGGTCGGTTTCCGCAGGAGCGCAATACGACCTGAACGATTCCCGTCTCATCAGCGACACGTATGGGTTTGCATACGGAGACGAGTGCTACACGTTCTCCCTGAACTTCGCTCGAACGAGGGCTGAAGACGGCACTACCAACCGTGCAATCCAGTTCAAGTTCGGGTTCCGGACGCTGGGTGATTTCGACTACACGGTCAGCGAGTCCCAGATCGCCAATTTCGCAAGCAGCGGGTTCCTGAGCGGAGCCAATTAACGGGCGCAGACATTCGTTCGCGCCGAAAGCCACGACAAAACCGCAATGGTAAAGAACACGGTGGCGACAGTAGAAGCGGATGTCCGCTTGGGAGTTGACGCAATGCCTGCCCTTTTCGCTACCGGTAAGTTCCTGCGTATGGTCGCGCTCGGTCTGGCAGGTCTGTCCGCCACCGCCTGCAGCAGCATCGACAATCCGTTCGACAGGTCCGATCCGCCACCCGTCATCGCGCCCGGTACGCCTTCCGTCGTCGGCGCACCGGAAAAGCAGCGCATTTCCTCACGCAGCGGCTCGGGCATTGCCGCTTTCGTCAACAACACGCCCGTCACGTCGAACCAGGTCAAGCGCAGGGCCGCCTTCCTGCAACTGCGCAGGGTCGGCGGAAATCGCACCACGAAGGCACGCGACGAGTTGGTCGAAGAATCCCTGCAGATCCAGGAAGCACGGCGATTGAACGTGGTTGCCGACGACAACACGGTCAACGAGGCCTATCTCAACTTCGCCAAGAGCAACCGGCTTTCGTCTGCGCAGCTTGCGCAGGTCCTGAACCGGTCGGGCGTCACCAAACGGGGTTTCGAACAGTATATTCGCGCCCAGATCAGCTGGCAGCGGGCCGTCGGGCTGCGACAGCGGTCGGAATCCTCCAGCGATAGCGTCGGCCAATCCCAACCGCGGACCTTCCTGGTTGCCCGCCGTCGGTGCCACGACCGCGGAGGTTAACCAGTACACGCTTCAGCAGATCGTCTTCGTCGTGCCTCAGGACAAGCGGTCGCTGATCGGCGCGAAGAAGACACAGGCCAACAGGTTCCGCGCGTCATGGGGCGGGTGCGATACTGCGAGAAGCCAGGCCGTCGGACTGACTGACGTCACGGTGCTGGACCGTGGCCGCGTGCTGGCGACCGAACTCCCCCCGCGTTGGCGCAAGGAAATCGAGGCGTTGAAACCCGGCGGCATCACGGGTGCCAAGGAAACGGAGAAGGGCGTCGAGATGCTCGCGGTCTGCGACACGCGCAAGATCGATGCCGTCGCTCCAGCCGGTGGCGAAGCATTTTCCGACGAGAACCTGCGCAGCGAACGATCCGCGCTGGAGAAGAAATACATGGACGAGCTGCGCGAAGCGGCGACTATCGAGATACTCTAGACGGTGCCGCCCGTCGCCGTATCGATCGGGGAGCCTGCCGGCATCGGCATGGACGTGTTGCTGCTAGCGCTGCGGCAGGCATCGGACGGACTGATCGCGCCCCTGCCCGCCATGGTGCTGTTCGCCGACAGGCATGCGCTGAGCGCGCGGCAGCAACTGCTTGGCATCGCGGTCGATCTGCCCCCCATCGAAGAACTGGACGCTCGTTTTACAGCTACGCCAGGTATGCCCGGCCCCGAGGATGGACATGGCGTCATCGAGTTGATCGATCGTGCCGTGGCCGCAGTGCGGAACGGGACCGCGCGGGCGGTGGTCACGTTGCCCATCAACAAGAAGTCGCTTTACGACGTCGGCTTCCGCCACCCCGGCCATACGGAATATCTCGGTGCGCTGGCTGCGGACTGGCCCGGCAGCGAGGACCGCGCCGTGCCGGTGATGATGCTGGCCGGTCCGGATCTGCGCACGATTCCCGTGACCATCCATATTCCGCTGAAGGACGTGCCCGACGCGCTGACGAGCGAAGCGATTATCGAGACCGGACGCATCGCGGCGCGTGATCTGCGCGAGCGCTTCGGTATCGCCAAACCGCGGCTGGCGGTCTCCGGCCTCAATCCCCACGCTGGAGAAGACGGTGCTATCGGGAGCGAGGACGAGACGGTCATCGCGCCGGCCGTCGCTGCGCTGGTTGCGGATGGCATCGACGCCGTCGGCCCCCTGCCCGCCGACACCATGTTCCACACCCGTGCACGGGCGCAGTACGACGTTGCCCTTTGCATGTACCACGATCAGGCGTTGATACCGGCCAAGGCGCTGGCTTTCGACGAGAGCGTGAACGTCACGTTGGGCCTTCCGTTCGTCCGCACGTCCCCCGACCACGGAACGGCCTTCGATATCGCCGGCACCGGCAAGGCCAACCCGGCCAGCTTCATCGCAGCGCTGCGTATGGCGGACGCGATGACCCGATGAGCCATATCGACGACCTGCCGCCCCTGCGGGAGGTGATCGAAACGCATGGGCTGGCCGCAAAGAAGGCGCTGGGGCAGAATTTCCTGCTCGATCTCAACATCACGATGAAGGTGGCGCGTGCTGCGGGCGATCTGCGTGGTCATGCGGTGCTCGAAATCGGCCCCGGCCCGGGCGGTCTGACACGGGCATTGCTGGCAGGCGGGGCGGAACGGGTCGTCGCCATCGAACGGGACGAGCGGTGCCTTCCGGCGTTGGAACAGATCGCAGCCGCCGGTGACGGGCGTTTGACCGTTGTTCCCGGCGACGCTCTCACGCTCGATCATCGAGCCCTGATGGCGGAGCACGGCGGTGGATTGCCGGTGCGTATCGTCGCCAACCTGCCTTACAACATCGCCACCCCCCTGTTTACGGGATGGGTCGAGACCGACCCGTGGCCCCCGTGGTGGGCATCGCTCACCCTCATGTTCCAGCGCGAAGTCGCCCAGCGAATTACGGCCAATGTGGGCGACAAGGCCTGGGGCAGGCTCGGAGTGCTGTCCGACTGGCGCACCGTGAGCGCAATAGCGTTCGATCTGCCGCCGCAGGTCTTTTCGCCACCGCCGAAAGTGACGTCGTCGGTCATTCAATGCGTGCCGAGGCCCGAACCGCTCGACGTCGCGCGCGAAGCGTTGGAGACCGTCACCCGGCACGCTTTCGGCCAACGGCGCAAGATGCTGCGCCAGAGCCTGAAACCGATCGGTGGTGAGGAACTGGCACAACGCGCCGGGATCGACGCGACCTTGCGGGCCGAAAACCTGGCGACGGAAGACTTCGTCGCCCTTGCCCGCGCTCTTTAGGAACGCGGTGCGCCGACCATGGCATGGCCCTGTTCCAGCAGGCCGTCGACGAACGTGTTCATGCCTACCATCCGCCGCTTGCCGCGCAAGCGTTCGGCGGTGATGATGGCCCGCAGCCGGTCGAAGCAGACATCGATATCATCGTTGATGAGCTGGTAGTCGTAAGCGCCGAAATGTTTCAGTTCCTCCAGCGACCCCGCCAACCGCCCGTCGATGACCTCGGCGGAATCTTCCGCACGGCGGACGAGACGGGAGCGCAGCTCTTCCATGGATGGCGGCAGGATGAAGACCGAAACGATGTCGGCACGGGCGCTCTGGAACATCTGCAACGTGCCTTGCCAGTCAATGTCGAACAGCATGTCGCGGCCATCCCGCAGAGCCGCCTCGACCGGCTCGCGCGGGGTGCCGTAGCTGTTACCGTGCACGGTCGCCCATTCGAGCAGCTGGTTGTCGTCGCGCAGGTGTTCGAACTCCCGCTGCGAAATGAAGTCGTAATCCGTGCCGTTCACCTCGTTGCCGCGCCGCTTGCGGGTGGTGACCGACACGGAAAGCGACAGCTGCGGGTCCTTCTGAAGCAGCTTGCGCGCCAGCGTCGATTTCCCGGCTCCGGAAGGCGATGACAGGACCAGCATCAACCCTCTTCGGTCGATGCTCGTCATGGGCGATCCGGTCAATTCCCATCGCCTTCCGACGCGCCGTCGATCTCGTCGCTGGCATTTTCGAGTGCCTTTGCCCGTTCGGCTTCGATGACACGCCACTTGCGGACATTGGCATTGTGCTCGTCGAGCGTTTCGGCGAAGGCGTGGCCGCCCGTGCCGTCGGCGACGAAGTAGACGGCGTCGGTCGCAGCAGGGTTGGCCACAGCGTTCAAGGCCGCTTCGCCGGGATTGGCGATCGGGCCGGGCGGCAGGCCGTCGATCGTGTAGGTGTTGTAGGGCGTCGGGTTCTCGATATCGGACCTGTAGATCGGACGATCCGACGGCTTTCCCTTGCCGCCGAACAGGCCGTAGATGATCGTCGGGTCGGTTTGAAGACGCATGCCGCGCCGCAGGCGATTGACGAATACACCGGCAACTTCCGGACGTTCGGACGCCACCCCGGTTTCCTTTTCGACGATGGAAGCCAAGGTCAGCATCTCGTTCTTGTCGACCAGAGGCAGATCGGGATCGCGGTTCTGCCACGCGGCATCGAGGGCCTTGGTTTGGGCTTCCTGCATCATGGCGATCAGTTTCTGCCGGTCGAAACCGCGCGGAAAGAAATAGGTATCGGGCTTCAACGTGCCCTCTTCGGGAATAGCCTCTACCTTACCCGTCATGTCGGGGCTGAACGTGATCCGCTCGACCATCTGATAGCTGGTCAGCCCTTCGGGAAACGACAAGGAGTATTGTATCGGGCGACCGTCGGTCAGCACGTTCATTACCTCCCGCATGGACATGCCCGGGGTGAAAGCGAATTCGCCGACTTTCAGGTCCCGATCGCGACCGGCGGCACGAACGCCGCGGGAGAAGATGCGCAACGGCCCCTGTTCCTCGATGATGCCACGTTCGGCGAGGGCCGGAGCGATGGAGCGAAAACTGGCGCCCGCGGGGACGTCATACGTCGTTTCCTGCGCCAGCGGACCGGGAGCGTCGAACCGTTGGCTACCGTACCAGAACATCGCTGCGAACAGCAGCGCGGCAAGGAAGATCGTGGACAGCACCAGGTTCAAGCCCCAGATCAGCGGCCTTCGGGCTCCCGTGGAGCGCGCGGCACGTTTGGCGCGGGTATTCTCGATCGGTTCAGGCGTTGTCACGAAAGTTCGGCCTCTTGTAGACAGGCTTGCGGGGTCGCGTTCGGGTGCAGGAAACACGGTCAATGTGGCGGAAGCCGGAACGTGTTCGGCGAAGTCAGACGCGCTGGAAAACGAGCGATGCGTTGGTACCGCCAAATCCGAACGAATTCGACAGGACCGTATCGATCTGCATCTTCTTCGGTTTGTGGGGAACGAGATCGATGGCCGTCTCCGCGGCGGGGTTGTCGAGGTTCAGCGTCGGGGGCGCGATGCTGTCGCGCATTGCAAGGAGACAGAAAATCGCCTCCACCGACCCTGCGGCACCCAGCAGGTGGCCGATGGCGGATTTGGTGGAAGACATGGTCAGGCCGCCCGCCGCGTCTCCCATCAGCCGTTCCACCGCGCCGAGTTCCATCGTGTCCGCCATTGTCGATGTGCCATGGGCGTTCACGTAGTCGATGGCACTCGCGTCGATACCGGCACGTTTCAGGCTGGCCTTCATGGCCCGAAAAGCTCCGGCATGGTTCTCCGCTGGCGCCGTGATATGGTAAGCGTCGCCGGACAGGCCGTAGCCGGTCAGTTCGCCGTAGATCTTCGCACCACGCGCCTTGGCATGTTCATATTCCTCCAGCACCACGATGCCCGCACCCTCGCCCATGACGAAGCCGTCGCGATCCGCATCCCACGGGCGGGACGCTTTTTCAGGCGTGTCGTTGAAGTCGGTCGACAACGCCTTGCACGCGGCAAAACCCGCGATGGATAGACGGCAGACAGGGCTTTCGGCCCCACCGGCGACCATGACATCGGCATCGCCCAACGCGATCAGCCGACCGGCGTCGCCGATGGCATGGGCACCGGTCGAACAGGCCGTCACGACCGAATGGTTCGGACCTTTCAGCCCGTGCATGATCGACACTTGCCCGGCCGCCAGGTTGATGAGCCGTCCGGGAATGAAGAAAGGCGAGACGCGGCGCGGACCACGGTCTCGCAGCACGTGGCTGGTTTCCTCGATACCCTGCAGGCCGCCGATGCCGGAGCCGATGAGCGTGCCGGTGGCTTCCTGATCGTCGTCGCTCTTCGGGTGCCAGCCCGCGTCGTCAAGCGCCATTGTGGCAGCGGCCACGGCGTAGATGATGAACGGATCGACCTTGCGCTGCTCCTTCGGCTCCATCCAGTCGTCAGGCGAAAAGCCGCCTTCGCTTCGGGCGCCCAGGGGGATCTGACACGCGATCTTGGCGGCCAGATCATCGACTTCGAACGTGTCGATGCGCCGGGCCGTGCTCTTGCCGTCGAGAATGGTCTTCCAAGACGTCTCGGCATCTCCACCGGCAGGCGTGACCATGCCGACACCCGTTACAACCACTCGTCTCATGACAGTCTCACCTTCGGAAAATCGCCGGCCCACCATGCAAAAAGGCCGGATGGACAATGCCCCCGGCCTTCAGCATAGCGAATAGAATGGCGGTGGCTTGTGAACGCTACCGCGTCAGGCTTTGTGCTTGTCCAGATAGACGACCGCGTCGTTGACGGTCTGAATGGTTTCGGCAGCGTCGTCCGGAATTTCCACGCCGAACTCTTCCTCGAAGGCCATCACCAGTTCGACGGTGTCGAGCGAGTCGGCGCCCAGATCGTCGATGAAGGATGCGTTGGACACGACTTTCTCTTCGTCGACCGAAAGGTGTTCCACGACGATCTTCTTCACGCGGGCTTCAGTATCGCTCATGGGATTCTCCGGGTCGGCGATTTTGTGTCATGCCTAACTATGCAAGCGGCACGGGCTTATCAAGAACAAACGTCGCAGGGCACAGGCGGTCGGACAGCCCATCCGCCTCAGATCATGGCCATTCCGCCATTCACATGAAGTGTCTGGCCGGTGACGTAGGAGGCTTCGTCGGAGGCGAGATAGACGACGGCGGAGGCGATCTCATCGGGTGTGCCGAGCCGCTTGGCGGGCACGTTGCCGAGAATGGCGTCGCGCTGCTTTTCGTTCAACGCGTCGGTCATCGGCGTGGCGATGAAACCGGGCGCGATGCAGTTGACCGTCACGCCCCGCGACGCGATTTCGGCAGCGAGTGATTTCGACATGCCGATCATTCCCGCTTTCGAGGCGCAATAGTTGCCCTGCCCCGGATTGCCCGTCACACCCACGATGCTGGTGATGTTGATGATCCGCCCGCCCTTGCGGCGCATCATCGGGTAGGCCACGTCGCGGGTCAGCCGGAAGACGCCCGTCAAGTTGACGTCGATGACCGCCGACCAGTCTTCGTCGCTCATGCGCACAAACAGGCCATCCTTGGTGATGCCCGCATTGTTGACGAGAATGTCGATCCCACCGAGGTCGGCTTCCGCCTTCGCGGCCAGCGCCTTGATAGATGCCGCATCGCTCATGTCGGCCGGAAAGGCGTGCGCCCGCTCGCCGAGATCGGCGACCATTGCCTCCAGCTTTTCCACACGTGTGCCATGGAGGCCGACGATCGTACCCTGTGCGTGGAGAGCGCGGGCAATGGCTTCGCCGATACCGCCGGAGGCACCGGTGACGAGGGCCTTCTTGCCGTTAAGGTCGAACATGAACGGGTCTCTTTTCGTGAGTTATTGCAGCGTCTTCGGATGGACTTCTTGCGTGTCGATTCAGATGATCGGCGTTGTCTTCAGCGATGCCAAGGCAGGCTCGATATCCGCCGGGGTCTGAATGCTGGCTGTGTCGATGCCGCGTTCGATGCGTTTGGCCAGGCCGGTCAGCACCTTGCCCGACCCGAGCTCCCACACGCGCCCGACCCCCTGCGCCACCATGTAGGCCACGCTTTCCGACCATCGCACGCGGCCCGTCACCTGCTCAACAAGCAGCTTCGCGATGTCGTTAGGGTGCGTCACCGGTTCCGCCGTCACGTTGGCGACCATGGGCACGATAGCTGCTTTGATATCGACGTTCGCAAGGGCTTCCCGCATCCTGTCGGCCGCGGGTTGCATGAGTACGGAATGGAACGGTGCGGAGACCGGCAACAACATCGCGCGCTTGGCACCGGCGGCTTTCGCCGCTTCGCAGGCGCGGTCGACAGCGGCTGCGTGCCCCGAGATGACGATTTGGCCACCGCCGTTGTCGTTAGCGATCTGCACGCTTTCTCCACCGGTCGACGCATCCGCGCAGACGGTTTCCACCTGCGCCTGTTCCAGCCCGATGATGGCGGCCATGGCTCCCTGCCCGGCAGGCACGAGCTTCCTGCATGGCATCGCCACGTATGCGCAACAGACGCGCGGTGTCTGCGACGCTCAGCGCGCGCGCTGCGGCCAGTGCGGAATATTCGCCTAGACTATGGCCTGCAACGTAATTCGCCTGCGTGATCTGAAAGCCTTCGCTCTCCATCGCCCGCAGGGTTGCCAGCGATACGGCCATCAACGCCGGTTGGGCGTTGGCTGTGAGTTTCAGTTCGTCTTCGCTCCCATTCCACATCAGGTCCGACAGGTTCTGGCCCAACGCGTCGTTCACCTCATCGAAGACGGCCTTTGCGTCCGGATAGGCGTCGGCAATCTCGCGGCCCATGCCGATGGCTTGCGACCCCTGGCCCGGAAATGTGACGGCGAGCATGGCGTAATCCTTCGTTCTTTGCTCGCGTTGAGGTGGTGGACAACGCGCCCGGCGTCAACCCGGTATGTCAGTTGTTCGTTCGGCCGCAGCCTCGCGCAGCGACGTGACCGTGGCACGCGGGGCGAGGCCTTCCGGGTCGATCATGATCTCGATCAGCGCACCCGTGGGTGAAGCGACCGCGCGCTCGAATGCGTCGGCGAATTGGTCGGTCGCGTTCACCTTCTCGGCGTGGAAGCCATAGGCTTTGGCCAGCATGACGAAATCCGGGTTTACCAGGTCGGTCCCGCTGACCCGTGACGGGTACTCGCGCTCCTGGTGCATGCGGATCGTGCCGTAGGTGCCGTTGTTGAGCAGCAGAATGATGGGAGCCGCCCCGTATTGTTGCGCCGTGCCGAGTTCCTGCCCATTCATCTGAAAATCGCCGTCGCCGGCAAAGCAGACAACCATGCGGTTGGGCTCATTCAGCTTGGCGGCGACGGCTGCGGGCACCCCTGCCCCCATGCTGCCAGCCTGTGGGCCGACGAGCCGCGCCTTGCCGCCATGGTAGAGATAGCGTCCCGGCCAGATCGCGAAATTGCCCGCGCCATTGGTGACGATGACATCGTCGTCGAGCCGGTCGCGCAGGTGGGCCATGATCGTGCCCATATCGACTGCGCCGGGCTGGGCGGGCACCTGCAATCCATCTTCCCACGCTTGACGCGCCTTGCGGGTTCGGCCCGACCAATCGGCGTCCGCGGGTTCGGTCTGTGCAAGCGCAGTCATCGCCGCATTCGGGCAGGAGACGACCGCTTCTGCCGGCGTGAAAATCTTGCCGATTTCAGCGGCATCTGCATGGATGTGCACCAGCGGTTTGTCGAATGTACGCGGATTGAACAGCGTGTAGCCATCGGTCAGGGTCTCGCCGAAGCGGACATTGACAGCGAGGATGAGGTCGCTTTCGTCGAGGAACGACCGGATAGCGGGCGCCATGCCGAAACTGGCATCGCCGATATAGGATGGCGAGCGGTTATCGATCAGGTCTTGCGAGCGGAAGGTTACGATGACCGGCAGGTCGTTGTCTTCCGCGAATTGCTGGAGCGCAGCGCGCCCCGCATCGTTCCAGCCGCCGCCACCGACGACCAGCACCGGTTTGGTTGCTTTCGCCAGGCGATGGCGAACACGGGCGATATCGTCTTCGCTCGCATGCGCGCGAATGGGGGCAATCGCTCCCCGCGTCCGTGCGCTACTGGTGTCGACCAGTGTGTCCTCCGGCAGCGCGACGACCACCGGGCCGGGGCGGCCGGACATGGCAGTCGAGAAAGCCCGCGCCGTCAGCTCGGGTACGCGGTCGGCACTGTCGATTTCCACGACCCACTTCGCCATCGAGCCGAACACGGCGCGATAGTCCAGTTCCTGAAACGCCTCCCGATCACGCATGCCGGTTTCGATCTGTCCGACGAACAGCACCATGGGCGTCGAGTTCTGCATCGCGGTGTGGACGCCGATCGCGGCGTTCGTCGCGCCCGGACCGCGGGTGACGAAGGCGATGCCCGGCTTGCCGGTCAGCTTGCCGTAGGCTTCCGCCATGAAGGCCGCCCCGCCCTCCTGCCGCGCGTTTATGAAGCGGAAGTCGGTGTCGTGGATCGCGTCGAGCACGGCGAGATAGGACTCGCCGGGCACACCGAACCCCATGTCGATGCCTTGTTCGAGTATCGTCTCCACGAGCAACTGCGCACCGGTTTTCATGGGCCTGTTCGAACTCCTGAAACGAAAGACCCGGCCACGTTTCCGCAGCCGGGTCGGATAGTCGATCTGCGGCGACGCCCTAGCGGATCTTGACGGTCTCGAACTTGCCGTTCTTCACTTCCAGTTCCTTGAAGGAGCCGGCGGCTTCGCCGACATCGGTGAACTCGACGTTGGACGCGCCCTGATAGTCGATCTCACCGCCACCGGCGAGAATTTCCAGACCCTTTGCCAGCTCGCCGGGGAAGATCTTCTCGCCGGGCGCGTTGGCAACGTCCATGATCTTGGCCTGTATCGCAGCGCGGTCGGTGGAACCGGCGGCCTGCATCGCGAGGATCATCAGCGCGGCGCCATCATAGGATTCCGGCATGTAGGGGCCGTCGTTCTTCTCCATGCCACCGGCGGTTGCCAGTTCCTTGAACATGGCAGCGCCCTCGCTGTCGGAGCCCGGCAGCGTGCCGATCGTGCCGTTCAGGTCCGCACCGATATCGGCAATCAGGCTCTCGCCGATCATGCCGTCGGCCAGAATGAACTTGTCGAAACCGCCGGTGTCGAGGGAGGTCTGGATGATGCCCTTGCCGCCCTGATCGACATAGCCGAACACGGCCAGATGCTCTGCGCCTGCTGCCGAAAGCGCACCGACTTCAGCGGAATAGTCCGCCTTGCCGTCCTCATGGGGTGCCGCGATGGCGACCGTGCCGCCGGCGGCTTCGAAGGCCGTGGTGAACGAGTCCGACAGGCCCTTGCCGTAGTCGTTGTTGGTGTAGGTCACGGCGACGTTGGTGATGCCCTTTTCCTGCAACACATCGGCCAGAACCTGCCCCTGACGGGCGTCGGACGGTGCGGTGCGGAAGAAGAAGCCGTTGTCCTCGATCGTCGTCAGCGCCGGAGACGTGGCGGAAGGCGAGATGGAGACAACGCCGTTTGGCACAGCCACGTTGTTGACGATGGCCGTGGTGACGCCGGAGCAATCAGCACCGAAGATGCCGACCACGTTGTCGGAGGTGACAAGGCGTTCTGCAGCAGCGGTGGCGGCGGCGGAATCGGTGCAGGTGGAGTCACCACGCACGGGCACAATCGTCGTGCCGTCCAGCAGCTTGCCGGAATCCGAGGCTTCCTTCATCGCCATTTCGGCGGAAGCCGCCATGTTGGGCGTGAGGCTTTCGATGGGGCCGGTGAAGCCGAGGATGATCCCCATCTTCACTTCTTCGCTCTGCGCGAGGGCTGCGCCGGAAAGGCCTGCGAGAATGGTGCTGGCAAGCAGTAGTTTCTTCATGGTCGTTCTCCCGAAAATGCGGTTGGTCGTTTGGCGATGTTGTTGCGTCTTTGCGGCCGGAACGCAAGATTCAGCGTGGTGGATTTGCACCGCCCGTCCGTTCCGGCAGCAGCCCGCCCGGCGAGAAGCGCATGATAAGCAGCATCACGACGCCCATTGTGAGCAGACGCATATATTGTGCGCTATCGCGCAGATGCTCGCGCAGTGCATTGCCCGGTTCCAACCCCTCGGTAAGCGCCACCATCAGCCAGTTCCCGACCGGTTCCGCCTGCACCCAGACGAACCAGACGATGAATGCACCGAGCACCGCGCCCAAATTGTTGCCCGAGCCGCCGACGATCACCATGACCCAGATCAGGAAGGTATAGCGCAGGGGCTGGTAGGTACCAGGTGTGAATTGCCCGTCCAGCGTGGTGAGCATCGCACCCGCCACGCCAACGACTGCCGAGCCTAGAATGAAGATCTGCAAGTGCCGCTTCGTGACGTTCTTGCCCATCGCGGCGGCGGACACCTCGTTGTCTCGAATGGCTCGCACCATGCGGCCCCACGGCGAGGCTAGCGCCAGCACGCAAAGCGCGAGAATTATGAGCAGCACGGTGGCGAAAAGACCGGTGTAGCAAAGTTTGACGAAGATGCTGGAGGACTCGATGACCAGATCGCGCAGCAGGTCTTCGCGCGCTGTCGTGGACACTGCCGCCAGCCGATCGGCGTAGAATGAGCTGACAGCTTCGACGAACCACGGCGTATCCTGCAACGCCACTTCGTAGGGAACCGGACGCGGCAGGCCGGAAACGTTCTTGACGCCTCGGGTCAGCCAGTCCTCGTTCTTGATGATGGCGATGATGATCTCGGAAATGCCAAGTGTGGCGATAGCCAGATAGTCGGAGCGCAGGCCCAACGCGATCTTGCCGATGATCCACGCCACGCCGGCCGCGAACAAGCCGCCGACCATCCAGGAGAAGACGATGGGCAGGCCGAGACCGCCAAGAAAACCGGAAGCGGCTGGATTGTCCGCTTCGATGGCGGAGACGGCGGGGTCGTAGAACTGGCGAATGGCGATGAGGCCAACGATGACGGCGACGGCAATCGTCACGTTGCGCTGCCACCCGATAGCCATAAGGCGAGACAGGAACACAACAACCACCACAAGGACCGCGAGCAACAGCACTGCAACCAGCAACCCGCCACCGCCTGCACGGATCGCGCTTTCCACCGGTTCCACCGAGACGAGCACGGCAGCCACGCCACCGAGCGCGGCGAACCCCATGATCCCCACGTTGAACAGCCCGGCATAGCCCCACTGGATATTTGTCCCCAGCGCCATGATCGCGGAAATGAGACAGAGGTTGAAGATAGCCAGCATCAGCGATGGCGACTGGTAGAACCAGACGATGGCGAACAGGATCGCCATGGTGCCGAAGCCGAGGGTGGCGCGCAGGGTGTTGCTCATATCACCTTACCCCGCAGCAGGCCGGTGGGTCGCACGAGCAGCACGATCACCAAAATGACGAACGAGACAGCGAATTTGTAATCGGTTCCAAGCAGCTGCATCAGGCCGTCCGGTGCCCACGCTTCCGGCAGCAGATATGTGAAGAACTTCTTGTAGGCATAGGTCACCATCACCTCGGAAAACGCGATGACGAAGCCGCCGAGGATTGCGCCGAACGGGTTGCCGACGCCACCGACGATTGCCGCGGCGAACATGGGCAGGAGAAGCTGGAAATAGGTGAATGGCTGGAACGACTTGTCTAGCCCGTAGAGCGTGCCCGCGATGGTCGCCAGGGACGCCGACAATATCCATGTGACGGCCACGACCCGGGCGGGCGAAATGCCGGATAGGAGCGCCAGATCCTCGTTGTCGCTGTAGGCGCGCATGGATTTGCCGGTGCGGGTGCGGTTCAGGAACCAGAACAGCGCGGCAACGAGTATGATCGCTACGACGAGTGTCAGCGCCTGCGACGACTTGATCGCCAAGCCCTTCGTCGAGACCCGTCGCACGCTTGAAATCACCCGCGCGAATGAGAAAGCGTTCGCCATCGAAGAAAGCGCGGTCGTCCGGCCCGATGATGAAGCGCACCACGCCGTTCATCACGAACATGACGCCGACGGAGGCCATGACCATGCGGATGGGCACGGCTCTCACCTGCCGGTAATGGGCATAAACGAGGCGGTCGGTCAGCAGCACGAAGAGCACGGTCGCGATGATGGCGAACGGCAGTGCGAGCAGCGCCGTGGGCAGAAAACCGAACGTGATGCCGAGGCTCTGGAACCACCACGTGAACAGGATCGCCGCCATCGTGCCGAAGGCCATCGTGTCCCCGTGGGCGAAGTTGGCGAAGCGCAGAACGCCGTAAACAAGCGTGATGCCCAGCGCGCCGAGCGCGAGCTGCGAACCGTATGCGAGTGCGGGCACCAGCACGAAATTGGCGAACAGGATGAGGGCGTTGAGCAGTTCCATCATCAGCCGCCAAGAAAACTCTTGCGCACTTCGGGGTCGGCCAACAGCGCCTGCCCCGTATCGGTGAACCGGTTTTCGCCCGTCACCAGCACATAACCGCGATCGGCGATTTCCAACGCCTGCCGGGCGTTCTGCTCCACCATCAGCACCGCCACCCCGGCGGCGCGGATTTCCAGAATGCGGTCGAACAATTCGTCCATCACGATGGGGCTGACGCCTGCCGTGGGTTCGTCCAGCATCAGCACGGACGGTTTCGTCATCAGCGCGCGACCGACGGCGACCTGCTGGCGCTGGCCGCCGGACAGTTCGCCCGCCGCCTGTTTGCGCTTGTCGGCAAGGATGGGGAACAGGGCGAAGATTTCGTCCATCGTGCCGGAAATGTCGTCGGTCCGCAGGAACGCGCCCATCTCGAGGTTTTCCTGCACGCTCATGCTGGCGAAGACGTTGGACGTCTGGGGCACGAAGGCCATGCCAGCGGCAATGCGATCTTGTGGCGATAAACCAGTGATGTCGTTTCCGTCCAGCACGACGGTGCCCTCGCGCAATGGCAACATGCCGAGTATCGCCTTCATCGCCGTCGATTTGCCCGCACCGTTTGGGCCGACGATGACGGCGATCTCGCCTTTCTCCACTCCCATGGAGCACCCCTTCAGGATGTCCGCGCCGCCGTAGCCGCCCATGAGATCATCTGCGCGCAGATACATCAGGCGGGGACCGACTTGTTCTTCAGTCCGCGCCCGAGATAGGCCTCGATGACCGCCTCGTCGCTGCGCACTTCGGCAGCGGTTCCCTTAGCCAGAACGGTGCCTTCGGCCATCACAATGACGGGATCGCAGAGGCGGGCGATGAACTCCATATCGTGTTCGATCATGCAGAACGTATAGCCGCGTTCCGAGTTCAACCGTTCGATGGCCGTGCCGATCTCGGCGAGCAGCGTGCGGTTTACCCCTGCCCCCACCTCGTCGAGCAGCACGACCTTGGCGTCCACCATCATCGTGCGGCCCAGTTCGAGAAGCTTCTTCTGCCCGCCCGAAAGGTTGCCCGCCCGTTCGTGGGTCAGGTGAGTCAAGTTGAGGAAGTCCAGCACGTCCTCGGCTTGCGCCCGCACCCGCCGTTCCTGCGCGGCAATCGCGCCGCGACGGAACCACGTGGCAGTCAGGGTCTCGCCCAGCTGGTCCGGCGGCACCATCATCAGGTTCTCAAGCACGGACAGGGTGGGAAACTCGTGAGCGATCTGGAAGGTGCGCAGCAAACCGCGCCCGAACAGCTCGTGAGGCGGAAGGCCGGTAATATCTGCGCCGTCCAGCAGAACGCGACCGCTATCGGGGCAAATGAGACCGGCAATGATATTGAACAGCGTCGTCTTGCCCGCGCCGTTGGGTCCGATCAGACCCGTGATCGATCCGTTGGCAATGTCGAGCGAGGCGTCTTCCACGGCATGGATGCCACCGAACCGCTTGAAAAGACCTTCGACCGATATCATGCGATCCAGCGTGCCCAGCCGCATATACGGCATATCCGATTGGCCGCGGCTTAAAAGATGGCGGCGTGGACTTCAACCGGTTCCAGCCTTTTCCGCATCAGCCCGGCAACGGTATGACCCGTTTGTCGTCCACACTGTTGGTGGCGTCCACGGTGCCTCTGGCGGGCACGACGATGTCGGCAGGCTTTGGCGGCAGCGGCGGTATCGTCGAGCGGATCACGGGCGTTTCCACCGCAGGCATCGCGTTGGACGGTGCGGGCAGCACGGGCAGTGCAGCAGAGGTTCGGGGCACGACCACTTGCGGCTTCACCACGCCCGGCGAGACGAGCCGGGGCTGAACGGGAGTCACACGAACGATGCCGCCCGGTGGCAACGGCACCGCCTGATCCGTCGTGAACTCGCGAGACGGTTCCTCCTTGACGGGCTCCACGGCCCGTTTGCGAACGACCGTGCGCCGGACCGCCGCGCGCCGCGGTTGCTGACGAACCGCAGCCGCCTTCTCCGGCTCGGAAAATTCCGGCGGGCTGGACGTGTAGCCCGCTTCCTGCTGACTTGGCGGTATGACGTTGGAGCGCACCTGCACCGGCCTTGCGGTCCAGCGCGATTTGTTGGCCCGCAACGCCGCCGCTGGGTCCGCGTCCACGCGTAGATTGCGCATTAGGTCTACCAGTTCGCCTTCCGTCGCGCCGGGGCGGCAGAACCGCACCCGCAGGCCGATCTCCGGTTGTTCGGACTTGCGCTCGAAAATGCCCCACCGGGACGGTTCGTTGGCGCGCATCCGCTGCCAGCCGTAGAAGCAACCGGCTTTGGTGTTGCTGACGGCATAGCCGAACACGCCGTAGGAATTGTTGTGCAGCTTGTTGGAAATCGCCATCGACGCGTAGGGGAACTCCTTGCGCAGTTCGACGACGAGGTGGCGCTGCTTGGTGGAGGAGAGCGATATCGGCTCCGCCTGTTCCTTGGGCCATTCCGTATTGTTGACCATGCGTATGCGAACGCGGTTCTCCCCGTTCGCAGACGTTCCGGCGTCGTAGATGATGTTCTGTTCGACGCCGTTGCCGGCCCGTGTCTCGCTGACATTGACGATCGTGCCCATGCGCGACGGCATGACGACGAAGGCCGCGCTGTGAGGAACGTCCGTCGTGATGACGTGCTGCACGGCGGCCACCTTGCGGATGCCGAAAACATCGGTGTTCATGCCCGGATCATAGTTCAGCGGGTTCATGCCCGTGGGAACGGTGCAACCCGTAATTGTGGACGCACACAGGACTGCGAGAAGGGTTGGTTTAACGGCCATCGATTTCTTTCGTCGGGCTCTGCTCGCGCCGCGCCGCGCCCAGCCCTTCGCGGGTTTCCGGGGTGGACAGCTGGCTGTCGAGGGTGGCGAAAATATCCTGCGCACCGTTGTAATCGCCGGAATTGTGATGCGACCAGGCGCGCATGAAGGACAGGTCGCGGCTTTCCGTCGTCATCTCGCGACGGCGGTTCAGCGCATGGATCGCCGCCGAATAGTCCTTGCCGTTGAAAGCAGCACGCGCACGCTGTGTCAGGATTTCGATGTCGATTTCCTTGCGTTGCCTGGCGGGGAGTTTGTTGGAATTGGCGATATCGAGCGCGCGGTTGGTCTTGCCATCACGCAAAGCGGCGAGAGCCTGCCCGTAGGCCGATGGCGATCTGGAATCACCGCCCAACGCAACGGCCCGGCTGAACGCACGGTCGGCTTCGGCAGGTCGGTTGGAGCCGAGAAGACACCAGCCGCGCATCTGATAGTCCTTCGCGCGCAAGGGTGGCCTCAACTTGTCGAGCAACGTCAGGCACTGGGCGTAGCGCTTCTTGGCATAGGCCTGTTCGATCGCCGTGCGACCGGTGTTGCGAGGCGTGGACCGCTTTACGTTTCGGCGCACGAAGTTCTCGTTTCGAGGCTTCGCACTCCCCTTCGGCTGTTGGCCCTTGGGTATCAGCTTTTCGAGATCGAACTCTAGCGCGGCAACCTTCGGGTAGCTGGAATAGCCCAGCTTGATGCGGTCAAAACTGGCGCGGTCCTTCAGGCGCGCCGCCGTCAGTCCGCGGCCATAGACGGAGGTTTCGGTCTCTTCCCAGACGATGGCGCTGTCGAACCATGCGGCAGCCGTCGGCAGCTGGCCGGCATTGTACGCGTACCAGCCCATGGCCTCCGCACCCTCGCCGCTGCTCAGCTCGGATGTCTTGCCCGCAAACTGGACGATGAATGGCTCCGGCAGTTCCTTCTGCCCTTCCAGAAGGCGTGGCGCGTAGGCGTTGATGTAGAGCTTGCCGAGTTGCTCGGACTTGTCGAGCCAGGCTTGCAGCAGTTCCCCCGCCCGGACGAGATGGGACGAGCGTTGGGCGGCCATGATGGCCCCTTCGGCGATCTTCGGCGTCGGCTTCTCCATGGCGAGGGTGAACCACTTGTGCGCCGCCGGATAGTCGGCCGTCGCGAACCGCCACCACGCCATCAGGGTCGTCTCGTCGTGGGTCGGATTGGCGGCAATTTCGCGCTCGTATTTGATCAGGGCAGGCACGAGGCTTTGGGGCAAAGGCAGTCCGAGCCGTGCATTGCGCACGAGTGCGCCACGCACGATGGCACCGTCGACCCCGGGGTCGGCACCGATCTGGACGTCGGCCAGCTCTTCCACCAGTTCGATGGGCAATATTTCCGCCGCCTTGCGCAGCGTAGCGCGCCGTTCATCCCCGTCCCGGGCAACGGCGAAAGCCGCCTTCATGGCCGTGGCTGCGTCTTCGGGGCGTTGGGAATGGCTGTAGGCGTCGGCCACGAACCAGATCAGTTCCACATCCTCGCCCAACATCAGTTTCGGGTTCTCGTTGGCGATATCGAGTATCTTGTCCCAATCGTCTTCCGACCAGGCCACGGCGATGGCGTTGCGCTCCAGACGCGCGGCGAACTTGGTCTGAAATTCGAGGGACGGCTCGAAGTCCGGCTCTTCCAGCTTCAGCCGGGCCAGTTCCGCCTCGATATCGCCGATGACGCCGGTGCCGAACAGCGACCACAGCTTCTCTTCGAAGACGGTGCGGTCCTGAAAGATGTTGGCGGGCTGTTTCCAGTTCGGATAGAGCGACCGCAGGCGAGAAATTTCCGCCTTAACCCGGTCCTGTTCGCCGCGCATGGCATAATAACGCAACGCCGCCGTGTCCGGGCGCGCTTCGGTGCTCGGGCGGTCCGGCTCGACGGCAAATGCCGGGGCGGTGACAACCCCGGCAGACAACAGCAAGATGGTGGCAAAACGCCTTACCAGCATGACGGATAGACCTGTTTGACTGCCATGATGGACAGCAGGTGAAGACTTGCCGGGTAGTAGAGCGGATCAAGATTGCCTTTTAGTGAAGACGGAAACCTTTTGGACGACACGGCACAGTCCGCCGTTGCTGCGATTGCGCGGTATCCCACATCGGCGAACGTGCCGGTCGCTCTGCCGTTCGTCACGTCCACCTGCGACAATGCCTTGCGCCCGACCCAGTTCGCCTGAAACTGCCGAAGGCTCGGTGAGCCCGGGTTCGCCCATGCGAGGTAGAGTGGAATGCGCACGGCGTTGTAGGAAAAGTCGTTGGCGAAGTTCTTGGCGGTCGTCGCCTTGCGCCCCTGCAGTGCCGTCCAGTCCGCGGGCAGACCGCCCTTGTTCTGCGACGCGGCTGCGATCAGCGCCTCGCCGCTGTCGAACAGTTCCAGCCAGGACGTATCGCCCGTCAGGTCCGCCAGCCGCTTGAAGGCCGGAAAGACCCAGTAGGACAGGTTGATGACGATTGAGCCCTGCGCCTTGGCATCGAAGCCTTGCGCGGCCGGCATGACGATGGGGCCGTAGGGTGCAGGCAGAATGAGCGGTTTGACGTCGGCCAAAATCTTGAAAGCCTCGGCGCGGTAGTCGCCGAAACCGGCCTGGTGGGCTTCGAGCAGGGCCCACGCGATCAGGATATCGCCGTCTGTTGCATTGTTGGAGTCGGTGACCTTCCCGCCGAACACGCCGGGTGTCCATTTCCAGGCGAACAGGCTGTCCTTGCGCACGGCCAGGTTGTTCTTCGCAAAGCCCCACAGTTTCGCAAAGGTCGCGGGATCGTTGGCACCGACCGCGATGATCATCGCAAAGCCCTGCCCTTCCGAATGGCTGATGTTGCCATTGGCATTGTCGATGACGCGCCCGTCACCCTTGACGAACAAGGTCTTGTACTTCGCCCAGAGGGCGGCCTCGCCCAATGTGCCTGCAATCGGGCCGGGGGCGGCGGTCGCGGGCAGAACGAGGAGTGAGAAAAAGAGAACGGCAAGTCGCAGCATGTCCAGTCTCCTAGCTTTCTTCACCGACCCGTTTGAGGGTGCGGTTCGTGAGGATGCCGAGACCCAGAAGGGCAAACAACATCAATCCGGTATAGACGAAGTGATTGCGCGCGAACCAACCGGCCACCACGAGGTGAGTGTTGGACAGGGTGAACGCGCGCAGTTGCACGTATTCACCGCCGGCGATCGCGGACGTGACGGTCCGGTCGGTTTCCGACAGGGCAGCCGTCGGGCCATCGAGTGAGGCCTGGATGTCCGGAGAAGCGATGGCATCGACGCCGAAGCGCAGGTTCTGCGGCTGCGGCGCCATCACGATCGTCCACACGCCGCCGGTGCCGTTTGGAGACAACCGCTGGGTGATGACGAAATCGGACTGCGCCGCATCGATGGACTTCGCCTTCTGGGCGTCGGGGTTGCGGCTGCTGAGGATGTTGTCGAAGGCCGTGGCCACCCGCTCGGGAATGGAGGGGCCTACCGGCCCGTCATCGTCGCGCTCCTCGTTCAGGATGAAGCGCTCAAGCGGATCGAGCTCGTCCTCGCCGGCCCCCGGCATCGGGGCAGCCTTCGGCGTCAACGTGCGTTCCTGCAGGACATCGGTACCCAGCGGAGACGTGACGTCGATGGTGGCCGGCATGGAGAAAGCGCGCGGACCTTCCCAGGCCTGGCGCAGCACGTCGGCGTCGAAGCCCTGCAAATCGCGGGTAACGGTGGGGTTCACGTCTCCGATCGCGCCGACGATGATGGCGTTCGTCACCGTTTCGGGGGGCATCTCATAGGTAAGATACTGGTCGAGCATCACGCCGGAGCGGGTCACCATACCTGTCGTCAGCGAAGCCGCGGCAGACAGTTCGGCATATCCGGCGCGGGCAACCGACAGAACGGTCGGCACGGACTGCCCGCCTCGAATATAGGGAAAGCCGCCCGAGATCGTGCTGTGCAGGTCCGGTACGCGGGCGAGGTAGGCGAGATGGGGGAAACGCAGCGTGGAGCGCGCGGAAAAGACGAACCGGTGCGTATCGGCGATCTGCTTCTGCGGCGCACATGCCTCGTCCTGCTTCTTGGGCAGGCGCGCCTCGACCTCCACCACGTTTGTGCCGGGGCGAAAGTTGGAGATGGGGATGCGCAGGCTCTTGTTGCGGAACACGTCGCCATCGGGTTTGGGCAGGCCGAAACCGGCAACCGTCACGCCGTTGACGCGCACGATCGACTTGGCGCCCCGGGACAACCCGGCGGCGTAGGCGATGGCGAGCTTCAGCTCGGCCCGGTCATAGTCGGCGATGAACGTATCGGCGGGCAGCTCGATGTCGAAGGACGTGCGGAAAAGGCGGCCGTTGAAGCGTTCGCTTTCCACACCGAAGGCCTGCAGCGGCACTTCCGCGCCGGTGACAAGGCGTTTGCTGGCTTCCCCGTTCAGCAACGCCAACCCCTGCGCGCTACCGGAACGGTTTTTCAGCGTGAAGGCCGCGGAGATCGATTCCGGCAAGGTCGGTTCACTGCTGGCTGCCATGGAATCGAGCAGCACGATGAGGGCGACGCGCTCGAGGCCGTCCCGGGAGATGATCTGCACCGGTCCGCCTTCAGGAAGCGAGTTCGCGTAGTCCGGCATGGTCGTGCGCAACTGTTCGCGGGTGCCGGCATAGATGTCCAGCCCCGGTCCCTTGCCGCCGATGGCGGCCACGTCGACCAGCGGGTTCTGGTATCCTGCGCGCAGGGCGACCCGGTGCACGAGTTCCATCGAGCGGGCGACCTGCGTCTTGTCGGCCGGGTCGGGCACGATCATGCGGATACGCACCTGCCCCGCCTTGTTGCGGGCCAGCACGGCGAGATCATCCAGCGTGCGGATCGTGCTGTTGCCACGCTCGAAGATGAAGCCGGTTTCGGTCGGGTCGATGTCGACCCACAATTCATGGGTCGCATCCACGCTGCAATCCACGCGATGGCGCTGGCGCACCTTCATGGTGAGTGCATTGACGCCGGGCACGAGCATCTGGCTCGGAACGTCGATCGACAGAAGCCGGCTGCGGTCCGGGGACTGGATCGCGTGACGTTCCAGTTCCTGACCGTTGATGAAGATCGTGATATGGGAGGCCTCCGGCATCACGGACACCGCGTTTTTCAACGCGAGCCGCAGCGAAACCTTGCCCGCCAGCTGCGACAGGGTGAACTCGATCGGCCAGGATTTGGTCGATTCCTCGCCCGCAAACCGCACGCCCCGGTCGTTGATCGGCAGATGGTAGAGTACACGGTCGACACCGTCGTGTTTCACCACGGAGCCGGTGGTCAGCATCGCATCGACCGCCGACTGCCCGGAGGCCGACCACGTGCGGGCCCCGACCTGACGCAGGATATCGAGCGCGGGTTCACGCACCGCCTCGTTCGCCTGAACGGACGAGGCGAGGACCATCATGCTGGCACTGCAAAGAAGGAGACGTCCGTGTTTCAAGTCTTCGGCACCGTTGGCTTGTTCGGGTTGAGGGCGCTGCGTATCAGGATGCGGCGGCTTTTCGTTCCGGTATCTCGTTCGTCCGTTGCGGTTCGGCTTCCACATTCGGCATATCCGCAGCCGGGACGGCGGGCACGAGCGGAGGCGCGGTGACGATCTGCGTTGTCGATTGCGTTGTTACCTGTTCGGCCGGGATCGCGACTTCTGCGGTGGCAGGGGCCGGTAGTGCTTCCGGTGTAACGTCCTTGGGTTTACGGTTCGTAAGTGCGGCCATCAGGTAGCTGGTCGATCTGACGGTGTGGTAAACGGACCAGTAGAGGAACTCGAACGTGCCGCCGCTGACCGCCCTGCCCGTGTGGCGTCGCTTGCGTATGTCGTCGAAGCGTTTCGTATTGGTGTAAAGCAGTGCCGCGATGGCGCGGAAGTCGTTGGCGGACTTGTCGCGCAACTGCGCGCCGATGCCCGGTCCCTGATCGTCCTGCGTGGTGTGACGCAGCGTGACCTTGAACGGATAGCCATGGCTACCGCCGGTCTCGACGACCACCGTTGCCTCTTTCGCGCTCAAGCCGTCGTAAGGCACCGGCGAGCCGGACGTCGGGCGGATCATCATGCCGTCGAGGGAGACGTCCGAAATGGTGACCGGATAGCCGCCTTCCGCCGTCTTCAACATGCCTTTGCGGGAAACCGGCACCCGGTAATGCCGGCGACGCTCGCGCAATTCGCACACCGCGCCGAGAGACACGGCGGCGATGACGAGGTTGAAGACCGACCATGCCGTGACGATGACGAGCAATTCGTTGGCGAGACCTTCCGACGACGATGCGGTAGGCTGCGTAGCCTGTCGTCGTCGCCAGCAGCGCGAAGGCGATGAAGAAAGGCATGGCGATGGGCGACAGGTGGGATTCGTCCAGCGTCTGCCCCTTGTCGGTTACCTGAAACGACGGGGACCGCGGGTTCTTGACGACGAGAAAGATCGATTTCGCCAGATGAATGGACTGCACGTATTCGTAGAGCTCCGACACCCACGGCCACCGGACGCGACCGTAAATACGGTTCTGCATCAGAATGTTGGAGATCAGAAAGAAGGTCGTGTAGGCGACGAATTCCTGAAACGAGGCGTTGTAGATCTGCAGGTCGAAGAAGATGTAGAGCGCAGGCGCGGCCACGAATGTCAGCCGCGAAAGCGGAAACAGCCAGAACAGCGGCGAGGACGTATAGCAGACGCGCTGCGGCATCGTCAGACCGGGGCGAAACATCGGGCGCTTCAGAATGAGAATCTGCAACATGCCCATGCACCAGCGGGCCCGCTGGCCGATGAAGGAGACGAAGGTTTCGGGCTGGAGGCCCGCGATCATCGGCTTGTCGACATAGATCGAGTTCCACCCTTTCGAGTGGAGTTCGAGCGCCGTTTCGCAGTCTTCCGTGATGCTTTCACCCGAAAAGCCGCCGGTCACGCGCAACGCGGCTCGGGAAATCATGGCAGCGGAGCCGCAGAAGAACGTGCCGTTCCACTTGTCGAGCCCCTTCTGGATGATCGAATAGAACATCTCGTTTTCCGACGGCATGCGCTGGAATGTGTCGAGGTTCTTCTCCACCGGGTCCGGGTTGAGGAAGAAGTGCGGCGTCTGGACGAGGAAGAGCTTGGGGTCGCGCTGGAAGTAGCCGACCGTATTCTGCAGAAAATCCCGCGTCGGTGCGTGGTCGGCATCGAAGATGACGATGAGGTCGCCATTGGTCTGCGCCATGGCGGAGTTCATGTTGCCGGCCTTGGCGTGCTCGTTGCGGGCGCGGGTGATGTAGGTGACGCCGAGATCCTTGCAGAAGGCCGACATTTCCGCACGCCGTTCGCGGGCCGCCTGCGCCTTCGCCGGGATTGTCGTCGAAGCACTTCTGGTCCGTGCCGCCATCGTCCAGCAGATAGACGTTGAAGCGGTCCTGCGGGTAGTCGAGGTTTTTTGCCGCCGCCAGCGTGGTGCCGACCAGGTCGAGGTCTTCGTTGTAGGACGGCACATAGATGTCGACGGTCGGATAATCCTTCATCTCGCCCAGGATCGGCGCGTCCTTGCGCTCGATCGGGTCGGAGATGAGGAAGAACGAGACGAACAGCATGGAGACCGAGTAGAATTCGGCAAAGAACAGCAAGCCGCCGAAAAAGAAGTTCACCGGATCGTCGATCGACGGCAGCGTGCTCGTCATGCGCCAGTACATGTAGCGGAAGACGATCGTCGCGCCGAGCACCATGAAGACGTGCTGCCAGATGCCCTTCAGCTTGAACGTGCGAATGACGAGCATGAAGGCGATGGCACTGAGGCCGAACGTGAACTGGGCGTTGATCCCGACCTGCTGGGCGGAAAACAGCGCGATGATCGTCAGCACGAAAAGCCATGCATAGACGATCACATTCATGCGTCCCTTGTTCTTGGAAGCCATACAGTCCGCCGCTCTACCCTGCACGCGCCCACCCCTGGACGCGCTGAAACTGGTGCGAAGCTACCGTGACAGGATTAACCGTGTGCGAACCGGTAAGGTTAATGCAAGGCTAAGAGCTGCTGGGTCGCCAGTGCCCGCGAGGCGAATGTCGGGGCAAAACCGCTTGCGTTTACCGGCAATCGGGTTATATCGCGCTGGCATACAGGTCGGACTTCCGGCTGGTGGCTGAACGGACGGGCATGCTACTTTAGACGTGGCGTGCAGGAAGGCATCGCCTTTCGTCCTCCCGTGTCTCCGCTCTCGACCTATCCCAACTTGCGCCTTTCCTGCCGATTTCGGCTCGATGCGTCTGTGAGGCTTTGCGCTGGAAGTTCGGTGAACAACAGGAAAGGACGGCCCGTGGCCCTCTACGAACATATATTCATGGCGCGTCAGGACGTGTCCTCCCAGGCGGTCGATGCGCTCGTCGATCACTTCAAGACCGTGCTGGAAGCCAATGGCGGCACGATCGGCAAGATCGAGAACTGGGGTCTGAAGACCCTCCCCTACCGGGTGAAGAAGAACCGCAAGGCTCATTACGCGCTGATGAACATCGACGCACCGTCCGACGCCATCGTCGAGATGGAACGTCAGATGCGCATTCACGAAGACGTGCTGCGCTACATGACGGTGAAGGTCGAAGAGCACGAAGACGGCCCGTCCGCCATGCTGCGCAAATCCGATCGCGACGATCGCCGCGGCGGACGCCCCGGTGGCCGTGACGGCGACCGTCCGCGTCGCCCGCGCGACTAGACGGTACGTTTCGGACCCCGAGGCGCGGGCTGCGCAAAGCGCCGGCGGCTGTTCAGCGCGTCTGTAGCGAACTACGAATAGGACTGACCGATGATACCCATCGAACAAATGCCAAGCCGCCGTCCCTTCCAGCGCCGCCGGAAGACCTGCCCCTTCGAGGGCGAAAACGCGCCGAAGATCGACTACAAGGACGTCAAACTGATGCAGCGCTACATTTCCGAGCGCGGCAAGATCGTCCCGTCCCGCATCACGGCCGTTTCCATGAAGAAGCAGCGCGAACTGGCCAAGGCCATCAAGCGCGCCCGCTTTCTCGCCCTTATCCCTTACGTCATCACGTAAGACCCGACCCGAAGTTGGCCCGCGCGATTTCGCGTGGGTCTAACTGCCGCCCTGATGATGGGCAGCAGGACAGCGAGATCCATGCCGAAACAAACTGCCCTTGTTGCGACGATCTGCGGACTGCTCACGGCGGTCCTGTTCCTGTTGCCCTTGACGACAGGTGCGGTCGGCCTGTTCGTCTCGACGTTTGCCGCCGCCCCGCTCTTCGTTTCCGCCCTCGGGTTCGGCACGGTGGCGGGCATCGTCTCCGGCGTCGTCGCGGCTCTCGCCGTTGCGGTGTTTTACGGACCGCTCGTTGCCATCGCGCTCACCATCGTCACCACTGCCCCAGCCATCTGGATCGGTCATCTGGCCGGTTTGTCGCGCGACGAGGGTGCGGGCGAGGAATGGTATCCGGCCTCCGACATCCTGTTCCGTATGGCCCTGATCGCGGCTGGAACGACTGTCCTGTTCGGCTGGTTCAGCGGCTACACACCGGCGAGCGCAGCCGAACAAATCCGCCTCATCATGACGCAGATCGTGCCGACCGAAGGGCCCGGGAGCGTTGAGCGAAGCCGATCTCGGCGCGCGCATCGACACGATGGTCGCCGTCATTCCGTTCGTCTTTCCGGTTTCCGTCCTGTTCCTGCTGCTGATCAACTTCACGGTGGCGGAACGGTTTGCCCGCAAACGCGGCTGGATCCTGCGACCGCGCGAGGACTATGCGTTGACAATCGGTCTGCCGCTGGTCGCGATCGGCGTGTTCGCAGCGGCCATCGTGCTCAGCTTCCTCGGCAGCGCCGCCGGCCTTGCCGCTCAGGCGGTGGCCGGTGCGATGGGCGGGGCGTTCGGCGTCGTCGGTTTGGCGACCGTTCACGTCATCACCCGCACCCTGCCCCGGGTCGCGCGCACGCCCTCGCTGATCGTCACCTATTTCGCGTTGGTCGTCTCGCGGTTCTTCGCCGTGGCACTGGCGCTGCTCGGTCTTCTCGATACGCTGCTGGGCCTGCGCGCCCGGTTTCTCAATTCTTCAAACAACCAAACTCCAAAGGACTGAACCATGGATATCATTCTGCTCGAACGGGTCGCCAAACTTGGCCAGATGGGCGAAGTCGTGAACGTCAAGGACGGTTACGCCCGCAACTTCCTGCTGCCACAGGGCAAGGCCCTGCGTTCCAACAAGGCCAACCGCGCCCAGTTCGAAGCCCAGCGCGAACAGCTGGAAGCGCGCAACGAGGAACGCCGCGGCCAAGCCGCCGGTGTGGCCGAGAAGCTCAATGGCAACACCTACGTCGCCGTGCGTTCCGCCGGTGAAACGGGCCAGCTCTACGGCTCCGTCGCGACCCGCGATATCGTGGCTACGCTGGAAGAGAACGGCTTCACAATCGGTCGCAGCCAGGTCGATCTGCGCCAGCCGATCAAGGTTATCGGCATGCACGACATCCTCATCCAGCTTCATCCGGAAGTGGAAGCGACGATCACCATGAACGTCGCTCGCTCCGAGGACGAGGCCGAACGCCAGGCAGCCGGTGAAGACCTGACGCGCCGCGATGCGTTCGATGACGACGACGACGTGGCCGAAGAGGACGAACTGTCCATCGAGGACGTGTTCGACAATCCCGACGATGTGCAACTCGATGCCGACGGCAATGTCGTCAACGCGGAAACCGGCGATATCGAAGCCGCCCCTGCCGATGCCGACCTCGGCGTTCAGGAGAATGCGCACGAAGGTGCAGCACAGGGCTAAGCGCCTTCGGCAAAGTTTGCTCAAAGGGGCCGGAGCGGATGCTTCGGCCCCCTTTTTCAATGCAGTCCCCGTTATCCCCACAGTCATCGTGATAACGTCGTGAACGAGAAATGAATCGCTTGCCCGGTGCCGAATCCTTCCGGGCGGTGCGCGCCCCGGCTAAACCCCGGGTTCGGCGCACGAAGACGCACCAACATCAAGCAGGGCACTGACTTCCATGGCGGACACGGCTTCCAATATCGTTCCCGGTCCGGGCTCCCCGCCTTCGCCAGACCCGTCGAAGGCCTATCGCTCCGCTCCGCAGAACGTGGAGGCCGAACAGGCGTTGCTCGGCGCCATTCTGGTCAATAACGAAGCTTTCTACCGCGTCAGCGATTTCCTCGAAGCCGACCATTTCTACGAGCCGGTCCACCGGGACATCTACAAGCTGTGCGCGGAGATGATCCGCCTCGCCAAGCGGGCGAACCCGGTCACGATCAAGACTTTCCTGCCGGAAGACAAGAAGATCGGCGACATGACGGTCGCGAACTATCTGGCCCGGCTGGCGGTGGAAGCGACGACCATCATCAACGCCGAGGATTACGGTCGCTCCATCTACGACCTCGCCACCCGCCGCAACCTGATCGGCATCGGCGAAGACATGGTCAATATCGCCTACGATGCCCCTATCGACATGGCTCCGCAACGTGCAGATCGAGGACGCCGAGCGGCGGCTGTTCGAGCTGGCTGAAACCGGGCAATACGACGGCGGGTTCAGCGAGTTCGGCAGCGCGGTGGGGCTGGCCATCGACATGGCGGCGGCTGCCTTCAAGCGGGACGGCAACCTGTCGGGCATTTCCACCGGCCTGCGGGTGCTGGACCAGAAGCTGGGCGGTCTGCAGAAGTCCGACCTCGTCATTCTCGCGGGACGGCCTGCCATGGGCAAGACGTCGCTCGCCACCAACATCGCGTTCAATATCGCGGAAGCCTACGAGCCGGAGATTCAGGCGGATGGGTCCACCAAACCGCTGAACGGCGGCGTGGTCGGGTTCTTCTCGCTGGAGATGGCAGCGGAGCAGCTGGCCACCCGCATCATCTCGGAGCAGACCGAGGTGTCGTCGTCGAAGATCCGCCGCGGCGAGATCAACGAGCAGGAGTTCGAGCGGCTCGTCGGGTGCAGCCAGGTCATGCACAAGATCCCGCTCTTCATCGACGAGACCGGCGGCATCTCCATCGCGCAGCTTGCGGCCCGCGCACGCCGCTTGAAGCGCCAGCGGGGGCTGGACGTGATGGTGATCGACTACATCCAGCTGATGACGGGCCACGGCAAGACCGACAATCGGGTGCAGGAACTGACGCAGATTACCACCGGTCTGAAGGCGCTGGCGAAGGAATTGCAGGTGCCGATCATCGCGCTGTCCCAGCTTTCGCGACAGGTGGAAAACCGCGAGGACAAGCGCCCGCAGCTGTCCGACCTGCGCGAGTCCGGCTCCATCGAGCAGGATGCGGACGTTGTGCTGTTCGTCTATCGCGACGAGTATTATGCGGAGCGGCTGGTCAACGACACGGAAGGCAAGGACTACGAGAAGAATGTCGCACGGTATGAAAACTCGCGGGGCAAGGCGGAGGTCATCGTCGCCAAGCAGCGCCACGGCCCGACCGGCACGGCTGAATTGACCTTCCAGGCGGAATTCACCCGTTTCGGCGACTACGTTTCCGACGACCACCTGCCGGATCACCATGATTTCTGAGGGTCGTTCGACTTCAGGTGCAAGCGCCCATCGCGACCTTGCGGGCGGACGGTTGACGGTCGACCTGGGGGCGCTTTGCGACAACTGGCGCTTATGCCGCGATCACGCGTCGCGCGACAATCCGAACGGCGAGACAGGCGCGGTGGTCAAGGCAAACGCCTATGGGTGCGGGATCGAACCGGTGGTTTCCGCTCTTTGGGATGCCGGCTGCCGCACGTTCTTCGTGGCGCTGGTGGAGGAAGGTGCGCGCGTGAAGGCGGTGGCGCCGGATGCGACTTGCTACGTGCTGAACGGCCTGTTCGAGCACGCCGCGCCTCATATGCTGGACGCTGGCTTGATACCGGTGTTGGGCAGCGTCCGGGAGGTCGAAATGTGGGCTTATGCCGCAGAGAGATCAGGCGCCTACCCTGCGCATTGCAGATCGACAGCGGCATGACGCGGCTGGGCATGTCCGCGCGCCGAATTGGAAGGCGTCGTCGAAGGTCCGCACTTCGGTTCGCTCGACGTGCGTCTCTTCATGACCCACTTTGCCTGCGCCGACGATATCGGCCATGCCAAGACCGACGCGCAACGGTCGGTCTTCGAGGAGGCGAGCACTCTGCTGCCCGGCGTGCCCCGTTCCGCCGCCAATTCCCCCGCCACCTTGCAGGCCGATGGCTACGCCTACGATCTCGCCCGCCCCGGCGTCGCGCTCTATGGCGGCGAGGCGCTGAACGATGTGGCGAACCCGGCCCGTCCGGTGGTGACGCTGGAAGCGCGCATCATCTCCGTACGGGACGCCAAGGCGGGCGACAGTGTAGGCTACGGCGCATCGGAAACGCTCACGCGGGACAGCCGAATCGCCCATGTCTCGGTCGGCTATGCCGACGGCTATCACCGCGCCGCATCGAATGCAGGCGTTGCCATGCGGCAGGTCGCGGAACCGGCCCGCGCCGCTTTCGACGGCACCGCCATCAACGGCGTCGGGCGCATTTCGATGGACATGTGCGCCTTCGATGTCACCGACGTGGACGCACAGGCCGGAGACTGGATCGAGCTGTTCGGCCCCACCATCGCCATCGACGATGTGGCGCGCGCGGCTGGCACGATCGGCTACGAAATGCTGACCGGATTGGGACCACGGTTCGCACGGCTTTACGTGAACGCGGATGGCTAAGGCCCGCATCCAGTTCGTCTGCCAGAATTGCGGCGCGACCCATCCGAAATGGTCCGGGCGGTGCGAATCCTGCGGCGAATGGAACACGCTGGTGGAGGAAGGCGACGACACGGGGGTGGCCGCCGGGCCATCGCGCACCCGCAAGGGCCGTATCGTGGAGATGCAGGATCTCGACGGTGAAATCGAAGACACGCCACGCATCAAGGCGAACGTGGCGGAGCTGGACCGGGTGACGGGAGGCGGTTTCGTGCCGGGCTCCGCCCTGCTGCTCGGCGGCGATCCCGGCATCGGCAAATCGACCCTGCTCATGCAGGCCAGCGCGGCACTGGCGCGCAACGGCAATCAGGTCGTCTACGTCTCCGGCGAGGAAGCGGTGGCGCAGGTGCGCTGCGGGCACAGCGGCTGGGCGTCGGAACGACCGGGCAGAATGGTGCGTCGGTGAAGCTGGTGGCGGAGACCAATGTGGAGAACATCGTCACCACACTGGAGGCAGGCAAACCTCCTGCCCTCGTCGTCATCGATTCCATCCAGACCCTCTGGTCGGACGGCGTGGAGAGCGCACCGGGAACCGTAAGCCAGGTGCGCACGTCCGCGCAGGCCATGATCCGATACGCCAAGGCGTCCGGTTGCGCGGTCGTGCTGGTGGGACACGTGACGAAAGAAGGCCAGATCGCCGGGCCCCGCGTGGTGGAACACATGGTCGATGCGGTAGTCTATTTCGAGGGCGAAGCGGGCCACCATTTCCGCATTCTGCGCGCGGTCAAGAACCGGTTCGGGCCTACCGACGAGATCGGCATTTTCGAGATGGGCGGGCGCGGCCTGCGCGAAGTGGCAAACCCCTCGGAACTGTTCCTGGGCGAACGCCACAAGGCCGCGCCCGGTGCTGCCGTCTTTGCCGGGATGGAGGGTCGCCGCCCGGTATTGGTGGAGATACAGGCGCTTGTCGCGGAGTCGTCCCTCGGCACGCCGCGCCGCACGGTGGTGGGCTGGGATTCGGCGCGCCTTGCCATGGTGCTTGCCGTGCTTGAAGCGCGGTGCGGCGTGCGCATGGGCGGTCATGACGTCTATCTGAATGTGGCGGGCGGCTACCGCATCACCGAGCCTGCCGCAGACCTCGCGGTGGCGGCTGCGCTCGTATCGTCGCTCACCAACACGCCGCTGCCGGAAAACGGCGTCTATTTCGGCGAAGTAAGCCTCTCCGGCCATCTGCGCCCGGTCAGCAACGGGGCCGGACGGCTGAAGGAAGCTGCCAAGCTCGGCTTCGACCAGGCGACGTTCACGCGCGGTTCGGAGAAGACCAAGCAGGACACGCCCACGAAGGGTTTGCGCCTCAATACGCTCACCACGCTGTCCGACCTCGTGGTCGACCTTGTGAGTAGTGGCGGCGATGGCTTGCAGGACAAGACCGATACTGCCAAATGACACAAAGACTGTACCCGGACACAAGCCGGACGTGACGCGCCCATGCCCATAACCCTGCTCGACGGTATTCTCATCGTCATCATGCTCATCTCCGCCCTGCTGGCGATGGTGCGCGGTTTTTCGCGTGAAGTGCTGTCGATCGTGTCGTGGGTGGCTGCCGCGTTTGCCGCGCTCACGTTCTATCCGGTCGTGTCCCCCATCATGGCCAGTTTCATTCCCTCCATCGCCGACAAGCAGCTGGTGCTCGACGGTCTGTCGGCTGCGCTGGTATTTCTGCTGGTTCTGATCGTGGTCAGCTACTTCACCATGCTGATCGCCGATATGATCATCGACAGTCGCATCGGCGTGCTGGACCGCACGTTGGGGTTCATATTCGGAGCCGCGCGTGGCGCCCTGCTCGTCATCATCGCCTTGATGGGTTTCATCTGGCTAGCGGATGAGAACGAGCCGGAATGGGTGGCCAATGCCAAGTCCCGTCCGATGCTGGTGTCCATCGGTACGAACATTCGCGATTCCCTCCCGTCCGATCTCGATCAGGTGGTGAAGGATCTGTTCAATACCGACGACGGCCCGCCGGAAGAGCCCGCCCCGGGCGAAACGGACGCCGAGCGCGACACCTGATACGCTTGCCTTCATAAGGTTGCCAACGGAGCGGCACGGCCATGTTCGATGACAAGTTCCACGAGGAATGCGGCGTCTTCGGCGTCTTCGGGCGCAGCGATGCGGCGGTCATCTGCACGCTGGGCCTGCACTCGTTGCAGCATCGCGGGCAGGAAGCGGCAGGTATCGTCAGCTACGATGGCAACACGTTCCACGCGGAGCGTCACGTCGGTCTGATCGGTGATACCTTCTCCAAGCCGTCCGTGATCGAGCGGCTACCCGGCTACAATGCTATCGGCCACAACCGCTATGCGACGACCGGTGGCGAAGGGTTGCGCAACGTGCAACCGTTCTATGCCGACTTTGCCGGTGGCGGGTTCACGATCGCCCATAACGGCAACATCACCAACGCCACTGCCATCCGCCGCGCGCTTGCAGCAGCGCGGTGCGATCTTCCAGTCGACGTCCGATACGGAGGTTATCCTTCACCTCATCGCCATGAGCGACGAGCAGAAGGTGCCTGAGCGGTTGATCGACGCCGTGCAGCAACTGGAAGGCGCGTTCTCGCTGGTGGCCATGTCGCGCTCGCGCATGTTCGGCTGCCGCGACGCGCTGGGCGTGCGCCCGCTGGTGCTGGGCGATCTCGATGGCTCCTACGTGCTGGCGTCGGAAACCTGTGCGCTGGACATCATCGGCGCGCGCTACGTGCGGGACGTGAAGCCGGGCGAGATGGTCGTCATCACGCAGGACGGGCTGGAAAGCCACTTCCCGTTCGGGCCACCGAAGGAGGACGCCAAACCCCGATTCTGCGTTTTCGAATACGTCTATTTCGCCCGCCCCGACAGCACCGTGCAGGGCGAAAACGTCTATGCCGTGCGCAAGCGGATCGGCGAGGAACTGGCGCGGGAAGCTCCGTGCGATGCCGACATGGTCATCCCAGTTCCAGATAGCGGAACGCCATCGGCCATCGGCTTTTCGCAGCAATCGGCGCTGCCCTTCGAGCTGGGCATCATCCGCAACCATTATGTCGGGCGCACCTTCATCGCGCCGTCCGACAATATCCGCCATATGGGCGTGAAGCTGAAGCACAACGCCAACCGGTGGCTGATCGAGGGCAAACGGGTGGTGCTGGTGGACGATTCCATCGTGCGGGGCACGACGAGCCAGAAGATCGTGGCCATGGTGCGCGATGCCGGCGCGAAGGAAGTGCATATGCGCATCGCATCGCCGCCGACCGTCAGCGGCTGCTATTACGGGGTCGATACGCCCGAGAAGAGCAAACTGCTCGCGTCCCGCATGTCGGTGGACGATATGGCTGCGTTCATCAAGGTGGACACTCTCGCATTTCTATCGATCGACGGGCTGTATCGTGCGGCGGGCGAGGCCAAACGCGACAACGGACAACCGCAGTTCTGCGACGCCTGCTTCACCGGCGACTACCCGACGCGCCTGACCGACCGGGAAGGTATCGTCGATACCCGCGGCGACAACGTGCGCCCGATTTCGCTGCTGGCGGGTGGGCAGTAGGAATATGACCGGACGTTTCGACGGAAAAGTTGCTCTGGTAACAGGCGCTTCGCGGGGCATCGGATACGCCGCCGCCCTCGGCCTAGCGAAGGAGGGTGCGCACGTCGTCGCCCTTGCGCGCACCGTTGGCGGGCTGGAGGAGCTAGACGACGCCATTCGCGCCGAAGGCGGTTCCGCAACCCTCGTTCCACTGAACATAAAGGACGGAAACGGCCTCGACCGGCTGGGTGCGGCAATCTACGAACGCCACGGCAGGCTCGACGTGCTTTTGGGCAATGCCGGTATCATGGGCACGGCAACGCCCCTGGGCCATCTGCAACCGTCGGTCTTCGACGACGTGTTCGCCATAAATGTCACCGGCAATTTCCGGCTGCTCCGGTCGATGGACCCATTGCTGAAAGCGTCGGAGAATGGGCGCGCACTTTTCATAACGTCCACGGTGAGCGCCACGCCGTTCATCGCACCATACCTGGCATCGAAGGCGGCGTTGACCGAGTTGGTAATGTCCTATGCCGCGGAGACCGCGAACACGTCCGTGTGCGCGAATCTGCTGTTCCCTGGTCCCGTCCGAACGAAGATGCGGGCCCGCTACATGCCCGGAGAGAACCCGGAAACAGTGCCGCCAGCTGCCACTTTGGTGCCGACGATCCTCGATTTGCTCGCTCCTGAAACGAAAAAGACCGGGAGCATCTGGGACCATACGACCGGTCGTTGGCTGTAAACCTTATTCGAACTATTGCCTTGACGGTCTTGATATGTCGGTCCGATATATGATGTAAGTTCATATATCGGAGTAGACTATGCTCCGTTCCTCCGGGCTGCCTGTCATGATGAACGTCCAGACCATCTGCCTCGCCATTCTCCAGTTGGAAGATGCGACCGGCTACGAAATTCGCAAGCGGGTTGCGGAAGGGCATTTCAGTCATTTCGTCGAGGCGAGCTACGGGTCCATCTATCCTGCTTTGAACAAGCTGGAGTCCGAGGGCCTGCTGTCGGCGCGTGTCGAAGAGCAGGACGGAAAACCGAACCGTCGGGTCTATGCGATCAACGAAGCCGGACGGGCTGCTCTGTCGAGCATGTTTCAGCAACCGGCGCGACCGGATACGTTCCGCAGCGAGTTTCTCTTTCTGGCGATGTTTGCCCAGTATCTTCCGCTCGACATCGTTCGCGGAGCCATCGAAAAGCAGGTGAAATGGCTGGTGGCGGAACTCGACATCATCGACGAGGCCGAGGCCAGCGTTCCGTTGGAAGCGGCAGCCTGGGTCGCCGAATGCGGGCGCACCTGCCTGCAGGCGCAGCTGGACTACATTTACGAACACCGCGACCGGCTCGAAGCTCTCGCCGAGACCGCGAACTTTTCATCACGCCCCACCGCATCCTCCCTCGTTGCGGCGGAATAGAAAGCCAATTTCATGAAACTGCGCGGTTCCCATCTCGTCGCCCTCGCCATTCTCGCCGGTATCGGCGGGTGGATGTTCACGGGTGACATCATTCAGGGCGGCCAGGTCGATCCGAATGCGCAATCCATCGCCGAACGGGAAGAGGCTCGGTCCGACGACGCCTTCCGGGTTCAGGTTGCTGCGATGCAGCCCGGTGAACGGGAAGCGACGCTGGACATTCGCGGGCGCACCATGGCCAGCGCGAGCGTTTCGGTTCGGGCGGAAACCGGCGGCACGGTGCTGACGCGAGAGGTTCGGAAGGGCCAACTCGTCGCGGCGGGCGACCTGCTCTGCACCTTGGACGAAGGGGTGCGCGGCACCTCGCTGGCGCAGGCGGAGGCCGCGTTGCAGCAGGCGCAAGCCGATTTCGATTCCAACCAGCGCCTTGCCGAACAGGGGTTCACGACACAGTCCCGCATGCGGCAGTTGCGCACCGCGCTCGATTCCGCCTCCGCCGCTCTCGCAGGGGCCAAACAGGACATGACGCGCACGCAGGTGCGCACCACGATTGCAGGGCAGATCACCGAACCACTGGCGGAGCCCGGCGACAATCTCACTCCCGGCGGCGTCTGCGCCACCGTGGTGCAGACGGACCCCATCAAGTTCACCGGTCAGGTTTCGGAAACCGAGATCGGCAACGTGCGCACGGGTATGGATGCCAACGTCGTGCTCGTCAGCGGCGAGCAAACGGCGGGGACGGTGTCGTTCATCGCGCCGACGGCGGACGAACGCACCCGCACATTCGCCGTGGAAATCGATCTGCCGAACCCGGACCGGGCGATCCGCGAAGGTATCACCGCCTCTGCGGCCATCCCGCTCGATACGTCGGAAGCCTACAAGGTGCTGCCTTCCTGGCTCACCCTGGCTGACGATGGGCAGGTCGGCGTGCGGGTGGTCATGAACGACGACACCGTCGCCTTCAAAGCGGTGACCATTCTGGCGCAGGAAGAGCAGTCCATGTGGGTCGCCGGCCTCGCCCCGGGGGACCGGGTTATCACGCTGGGGCAGGATTTCGTCGCAGCTGGACAGAAGGTCGAGCCGGTCGTCGCACCGGATGCGCAGCAGACGAACGCGCCGGACGAGGCGGCGAAAAGCGCCGCCCTCACGACATCAGCACAGGACTAGAGCCGATATGACATCCGCCCTCGCCGTCATTCTCAGCCGTCCGAAGACGGTCCTGACCCTCATGCTGGTGATGATCATCGCCGGCGCGATGACCTACATTTCCATTCCCAAGGAAGCGCAGCCGGACATCGATGTGCCGGTCTATTTCGTCTCCGTCACTCAGCCCGGCATTTCACCGCGGGACAGCGAACGGCTGCTGATCCGTCCGATGGAAACGAAGCTGCGCGGGCTGGACGGGTTGAAGGAACTGACGGCGGTCGCCAACCAGTCCAACGCACTGGTGGTGCTGGAATTCGAGATCGGGACCGACAAGGACAAGGTGCTGGCCGACATTCGCGACAAGGTCGACCAAGCCAAGGCGGAGTTTCCCGGCAGACGCTAACGAGCCGGTGATCGCGGAAACCAACTTTGCCCTGCAACCGACGTTGATCGTGACGCTTTCCGGCAACGTGCCGGAGCGGACGCTCTACGGCTTTTCGCGCCGGTTGAAGGACGAACTGGAAGCCATCGACACGGTGCGCGAGGCCAACCTGCGGGGCAATCGGGAAGAGCAGCTGGAGGTCATTCTCGACCTCGCGAAGCTCGAATCCTACAACATCACGCAGGGTGAATTGCTGAACGCGCTGGCGCAAAACAATCAGCTTGTCGCCGCAGGCTTCATCGACAACGGCGCGGGCCGTTTCAACGTGAAGGTGCCCGGCCTCGTGGAGGACGCGCAGGACGTCTATTCCATACCCATCAAGCAGAACGGCGAGGCCGTCGTCACGCTGGGCGACGTGTCGGAGATCCGCCGCACCTTCAAGGATGCCAGCGTCTTCACGCGGGTCAATGGCGACCCAGCGATCTCGCTCGAGGTCGTCAAGCGCATCGGCACCAACATCATCGAAAACAACGAGGCCGTACGGGAGACCGTGGCGCGGTTCTCGAAGGACTGGCCATCGACCGTGAAGATCAACTTCATGCTCGACGAATCCGCCTTCATCAACGAAGTGCAGGGTTCTTTGCAGGCCTCCATCATGACCGCCATCGCGTTGGTGATGGTGGTCGTCGTAGCATCCCTCGGACTGCGATCGGGCCTCCTGGTCGGGCTTTCGGTGCCGGTCTCCTTCGCGGTCGGCTTCCTCATTCTCGGCACGGCAGGCATCACCGTGAACATGATGGTGTTGTTCGGCATGGTGCTCACCGTCGGCATGCTTGTCGACGGGGCGATCGTAGTAACGGAATATGCTGACCGAAAAATGTCGGAAGGGGTGGACCCGAGCGAAGCCTACACACAGGCGGCGCAGCTCATGTTCTGGCCCGTCGTCTCGTCCACCGCCACCACGCTGGCAGCCTTCCTGCCCTTGCTGTTGTGGCCCGGGGTGTCCGGCGAGTTCATGTCCTACTTGCCGACGATGGTCATCATCGTGCTGTCGGCCTCGCTACTGACGGCACTGATCTTTCTGCCGACAGCGGGCGCGCTGACCGGGCGCATAGCGCAATGGGCGGGCCGTTATGCGGCTTGGTTCACGACTGCTATTCTCGCCGCGTCACTGACCGGCCTTGCCGTGTTCCTGCTGACGCAGGCCGCCATATCGGGCGCGATCGGCTTCGGCTGGAACGACGTGCTCGGCTTCGCCTCGGCGCAGGCGGGGGAAGCGAATGCCGGCAACGTAGCGACGATCATCGCGGCGGTGGCCGGGCTTGGCGTTGCCATCCTTCTGTTCCCGCTCGTACGCCGCTACGTGGCCTGGCGCGCGCGGAAAGCCGCGCCGGAAGATCAGGTCTCGCTGATGTATTCCAGCGAACGACCGCTGGAAATCGACAAGGTCCCCGGCGCGATGGGGAGCTACCTGAAGTTCCTGAAGTTCACGTCCGGCAACATCGTCGGCAACGCGCTGGTGATCGGCGCGGTGGTATGTGCCGCCATCACGGTGTTCTCCCTGTTCGGCACCCACAACAGCGGTGTGGAGTTCTTCGTGGAGGAGGAGCCGGATCAGGCGATCATTCTGGTGGGTGCAAGGGGCAACCTTTCGGCCACGCAAATCCGTGACGTGGTCGCGCAGGTGGAAGACCGGGTGATGACCGTGAACGGCGTTGAAAACGTCGTGATGACGGCGAGAGCGCCGGGCGGTTCCGGCGGCTCCGCCGGTGGCGCTCCATCCGCGGTGCAGGACAAGCCTGCTGACGTGGTGGGCGAGATTCAGATCGAACTCAACGACTATTGCTGCCGCCGGAAAGCCGTCGAAATCTTCGCGGAAATTCGCGACAAGACCGCGGCATTTCCCGGCATCACGGTTGAAATCCGCAAGATCGAAGGCGGTCCGCCCACGGGCAAGGACGTGCGACTGGAAGTGAAATCCACGAGTTATGACGAGATGGTCGCCACCATTTCCCGTGCCCGCGCCTTCTTCGACGGCATGGAGAACATGCAGGAAATCGAAGACGGACGCCCCCTGCCCGGCATCGAGTGGGAACTGGAGGTCGACCGCGAAATGGCGGGCCGCTACGGCGCGGGCATCACGTCCATCGGTGCCATGGTGCAGCTCGTGACCAACGGCGTGAATATCGGCACCTACCGCCCCGACGATTTAGAGGACGAACTGGACATCCCCGTTCGCCTGCCGAAGGAGCAGCGCACGTTCGACACGCTGGACAACCTGAAGGTGCAGACGAGCGAAGGTCAGGTGCCGCTCGCCAACTTTGTCACGCGCACGCCGAAACAGGTGGTCGGCTCGATTACCCGCAAGGACGGTCTTTACGCCATGGAAGTGAAGGCCAATCTGGCCGATGCCTTCAAGGCCGACGGCGGTACGATACAGACGAAGACCGACGAGGTGCAGGCGTGGCTGGACGCGCAGGAATGGCCCTCATCCGTGCAGTTCCGCTTTCGCGGTTCGGACGAGGAACAGGCGGCTGCCGGCGAGTTTCTGGCAAGGCCGCGGCCATTTCCCTGTTCATCATGTTCATCATTCTGGTGACCCAGTTCAACTCGTTCTACCAGGCGATCCTCACCCTCTCGACCGTCGTGCTGGCAGTGCTCGGGGTGCTGATCGGCTTGATGCTGACGGGGCAGAAATTCTCCATCATCATGACCGGGACAGGGGTCGTCGCGCTGGCGGGGATCGTGGTCAACAACGCCATCGTGCTGATCGATACGTTCAACCGGCTGCGCAGCGAAGGGGTGGAAACCCGCGAAGCGGTGCTGAAAACGTCCGCTCAACGGTTACGGCCCATCATGTTGACGACCATGACCACCATTCTCGGGCTTATCCCCATGGCCCTGCAAATTAACATGAATTTCTTCGAGCGCACCATCGCGCTGGGCGGCATCACCTCTGTCTGGTGGGTGCAACTGTCGACGGCGATCATTTCGGGTCTGGCATTCTCGACCATTCTGACGCTGGTCGTCATACCATCCATGCTGGCCTGCCCGCCAACCTGGTCGGTGTCGGCGCGTGGGTGGCACGGGTCGTCGGCATTCGTCGCGCGAAGGCGGATGACGGTGCCGTGGTGGAGGAAAGCCCCTACATGGCGCTGGACGATCTGAACGCAATGATGGCGAAGGCCCGGGTTGCAGGCGCGCCGCCGGTCGTGGCCAATGCCAATGCACCCGTCGCAGCGCCGATGCGTTACCCGGACGCCGCGGAGTGAACGCTGCGGCGTTTGTGATCCCTGGCGCTGAACGGTAGCGTTGCCAGATGGACGAGGCTGGCGACGCTGAGAAAGCGCCACGGGTAGCTGAAAAGGAACGCGACCAGCAGAACGAAGCCGATCAACGTCAGCGGCACGTTGCGGGCCGAAATGCGCTGGCCGGTGCGTTTGGCGGACCATGTCGGCCAGCTCGACGCCATCAGCGCGCCTATGCACAGCACGTAGATCCCGGCAGCAAGCGCGCTGATGCCGAAGCGGTCCGCGCCCAACAGACCCAGATAGACAGGCAGCAGCGCCAGCAGCGCGCCTGCAGGCGCAGGAACGCCGGTGAAGAAGTCCACTTCCCAATCCTTGCGGTCCGGGTCCTCCAGCATCACGTTCAAACGCGCCAGCCGCAGGCAACCGCATATCGCAAAGACCAGCGCCACGATCCAGCCGAGACTTCGGCGCGTCCCTCAAGTCCACAGATAGACGATGATGGCGGGTGCCACGCCGAAATTGACGAAATCCGCCAGCGAGTTCAGTTGCTCGCCGAAGGACGTCGATGCCTTCGACATGCGTGCAGCGCGACCGTCGAGTGCATCGAGAATGGCCGCGAAGACGATGGCGAGAACGGCAACTCGAACCGTCCTTCGATCGATAGCCGAATGGCAGTGAGACCGGCGCAGATCGCCCCGAGCGTAATCAAGCTCGGCACCAGCATGCGCAACGGCACGTCCCGCAATCGTCGTATGGATTCGACGTCCGACGCCTCCGGTCTCGGCTCGGTATGCAGTCGCCATATCAGATCGTCCGAACGGACAGCGCTTCCGCGAACGCTCCCTCATGAGCTGCCAGAATGGTTTCACCGGCGATCGCCTTTTGCCCCAGCGCCACCCGCGGCATAGCGCCTTCCGGCACGAAGACATCGCAGCGGGAGCCGAAACGGATAAGCCCGAACCGTTCGCCCTGCCCGAGCCGGTCGCCGGCATTGGACCAGTTCAGTATGCGCCGCGCCACCAGACCGGCAATCTGCACCGTGCCCACGGGGCCGTGGGTCCATCGATGGTGATGCAATGGCGCTCGTTTTCCTCGCTCGCCTTGTCGAGATCGGCGGCGAGGAACTTGCCTGCCTTGTGGGCGGACGCCGTCACGGGCCCGGCCACCGGAGCGCGGTTGATGTGGACGTCGAAGACATTCATGAAGACCGATATGCGCAGCATGGGTTGACTGCCCATGCCCAGCTCGGCAGGCGGAACGAACGAGCCGATTGCGGAAATGCGACCGTCGGCGGGACTGACGATCAGGCCATCCCCCTGCGGAACGACCCGGGCGGGATCGCGGAAAAACAAGGCGCACCAGATCGTCAGCGCCAAACCGAGCCAGGACAGCGGCTGCCAGACGAAGGCGAGGGCCAGCGTGACGACTGCGAAGATGGCGACGAAGCGCTTCCCCTCGGGATGGATGGGAACGAGGACGCTTTTGACGGAATTGATGACGGACATGGTGCGGGCCGTGGCTGGTTTGCGTCGGTGTTACCGCGATAGACGGCCAGGCGCAAAGCGGTTGAATGCCACCGTCGGGCCGTTTATTTCACGCAGCAATTTGCGGCGCATGGACTCTTCGAAATCGGCGTAGTCCCGCGCCTCCATCACGAATGCACCGGGGCCTCCGATGACGCGGTTCAGATAGTGTTCGTACAGCTCGATGTTGGCCAGTTCGCCGAGATCGTATTCGGTGGCGTGGATAACCAGTCCATTGACGGTGATACCCTGCCCGACGGCGAAGTCGCGCGCGACAGCCGGGTCGTCGATATCGGAGGAGCCGTCGCCGGACACGTCAATCGTCCGGCGGTCACCGTCGTAGTCGTTGCCGAGAATGGCGGCGGTTGCAAAACGTATGGCGGTTGCAATATCAGTGCGGCCCGTCATCTGCCGAGGCATGGTTTCCAGAGCGGCGGCGACCGCGTCCATGTCACTCTCGTTGCGAACATGGGCCCACGGTACCGTAAACGCTGCGCTGCCGCTCCCTGCCCATTGGACGACGGCGACCGCCATGCCATCCGCTCCGAGAGCGAGAACCGCCTGTCGAACCTGCGAGTGGCGAAAGGCGTTGGCGAGACCCAGCCGTTGCAGGTCGAACTCGTCCTGATCGACACTGGTGGACGTATCGAGCGCCAGAACCAGTTCGAGAGCGACACGCTCCCGCGCCTGGACCGGTGCGCATATCAAAAGTGCGATAAGAAGGGCGCTACTCAGCTGGTTCATAGTTTGGTTTGGGACCGAGAAAGCCCCTATCGTCGGCAGCCTGCGCGGCTTTCAGCGCGGCTTCGGCTTCCGACGCCTCCCGCTGGCGGTTCCACATGGACGCGTAGAGACCCTCGTTCTCCAGCAGTTCCGTGTGCGTGCCTCGCTCCGCAATCTCCCCCGCTTCCAGCACGATGATTTCGTCGGCATCGATGACGGTGGACAGGCGGTGGGCGATGACGACGGTGGTACGGTCCTTCGAGACGATGTCGAGCGCGGCCTTGATCTCCTGCTCGGTCGCCGTGTCGAGGGCGGAGGTAGCCTCGTCGAGAATGAGGATGGGCGGTGCCTTCAGCAGCGTACGGGCAATGGCCACCCGCTGCTTTTCACCGCCGGACAGTTTCAGACCACGTTCGCCCACCGGCGTGTCGTAACCCTGCGGCAACCGGGCGATGAACTCGCCGATCTGAGCGCGATCGGCGGCTTTCTGGACTTCCTCCGCCGTCGCATCCATCCGCCCGTAGCGGATGTTGTATTCGATCGTGTCGTTGAACAGCACCGTGTCCTGCGGCACCATTCCGATGACTGCGCGCAGGCTTTCCTGGCTGACGCTGCGCAGATCCTGTCCGTCGATCGTGATCGCCCCTTCCTGGATGTCGTAGAAGCGGAAGAGCAAGCGGGAAATCGTAGACTTGCCAGCGCCCGACGGGCCGACGATGGCAACCGTTTTTCCGCCTGGCACATGGATGGAAACGTCCTTCAGGATCGCCCGGTCCGGGTCGTAGTGGAAGCTGACATTTTCGAACCGGATCGCCGCATCGTCGACGACCAACCGTTTGGCGTCGTCGGCGTCCACCACCTCGGCAGGCACGGCGAGCAACTCGAACATGTCTTCGATATCGGTCAGCGCCTGACGTATTTCGCGATAGACGAAGCCGATGAAGTTCAGCGGAATCGACAGCTGCATCAGGAAGGTCTGGATCAGCACGAAGTCGCCGATCGTCTGTTCGCCACGCTGCACGGCCAGCGCAGACATGACCATGCAGATCAGCATACCGACCGAGAAGATCGCCATCTGGCCGAAGTTCAGCCAGCCGAGCGACGTCCATGTCTTGGTCGCGGAAACCTCGTATTTCGCCATCGATTCATCGAAGCGGTTGGCTTCCATCGTCTCGTTGCCGAAATATTTCACGGTCTCGTAGTTCAGCAGCGAATTGATGGATTTGGTGTTCGCCTGCGTGTCGGCCGCGTTCATGTCGCGGCGGATGGAAATGCGCCAGTCGGACGCCTTGATAGTGAACCAGGAATAGGCCCACACGGTAACCGCGATGACGACGACATACCAGAAGCCGAAGAAATACCAGAAGATGCCCGCGTAGAGGGCAAACTCCAGGATCGTCGGCAACGTGTTGAGGATCGTGAACCGCACGATGGTTTCGATACCCTTCGTCCCGCGCTCGATTATGCGCGACAAGCCGCCCGTGCGCCGTTGTAGATGGAAGCGCAGCGAGAGCGTGTGCATGTGGACGAACGTCTTGTAGGCGAGCTGGCGCACCGCATACTGACCGACGCGTGCGAACAGGGCATCGCGCAGCTGCGTGAAGCCCCACATCACGAGGCGCGCGACGTTGTAGGCAATGACCATGATGATCGGCGTCATCAGCACCATCGGTATCCAGAACACGTCCGGTTCCAGACCGTTCAGCGTATCGGTGGCGTATTTGAAGAAGAAGGGAATGATCGCGGTGATGAGTTTGGCGACCACGAGGAAGAATGCCGCCCAGAAGACGCGGGCCTTAAGGTCCGGTCGTTCCGCGGGCCACAGGTAGGGCCACAGATTGCGGATGGTCGAAAGGGAGGAGGCGTCGCGTTCAGGCGCGTCGGCGATTTTGTCGGACAAGGAGAGTCTTTCGGTAAAGCGGTGCGCGCATGATCAGCGGCAGGACGGGTCGTCGGGATGGGCGCAGCACGATCTCAGGAACGTGCTGGTGGTGTCGGACAGTTCGGCAAGCAGCACCTCGTTCACCCGGTAGCGCGAACGGGGCGGCACCACTTCCATGTGGATCAGACCGGCTTCGGTAAGCACTTTCAAATGTTGCGAGACCGTCGATTGCGCCAGCGCGACGACCTGCGTGATATCCTTGCAGCCGCAATGGCGATGCATGGCAACGTGTCGCAGAATGTCGATCCGGACGGGATTGGCAAGGGCGGCGAACGCATCCGCCAGTTCCGTGCTCGCACCGGTTCTGGAAGGCTTCGTGCACTTGCCCATCGCGAACCTATCATCGTTTCTTTACGATGATGTAAAGCCGGGGTCGGGGATTCGCAACCCTTAGTTGGGACTGGTTTCCGCATCGTCAGGCAGCTTGAATATCTGGCCGATATAGATGCGGTCGGGGTCGCGGATCTGGTCGCGGTTGGCCGCGAAGATCGTCGTGTAGCGAATGCCCTGTCCATAGGTCTTGCGGGAAATACGCCACAGGCTATCCCCGCCGCGGATGATGACCGACGTGCCGGTTTGCAGCACCTGGGCTTCGGCCACCTGTTCGGTGGTGCGGTGCAGAACGGGAACGGCGGCCCTGGCAAGCACGGTGCCGTCGGCCCGTTCCACCACATCGGCGCGAACGTCATGGCGGCCCGGCGGAAGGTTCGTCGTCGTTTCCAGCAGGAAACGCCCGTCACGGGTGCCGGTGGCGCGGCCGATGGGTTCGTTGTTCAGATAGACCTGAACAGTCGCGCCGGTTTCCGCTGCCCCTGCAATCGCCAGTTGACCCCCTTCGACTTCCACCGCCTCGATGGCGACGGCTGGCGACGGGCCGTTCTGCAACGCGACTGGCGGGGATGTGGGCGTGTCCACGACGGAGACGGTCTCCTCCTCGGCGATCACGGCTGCCAGCACGGGCGCATCGTCCTGTTCGGGAATGCTGACTATGGCGGCCTCCTCGGAGACGTTTCCCATGTTCCCATCACTGGCATGCAGCCGTAATTCGTGGTCCCCGGAAGGAAGGTTGCGTTCCGACAGCAGGACGAAATCGCCCGTCCGGTCCACGGTGCCGCTGGCGACGGTCGCCCCGGCCCGGTCCTTCAGATCGACCGTCATGCCGGGAGCGGCCCGCCCCGCGACCACGAAAGAGCCGTCCGGTTCGGCCCTCAGGACGTCGATGGACGGTTTGGTGCCGCCGGGCGCTTCAACGATGCGTTCCGCGTTCTTCTCCAGCGTCGGTTCGTCCAAGGGAGCGGACGGTTCGACTTTCGCCAAAGGCGGAACTGACTGCTCCGTCAGGTCCGGCAGGCCGAAGACGTTCGTGACCGTCGTGAACCCGAACGCGGCTCCACCGGCAAGAAGACCGATTATGATGACGCCTGCAAAGCCCAAACCCGACGTGTCCTCCCGTTGCCTGCTCTAGCTCGCCTTCACCCCATGACGCGGGCGCAGAAATTCGAATGAATACAGCGCCAGGGCGAACCATATAAGCCCGAATGTCAAACCCTCGACCCAGGTAAATGCTTCGCCAAAGACGGTGAAAGACAGCACGAAGATCATGCTTGGGGTGATATACTGCATCAAACCTAGCGTGGCGAATCTCAACGCCTTGGCGCCGAAGGCGTAGAGGATGAGCGGCACGGCGGTGAGTGCGCCGGTGCCGACCAGCAGCAGCGATGTGTCCACCGCCAGCGCGAACTGCCCCTGCCCGTTTGCCGCCAGCCAGCCGATGAACACCAGCGCGAAGGGTGACAGCAGCAGCACTTCCATGACGAAACCCTGCGTCGGGCCGACATCGACCGTCTTGCGCAGATACCCGTAGACTGCAAACGACGTCGTCAGCAGCAGGCCGATGACCGGCACGTCTCCCGCCACGACGACCCGGATCAGCACGGCGCAGGCCGCGATGCCCACCGCCGCCAGTTGCAACCGCGACAGGCGTTCCCCCAGCAACACCGCGCCGAACAGCACGTTCATCAACGGCGTGATGTAGTAGCCGAGCGCGGCCTGCGAGGTTTGATTGACCGCGATGGAATAGACGTAGACGCCCCAGTTGAAGGCTATAAGCGTCGCCGTCAGTACCATCATGGCCACGATGCGCGGACGGTGAAACAACGGGCCGATTTCGCCCAGCCGACCCTGCACGGCCATGATCGCCAACGCGAACGGCACGGCCCAGACGATGCGGTGGCACACCAGTTCCACCGGCGGCACATCGGTGAGCGGAATGAAATAGAGCGGCAGAAACCCCCAGATCGTGAATGCACCAAGTGCGCACCAGAAGCCCTGAACGGGCGTCAGGTTTGCGTTCGCGGCCCGTGTCGGGGCGAAGGCCTCACCCACTTCCCGGAACCTTGGCAGTCTTCCGCACCAGCCGGAAGACGATGGAATCGTTCAGCGCCTGAAACGAGGCGTCGATGATGTTGTCGGACACGCCAACCGTCCACCACCGCTCGCCGGTCTCGTCCGCGCTTTCGATCAGCACGCGGGTGATCGCCTCGGTGCCGCCGTTGAGGATGCGGACCTTGTAGTCGACCAGTTCCATGCCCGCGATCATGTCGGAATATTTGCCGAGATCGGTGCGCAGCGCCTTGTCGAGGGCGTTGACCGGGCCGTTGCCTTCGGCGACCGAGATCAGCCGTTCGCCATCCACGACGATCTTCACCACCGCTTCCGACACGCTGATCTTTTCGCCCAGCGCGTTGTGGCGACGCTCCACCGAGGTGCGGAAACTCTCGACCTCGAAAAACTCCGGCACCGTGCCGAGCGTGCGGCGGGCGAGGAGTTCGAAACTGGCTTCCGCCGCCTCGTAGGCGAAGCCTTCCGCCTCGCGCTCCTTGGTGAGTGAGATGAGTGTGTCGAGGCGCGGGTTGTCCTTGGCGACAATGATGCCGCGCTTGGCGAGTTGGTCGATGAAGTTCGACTTGCCGCCCTGATCGGAGACCATGACATTGCGGGCATTGCCGACGGCGTGGGGCTCGACATGCTCGTAGGTCGTCGGGTCTTCAACAGCGCCGAGGCGTGGATGCCTGCCTTGGTGGCGAAGGCGGAGGAGCCGACAAAGGGGGCCTGCGTGTCCGGCGCGCGATTTCAGCAGTTCGTCGAACCGGCGGGACAAAGCGGTGAGGCCAGACAGGGCGTCCGGCGCGATGCCGGTCTCGAAGCGCTCGGCGAAGGACGGTTTAAGCATGAGCGTGGGGATGATGGTGGTGAGGTTGGCGTTGCCGCAGCGCTCGCCGATGCCGTTCAGCGTGCCCTGTATCTGCCGCGCGCCAGCGTTCACGGCAGCCAGCGAATTGGCGACGGCCTGCCCGGTATCATCGTGGGCGTGGATGCCGAGATGGTCGCCCGGCACGGCTTCGGCGATTACTGCTTCCACGATGGCGCGGATGTCGATGGGCTGGGTGCCGCCGTTCGTGTCGCACAGCACGACCCATCTCGCACCGGCCGCGAAGGCCGTGCGGGCGCAGGCGAGCGCGTAGGCGCGGTCAGCCTTGAAGCCGTCGAAGAAATGCTCGCAATCGACCAGCGCTTCCTTGCCCGCCGCGACGGCGGCTTCGACGGACTCGCGAATGGAATCGAGGTTCTCATCGTTCGTGCAGCCGAGCGCGACACGCACATGCAGATCCCACGCCTTGGCGACGTAGCAGATGGCGGAAGCCGACGATTGCATAAGCGCGGCGAGGCCGGGGTCGTTCGACGCCGAGACCCCGGCGCGCTTGGTCATGCCGAAGGCGGTGAAGGTGGCGCGGTTCGTGCGCGGTTTGTCGAAGAATGCCGTGTCCGTCGGGTTCGCCCCGGGATAGCCGCCCTCGACATAGTCCAGGCCGAACTCGTCGAGCATCTTGGCAACCGCGATCTTGTCCTCGACGGAAAAGTCGATGCCGGGGGTCTGGGCACCGTCGCGTAGGGTGGTGTCGAAGAGGGTGATGCGTTCGCGAGGCGCGCTGGCGGCGCCTTGGTGCGCGGCGATCTTGGCGTCGTGGGCGGACGTCATCGGAGGACTTCCCAGGTGGTGATGCGCTCGCCGGTTTCGGGGTCTTTTGTGTCTTTTAACTGGATGCCTCGCGAAAGGAGTTCATCGCGGATGCGGTCGGCTTCGGAGTAGTTTTTTTCCTTCAACAGTATGAGCCTTGCATCTAACACCACATTGAGCTCTCGCTCCGCTAGCGCTTCTAAGGCCTCGTTACGATCGCCTGATACACTGAAGCCAAGCAGCTTCAAGCAGCTAGTCAACCGTGCAGCAGCCGCAGGTTCCATCGAGTGTGCAGCTTTGTTTCGGAGATCGTGAAGCACTGTCGCCCCAGCGACTATGTTTAAGTCATCTAGTATGGACGTGAGGAAGCTCGCTTCATACTGAAGTCCAACAGGTGAAAGCGCAGCCATGCGTTGCCAGTTAACGAGGCTTTTTTCCGCTTCCTCCAACCGCCGAACCGTAAAATCCAACGGCTCGCGGTAGTGCGTCATCAGGATCGCCAACCGCACCACCTCACCCGGCCATTTGCGGCCACCGACCTTTTCCGTGTGCAGCAGGTCATGCACCGTGATGAAGTTGCCGTCAGACTTGCTCATCTTCTTGCCCTCGACCTGCAGATAGCCGTTGTGCATCCACACGTTGGCCATGCGGTCGGTGCCGTTTGCGCAGCATGACTGAGCTATTTCGTTCTCGTGGTGGGGGAAGACGAGGTCCAGCCCGCCGCCGTGGATGTCGAAGGTTTCGCCTAAAAACGCCTTGGACATGGCGGAGCATTCGATGTGCCAGCCGGGGCGGCCGTGCACGACCTCGCCGCCGAACTCGCCGTCCCAACCCGGCTCGTCGGCGGCGCTTTCCTTCCACAGCACGAAGTCGCCGGGATTCTTCTTGTGGCTCTCCACCGCCACACGCGCACCGGCCTGCTGGTCGTCCAGCTTGCGGTTGGACAAGATGCCGTAATCGTCGTCCGACGTGACGTCGAACAATACCTCACGGCCCTTTTCGCCTGTCGCAACATAGGCATGGCCGCGGGTGATGAGAGTTTGAATCATCGCCACCATGCCGTCGATATGGTCGGTGGCGCGAGGTTCATGTGTCGGTTGAAGGCAGCCGAGCGCGGCCATATCTGCCTGAAACTGCGCGGTCGTCTTCTCCGTCACCTGCGCGATGGCCTCGTTTAGCGGCAAGTCGGGAAAGTCGCGGCGGGCGCGGTCGGTAATCTTGTCGTCCACGTCCGTGATGTTGCGAACGTAAGTGACATGCTCCTCGCCGTAGATATGGCGCAGCAGGCGGAACAGCACGTCGAACACGATGACGGGCCGCGCGTTGCCGATATGGGCGTGGTCGTAGACCGTCGGCCCGCACACATACATGCGCACGTTCTTCGGATCGATCGGCTCGAACTTTTCCTTCGAGCGGCTCAGCGTGTTGTACAGGGTCAGTTCGGTCATAGCGGTCTCGTGGCTAGTGCCTAGCGAACCGGAAAACTGAACATGGGAAGACCGGCCCGCGCGAAGCTAGGCGGTAATGCAGCAGCGAATGGCAGTGCAGATGGTCATGGGCGCATATGCTGCCGCGAGGGCGCCCGCGTCAAGTCAAACGAGGCCCGCAATGAGCGACAGGGCTAGAAGTAGCATGACCAGCGCGATCAGCCCGTCCAGCACGCGCCACGCGGCGGGTTTGGCAAACAGTGGTGCCAGCCATCGCGCGCCGTAGCCCAGCGTAAAGAACCAGACAAAGGACGCGATCATCGCACCTGCCCCGAACGCCGCTCGGGCGTGGCCCTCATAGGAACCGGACAGGCCGCCGACGAGCACGACCGTATCGAGATAGACGTGGGGGTTGAGGAAGGTGAAGGCGAGCAAAGTGGTGATGGCGCGGGCCAGCGTCGGGGCCGCTTGTTGCGCCGCTTCCATGCCCTGCGGTTGCCACGCGCGTTTCGCGGCCAGCGCCGCATAGGCCAGCAGGAAAATAGCACCCCCTGCGGTTACGGCGGTCAACAGGACGGGGTCGGAATTGACGATGGTTCCGAAGCCCGCAACGCCCGCCAATATCAACAGCGCGTCGGAGAGGGCGGCGATCAGGCATAAGATGAAGACGTGGGAGCGCAGCAGCCCTTGCCGCAGAATGAACGCGTTCTGCGCGCCGATGGCGACGATGAGCGACCCGCCAAGGACGAAGCCGTTGAGGAAGGGGAGCATCGCTTCAGAACAGCCCGAGCTGCGTCGGTTCCGCGCGCACGGGCTTTGGATCGACGCGCTTCTGCACGTCCGGTCCGGTGTTCGAGACCTTGTTGACCGCTGTGCCGACCGGGATGGCTTCGAAGAAATCATCGTCCACCGGGCGCATCAGCGGCTCCATATCGCGCGGTTCGTTGCGGCGGCAATCGAGCCACGCGCCGTAGTTTTCCGGCTGGATCACGACAGGCAGGCGATGGTGGATGGACGCGAAACTCTCGTTGGCTTCGGTGGTCACGATGCAGCCGGTGTCGATCTCGCTTCCGTTCGGGTCGGCATAGGTTTCCATCAGTCCTGCGAAGGCGATGATGCCGCCGTGGCGGGGGCGCACCCAGAAGGGTTGGCTGCCGTTGGCGTGCCGCCGCCATTCGTAGAATCCGCTCACGGGCACGAGCGTGCGGCGGTGGCGCATGGCGTTGCGGAAGGAAGGCTTCGTCGCCGCCGTCTCGCTGCGAGCGTTCAGCAACAGCGTGAACTTCGCCGGGTCGTCGACCCAGGACGGCACGAGCCCCCAGCGCACCAGCAGCGGCACCCGGGCACCGCCACCATCGCCGTGAATCATGATGACCGGCTGGGTCGGGGCGATGTTGTAGCGTGGCACGTGCGGCATCGCTGCGACGGCGGCGAGACCGAATGTTTCTACCAGTTCACGCCAGCTCTCGGTCAACGCAAAGCGTCCGCACATGATTTCGCCTCCCCGTGACCGTTCACGCTTGCACATAGGGGGCCGAGGCGCGAAAGCGAAGGATGGGCGTGCGCGATTCTCCAGACCAACCGTTGACCGGCGTTTGTGCCGCCGTCTGGCGGCATGGAAAGGTCGCCATCGTGCAGCGCGGCAACCCGCCATCGAAAGGCCGTTGGGCCTTGCCGGGAGGGCTGGTGGAAGCAGGCGAAACGCTGGCAGAAGCCGTCGCTCGCGAGGTTCTCGAAGAAACGGGTCTCGGGATTGCAACACCGGTGTTCGTGCGGTTTCTGGAAATCAGCGCGCGGGACGAGGCGGGTGCGGTCGCGCATCACTACGTTCTGGCAGCTTTCGCGGCCGATGCCGTGTCCGGCGATGGGCTTGCCGCATCGGACGCTGCCGATCTGGTTTGGGCCGACCCGCGAAATCTGACGGCGTTCGATCTCCTGCCGGACACCGACGCGATCATCTCGGAAAGCCGCGCACTGCTGGACGCTGCTTCCAATTCTGCCCTATGACCGACAGATGCGCGCGTTGATCCTCCTTTGTCTGCTGGCCTATCCCCTGTCTGCCCATGGGCAGGACGAAGCACCTGCCGGGCCGCCACTGCCGGAACTGACGGCACCCTACGACCCGTACCTGCTGCGGCTGGCGGAGGTGCTGGGGTCCGTCCACTACCTCCGTACGCTTTGCCAGACCGGCGAGGGCACGACGTGGCGTGATGCGATGACGGACCTGATCGCGTTGGAAAACCCTCTCCCTGCCCGTCGCGCGCGGCTCATCGCGCGGTTCAACCGGGGCTACCGGGCGCTGGACGAAGTCTATCGTGCCTGCACGCCCTCGGCACGTCTGGCGGGCGACCGATACACCGAGGAAGGGCGGGTTCTGACACGCCAGATCACCCAGCGGTTCGGGCGCTAGGGGGTCGTTACAACATCTGTGGACGCATTAACCTTTCGTCCACTCCTCGGTGGCGCGCCACATTTGCCCGGGCTACCTAATGGACACGCAATCACGAACGGACGTTGCCCTGTCATGCTGGCCGATACCGCCGACAATCTCGATGAACTGATCCACGAGGAGAAACACCGCGTGGCCCATGAGTTCTTCAACGAGGCGTGGTCAGCGGCGTTGCAGGAAGGCATCGAGCCGTCCATCGCGGTGGAATCGGCGCTCGGCATGGTGCTCGGTGAATTGCAGCGGCTGGCCGGGGACGACGCGGTTGCCAGCGTGATCGACGCCCTGCCCGCACGGGCGGAAGCCGGGCATTTCCATCTGGACCGCACCCTGCAGTAAATACGCTGCCGCGACGTTCGCCGCGGTATCGATTGCCCGCCCTTTCGTGCTAGACGCATCGCGTATCCGAACGGGTTCTCGCCATGCATCTCTACGCAGTCATCGTATTTGCTGTCACGGCCGTCATGACCGCCGGCAACGCCGTGGCCGGTGGAGGTGGTGATACGTCGTGGCGCGTCACTGAAGGCCCATTCGGCACCCATGGCCATGGTGATGCGCGTGATCTCGGCCAGTTCGCACAGATCCCCGACGATGCGCTGCCGGACCTGACGATGCGCCCGAAGCGTGAGAAACCACAACCTTCCGGACCGCCGCCGCCGATCCAGCGCGATGTCGAAAATCTGCCCGCAGCCGTGCGGGCCACCCGCGATGCGTTGATGGATGCTGCCCGAAAGGGTGAACTCTCCGCGTTGCGCCCCCATATCGTCGACGGTGCGGACGGCACCATGCTGTCGCTATCAGGCTATGAGGAAGACCCGATCGACTTTCTGAAGCAATCGTCCGGAGACGAGGAGGGGTTCGAAATCCTCGCCATCCTGCTGGAGGTCTTGGAAGCGGGATACGTCCACGTGGACGTGGGCACGGATGAGGAAATGTATGTATGGCCATACTTTTTCGCATGGCCACTCGATGGTCTGTCGAACGAACAGAGGGTCGAACTGTTCCGCCTGCTGACGGCGGGCGACGTGCAGGATTCCGAGCAGTTCGGCGGCTATATCTTCTATCGCGTCGGCATTCGCCCCGATGGCGAGTGGCGCTTTTTCTTGGCGGGAGACTGACATGGCGCGCGCGCTTTTGAGTGACAGAACGGTGGTGCGGGTCGGCGGGGCCGATGCGGCGCACTTCCTGCAGAACCTCGTGACCTGCGATGTGGAGAGCCTTCCCGCCGGTGCGCTTACATTCGGCGCCCTGCTGACGCCGCAGGGCAAGATACTGTTCGAGTTCTTCGTGGGCCGCGACGGCACCGGTTTCCTTCTCGACACGGCAAACGCCTTCGCCACGGATCTCGTTCGGCGGCTGACATTCTATAAGCTGCGGGCCGACGTGACGGTGGAGGCGGCCGGCCTGACGGTCAGCGTTACCTGGGGCGATGGTGTGGAAACCAACGATCCACGGCTGACAGGTTTCGCCCGGCGCGTGTTCGAGCCGGACGACGGGGGCGATGACTACGACGCCCACCGCATCGCCCTCGGTCTGCCGGAACTCGGGCGGGACTACGAGCCGGAAACCGTCTTCCCCCACGAGGCCCTGATGGACCAGTTCGTCCGGGGCGGGGTGGATTTTCGCAAGGGGTGCTACGTCGGGCAGGAAGTCGTGTCGCGGATGCAGCATCGCGGAACGGCGCGCAGCCGGTTCGTCCAGGTTTCGGGCGCTCGTTTGCCGTCGATGGGGACGGTCGTCACCGCCGATGATCGCGCCGTCGGAACAATGGGGTCTTCCGTGGGCGAACGGGGGCTTGCCCTGTTGCGGCTCGACCGCGTGGCGAAGGCGGTCGCCGCGGGCACTCCCATCATGGCAGGCGACAGTATTGTGACAGCTGCCCTGCCCGCCTTTGTTTCCTTCACGTGGCCGGTTGTCGCTTCGGGTTCGGACGGTGGCTAGGGACGGGTCCACCCGGGTGTGGCAGCGCATGTTGTCCGGCCGAAGGCTGGACCTGCTCGATCCGTCCCCGCTCGATATCGAGATCGAGGATATAGCCCACGGGCTGGCGCGGGTGGCCCGATGGAACGGGCAAACCACCGGCGACCATGCGTTCAGCGTGGCGCAGCACAGCGTGCTGGTGGTGGACATTCTGCGCGAAACCGAACCCGAAACCTCGCGCGACCTGCTTCTGGCAGCCTTGCTGCACGATGCGCCGGAATACGTCATCGGCGACATGATCTCCCCGTTCAAGGGCGTGCTCGGGGCTGAGTATGGGGCGGTGGAGGCGAGACTGATGGCGGCGATCCACATCCGCTTCGGCCTGCCGCCACGATGCGCACCTGCCATGCGGCGCACGATCAAGACCGCCGACCGTATTTCCGCCCACCGTGAAGCCGTCGATCTGGCGGGCTTTTCCGCAGCCGAGGCCCGCAACCTGTTTCCGTTACCGAAGGGCGCGTCACTCTCCGCACGACCGTTGCGGCCCCGACCGGTGGTGGAAGCGCAAACGGCGTTTCTGGCGACCTTCGAGGCCTTGTCGTAATGGCTGTGTTGCGCATCACGCCCCTTGCCCATCTTGAGGAAACGCTGGCCTCGTCCGGCAGCCGATGGCTCGCATCGTTCGCTGCGCCCGGTTCCACACTGCCGCGTCCGGACGGGCTCGACGGCTTTCTGGCACTGGACTTCAACAACATCCCGAAGCCTCTCGATGGTCTGCAGGCGGTAACAGCCGAGCAGGTCGAAATTCTCATCGCGTTCATTCGCGCCTGGAACGGTGCGGGTCCGTTGGTCCTGCAATGCTGGATGGGGGTCAGTCGGTCGACCGCTGCCGCTGTGATAGCAGCTGCCGTCATCCGGTCCGAGATGGCTCCGGCAACGCTCGTCGCCGCGCTGCGTATGGCCGCGCCCCACGCTACCCCGAACCCGCTGATGATCGCGCTGGCTGACACGCAACTAGGCTATGGCGGCACGTTTTCGCAGGCCGTGAAGGAGGCCGGTCGCGGTGCGTTCATCACCCATGCGCCCTCCGTGTCGTTCGACCTCGATATCGGGCCGTGACGACCGCCATCGACATCGGGCTGCACGCGGTGGTCGTCTCCTGCACCGATGCGACGCCACAGGTTCTGACGCTGGCGGACGCAACGCCCAGCGCCCTGCCCTTCGGCCCGTTCCAGCCCGACCTGGACCCGACGATGGAGAGAGGTCTGCGACGCTGGGTTTCCGAACTCACCCGGCGAGACCTGGGCTACGTGGAGCAGCTTTACACGTTCGGCGACCAGGGGCGCCAGCGGGACGACGGGCGGCATGTCGTTTCCGTTGGCTATCTTGCGCTGGCTCGGCAGGCAGACCGTGAGACCCTGCCATGGCGCAGCTGGTACGGGCACTTTCCGTGGGAAGACTGGCGCGAGGGTGCGTCGGATATTCTGCTGAACCAGATCGTTCCCGCCCTGCGCCGATGGGCGTGCGAGAGTTTGCAAGAACCGTCCGGCCCATTGCCGGATCGCACCGGTCGGGTCCAGTTCGCATTCGGCTTCAACCCAGCTGGCACCACCGAGCCGGACCCCTCCGCATGGAACGAAGAGCGCGTGCTGGAACGCTACGAACTCATGTATGAGGCAGGGCTGGTGCGAGAGGCGGTCACGGACGGGTTTGCCACCCCAGCCGCTGCGTTCGGCCTGCCCATGGCACAGGACCACCGGCGCATTCTGGCAACCGCCATCGGGCGGCTGCGGGGCAAGCTCAAATACCGGCCCGTGGTCTTCGAGTTGATGGCAGAGGAGTTCACGCTGACCGAACTGCAATCGACGGTCGAAGCATTGGCCTGCCGGCGTGTTCACAAGCAGAACTTCCGGCGCATGGTCGAGAGAGCCGAACTCGTTCAACCGACGGGCAACGCGCGCGTTTCCACCGGTGGGCGGCCCGCAGCCTGCTTCCGCTTCCGCCGTGATGTGATGGGCGAACGTCCCGCACCCGGCCTGCGGATCAGCGGCAGAAGCTAGGCGTCGATTTCGATATCGAGGCCCAGATCGAGCGTCGGCGCGCTCATGGTGATCTTGCTGGTGGAGATGAGGTCCACGCCGGTTTCGGCGATGGCGGCGATCGTCTCCAGCCCCACGTTGCCGGACGCTTCCACCGGAATGCGGCCGCCGACCATGGCCACGCCCTCGCGCAATTGGTCGAGGTTCATATTGTCGAGCATGACCACATCCGGCCTCGCCACCATCGCCACCCGCAGCTGGTCGAGGGTGTCGACCTCCACCTCGATCTTGACCAGATGACCGAGGTTCGACCGCGCCGCGTCGATGGCCTGCTTCACGCCACCGGCGATGGCGATGTGATTGTCCTTGATCAGCACGGCATCGAACAGGCCGTAGCGGTGGTTCGAACCGCCACCGCACCGCACCGCGTATTTCTCGAAGGCGCGCAGGCCGGGAATCGTCTTGCGCGTGCAGCAGACGCTGGCATTCGTGTGTGCGATTGCATCTGCATAGCGCGCGGTCAGGGTTGCGATGCCGGACAGGTGGCACAGATAGTTCAGCGCCACGCGCTCGGCAGACAGGATCGCTCGTGCAGGGCCGGTAATGCGCGCGACATGCTGCCCGGGGGAAAGGCGGTCGCCGTCCTGCGCCAGCGTTTCAAACTCTATAGTTTCGTCCATGGCCGCGAAGGCGGCCTGCGCCAGTGCCAACCCCGCCAGCACGCCGGTTTCCCGGCAATCGAGAACGGCGATAGCCGTTGCATCCGTGGGAATGGTCGCGGCGCTCGTGATGTCGCCGCTGAGACCGAGATCCTCGGTCAGTGCCGCACGAATGGCTTCGGATATGAGAATTGCAGGAAGGGGAAACGCGGTCACGCCGTTGCCGCTTCCTGCTCGCTCAGCAACTGAGAGGCGACTGCGTTGGCCCTTGCGTAGGTGAGAAAACTGCGGTTTGCCAGTTCGGAACGGGCTTCCGGATAGTCCAGCCGATAGTGGCCACCGCGGCTTTCGTGACGAATGATGGCGGACACCGCGATCATCTTCGCCGAAACGAGGCTGTTGTCGAAGCGTTGGTAGTGATTGCCCTGTTCCAGTTCGACGATGCCGCGCAGACCATCGAGCATGCCCTGCCCTGTCCGCACGACGCCGAACTCCGCGCTCATGATGGCGCGCAGGCGGGTCATGGGTTCGGAATCTTCGAGCGGTCGTTCGTCATCCAGCGACAGGCTGCTGGCCGACCATTCCTGCAGGCGCGGTGCGGGCAACAGGCCGGTGATGTCCTCTGCAATACGCGCGGCGAACACGACGGCCTCGAGCAATGAGTTCGATGCCAACCTGTTTGCCCCGTGGGCACCGGTGGACGTGACCTCGCCACAGGCCCAGAGCCCATCGAGAGATGAGCGACCGTTGGCGTCCGTCAGGATGCCGCCCATGAAATAGTGCGCCGCCGGGACGACGGGAATGAGATCGGTCACCGGGTCGATGCCCGCCTCCATGCAGGATGCGTAAACGGTCGGGAACTCTTCGGCGAACGTCGCGCCGACCGCTTCGCGGCAATCGAGATAGGCACCCTTGCCCTCCTTGATCTGCGAGAAGATGCCTCGTGCCACCACATCGCGGGGGGCCAGTTCGGCGTCGGGGTGGATCGGCACCATGAAGCGTTCGCCCGCATCGTTGACGAGATGGGCACCATGGCCACGCAGGGCTTCCGTCGCGAGGGGTGCGGGGTCCTTCCCCACGTCGATGGCGGTCGGGTGAAACTGAACGAACTCCATATCCGCCAGCATCGCACCGGCGCGTGCCGCCATGCCGATCCCGCCGCCGCGCGCCTCGGCGGGGTTCGTTGTGACGGCGTAAAGATGGCCGATACCACCGGCTGCCATGACGACGGCGCGGGTGGGCAATAACATCTTGTTGCGGCCCTGCCCCGCGTCGTCGCGGGCGACGATGCCGGAGACATATTTGCCTTCGGTCTGGATATCCTGAACGACGTAGCCTTCCAGCACGCGGATGGAGGGCGTCTTCCGCACGGCGGCTATGAGCGCCTCCATGATGGATTTGCCCGCCATGTCGCCTCGTACGCCGACAATGCGGCTTTGGCTGTGAGCAGCTTCGCGCGACGTGGCCAGACGACCCTCGAGATCGCGGTCGAAGGGAACGCCGAATTCCAACAGGTCGTGAATGCGGTCGGCAGCTTCGCCAGCCATGAGACGGGCGATGCGCTCGTCCACGATGCCAGCACCGGCCACGAGCGTGTCCGCCACGTGCTGTTCCACCGTATCACCTTCCGACACCGCCGCCGCGATGCCCGCCTGCGCCCAGGCCGACGACGCGCCACGCCCGAGGGAGGCTGCGGTGAGAACGGTGACGGGCCGAGGCGCGAGTTTCAGCGCGCAAAAAAGCCCGGCAAGACCGCCGCCGACGATGACGACGTCGTCGGACCCGGTCCAGCCTACGGGGCGGAGGAAGGAGAGTTGTTCGGGCATTTTATTCACCGATGTCCAGAAGAGAGCCTAGCCGCTCGATTTCTAGAATTATTGGGGTGTAGTCATAAGGCTGTTTCGACGACAATTTCGTCACCAGCGTCGGATGCTGCGATCAGTAGCAGTAAATGGGATTTCATCTTCTGGTATTCTTCCCAAGGCCTTTCAAGACTTAGTCGGGAAGATCACTCGGCATCAAAGAACAGCAACAGTCTTCGAATCTGCGTGGATATGTCCGACGCGTTGGGGAAGCCCTCGTTGCTAGTGCTGGGCTATAGTCGATTGAATATTCTCAATGCCGCCCCTAGCAGTTCGGTTTTCATCTGGTCCAATTCAAACTTTGTTGCCAAATACAGTGCGGCCTTGATCTGCTGCCTCTTACGATCGCTGTTGCAATAGCCTCCGCCTGCGCTTGAGAAAGCCCTTCATGAGCGAGTTGCTTGGCGATAGTAAGAGATTGAATACTCATCTGCTAATCCTACCCTCAATTCTTCAGATTGACCATGCGCTCCACCGCCCGTTTGGCTTTCTCGGCCATCAGCGGGTCGACCACGACTTCCTCTTTCATCTCCAGCAGGCTGTCGAGATTTTCGGTAGCGTGATGCGCTTCATGTGCGGACACAGGTTGCAGGGTTTAATGAACTCGACGCCGGGGGCCTGTTCCTGAATATTGGAGGCCATGGAACATTCCGTCACCAGCAACACCTTGGCTCCCGGCTTCTGGCCGACGGCGTAGTCGATCATGCCGGACGTGGAGCCGGTGAAGTCTGCGACCGCCGTCACTTCGACGGGGCATTCCGGGTGGGCGATGATCTGAATGTCGGGGTCGGCTTCCTTGTAGGCCAGCAATTCCTCGGCGGTAAAGCGCTCGTGGACCTCGCAATGGCCCTTCCAGGTCAGGATCTTCACGTCCGTTTGCAGGGCGACGTTCTGGGCGAGATATTCATCTGGGATCAACAGAACCGTATCAACCCGAAACTTTCCACCACGGCAACGGCGTTGGAAGACGTGCAGCAGATATCGCTTTCAGCTTTCACGTCGGCGGACGTGTTCACATAAGTGACGATGGGCACACCGGGATTGGCCTCACGCAACAGGCGCACGTCCTCCCCGGTGATGCTGTCTGCCAGCGAACAACCGGCGCGCATGTCGGGGATCAGCACGGTCTTGGACGGGTTCAGCAGCTTCGACGTTTCGGCCATGAAATGCACGCCGCATTGCACGATGACGTCGGCTTCCACCCGGGTGGCCTCCTGCGCAAGTTGCAGGGAATCGCCCGCGATATCGGCGACGCAATGATAGATTTCCGGCGTCTGATAATTGTGGGCGAGAATGGCGGCGTTGCGCACCTTCTTCAATTCATTGATCGCGTGGACATATGGCGCATGGATCGGCCATTCGATCTCGGGAATGTGGTGGGCGACCTTCTCGTAGAGGTGCGCCGTCGCCTTCGCCACTGCGGGCGTGTAGTCCAACGCCGGACGCGGCAGACGCTCGTGGGTCTTGCCCGAGGACAGTTCGATCGGGCCGGTTTCGGACGCTGCAATCATGAGAAAACTCGCTTTCGACTGGATATACTCAATGTGAGTATAAGGTCGGTGAAAAACAAGCCCGACAAGGTTGTTGCCGGGCCGCGAGAGAGGCTAGCGGGTCGCATCGCCTCCTGCAAGGCTGTGAGGTGCCCTAGGTGAACTGAACGGTCACGGAGCCCAGGCCTTCAAATCGGGCTTCGACCGTTTGACCTGCGACGGCGGGCACCGGCGGTGTGCAGGTGCCGGTGGATACCCAATCGCCCGCTTTCAACGCATCACCGTTCGCCGCCAGCGTTTCGGCCATCCAGACCAGGGAAACGAGTGGGTCACCCATCACGGCAGCGCCACTGCCCGTTTGCGCGACTGCGCCGTCGGCGAGCCCTTCCACCCTGGTGCCCACCAGATCCACGTTGCGCCAGTCGTCCACAGCGGGGCCGACGACGAAGGCTGCATTGCCTCCGAAATCCATCGTAACGCCGACGCCGTTGGCAAAGCTCGTATCACCCATGCATCGGCCGATCACTTCGATGGCAAGGTGCACGGATTCGACGGCATCCTTGATGGTTTCGATCGTCACCGCCTCGCCATTTGCAGGGAAATCGCGGGACATCCTGAACGCGTATTCCGGCTCGACCGCTCCCACGCATGGGGTTTTCTTCAAGCTAGCGCCGCTTTCCAGTACGCTGCTCTGGGCCATGGGGCCGTAGAACGGACTGTCGATACCAAAGGCCTTCTGCGCAAACTCGTTGGCCGCGCCGACCTTCCAGCCGACACTTGTGGCGCCGTAGCGTTCGAAGGCCAGCTGCTGGATATCCATAGCGTCGTTCCGGTTCATCGGGGGGTCCGGCATGGCGACCATGGTTTGCTCGCCCGCCTTGCGGGCGCGCACGATCTCGTTGGCAAGTTCGGATTTGGTCATGAAAATCTCCTTCAATACCATTCAACGCGGGGCTGCCGGTTTCGTGCCCTCGCCTGCGGACCGGTTTTGGACTATTCGGTACAGGTCAACGATCCGTCGAGCGAGTCCCATGTCTTCAGCGGCTAAAATGAACCAGACGAAATGGCGTCCACCGGTCTGGCTCATCATTACCTGCGGGTGCGTCATCGCGCTGCTGGCTTTTGGCCCGCGTTCGGCAATGGGGTTTTTCCAGCTTCCCATGCTGGCGGAAACAGGGTGGAGCCGCACGACCTTCGGGCTGGCAATGGCTGTGCAGAACCTTGCCTGGGGCATCGGACAACCCGTGTTCGGAGCGTTGGCGGACCGGTTCGGCGCATGGCGGATGCTGGCGCTGGGCGGGCTGCTTTATGCGCTCGGGCTGTACCTCATGGCGAGTGCCGATACGCCGTCGATGCTATATCTTGGCGGCGGCGTTCTCGTCGGGCTCGGCACGGCGGCGGGATCGTTCGGGATCATCCTGTCCGTGTTTGCCCGCAACGTCTCGCCGGAAAACCGCTCGATGGTGTTCGGCCTCGGTACGGCTGCAGGGGTCGGCCGGCATGTTCCTGTTCGCCCCGCTCTCCGTCGGGTTCATTTCGCTCTACGGCTGGTCGGACACGCTTCTCATCATGTCGGCGCTCATGCTTCTCATACCGGTGCTGGCCGTGCCGCTGTTCGGCAATTCGAAAAGCGCAGCCTACAGCGAGGCCAGCGTGGACCAGACGGTGGGCGCTGCTTTGAAAGAGGCGCTGGGCCACCAATCCTACTTGCTGCTCATCGCAGGGTTCTTCGTCTGTGGCTTTCAGGTGGCTTTCATCACCGCGCATTTTCCGGCCTATATCGGCGACATCGGCATCGATGCGAAATATGCCGGCTACGCCATCGCTCTGATCGGCTTCTTCAATATTTTCGGTTCGCTTGCGTCCGGTGTCATCGGGCAGAAATATTCCAAGCCGCTGTTTCTTTCCTGGCTCTATATCGGGAGATCGATCGCGGTGACGGTATTTCTGCTGGTCCCGCAGACGCCTACGACCGTCATTATCTTCGCCATCGTGATGGGACTGCTCTGGTTGTCGACCGTCGCGCCCACGAACGCGCTGGTGGCCATCATGTTCGGCACGCGTCATCTGGGCCTGCTGGGCGGAATCGTGTTCCTGTCCCACCAGGTCGGGTCGTTTCTGGGCGTCTGGATGGGCGGGTTTCTCTACGATATTTACGGCAGCTACGACATCGTTTGGTGGCTGGGTGTGGTGCTTGGGCTATTCGCCGCCGCCGTTCACTGGCCGATCCGCGAGGCTGCAGTTTCGAGAGTGCTGCCCGCCTAGACGGGCAGCTTGAAAATGGAGCAGGCTTGCGAACCGTGGGCGAACAGCTTGCCGTTCTCGTCCACCAGCCGCGCTTCGGACGTGGCGATCTGGCGACCGGGATGGACCACCTCGCCGGTCGCGAACAGGCGACCGGTCGTGGGCAGGATGGCGCGCACGAAATTGACCTTCAAGTCGATGGAGGTGGAGGCATAACCGGTCGGGCACAGCGTGTGAATGGCGCAGGCCAGCGCGGAGTCGAGAATGGTCGCAGCCCAGCCGCCGTGCACCGTGCCGATGGGGTTCATCACACCCTCATGGGGCGTTCCGGCGAACGTCACCCTGCCCTCGTTCACCTCGAGCATGCGAAAGTTCATCGCGGACCCAATACTCGGGCCGGGCAGGTCTCCGGCGGCGATGGCGCGCATTAGGTCCAACCCGGTCATGGTCGCGGCGTGCTCCATCGACACTTGTCCGACCTCGATCTCCTTGCCGTCAATCGTGTGCAGTGCCATCGGCCAGTTCCCTCTCGATTACCCGGATGAACGCCTCGCGCTCCGGCGGCAGGACCAGGCCCCGCGCGCCATGGACATGCCTGTGCATGAAATGCCCGGTCAAGGCGAAGCCTGCCAGAATGTCATCGAGCGGGGCGGCCTGCGCGCGCTTTGCATCGTCGTTCATTAGGAACGGCGGCAGGCGCAACAGCCGGTCGGCATAGGGCGCGCCCGCCTCGCGGCTGATGGCCCGGCCCGTGCGGGGCGACACGTGAACGAGGTTTTCTCGCTGCCCGGTCGACGCGCAGGCCGACAGGTCGAGGCCGAAACCGAGTTCGTTCAGGATCGCGCTTTCGTAACGCACCACCATTTCCGCGGCGATGGCGGGGTCGTCGAGCGTGTCGAGCACGATGTCCAGTGTGTCGTGAAGGTGGGGCTGGGCGTCCCGCTCCGGCAACAGGCGCAGCAGGCTGGCGAGCCACTGCACGGCGTATGTCGCGTGGGCGCTTTCCATCAACCGCGCGGCGCGCAGGCGGCCCGCGTCCAGCTTGAATGTGCCCAGATGGTCCTCCAGCCGCGCGCGCCACACGGCGTTTACACTGTTGCCCGGTTGCAGAAGCGGACGCAGCGAGCGCCCCCTGCCCCCTTGCACCAACCCCATATGGCGGCCGTGGGCGCGGGTCATGATCTCGGCAATGACGGACGTTTCGCCATGCTTGCGAACGCCCAGTACGATGCCACGATCCAACCATTCCATCTGTTACTTTGGAAACTCCAGCCCCATCTCGCGGTAACGTTCAGGGTCGTCGATCCAGTTTTCCCGCACCTTCACGAACAGAAACAGGTGGACGGGCCTGTCGAACATTTCGGAAAGTTCCGTGCGGGCAGCGGTGGAAATCGCCTTGATGGTCGCGCCCTTCGCGCCGATGACGATCTTCTTATGGGCACTGCGCTGGATGTAGATGACCTGATCGATCTTCAAGGAACCATCCTTGCGCTCTTCCCACCCTTCCACCTCCACATGGGCGCTGTAAGGCAGTTCCTGGTGCAGGCGCAGGAACAGTTTTTCGCGCGTGATTTCAGCCGCCATGGTGCGGGCGGGAAAGTCGGAAACCTGATCGGGGGGGTAGAGATACGGCCCTTCCGGCATGATGCCCGCCAGATGGTCCATCAGATCGTCGCATCCGGCTCCGTTCAGCGCGGAAATGAGGAATGTGTCGTCGAAGGCGCAGACGGCGTTGGCTTCCTGCGTCAGTTTCAACAGGCTTTCCACCGGCACCCGGTCGATCTTGTTGAGGAGGAGGATCTTCGGCAGCTTCACGTCCGCCAACCGTTTCAGGATCGTCTCCGCATCACCGCGAATGCCGCGTTCGGCGTCGATCAGCAGGCAGACGACGTCCGCATCATTCGCGCCGGTCCAGGCCGCATCGACCATCGCGCGGTCGAGGCGGCGGCGGGGCTGGAAGATGCCGGGCGTGTCGGCGAAGATGATCTGGCTGTCCCCGCGCATGGCAATGCCGCGCACCACGGTGCGGGTCGTCTGCACCTTGTGGGAAACGATGGAAACTTTCGTGCCGACCAGACGGTTGATAAGCGTCGATTTGCCCGCGTTGGGGGCACCGATCAGGGCTGCGAATCCGGCGCGGGTGCTAAGTGTTTCAGTCATTCGTGGTCACCGTGAGCGCTCCATCGTCCGACTTCTGCCACACTCCTTCGCGCAGCAACATGGCTTCCGCCGCCGCCTGTTCGGCACTGCGTTTGGACCGGCCCGTCCCGCGTGTTTCCTCCAGTCCGTCGGCCCGTACGGCGACGACGAAGGTCGGGTCGTGGTCGGGGCCGGAGCGGTCGATGAGATCGTAGTTGGGCGTCGCGCCCTTGTAGGCGTGGGTCCATTCCTGCAGCGCGGTCTTGCTATCCGGCGTAGCGGCGCCTGCCTCGTCGAAACGGCTGGCCCAGAAGCGCTCGACGAAAGCGGTTGCCGCCTTCAACCCACCGTCGAGATAGACGGCGGCGATAACGCTTTCCACCACGTCGGCACGCACGCTTTTCATACGTTTGGTGTGGATGTGGTGGGAGTCGGTTCCAGCGAAGATATAATCGGCAAGGCCGATTTCATCGGCCACCGCAGCGCAGGTCGCGCCGCTGACGAGACCGTTCAACCGCACGGACAACTCGCCCTCTGTGGCATCGGGAAAAGTCGTGAACAGGCGTTCGGCCACGCACAGGCCCAACACCCGGTCACCGAGAAATTCCAGCCGCTCGTAGTGGGCGCGAGACGCCGATTGCGTGGCGGCGCTTGTATGGGTGAGCGCGCGGACCAACCGCTCGTGGCTTTTGAACCGGTGGCCGAGGCGGTCTTCTAGGGAAGCGAGGCGGGAGCCATTGAGGACGGCCTTACGCCCGGACGGACGCGCCACCTACAGACCCGTGAAGATGCGCGACCAGCGCATGTCGCCGGGCCAGCGCCAGAACTGCCAGGCCGCCGCACCGTCTTCCAGCGACAGGAAGATGACCTGCGCCTTGCCGACCAGATTGTCGGCAGGCACGAAGCCCACGTCGAAGCGGCTGTCGGCGGAATTGTCCCGGTTGTCGCCCAGGAAGAAGAAGTTGCCTTCGGGCACCACGAATTCCGGCGTGTTGTCGATCGGGTTGCCCGGCGTCGTGTCGATATCCAGCGTTTCGTAGAACGCGCCGTTGCCAAGCGTTTCAAGATAGATCGGCACGGTCTGCACGGCACCGCGCACGGTCTCTGTAAACGAACCGACCTGTTCGCGCATGGCCGGTTCGCCGTTGATGAACACTTCAGAATTGCGCAGCTGCACCGTGTCCCCGGGCAGGCCCAGCACCCGCTTGATGTAATCCTTCGATGTGTCGGAGGGATATTTGAAGACCACCACATCGCCACGCTCCGGGTCGGAGCCGAAGATGCGACCGTCGAAGAGCGGCGGGCTGAACGGGAGCGAGTGGCGCGAATAGCCATAGCTCCATTTGGAGACGAAAATGTAGTCGCCCACCAGCAGGGTCGGCTTCATGGATCCGGACGGAATGTTGAAGGGCTGAAACAGCAGGGTTCGCAGCACCAGCGCCAGCAGCAGCGCCTGCACGACGACCGAGACGGTTTCCCAAACGGGATTTTCGGAACCGTCGGAATTACGTTTGGCCACGAGGCTCTCTCTTCGAGGTAATCTGCGGCACGGGCCGCCCGGTGGGCGCTATATGGCGGCAGCAGCCGCGCTCGGCAAGGCTTGCAACAGGGCACGTGCCCGGGCGAACACGTTGTCGAACATCTGCGGCGTCAGCACACCGGTATTCGTGTTGTAGCGAGAGCAGTGGTAGCTGGAAATGATGGTGTAGGGCGCGACGTCATGCACCCTTTCGTGGCCGAACGGGTTCGCAGCCACTCGCCCGCCGAGCCCGCGCACGAGGCTGTCGTGTGCGATCTTGCCCAAGGTCACGAGAATGCGCAGGTTCGGCAGCGCTTCGATGGTCGGGGTGAGGAACGCGCGGCAGGTGTTGATCTCGGCGGCAACCGGCTTGTTCTGCGGCGGCACGCAGCGCACGGCGTTGGTGATGGCGCAGTCGATCAAATGGAGGGAATCGTTCGGGTCCGCCTCATAGCGACCGCGGGCGAAGCCGTGACGCACCAGCGTTTCGTAGAGGAGGTCTCCGGCATAGTCGCCAGTGAAGGGACGGCCGGTCTGGTTCGCGCCTTTCAGGCCCGGTGCCAGCCCGACGACCAGCAGTTGCGCGTTCGCAAGCCCCGTCTGCGGATACCATGTCGGCACCGGTGCGTTGAAGAATGTGGGGTGCTTTCGTTCGTTCTCGTCGCGAAAGGCGGCCAGTCGCGGGCACAACGGACAGTCGAGGGGCGGATCGATCGCCCCTTCGGCTCCAAAGTCAGCCGTCGGTGTCCTCATATTCCGGCTCCCGCTTTGGTGCGCGCTCTGACGGGTCGCGGCCGATTTCGTGTCGCAGATCGTCCAGATCGATATAGTGGTCGGCCTGACGCCGCAAATCGTCGGAGATCATCGGTGGCTGGCACTGGTTGGTGGACACGACCGAGACCTTCTTGCCCTTGCGCTGAAGGGCTTCCGTCAGACGGCGGAAGTCTCCGTCGCCGGAAAACAGAACGAAATGGTCGCAGTGGGGCACGAGGTTCATGGCGTCGACAGCCAGTTCGATATCCATGTTGCCCTTGATCTTCCGACGACCGTTCGAATCCGTGAACTCGCGGGCAGCCTTCGTCACCACCGCGTAGCCGTTGTAGTCGAGCCAGTCGATCAACGGGCGGATGGAGGAGTATTCCTGTTCTTCCACCAGTGCGGTGTAGTAGTACGCACGCAACAGGTAGCCCCGCTCCCGAAAAGCGAGCAGCAACTGCTTGTAGTCGATGTCGAAACCGAGCGCCCGCGATGCGGCATACAGGTTGGCACCGTCGATCAGCAGGACAATCTTTTCTCGGTCGTCAAAGTGCATCGAATCGTACTTTCACAAACAGGATGGTTCGCTCTTGCGGTTGTACCGGCTAACCGACAGGTGCCCGTTTGGTTTCAACGGCACCACATCGCGTCCTTTCCTGGCGGTAGGGCACACTTGCCTCCTTGCGTTAGGGCACACTTGCCCGTGCAAATGCCTTGAAGTCGCCGGGGTTTGCGCCTAGTCAAGCGAACGATACCCCAATTTATGCTGTGCAGGAGACGCCCGTGGCTCGCGTTACCGTGGAAGACTGTGTCGACAAGGTCCCCAATCGCTTCGAGCTTGTGCTGCTGTCAGCGCATCGTTCGCGCCAGATTTCCGCCGGTGGCGCGATCTCGGTGGAACGCGACAACGACAAGAACCCGGTCGTCGCCCTGCGGGAGATTGCCGAGGAGGAGCTGTCGCCCGGCGATCTGAAAGAGGATCTCATCCACTCGCTCCAGCGCCACGTGGAAGTCGACGAGCCGGAAGAGAGCATCGCGGAGCCCAAGGCCGCCGAAGAAGGCGTGAAGGAACAGCCCGCACTCGTGGCGTTCGATACGATTCCCGAAGAGGAAATGCTCGCCAGCCTTCAGGGGCTGGTCGCGCCGGAACGCACCGACGACATGTAGCCGGACGCCGCCGGTGCGCCCCTTCGTGCCCGGTTGGTCCGGCATGCCAACCGGCTGGGCCGCCTGTCGGACAGGCGGCTGACGCCATGATGCGGCAGACGGAACTTGTCGAGCGGGTGGCGTTGTATCACCCGGATGTCGACGAGGAGCTTCTCAACCGCGCCTATGTCTACGCGATGCACCAGCATCGCCACCAGACCCGCGAGTCGGGCGACCCCTATTTCAGCCATCCGTTAGAAGTCGCCGCCATCGTTACCGACCTGCGGCTGGACCAGCACAGCGTCGTCGCCGCGCTGCTCCACGACACGATCGAGGATACCGACGCCACGCGGCGGGAGATCGATGCCAAGTTCGGAGCCGATATCGGCCAGCTCGTCGAGGGGCTGACGAAGCTGAAGTCCATCGAACTGGTCTCGAAGAAAACGCGGCAGGGCGAGAACCTGCGCCGCCTGCTGCTGGCCGTCGCCGAAGACGTTCGCGTGCTGCTGGTCAAGCTGGCGGACCGGCTGCACAACATGCGCACCCTGCACTACGTCGCGCCGGAAAAGCGCGAGCGCGTGGCGCAGGAGACCATGGATATCTACGCGCCGTTGGCTGCCCGGATGGGCATGCAGACCATGCGCGAGGAACTGGAGGACCGTGCCTTCCGTGCGCTCTATCCAGAAGCCCAAGCGCTGATTTCGTCCAAACTCGACGGTCTGTCGGAAACCTCGTCGAAACTGATCGCGGAAATCGAGGCGACCATCCTGGAAAGCCTTGGCAAGCGCGGCATAGCAGCCACGGTGAAGAGCCGCATGAAGCGGCCCAACTCCATCTATCGGAAGATGGAACAGAACCAGGTTTCCTTCGAGCAATTGTCGGACCTGATCGGCTTTCGCGTCATCGTGGAGTCGGTGGAAGAATGCTACGCGGCGCTCGGCATCATCCACGGGCGCTGGCCGGCCGTTCCGGGACGGTTCAAGGACTACATCTCGACCCCGAAGCAGAACGACTACCGCTCGCTGCACACCACCATAGCCGGGCCGTCCCACCAGCGGGTCGAATTGCAGATCCGCACCAGCGCCATGCACGAGATCGCCGAGTTCGGCATCGCCGCCCACGCGCTGTACAAGGACGGCGTCTATTCATCGCCGTCCGACCCGAAGGACACGAGCGGTAGCCGGGCCTATGCGTGGCTTCGTCGAACGGTGGAGACATTGTCGGAAAACGACCATCCCGACGACGTTCTGGAACACACGCGGCTGGAACTGTTCAACGAACAGGTCTTCTGCTTCACGCCGAAAGGGCGGCTGATCGCCCTGCCGCAGGGCGCGACCGCAATCGACTTCGCCTACGCCGTGCACACCAATGTCGGCAACGAATGCGTGGGGTGCCGCATCAACGGGCGCGCCGCACAGGTCATGTCCGGCCTAAAGAACGGCGACGAGGTGCTCGTCATCCGTCAGGCGGGCCACATCCCCCAGCCCTCATGGGAAAAGTTCGCCGTCACCGGCAAGGCGCGGGCCGGCATTCGCCGCGCCACGCGCTCGGCGCTGATGAAGCAGTACCGTGCCAACGGCTCGCGCATGCTCGACTTCCGCGTTCCGCAAGGCTGGTCACGAGTTCGACGAGAAGAAGGTGAAAGCCGTGCTGTCCAAGCTGGCACGCCGCTCCGTGCTGGACGCCATTTCCGCCGTCGGGCGCGGGGAACTGCCGGCGGAGGATGTGCTGCGGGCCGTCTATCCCGACTACCGCCGGGACCGGACGGAAACGTTGAAGCCTGCGGCGACGGACGGTTGGTTCTCCATGACGGGCGTTGCGAACTTCGTCTTCCGCATTCCGGGCCGCAAACGTCGCCAGGAGGTCGAGGCGAAGCGCGACGATAGCGCCTCGATGCCCTTCAGCGGCATCGACCCCGCCACGGCCGTGCGCATCGACCCGCTTTCCGGTGCGGTGCCGGGAGACCGCATCGTCGGCATCGTCGATCCCGGCCAGGGCATCGTCGTCTATCCGATCGAAGCCGACGGCCTGTCGGCATTTCAGGAAACCGCCGATGAGTGGATCGACCTGCGCTGGGATCTGGACGAGGAAAACCCGGCCCGCTTCCCGGCCCGCATCGGTGCCACCGCGCTCGATGCACCGGGCGCACTCGCCGAAATTACCGACGTTATCGCCAAGGCCGACGCCAATATCGACAATCTCTATCTCACGAGCCCGGATTCCGGTCTGTCGCGGATGGTGTTCGGGGTCGAGGTCTGGGACCTGAAGCATCTCAACCGGTTGATGCGGGAGATACGCGCGCTTTCGGTGGTCAGCGTCGTGGAGCGGGTTTACGGTTGAGGCTGTAGGCGGTTCGCCGACAATTCGTCACAAACCGGGTGTTAATGCTCGACGGATAGCATGCGCCTGAATGTCCGCATCGAAACCGACGAAAACCGTTCCATGAAGTGCCTTCCATGCTGCTGAAACGCCGTTCACCGCCGGGCTGGCTGGAATGGGTGCGCGTGTGGTTGTGGCCGCGGCGATCGTGGATGCGGTCGGGCCAGTATGTGACGAAGCGCGTGCTTCGCTTGACCGCCTCGCCCCACGCGATTGCTGCCGGGGTGGCCGCGGGCGCGATGACGTCGTTTTCGCCGTTGCTGGGCTTCCACTTCATGATCGCCTTCATTCTGGCATGGGTCATTCGCGGCAATCTGCTGGCCGCTGCCCTCGGCACGTTCGTCGGCAACCCGATCACCTTTCCGTTCATCTGGGCTGCGACCTACAAGGCCGGTCATTTTCTGCTTGGCACCGCCCCCGTTGCGGAAGGCGCGCCGGGTCTCGGGCACGCAATGACGGGGGTCGTTGCGGGCGCGTGGGCCTTCGATCTGGGACAGATGGGCGCGGCGCTCAACGAAATCTGGACACCGCTGCTCTGGCCCATGATGATTGGCGGGCTGGTGCTCGGTCCGCTCATCGCCGTGCCGCTCTATTTCGCCACGCGGCGGGCCTCCATGCTGTTCCGTGAGGCGCGGCAGGACCAGCTGATGGCCAAGGCCGCGCAGTTGCGCGACCGGGCGAAGGCACTGCAGGCCGCCGGCAAGGTGCCGCGCAATTCGAACAGTTCCGCGGCATGATCGTCGGACTGGGTTCGGACCTCATCGACATCCGCCGCATCGACAGGTCGCTGGAGCGGTTCGGCGACCGGTTCGTGCAGCGGCTCTTCACAGATATCGAGCAGGCGAAGTCCGACCGGCGGGCCAATCGCGCGGCGTCCTACGCCAAACGGTTCGCCGCCAAGGAAGCCTGTGCCAAGGCGCTCGGCACGGGCCTGTCGCGCGGCGTCTTCTGGCGAGACATGGGTGTCGTCAACATGCCTGGCGGCAGGCCGACGATGGCTCTCACCAACGGTGCGAAGGAACGGCTCGACACCATGATTCCCGAGGGTCACCGGGGCGTCGTGCATGTCACCATCACGGACGATTTCCCATGGGCGCAGGCTTTCGTCATCATCGAAGCGGTGCCGGACGCCTGATCGCGGTTCAGCCGCGCTCCCGCATCAGCCTCGTTCTCTCATCAGTCGGGCCTTGTCGCGCTGCCAGTCGCGTTTCTGTTCGGTCTGGCGCTTGTCGTGGTTCTTCTTGCCCTTGCCGAGCGCAATCTCCAGCTTCGCCACCCCGCGGTCGTTGAAATACAGCTTCAGCGGCACGACCGTCATGCCGTCCCGCGCAACGGCCATCGACATGCGGGCGATTTCGCGGGCTTTCAGCAGCAATTTGCGACGGCGCGTCGGCTCGTGGTTGTTGCGGTTGGCCTGCAGATATTCGGGAATGTGGCTGTTGATGAGCCACATCTCGCCGTCCTCGTAGCTGGCATAGCTTTCCGCGATGTTGGCCTTGCCGTTGCGCAGGCTTTTCACCTCGGTGCCGGTCAGCACAAGACCGGCCTCCTGCACATCGTCGATGGCGAAGTTGTAGCGGGCGCGTCTGTTGTCCGCGATGACCTTGCGGCCGTCGCTCGTCTTCTTGGCCATATGCGCCTCTAGTTCAGCAATCCGGCATGCACCATCGCATCGCGAACGGCCTGCTTCGTGTCGTCTTGCGGCTCGACAAGCGGAAGGCGCTGGTACGCTTCCATCTTTCCAAGCAGCGACAAGGCATATTTGGCCCCTGCCGGGTTCGGTTCAAGGAACAGCGCCTTGTGAAGCGGGAAAAGCCGGTCGAAGATCTCGAGTGCCTCCGCCGTCTCACCGTTCGCCCATGCCTGCTGGAACTGCGAACACAGGCCCGGCGCGACGTTGGCCGATACGGAAATGCAGCCGTGGCCGCCCTGGGCGAGAAAGCCGAGTGCGGAATCATCGTTGCCGGAAAGCTGGATGAAATCCGCACCGCAAGCAGCACGTTGTTCCGATACGCGCTCCATCTGGCCGGTCGCGTCCTTCACGCCGACGATGGTGTCATGGTCCGCCGTCAGCCGCGCCATCGTATCCGGCGTCATGTCGATGATCGATCGACCGGGAATGTTGTAGATTATCAAAGGCAGGTCCGTCGCCTTTGCCACCGCGCTGAAATGGGCATAGAGGCCGTGCTGGTTCGGCTTGTTGTAGTAAGGCGTCACCACCAGCACACCGTCGGCACCGACCTTGGCAGCATGTTCGGCAAACTCGATGGAGGCCGCCGTGTTGTTGGACCCTGCCCCCGCCATCACCGGCACGCGACCGGCTGAAACCTCGACCGCCAACTCCACGACGCGCTTATGTTCCTCGTGGGAAAGCGTCGGGCTTTCGCCCGTCGTACCGACGGGTATGAGCCCTGTCGTGCCCTCCTCGATCTGCCAGTTCACGAAATCCGCAAACGCCTTCTCGTCCAGCGCCCCGTCGGCGGTGAAAGGCGTGACGAGGGCGGTCAACGACCCACTGAAAATCGGATTGGTCACGGATATGTGTCCTGGAAAGGCGTGGTTGCAGCGCGACCATAGGGCGGGCGACGGTGCGTCACAAGCGTTGCGAACCCGCCGATCGGAGCCTGCGTTTACGGCCCGGAAACCTTAACGAAACTAAACTTCCCGTTCACCGAATTGCCGTTATTTCCGGGCGTTATCCGCACATGAACCTTTCCCGCTCCCTCTCCGCCATCGCGCTCGCGACCAGCCTCGTTGCAAGCGCATCCGCGATACCGGCCTTTGCTGCCAACACCTATGCCAGTGCGGCGCAGATAGGCGTGTCCAACGCTGCCAAGGATCGCGCGCCGGCAAGCGAAACTTTGAAGGACGGCCTGCGCGCGCTGGACCGGCGCAACATGGCAGGTGCGCTTGCCGCGCGAGCGCAACTTCGCGCAGGGTCGCTGGAACGCAAGGTGCTCGCGTGGAACATCGCCCTGCTGGGCGGCGGTGCCGATGCGGCAACCCTTTCGGCGATTGCCGCCGACCTTCCCCACTGGCCCGCCGCCGACGCCATACGCCGCAACGTGGAGCGGGCGCTGGTGAAAGAGACATCCGGAGAAGCACTGCGCGTCGCCTTCTCGCAGGCCATACCCGAGACGGTGGACGCCGCCCTTCCACTGGCCCGCGCCCATACGCGGGCTGGTGACGACAAGGCCGCGCGTCGCGTCATCGCTCCGTTCTGGACCGGCGATGTGCTTAGCCGTTCCGAAGAGGCCAACATTCTGGCACAGGTCGGCGAGGTGTTGACGCGCGACGACCATCGGAACCGCGTCGAATATCTGCTGTCGAGGGACCGCATCACCGGTGCCGAGCGCATCGCAGGCAAGGCCGGGATGACATCGCTGGTGGCCGCCCGGGCAGCGGTGGAACGGGACCGCAGCGACGCCCAAGCGAGGCTGAATGCCGTGCCGTCCTCGCAGAAGGGTACCGCCAATTACGCCCTGTCCAACGCTCGCTACCTGCGCAAGCGCGAGCGGGTCTCGCAGGCTTCCGCAGCCCTTCAGGGTGTCGACCCTGACGATATACCGGCAGCTTCGCGCGACGAGTTCTGGACGGAAAGCCGCATCGTCGCCTCGCTTCTCCTATCGTTCGACAAGCCGGACCGGGCCTACCGCACGGTGCGCCGCAACGTCGCCGGTTCCGCCACCAAGCAGATGGATGCCGACTTCTTCGCAGGCTGGATTGCCTTGCGGAAGCTGGGTGATGCCAATACCGCCGCGGGCCACTTCAAGGCACTGGTCGCCAAGGCCGGAACGCCGATCTCCAAATCGCGGGGCCACTACTGGCTCGGACGTGCGCTGGCAAAGGCTGGCAGCAAGGTTGCTGCCGACAAGTCCTACGGCCAGGCCGCGCGGTATGATTCGAGCTATTACGGCCAGCTGGCGGCGCAGGAACTCGGGCTTACCAAACTTACCATTTCCCGTCCCGATGTCAGCGCCGCGGACCGGTCGACGTTCGATGATTACGAACTGGTGCAAGCCATTGCCAAGATGGAGTCAGCTGGCCACTTCAACCGCGCCAAGCCGGTCTACCGCCATCTTGCGCGCCATCTGAACGAGCCGGGCAAGCTGGCGCTACTGGCCGCGCGGGCGGAAAACAATGGCGACTTCCAGCTCTCCCTCCAGGTCGGCAAGATCGCATTCCAACGCGGGTTCGAGGTCGACACGCTCGCCTGGCCCATCGGCGCGATTTCCACCGGGACGAATGTCGGCAAGTCCGATCTTGCCCTCGCTTATGCAATCGCGCGGCAGGAAAGCACGTTCCAGATCGACGCTCGCTCCCACGCCGATGCGCTGGGCCTGATGCAGCTGTTGCCCGCCACCGCAAAACGCACGGCGCAGTCGCTCGGGCTTTCCTATTCGCGCAACAAGCTCGTGCAGGACGGTGCCTACAACGCTCGCCTCGGCACCGCGTTTCTCGCCCAGCAGATGGAGCGGTTCGGCGGCAGCCCGGTGCTGACCTTCGCTGCCTACAATGCCGGGCCGGGCAAATCTGTCGACTGGATCGAACGCAACGGCGACCCCCGCGGCGCGCCACTTTACGAAGCGATCGACTGGGTGGAAGAAATCCCCTACGGCGAAACGCGCAACTACGTCATGCGGGTCAGCGAGAATTTGCAGATCTACCGCGCCCGCCTGCAGGGAGGAAACCTTACGCTGGGGCAGGAATTGCGGGCCGGAAAGCGTTGAAATCGACGCCAAAGGCTGACGGCGCGGGTCCGGTTCGCTAAGGTGCGATAACCGATTCACCCCGTTCGATACCGTGCCCGAAACAGCTTTCCAGTCCGATCAACTCACCATCCTTCGCCACGACTTCACCGTCACGACGAGCGATGGCGTCGCGCTCCATGCCCGGCGCTACGGCAGCCAGCGCAACGCGACGAAACGGCGGAAGGCGGCACCGCCGCTGGCAGGCGGTGTGCTCGTTCTGCCCGATAGCGGAACCACGATCGGCGGACTCGATACGACGATCGTCGCTTTGATGAAAGCGCCCGGCGGGCCTTCGAAGGTCGTGACGTTCGACCGGCGTGGCCATGGCCGGTCGGAAGTTGGCGACGTCGATACGATCGGCCCCGACAGCAGTGCCAACGACATCATCGCCGTTTGCGACGCGACCGGTCTGCACGAAACGAATGCCATCGCCTACGGGCGCGCCGCGTTCGGATTGCTCGCCACCGCGCCGAAACGGCCGGGACTGTTGCGCCGGTTCGTCCTCAACGACGGAGGTCCGCAACTCGATGGCGTGGGCCTTGCCCGCCTGGCCGCTCTTGGAAAGCGTGGACGCGTGCCGAAGGATTGGGACGACGCCGCGGCGGTCTTGCGGGCGATGACACCGGGCGACTTTACCGCCCTCGACGATGCCGGTTGGGACCGTCGGGCCCGCGCCGTCTGGCGGCAGGAAAAGGGCCGGTTCGTGCCGGACGTTGACAGGTCACTGGTGCAAAGCTTTTTCGACGGTACAAGCGAGGAAGTGCGGCCATTCTGGCAGGAACTGAAGGTTCTACGCGCCGTTCCCGGTCTCCTAATTCGCGGTGAAACGTCGCCGTTGGTGACGGCGGAGCTATCGGCGAAAGTGCGTCGCGGCCATGGGGATATGGTCGAACTCCTCGCTGACGGACAAGGTTTCGTCCCATCCCTCGACAAGCCCGAATTGACCCACGCAATCATAGACTTCCTGCACGGCTAGACCGTGCCCGTCTGCCGTGCCCACAGATCGGCATAGAGACCTTTCGCGGCGAGCAGTTCGTTGTGGGTTCCGTCCTCCACGATCCGTCCTGCATCGAGAACGACGATCCGGTCCAGTCGGGAGATCGTCGAAAGACGGTGGGCGATGGCGATGACGGTCTTGCCGTCCATCAGTTCGGCCAGATTGTCCTGAATGGCCGCTTCCACCTCGCTGTCCAGTGCGGATGTCGCTTCGTCCAGCAGCAGAATAGGCGCGTTCTTCAGGAACACCCGGGCGATGGCGATGCGCTGGCGCTGGCCACCGGAGAGTTTTACACCCCGTTCGCCCACATGGGTGTCGTAGCCGGTGCGGCCCTTGGCGTCCTTCAACTTGGCAACGAAGTCGTGCGCCTTGGCCCGTTTCGCGGCAGCGATCACGTCGGCATCGGTGGCGTCGAGGCGACCATAGGCGATGTTGTCGCGGATGGAGCGGTTCAGGAGCGCGGGGTCTTGCGTCACGACGCCGATCTGCTCACGCAGGGCGTGCTGGGAGACGCGGTCGACGGCGACGCTGTCGATCGAAATCGTGCCGCCGTCTATGTCGTAGAGGCGCAGCAGCAGATTGCCGATGGTCGTCTTGCCAGCGCCCGAACGACCGACGATTCCTACACGTTCGCCAGCCGCGATGTGCAATTCGAAGCCTGCAAACACCGTTTCACTGCCTGCGTATTGAAAGTCGACATCCGCGAAGCGCACTTCGCCGGACCCGAACTCGGGGTCAATCGGGTGTTGCCGGGTCGTGAACGGCTTTTGGCCGGGCGATCAGTTCGGCGGAGTTCTGCACGGTGCCCAAATTGCGGAACAGGCCGTTCAGAAGTCCGAGCAGTCGCCCCAACAGCAGGTTGAGGCGCAGGCACAAGGCCAACACCACCGCGACATCGCCCGTCGACAACGTGTCGTTCGTATAGAGCCACAATGCGAGCGCGCCGATGAGAACGAGCATCGTGCTGGACAGAACCTGGCTGAGTATACGCATTCCCGACACGGCCCGGGTGAAGGCGCGCAACTTTTCCAGCGACGTGCGCCAAGCGGCTTGGATATGCGCATCCTGCGCGTCTTCGGCACCATAGAGTTTGACGGTGCGGATGTTCGTGTAACCGTCCACCACCCGCCCGCTTACGGTGGAGAAGGCTTCCGCCAGCGCCTTACCCCGTTGCTTTATCTGCGGAATATAGGTGCGGGCGATCAAGCCGACGAGGCCGAGCCACAGCAGGACGGGAACCAGCAGGAGCAAGTCGAGGCGGGCGACGACGATGAGGGTCGTGGCCGCGAAGATGGCTATGAACCAGATGATCTGCAGCAGCGAAATCATGAAATCCCCCGCCGCCTGCCCGGCCTGCATGACCTTCTGCGAGACACGGCCGGCCATTTCGTCGTCGAAAAATGCCGTGTCCTGACGGGACACGACGCGGTGGGAGAACCAGCGCACGAGCGTGAAGAAATCCGGCACGACGATCTGCTCTTCCAGCACCGCGGTAGCGAGGGCGACGAGGGAACGACCGACGAGGATTGTCGCGGCCATTGCAAGAAGAAGCCCGGCATTGTCGATGAAGAACGTGTCGCGCGGCGACCCGGCCATCAGGTCCACGATCACACCCACAAAAACGAAGAGTGCAGCCTCTACAAGCGCTTGCAGGAAACCGACGCCCAACATTGCGGCGAACGGCCATCGGGTCAGCCGGGCATAGTGGAAGATGAAACCAAGTCCGGTCGCGGGCGGCGGTCCGGGGTCGGCGTGGTCGAACGGGCGGGCGAACCGCTCGAACAGGCGCAGGAAGCGTTCCACCTGTCAGCCTCGAGGCGAAGCCCTCACTCCGCCGCCTCCATATCCTGCGTCACGATGAACCCGCCCGACTGGCGCGCCCAGAGGCTTGCATACAGGCCACCGGACTCCTTCAATTCCTCGTGGCTGCCCTGCTCCACGATCCGGCCCTGATCGAGCACGACCAGCCGGTCCATATCGGCGATGGTTGACAGGCGGTGGGCAATGGCGAGCACGGTCTTGCCTTCCATCAGCGCGAACAGCTGTTCCTGAATGACAGCCTCGACTTCCGAATCGAGCGCGGATGTCGCCTCGTCGAGCACCAGAATGGGCGCGTCCTTCAGGAACACCCGTGCGATCGCAACGCGCTGGCGTTGGCCGCCGGACAGTTTCACGCCCCGTTCGCCGACCTGCGCGTCGTAGCCGCGGCGGCCCTCGTTATCCTGCAACTCCATAATGAAATCGTGGGCGTTGGCCTTGCGCGCGGCGGCCTCGATCTGGGCGTCGGTGGCGTCGAGACGACCATAGGCGATGTTCTCGCGCACGGTGCGGTGCAGCAGGGAGGTGTCCTGCGTGACCACCGCAATATTGGCGCGCAGGCTTTCCTGCGTCACCTTCGCCACGTCCTGCCCATCGATCAGCACCTTGCCGCCGGTGATTTCGTAAAGGCGCAGCAGCACGTTCATCATGGTCGTCTTGCCGGCGCCGGAACGGCCGATGAGGCCGATCTTCTCTCCAGGCGCGATGGAAAGGTTCATGTCGGTGATGACACGACCGTGCTTGTCGTATTCGAACGTGACGTTCTGGAACTCCACGCGCCCTTCGCTGACGGTCAGCGCACGGGCATCCGGCGCGTTCAGCACGTCGCGGGGTTTGGACAATGTGTTCATGCCGTCGATCGCCATGCCGATATTTTCGAACAGTCCCGCCAGCTCCCACATGACCCAATGCGACATGCCGGACAGGCGTGTCGTTACGGCGGCGGCAACCGCGACGGCTGCCACGGTGGATGACCCGTCGAGCCATTGGGCGATGGCGATGAAGCCGACGGCGAACAACAGCAGGTTGTTGATCGTGTCGATGATGGAGTTGAGCCCGGTCGACAGGCGCATCTGCGGATATACGGTCTGCAGAAAGTCATCCATGCTTTCGCGGGCATAGGCAGTCTCGCGGCCCGCATGGGCGAACAGCTTGACGGTGCCGATATTGGTGTAGCTGTCCACAACGCGCCCCGTCATCAGCGAACGGGCATCCGCCTGCCGCTTGGAGATTTCCTTCATGCGCGGAAGAAAATAGGCGAGCGTGGAAACGTAGATCACCAGCCAGGCCAGAAACGGCAGCATCAGTACCAGGTCGAAGCTGGCCACCAGCACGAGCGAGCCGACGAAATAGACGATGACGTAGACCGCGATGTCGAGGATCTTGGTGACGCTTTCGCGTACGCCCAGCGCGGTCTGCATCACCTTCGTCGCCACTCGCCCGGCATATTCATCTTGATAGAAGCCCATGGACTGACCGAGCATGTAGCGGTGGGCCTGCCAGCGGATCGCCATGGGGAAATTGCCGAGGATCGACTGGTGGAACAGGAGCGACCACAGCAGATGCACCAGCGGGAGCACGATGAGCATCACCGCTCCCATGAGGAACAGGGTCGTGCCTTCCGTTTCGAGAAAAGTCTCCCGGTCGGCATTGGCGAGCCAGTCCACCACACTGCCGACGAAGCCGAACAGCATCACTTCCAGCAAGGCGGTGACCGCCGACAGGGTGACGACGCAGGCGAGTATGCGCCAGAAGGGTTTGGCGTAATGCCAGCAGAAGGCGAGCAGCGTGTTCGGCGGCTGCTCGGGTTCGGCGTCCGGGAAGGCGGTGGTCAGCGTTTCGAACCGGGTGAAGATGCGGTCGAGAAACGCGGGCATGCGCGAATTTGCGGATGGGCGGTCGGTCATCGTGGTGTCCAGTCGAAGGTCGTTGCGCGCCATGGTGATGCGCGGGTTGGGCAGCCGCTCGATGAAGCGTGCGGTTGCCGGTCAGGCTGTTCGGGCGTTCCGATCAGGGTCCGGAACGACCGGACCGGGAGGCGGGCATGTGTTCGTTCGCATTGCGTCCTCCCCTCACGACTTCGATATGGCGAACGCTATACCCGATCCCCAGGCGCGTCCAGCGGGCCGAGGTCGAGGCGCATTTCGATGTGGGGAATGCCCGCGTCGTCGAAGACGTCGCCGTGGGGGCGGTAGCCGAGGCGTTCGTAAAAACCGGTTGCGTGGGTCTGCGCACCCAGCGTGATGATGCCCACTTGGCCGACTGCCTCGACATGCGCCCGCATCGCGTTCATCAACGCTACGCCGAGACCGGTGCCACGGGCCGGCTTGAGCACCGCAACGCGCTGGATCTTTCCCTTGCGCGTCGTCGGCTCGCCGATGATGCGCAACCGCCCGGTGCCGGTGGCCACGCCGTCCAGCAAGGCGAGAAAGTGGGTCGCGCCGCCTGCGTCGTGCTCGTCCTGTTCCAGTGCTTCGGGCACATTCTGTTCGGCGACGAATACCGCGCGGCGTATCGCAAGGCAGGCCGCGATCTCGTCTGCGGTTTCCGCGATCTTGATCTGGATCATGTTACACCTTTCGCGGGCGTTTAGTTGCGTCGTATCGACAATGGTTCAATAAGGCACCGCCCTTCCATGCAACAGAGTTCCACCATGCGCGACCGCCACGCTTTGCCCGCCGGGCTTCCCGACGACATCGACGGCAAGAAGGAAACGGCGCGGGTATGGTTCGAGGCCCTGCGGGACGATATCTGCGCACGCTTCGAAGCTTTGGAAGATGCGGTGGTTGGTCCCAACGTCGACATGGAGCCGGGCCGGTTCGTTCGCACGCCCTGGCACCGCGATGCAGGCAAGGGCGGCGGCGGTGTCATGTCGATGATGGCGGGCCGGGTGTTCGAGAAGGTCGGCGTCCACTGCTCGACGGTCTATGGCGAGTTTTCCGAGGAGTTCCGCAAGCAGATGCCCGGGGGTGCGGAAGACCCACGCTTCTGGGCATCGGGCATATCGCTCATCGCCCACCCGTGGAACCCGAACGTGCCCGCCGTTCATATGAATACGCGGCAGGTGGTGACGTCGCGGCAGTGGTTCGGCGGCGGGGGAGACCTGACCCCCGTTCTCGACGCCCGGCGCACGCAGACGGACCCGGACACCGTCGATTTCCACGCCGCCATGAAAGCCGCATGCGACGTCCATCCGAACGCGGATTACGATGAATTCAAGGCCTGGTGCGACGAGTATTTCCACCTTGCGCACCGCGACGAACCGCGCGGCGTCGGCGGCATCTTCTGCGACTACGTGCATTCTTCGGACGAAGAAGGCGGCTGGGACGCTGATTTCGCCTTCATTCAGGACATCGGGCGGCAGTTCGCAGACGTTTACCCGAAGCTGGTGGCGCGCAACATGGAAACCCCGTGGACCGAAGCGCAGCGGGATGAGCAATTGGTACGGCGCGGTCGGTATGTCGAGTTCAACCTGTTGCAGGACCGGGGCACGATCTTCGGGCTCAAGACAGGTGGCAATGTCAACTCCATCCTGAGTTCGATGCCGCCGACGGTGAAGTTCCCCTAACCCTCCAGAAGAGACTCCGCCGAAAGGGTGAAGTCGCTGTCTACCCAGCGTTTTTCAAGTTCGGCAAGCCGTTGCGATATGGCTGGCCCGGGGGACATTCCCGCGTCGATCAGGTCGCCTCCGCGCAACGGGAAGGCAGGTTTCTCGTAGGCTTCGATCGTCGCCAGTAGCGTGCGCAGGTCGTCCCGTGTGGCCGGGTCGATCATGGCCAGCCGCGTTCTGTCCGCAACGGCCGAACGGTCCGCGACATAGAGGGCTTTCGCCAGTTCGGTGTCCGTCTGACCGACGCGTGGGACGGTGGTTCCGGCCCATGACGTCAGGCGATCCCGCACCGTGTTCGGCAGTTTGAGGCGGGCTGCCAGTCCTTTCATCCGCTCCACATCCGGTGGCAGAATGGCCATCATCCGCAACACGGCGTCCGGCTCCCAGCCTTCGGACCACTCCAACTCGACGAATGGCGCGAGGGAATCGATGCCCCACCGGTCGCCTTCGGGCAGAACCTTGGCGAGGACGCCCGTGGTGCGCATCCACAGCACCGCACGGGTCGGATCCGGCGCGGCGAGGAGCTTGGAAAACTCGGCCCAGATACGCTCGACAGACAGCATATCCATGCCGTCCTTCAATTTCGCGCAGGCTTTCAAACCCGCCGCATCGGGGCGGTGGCGGCCATACCAGGCGAAGAAGCGGAAGAAGCGCAGGATGCGTAGATAGTCCTCGTTGATGCGCGTTTCCGCGTCCTCGATGAAGCGCACCGTGCGGCTTTGCAGGTCCGCCAGACCGTCGAGCGGATCGAAGACTGTGCCGTCCGCGCCGCAATAGAGCGCGTTCATCGTCAGGTCGCGGCGCAGAGCGTCCTCCCGCCAGTCGTCCGTATAGGCGACGACGGCGCGGCGACCATCGGTGGCCACGTCCCGGCGCAATGTGGTCACTTCGTAGGCGTGACCGTCCACCACGGCAGTGATGGTGCCGTGGTCGATACCGGTGGGCACCGCCTTGTGGCCTGCGCCTTGAATCGCGACGACGACATCCTGCGGCAGCATCACCGTGGAAACATCCACATCCGCCACCGGTTCGCCGAGCAACGCGTTGCGCACGGCTCCACCGTTCACCCGGGCAGGTGCCGCTTCGGTGGAGACCAACGATAGCAAGGCCTGCAAGGCCGGTTCGGCCAGCCAGTTGCCCTCGATCTTCATCGCGCGACCCCGTAGAGCCGCTCCTGCACCATGCGGATCATGCCTGCCGTCACACCCCAGATGCGCCTGGGCGTTCCATCGTCGTCGTAAGGCATGACGTAGAAGAAGCGTTCGTTGCCCTTGAAGTGCAGGCTTTCGATTTCGTGACTGCGCTGGTCCATCAGGAACGACAGCGGCACCCAGAAGGCGTCGGCGACTTCGTCGGGGTTGCACGTCAGCCGAGGTTGTTCGCGCAAAACGGCGACGACAGGTGCGATGGCGTAGCCGGAGCCTGAATAATACGTGCCGAACTCGCCCAGCACCTCCATGTCTGCCGCGCGCAAGCCAACTTCTTCTTCCGCCTCGCGCAAGGCCGCTTGCAGGCCGGTTTCGCCATCGTCGATCTTGCCGCCGGGAAAGGCGATCTGGCCGGAATGGCTGGACAGATGCGCGGTGCGCTTGGTCAGCAGCACGCTCGCAGTGCCCGCGATGTCGGCAACGGCGAACAGGACGGCCGCGTCCTTGTAGCCGTTCGGACGCTCCGCCGGGTCATAGTCCGGGTTCAAGGCATGGTCGCCGGCGACGGCGGCCATCACATCGGCCCGCGTTTCGAACCGCTCGCGCACCCGTTCCACGAAAGCTGGCAGCGCGTAGATATCAGGAGTGTCGAGCACGCGGTGTGGTCAGTCCGCGCGGCGGGACAGTTCGGCCAGCCGCGCGGCGGGCATGACCGGGAAGACGGCACCGTTGGAGCGCAGGGCGAACATCGTTTTGCCGTCGACCTCGACCTCCTCGCCGTGGTTCACGAGTTCATACATGACGGACCGTGCCAGCAAAGCTTCGAGCCTGCCCCGCACCAGCACGTAGGGCTTTAACTGTTCGCCGCCATTCGATTCGTTGCCTTCGAAATCGAACCTCAACGGCGTGTCCGGTCCGGCTTCCACGGTGTCGCCGACATTGGTGCGGAACGTGAGAACCTGCGCGTCGCCCTGTCCTTCAGCGTTCATTTCCACCGCGACGAACGGCGCGTCCTCCACCGTAATGCCGACCTTTTCCACAGGCGTGACAAGATATGTGCGACCATCCTCGTCCTTGCGCAGAACGGTGGAGAACAGGCGCACGAGGCGTTCGCGCCCGATGGGTGAGCCTTCGTAGAACCACGTGCCGTCGCGCTTGATGACGATGTCGAGATCGTTGCAATGTTCGGGATGCCACAGATGGACCGGCGGCAGGCCTTCGCCTTCGTGCCCGGCGCGGGCAACCAGAGCCTCCAGTGCCCCCGTCCTGCTGTTCGTTTCGGTCTTCATGATGACTGCACCCTTTCGCCCGCCCTGTTTTCGATGCCGCAATACCGGCGCAAACGCGCGTCATGTCGGAGTGAATAGGTCACAGGCTTGTAACTAGTCCGCCATGGCAGGACGTGACAAGCTGACATGAAGCGCGCAGCGAGGCACACTTCCGATGAACGACATGAGCAAGCCCCCCGTTCCCGAAGACGACGCGGCCCTCGTCGCGCAGGCGGAAGCCGCGATGGAAACCGTGGCAAAGGCGCGGGAGGGTATTGGCGCGGTCATCTTCGGGCAGCGCGATGTGGTCGACAACACGCTGATAACCCTGCTGGCCGGTGGTCACGCACTGCTGGTCGGCGTGCCCGGCCTCGCCAAGACGAAGCTGGTGGAAACGCTCGGCACCGTGCTGGGGCTGGACGCCAACCGGGTGCAGTTCACGCCGGACCTTATGCCGTCGGACATTCTGGGCTCGGAGATTCTCGATCAGGACGCGGCCGGTGCGCGCTCGTTCCGCTTCGTGAAGGGGCCGATCTTCACCCAGCTTCTGATGGCGGACGAAATCAACCGCGCTTCGCCCCGCACCCAGTCGGCGCTGTTGCAGTCCATGCAGGAATATCACGTCACCATCGCCGGTGAACGCCATGACCTGCCGGCCCCCTTCCACGTGCTGGCGACGCAGAATCCGCTGGAGCAGGAAGGCACATATCCTCTGCCGGAAGCGCAGTTGGACCGGTTTCTGATGCAGATCGACGTGCGCTATCCCGACCTCGATTCCGAGCGCCGCATTCTGCTGGAGACGACCGGCACGAGCGAAGGCAAGGCCGCAGCCGCAATGACGACGCAAGACCTGCAATCCGTGCAGGAACTGGTGCGCCGCATGCCGGTGGGCGACAGCGTCGTGGAAGCCATCCTGAAGCTGGTTCGCTCCGCCCGTCCCGGCGAAGGGGACGTGGACGGTCCGGCACGCCATATCGCCTGGGGGCCCGGCCCGCGTGCCAGCCAGTCGCTGATGCTGTGCACCCGTGCCCGTGCCCTGCTCGATGGCCGCCTTGCACCGAGCGTTGATGACGTTCTGGCACTGGCCGAACCCGTGTTGCAGCACCGCATGGCGCTCAACTTTGCGGCGCGGGCGGAGGGCATGACGGTTCAGACCGTGATTGCTGATCTGGCGAAAGAGATCGGCTAGAGCACGCGCATGGCTCTCGGCACCACCTACGCCGATCGGCGAAAGCCTGCCGCCGGTCGGGTCGCGGGACGCGCTGTCCCGTGCTACGGCAGCGGGCAGCGCTTGTGCCTGATCTGCTCGTCGAGGCTCAGCGTATCGCCAACACGGTCGTGACCGGCTGGCACGGTCGGCGCAGGCGTGGCCCCGGCGACACGTTCTGGCAGTTCCGCCCCTACGACACCGGTGAGAGCATGACCCGGATCGACTGGCGGCGGTCTGCGCGGGATGATTCCGTCACAGTGCGCGATCAGGAATGGGAAGCAGCCCACACCGCCTGGGTCTGGGCCGACAATTCCGCGTCCATGCTCTACAAATCGAGCGGGGCGGAAGTTTCAAAGCAATCCCGCGCGCTGGTGCTTGCGCTGGCGCTGGCCGAATTGCTGGCCCGTAGCGGCGAACGGGTCGGGTGGCCAGGGCTGACGCGGGCGATATCGGCCCGCAACGCAGCCGAACGCATCGCGCAGGAGATGGTCGTCTCCCCCATCGCGGAGCGTGCTTTCCCCGATACCGATGGCGTGGGCGGGCGCAGCGATCTGATCGTGATTTCCGATTTCCTCGAAACCCTCGCCAGCATCGTCGACCGCATCGACACCGTGGCACGACGGGGCGTGAGAGGCACGCTGGTGCACATTACCGATCCCGCCGAACATTCCTTCCCCTTTGCCGGACGGACCGAATTTTCCGATCCCGAAAGTGGGGCCAAACTGACATTCGGACGGGCGGAGACCGTGGGGGACGACTACCGCCGTGCGTTTGCAGCGCGGCAGGAGGCACTCGCCGCTCATTGCCGCCGGATCGGCTGGCTCTACGTGCCCCACAGCACGGATGCGCTGGCCTCGACTGCGCTCGTTTCGGTGCACACCCGCCTTTCGGGGGCCGCATGACGCTGTTCGGCCTCACCTTTGCGGCACCGCTCATTCTGGGCGCGCTCATCGTGCTGCCGTTGATCTGGTATCTGTTGCGCCTCACGCCGCCGCGACCGCAGCGGGAGGTCTTCCCGCCGACCCGTATCCTGCAGGAACTGGACCCGCGCGAGGAAACGCCTGCGCAAAGCCCTTGGTGGCTGACGCTGCTACGCCTGCTGATGGCTGGGCTTGTCATTCTCGCGCTCTCAGAACCGGTCTGGAACGCCCCGGACAGAAAGCTGACAGGAGACGGCACCGTTGCCATCGTGCTGGACGATGGTTGGACCAGCGCGCGGCAGTGGGACGCGCGGATCGCCGCCGCCGAAGCGTTGGTCGACGAGGCCGCTGCCGCCGACCGCCCCGTAACGCTGCTTCTGGCCAGCGAGGATGGCAAGGGGCCGGCTGCGGGACCGGCGCAGGACGTCCTCGACCGTCTGCGCGGGGCGGAGCCGAAGCCGGTTCGTTTCGACTACACGACACTTGCTGACCGCATCGCGCGCGACGCGCCGGGTTCCGTCGTCTGGCTGACGCCGGATGTCGAGCCGGACAATATGGACGCGATCAGTTCGGCCTTGGAAGGGGTCGGCTCGACGCTGCTTCTGCAGGACGACACGCTGCCCGCCGCCGTTACCCGGGTATCGAACGAGCCGGACACGATGGTGGTGCAGCTGCAACGCCTCGGCGCGTCTGCCGATGGGGCGGGAACGGTAAGCCTGTTCGATACCGAAGGCCGCTCCCTCGCTACCGAAGCCTACGCCTTCGCCGATGGCGCGTTGGCGACGGAGGTCGCCTTCGCCCTGCCGGTGGAATTGCGCAATGACGTGGCGCGCGCCGAGATTGACAATGCCGACCATGCCGCCGCCGTGCACCTGCTGGACGAACGCTTCCGCCGCCGTCTGGTGGGGTTGATCGCAGGTGGCAATGCCGACCGCGCGCAACCGCTGCTCTCACCGCTCTACTATATCGACCGGGCGCTCGCTCCCTTCGCGCAGGTCCGGGAAGCGTCGAGCACCAACATCATCGAAGCCGTCGACGAACTCGTCGAGCAGAACATTTCCACGATGGTGCTGGCCGATATCGGCACCCTGCCCGACGCGGCGGAAACGGCGGTCGCCGAATGGATCGACCGCGGCGGAATGCTGGTGCGTTTCGCCGGGCCGCGGCTGGCCGGGGCCGAGGATCTGGACGCCACCGGCGGGTCGCTCGTGCCCGTCATGCTGCGCAGCGGCGGTCGCAGCCTTGGCGGAACGCTGACCTGGGGGACGCCGCAAAGCCTCGCTCGGTTCGAGGACGGTTCTCCGTTCGCGGGCCTGCCGGTGCCGGAAGACGTGACCGTGACCCGGCAGGTTCTGGCCGAACCGGACGCCGAACTGCCCGGCAAGACCTGGGCGAGCCTGGAGGACGGCACCCCGCTGGTCACCGCTTCCCGCTTCGGCGCCGGCTGGATCGTGCTGTTCCATGTGACGGCGGATGCCAGCTGGTCGAACCTGCCGCTTTCCGGTGCGTTCGTGGACATGCTGCGCCGTGTCGTTGCCGTGTCGAACGGGTCCATGGCTTCGGAACGCGCCAGCGAGGGTGGCGAGACTGCCGATGCCGACACGGTTCTTCCTCCCTTCCGGACGCTGGATGGCCAGGGCCGGCTAACGGGCCCGCCCGCCAATGTGCGGCCCGCCAGCTTTCCGCCCAACCGCATCCTGCCCGCTACCCTCGACAATCCGCCCGGCCTGTACGGCACCAGCGACGCCTTCGTCGCGCTCAATCTCATTCAAGACCCGGAGAGCGATTTGCGCCCCTTCGATGCTGCCGGACTGTCCGGAACCATCACGACATCATCGCTGACGACGGGCGATCCGCTCCCCTTCAAGCCGTGGCTGCTGGCGGTTGCGCTGTTCCTGCTGGCGCTCGATTGCCTGGCGGTGTTGTGGATGGCGGGCGCCTTGCGGATAACGCGCCGCACCGCCGGTGCGGCGGCGGTCGTTCTGGCGGCTTTCGCGCTTCCGGTCCACGACGTTCACGCCCAGACCGAACCCGACCTTAGCTACACCTTGCGCACCCGCCTCGCCTATGTGGAAACCGGTCTGGACCGGCTCGACGATCTGAGCCGCAAGGGGCTGGAGGGTCTGACGCAGTTCATCGGGTCGCGCACGTCGTTGGAGCCGGGACCGCCGGTGGGGGTGGATATCGCCACCGACGAACTGTCGTTCTTCCCCATTCTCTACTGGCCGCTGGATGGTGACAGCCCCGTGCCGAATGCTGCGAGCATGGCGCGGGTCGATGCGTTCATGAAGAGCGGCGGCACCGTGCTGTTCGATACCCGAGACCAGCTGACCGGCGGCTTCGGTGGCGCGAGCGTGAGCGCCGCCACGCAGAGATTGCGCGAAATACTGTCCAACCTCGATATCCCACCGCTGGAACCCGTGCCGGAAAACCACGTGCTGACACGTGCCTTCTACCTGCTCGACGTCTTTCCCGGGCGCTATCTCAACGGAAACCTGTGGGTGGAGGCGAGCCCGCAGGAAGACGAGACCGACCGCCCTGCCAGGACCGGCGACGGGGTTTCGGCCATCATGATAACGTCGAACGATCTAGCTGGCGCGTGGGCAGTGGAAAGCGACGGTTCGTTCAGCCTGCCGGTGGTGCCCAACGACCCGACCCAGCGCATCTATGCCTACAGAGCGGGGGTCAACATCGTGATGTACATGCTGACCGGCAATTACAAATCCGATCAGGTGCACGTGCCCGCCCTGCTGGAAAGGCTGGGCCAATGATGGATCTGTCGGTCGATTTCGCACCTTTGCTGCCATGGCCGGTGGTCGCCGCGCTGGCCGGGCTGGCGGGCGTGTTGGTCGTTTACGGTGTGTTGCGCAACGTGCGCGGCTCGTGGTTGCGGGCCGGAGCGTGGCTGGCCCTGGCGCTTGCCTTGCTGAACCCGGCCGTCAGTCGGGAAGACCGGGAGCCACTGAAGACCGTCGTCGCCGTGGTGACGGACGAGACGGAAAGTGCCCGCCTCGACGAGCGCGGTCCGCAGGGCGAGGCGGCGCGCGCGGCTCTGTCATCGCTGGTCGAGGCGTTTCCCAACTTCGAGCTGCGCCAGATCACCGCCCGCAACGGCGGTGCGGAGACCGGGGACGCGTCGACGGCCCTGTTCTCCGCTTTGCGGGAAGGCGTGCAGGACGTGCCGCCGGACCAGCTTGGCGGGGCCATACTCATCACCGACGGGCAGGTACACGATGTGCCGGAAACGATGGAAGACCTTGGCTTCGATGCGCCGGTCCACACCCTGCTGACGGGCAGCGAGACCGACGCGGACCGGCGGCTGGAAATCATCCGCGCGCCCCGCTTCGGCATCGTCGGCGAAACGCAGGAGGTCGTGTTCCGCGTTTCTGAGACCAATATCGACAACGCCGACCTCATCGAGGTTCGTGCCTATATCGACGGCGAGCTGACGTCCGTGGAACAGGTGCTGCCCGGCGAGGAGGCGAGCTTCTATTTCGACGTGCCCCATGGCGGCAAGAACGTGGTGGAGTTGCGCGCCGATGTGGTGAGCGGCGAGATCACACCGGTCAACAATCAGGCTTTCGCCATCCTCGATGGCATCCGCGAGAATCTGCGGGTGCTGCTCGTATCGGGGGAACCCCACGCGGGGGAACGGACATGGCGCAACCTGTTGAAGTCCGACGCCTCTGTCGATCTGGTCCACTTCACCATTCTGCGCCCGCCGGAAAAGCAGGATGGAACGCCGATCAATCAGCTATCGCTGATCGCGTTTCCGACGCGGGAATTGTTCATCGAAAAGATCGACGAGTTCGACCTCATCATCTTCGACCGCTACCAGCGCCGCGGTGTGCTGCCGCTGCTCTACTTCGACAATATCGCCCGCTACCTGACCGACGGTGGTGCCATTCTCATCGGTGCCGGGCCGGAACATGCCGACCAGTCGAGCATCCATCAGACGCCCCTGGCATCGGTGCTGCCTTTCGAGCCGAACGGGGGCATTTCCGAACAGCCGTTCAAGCCGCAGGTGACGGTGGATGGGCGACGTCATCCGGTAACCCGCGACCTGCCGGGCATGCCCGCACTCGACAGCGATGCGGAACCGGACTGGAGCCGCTGGTTTCGCCTCATCGACGGGGTGGCGGAACGGGGCGACGTGGTGATGGACGCGGGCGGGGATCGACCACTGCTGGTCTTGGACCGCCCCGGCGATGGCCGCATCGCCATGCTGTTGTCCGACCATGTCTGGCTGTGGGCACGTGGCTTCGAAGGTGGTGGCCCCCATACCCAGCTGCTGCGCCGCCTGGGCCACTGGCTGATGAAGGAGCCGGAACTGGAGGAAGAGGCCCTGCGTGCGGAAGCCGAGAACAACCGGTTGACCATCGAACGGCAGACCATGGGCGATGCACCCGGTCCGCTCGACATCGTCGGGCCGGACGGCGAGGTGGTGCGGCTGGAGTTCGAACCTCGCGGGGCCGGACGCTTCGTGGCCGAATACGAAACGGACCAGCTTGGCCTGTACCGCTTCGCAAACGGAGAACTGACTGCGTTGGCCAGCGTCGGCCCATCCAATCCGCGTGAATATCGCGATGTGGTGTCCACCGGCGCGCTGTTGCAAGGCATCGTCGGCGCCAGCGATGGCACGATCGGGCGTCTGGCGCGCAGCGACGTCGCCGCGAGCCTGCCGAGGGTCGTGCCGGTGCGGGCCAACGGGGCTGCGTCGGGCAATGGCTGGATCGGCCTACGCACCACCGACGCGACCGTGCTGCGCGGCATCGACCGGCTGCCGCTGTTTGCCGGGTTTCTCGGGCTGGGCATCCTGCTGATGCTGTTGGCGGGAACGTGGGCACGCGAAGGGCGCTGACCCTCTTCAGATCGCCCGCGTCACCGCTCCACCCAACCCGTCCGCCGCACCCTTTGCGCTTTCCCGCAGCAGCACGCGTGACGGGTCGACCGGGCGCGGCAGCACCATACGACCCGGTTCGACCCGCTCGAAACCGAACGGGGCATAGTAGGCACCGTCGCCGACGAGAAATATGACCGGCTCCCCCGCCGCATCCGCCTTGGCGACGCACGCTTCCATCAAACGCCGCCCGATCCCCATCCCCGCAAACGCCCGAGCGACCCCCAACGGTCCGAGCATGAGAATGGGTCGACTACCCCACAGGACGGGGGTGAGGCGGCACGTGCCGACGACGCTGGAGTCGACAAGCGCGACGACGGACAGGTCGATGCGGTGCGTCACGTCCTCACGCAATGCGGCGGCGGCGCGGGTGTTTGCGCCGGGGCCGAAAACGGCATTACACAGTTTGACGATGGACTGGTCGTCACCGACCCGTTCGGGACGGATCGTGGCATGGGGCGCGCTTGCGGGCGCTGGGATACGCGGTGGCATGAACTTGGCTTTCAACGGCGGAGACAGGACAGCCGGGCGCAGCGCCCCCGGCTCGAAACATTCAATCCTGTCGTCGTCGAAGCCGCATCGCCCCGTTCCCTATCCTCGTGTCGGGGCGCTCTAGCGTGCAGCCGGGTCCGTGTCCATAGGCGAGCCCGCAGGCGTCGGATGGGGGTTTGCGCCACACTAGCGATGCTGTACTAACCGGTACAAAGGAAAGGGAGGCATCGTCATGGGTTTGTTGGTCGAGGGGGTCTGGAAGGACCAGTGGTACGACACGAAGAAAAGCGGCGGCAAATTCGTGCGATCCGACGCGGGCTTCCGCAACTGGGTGACCGCCGACGGCTCTGCCGGACCATCGGGCGACAGCGGGTTCGCGGCCGAGCCGGGACGCTATCATCTCTACATTTCCCACGCCTGCCCCTGGGCGAACCGGACGGCGATCTTCCGGCGACTGAAGGGGCTGGAAGACATCGTGTCCGAATCCACCGTCGATCATTTCATGGGAGACGAGGGCTGGACGTTCGGCGAGGGCGGTGGTGCTGAAACTGCCGACCCGGTCCACGGTTTCGCGCGCGCCCACCAAGTCTACACCGCGGCGAAAGCCGACTATACGGGCCGCGTGACCGTGCCGATCCTCTGGGACAAGCAGCGCGGGACGATCGTTTCCAACGAGTCGAGCGAGATCATCCGCATGTTCGACAGCGCCTTCGCCGCGCTGACGGGAAACGACAGCGACCACTATCCAGCGGAGGTGCGCGCGGACATCGACGCTGTGAACGAGAGGGTCTACAACACGGTCAATAACGGCGTCTACAAATGCGGGTTCGCCACGACGCAGGATGCCTACGAGGAGGCCTTCCATCCGCTCTTCGACACTCTAGACTGGCTGGAAGAGCGGCTGTCCGAGCAGCGATATCTCGTCGGCAATACGATCACGGAGGCCGATTGGCGCCTGTTCACGACACTGGTGCGGTTCGACCCGGTCTATGTCGGACACTTCAAGTGCAACCTGCGCCGCATTGCTGACTATCCCAACCTGTCGAACTACACGCGCGATCTTTACCAGCACCCCGGTGTGGCGGACACGATCCATATGGACCACATCAAAGCGCATTATTACGCCAGTCACGAGACGATCAACCCGACGCGGATCGTCCCGGTGGGGCCGGAGATCGACTATTCGCTGCCCCATGACCGTGCCCGGTTCGGTTGAGGGGCTGGCCGTGCGTCCGCGTAGCCTTGCGACCGCCACGACCGACGCCTAGTCAGACGTATGCTTCGTCTGGCCCATATTTCCGACATTCACCTCGGCCCCCTGCCGCCGGTGAAGCGGCGTGAACTCGCTTCCAAGCGTATTACCGGCTATCTGAACTGGCACCGCAACCGCGCCGACAGCATGGGCGAGGAGGCGTTGGAGCGGCTGGTGCAGCACATGCTTGCCGCTGGGCCGGACCACATCGCGGTGACCGGAGATCTGATCAATCTGGCGCTGAAAGAGGAAATACGGCTTGCGCGCTTGTGGCTGGAGCGGTTGGGCACGCCCGAACTGGTATCTGTCGTTCCGGGCAACCACGACACCTATGTCCGGGGTGCTCTCGACCGCATTATCGAAGCGTGGCGGCCTTACCTGACCGGCGACGTTGCCACCGACGACCGGCCCCTGCCCTATCTGCGACGTCGCGGCGACGTGGCGCTGATCGGCGTCAATTCCGGGCCGGGCGACCATGCCGTTCTACGCGACGGGCAGTTTCCGCAAACAGCACGCGCGGGATACGGCGAACCTGTTGCAGCAGGCGAAAAGCGAAGGCCTGTTCCGCGTCGTGATGATCCACCATCCACCGTTTCCCAACGCCACGGCGAGCCACAAGCGGCTGATCGGCGCAGACCGGTTTCGCGCGATGATCGAACGCGAAGGCGCGGAACTTATCCTGCACGGGCATACGCATATCGTCAGTCGGGAAACGATTGCCGGTCCGAACGGGCCTGTACCGGTCATCGGCGTGCCGTCTGCCAGCGCCGCCCCGAGGCTCGACGATGCGGACAACCACGAACACAAGCGACCGGCCGGGCGTTACAACTTGTTCCACATCGAACGGGCCGGCTCCGGCTGGCACTGCGCCATGCAGGAATTTGGATTTCCGAATGGGTCCGGCGAGATCGAGTTGATTTCCGAACGCGACCTATAAAGCGCCATCGACAGTGAAGTAGAAGGCGATGGCAGCTGCGCCGATACCGGCAAGAATGCCGAGCACGATGGAGACGAACCAGTGCAGGGGACGACGCTTCTGCTTGCGGTCGGCCAGCGATGTTTCTTTCCGCCGGGCAGTTTTCGCGGGTGGCTTCTTGGCTTCAGCTTGGAACTGGCGGGCATTGGCAGCCAGCCAATCGCCCTCGATCATCTTCTCGCGGTCCACAATTCGCTCCGCCATGTAGGCTGCCACCGCATCGGCGGTCTCGTCGACATCGGCCGATTCCGCGACGACTACGCGACCCATTCTAGTATCGCGCAACAGACGGTAGCCCCGCTTCGGCGTGCCGTCCCGGTCCGGCCCCATGGCGACGAAGGATGTCATGTCGATCCACAATCGCGGGCGCGACCCTGTGGCGAGCACCAGGTCGAAGCGTTCGTCGCGCGGGTCGACCTCGTCGAGCAGGGGGCGCACCTTCTCGGCCAGCAGTTCGAGACGGTTGCGTTCGGCTTCCTGCAGGTCGTCGGCGAGGTCTTCCTCGTCTGCCTGCCTGGTGCGTACGACCGTCAAGGCCGCACGAAGCGTGCGAACGCGCTCCGGGTCCGAAAGGTTCGTTTCCGCTTCCGGTATCTTCTGGTCACTCACGGTCTGCGTTCCATGGGAAGGTTCGCGCTCAGTCTAGGCCCTACGCATCGGGACGGGCCAGCCCTAACCCGATTGATGGTTGATGGCGGCAGCGATGGCGGCGGCGTGGAACTCCGGCAGCATGTGCCCTGCCCCTTCGATCAGGTCCACCGTTGCCAGACCGCCGAAATTGTCCGCCTGGGTGGCGGGTAGAACGGCGTCGGCGGTGCCCCACAGGACGTGAACGGGAAATGGCACGTTTGCCAGCCGCGACAGGTCGAGCATTCCCTGCGCGCCGTCACGCAGCAGGCTTGGAACGAGGGCTACGAGAGCAGCGCTGGCACGGGGATCCCTGCGCTGTTCGACCAGAATGTCGACGGCTTGCGGGGACGGCATATCCGGGGCGTAGAGACTGGCAAGGGCAGCCTCGATATCTCCGCGCGTCCGCGCCTCGGCCTGCGCCTGCAAACTGTCGGCTGCAATTTCCGGGCCGCAGCCGCCGGGTGCCACCAGCGTGAGCGATGCAATTTTTTCCGGGCACTTCAAAGCGACGAGAATGGCAATCGCTCCGCCACGGGAATGGCCCACGAGGTGAATGCCGCTCAGTCCGCGTCGCTCGATGTCGGCGATGACCGCATTCCGCGTTGCGATCGTGCCGTGATCGCCGGGCCAATCCAACGCCCGCCCGTGGCCCGGCAGATCGTAGGCGATGGAGGGGCCGGAAAGATGCGCCTGCACCTGTTCCCAATGGACGGCAGAGCCACCGAAGCCGTGCAGGAGAACGACGGTTCCGCCGTTCCCCGAAGTTTCCACGGCAGGAAGATCAGACATCCTGCGTCAATGCCCGGTTGACCGCCGAGACGACGCCTTCCAGCGACGCAGCCACGATATTGGCGTTGATGCCCGCCCCGAACCATGTCTTGCCGAGGTTCGCGCTGGTCACTTCCATATAGGCGATCGCCGTCGCGTCGCTGCCCTGCTGGAGAGAGTGTTCCGAATAGTCCTTTACCACGATGTCGAGATCGAACGCCGTGTTGAGGGCGTTCAGGCCGGCATCGACCGGGCCATTGCCGACACCTTTCAGCACTTTGTCCTCACCGTTGTGGCGAACGGTCAGTTCGATGCGGCGACGGTCCCGCGAACCGCCTTCGGTAAAGGTGGCGTGGTCGATATAGGCCAACGGCGCTTCCGCCTGCTCCACATACCGCTCCATGAACCGGGCGTGGATGGCCGCAGCAGGAAGTTCGCGCTCTTCTTCATCCGTAATGCGCTGCACTTCGTCGCGCATCTCGACCTGCAGGTTGCGCGGCAGTTTGAGCCCGTAATCGGCTTCCATGACGTAGGCGACGCCGCCCTTGCCGGACTGGGAATTGATGCGGATGATCGCTTCGTAACTGCGCCCGACATCCTGCGGGTCGATGGGCAGGTAGGGCACTTCCCACTTCGTGCCATTGGCCTGTTCGTAGGCTTTCATGCCCTTGTTGATCGCGTCCTGATGGGAGCCCGAAAACGCGGTATAGACCAGTTCGCCCACATAGGGGTGGCGTTCGGCAATCTTCAGCTGGTTGCAATATTCGTACACGCCCTTGATGCGTTCGATATCCGACACGTCCAGTTGCGGGTCGACGCCCTGGGTCATCATGTTGAGCGCCAGGGTGACGATGTCGACGTTGCCGGTGCGCTCGCCATTGCCGAACAATGTGCCCTCGACACGATCCGCCCCGGCCATGAGGCCCAATTCCGTCGCTGCAATGCCGGTGCCCCGGTCGTTGTGGGGATGAAGCGAGACAATGACGCTGTCTCGCCGGTCGATGTTGCGGCACATCCATTCGATCTGGTCCGCGTAGATGTTCGGCGTCGACATCTCCACGGTGGACGGCAGGTTGAGAATTATGGGGCGTTCGGGGGTTGGCGCGACCTCCGCGATGACGGCGTTCGATATTTCCAGCGCAAAGTCCAGTTCCGTGCCGGTGAAACTCTCCGGCGAATACTGGTAGCGGAATGCCTCCTGCCCCCCCGGGGTTGCGGCCGCCATATCCATGATGAGTTTGGCTGCGTCCACCGCGATCTGTCGGATGCCGGCCCGGTCCTGCCGGAACACGACACGACGCTGCAATTCGCTGGTGGAATTGTAGAAATGAACGATCGGCGTCTTCGCGCCGTCCAACGCCTCGAATGTGCGCTCGATCAGTTCCTTGCGGCACTGCACCAGCACCTGCAGATCGACGGCATCGGGCACATTGCCCTGCTCCACGCACCAGCGGGCGAAGTCGAAATCCGTTTGACTGGCGGAGGGAAACCCGATCTCGATCTCGCGAAACTGCATGTCGAGCAGCAAAGCGAACATGCGCGCCTTGCGCTCGTGGCCCATTGGGTCGATCAGCGCCTGGTTGCCATCGCGCAGGTCGACGGAGCACCAGTGCGGTGCGGTTTCGATCCTGGCGGAAGGCCAGGTGCGGTCGGGCAGATCGACCTGCGGATAGGCGGTATATTTCTGGCTGGCTTCCATCAACATGGGAGCGGCTCCTTGAAACGGCTCGGGCTGCGCCCGGCTGGAAAGTGAGGAATGACGGATCGCGGGAGGCTGGAGCGTAGCTCTATCGACCGCCGGCGCCTCCTAGATGCGCGCGAACCGACGGTCGCCCATAAGGAGCGAAAGGACAAACGTCAGGCCTGTTTCATGAGCGTGCATCATCGTCATCCCGTCACTCTAGGCTCGGTTCTCCGCTCCTGCAACCGCAGCGTGCGTTCGAGGCTCGTAGCCCGGTTTGAGCGCAGGTTTGCCGACGAGCGCCGCCAATGTCAGGCCGACGATGATCGTGGCAATCCACCAACCTTGAAAGAATTCGGTCGCGGTGCATGCAGCCGTGAAGGCCGCAACGGACACATAGGTGAACGCTGCGGTTTGCGCAGGCTCCAGTTCGGCGAACGCGACGCCTGCCGACACCATGATACCGGCGAGAAGGGCGAGGCCGGCGAACGAAAAATTCACCCGCCATTCGAGCAGCAGAGTGTGGGGAGAGCGTACGAACGGTTCGTATCCCCCACGCTGCATGGCTTCACTTACCGCAGACCACTTCATTCCGAGAATCTCGTCGGCATTCGCCCCCAACCCATACCACGGTACTGTATCGAGGATCCCTGTATAGGCGGACCAGATCACCAGCCGGTGGTGCACGTGGGCCGCCCCGGTCAGGCCTTCCTTCGACACGTCCGGAACGGCAGGTAACAGACCCAACACCAATGGCGCTGCAAACAACGTGACCACGCACGACGCGAAAATTGGAACCGCGAGGCGTCGGCTCCAAAACACCATCGCGGCCGCAAGACTGCCCGCCAGGCACGCGAGTTGGGCGGACTGGCCCTGACTGATCGCCAACGCAAACAAGCATGTGGCAACGGCGATTGCGGTCCAGCCCCAGTGTACCTGCCTGCGCAGGCCGAACAGGACAATCGGCCCGATGCACATGGCCAGCCAACTTGTCGAGCGGTTCAGATCGTATAGTTCCGCTCTGTCGGACAGGGTATTGAGAAGCGTCGTCGCTCCCAGCATTTCGGTCGAAAGAACTGTGGCCCCCAGCACGATGCCTATGGTCGCGGCCACGGGAGCGTCCAGGACGATGGTGCGCCGTAGCGCGTAGATAAGGATCGGAGGGACGACCACCAGGGACAGCATCATGGCTGCCTCCCGTGGTGCTGCCGCAGGTTCAGGCGTCCAGAACCAGGATAGGGCTATGAACAGCGCTCATAGCCAACACGAATGCAGCGCAGACCTGCGCAGGTCGGGAATAGGAGCGCAGGTCCACGACGTTGCGCCACTGGCTGGTTTCACCAAGGACGGTAACGACCAGCACGATGGACAGGCAGATGGCGATCGCGATCGGCAGGGACCGCGTGGCAGCCACCTGAATGACGGGATACAGTATCAGCAAGGCGATCATCATCGTGTCGCGCCCGATGCGATGGACGAGGTGATGGTTCATGGCCGTGACCCGATCTCTGCCCGTGCCGCCCGGTAGGCAGCGCAAAACGCATCGCACACCTCAGTGCGCCCGACCGGCAGGGTATGCAGATGGGCCATGGCGTTGGCTTTCAAGCGCGCTCTCAATTCCCCATCGCGGATGAGGCTTTTGAAGCGCGTTTTCAAGCATTTCGACAGTGACGGGATCGAGTAGCAGGCCGGTTTCCCCGTCCTTCACGAGTTGGCGGATCGCTGCCTGATCGCTGGCGACCGGCACACATCCGCAGGCGACCGCTTCCAGCAGCGCGCGGGGAAACCCTTCTTGCAACAAGGTCGGAAGGCAGACGATGTCGTACTGCCTCAGCGTTCGCGCCATGTCCTGCGGGGCAATGGACCCGAGATAGGATACATGTCCTTGCGCAGTTGCACTATGCACCGCATTCGCATCGATGGCGTCCTTGTCGGACGGGTCGATGGGGCCGGCAAGGTCGAACTGGACGGCTGTCCTGTCCGCGCCGAGGCGTCTGGCGGTTTCCAGGTAAAGGCCTACTCCCTTGGTCTCGATGAGGCGCGAGGCCATCAGGATGCGAACCGCACCGGCGTTCGACATCCTTCCTTGCGCGTTGAACAGGTCGAAATCCAGCCCGGTTCCGGCGATCGCGCGGGCGCGGGCTTCCGGTACGATTCCGAGTGTGACGAGCCGGTCGCGGTCCTGCGGGTTCTCGGTCGTCATCACAGCACCGGTCCGCCTTGCGGCCAGGCGCAATGCGCGTGTCACCAGCCATCGTCGCAGCCGTTTGGTCATAGACCGCGTCGGCTCGAAAACCTTGCCGAGGCCTGGCAACGTCAGCACGAGCGCCGGTGGGGGCGCAGGGGCGAATGCCGACAGTGCGAGCGCGGTGAAGAGCACGGGCTTGATCGTTATCGCGTGGACGACGTCCGGCCGTATGCGGCGACAAAGACGGCGGATGTGGCGTAAGATACCGATATCGAGCGGGACGTTCAGCCTGTGGCGGTCGATCCGAAACGGATGAAAGCCGACGCCTTCCGGCCAGTCTACCGGCCGGTCGGGCACTGCTCCGGGAATGGAACCGCCCGTCGCGACCGACACCCGCACACCCCGCGACAGCAGGTCGTCCATCAGGTCGCGCCGATGGGCCTGGAAATAACTCAGCTCGTTTGCGATCAGCAGAACGTGCATCAGACGTCAGAACGGTTATTGGTGGGTCCGAGCAGCCGAATTGCGGACCCGTACCTGCCTCGCAGTGGCGTCGCCGTTATCATCACAGCTTCCGGGTGGACAGAATATCTCCGCGGCCGGATTTCCCGTCGGCTTGCGGGGTGCCACCGGCAGCGAACTCGCGCGCTTCACCTTGCCAATTCTCCCGTTCCGCACGCCCGGGAAAACCGAGAGCCGTATCGAGCCATCGCAGTTCATCGCTGCTCATGGCGGCAATCTGATCAAAATGAAAGATGCCGAGCCGGGCCATCTTTGTCTCGATGACGTTCCCCACACCGCCAATTCGCGACAAGGCGTCGGCCTGGCCCTCGCGGGGGCTCTCCAGCAACAGCGCATCGGGCTTTGCCCCCAACCCGCTTTCAGCCGCAGTGCCTACGCTGGTGGTTACCGAACCGGAATCGACCCGCTTGGAGAAATCTGTCGAAGCGCCAGTTTCGAGCTGCTTCGCCTGCGCGACCCAGTTCTCCCGCTCGATACGACCTGGAAAAGACAAGAGTTCGCCGATCTTGCGCTCGTCTTCGCTAGTCCAGGCAGCGATCTGCCCGAACGTGAGAATGCCGATCTCGTTGAGACGGGCTTCGTTTTGAGGACCGATACCCTTGATGCGTTTGAGATTATCCCGCGCGCCCGCACGAGCCGCCATTCCCACCGGTGGCACGACTGGTGGTGCAATCCCATCCCTGATGGGAGATGGATCCGGTTTGCCGACCGGCGCTGCCGCAACCTTCGCCTGTGGTTTTGGGGCGTCCTCCACAACTCCCGGCGAGAACAGTCTCCGTGCCAGACAACCGACAACGCAGCCGATGATGAATGCGGTTGTGATGAGCAGGACGGTCTGCACGATCAGGGCGAACATGGGCTGTTCCTCACGAGATTAGATCGAAAAGGCGGGGCGGACAGGACTACCGAGTGGCCGGTTTGCCGCATGTCATCCAGCCGACCGCGAGGCCTACGACGAACGCGGCCACAAGGAACCAGACATATTGTTCGATCAGATAGATCATGGGTTCATCCCTTACGGTCGATTTTTTCGTTCATGGCAACAACGTAAATTCGATGCGGCGGTTCAAGGCGCGGCTTTCCGGGCGGTCATTGGACGCCACCGGACGAGTTTCGCCGTAGCCTTTGGCAGCTAATTGGCTATTCGTGCCTCCCCGTTTCGTCAGATAGGTTACGACAGCCTGCGCACGGGCCTCCGACAGCGCTTGATTGTAGGCCTCGGTCCCACGCGAATCCGTATGTCCCGCAACTTCGATACGCACGGTTCCACACTGGGCAATATCCTGCGCGATGCGGTCGAGCATGGGTAACGATTCCTCCTTGATGACGGCGCGGGCCGTGGCGAACTGGACCGCACGACCGTCCAGCAGACTAGAGAAATCCGTCGGGCAGGCAGGTTCTGGCGCTTCTGGAACCTGTGGGGGTTCAAGCGCTGCGACCGCTGCATCCTGTTCGGATTCTGGCGAGGGTTGCAGCGCCGTGGCCTGCACGTCTTCCACCGGTTCCGGTGCGACTGGCAGAGGCTCGGCAGGTCTTGTAGGCGCGAAGACGACGGGAGGCTCTGGTTGAGATTGGTCGGGCGCGGGCACGGGCGCAGGTTTTGGCTCGATTTCAATAGCGTCCTCTGCCGATTCCTGCACGACCGGTTCGTCCGTGGGGCGGTCGGCGGTTTGAACAGCAGCCCCCGGCGCGGGCGGGAGTTCGATCCCTGCTGCGTTTGCAGGATCGTCCGGTTGCAGTTCGGGGTTCTGGGCGGCCGATTGTTCGCGGCTCGCGGGCCCGGTCGGTACGTCGACGGATGGTGGGACGACGTCGTCCGTTGTCGCTTCGGTCCGTGGCGGCGGCGTCACGATTGCTGGTTCCGGCTTCGGTTCGACAACCGGCTCAACTTCGGCAGTGGCGTCGCTAGACGGTTCGACGGCAGGCGCCGTAGTTTGCTCGGGCTTGACGATCGCATCCGGCTCGGCGGCGGTGTTGTCGACTACGTCCGACTGAGGGTCGGGCACGGGAATCGGTTCGGCGGGTGGGGCGCTTGCGGGTGCAGGCTCGGACATCGACGCAGGTTCAGGCACAGGTTCAGGCACAGGTTCAGATACCGGTTCCGGGAACGAGATGAAGGTTCGAACAGCCACGTCGCTGTCGGAAAGTGTGATCCTCAAACTTTCCTCGACCGCCCCGGTGAGCGCCTCACTCGACGCATGGCCCCGAACGGTCAGGAACTTTCCGGACAGAGAAGCCTCGGACCGGTCTAGCCCTGCCAGAGCGACGATCGCTGCGCGCGTGGCCCGATCGAACCCGGATGGGGCACCAGCGGCAATCCGCTGGTCATCCTCGATGGATTTGCCAAGCAACGCATGGGCATTCTCCTGCAACGGGTCGCGCAAGCTTTCGTCCGGCAGAAAACCGGACAGGACGACGGTGTCGCCGGAATTGTCGATCGACCACGTGTAGGGGGAGATGGATGCGGGGCGAATGTCCTGGCCTGCGATGGTGAAGCCGGCAGGACCTGTTGCTTCCAGACCGCGCTGCATGGTCTCAAAGGCTGTAACCGAACTGGCATCACCGGCAAGGGTGATCGTCCCATCCGCGATCTCAACCGAACCCACGTTCAGGTTTGGCAGCGCAGCGATGGCGTATGAGACCGCCGCTTCGAACCCATCCGGCGCACCGGCAGCGAACTTCAGCTCATCGGAGACCGGTCCTGCATTCAAGTCCGCGGCGCTTTGCACGATTGCGCGACGCGCTGCTTTGTTCGGAATATGGCCGCTCAGGGTGATGCCGGAGGCGGTTCTTTCTACCGAAAACGCGTAGTCCCCCACGATCCGAGGCGGCATGATCCTTTCGGCGTCCAGTGAGTAGCGGTCGGGAAGGCCTGCGGACAGTATCTGGGCAAGGTCTGCATACGCCTCGCTGCTGGCCGCCTCGCCCGTTATCGAAACCGTTTGGTCGGAGATCGCGACCGTTCCGGTGTTCAGACTACCAAGTGCTTCGATCGCCGCGATGCGAGCCATGTCCAGACCATCGGGGGCTCCGGTCGCGATCCGGGTCCGGTCGTCGATCTGCGCGGCGGGAACGGCGCTTTCGATCCCGGTGCGGATGGTCGCGCGAACGGCGCGAGCTTCGACGAAGCCATCCAACGATATGGCGGTACCGTCCCTGGACGCCGACCACGTATAGGGCGAAGCCGGCGGCGCGGTGACATCAGCCACGTCGACGGGCGAATCCATGCCTTCGGCGCGGTCCACAATGCGTTCGAACGCCTCCGCATTCATGGCGAGACCGCTGATGGTGAGGGTATCGTCCGAAAGCTCGGCTGTTCCGGCGGACATATCGGCCAGAAGACGCAGGCCGGTTTCGATGTCCGCCAAATAGGTTTCTCCGGCTCCGGAGCCCAAGTCCATTGCGTCCGAGACCGTCTGGTTCGGAAGGACTGCGCGGGTCTTTGCGAGAACCGCTGCTCTGCTTTCCTGCGTTTGTGTGAAACCGGTAAGGCTGACGGTCTCCCCGTCCCGCCGTGCCGACCAGACATAGGGCGAGACCTGAGCCGGGACGATCGACGCCTGCTCGACGACCAGCCCTTCGGGCTTACCGCCCGCAAGCTGGCGCATGGCAGCGTCGTAGGCTGCGACGCTTGCGGCCAGCCCTTGTACGTCCAACAGACCGTCGACGAGTTGGACCGTACCGGAGGACAGGTGGGCCAGCATATCGATCGCGTAACTCTGGTAGGCACGGAAATTGGACGGCGCTCCGTCGGCCACGAGCGTTTGGTCGTTCAACGGCACACGGGCGAAGCGACTGGTGATGGCTTGTGCAGTTTGCACCCCGTCGGTTTTGGACGGGACGAAACCATCCAACACGATGCCATCGTCGCTGCGGGAAACGGACCATTGGTAGGGCGTCGCAACGATGGGCGCGATGTCCAACGTCGTCGACGTGAACCCCGACTGCGGGGTTGCACCCTCCATCGCCGTGAGTCGATCGAGAGCGGCTCTATCCCGTGCCCGTCCCGTCATCGTGAGATCCGTGTCCGATACCGTCAGCGTTCCTTCCGAGATGTCGGCAAGCAAGGAAATCGCCTGGGTTGCCATCGTGTCGAACGTATCGGGTTCGCCGGACGCGGAGCGGCGCTTGTCGGTGACGGCTAGATCGGGGGACGATGCCCGGATCGCAGCGAGTGTGCCGGCCCGCACCGTTTCATTCGGCACGCTTCCTTCCAGCACGATCGTTGTGTCCGTCTTCTCCGCCGACCAATCGTAAGGGGTGGCCAGCGGCGGGACGATGTTCTGGGACACGACATTTGCGTTTGTCGGCAGAGTTCCGGCGAGCGCCGCTCGGGCGGTATCATAGCTGTCGGCATCGGCAGCGGTGCCTTGAATGGAAAGTTCCGTGTCCGAGAACGCGACCGTTCCCCTTGCCAGTTCCGCCAGCCGTTCAAGCGCGAACTCCGCATTGGTGCGGTAGCTTTCCGGGGCACCACGCGCGAGGACCAGTTCGTCGGTTACTGTGAGACCGGGGAAACGTTCTTTCGCCTGCTGGACGAGGACTTCGCGTGATGGGTCGTCAGGCACGAAGCCTCGAAAGGTGATTGAGCCGCCGTCGGGGGATGGAACGCGCTCGGCGCTGAATGTGTAAGGTGATTGTTCGGCGACCAGGTCGGTGCGGTCATCCACTATGCGGACACCGTAGGTTCGAAGCACCGTCGATGCGGCACTTTCACGACTGGAAGCCGTGCTCGCGGAGCCGGACAGCCTCACGTCCCGGCCGTCGATGGCCAGGTCGGCCCACGCAAGGCCGTTTTCCTCCAGCGCAACGATGGTTCGGGACGATATGTCGGCCTCGATACGGTCCGCCGCGGTCCAGACCGCAAGGAAGGAAAGGATGGCAATGGTGAACAGGCCGGGCCAGATCCATCTGCCAATCGCGCCCATCGATCATTCTCCGCAAGATCACTGACCACATCGTGGAGGCGAACTGATCCATTTCGACCGGACGCCGCCCCCCGAACCGTAACCCAGACGAACCCACCGGCAAAGACCGCCGCCCGATTTTCGTCGGAACGTGGCTCGTGCGCGGCGTCGAGGCGGAGTCGTGGACGGGGACGATGAGAAAGTTGGCGCAAAACGCAAAAGGCCCAGTCGTTGCCGACCGGGCCCTCTGTTTCAGATCGGGGTTAGCCGATTAGAACGTGCGGTAAACACGCAGGGAGTAGGACTGACCCGTGTCTTCACGAAGCTGCACTTCGGGACGAACTGCCAGACCGGAAACCGGCGTCCAGTTCAGACCGACGACTGCGTAGGCTTCAGCCGAGTCTGCATCGGTGTAACCAGCGCGGAGCGCCATCGTGTCGAGGAACTGGTAAGAAGCACCAACACCCCAGGAGTAGTCGCCGTTGCCCTGGAGGCCGCGGGTCGGACGGTTGGAGTCGCCGAGATCGTCGGTCAGGTAGAAACCGGAGACCGTGAAGCCGTCAAACGGGTTGACGTTGGCGGACACTTTGAGGACGCCGTTATCGGCAGCATCTTCGTAGAGGTAGGAGATGGCTGCACCGAACAGGTCGCCGGAGTAAGCAGCACCGACATAGAATTCAGCGTCGATGTAGTCGCCTGCACCGCGAACGAGCGTGCCGTTTGCGAGGAAGAGATCACCCTGTGGGCCGCGGGAATCCTGAACACCAGCAGTAACCGAGAAGCCGGCGACGGCGAAGGTGTAGTCCAGGAAGATGGCCTGGTCGTAACCGTAGTAACCGTCATACTTCTCAACCGGCAGGCCGTAGCCGTGAACGGTCGTGGTGTAGCTGTCGGAATAACCCATGCGCAGGCCACCGAGGCTGATCAATGCACGGTCAACACCGACGAATGCATCACCCTGAGCAACGGAACCAGCAACTGCAGCACCCGTGATCGGGTTGTTGGACTGAGCGAAACCGAGCGTGTTGGAACCGCCGTTACCGTCAGCCTGGAAGCGGATCTGCGAGCGCAGCGTGCCGAAATCGGTTTCGTTGCGGGCGTCGATGTTGAAACGAGCGCGGTACTGCCACTGGTCACTATCGGAAACGCCAGCAGCGTCGAAGTCGTTGTACGTGTAGTCGATACGCACATAGCCGTTGAAGTTCAGGCAGGTTTCGGTGCCTGGGATGTAGTGAAAGCCGGAACCGTAGAGGTCGCAAACGCGGACGTATTCGACGGGCTCTGGCTCGACGATCACTGCGTCGGCAGCGCGAGCGCCGGTCACTGCGATCATCGCAGCGGCGGAGCCCAGAAGAAGGGTTTTGAGTTTCATGGTTTTATCTCCAGTGTAGAACCATTCGAAAGGAGGGCGGTTGCCCCGGTGTGTCAGGTCAGACACTCGGTGCCCTGTCCCTGAGCGCAACCTACGCGGGGCCACGGGGAACGCAATCCGCCGAAAGGGCTTATCGGCCCTCCCCGGGGCTTTCGCAAAATCGCTGTTGCACAAACAACACGTTTTCCGGCATCGCACCCCTCCAGGATATGAACGAGACGTTAATTCGACCCGTCAAAGGGGTGTTTTCGCCTTAACGGCGCGACTCGTGGCGCGCACCGGGGCAGAATCGGGAGTTAACGGTTGCGAATGCTGCAAACGCCGGGAACGGTGCGAAAACCCGTGCAGCCTTGCTTGATCGCCCGCCCCCTTTCCCGTAACCACGGCGGTGGACAGGTGGCCGAGTGGTCGAAGGCGCTCCCCTGCTAAGGGAGTAGGCCCCTAAAGGGTCTCGAGGGTTCGAATCCCTTCCTGTCCGCCATAAATCCTTGATATTGTTATGATTTCTCGTTTTATGGCTTTTCTATCGACATGTCCGCGGCTTACGCGAGGCCCAATTCAAGCCGTCTCTGTTCCGTCTCGCGTTGTCGCTGATTTGGCGCGCCAGTCTAAAATCGCCTGTTTCGACAGGCAGAGTTTGCCTAGGGGCGGTTAGGCGGGGGAGGCTGGTTTGGGAAGTTTGCAGCTCCTGCGACGATTTCCGATGGGTTCGATGTCTTGACGGGATCGTCTGCGAACCGAGTGCTTCAAGAGAGAGCGCAAGGATCGTGCCGGAGCCAACCGTTGGGCCCGGTGCCGTTACTTCATTACCGCTGGTTCTTCAGGCTCGTTAGTTGTCTAGGGTTTTTTAAGTCAAACCAAACAAAAGGTGCTGCTCGTTCCAGCCGGAAGGAATCTTCACCTCCCGCAATTTCTGCGTGGACATGTCCGCAGGTTGCTGACCAGCACAGATCGCCTCAACAATTTTGGGCGACAGGAATGCAAAAGACATCAGCCGGTGAACCTGCGGAATCGAGGTTTGATTCTGTCTCGCGAGACTGGCAAATGAGGCGCCTTGTTTCAGCTTCCTATATAAAGAGTGTGCAACCGCAACATTTCGGATCAGCACAGCATCCTGTTGAAGCGGGGTATGGCCCAGCACGAGCCTGGTTTCCACGCCACGTTTGCGCTGCTCGAAGGACGCAGTGATGGTGAGCGCCTCGGGCGAGATGCGGTCGAGGTCGATAAAGCAAACCTTCGCAATCCCTGCCGCTTCAATCCGGATCGTCAGAATGCCTGGCTCCAGCTCGATGCGATGAATCAGCGGGGCAAGCTCGTCGATCGGAATGTCGCTCTTCGATACAGTCTCCATAAAGGCAGCAATCTTCCGCAGAACCGACATCTGCTCATCCGCAGATCCATCCTCGATTAGTCGGGTTGATAGCGTCTCGCCTTGCAGCCAATGTGTGATCGCGCCGGCAACCGCGCGTTCCAGTGCTGGTGCGGGCAATCTCCATCCACCAATCGGAGCAGTTCCGTGGTGCTTGCTGTAGCCCCTGCCCGTTTCGTCGCCCTTGCCACCAGTGCTATCTTCTCGTTCGCCGCTACGGGCGATCAGCCGGTTGGAGATGTAGTAGCGGTATCGCCTGCCCTTCTTGTTGGCATGGCTTGGGGTGAGGCGATCACCTGCCTCGTCGAACAGCTTGCCGACCAAAGGAGATGCGTCAGTGCGATAGGTGCGTTTCTGACGGGCCGGTGACGGGGCCGGTCCAGTTGGAAGTGCGATATAGCCAGTGTGACCCGCATCAACTGCTTCGATACCATTCCACTTAAGAGTCATCTCTCTACCGGACAGTTCGGTCATACCGGCGCCGTCATCATCAGTTTTTGCGGTGTCCGCACCAACGCCGCCACCTGACGACGCTGCGGGCCCAACGGCTTCCGTGGCATCCTTGTTCGGTTCGAACTGCCTTTTCACACAGGTCCGCAGACGGTCTTGCACCGTCTGCCAGATATCCGCATCTACAATGCCATCGTGCTGACCGTCATAGGTCGCGCTCTTATGGTGGACCATGCCGACATAAATTGGGTTGGTAAGAATCCTGTAGAGATGGCCCCGCGTGAAGGGCAGCCCGCCCCGCTCTTGTCCAGCCTTTGTGGTCCATTCTCGTGATCGAAAGCCCATACTGTCGACTGCTGCCTTGGTTTCTCGGACCGTGCCGTGGATGAGATAGAGGTCGTAGATCTGGCGAACGATGGTCGCCTCGTCGCCCCTTACGAGCAAGTGCTTGTCCTTCACATCATAGCCGATGGGGATACGTCCCCCCATCCACATGCCCTTCTTCTTTGATGCCGCGATCTTGTCTCGAATGCGCTCTGCCGTAACTTCCCTCTCGAACTGGGCGAATGACAACAGCACATTGAGGGTCAGTCGCCCCATACTTGTAGCCGTGTTGAACGACTGAGTGACGGAGACAAATGAAGCTTGCGCCTTATCTAGTCGCTCAATCAGTCGGCTGAAGTCCGGCAGCGATCGGGTGAGGCGATCCACTTTATAGACGACAATCTGGTCAACGAGCCCGTCATCGACGGCTTGAAGCAGTTCCAACAACGCTGGTCGGTCCATGTTGCCGCCGGACAAGCCGCCGTCATCATAGTGGTCGTTGAGCAGCACCCAGCCTTCGTGCTTTTGGCTGGCGATGTAGGCTTCACAGGCTTCCCGCTGTGCATCGAGAGAGTTGAACTCCTGTTCGAGCCCCTCCTCCGACGACTTACGGGTATATATGGCGCAGCGAACCTTGTTGGGTCTGCCAGTCGTTACGCATGTTTTTCCACTATTCATTGTCTCCCCTTCTCCATCATGATCGCAATCCGAAGAAGCGTGGTCCTGACCAGTGAGCGTCGGTTATCATTTTAGCGATGGCAGACAGAGATCGATATCGTTTGCCCTTACAGACAAACCCGCCCTTCACGACTTCGACCTGCCATGTTCGTCCGTTCCACTCGCGCACCAGCTGCGTACCGGGGGCGAGCTTGGCAGTGATCGCCGATACTGGCTTTTGCTGGGCTGGTGGTGACAGCCCTGACGCTGATATGGTTGCTGAGGCAGCTGACTGCGTCGGAAGTTCAACGTAATCATCATTCGCCGCCAAGTTGCTCGCGGGGACGGCGGGGTCTGCGGCACTCGTCGGACTGAACTGTAATTTCCCGGGCATATCAGCTTTACCGACTGATCTCAGTGCAGCTGCCAGAACGCGTTCAATGCGTTTCGGTATAGTTCCGATCGCCTTCGTCTGCATCTCATAGGCAATTGCGGTGCGTAGCAATGTCACCGATGCGTGGGGCGGTGGTGGTGACCCGATCAGCTCCTTCCATCGCTCGATCAGCGCGGGTCTGTCCAAACCTTCGAGTTCTGACATGCTGGTGGCGGTAAGTCTGGCCGATCGGCGGTCCGCGCCATCAAACGGTTTACATGGCTCTTGCATGGTCATGATGACCACCGAGCTCTCTGGCTCATGCCGCTTCCGCTGATGACTTCAAGATCCGATACGTTCCCGCACCGCCGCCATCCGGCTTGCTGCTCTCGATCTCGAATCCGGCTTTCCTCAGTCCGGTCAGCGCCGCCCGTGTTGTATGGTGCTGCCAGCCGAACGTTTCACTCGCCGCCGCAATCGTCGCGCCGCTCTTGCATTCAAGCAGTGCGATCAGCTGAGCCTTCTTTGTAGGCTTGGGTGATGTGGTTGCAGGCGCCGCTGCTTCCCTGGTCTTGGTCACTGTTGTCATGGCTGTTTCCTCGCTCTGGTTCGGAAGGCGGACAATTCCGCCTCCGTACCGAGGAAAGCCCGATCATCGGGCGAGGAGACTAACGGCGGACTGAACCCGGTGACCACACCAATGCTTCCGGTGGGCACGAAGTCCATATGTGGACGGCCCCTATTTACAAGAATATTTCGAGGGGCCGGTCTAATCGCTTGCATTCATATGTACGGCCTTCATGTGCGACACGAAGGCCGCTGGCCAAGATGATTTCCGCATTGCCGGTTCCTACCAATGGAGCGGTCTCGTTATGCCGCTGGACTTCCCGGAGTGTCCCGCAATTCGGATCGATCGATCACGTCACCTTTTCACTTCCCGCAAACTTCGGAACCTGTAGGTACGTCAGCGCTGACCTGAGACGCGCTTTCTCTTCCAATTTTCAAGAAAATTCTTATCTGAAAATTTCGGTCTCGAACGTCCGCTTCCGGAGATTGACCGGTACCGCACGACCGTCTGCAAAGGGCCGCAAATGCCAATGGGCATGATGAAATTGCTATTCAAAAGTTCGGCTGCTTAGATCCCGAGTTAACTTTGGTTCGAGTTTCGCAACGAACTTATGCGACCCATAGCCGACCGATTCTGTCGAATTCGGATCTACGTCGCAAAAGCGATTGGTATGCAATGCTTTAACCCTAAACGATGGTAAGCCCACCACCCGATTGCCATGGCTCCAACCAGCCAAATGCAAATGACGGCTATTGCGCCAGTCTGATTATTCGGAAGGCGGTCATGGTCGCTGGCAAGCGAACGAAACTCCAACATAAGGCGCGCAGGTATCAAACGGATTGCCAGTATAATGCCGACTGGAACAATTATGAGGTCATCGACATAGCCGATGATCGGAATAAAATCAGGAACCAGGTCTATCGGGCTTAGGGCGTAGGCAACCACCGTAAGCGAAATCAGTTTTGCTGATAACGGTGTGCGAGGGTCTTTTGCAGCAATGTAGAGCGCAGCCACATCAGCTTTTATCGACCGCGCCCAATTTTCCGCTTTTTCCAACATTCCTTGATTTTATCACGTGCTGAATGGTGAAGTTAGAGAAAGTGCAGTCGCATAAAGGACCGCTTTTGAAAACGGCCCGGTCTGCCTGAGGTGCTAGGATCGGCAAGGGTCAGACATAGTGTCCATTAGCGATAATGGACACTTGTGGGGTGAGCGATGGTGCGGAAGCGTGTTCGCAAGGTTTGGAGAGATGAGGAAAAGATCCTCATCTGCCGGCAGGCGCGGGGTGGCTCATGCCTCAGCGCACGTGGAGACCGCTTGACCTGCGACCCAACTTCCCTCCAGCCATTATGAGGATCCGCCGGTTGGTTGTTGCCTTTACGCGGCCCTGTTTTCCAGAGCCATCTTTGCAGCGAACTCGATGGGCGTGATGTTGCCCAACGAGGAGTGCGGTCTTTCGCGGTTATAGTCCTCCTTCCATTCGGTGATGTGCCGGCGGGCGTGTGAAACGGACGAAAATAGCGTCTCGTTGAGACATTCATCCCGAAAGCTGCCGTTGAAGCTTTCGACGAAGCCGTTCTGCATGGGCTTGCCGGAGGCGATGTAGTGCCACTCGACGCCGGTGGCCTGACACCACTTCAGCACCGCCATACTGGTCATTTCTGTGCCGTTGTCGGATACAATCGTGCGAGGCCGACCGCGACGCTCAATGATGGCGTCGAGCTCCCGGGTCATTCGCAGGCCGGACAGGGATGTGTCGGCGACAAGCGCCAGGCATTCCCTGCTAAAGTCGTCCACAACAGCCAACACCCGGAACCGGCGGCCATCGGTAAAAGCGTCCGACACGAAGTCGAGGCTCCACCGCTCGTCGGGCCGGTTGGGAACGCCCATAGGTCTGCGGGTGCCCAAAGCGCGTTTGCGACCACCCCGTTTGCGAACCTGCAGCCTCTCCTCGCGGTACAGGCGTCTGAGCTTCTTCTGGTTCATTGAGATCCCTTGGCGCTCCAGCATTACGTGGATGCGGCGGTAGCCAAACCGGCGCCGTTCCGCGGCGACTGCCTTCATGGCATCACGCAGTGCGGTGTCGTCAGGCCGCACGCTGGCGTAACGCACGGTCGATCGGTCGATGTTCAGAACGTCACACGCCCGCCGCTGGCTCACGCCGTGCTCATGGCACGCCCAAGCCACAGCCTGCCGCTTGGCAGCGGGCGTTACCACTTTCGCGAGGCGACATCCTTCAGGATCGCGTTGTCCAGCATCTGCTCCGCGAGCAGCTTCTTGAGCTTAGCGTTCTCGTCCTCCAGCGCCCGCAGCTTGCGCGCGTCCGACACTTCCATGCCGCCGAACTTCGCCTTGTACTTGTAAAACGAGGCCGTGCTGATGCCGTGCTTGCGGCAAACTTCAGCCGTCGGCGTACCAGCCTCCTGCTCCTTGATCATCCCGATGATCTGCTCGTCGTCAAACCGTGATCGTCTCATTCGTCCGTCTCCTGTTCAGGGACGGATCCTACTCAAAACTGGAGGAGAAAACGGGTCTCAGGTCACCTTCCAGCTTGGCCAACCAGAGCTTCGGATACCAGTTGTTGCATGTCCGGTTAACCGGTCCATCGCGATAGAAACACCCGTTCATAGCCAAACACGGCGGCGATAGTGACCACTGCGATGATCGCGATCAAAGGATCGGATTCCATCTTCATCATGCTGAACACTCCAAGCACGAGCACGTCCAGCGAGATAGCGGTGATCAGTATCCAGCCTCTAGCGCCCACCCGGTGGCGCAGGTGGCGGTACACACCCCAGTGAATCAGGATGTCCATCATCAGGTAGAAGAATACCCCCAAGGACGCGATGCGGCTAAGATCGAAGGACACTGTCAGAACCGCAGCGATCACCACCGTGTAGACCAGGGTATGTTCCCGGATCGGGCCTGACATCCCGAAGTGGCTGTGAGGGATCATTTTCATTTCCGTCAGCATCGCAAGCATGCGGGAGACGGCAAACACACTTGCAATCAGGCCGGACGCGGTAGCGATGACCGCGAGCGCAATGGTGAAGTAGAAGCCGTATACGCCAAGGGCCGGTTTTGCAGCTTCGGATAGAGAGTAGTCCTTGGCGGCAACGATCTCTTCGATCGAGAGGGTGGAACTGACTGCGAAAGAAACGAGAAGATAGATCACGACACAGATCGCAATGGAGAAGATGATCGTTCGGCCAACGTTACGATGCGGATCGACGATTTCGGCTCCGCTGTTGGTGATGGTGGTAAAACCCTTGAATGCCAGAATGGACAGCGCGACCGAGGCCGTAAAACCGGCAAACGGAATATTGTTCGCTCCTCCAGATGTAGGCTCGAAAGCGAATCCGCCGACTGCAAGCGCGGCAACGCCGAAAATCGCGATACCGCCAATCTTGAGAACTGCCATGACGACGGAAAAGAGGCCGACGGACCGGTTTCCAGTGACATTCACGAGGTAGGCGAAGATGATCAACGCCACGCCGAGCATGGGTACGAGCACACCGTCCATGCCCAGATCGAACGGCCTGAGAATGTAAGTGCCGAAGGTCCTTGCCACCAGGCTTTCGTTGATCACCATGGACAGCACCATCAACAAGGATGCTGCTGCGGCGACCGCCCCTGGTCCATAGGCTTTTTGCAAGATCATTGCGATCCCGCCAGCGGACGGGAAAGCGTTCGACATTTTCACGTAGGTGTAAGCGCTGAACCCTGTGACAATACCGCCAGCGACGAAGGAGAGCGGAAACCATGGCCCGGCCAGCTCGGCGATTTGTCCCGTCAGGGCGAAGATGCCTGCCCCGATCATCACACCGGTGCCCATCGATATGGCACCGATCAGGCTGATGCTGTTCGGCTGGTAATTGGATTTCATGGTGCACTTACTTCATTGGCGAAGGCGGTGAAGTTGAATGCTGCTTTTAGTGGCCGACTCCCGGGAAAATCCGGCTGGACCGCCAATTCATATCGACGAAACAGCGTACGCCCGCAGTCAAGACGAAACAAAATTTGCTCCTCATGACGGGTTTTGACAAAATTCGTGAAACTTCACCCGCGCAATGGTAAACTGGCATCCAGCAACTCACGCCGGTCACTGCCACTGTCGTCATTCTGCGGCGCGGCCTTTAAATACCTTCTTCAGCAAATGTCGTCAATTGGCACGAGCGTTTCGAGATCTGCAACCAGAGTCGCATATCAAGAGCCTTGACCTCAAGAGCTTTATGCACCGCGGGACGGCGACGCGCTTTTCAACGATCACTCTCAATGAGTGATGATGCTTCAAATCATCACGTTAGAAGTTCAATTCTGGCTGTTCCACCCGGTGCCGACTCCGTTCAATGGCAGATTGTTACACTTTATACACAATGTCAGAGCAACAATATACTCGGTGTACAAAATATGGAGAGCCAGAAATGGACCAAATCAAACCGGTCTCTTCCCATATTCGAAGCGGCACCTCAGCGGATTTCAAATTTGTCATTGGTTTGCAAAGCAGAGTTTTTGCCAACGATCCAACGTTACCGACAGATGACGAGATCATTCAGATGTTGGATGTATCGCACCCCTACCTGCTGATCGCGGAAGCCGGCGGAAAGCCGGTCGGCTACCTCCTGCTCCGTGATCGTCGTTTTAGACCCTGGACAAGCATTGCCTTTATAGCGATCGTTCCTGAACAGGGTGGAAATCGATTGGGCACAGATCTTGTCACGGAGGGTGTTTGCCGAGTGCGCCGACCGTTTGTAAGGCTGCTTGTCCGGAATTCTAATATTGCAGCACTCAAAATGTATGAACGGTGCGGATTCTATCGAACAGGAAAACGGATTTCTAATTACGAAAATGGGGAAGACGCGTTGATCCTCATGCGAATTCGAAAGAATGCAAAAGTCATACGATAAATAGTCGTTTTCCTTTTTAGTCGACAGTTATCTGACGTAGCCAATATTAAATTGAGTTACCTCGTTTCTTGTGCCTATCGATGGCGACCTATTGCCGTAGATCAGCTTACGTTAGTCAAAAATTTTCCGGTGGCTTGCAGCTCGTCAATGAGAGCTCACTTGATTACGGAACGTCAATATAAGTCGAATGGATATGGAATTTCTCTATGATTGGCCGAGCAGTGTGCTCATTGTCTCCAGTCGCTGCGATGGTCTTGAGGCCAAATTCCCAAAGTACTTTTATTTCTACATTGATTGAAACCAAGGCGACGTAGGAGTTTTTAGGACCGTCTAACCGATCGCTTCTCCATTTACTCCTTCCTAAGGGACTTTCAGGGAGATGACGGCTATGTATGGGCGGAGCCTGCGGCTGAACTGAGAAGAATGCGTCGACCGAGTGAGAGGACGAGAAGCGGAACAACTATCCACTGTATCAAGGGCGACAGGCCGGTCCCAAAAGGCGGAATGAGTGGCATGAGCTCCGAGTAGGCCCAGCGGTTCGAGATCTGAGTGTAATAGAACTCGAATCCGACAGTGAGCGCGATCCCAACACCGAGAAAGAGGAGAACCTGCCAAGTCAGCTGCGCTGTCATCCATTGGCGTGATTTCGATAGGAGAGACACGGTCCAAAAAGCCACCAGCGCGAAGCCGACGTCGCCAGCCGTGGCCGATGTACAGACCTTTACACCCTCCCAGTGATCCAGCGTTGCCATGCCTGCGTATGTTGGAACCTGCAGAAACTCCCATACGAAGTGCAGGACGAAGGACAGGAAGCCGACGACCGCTTCGGGGACCGACCAAAGAGACCGATTCCGTAGCAGAGGTTCGGTAGTATCCGTTTTCATCTAAACCACCCCGTTCCAGATATCGCCCAACCCGCAGAAACATTAGGGATAGACGGCATACGTACAGTGCAGCCAAGGGTCGCCTGGATCCCGAGAACGCTACCGTCCAAGCCTTCGGTAGCGGAAGAATATCTCACGCGTCCTGTTCGCCCAGAACGACCACGGTTTCAGAAGCGAAGCGGTACGGTGGAAGCGGAAGGTTGATCGGAGCAGGACCCTTCAGAACCCTCCCTGCCATGTCGAACACAGAGCCGTGGCAGGGGCAAACCCACCCACGCCCGTCCGCCTGATCGACTTCAGCAGGAATGCAACCAAGATGCGTACAGATTGCCGAACAGATCGTGTAAGGGGTCGACCTAGCTGCACCGTCATCTGACGGACGGGCGAGACGTACAGACAGGGTTTCAGGGTCGATAAGGCGATCCACCTGAATGTCTGCCAACACCTTTATGTTGGACGCTGTTAGCTTGCGAATGAAATACGGCGCACCTCGCCATGTCACCATTATCTGCCCGCCTTCCCCGATGCTGGAAAGGTCCACTTGAACCGGCTGCGCTGCTCCTCGCACAGCTGCGTTCGGCCCTAGCGAGAGAACAATAGGTGCCACGATGCCGACAGAGCCCACGGCTGCCGCCGCACCGGTTGCAAGGAACAGGAAATCGCGTCTTATAACCTGATCGATTACTGGCTTTGGTGAAACCGTTCCAAGGGGCGTTTGAACCTGATCCATCACACATTCCTTTGAGCCGGATTGAGCATTTTCCTAGGGTATGCCGCTTCACATTCGAGGCTCGGGAGTTGCAAAATCAGAGCCAGGGGCATGGTCGACAAACCGCTTCCTGCTATACCCATATAGGGTTTACTGCAGTAAGGCCAGCCGATTGGCGGAACGCACTTTTCACGTGACTTACCAATCAGAACTTAACTGTTGCGTGTGAAACACGCGCGACATATTTTCGACATTCGTCAAGACGATGAAGCCTGCCATGTTGATCGTTTTCAAAAACCTGTCGCGTCGAGTGCTCTCCAGATTCCTGTTGGCAGTGATCCTCTGTGTATCCACATTTGCAAACGTGACGCTGCACGGAGCGGATATGCCCTCCGACCAGAGTGCTTTGGCGTCGGAATTGGAATATCTGGCAAGCTCGTTGCATGGTCAATTTGATCACGCCCATGACGTTTCGAAGGAAAGCGCAGATCCGGTCGATCACGCCTACCAGCACAACCCGGCAGACCACTCTCATGAAGTTCCTGGGCTTGTTGCACTTACCAGAGCGGACTTGTCACGCTTGAGGCCAATTCACGTTCCGTTTGGCTCACGAATCCGGTTGGCAGGTCCCTCTCGGCGGCTCGAACGCCCACCGATGATAACTCTCTCCGTCTGATGAACGACCGCTGCGGCGGTCACAACGATATCGAAGAGAGAATTATCCATGCAATGCACGTTCCACAGGGAACGAGCCGATCTGCGCGCGCATGCCAGACGGTTCGTCATACCCTTTATACTCGCCCTACTTGTCTATGCCCTGATGGCGCAATCCGCCTACGCCCACGCTGTCACCGAGGGTGACAAGGGGTATATTCAGGAAATCACCGGCGTTCACTGCATCCCGTTCATGTACTTGGGCGCGAAGCACATGATCACCGGCTACGATCACATCCTGTTTCTTCTAGGTGTGATCTTCTTCCTCTACCGGATGCAGCATATCGGCATCTACGTGACCCTTTTCGCGATCGGTCACTCCACGACGATGATCCTCGGCGTTTACTTCAACATCACGATGAGTTCGTACCTCATCGATGCGATCATCGGGCTGTCGGTCGTCTACAAGGCGCTCGACAATATGGGAGCCTACCAGCGCTGGTTCGGGTTTCAGCCGAATACGAAGGCGGCCACGCTGATTTTCGGGCTATTTCACGGATTTGGACTGGCCACCAAGGTGCAGGAATACGAGATCGCGCAGGATGGTCTCCTGACAAACCTGATCGCGTTCAATCTTGGCGTCGAGGTCGGACAGTTGCTTGCACTCGGAGCGATCCTGATCGCGATCAGCTATTGGCGTCGCACTGACAGTTTCTGGCGCCATGCCTACACGACCAACGTCGTCATGATGACGGCCGGCTTCATTCTGGTCGGTATGCACCTGACCGGCTACTTCACAACACTCTCAACCTGAGGTTCAAAATGTACAACACAGACACACCCAACCGCGCCGAATTGCCGTCATCCCGGCAGCTCTTAAAATCGACCATCATCGCCGTATTGGCGGCAGTGGCCATTCTCGTGGCGATCGTTCTTCCAGCAGAGTATGGCACCGATCCCATAGGCACAGGCAAACTCCTGAACCTGACCGAAATGGGAGAGATCAAGCAGCAATTGGCTGCGGAAGCCGAGGCTGACCGTGCGAAGGAACAACTTGATGCTGACCGCCCATCGATCAACGGCTTCTTGAACGGGATCGGGAATCTCTTCAACGGTTCGGCTCACGCCCAGACTGCATCCGAAGGATGGAAGGACACAATCACCTTCACCCTCGAACCTGGCGAGGGTGTCGAGTACAAGTTGACCATGGAGGAGGGTGCCGAGGTTGAATTCCTGTGGGCGGCGGCAGGCGGTGTTGTGAACTTCGACCTCCATGGCGATGGTTCGGGAAACAACATTAGCTACGAGAAGGGCCGCGCTGTTCCCGGTGAAGAGGGGACGCTTAAAGCGGCATTCACCGGAAACCATGGCTGGTTTTGGCGAAACCGCATGAAGAACGACGTTACAATCACGCTGTCCATTCGCGGCGATTATGGTGAACTGCTCAAGATGAACTGAGCGCCATACGCTCACGCCTGTAGAATGCGAAGGCGCGGCACCATGTCGGGCCTTCGCTCGTTTTGCGGCGTGCCTTGCTGCTCTGCTGCTGTCTTCGGATCAGGCGTGGTGGGGCCAGTGTGGGTGGTAGTAGTCGATGATGATCGGGTGACGATGCCGAGTACCGGCTTCGACAAGACTTGTAGCGGTAGGTGCGGGGATCAAACTGGATAACCGCGCACGCACGCCCCCAAACCAGGCGGATCGACATCGGCCAATCCGTCCGCATCCCATCGACTAGCATCCTATTAAGGGCAGGCCTCAGAGCTTTCGTTTGAGAACGTCCTGCAGTATCTCCTTGTCCAACAACAGGGCGACGACGATCTACTTTAAACGCGCATTCTTATCTTCCAAAGACTTCAGCCGCCGAATCTCCGACGGCAAGAGGCCTGCAAACTTCTTTCACCAGTTGAAAAATGTCGCTTGGCTAATCCCAGACTTGCGACAGACCTCCCCGATTGGCAGTCCGTTCCGTGCCTGCTTTAAATGAACGCTCGTCGCGCGCGTCTGTGTTCCGGATGGCCGCAAAGGTGACCTTGATTCCTCCATGGTCATCTGCGCCTCTCCCAGCTGAGAAACCAAAGCGAAGAAGTCTAGCAAACTGCGTGGACACTTCTGGGAGGCAAAGCAGCATATGGCCGGTAGAACAGGGCAGCCAACACGTTCTGGTGAAAGATGTTTTCATCGCCCCCAGGCTGTGCCAACATGGGGAAATGAAATCCCGGCACTTCCTCATCCGCCTGCTGCTGCCATTGGCCATCTTGGCTTTGACGGTTGCGCCGTCGGCTGCCTTGCCGACGGTTGGGACGATGATTACAGGCGTGAGCGCGTCAGCCAGTGCGTCCTCCGCTGACGACATCGCCTGTTGCTTGGCCGATCAGGCCGACGTGGAAGATTGCGCCGGTGTTTGTCCTTTTGCGGCTGTCTGTGCGTGGCCAGGACTTTTGGGGGACGTCCCGAAACTGATTTCGATTCCCGCACGGTCGGGTCGGGAACACCACCTCGGTCGCCCGTTCGGCGTTGGTCATTCGCTTAGCGGCACCGTAACACCGAGACCGCCGAACATCTGATGGGACGGGTGCTCTAGGGCACCTTTTGCTCGGGCGACCTGGTTGCCGCGAGCCTGTGAGCATGGCGTTTGCCATGCCGATGCTGCGCCAGCGTGGCTATCCAGATATGGAATCCCATTATGACCCGGACCCAAGTCCTTTGCGGCACGCTGCTTGCTGTCGCGCTCACGTTGCCGGCCAACGCTGAGCCGGAAGACTATGAATTCCAGCTGATCCACGCCGAAGTGCAGCAAGCCTATGACGCTGTCGTATCCGTCCGTCTGATCGACAAGAGGACAGCCAAGCCTGTTCCGGATGCCGTCGTTTTCGCCACGCGAATGGACATGGAGCCCGACGGGATGGAATCCATGACCACGTCCGTCGAGGCGATCCCCTCGGACGAACCCGGCATCTACCAGTTCAAGACGGATCTGGTGATGGCAGGCAGCTGGCGCTTTTCGGTCGCTGCCAAGGTTCAGGGCGAAGCCGGGACGATCACCAGCAGGCTCGTCCTGAAGGCCGTGGAATGAACCGCCTCGGGGTTCTCGTGTTGCTTGCGGTTGCCGGAGCGGGTGCTGGCGCCGTCGGTTTTCGGATGGGACAAGGCGCGCTGCCGGTGCCCGGTATCGTGCAGCACGCCGCGGCAGTTGCGAAACGTGCGTTGAATATCACATCGGACGTGACGCCCGCGCAGCCGAACGCTTCGTCGGCCGTCCTCTACTACCGGCATCCCGATGGTGATGCGGCCTACTCCAAGCAGCCCACCGCAACCGCAGACGGGCGCGGTTTTCTGCCGGTTCGCGCCGACGAGGAGGTGAGCTTCGACCTGCCGGACGAGTCTTCCGCCGCCGAGGTCTCGACCGATGGCAATAGTGGCGAACGGGTGGTCCTGTACTACCGCAATCCGATGGGGCTCCCGGATACGTCGACGGCGCCGAAGAAGGACTCCATGGGGATGGACTACATCCCTGTCTACCAAGGTGAGACCGAGGACGGTTCCACGGTGACCGTCTCGGCAGGCAAGTTGCAGCGCACCGGCGTGAAGACCGCTCTCGCGACGAAGACCGCGATCGTTCGACCGGTCAGGGTTCCAGGGACCGTCACCCTCGACGAGCGACTGGTCAGCATCGTCTCGCTACGGACCGATGCGTTCCTGGAGGAGGTCTCCGACGTCACGACAGGCGAGACAATCGAGTATGGTCGACCGCTCGGGGTTTTCTACTCGCCGGACATCAATGCAGCCGGCGCGCTCTACGTCGCCGACGTCGTGGGCGGCAGCAGCGGGGCTGCGGCAGGGAGCGCGCGAAGGCTTTCCAACCTTGGTGTCTCCGACGAGCAGATTGCCGAAATCGCCAAGTCGAAGAAGGTGACGAGATCTCTGACCCTGAAAGCCCCTCGGGGCGGCGTGGTGCTGGAACGCATGGCGGTAGAAGGGATGATGGCTAAGGCGGGAGAAGCTCTGTTCCGGATCGCCGACGTGTCGACCGTATGGGTCATGGCTGACGTGTCGGAGTACGAACTCGCCTCCGTCCGCCCGGGCGACGAAGCATCCATTACCATACGGAGTATTCCGGGCGAGGTGTTCATCGGCAAGGTCGGCTTGATCTACCCAGAGATTCAGGGGTCAACCCGTACGGCACGGCTGCGCATCGAATTGCCGAACCCGGACGGGCGGCTTCTTGCCAACATGTATGCGGAAGTCGAAATCGCGACCGGCAGCGATGAGCCCGTCGTCACCGTGCCCGAAACTGCTGTCATCGATACGGGAGACCGGCAGGTCACTATTGTGGATATCGGCGAGGGTCGGTTCGAGCCGCGCGACGTAAT